>JBMDXP010000076.1:0-3335 GCA_048819475.1 Algoriphagus sp.
AACTATCCAGACAAAAGACAGAAGGGATGATTGCTTGTGGGGTGTTAAATAAAATGACCAGGATAGGTATGCCCAAAAGTTATCGTGTAGCTTAAATTATGAACCAATGTTTCTGCTCAGAGGGTTATGCAACAACGCCGGCTGCTTGACCTGACCGCACTTTTATTCACACCCTGTTAAGTTAGCGTAGAATCAGGGCGCTCGACTCTTGGTCTCACATTCTGTATAATGGGAACAATTGGGGGCGATTATGGATTCGACATGAATACTGACGCTCTTGTTGCATGCCGAGGGTGATGTTCACCTCGTTAATCTCATATCATTGCTAATAACTGGCAAAAAAGTAAGCCGTAAGGCTGCAAACAACGCTAAATTCAACAAAGTTGCTCTGGCAGCATAGTTGAACAGTCAGCCGAAACTGACACGTTGGCGTGACTGGAGGGTCGTGCTTGTTCGATCTCCACACGCTCAAGTGAACAAGCTCGTTTAGTGGCCTGCCTTATCCCATTAGACTAAAGTGTTCAAGGCTCGCTTGTTGCTCCCTGTCACTGAGGAAGCTTCAAGTTAAATCCAAATCGGATGACTACGCATGTAGATTCAAGGGTCAATGGTTTATGGACGCGGGTTCAACTCCCGCCGCCTCCACCAGAATAAAATAGCTAAGGCAGGGGATATATCAACTCTTAACCTTCACTAAACAGAAGCTTTCACTTTCTAAAAAAATCACTCAATTAAAGATCCCATATCAATCACCTTCGAAAAAAATCGACTATCTAGCACTTTAACTCTTGTTGTCGCCCAACCAATTCTGCCACCAGTTTTTTCCTGTGAAAATAAAAGGAAAGCATTATACCGCCAAAACGACAAATGTCAATTTGGCGGTTTTAAATTAATTTTTAATCATCCGAAAACGTCCGCTAACCGCCAGAAAAAATCGGGGTATAAAACGGAGGGTATATTTGTGTCCTTTCGGTAAGAATGCGTGATTTTACCCCCATAGTTTTTTTACACTATTCCTGTTTTAAATCAACAGGAAGCCGAAATGCATATCTCTCCAACAACGCTAGAAGAAGTAGGTCATTTGTTCAGTCATTGGCGAACCCATAAGACGGGACGGCCCAGAATCCCTGATGAGCTTTGGAATGCTGCTATTGCCTTGACCGAGCAATACAGTGTGTCAGAGATCACAAAATATTTGAACGTCAATCCCACCCAATTCCGCCAGGAGCTTACACTAAGGAAGTCCCCTCAAATGACGGACTTTGCCAACATCACGCCTCTTTTAAATCAGGCGGAAGCCCTTACCTTGGAATTTACCCGCAGAGATGGAGCCTCCGTGAAGTGCCAGTGCCCGAGCCAAAGGCAGCTTCAAGACACCTTAGCCTGGTTTTTAGCATGTTGATCTCACCCCAGCAGCGGGTCTACCTCGCCTTAAACCCAGTCGATTTCCGAAAAGGAATTGACGGCTTGCAAGCCCTATGCCGAGATATTCTACAACAAAACCCCTTCTCTGGAACAGTCTTCCTGTTCTGCGGCAAAGCACGAACCTCAGTGAAACTCCTTTTTTATGACGGTAACGGCTTCTGGCTTTGTCAAAAGCGATTCTCCAAAGGCAAGCTGGCTTTCTGGCCGACTTCCCAGGAAGCCGCAGCCGCACTTCGCCATAGTGAAGTTAATATCCTGCTTGCCCAAGGAAATCCCTCCGGCTGTCTCCCCGCTAATTGGCGAAATCTTTAAGCCGCTTTCTTCAAAGGAATATCTTCCATCCAAGGAAGCCAGGCTTGAGGATTCCTCAAAACCGCTTCCTTATTTTGTTGTATACGGACAAGATAATCCAATGGATTAATTTCATTCACATAGCAGGTCTCGATAATACTGATCAATATAGCCGACATTTGGGCGCTGTATTCTGTTTTAGAAAACAGAGAATTCTTGCGGCTACGAATAGCAATTTTTAGCCCACGCTCGGTCTCATTGTTATCAAGCGGAACCCCTTCTACCACTAAAAACTGCGTCAATCGCTTCCAGTGCTTCAGGGTGTACCGAATTGCACCTCCCAAGGCTCCATTAGGCTCAGCGTCTAAATGAAACAGATACTCGTGTAATTCTTCCATGGGCTTCGTACTGTTCTTCTGATGCCACTCAAGCCGGGCAGCAGGAGAGAGCTTCTTTTCAACGGCCTGGCTCTCATGGTGATAGACTTGCCCAATCAAATCAATGACCCGTGCGCATTCTGTCTTGAATAAATGCTCAATTTCAACAAACTTCCGTCGGGCATGCGCCAGGCAGTGACAAACATTCGTCTTTTTTTTGGGTAAATTCATTGAAAGGGCGTCGCACATCTGATTGATTAGGCCTAAACTCGGATTCCTCTCCTCCAACACCCGATCAAGGTTTTCGCCCGAGTGATTTCTACCACTATAAAACAGCATGATTTTGCGCTGTTCAAAAAATCCAACGATCCCCGTCGTATACATCCCAGAGCGCCCCTCTTCCCCGCCTTCTTTCATCAGCGATAAAATCTTGACCGATGTGTCATCATTTTGAATCAACTCTCCTTGGGCCGCGAGATAAGCTAAATGGCGGAATACAGGAATCAGCATACCCCCCACAGATTCTATCAGGCTCCACTGTGTAGAGGCTGCTAAAGGAACACCCTGCATCTTTTGAAACACCATTTGTCGATGCATCGGCACACCCAGAAAAAATCGTTGCAAGATCAAGTGCGCTTTAAACGGAGCATCATACTTTTCTTTGAACTCCAAAGGCGCTTTTATAATGATACCGCAGGCGCTGCAACGGAGTCTTTCAAGCCTATACTGAGTGACTTCAGCAAGCCCTTGCCCTTTAATGTGTAAAAAGCTGCCAGGCGAAAGAGAATAAAGCTTTCCTGGACAGGGCGTTTCCGGGCAAGGATCTCCTGATTTCAGCGTAGGGTGCAAAACGTCAACCTGATTCTTGTTCGTATACTCACTTGCCCCTTTGCGACCATGCCCCGTCTTTTTGTCGTTCGCAACCTTCCCTCCCGCCTTTACTTCCTCGTAAGCAGGCTCAGGCTCTTCCTTTTTATCGCTGGATTTTTCTCCGGACTTCCGCTTCTCAGTCTTTTTCCCGAATAACAGGCTCTGTAACTTATGCATCGTTAATTTGCCTTTCTCATATAAGTCAAATACCCAGTGCTGATTCTGGATCGTCCCCGAAACAATACGCTTGTCTTCTGCACAAAGACTGCTTTGCTCAACACGGGCCAGTAGTTGATCCTTCTCATCCACACTCATTTTAATGATTTTAGGCTTTTCGTGTTTGGCCATGAAAGAAGTGATAAAAATAATTTT
>JBMDXP010000077.1:0-70634 GCA_048819475.1 Algoriphagus sp.
CTTTCGGATGCCAACCGCAAGCGTCCCAATGAGGTCTTCGGTTATATCTACTACCTGCTTTTGGCCTATTATCGTGCTGAGGTTTCGGACAGTTACCTCAGCCTGCCTATTAACGGAGAAGTGTCCCCCGGTCGGGTAAAAGCCTTATCCCCAGTATGGATAACCAAGTCATTTCTGCCTTTGGTGTTGATAAAGTGGGAGGGATCGTAATAGGTTTTCTTCAGGAAATCAATGACCAGATTCTTGTGAAACTCCTCTGATTCAGACTCATTGATCCGGTCGATCAGCTGTATGAGATTGTCTTTAAAACTCTCAATAGCTGATCGATTGGGTTTAACTTTTAGAAATGCTTTGTTAAGGGACTGTTTGGGCTTGAGAAACTGGTCAGACATTCAGGTATAATCTTGGTTAAAAAACTATCTACAAGATGCATTTTTTTTGAGAAAAAAGGCAAATCAGCAAAAAGTAAAATGAGGTGGAAACAAAAATTAAGTGTAGCCACTGGCGACTCTTTTTTTAAGGTTTGTGAATTGAGTTGAAATTAAAGCCAGCGATATTCTGTATTTGCAAGTGGGTCATAATCATCAAATTCAGAAAAGTTTTGGTTCTTATTCGATTCCCACCAGTCAAAGTAGGAGTCTGCAACTTCCTCTTGTATTTCTTGATTTTGTTCGATGTATTCGAAGTTTTCTTTTTTCATCACCATCGGCTGTTGGCTAGGGAATCCTCCCATCAAATAAGCATTATCCAAAGATTTTGCTCGTATGGATTCTATCGTCAAAGAACATACATTCCTAGCATTGATTCTTTTGGGAGAGACGAGGAAAGCGGATTGATGGAATAATTTGAAATAATTTGACTTTCGTTTCGGTAGTTCAATAGTTCCGGAATATCCTTGGATATAAATGCAAGCAATGCTGCATAGTCATACTTTCCATCTTTTAGTAGCTCGATATAGCGAGCTACACTCATACTAGGCGATTCGAATTCCTCTTTGCAACCTATTAAGAATTAGTAGCAATGAAATGAAAAATAAATTTGAAGAGGCTTTCATCAGCTTGGTCTGTTTTGGGTAAACTAAATTTACTGTTAAAGTATTAAAATAACTTTGTTCGGTTGATTTATCTCGAATGTTTATTTACTTCCCAATACAAAACTTGCTGAAAATATTAGCCAGCAAATCATCTGTGGTGATCTCCCCGGTGATCTCCCCAAGGTAATGTAGGGAGCGCCGGATATCCATTGCCAGAAAATCATTGGTTACCTCACTGTCTAGCCCCCCCAGTACATCCAAGAGCGACTCTCTTGTCTTGGTAAGTGAATCATAATGCCTTACGTTGGTCACTATCGTATTACCTGTCCTGAATTTATCCAGATTTACCAGCTCCAGGATGCTTTGTTTCAACTCTTCCAGATTCTCCTTTCGACCTGCCGAGATAAAAATAGTATCCGGATGAGTTATGCGTAACTGGCTTATAATATTGCCCTTAGATTTATCTGTCTTATTCGCCACTTTAAGGAAAGGCACCCCCAGGTTTTCCAGTTTGTTGATGTCCCTGTTGATCTCCAGCATGTCCGTATCACTCAGGTCAAACAGATAAAGGATCAGCGAGGCTGTCCTCATTTTCTCCTGGGTTCGGCTCACACCTATTGCTTCTATGGTATCTGTGGTTTCCCGTAGCCCAGCCGTATCGATAAACCTGAAAATCACACCTCCGATACTGATTTCATCTTCGATAAAATCCCTTGTCGTTCCCGCGATCTCCGATACAATCGCTTTTTCCTCATTGAGTAATGCATTCAGCAGCGTGGATTTGCCGGCATTCGGTTTCCCGGCGATTACAGTAGGCACCCCATTTTTGATCACATTGCCCAAGTCAAAACTTACAATCAACTCCTCAACCACACGAAGCAAACGCTCTACCAATACCCTTAACTCATCACGGCTGGCAAACTCCACATCCTCTTCCGTGAAATCCAGTTCCAACTCGATCATGGAAGCAAAGTGGATAAGTTGGGCCCGGAGTTGCTGGATCTCGGAGGAAAAGCCCCCACGCATCTGGTTTAGTGCTGCCTGGTGGCTGGTTTCGGAGTCTGCATGGATCAGGTCGGCCACCGCTTCCGCCTGTGCCAGGTCAAACTGGCCATTCAGGAATGCCCGCTGCGTAAATTCCCCAGGCTTGGCAGGGCGTGCGCCTTTTCTGATAAACAGCTTGAGAACCTGATTGATAATATAGGAAGAGCCATGTGTGGATATTTCCACCACGTTCTCCTTGGTGAATGAACGCGGGGCTATAAATACGGAGACGAGAACTTCATCGATGATGCGGTCGCCGTCGCGTATGGTACCGAAGTGGATGGTGTGCGACTCCTGCTTTTCCAGGTTTTTGCCAGAAAACACGGCGTTAGTCATACGGATCGCATCTGGACCGGATAATCTAATAACGGCTATAGCGCCTAAGCCCTGGGGTGTCGCCAAGGCGATGATGGTGTCATTCCTTCCGGAAAGTGAAAAACTCATTTGGGTCCAAATCCTTTATCTACAATAGTTCCCAGTCCCTCCAGAAATTCACCGGGCTGCCGATAACCTGGAAGTTGGGTGATATTCCTCATGGTCGGGTCAATGATCACAAAGTTAGGGTAGGAGCTTACCCTCATAGCCCTAGCCATCTGCATTTCACTGTATTTTTTACCTTTGAAATCAAATGTCCGTTTGGTATCCTCCGCGTTCAGCTTCACGGCATAAAAATTTGAGTTGATGTACTTCACCACTTCGGGATGGGTGAACGTCTCTTTGTCCATTTTCTTGCACCAGCCGCACCAGTCCGTATAGACGTCTACCAAGAGCATTTTCGGAGCAGACTCGGCAGCGGCCACAGCGTCCTCAAATTTCAGCCATTCTATTTTGTCCTGTGCCTGCAAACGGGCGGACACCAGGATAAGTAGCAATAATATCAGCGGTTTTTTCATTTTCTTTGGGTTCATATGCCAAACGGCTCTTTGGTGGGAGAAGTTCCTAAACCTATATCCGGACGTAGATGCTTCAGCAATGCACTGCCCAGAAATGTAATCCCGGCCACGGTGACCATCATGCCCGCGATAGAACTGTCCATCCAGTAAGCAAGATAATAACCTATCAATGCAATCAAAACGCCCAGGCCACATGTGATTTTGATTAAAGGTACTAATTTCTTTGTCCATAGAAATGCTGTGGCTGGAGGAACCACCAAAAGTGCTACTACGAGGATCGCGCCGACTGCTTCAAAACTGCTCACCGTAGTGTAGGAGACCATACTCATCAATGCCAGATTGATCGCCGCGGCAGGCAGACCTATCACCATACTGAAGTTCTCGTCAAAACTGGTAAGCGTCAGTTCCTTAAACAGCAGTACCACAAACCCGGTGACAAGCAGAATATTCAACAGGGCAAGCCAGGTGATCCTGGGACCCAGGTTTACACCTGACCCGGTAATCCACAGGTCTATCGGCAAGTAGGCAATCTCTCCGTAGAGGACACATTCCTGGTCCAGGTCTACTTTATAGGCCAAAAGATTGATCAGAATTATACCTATGGCAAAGAGTAGGGTAAAGGTAATCCCGATGGATGCATCCAGTTGGACACGGGCTTTTTTCTTCAACCAGTCGATCATCAGCGTGGCCAGTATCCCCAGGATTCCTGCACCGATGATCACCTCCAGGCCGCGTTGGCTACCGGATACAAAAAAACCGATTACAATCCCGGGGAGAACTGCGTGCGAAATCGCATCCCCGGTCATGGACATTTTTCTCAGCATCATAAACACGCCCAACAGTCCACAAGAGATGGAAATCAGGGCGGCGGTGAAAATGATCAGAAATGCATTTTGGTCAAAGCTCATCATGGTCTCGGGGGATAGTTTCCTGGTGGGGGTCGAGTTTGGGATAATTCAGCCTGCTTTCGAGCAGTTCCTCAAGCTCTGGTGTCAGGATATGTTCCAGTTTTTCCGCAGTATCGTGGACATGGTCAGGGGCTATGTTCATGTATTCATTCAGGTATAATTCCCATAGTCTGTGGAGCCTCACCACCCGCTTTGCTTCAGATTTACCCTGCGGGGTAAGCGTAAGGGCATGTTGGTTTTTGACGATTAAGCGGTCCGTGATCAAGTCTTTGATGGATTGGTCTGATTCCTTTTGCTGAAAGGGATAGAGCTCATGGATTTCTTCGACGGAAAGCTCTTTCTTTTCCACTTCCAATCCCTTGTATAAGGCTTTCAGCAGGTGGTCCCGATGGGTCTTTTTAAGATAAGCCTTTCTTGAAATGTACCTGGAAAGCACACCCTTGTTCGGGGCAAAAAGAAAGGAAATCAAAGCCAGCAGCGAAAGACACACCACTACCCATGGTCCGGTGGGCATCTGGGGAAGCACAAATGAAACATAGGTGCCCAGTACACCTGAAATGGCCGAGAATATCCCTGCCAGGATCAGTAATGTCCCCAGTCTGTCCGTCCAGAATCTTGCAGCTGCCCCTGGTGTAATCAAGAGAGCTGCCATCAGCACCACTCCGATGGCCTGGATCCCGATCACCACTGCCAAAATCATCAGTACATTAAATACCAGACGTATGGAGTTCATCGGGTATCCTATGGCACGGCCGTAATCGGGATTAAACACCAGCAGACCGAATTCTTTCTGAAACAACGTCAAAGCAGCTATAATCACCAACGCAAGCCCACCGTAGATATACAGGTCTTCTTCCACAATAGCTATCGCATTTCCAAAAATAAACTGGTTTAGCCCGGCCATTTCCGGGTTGCCGGATTTTTGAATCACGGTCAGCAGTACGATCCCGAAGCCAAAAAATATAGAAAGAATCGAGGCAATAATCGCATCCTCACTCAGCCGGGTATTCTTCTTCAGCCAGGAGGTGAGAAAAGTGGCCAAAGCTCCCGATGCAAATGCACCGGTTACGATATAGATGGAATTCTTCTCTCCGGCTAAGATAAATCCCACGCAAATCCCAGGCAGTACGGCATGGGATATCGCATCGCCCAGCAGGGCCTTCTTGTCCAGAAAGCTATAGGTACCTACGTAAGCCGACCCCAGCCCAAGCAGGATGATCCCGATCACCACAAAGGCGACGGAAGCGTCCTGAAAAGTGAAGAAATAGAGAAGATTATCCATATCAGGTCTTCAGTGGATTAAAGTCTTTTTGCCTGATCAGATCACTCACTTTGGTCAGCAGGTTCAGCTTACCTCCGTAGGTTTTTCGTAGCAGGTCTTCGGTGATCACGAGTTCTTTTGGGCCGGATGCCACCAGGTGAAGGTTCAGCATGATGATCCAGTCAAAATAGTTCATGGCTGAATGGATATCATGATGTACCACCACGACGGTTTTCCCTTCTGCAGTCATCATTTGCAACAACTGGAAAATGGCCGTTTCAGTCGCCATATCCACTCCAGCAAAGGGCTCATCCATCAGGTATAGGTCTGCTTCCTGTGCCAAGGCCCGAGCGATGAACACCCGTTGCTGCTGTCCACCGGAGAGTTCGGAGATCTGTCTGTTTATAAATGACTGCATCCCCACTTTCTCCAGGGATTGCAGGGCAATCTGCCTTTCCTTCGCTCCGGGTCTGCGGAATAGTCCAAGTTTTCCATAAGTACCCATCATCACCACATCGAGGACGGAAGCCGGGAAATTCCAATCCACGGATTCCCGCTGCGGCACATAGCTGATCCTGCTTCTCACTTCCTCGAGCCTGGAGCCGAATATTTTCACATATCCCCCGGAAGGCGTGACCAACCCCATAACCGCTTTGATAAGTGTGGATTTTCCTGCGCCGTTTGGTCCCAGCACGCCGATGAGTTTGCCTGAAGGCAGACTTAAATCCACATTCCACAGTACAGGGCTTTGATCATAACTGACTGTCAAATCGTGGATTTCAAGAAGTGGTTCATTGACTTGTGTAATCATGGTCTGAGGCTTTCAAAAATGGTCTGAATATTAGTTTTTACCATACCGATATAGGTGCCCGCAGGCGTGTCCGGCGCGTCCAGGCTATCCGTATAGAGTGGGCCTGCCAGCCGTATCGTATGGTTCTGATTAGTGCAGCCAGCCACCACGGCCTCTATAGCTTTGGGCGAGATGGTCTGTTCTGCAAATACCGCTTTGATGTTACGGTCGACGATAAACTGCACCAAACCTGTAAGATCCCTTAAGCCCGGTTCGCTTAGTGTGGACAGGCCTTGGAGTCCTCTTACTTCCAACTTATAGGATTTTCCGAAATAAGCAAAAGCATCATGGGCAGTAATCAGGGCTTGTCCGGAGCTGCGCAGCTCGTCTACTTTCCCCCTAATTTCCAGGTCCAGTTGCCGGAGCTGTCCGAGGTAGTTTTCCGTGTTGGCCTGGATCACTGGTTGCCACCCGGGTTTCCAGAGGATAAGCTCAGCGGAAGCATGTTCCATCGCTCTTTCCCACAGCATGACGTCAAACCAAATGTGGGGGTCTACACTGTGGGCTTCGGGTCCAGACCTGATCAGCAGGTCGGCAGGAAGCTTTTCCGAGACATTGATCAGGGATTGGTTATACTCTAACTTTTCAAAAATCTCAGTCATTTTTCCTTCCAAAAACAAACCGTGATAGATCACCAGGTCCGCATTTTGAAGAAGATCCAGATCCCTTACTGAAGCTTTGTACAAGTGGGGGTCGACACCCGCGGGCATCAGGGCGATCACATCAGCCTGGTCACCTACCAGGTTTCTGATCCCGTCAGCCAATATGCTGGTGGTGGCCACGATTTGAGGTCTGTCCCGCTGCTCGGCTCTGTCAAACCTGCATGCGGTCACCAGCAGGAAAAATAACACTACACCTATTCTCAAATGCATGTTCATCGCTGTAAGGGTTAGGATTGGATTACCAGTATATTGGCAGCAACATCCTTGGACATGAACAAGGTCTTTTTCTGGTCTACCAGAATCTCCAGTGATCCGTCAAATTCGACCTTGTCCAATACTTTGATCCGTGCACCGATATAGGCACCCACTTTATCAAGGTACCTAAGAAATGCCGCCGAACTGTCTTTCACTGCGACGATCTGACCCATCTGGTCTACTTCCATTTCGTTGAGGGCGACCCTCGGCCTGGCTCTTACATCACCAAACTCATCAGGAATAGGATCACCGTGCGGATCGAACTTCGGGTAGTTCAGAAAAGCATCGAGGCGCTGGATAAGTAGGGGGGACTGGATATGCTCCAGCTCCTCTGCCACATCATGGACTTCATCCCAGGCGAAGCTCAGTTTCTCCACCAAAAAGACTTCCCAAAGCCTATGTTTTCTAATGGTCTGAAGAGCTCTTTTCTTCCCCTCATCGGTGATGTGGACCCCGTAATACTTTCTGTATTCTATCACTTCCTTGTCTCCAAGTTTTCTAAGCATATCGCTTACTGAAGCAGGCTTCGTTTTCATCTCTGCTGCCACATCATTGGTGGACACACTCTTCTTTCCTCCTTCGGAAATATGGTAAATGGCCTTTAGGTAATTCTCTTCAGCTGTGGTGAGTAACATCTGTCATTTTATTTACTGAGACAAATATAAAAATTTATTTAGATATAGCTAAATAAATTTTAACTACCGACTAAAACGGCTGTGGATAACCGGAATCAGAATGTGTTCACTGTTTTAGTCTTGTCTAAAATTTAATTTAGTCAAGTTAATAAAAATATATAATTCATTGATATTAAATCAATTAAATAGAATAGAACCTGCATAAAAGTAAGTTTTAAGGGACAGGAAAATGAAAAGGCTGAGTTTCCTGAATAGGAAAATGAGTGTAAAAAGGAGGAGGGTCGTGGATAAGTTTTCCACTTATCCACGGGAGGTAGGACTAGTCCAGAAGCTGGGATAATACGTGGTGAAGGTCCTTTTCCTGGGAAGACCAAAAGATGTGTGCGCCAGGATCTGTCGTGAAATAAATCTGCTCCAGTGCTTGGGAAAAACTGTGTAATGCCTGGGAGCAATCTGAAAAATCAACAGGATAGCCACCGGAATAAGAAGAGGTAAATTCCAGCCATTTCTTATTGGGGGTCATCAACACGGGAAGCCCCAATGCCGCAGCTTCAAAGAGTTTGGTGGGGATCTTTTCGGCTATTGCCGGCAAGACCTGATAGGGTAAAAGCAGGAAATCATTTCTCCTGAATGCTTCGATGATTTCATCATGGGGGATAGGAGTGGAGCTTCCCTTCAGATGAATATTTTCTACCCCGATGCACTGCTGCAGTACTTGGTCTCCATACTCCTTCAAGGTAAAATGTCCGATAATATTCAGGGTGGAATCCGGAAAATATACTGCTATGGTTTTGAACCAAGCCACGGCCTCCAGTACCCCGAATGGCGGGGACAATGTCCCTGATATCAAGAAGCGGTAGCTGGCTTTGGATATAGGTTTGAGAAATGGTCGCGGTAGGCTTTCCCCCTGAAATTTGTTTTCAAGAATCAGGTAAGGTGATTTTTCGGGCATTTCCGACACATAACAGCCTTCAGCCAGAAAGAAAAAATCAATCCCTTTCACCGATTCCATGGTGCGGATCAAGTGTTTAGCGAAGCGTTTTTTCAGAGTGGAACTGGAGGGGTTCAAGTCCAGGTTGGCGATGTAGTTTTCCTGGACATCATAGATCAGTTTGTACTTGATCCAAGGTTTCAGAGCCGCCGCAAGCGGAAGGTATTCGTAGGTACAGCAGATGACAAGTTTCGGGCGTTTTTTAATCAGAGCCCTCAAGAAGACCAACTGGGAAGTGATCCTTCCCCAGACAGATCCGCTTCTGGCCCGTGAAGAAATCAGGCCTTCTTTGCTGGTTTTTTCTGCCTTTTTCCCTAAAAAGCCTATGAAGTTAAGATCGTATTTGTTTGTTTCACGCAGCGAATGGCCGAGCTTTCCCCATGCTCTTGTATCTTTGGCCGGCTTCAGGGAAGAAGCGACCAAAACAAAGGGTCGGGAAGCTGGCTTATCACTCATAAACGAAACTAACCAAAATAATGGAATTGAAGACTCTTATTGAACACGCCTGGGAAAACAGGGAATTATTGAAAGAGAAAGAAACCCAGATTGCAATAAAAACTGTCATTGCAGACTTAGACTCCGGTGAATTGCGTGTGGCAGAGCCTACAACGGACGGCGAATGGAAGGTAAATGACTGGGTAAAAAAAGCGGTGATCCTCTATTTTCCCATCCAAAAAATGCAAACCATAGAGGTGGGGCCTTTTGAGTTCCACGATAAAATGGCGCTGAAGACCAATTACGCCAAACAAGGTGTACGGGTGGTGCCCCATGCAGTGGCACGATACGGGGCCTACCTTGCCAGTGGCGTAGTGATGATGCCAAGTTATGTTAATATCGGGGCTTATGTGGACAGTGGCACAATGGTTGATACCTGGGCTACAGTCGGATCCTGTGCGCAGATCGGCAAAGATGTTCATTTGAGTGGCGGAGTAGGGATAGGAGGGGTATTGGAACCTGTACAGGCGGCACCGGTTATTGTAGAAGACGGTGCGTTTATAGGCTCCAGAGCCATCGTGGTAGAGGGTGTCCGGATAGGCAAGCAGGCAGTGATCGGAGCGGGAGTGACACTCACTGCCAGTTCGAAGATCATTGATGTAACCGGACCGGAACCTGTGGAATACAAAGGGTATGTACCCGAGCGCTCGGTGGTCATCCCTGGATCTATCTCTAAAAACTTCCCTGCAGGAACTTTCCAGGTTCCCTGCGCCTTGATTATTGGACAGCGAAAAGCCTCTACTGATCTCAAGACATCGCTCAATGAGGCTTTAAGAGAAAACAATGTTGCAGTCTAAAAACAACTAGAATGAAGAGGAGAAAGAAGGCCATAATGGGCTTGCTGCTGGCAGTGTCCATTTGGTCATGTTCAGAAACCGGAAGCAGTTCCGGAGACAGGTATTTTAACGAAGGTGATTACCAAAAAGCCGTTGTGGAATATACCAAGAGTCTGGATTACAAACCAAATGATGTAAATACCCTATACAACCGTGCCCGGGCATTGGAAGAACAGAATGATTTTGAAGGTGCCAAGGCTGACTTTGAGAAAGCATTGTTATTGGATCCCAATAATTTTCAGCTGCTGCTAGGCCTCTCCAACCTCCATCATAAGGAGAAAAATTACACCAATGCTTTGTTGTTTGCGAACCGTGCAGAAGATATTCCCGGTGCACCCGCAATGGCTTCCTTTATGAAAGCACGCGCGCAGCATCAGTTGGGTAACTCTGAAGAAGCACTCCGCTCCTATGAGAATGCAATCAAAAAGGACAAAGAATTTGGCCAGGCCTATTACAACAGAGGCTTGCTGAAGATAGGAATGAAAAATATAGCCGGAGCCTGTGATGATTTTCAGCTTGCCAAAGTTCTGGATTACCCGGGAGCTGAGGAAGCATTTGAAAAATACTGTAAGTGATACTAATCAAATCCACAAAACAAAAAGGAGCTTTATGGGCTCCTTTTTGTTTTCCGTCTGATAGGGAAAATATTGGGAATCCAAGACAGGGTTTAAAGCGCTGAATCCACAGTTTTATTTTTCTTCCACATGCTCATGCTTGACTACGGTATGATCACAGATCACCTCGGAGGGCAGCTTCCCACTTCCTTCGCATGTCCTGCACGCACTCACTTCTTTAAAGGAACCCTCACATACAGGACAGGTAAGCCGTCCTTTTCCACTGCACCGTTCACATTCAAAATACTCCACAATATTGAATATGTTTGCCTTGGTGACCATGCCTGATCCAGCACATCTGCTACAGCCCACCACTCCCTTTGCCTTACAGTAGTTACAGGCCTGCTCGGTCTGCCTGCTTCCGTCACAGGTAAAGCAAGCCTTAAACCTATATCCACGTCTGTCACACTCCTGGCAAGCCTGTATTGCTTTTAAAGGGGGATCCAGCTTCTTCTGAAGCTCCTGGGCACCTTGGTAATGGGCTCCTTTGAAACCGTTTATCTCGAGATACTTATTCAGAAAATTTGCACTGTTGTCATACTGTCCCAGTTCAAAAAGTGTCTCCGCAAAAAGGTATGGCATATCCTCAGGGATGGGCAATCCGGAATCAATGAGGTTTCTGAAAATTGAATTGGCTGATTCATAATCCTTCCGCTCCATCGCTGCCTGCGCAGACTTCATCCACCGGTCCATCTGTCCAAGATTTGGCCCTACCTGGGCTAGCGACAGGTAAGAAAAGGTGGATAATAAGAGAATAAGTAAAGGCCTGATTGTATATTTCAAGAGCTTATCAAGGTTATTTTGGAAGGAATAAAGGTAGAAGTTTTAAGATTCAAAAGTTAAAAATTCAAAACAGGAATTTATGTGTGGGTATGGTTTTTCCCTGTCAGGCTGTTGTGATAAGGATGACAGGTACACGACAGCCCCTTGATTTCAGCTTAGGGATAAAGCCTGTAACCTCATTCAGAGTATTCCCATGACCCGTACGTGATATAGCAACATGATGGTTTTTGCATCTTTGATTTCTCCATTTCCGATCATTTCAAGGGCTGCCTCAAATGAGATTTCCAGAATTTCGATATCCTCATGCTCATTGGGATTGCCACCCCCTTCAAGGGTGTGCATGGCTTCAGTGTAAGCAGAGATGAAGAAATGGAGCTTTTCGGTTACGGAGCCTGGGGACATATAGGATTCAAAGATTTTTATCGGCCGCTTTATGGAAAAGCCTGTTTCCTCAGCGGCCTCCTTGCGGATACACTCTTCCGGATCATCACCATCTAGCAATCCCGCACAAACTTCAATCAGCATCCCACTTGGATTGCCATTGATATAGCTTGGAAGGCGGAATTGGCGCGTGAGGATTACTGTTTTCTTTTTCTGATTATATAGTAAAATGGCAGCTCCATCTCCCCGGTCATAAGCCTCTCTGCTTTGGGTAGTCCATCTTCCATCTGATGCCAGATAATCAAAGGTTATCTTCTTCAGGATATACCAGTCATCTGAGAGGATCTCTGTTTTCAGGTTTTTTATTTTTGCTTCCTTCATAAAATTTTAGGGTCTGTTTTCGATTGGATATAAACCGTTTCCGTATTTGACAGAAGTGCCTGGAAGAAGTTGATCATCCCTCCAAAGGGCAACATCGGCATATTACCGGTTTTACAAACTGTAAGTTACCAGTGAAGTTAGGAAAGAAGTCACCCTCTCACATACATTTCCGGAGCAAAAAGACAGTACCGAAGCAGAGTGTACCGCTACTGTCAAGATGTTAATACGGATATGACCTGTCTTGAATGTCAAGTACAGGGAAACAAGGGGGAGCGAACGTATTTTTTTAGATGACTCAATGCTGCCAACCAATCGTTTTTTCGTAGTTTAGTATGGGCATCTTTTATTAGAATGGGCAAAATAGAACAGTTCAGAAACCACTTGGCAGAAGGTCAGGTTTTTAAGAAAGATTATATAATTCTCGGAACTGGAATTTTGGAAGGAGAACCCATCGACGGAGCCCAGATCAAGATCCCCCTGAAGACGCTGAACAGACATGGGCTGATTTCAGGAGCTACAGGCACAGGGAAGACGAAGACCCTTCAGGTGATTGCAGAACAATTATCCTTAAAGGGAATTCCTTCAGTGCTGATGGATATGAAAGGGGATCTTTCGGGGTTGGCCATGCCAGGAGAAGTCAAGGATTTTATTTTACAGAGGACGGAAGTCATCGGCGTACCCTATAATCCCACGGGCTTCCCTGTAGAGCTGATGTCCATTTCCGGCAGTAAGGGAGTAAAGCTTAAAGCGACTGTTTCAGAATTTGGTCCCATACTTATCTCACAGATATTGGAGCTCAATTCTACGCAGCAGGGCGTGATTGCGCTGGTATTTAGATACTGTGATTTAAATCATCTGCCTTTACTTGACCTGAAAGATCTCAAAAAAGTGCTGCAGTATATCAGCAATGAAGGAAAAGGAGCCATCACCAAGGAATTTGGTCAGGTTTCAGCAGCTTCTGTCAATACGGTCATGCGCAAAATCATTGAACTGGAACAGCAAGGTGCAGAGCGGTTTTTCGGTGAGAGGTCCTTCGATGTAGAGGATTTCCTCAAGACCAGAGATGGAAAGGGGGTCATATCCATCCTGCGTCTGACTGATGTTCAAGAAAAACCGAAACTTTTCTCCACATTTATGCTGAGTTTGCTTTCGGAAATCTATGAAACCTATCCGGAGCAGGGAGATGCAGACTTGCCGAAACTCTGCCTGTTTATAGACGAGGCTCATCTGGTGTTCTCGACGGCGTCCAAAGAGCTATTGGAGAAGATTGAGACGATCATCAAGCTTATCCGCTCAAAAGGTGTGGGGGTGTACTTCTGCACCCAGGACCCCACGGATGTTCCGGATAAGGTACTGGGTCAGCTAGGGCTTAAAGTACAGCATGCACTCAGGGCTTTTACAGCCAAAGACCGGAAAACCATCGTTAAAACAGCTGAAAACTTTCCTGATTCTCCCTTCTTTACTATCTCCGATATACTCACTTCCATGGGGACAGGTGAAGCGTTGGTGACTGCACTGAATGAAAAAGGAATCCCCACGCCGCTATCACAGACGCTGGTCAGACCACCGCTTTCCCGGATGGACATATTGGCCGAAGAAGAGATTGATTCCTGTCTTGCAGGATCACAGCTGGTAGACAAGTATAACCAGGATATAGACCGGGAGAGTGCTTTTGAACTGCTGGAACGCAAGATAAAGGAAGTGGAAACAACACAGGAACAAATACCCAGCCCTGCAAAAAATCCACCTAAGACTGCAAAAGTATCCCCGCCGGAAAAATCCTTGATAGAGGAACTCAGCAGGAATACCATGGTCAGACAGGTCGTCAGGACGATTGCCCGGGAGCTGACCCGTGGGATACTTGGAGCTTTCAAAAGGCGTGGCAGGTGAGTGGGATACAGAAAGAGTGCAGACCTTTTCCGGTAAAAAATGAAATCTTATTGTATAGCTAGAATAGCTATAGTATAAATTACTATAATTCAATAATTTAAAATAAGTGAAAATAGGAGTAATAGGAGGCGGAGCAGCGGGTTTCTTTGCAGCAATCCATACAAGTGGACCGGGACGGGAGGTTATTATTTTTGAGAAGTCCCCTAGAACCCTATCCAAAGTGAAAGTCTCAGGAGGAGGAAGGTGTAACGTCACCCATCAGCCTTTGCCGCTCTCAGAGTTTGTTAAAAATTATCCCCGTGGAGCAAAATTCCTGAAGAAAGTATTCATCAGATTTAAGGCTGAAGACACTATCGGTTGGTTTGAAAGCAGAGGAGTGGCTTTGAAAGTGGAGCAGGATGGTAGGGTATTTCCTGTATCCGACAGCTCCCAATCCATCATCGATGTGCTGAAATCAGAAGCAGAGAGGAGGAATATCACGGTCAGGGTTTCCTGCGGGGTTAGTGCCATAAAGCCTGTAAACCAAAAATTCCATCTTGCCACCGAGCAGGGTGATTTTGTGGTAGACAAGCTGATCATAGCTGCAGGCGGGCATCCCAAGCTTTCTTCTTACAGATTTATAAGTGATTTGAATCACAGTATTTTAGAGCCAATTCCTTCTCTCTTTACTTTGAATACACCAAATGAATCCATCAGGGAGCTGATGGGGCTCTCTGTAAGTGATGGAATCGTGAAAATCGAAGGAACCAAACTCTCTTACCGAGGGCCAGTTCTAGTTACCCACTGGGGGGTGAGTGGTCCTGCTGTGCTTAAACTATCAGCCTTTGGCGCGCAGTGGATGAAAGAAGAAAATTATAGGGCGAATGCACTGATCAACTGGAATGCGGAAATGGGAGAAACAGGTTATTCCGAACATCTGAAAAGCTATTCGCAAAACCATCCCAACAGAAAAGTGTACTCCCACTCCCTTTTTGAGATACCCGCTAGACTTTGGGAGCATTTCTGCCAGAAAGCGGGTATTGAACACAACCAACTATACGGTACTCTTACTAAAAAACAAATGAATAGATTGGTGCAGAATCTTTTTTGCTATATTTTGAGAGTCGAAGGAAAGACCACATTCAAAGAGGAGTTTGTCACTGCTGGTGGTATTCCATTAGACGAAGTGGACCCGGATACTATGGAAAGTAAATTCCACCCCAACTTATATTTTGCAGGAGAAATACTCAACATTGATGGAATCACGGGAGGCTTCAACTTCCAGGCTGCCTGGTCTACGGGGTTCCTTGCGGGAATATCCAGCTTTACACCAACCATATGAATAAAATTTACCCCGAACTTAATTTGAGGATTCAGGAAATGGCTGATGGGGACAGTGAGTTCCAATCGGAACTAACTGAAGCGATTTATCAAGGGCTACTTGAGCTCCAGGAGAAATATACCCAGGGGGTCATGGAGGAAGATGAATGGATCATACAACAAATCAGACATAAGGTCAAACCTACACTGACGATGTTCGGGTTCGGGGATATTCTGGAGGATCTGCAGGAAGGGAAAGACATACTTGAAACGGTTGGCTTTGGAGATGCCTTTCTGTCCCATGCCGGGAAGTTTATGGTCAAGCTGGAGATAGCTATAGACCGGGTATACCAGTTGACCCAATAAAAAAGGAGCCGCTACATGCCGCTCCATTTTTTATAGTATTACCCTATGAAGAATTTTTACCTTGCAAAGGTAAAGTGCGTATGTATTCGACTGTTTATCAAATCATGAACTTCCTGTAAAGCTTTTAGACCTATGCCAGTTGTTGATCCCACCTATCCAGGACCTCCGCTGTACCTATTCAATGGTCACCTGGAGACTATCATCCCCAGTATCTACAGAAAACTGGAGGGGGTGCACTACATCCGGGAGAAGATTGGGACACCTGATGGGGATTTTTTGAATCTGGACTGGTCAAAAGTAGGCGGTAAGGGATTGCTCCTGGTTTCACATGGACTGGAAGGGGACACACAGCGTCACTATATAAAGGCCCTTGTAAAACTCTTCAACAGAAATGGTATCGATGTGTTGACATGGAACAACAGAACCTGTGGTGGGGAAATAAACCTGCTTCCGGTCTTGTATCACCATGGAGCAAGCTATGACCTGGATGCTGTGGTAAGGCATGTACTGGACACGACATCCTATACAGAGATTTTCCTGGCTGGAATAAGTATGGGAGGAGCACAGACGTTGAAATATCTGGGAGAAAAGGGACTGGATCTTCCCGACAAAATCACAAGGGCGGCCGTCTACTCCACGCCGTGCAATCTACCCTCCAGTGCGGCCACACTGAAAAGCCGACGCAACAGATTCTATAAGGAGCGGTTTCTGGGTAAACTGAAAAAGAAAATGGAGGCCAAGGCTTCCCAGTTCCCAGGTCTGATCGATCTGGACCTGCTGAAAAAAGTTTCGGATTTTGATATGTTTGATACACATTTCACTGCCAAGCTTCATGGGTTCAAGGATTCCGCAGACTTCTACAGACAGGTAAGTGCGGATAATTGGATGCCAGACATCGCCATCCCCACGTTGATTATCAATGCCCTGAACGACCCTCTTCTAGGGACAGCCTGCTATCCTGTTGAATTGGCTTTAAAGAAACCTGAGATTTTTCTCGAAATGCCCAAGCGGGGTGGTCATACAGGGTTTATCCTGCCGAATAGTGAATTCACCTGGGCGGAATACCGTTTTTTTCAGTTTTTGTGTGAACAAACTCCTTTTTAAGGGTTTATTTAGATGTAACCCAAAATTTATTCCTCATGAGAAAAGCATTTTTTATTACCATTACCGCTTTGTTCGGATTGACATTCTTCCTTATTTGGTTTAACCAGTTTGCAGAGTTCAGGTTCGGGTATTTCTTTCTGGGCTTTTTGACGGTTTTATTGGGCATTGGGATATATGACGTGGTTCAGACACGACACGCAATCCTTAGAAACTTCCCTATTGTGGGCCATTTCAGATATATCCTCGAATCCATCAGCCCGGAGATCCAGCAATATTTCATTGAAAGTAACACGGACGGAAAACCATTTGACAGAAACCTGAGAGCACTCGCTTACCGGAGGGCAAAAAGCGTGAATGATACGCATCCTTTTGGCACCCAGAAAGACCTCAACCGGGAAGATTATATGGCATTAAGGCACTCGATCTATGCAGTCACACCTGATGACGGGGATCCCAGGGTCATGGTGGGAAGTCACCTCTGTACCCAACCATACCTTTCGTCCATTTACAATATATCAGCCATGAGCTATGGCGCCCTGAGTTCAAATGCCGTGTCGGCACTTAACCGCGGTGCCAAAAAAGGAAATTTTTCCCATAATACAGGAGAGGGTGGAATCTCCTCTTTTCACCGCGAAGGCGGGGATTTGGTCTGGCAGATAGGCACGGGGTATTTTGGTTGCAGGGATGCAGATGGAAACTTCGATGAGGGTAAATTCAGGGAAAAGGCTAGCTGGCCCGAGGTGAAGATGATTGAAATCAAACTATCCCAGGGGGCAAAACCAGGCCATGGCGGAATGCTGCCCGGCGTGAAAAATACGGCAGAAATCGCAGAGATCAGGGGTGTAAAGCAGGGCGAAACCGTTCTGTCACCACCCTCCCACAGTGCCTTTACCAATGCGGCAGGATTGATTGGCTTTGTGTCCAGACTTAGGACACTCTCAGGAGGAAAGCCGATAGGGATCAAACTCTGCATCGGAAGGACCGAGGAGTTCATCGAGCTCTGCAGGGAGATGGTTAATAAGGGTAATTTTCCTGATTTCATTACCGTGGACGGAGCCGAGGGAGGTACAGGAGCTGCTCCCCTGGAGTTTTCGGATAGTGTAGGGTTACCGCTTGAGCCGGCATTGATATTTATCAGGGAGACCTTAGAGCGTTTTGGCTTGAGGGACAAGATAAAGATCATCGCTGCTGGAAAAGCCCTCAGTGCCTTTTCCATCCTGAAAAACATCGCATTGGGAGCTGATATATGCAATTCGGCCAGAGGCTTTATGTTCAGCATGGGATGTATACAGGCCCTGCGATGCAATACCAATGAATGTCCTACCGGGATAGCCACCCAAAAAGCCGGCTTAGTCAGGGGACTTGTGGTAAAAGATAAGGCAGAACGGGTGTACAATTTCCACAAAAACACCATCCATGCCCTTCAGGAGTTGTTGGGGGCTTCAGGCCATAAGCACACTTCGGAACTCAGCAAGCATGATCTGGTCAAAGGGGATGAGATGGTCAGGCTGGCCAACCGGTACTTTCCGGACAGCGTCAACACGCACATCTGATCACACAAAATGCTTCAAAGCCATCCCGGCTACAGTCTCTCCAATCGCCAGTGAACTCGTGGCAGCGGGTGAAGGGGCGTTGAGTACATGGATGGCATAACTGGATTCGCGGATGGAAAAATCATCCAATAGTCCGCCTTTACGGTCGCATGCCTGGGCACGTACACCGGCACCTCCCTCCACCAGGTCCGATTCCTGGATCTCCGGTACCAGCTCCTGCAGGGCTTTGGTGAATGCCGCTTTGGAGAATGACCTGTACATCTCCCCAAAACCTGTCTGCCAATATTTGGCAGCTACCTTTTGGAAACCGGGCCAGGCAAGCGTCTCAGAGAGCTCCTTCAGATTGATTTGTGACTTCTTATAACCTTCCCTGCGGAAGGCCAACACTGCATTCGGCCCTGCCTCCACACCACCCTTCATCATCCGGGTAAAATGAACTCCCAAAAATGGGAAATTGGGATCCGGAACCGGATAAATCAGATTTTTCACCAAATACTCTTTTTCCTTCTTCAGCTTAAAATATTCCCCACGAAATGGAATAATCTTTACATCTACATCAGTTTCATTCATCCTGGCTACCTGATCCGAATACAGACCCGCACAGTTGATTACCAACTTTGCCTTAAATGTATTCTTTGTAGTTTCAATATAATTCAATCCTTCTTGTTCACTTATTTTCAAAACTTTATGATTTAAAAAAATCTCTCCTCCATGCTGGATTATTTTTCTCCCGTATGCCAGTGCTACTTTGAAGTAATCCACTATACCTGTCTGTGGCACATGAATGGCTGATACTCCAGCACAATAAGGCTCGTACTCCCTGAGCTCCTCAGTGGTGATGTAGCGTGTACCTTCCAGTCCGTTCGCCAGACCACGCTCGTAAAGATTTCTCAACAAAGGCCGCTGTTCCTCACGTGTGGCGACGACCACTTTTCCAGTGATTTCAAAAGGGATTTTTTCCTCGGTGCAGAAATCTATCAGCTCATGATAGCCCTTAATGCAGTTGACCGCCTTCAGGGAGCCGGGTTTATAATACAGCCCTGAATGGATCACCCCGGAGTTATTTCCTGTCTGATGCTTCGCCAGCTGTGCTTCTTTTTCCAGTAAAACGATTTTAAGCTTGGGATTTGCTTTTTGAAGCTTTAGTCCTGTGGCCAGTCCCACGATCCCCCCTCCAATAAGTAGTATATCGTACGTCATGTTACTCTATTTTCCGTTTCAAATATACAGCGGGATTTCGTTAATCAACCGGAGCATGTAGCGGCGAATTTTTGCATTCACCATAAAATTTATGAAGAGTATAGTCATAGTGAGTGCATAATGGATTTATTTTGCATCGGTTTACACAGAAGGCTATTCGATTTCATGCGGTATATTCTCTTTCTTTTATTCAGCCTTTCCTTCGTAGCAGCCCATGCACAATTTACGGTCAAGGGTAAAGTAACCGATGCCGAAACAGGGGACCCCATCCCTTTTGCCTCTGTGATCCTCAAAGGGACAAGCACCGGGAACTCCACTGATTTTGAGGGAAATTATGTAATCGTGTCGCGCACCTTGGCTGACAGCATCACGGTAAGCTATCTGGGGTATATCCCTGCCACCAAAGCCATCCAGAACCAGGATACCCAAACTGTCAATTTCCAGCTCAGACCTTCCGATTTTCAATTGGAGGCGTTTGTATTTGAATCTGGTGAGAATCCGGCTTTTGAAGTCATAAGGAGGGCTGTAGAAAAGAGAAAATACTTTGACAAGAGAAGCTTAATTGCTTACGAAACAAGGAACTATACAAAAATAGAAGTAGATGTTGATCACCTTTCAGAAGATTTTTCCAAGCGGAAGTCTGTCCAGAAAGTAACCTCTGTTCTGGACAGTATCAAGCAGCTGACTGATGATGAGGGTGAGAAGATTTTGCCGATATTCTTTTCCGAGACTCTCTCCAGATTCTATTTCCGTGGAAATCCCGTCCTGAAAAAAGAAGTGGTGGAGAAATCAAAAGCTTCAGGCGTGGGAATCAGTGATGGATCTATTGCTTCGCAAATTACAGGGTCGGTCTTTCAGGAGTACAATTTTTACAGAAACTGGCTCACCATATTGGAGAAGGAATTTGTATCTCCCATAGCTGATGGCTGGAAAACTTTCTATGACTATGACTTATTGGATTCGGTACTGGTGGGAAATGACAGCTGCTACATGCTTCAGGTATATCCCCGAAGGGAGCAGGATCTGGCATTCTCAGGAACCATCTGGATCAACAAGGAAACCTATGCCTTGAAGCAGGTAGACCTTACCATTCCTAAGGAGACCAATCTAAACTTTATCGAGCAGATCAAGATCCAGCAGGAGCTCACGCCTACATCATCAGGGCCACTGATCCCATCCAAAAGCCGTGTACTGATCAAAATAGGTCAGGTCACGCCTAACACCGCGGGGATATTGGCCAAGTTCTATACCTCAAGCGACAGTATCAAGGTAGGTGTACCGCGGCCTACTTCTTTCTTCAACCAGGCTATTGAACTCAAGTCAGGCTATGACTCCTGGGAAGAGGATTTTTGGGAAGATAACCGGCAGGATCCGTTGAGCTCAGAGGAAATTGCCGTGCTAAAGATGGTGGATACCTTGAAGACTATCCCCATTGTGCGGTTTTACTCGGAGGGGTTTAAGTTTTTTGCTTCAGGATATTTACCTATCGGCAAAATAGATGTAGGACCCTGGCCTGGTTTCTTCAATTACAACAATGTGGAAGGAGTAAGGCTCGGAGCAGGCTTCCGTACAAACCTCAAATTCAGCAACAGGTGGTCGCTCCAGGGCTATCTGGCTTACGGATTCCGTGACCAGGACTTCAAATACCTAGGATCCGTTACCAGGATTCTGGACCGCTCCCGATGGACCACCCTTTCCCTTTCCTCGAGCCGTGAGATCGACCAGGTGGGGCTGGAAGTGGAAAGCCTGCAGGGGAACAGTATTTTTCTTGCTGCAAGCAGGCTTGGCACCCTTAGAAGGCCTTATCTGACTACAATCCACCGTGCCGACTTCCAGCGGGAGTTCTTCAAGGGCTTTTTGCTCACTGGGGGAGTGAATGTGTCCCGCTTTAACCCAGTGTATGATTTTTTCTATCTGGAGAAGGATTCCCGGGAATACCGATCGGGCTTTGAGACCACCGAAGCACGGTTCGGATTGCGCTACGGAAGGGACGAGATCATCATCATCAATGATAACCACCGGGTGTCATTTGGCCCCTCCAAATGGCCCATTATAGAATTGAACTATCGAAAAGGTCTCCAATGGTTAATGGGCGACATTGAGTACAGCAAGGCAAGTTTATATATCTACCAACGGTTGAACATGGGCCTGCTGGGCGTGTCACGATATGAGATAGAAGGAGGGAAGGTATTTGGGGAGGTGCCGTATCCGATCCTGAAAAACCACCTGGGGAATGAAACCTTCTTCTATACTTCAGCGGCCTTTAACCAGATGAATTTCAATGAATTTGCCTCGGATCAATACTTCAGTCTGCGTTACAGGCATTTCTTTGAAGGGTTTCTGCTGAATAAGATACCCCTGGTGAAAAAACTCAAGTGGCGTGCAGTGGCCAATGCCAATATGCTTTGGGGCTCTGTGAAGGATTACAATATCACCAATGCACCTGTGGTGGATCCTTTTGGAAACCCCTTGGAGACGTTTGGGAGACTGGATCCCACCATACCCTATCTCGAATTGGGATACGGTATAGAAAACATTTTCAGATTTCTGCGGGTGGATTTCTTCCACCGTCTGACTTACCTTGACAATCCAGGTGCCCGGCCTTTCGGGGTGAAAGTAAGTGCACAGCTTATCCTCTGACAGAGATAGGGGGTAGTAATGAATACATGTCCTCAAAGCTAAAGAAGCTGATATTTTGAACTTAGGTCAACATGCTGTTCGTCAGCAAGGCCTATGTATCTGGTCCTACAGAGAAAACTGGTTATCCTTTCCAGAGGCGGGATTAGTATCGTGGAGTTGCATAAGCCATTGGCATAAGACTATGCTGGAGTCTGATCGATACATTAGGCACTGAAACCGGGATATTGGAAGAAATAACTATTCTTTTCCCGATTCCCTTACATTAAATTTTTCCTTTGTGGGCACGTTGTGCATATTTGCATCTTAAATCAAATGCCTGTTTGTATGGGCAGAAATTAAACCAATCAAATGTCACAACAAATCAATATCACCCTTCCGGATGGCTCTGTGAAGATGTATGAAAAAGGAACTACCGGACTACAGATTGCTGCAGGTATCAGCGAGGGTTTGGCCCGGAACGTCCTTGCCGCCAAAGTAAACGGACAGGTCTGGGATGCCAGCCGGTCTATAGAAGAGGATGCTTCGCTGCAGCTACTCACCTGGAACGACCTGGAAGGTAAAAATACCTTCTGGCACTCTTCAGCCCACTTGCTGGCAGAAGCGCTTGAGGCATTGTATCCCGGCATCAAATTCGGCATAGGACCGCCAATCGAAACCGGGTTTTATTATGATGTGGATTTCGGGGACCATACCCTGGATGGATCAGAGCTGGAGAAGATCGAGCAGAAAATGATCGAACTTGCCCGGGAAAAAAATGAATACATCCGCAAGGAGGTTTCCAAGCCGGATGCCATCGCTTACTTTGCAGCCAAAGGAGACGAGTATAAGCTGGATCTATTGGAAGGGCTGGAAGATGGCTCTATTACATTTTATGAGCAGGGCAACTTTGTGGACCTCTGCCGCGGACCCCATATTCCCAACACCGGTTTTGTGAAAGCTGTAAAGCTTACCAATATAGCAGGAGCTTATTGGCGTGGAGATGAGAAGCGCAAGATGCTCACCAGGATTTATGGGGTTACTTTTCCAAAAGCCAAAGAGCTTCAGGACTACCTGACCTTACTGGAAGAGGCAAAGAAAAGAGACCACCGGAAAATCGGAAGAGAGCTTGAACTGTTTATGTTCTCGGAAAAAGTCGGAATGGGATTGCCGCTATGGCTGCCGAAGGGTACCCTGCTGAGGGAGCGGCTCGTGAGCTTTATGAAAAAGGCCCAGGATAAATCCGGGTATCAGCAGGTCACTACGCCCCATATCGGTAATAAAGCACTCTATGAGACTTCTGGCCATTACGAGAAATACGGAAAAGATTCTTTTCAGCCGATTGCAACTCCCCATGAAGGGGAGGAGTTTTTGCTGAAGCCCATGAACTGTCCGCACCACTGCGAGATCTATAAGCACAAGCCACGCTCCTACAAAGACCTACCCATCCGCTATGCTGAGTTCGGTACGGTATACCGGTATGAGCAGAGCGGCGAGCTGCATGGCTTGACACGGGTGAGGGGGTTTACCCAGGATGACGCCCATATTTTCTGCCGTCCTGATCAGGTTAAGGAGGAATTCATCAAAGTGATCGATTTGGTACTGTATGTATTCAAAGCATTGGGTTTTGAGGATTACACCGCCCAGATATCACTGAGGGACCCAGCCAAAGCTGAAAAATACATCGGCTCGGATGAAGCATGGGAAAAGGCTGAATCCGCAATAATAGAGGCAGCAGCTGAGAAAGGGCTTATTACAGTTACCGAACTCGGTGAAGCCGCATTCTATGGACCTAAGCTTGATTTTATGGTGAAGGATGCACTGGGAAGGAAATGGCAGCTGGGAACCATTCAGGTGGATTACCAGTTACCCGATCGATTCCAGTTGGAATACATTGGTTCAGATAACCAGAAACACCGTCCGGTGATGATTCACAGGGCACCCTTTGGTTCGTTGGAACGCTTTGTGGCAGTACTGATAGAGCACTGTGCCGGCAACTTCCCGCTTTGGTTATCACCGGAGCAGATTAATATTCTGCCTATTTCGGAGAAATTTGTAGGGTACGCCAACGAAATAAAATCTATATTGGATGAAGTTGGGATTTCGGGGTCTATAGACAACCGCGATGAGAAAATCGGACGGAAAATACGGGATTCTGAGGTTAAAAAAGTACCTTTTATGCTGATCGTGGGGGAAAAGGAGCAGCAAGAGCGTAAACTTTCCGTTCGGAAACATGGACAAGGAGACATTGGTAATTTCTCTCCGGAGGAATTTATAACTTATTTTCAGGGGATTATTTCAGAATCATTGAGTAAGGATTAAGAGACTAATATTTTATTAAGCCTTTCTTAATTAGAAATAATTCCGATATTTGCAGGCAATTTCACAAAACAATCACAGCAAACTTGAGAGAAAGACAACCCTATAGAGGTCGACAAGAAGAACCTTATAAAGTAAACCAGAAAATCAGAGCCCGGGAAGTAAGAGTAGTTGGCGACTTCGTAGAGGGAGGAAATGAAGTACTTCCAGTGGAGAAAGCCATCAAAATTGCACAGGAAAATGACCTGGATCTTGTCGAGATTTCCCCGAACGTAAACCCGCCCGTATGTAAAATCCTGGACTATGCCAAGTTTAAGTACGAGCAGAAAAAGAAGCAAAAGGAAATCAAAGCCAACGCTGCGAAGATTGTTTTGAAGGAAATCAGGTTCGGTCCCAATACCGATGATCACGATTTCAATTTCAAATTGAAACATGCCATTTCCTTTCTTAAAGAGGGTGCAAAAGTAAAAGCTTATGTTCACTTTGTGGGCCGGAGCATTGTATTCAAGGAAAGAGGGGAGATGTTGCTTTTGAAATTTGCCCAGGCGCTGGAGGAATATGGCGCCGTCGAGCAGCTTCCCAAGCTGGAAGGAAAGCGGATGAACATCTTTATTGCCCCGAAAGCAGGAAAGAAATAATTTCAACTAATCTAAATACAGCAAAATGCCAAAAGTAAAAACCAAATCAAGTGCAAAGAAGCGGTTCACTTTAACAGGAACCGGTAAAATCAAAAGGAAACACGCTTTCAAAAGCCACATCCTGACAAAAAAATCTACCAAAAGAAAGCGTAACCTGACCAAAACAGGTCTTGTTCATACTGCTGATGAAGGTAGAGTGAGAGACATGTTGAAAATCTGATTTCCAACATACTCTTAAAATCAATTAAGGTTTATTTATTCACCAGATGCTTTGGTCTATAAAGTCCTCTAATACAGGCACCAAGTATCAAAAAACAATTTACTATGCCTAGATCGGTAAACGCGGTAGCGTCAAGAGCAAGAAGAAAAAAAGTGCTAAAGGCCACAAGAGGTTATTTCGGAAGAGGTAGCAACGTATGGACTGTAGCGAAAAACAAGTATGAGAAAGGTCTCCAGTATGCGTACAGGGACCGTAAAGCAAAGAAAAGAGAATTCAGAGCTTTGTGGATCCAGCGTATCAATGCCGGAGCAAGAGAGCATGGCATTTCCTATTCTCAATTAATGGGTCTTTTGAAAAAGGCGGATGTTGGACTTAACCGCAAGGTTTTGGCTGATCTTGCCATGAATCACCCAGCGGCATTCAAAGCGATAGTTGAAACAGTAAAATAAGGTTGGCACTGCCTTATTTTATGGAAAGCCTTCCTTCGGGGAGGCTTTTTTGTTTTCAAATCTATCTGACTTTTGAAGGCACTAAAAAAAGTTAACTGAATATGACAATCCGCTGAATAAGAGTAGATTTCAGTAAACCTACAAACTCCTTACCTGCTTTGCTTTTCAGGTCATAGCACGTCCTGAACTTCAAACCTGGTATTTATTCCTTCCATTTTTCTAGAGTCAGGAACCTACGGTGTCAAAGGGGGAAACGGTGCCGAAAAAATACACTTTTTAAAATACTTGGAAGACTGATAGGGGCCGGTTACTAGGGATTGTTACCCCGAGGTTATTCCGGACATCACATCCTTGACGATTACTTAATCAGGGCGAATGGTAGTCCAGGGTAGTTTTTCACACTTAAAAGGTGAAAGGCAAAACCCATGCAGCTTCATCCATTTCTTTTACTGCTTCTAAGAAGAATCCTTAAAGGAGACGCCTCCCCGGCAGAGGTGGAATCCTTCAATACGTGGTATGATGCGCTGGAAGAAGAAGTCGTATTCCTGGATGATGTGAAAGGCCGTCAAAAGGAGGAGATCGAAGAAGAGCTGCTGCTCAAGGTAAAAGCAAAAATCCAAAAATCACCCGTAGAAACCCGTCCCTTCCATTCCAGGATATACATCCGGATCATTTCTGCAGCAGCAATACTGGTACTTGGCTTTACCTGCGGAGCTTTTTTGCTGAGCAGGTATATCAGTGCACCCACGGAAAGACCTGCCACAGGATTTAAAACTTTCGTCAATGGCAAGGGAGTGATCAAGAAGATTTTACTTCCAGACGGCAGCAAAGCTTCCTTGTTTCATGATACAGAACTTGAGGTAGCAGAAAATTTCTCTGAAAACAGGTATATAATACTTCGGGGAGAGGCATTCTTTGAAGTGAAGAAAGACAGTATCCATCCCTTTACCGTCCAGTCAACCCATCTCAGCACAGAAGTAATGGGCACCTCATTCATTATCCAAAGCAGAGCAGAGGGAGATAGGGTAGCGGTAAAAACAGGCTTGGTAAGCGTATCAGACCATCAAAATAACGATTTGATAGAAGCTGGTTTCCAGCTGGAGTACAACGGCTCCGAAATGCTGGTCAAAACTATTGACGATGAGGAGAATCTATTTGGCTGGACGGAGCGCAAGCTTGTCTGGCGGAATGTTGCCATGGATGAAATGGTCCGCTCGCTGGAATCCTGGTACGGAGTCACTATTTCCCATGATCTAAACCCCTCCACTACCTGCAGGATATCCGGTTCATACAAGGATATGAGCCTGGAGCACGTCCTTGAATTGATCCGGTATTCTATACCCATTACTTACCAGCTACGCGGAGATCATCTCGATATCCAGTTTCCACACTGCCCGCATCCAGCAGGCTAAGCTGGACAAATCCTAACAAAAGTACCTATCACACAAAACCAATAGAATTATGAAGAAAAAATTACCACCTCCTTTGGCCATTCCACTACTAAGGATTTTGGCGGTATGCCTGCTTAGCTGTCTCATGCAGACAGCTGGATTTGCTTATCCAATAGACACCCAGAAACTTGAAGAGACCAAGGTTTCCCTGAACTCTTCCTCCCTCACGCTGACTAAGACATTCAGGCTGATAGAGAAACAATCGCCGTTCAGTTTTTCCTATGGGGATGAAATCAATCTCACACAGGAAATACACTATACTGCGCGCCACACTGACCTGTTAGGCCTGTTACAGGAAATATCAGGACAATCCAACCTGAAATTCAAGCAGATCAACACAACTATTGCCGTAAGTGCGAAACACTCATTGACCGGAGTTCAAGAAATGGTTGCCCCGGCCATAGTCACCGGTGTGGTGATGGATGGTGAAACGGGTGAGACGCTTCCCGGTGTTAATGTGATCATTAAGGATAAAAACCAGGGCACGACTACGGATATCGACGGAAGGTTTTCCATCGCGGTACAGGAAGGGGAGATCCTTGTCTTCTCTTACGTCGGTTATAAAAGACAGGAAGTGGAGGTTCAGACGCAGACTGACCTGACTATCAATCTGGAAATGGACAGTGATATCCTGGGAGAGGTAGTGGTCACCGCATTGGGTATTAAGAGAGAGGAAAAAGCACTGGGGTACGCGACCCAGAAGGTCAATTCGGAGGAACTCCTTGATGCCCGCTCCAATAACTGGTCAGATGCACTACGGGGCAAAGTGGCCGGGCTGAATGTGCTCTCCTCTGGGTCTGGACCTATGAATTCTTCCCAGATCAGCTTAAGAGGTGATAATTCGCTGAACCCCAATGGTAATTTTGCCCTGATAGTAGTGGATGGGGTACCTCTCAACTCCGGATTGACCTCATCCGGTGTCGGCAATGCTTACGGAGCTGGATCAGGAAATGATGTACCTATTGATTTTGGAAATGGAATCGCTGACCTGAATCCGGATGATATAGAGAACATCACCGTACTGAAAGGTGCCAGTGCCACAGCGCTCTATGGGAGCAGGGCTGCAAATGGGGCACTGGTCATTACTACCAAGACAGGCACATCCAAAACCAAGGGAATAGGAGTGACCATCAACACCAATATCAGTTTCAATGACATCCTGAGATGGCCTGATTACCAATACGAATACGGGCAGGGTACGGGCCGGGCATTCGATGAAAATGGAAATCTTTATTACTCGTATGGTGCATCTGAGGATGGTGCCAATACAGGGGGGACCAGCAGTGCCTTTGGGCCAAAGTTCGAGGGGCAGTACTACTATCAATATGATCCAAGCTTGGAAGGGCAATCGGCTGAGAGGCAGCTATGGAGGCCTTACCGGAACAATATCAAAGGCTTCTGGAGGACAGGATTCAATATAGTGAATAATGTATCCCTGGAAGGGAACCATCAAGGTGGATCTGCTAGGGCATCCTTCACCCATACCAAAAATGAATGGATTATGCCCAACACGGGTTTTGAGCGCTATGTGGCGGCACTCTCTGTTTCGCAGCAGATCAGTGAGAAGTTGAAACTGAACGGCAAAGTAAACTACACCAACAAACGGAGCGACAACCTCCCGGCCACTGGCTATAACAACCAGTCAATTGCCTACTTTATGATTTTTCAGAACCCCAATGTAGACTTGGACTGGTATCGGCCTATATGGAAGCAGGGCCTCGAAAATGTCGAGCAGGTACACCCCTTCAGCAGCTTTATAGACAATCCTTACCTGATTGCCTATGAGATGACCAATGCGGTAAACAACAATGCTGTATTCGGCAATTTATCCGCCACGTACGCCTTCAGCGAGCACTTTGATCTGATGCTCCGATCCGGCCTTGCCATGAGTCAGGAGGAGCGTGCCCAGCAGAGACCCTACAGCACGGCCAATTTCCAGAGAGGCTATTACAAGCAGCAGGACATCACCAATTACGAGCTGAATTCAGACTTTTTATTCACTTACAAGGGGAATCTGGGTAGCAAGCTGTCAATATCATCAAGTGTCGGGGCAAACCAGATGAAGCGGAATTACAGGATGGTGAGTGCGGTGGTGGATGGGTTGGTAATCCCGGGCATCTTTAAACTGTCCAATGGGATCAACAATCCGATAGTCTCCACCGCGGACAATAACCGCGTCATCAACTCGATATACGGTTTGGTCTCTCTTTCATTTGATGAGAAGGTCTATGTGGATATCACAGGCCGGAACGACTGGTCTTCCACTTTGCCTGCTCAGAACAACAGCTTCTTTTATCCTTCAGTAAGTACCAGCATCATCTTAAGTGATGTGCTGAACCTCCCGGAACCCATATCGTTTGCAAAACTCAGGGTATCAGGAGCCCAGGTGGGAAATGATACCGAGCCGTACCGCACATCCAAATACTATGGACAAAGTGAATTCCCCGGCTCTGCATCGGTACCAACCACACTGTACAATGTAGACTTCAAGCCGGAGATCACCAGCAGCTTTGAGACCGGCATGGAAATGATTTTCTTCCAGAGACGTCTGGGTTTTGATGTGAACTACTACATCACGGAAACCAAAAACCAGATTCTTGAAGTTCCCGTGGATATCACCTCCGGATTCTCCAGGGCTGTATTGAATGCAGGTACGGTAAGGAACACAGGAGTGGAACTAGTCCTGAACGGAAGTCCGGTCAAGGCGAGGGGTTTCCAGTGGAATACATTTCTGACCTGGGCCCGAAACCAAAACAAGGTGTTGTCTCTTCCGGATGAAGTAGACGGAAGCCAAGTGATCGGGACGGGAGGCAATGCCTCCCTGATCGCCAAAGTCGGCGGTACGACGGGTGATATCTATGGGTTTGGCTTTGTTAGATCTCCACAGGGGGAGATCGTCTACGGAGCTAACGGACTCCCGGTCCGTCCCCAGGATATCCAATATATCGGCAATGCTTTTGCCAAGTGGAAAGGTGGATTGCGCAACGAGTTCATCTATCGGAACATCCGTATGAGTATTCTATTTGATGGGCAATACGGAGGAACTGTCTACTCCCAGACCCACCACAAGATGATGGAGCAGGGAAAGCTCACAAGTTCATTAAGGGGTAGGGAAGAAGGTTTTATCATCGGGGACGGGGTAGTGGATAACGGTGACGGCACCTACACTGCCAACACTACTCCAGTGGACCTGGCCACTTATTACGGGGATTATTACAGACGGGCAAATGTAGAGTCCAATTCGTTTGATGCTTCTTTCCTGAAGCTTCGGGAGTTTAGACTGGAATATTCCCTTCCTGCAAAATTGCTGCAGCGGTCTACTATAAGGCAGGCATCGGTGGCATTCTATGGCCGTGATCTCGCCATGTGGAGCAAGTTCCCGGTTTTCGATCCGGAAACAGCAGCTCTCAACGGAGGCACACTCCTTCCCGGTGTTGAAATGGGCCAGCTGCCTACCCCAAGAACCTTTGGGGTGAATTTAACTCTTCAATTCTAATCAAATCAGATGCAATCCATGAGAAAATATTATTTGTTACTTCTGTCCGTACTTTTGTCATGTACTGGGGATTTTCAGGAAATCAACACGGATCCAAACAGGATCGAGCAGATCAGCCCGGGAACATTGCTGAACCCGATCATTTATGGGATGGCGTCTTTCAATACCTCCCGTGCCGATGCCTTTACATTTCAACTCATGCAGGTGGCACTGCCATTCCCCAGTGCTGCAGGTGGGATACACCGGTACGACGTCACCGAAGGGGCCGGTAACTCCACCTGGAACACCTATTATCAGTGGCTGGTGAATATCAGGGAAATGGAAACTGCAGCCGTGAACTCGCAAGACCCAAACTATGAGGCCATAGCACTTACCTTAAGGGCTTGGACTTTAAGTCAGTTGACCGATAGTTTCGGAGATGTGCCGGTGACCGAAGCCAGTAGAGGTGAGGAGGGAATCTTCCAACCGAAGTTTGACACCCAGGAATCCATCTACCTCAAAATCTCTGAGGAACTGGAACGGGCCAACACCCTTTTTGATACGGAAAGAGCGATGATTTTCGGGGATGATATCCTATTCCACAACAATGTATTGCGGTGGAAAAAATTCTGCAATTCCCTTCACCTCAGGATTCTACTGCGGGCGTCCCGCAGACCTGAGCTGAACTCCCGACAGAAAATGGAGCGGATGGTGAGTCTGCAGGAGCAATATCCGCTGTTTGAGAGCACCGATGAATCGGCAATTCTTGAGATCACAGGAGTGACGCCTAACCTATCTCCCTGGGGAAGAGCGATAGACTTTACCACTTTCAGATCGATATCCAGCTTTTTTGCAGACCAGCTCAATCAACTGGAAGATCCCAGGAGACAGGTATTTATGACTCAGGCGAGGGATTTGGATGGTACTACATCCATTGGCTACAAAGGAATCCCCAGTGGATACGGTGGCAATGAAAGCCAGTTCCGCTATATTCCCAGCAACCATAATATCGCCCTGGTCCAAGCACCTATGGTTTCGCTTATTCTTACCTATGCGGAAGTGGAACTGATAAAGGCAGAACTGGCCCGGGAGGGAGTCATCTCCAGTGATCCTAAGTCACACTATGAGCGTGGAGTGGCCGCTGCCATGGAACAGTGGGGAGTAGCTCTTACTCCGGGTTACTTCGACAATCCTGCGGCGTCCTATGATGGAACCTTGGAGCGGATCATGCTGCAAAAGTACTTTGCTTTGTATTTCAATGATTACCAGCAGTGGTTTGAATATAGAAGGACGGGATTTCCGGAACTTCCCAAAAATGACGGCATGCTCAATGATCAGGAGATGCCGGTGAGGTTCAGGTATCCGGTGAGTGCCCAGATCAACAATCCTGTGAACTACAGTGAAGCTGTCGCAAGGATGGGCGGAGACAATATCAATACCAAAGTGTGGTGGGAGAAGTAAGCTTTCCGTGATGGTCAGCCGTATCCATCAGCGGCCAAAGCCCGGGTAATGATCCGGGCTTTTTGCTTAGGAAGGCTCACAGTCTTTTTGGTTAGGGCATCCAGGTCTTCAAAACAGTATTGTAATCCTTCAGAGGGATTGATACCTTTGGTAATCTACACTTCCTGTAAAATGGCGCTGTCACCAATCCTTTCATCCCCGGTTTTCTATGTGTTTGTGGCCGTGGTGCTGATACTCCTTTCGGTATTGGTTTTTTTAATCCTCAGAAATGCAAGATTGGAAAGGGCAAAACAAGAAGCGGAAACACGGTTCTTTGAACTTGAAAAAGATATCAACAAAATCCAGCTTCAAAACCTGGAATCCAAACTCAATCCCCATCTTTTCAAAAACATTCTGAACTCCATTCAATCCCATGCCTATCAGACTTATTTTGCGCTGGATAAGCTGGCTAACGTGCTGGATTACATTTTGTATGAAAGCAGAAAAAGGTTTGTAACCCCGAAAGATGAGATTGAGTTTGCGCTGAATCTGATCGAGATAAATAAAATAAAAATCAGCCCCCTTTTTGAGTTGAAGGTAAAAACAAGGATCGGTGAGCCAGAAGCACTTTACGAGCAGCGGCTTATGGCACCTTTGATCTCTATCGACCTGATTGAAAATGCCTTCAAGCATGCGGATTTGCAGAGTTCTGATGCATTTATATCCGTTATAATTGAATTCAAAGACGGTATATTCCGACTTACTGTTTCCAATAAGGTATCGTCACGAAAACCCATGAAGAAAGAAAGGGGAGGGATAGGGGCAGAAACGCTGGAGCAACGGCTCCGGATAATTTATAAAGATAGTTTCAATTTGGACAGGTTTGTGGAAGGTGATGTATTTAGTGCACAATTAAAAATCAATCTGCTTGAACACAAAGCTAAAATGCTTGCTGCTCGATGACGAGCTTCCTGGGCTGACTTATCTCAAAATGCTCTGCGAACAGATTCCCGGACTGGAAGTGGTGAAAGCCTACAACAATCCGGAACTGCTTATCAGGGATCTTCCTGACATAGAATTCGACCTGTGCATTCTGGATATTGAAATGCCGGGCATCGACGGGTTGCAGGTCGCCAATCTCCTTAAGGGAAAGCCTGTGATTTTCACTACCGCATATAGGGAGTATGCAGCGGAGGCGTTTGACCTGGATGCTGTAGATTATGTGCAGAAGCCAGTAAAAATGGAACGACTGCAGCAGGCCGTAAAAAAAGCTTTTCAGCGTATCGTCCCTGTGGAAGGAAAATCAAGGACTTTCGTCCAGTTGAATACAAGTAAAGGTAAAAGTCTTGTTTATTTTGAGCAGCTGCAGTATATAAGTACTTCTCCGGTGGACAGCAGGGATAAACTGGCAGTGCTGTCCAACGGAACTACCCTTACCCTCAAAAATATCACCTTTGACAAGCTGGATAACCTGTTGCCCTCCTCGGCATTTGCCAGGATAAACAAGAAAGAGATGATTGCACTGAGGATTGTCCATGTATTTTCCTTTGATGAGATCACCACCTCGCTCAGGGATCAAGCCGGAAAACCGCTGTGCCTTAGTTTAAGCGAGCAGTTCAGAACCGGTTTTTTGAACAAGATTCAAAACTGATGCGCTTCTGCCTATTTGTTATCCTACTTGATACTATGCAGGTAAATTGCCGGTTAGGATGATCTCCCATCAGGGACAATTCTCCGTATACCCCAGTTGGGGTAAAAGATTTTATTTACTGGGTATACCCCATTTCTGGCAACACCGAAAGTATCCGCTTCAAGAGATTGAAATCAGGCATACTACAGAAGTCAATGGGATAAGTGGAAGGTATGCAGGATTCTCCCGGTGAAATCCGGGACTGGCTATCCCGGTTTATCGGGTCGGATAGTGACTGTTAAAAAATCAAATTATAAACAGATGAAATCGGGCATGAGGTAAGCGACATACACTAGAATGAATATCAGCTATGCGGGACAGGTAATGACCTTTAAAAGAAAAAATATAAACATATGAAAGATAATTTTTCGACAAAATCAGACCAGTACGCCAAATTTAGGCCGATTTATCCCAAAGCGCTGTTTGACTTTATAAAGAGTAACCAGCAACGCAGGGAAAGAGTCTGGGACTGTGCCACAGGAAACGGACAGATGGCAGACGGATTAGCTGATTTTTTTACGGAAGTCCACGCTACAGATATCAGTGAGTCGCAGCTTTCCCACGCCATCCAGAAGCCAAACATTCATTACACGGTCCAAGCCGCTGAGAAAACTGATTTTCCTGATGCTTTCTTTGATCTTGTGGTAGTTGCCCAAGCCATCCACTGGTTTGACTTTGAGCGTTTCTATGCCGAGGTTCGGCGAACCACCGCTGAGGGAGCCTATTTATTTGTAATCGGCTATGAGCTGCTGACTGTTTCTCCTGAAATTGATGAGCTCATCCTCTTTCTTTACCGGGATATACTGGGGGAATTCTGGGATCCGGAAAGAAGATACCTGGAAGAAAGCTATCGGACTATTCCATTTCCTTTTGAAGAGATCGAAGTACCTGTTATGGAGATCAAGACCTCATGGGATAAAGCCGCCTTGATCGGCTATCTGAAGACCTGGTCTGCCGTCAAGCATTATCAAAAGAAAACCGGGGTGGATCCGCTGGTGTCAATAAATGAAAAACTGGATAGATTGTGGACAGAGGATACGGCTAGAGAGGTGGTGTTTCCGGTATTGCTCAGAGCGGGTAAGGTAAAATAGCTGGAAAAAATCTGTGTTGCTGTCCCTATCGCCAGGATTGGAATGTACCATTGAATGAATCTTGCGGGGTGTTTTTACCACTTTAGGGGTAACACAATAGCCACTCCCGTAACACTCCATTTGGAGATTGGTGACTCTTTATACAACTACAGGTGCTTAAATTCTCAATATTTCGGCAAATAACACCGTTTTTGGTAAGCACTTCCTTATTGGACTGGATGGAGCTGAAAGGTAGGTTCGGTTTTGGCTATTCAGCTTAATTATCCCCAACCTTAACCTACAACTATGAATTTGATACCTTCACAAAACAGTTCCATTTTGGATACCGTGGGAAACACCCCCTTAGTAGGATTAAACAACATTTACCCATTTTTAAACCTTCGGATCTTTGGAAAACTGGAGTCCTTCAATCCCGGAGGAAGCATAAAAGACCGCACAGCCTACAGGCTCATATCCCAGGCAATCGAAAGCGGGGAACTCAAGCCGGGTAATACGGTGATTGAATCCAGCTCAGGCAATATGGCCGTAGGGTTGGCACAGACTTGCCTCTATTTCGGGGTCCGCCTTATCGTGGTGGTAGATCCGCTGGTAAACCAGCATACTGTCAAAATCCTGAAAGCCTATGGAGCCAAGGTAGATCAGGTAAAAGAACCTTCCGTGGACGGAGGATTTCTCAATGCTAGGCTAGAGCGTGTCCAGGAATTGCTGAATGCCAATCCGGGTAGTTTTTGGCCAAACCAATATGGTAATCCCCAGAACCCTCTTGCACACAAGCAAACCATGGATGAGATCGTAAAGAGCCTCGACGGGAAAGTGGATTATCTCTTCGCAGCTACCAGTACCTGTGGCACACTTATGGGATGCGCCGCTTACGCGAAAGAGAAAAACCTGAGCACCAAAATCATCGCTGTGGATGCCTTTGGCAGTGTTATCTTCGGACCGACAGCCGGAGAGCGGAAAATCCCCGGTCACGGAGCTGGGAGACCATCCCAGTTTCTCCGGACTGAGATGATAGAAGATGTCGTCCATGTCAGTGACGAGGACTGTGTGAACGGCTGCAGGGACCTGCTCCAAACCGAGGCAATTTTGGGGGGAGGATCTTCCGGGGCTGTGGTCAGGGCACTTCTAAAGTATGCTGATAAAATCCCCAGCAACTCCACCTGCGCATTGATCCTATGTGACCGTGGGGAGCGATACCTCGATACTGTTTACAATGATCAATGGGTGCAGGATAATATCCGGTCTACGGCCCGGTTGGCATCCTGATAGGTAATCGTATAATCCAGATATCTATGGATACGCTGACTCTGAACGAAAAGCCCTATTCCGACACATCAAAAAGCGCTGTCTTTAAAATAGCATTAGTGGGAATGGGACCAAAGGGCCTGTATGGTCTGGAGAGACTGCTGGCCCACCTTTCAAAAATCCAGACGCGGTCCCGAATTGAAATTCACCTTTTTAACAAGACGTCTTATTTGGGATGCGGTGATGTGTACCGGGTGGATCAGCCTGACTATCTCCTGATGAACTACAGCAATGGTTTTATTGATATGTGGGATACAACTGGCCCCAAACCCATCGTAGCCGATCCAATGCCGTTTGTAGATTGGATCAACAGGAAATATAATAAAAGGACAGATTCATCAGTTTGCCATAGTTTTTCCTCACGTGCAACGGTAGGAAACTACTTGCGTGAGGGCTTTGAAAAGTTAGTGGAAGCATGCCCTGACCATATCTCCCTGGAGTCTCACGTAGGAGAAGTGATTGGAATAAAACGTGAGTACACCCAATTCCTCCTCAGTTTTGAAAGTAAGTTGGGGGAAGCCATGGAGCTGGACCGGATTGATGAAGTCCTGCTGGCCACAGGTCATTTGACTTCCTTTTCTGATGTCCCTTATGATACCAGGCCTTATATTGACTTTATTTATCCCATATCCAATAAGCTGGGCTCCATTCATCCAGCGTCCTCCGTAGCTATCAAAGGAATGGGGCTGACTTTTATAGATGCGGTGCTGGGACTTACGGAAGGAAAGGGTGGAGAGTTCAGGCTTGGGGCCGGGGAGCTGGTCTATACAAGTTCAGGACATGAGCCCTCAAAAATCTATCCTTTCTCTACATCTGGACTGCCGATGTTTCCCCGCGGAAGCACTTATGGCAGGGTCCGGAAAGAATTAAAATATTTCAGTGCTGAAAATCTGGATATCGACATCCACCATCCCCCAAAAAGAAAAATTAACTTTCAACTGGAACTTTTGCCAAACATACATAAAGAGCTGATTTTCAGTTATTACGAATGTCTATTCAGAAAAGAAGGGAAGCTGCTGGTCTATTTCCCTGATTTCCCTGAAGTGGAAAATCAGATCAGGGATTTCCATGTAGCACATCCGGAGGCACAAAGATTTGATTTTAAGGATTTTTTCCCTATAGCTGAGACCAGTCAAGCTGAACTGAACCGTACCTTACAAGAGACAATTTCCAAGTGGATCAGAGCGGCTGAAGAAGGAGAGGATGCCAACCCCCTGGCAGCTGCGGCAGGAGTTTGGCGGTCAATCAGTGAGCTGTTCAACCGCCTTTTCAGCTTTGGCGGACTGACCCCGGATTCCCATAGCTTATTTGCTTCATTCTATGCCAACCATTTCAACAGGATCGCTTACGGGCCGCCTGTCATCACTATGAAAAAGATGCTGGCGCTGGCAAAAGCAGGGATTCTGGATTTTTCGTATTGTCATGCTCCAGTAGTGGAGTATGCCGAAGACATCCGGAAGTATCGTCTCTCTCTAGCCTCACAAACTCCGGTATCAGTCGATTACCTGGTTAATGCCCGCATTCCCCGATACAATGTGTCCGACCATCCATCCCCACTTTTTGCAAACCTGATCACAAACGGGCTGGCGAGGCCATATATTAATCAAGAGGCTGAGCAAGCTTTTTGTCCCGGCTGTATTGAACTGAACCGAAACGGAAATCCCGTGGATTACGAAGGAAACCCCGTGCTGCAGATCACACTGACTGGCACCCCCACGGAAGGGATCACTTTTGATAACGATACCTTATCCAGAAAACGCAATGATTTTGTATCTGCATGGGCAGCACGAGTGGCCGATACCCTTACTAAAAGAATTGATTCATTAAACGAAAAGTTGATTATAAAATGAATACCCTGAAAGAGATGGATACAATACCTGCTTTGAAGCCTATTACCGCAGCTTGGATTACGGGACTTTTGAATAAGCCCGATGACTTGTCTGGTCTGCTGGAAAAGTGGGGATCACCCGTGAATATACATCACACGGCATCGTTTGAACAAAATTATGAAGAGTACCGCCAAGTGTTTGAAGAGCTTGACCTGGATCATCTTGTTTTCTTTGCGCGGAAAGCCAATAAATGCAAAGGGTTTGTAACCAAGGCTAAGAAAATGGGAATAGGAGTGGATACTGCCAGCCTGGAAGAGTTGGCGCAGTGCCTGGAGGCGGGCATAGCTCCGGAAAAGCTGGTGGTAACCGCAGCTGTCAAAAACCGGGAACTCATTAAGCTTGCCCTTCATAACCGCGTACTCGTTATTGTGGATAATGAAGATGAAGCCCATCAGATACAGGCTATGGCAGAGGAACTCGGAAGCTATGCCAAAATAGGAATCAGAATCAGCGGATTCTTTTATGAGGGAGAAAAACTCTACAGCCGGTTTGGGTTTGATATAGAGGAGGTAGAGGGATTTCTGAGGAATAGGGTAGGAGAAGGCAAGAGCCTTTCAAGACTGCAATATAGTGGACTTCACTTTCACCTCAATGGGTATTCGACAGACCAGCGGTCTGTAGCATTGATCCAAAGTATGGAGTTGGCAAAAAGGCTCCAAGCACATCATTTCAGCACACAGTTCATAGATATAGGGGGAGGTTTTCTCATGAACTATCTGGAAAGTAGGGAGCAATGGCTGAAATTTCAGGAGGAGCTTAGAGCTGCCGTATCGCTGAAGCGTCCCCCGATAACTTTTGGGAATGATGGGCTGGGGTTCAGTCTAATCGATGGGAAAATCCAAGGCGGACTGAATACCTATTCATTTTGGAACGATACCTGTAAATCAGGCTTCCTTAAAAAAATCCTCTCTTACTCCCTCCCGGACGGAACGGACATTGCTTCGATGGCCAAGCAACTAAATATCCAGATCCGGATGGAACCGGGTAGGTCTTTGCTGGATCAGGCTGGGATTACTGTGTCACGGGTTGCCTTTAGAAAGAAAGATTCAAGAGGTGACTGGCTCATCGGGCTGGAAATGAATATGACACAGCTCTACAGCTCTAGCGCTGACTTTCTGCTGGATCCCTATGTAATAAACAAAGAAACCTTATCCGATGCAGAAGCTGTAGGTGTCTACTTTACGGGTGCGTACTGCCTAGAACGGGACATTGTGCTAAAGCGAAAAATATCCCTGCCACAGCTTCCGGCGATAGGTGATCTGGTTGTTTTCATCAATACAGCGGGCTATATGATGCATTTCTTTGAATCCAACGCCCATCTGTTTCCACTGGCAGTGAACCTGTTTGTGAAAGAAGAAACCTTCGGTAGCCCGTTGACTGATTTTGAGGAAGATTGATATAAGAAAGTGATAGAGGAGTTTAGATGAAAGAATTAATAAATATGATAATTCCAAGATTTACCACGTTTATAGCAAACTAAAATCTCGGAAAAATTTTATTTTTATCGGTATGGGTTAAACTAAACCAAATTCTTCACCGTATTGATAGAGACCCATATTATTTCAGACCAACTATGAATACCTCAATTGCCAACTTCGCTCCAAAAGTGGAACGGACGCTGAAGAAATTCGGCCTAATGATCAAGAAAACCAGGGAAGGACTGAACCTCACCTCCAAGGAGGTGGCCCGGAAGGCTGGGATTAATTTCCGTACTTTTTCATGCATAGAGCGTGGTGATCCCAGTATAAGTATCGAAGACTACCTACTCGTGATGGATTTGCTGGATCTTACTGCTAAGGCTGAAGCGATGGTAGAAGGGAAGCGCTTATTCAGGCCATATAATGATACATCAAAGATCATGGAGGCTACCCCATTGGATATGGATTGGAAATAATTGGCTTGTCCAACGCACAGACCTACTAGAACCGTATGGCTAAGCAGGGAGCGTTCTACGGATTTTTACACCAGCGTTGTCTGCTATAAATAGGGACTGCTGAAAAACACAAGTAAAAGGTTGAAATCCATGTTCTGTTGCCGCCGATAGAGATTACCTACAAAAAGAAATTCCGGACAACTTGCCCGGAATTTCTTTTCTTATAGCCCAATCGTTCTATTGGCACTTATTTATGTTTTAATGTGAATTCCGGAAGGTGTTTGATCTCTCCGCCTTTCAGAGCAGATTCGTGCGCCAGAATCCCCACACACGTAATATTGGCAGATTCCCTGGCATCAGGATAAGGCGCTCTTCCTTCGGTAAGCGCGTTGAGGAACTCATTGACCAAGTGGGGGTGTGAGCCTCCATGGCCAGATCCCTGGATAAAAGAAAGGTGCTGGTTATCATCCCCATCATATACACCTGCGGTAGTGAAGGAAGCGATCTCTTCTGGCAGGAGGTGTGCATAATCAGGTATTTTCACACGTTCAGGGCTCTCTCCGGTATGGATCACACTGTCCTCATGCTCGATCAACGTCCACTCAAATGACTTTTCTGAGCCATAGACGTCAAAACTCTCCCTGTATTGTCTCGCTGTATTAAACAGCGATCGGGTCACCTCAGCAGCCAGATCGGAGTCCTTAAACTTGATATGGCACGTCTCTATCGCAAATGGTGAATTGTACTTGGAGATAAGCGCTTCATCGATTCTACCGGATCCCAGGCAGGAAACATATTCTGCCTGAGCCTTTGGCAAAGCCAATACAGGGCCTACACAGTGTGTGGCATAGTGCATAGGAGGGAGCCCTTCCCAATAGCCAGGCCATCCGGCCATTTCCTGTTGATGGGATGCTCTTAGGAACTGGATCTTGCCGAGTTCACCTTTTTCATACATTTCCTTTACAAACAGGAATTCCCTGCTGTATATGACCGTTTCCATCATCATATAGGTCAGTCCGGTCCGCTCAGTTTCTTCCACGATGGCCCTGCATTCCTCTACGGTAGTGGCCATAGGCACTGTACAAGCCACATGTTTCCCTGCTCTTAGGGCCTTTAGAGACTGCTCTGCATGGTTTTGGATAGGGGTGTTGATATGGACTGCGTCTACTTCCGGATCCTTCAGCAACTCATCGTAATCGGTGTAGACTTTTTCTATCCCGAATGCCTTGCCGATCTCTTCGGCTTTCTCCTTGTTCCGCTGGCAGATGGCGTACATATTGGCCAGGGGATGCTTTTGATAAATTGGTATAAATTCGGCTCCGAACCCCAGGCCGATGATGGCAATGTTGATTGGTTTTTTACTCATAGTTGGTTACACTATATGGGTTGAAAAAAGATAATAATTACTAGTTTGATTTAGTTGGACGCCCAGGTTTTGAGAAATTCCAGGCCTTCTTTGGCAAAGCCATCCTGGCTCGGTACCAGAGGCTTCCAGATGCATACAGCACCTGCCAATTCCTTCACATCAGGAGTGAAGCTTTCGATGGAGATTACCCCTTGGTAGTTCACGGCCTCCAACCCCCGCTTATAGGCATCCCAGGGAGTCTGTCCCGTCCCGGGCGTACCACGGTAATTCTCCGACACCTGGAAATGGATAAGTTTATCCCCTGCGAGTCTGATTGCTGCTTCAGGGTTAGGCTCCTCGATATTCATATGGAACCCGTCAAGAATCACCTTCGCTTCCGGCTCATTGATATCACTGATCAGGCGCATCAATTCTTCACAGGTATTGATCAGATCTGTCTCGAACCTGTTCAACGTTTCCAGCGCGATATCAAGCCCAAACTTCCGTGCATTTTCACATACAATCCGGAGGTTGGTGACGGCGCGGTCCCATTCGACCTTCTTTTGCTCAGGAGAGACCAATCTGGCTTTACCTACGGCAGAATACATCGGGCCAGCCACAAACTTGGCTCCCAAACCTGCAGCTATGGCAAAGCACTCGTTCAGGTAGTCAAAGCTGGTCTGGTGAAACGCCGGGTCTTCGTTGGTCAGATCCCTGCTGGTGCCAAAAGCTCCACAGATGACTGCCTCCAACCCGTTGTCTGCCAGCGCTTGCTTTACTTCTTTTACATCGACCAGAGCAGGATCTTCGACGGGTATTTCTACCACGTCGTATCCGAACTCTTTGATTTTAGGCAAAAGCCCGAGGGTCTCTTTGGAAAAAGGGGAAGTCCATAGCCAGGTACTTACACCGAATTTTACATTTAATCCCATTCTTATATTACTTTCATTATTCCGTTCATCAGTGGCCAATGGCTAGGAACAGTACATAGAAAAGGATAATCACCAAGTTCGCTTGGCACGGTGAAAACGATCGAATCTTCCGTATTGGGGCTTACCAGCGCAGTAGCCACCAATACTTCAGGCATATCCGGTATAAAGCTCTTATCAACGGCAGTAAGTTCACGTGCCATTTTCTCGGCCATTTGACCGATTTTTTCCAGAGAACCAATCTGGCCTATCACCAGGTTGTGTTGTACGAAATCCGTATTCTTGAAGTCCAAAGTCAACTGTTCACCGGCTTTCACCACAAAAGTTGCTTTATCAAAGCTCATTTCATGTGGGACTGCTGAGATGGTGATCATCCCGTCAACTGCAGTGGCAGGCATTACTTCAGCTGAAGCAGTTTCACCGCTGCCTCCTGCTGCGGGTTGCTTCAATTCCAGGCTTGCATTATTGCCTATCCTTCCTGTAAATCTCCACTGGCCTTCGTATGGTCCTACTGGATTCTGCGAATCAAACTGTCCTACACGGACATTGTCAGGAGTAAGTGGTGCCTTAAATAAACCTTTTGCTTTTCCGCTCGCTACTTCCGAGCCGTTAATCTTGAGACTCATGTTGCCGTTTCCTGCTAGGGAGGCATTGACTACAAACTGCTCCGACGGAAGGTTCTTTTTAGAACTGATGATTTTCACCTCTTCATCCTGTATCACGACGAAGTGGAGCGCATCCTTGTATACATATAAACTATAACCGTTGGCGCTGTTACCCTGAGCCACGAGGATACCATCGAGGGGATCCCTGCCTTTGGAGATGGCCATCTGTATTTCTATTTCCTTTCCGGTAGGATCCGGCGGGAACAGCATCGCATTTCTCTGGCTCAGCGCATACTGCTCGGACACCAGGCTTTTCGAAATCCTGTCGGCAAGACTCAACTCTTCCTCTTCTCCCGCAGCAGGTGCCACCTGTCTTCCCTCAAAAGCACCAGGATGGGTAAGTACCGCAGAGAATATGGCCTGGGGCAGGTAATCATCTTTCTGGTTTTCCTCTTTACCGGCTATCTCCAGGAGTTTTTTCGCTACGGCTTCCGATACCGGCATCTCAGAGATGGCAAGTATTGCATCCTTCCGTGTGATCAGATCCTGGTCTTCCAAGAGGTTTGCCGCCATGATGGCATCAGATGAAGCTGCACTGATAGGAAGTACTCTTACCGCATTCTTTCTTACTGCAGCAGATGGATGCTTCAAGGCTCTCTCAGCCGCCTGCTGGGCTTCAGCATTGTTTCCTTCCAGCTCTCCCAGTCCTTTCAGTGTCCATAGGGCATTGATCGCAGGACCATTGATCCCGGCCTCATCCACTTCCTGGGAATCAATCAGTTTGTATAGCCCTTTCACCACATCTTTGTTCTGCGTCTCTACAATGATTCGCTGAGCGGTCAATCTCCAGAACATGTTGTCACTTCCCAACGCTTCCAGGAGTTTGGATGCCCCTGCATCCCTCAGATCGAAGACCTTCGAGTCATCAGCACCTTTGTATTTCAGTCTGTAGATTCTGCCGTGTTCGCTGTCCCTGAGTGGGTTGATGTAAGCATTGCCCTCTCCGTTGTCAAATCCTCTTGGGGTAGGGTTATGCTGGATGATAAAGTTGTACCAATCTGCCACCCATAGTGCCCCGTCAGGACCTACTTCGGCATGGACAGGCGAGAACCACTCATCCGAGCTGCCCAGAATGTTAAAGCCGTTTTTCTCCTTATAACCTGATCCTTCAGGATTGATGATCGAATTGTGCAATACCCTACCGGTAGGCTCAGCTACGAAGGCAATTCTGTTCCAGTAGTTTTTCGGGAAGCTTCTTGCCGTATAGAAGTTGTGTCCTGCAGCAGCAGTATAACTTCCATGCCAGTCCACCTGTCTCCGGAACGGCGTCAAGTGTGGCATATCAAAGTGGGAATCGATACCATGGACGGTGTTTCCGGCTCCCTGATAGATCGGCCGCTTCATAAACCTGTTATCCATGGAATAGTACACGCTGTGCTGTCCGTTTGCCGTGGATATAAATGTCTCAAAATCTTCTGTAAAGCCCAGTCCCCAGGTATTGTTGCTGGTGCGTCCGAGGAATTCCAGATTGGATCCGTCCAGATCAAAGCGGTAGACACCCTGGCCGAAGGAATGGGTCTTACCGCTTACTTCACCCTGGAAACCGGAATAACCCAATACTCCCCAGATCTTATTGTCAAATCCATATTTCAGGTTAGATGGTCCGGCATGTGTATCACTTTTACCCCAACCTGTCATCACTACTTCCCGTACATCAGCCACATCATCACCGTCTGTGTCTTTCAGGAATACAAAATCAGGGGCCATTGAGATCAACATCCCACCGTTTACTGCCATGATGGAAGTAGGGATATTCAGATTGTCCGCAAAAATGGTCACTTTATCAGCTTTGCCATCTCCATTGGTATCTTCCAGGATTTTGATTTTATCATTTCCCCCTTCTTTTCTAACCTCATTCGGATAGTCCGTGGTCTCTATTACAAACAGTCTACCGCGCTCATCCCAGGCCATGGCCATTGGGTTGATGATCATCGGCTCAGAAGCAAAAAGCTCCAGCTCAAATCCTACCGGTACCTGTATCAGCTTCATGGATTCTTCCGGTGATAGTGGTAACTGGAAGCGTGGGGCAGGGTCCCTGTTTTCGTAATTGGGGATTTCTGCATCCTGGAACTGCGGGGAAGGGATCTTGTAGTCTGCCAATAGCTTGTTCACTTTGTCGCCAACAGCCCAAAGTATACCGTTGGCCACAAGCTGCTGGAATTCCTTCTTCTCCCAAGTCTTTTCGTTGTGTCCATAGGCAGTATAAAATACACGTCCGCTGCCTTCATTCCTTACCCAGGTGTAAGGCTCTCTGTGATCCCCATCCACACGCTCCATCAGCACATGCATATCTGGGTTCACCTTAGAATGCACATAAGTCTCATCCCAGGTCTCAAATTCATTGATCCCCTGCATCACCGGATGCTCCTTATCCACAATGGTAGCTGTGAAGTCTCCGGTACCATGGGTACTGAACTGCCCTCCCACTGCTCCGATGTACCAGTCTGAATTCTGGAAACAGAAAGAAGCACTGTGGATAGGGATCAGGGCTTTTCCACCCTGGACATAATCCTTGAGGGCTTTTTCCTGCTCAGGTGTGATCTTGTCATGGTTGGCATAGATCAGCAGACCGTCGTAATTATTCAGTTTGGTCTCGTTCAGATCATTGGGATCTGTGGTATAGGTAAGGTTGATCCCCTTTTGAAAAAGTGGGGTACTCAGATACATCATCAGCTTCTCAGAGTTGTGATGCTCACTTTCATGACCTAGTACCAGGATCTCGACACGTCTTGGATCTGAGTCAGAAAGGAAGTTCTCTTTGGAACTTTTACCACAGGAGGCGAGTATAACTAACAGCAAGAACAGTGCGATTCCAGCTATTCCTCCCGATTTAAAATAAGGACTTAAATTGCTTTTAACCATAATACGGGTTTATTGTTTTTCCGAACTTTAATATTCCTAATTCTTTCATGTAATATCTCACTGTATTCCCTTGAATTCTGACTGTTTATTATCATTTTTGGATAGGAATCAAATTCAAAATAGCAATAATCAGTGAAAAAACCTTTAGAGAAGTCACGGATACCAGAAGGTAAAGCATTTGTAGTCAGAGAGTTAGTTGCCCCATATTTTGATGTAAATTGGCATTTTCATTCTGAGTATCAATTATTTACAGTGCTTGAGGGCAGGGGTACACGTTTTATAGGTGATCACATGCAGCCTTTCAAGGAAGGGGATATGGTGTTTATCGGCCCCGATCTGCCACATCTCTGGAGGAATGACAACAGCTACCTGGACAATACCAACAACCTCATGACGCATGGGATCGTGATCTACCTTCCCAATGATTTCCTGAATAAATCGGTCTTTGAGCTGGAGGAGTTTGAGGGCGTAGCCCAAGTTTTCCGGAAGTCATCCCGTGGGCTTGAAATAAGTGGGGAGACCAATAGGCAGATCTCCAAACTGATGCAGGAACTGCTCACCATGAAAGCAGGCGACAGCATAATCCAGGTACTGAAGATCCTCAATCTTATGGTGGATTCCAAGGATTGTAAATGCATCACCCAGTCTACTTATATCAATACGAGCAAGGAATCCGAAAAAGACCGCATGGGACAGGTCTATGAGTATGTGATGAATAATTTCAAGGAAAAGATTATGCTGGAAGAAGTGGCTCAACTGGCCAATCTTTCCGTAAGTGCCTTTAGCCGCTATTTTAAGTCCCGGGTGAACAAGTCTTTTTCAGAGTTTCTCTGTGATGTGAGGATCAGCCATGCCTGCAAGCTTCTCCATGAGGAGGACATCAATATCAGCGAAATAGCCATGGAGTGCGGTTTTTTCACGCTCTCCAACTTCAACAAACAGTTTAAGGACCGTTTCGGTAAGACTCCTATGGAATACAAGCGCGAGTTCTCTTCGACGTTTTGATTCTCCCTGGATAAGTGTTTGCATCCAGGAAACCCAGGACGCGGTCCTCTTTTTTTGGATATCTTAATAAAACAAGGAGTACTAGGCTATTCGCAACAGGTAAAGAGAAAGTTTTAGGGATCCTGGACTGCTTTGCCCAGTACTACCTGTACCGCTCCGCATTAAAAAACAAACAAACAGATTTGTACCATTGCCCCGTCATGGATTTTCATTGTAATTTGGCAGCATGGGAACTTTTCAAAAACGCTCTGCAATTTGCCTGCTGCTCATTATTCTGGTCGGCAGCACTCTTGGATATTCACAGGATATCAAGTGGACTAATACAGGTGACGCCTACTTTCAGGTCGAAAACAATGAAATCGTACGCTATCAGTTACCGGATAATACACGGTCTGTCCTGGTACCGCGGGATTTTGCCGCATCCGGTGGGCAACCCGTTCTAAAAATCAGGGATTTTTCCTTTTCAGACGATGGCAGGAAGCTGCTGGTGTATACTAATACGAAGCGGGTGTGGCGGCTCGATACACAGGGAGACTACTGGGTGCTGGACATGGATACCAAGCAGCTCAAACAGGCCGGAAAAGGGCTTCCGCCTTCCTCTCTGCGGTTTGCCAAGTTCTCACCCGATGCAAGTCAACTGGCTTACGTCAGCGAATTTAACCTCTACCATGAAGATCTGGCCAGCGGACAGATCACACAGCTCACCACGGATGGTTCGAGAAAACTGATCAACGGCACCTTTGACTGGGCCTATGAGGAAGAGTTTGCCTGCCGCGATGGATTTCAGTGGAGCCCTGATGGAAAGCGGATTGCATTCTGGCAACTGGATGCCCGACAGATCCGGGATTTTTATATGATCAATAATACCGACTCGGTATACGCACAGGTGATCCCCGTAGAATACCCCAAAGTGGGAGAGACGCCTTCACCTGCCAGGATAGGAGTCATCGAGCTATCCGGTAAGAAACTCACCTGGCTGGCTGTGCCAGGTGATCCCAAACAGCATTACCTGCCACGGATGGAGTGGAACTCCCCTGCCAGCCTCTTCATCCAGCAACTCAACCGCAAGCAGAATGAAAGCAAGATCTATGATTTGAATGTGATTCAAAATACAGCCAGATTGGTTTATGAGGAATCGGATGAAGCATGGATAGATGTACTTTCTTCATGGGAAAATGTGTACGCGCTGACCTTCAGGCATGCGTTTCAATGGATCAAGGATAAGAAGGAATTCATCTGGCTCAGTGAAAAGGACGGCTGGCGGCATGTATACCGGATCGGGCTGGACGGTAAAGAGACCCTGGTCACTTCCGGAGACTATGATGTGATCAACCTGCTGCAGGTGGATGAAAAAAACAACTGGGTATATTTCCATGCTTCGCCGAAAAATGCCACCCAGAAATACCTCTACCGCACCCGGCTGGACGGCAGAGGCAAGCCAGAGCGGATTACACCGGAGGGATTGAGCGGTACACACCACTATACGGTTTCGCCTTCCGGAACGTATGCGCTGCATCAGTTTCAGAATACCTCTACCCAACCTGTGCAGGAGTGGGTCCACCTTCCCAGACATGAGGCATTGGAGCGGGAAAACAGCATTGCATCCAAGCTGTCCGGGCAGCAGCAGGAAGACAATACTGTGGAGTTTTTTCAGATCACCCTTGCAGATGGGACGGAGATGGATGGCTGGATGGTGAAGCCGGAGGGTTTTGACCCATCGAAAAAATACCCGGTGGTATTCTATGTCTACACGGAACCATGGGGCGCCAATGTGAAAGATATGTATGGCGTGGCCCACAACAGACTCTACGGAGGCAGCATGGCCAAAGATGGCTATCTCTACATCAGTATGGACAACAGGGGAACACCTGCGCCTAAAGGACGGGAATGGCGCAAAAGCATCTACCGCCAAATCGGGCGGCTCAATATCTCCGATCAGGCTGAAGCAGCCCGTCAGATTCTGGACTGGGAATTTACCGACCCAGAGCGCGTGGCCGTATGGGGCTGGAGTGGGGGAGGTTCAGCTACCCTAAATCTGCTCTTCCAGTATCCGGAGGTTTACCAGACCGGGATCGCTGTGGCAGCTGTGGCCAATCAGCTCACCTATGACAACATCTATCAGGAGCGGTATATGGGGCTTCCCCAGGAAAACATGGAGGATTTCATAGCAGGCTCTCCGGTGACCCACGCCAAAAACCTGAAAGGTAACCTGCTCTATATCCATGGCACGGGAGACGACAATGTCCACTATGCCAATGCCGATATGCTGGTGAATGAACTGATCCGCCATGGCAAACTCTTCCAGTTTATGCCGTATCCCAACCGCTCACATTCCATCTCAGAAGGAGAGGGGACCGGTGCGCACCTATCCAGACTGTATAGGGACTACCTGCAGAAGCACTGTCCTCCCGGTGGAAGGTAAATGAAAGCACGTGCTGCGCTACTTAACGGCAGCATCCTTTGTCCCACGTGAAGTATTTTAATCCTACCCGTATCACTTATAATCTGCTAACACCTTATGGAAATACCCTCCCTGGCCCAGCTCAAAAAAGACCTCGGCTATCTCAGCGGGAAAGAACTGATCACGCTGATCACAGACCTGGCCAAATTCAGCAGGGAAAACAAGGCATTTCTCTACTTCAAACTGAACGAGCGTGATCAGCCCGGTCTTTTTACAGAAGCTGTCAAGCAGGAGCTCGATGAGGCATTTCAGGTGGCCAACACCAGAAATTACCACGTGGCGAAGAAGTCAGCCCAGGGCATCCGCCGAAAACTGAACAAAGCCCTGAAACTGGGAAAAAACAAAGCCGACCAGGCGGAATTGATTCTCTACTTCTGCGGGCAACTGGTGGAGTACGGCTATCTCCGGCATAGCCATCCGGTAATCGCTAACCTGTATCAGGTACAGCTAGGGAAAGCTGAAAAAATCATCGATAAATTAGAGGAAGATCTACAGTATGATCTGGGTTTGAAATTGGACGAGCTTAAGGAACACCTCAGGTAAACCGGAAGCGCAGGGTGGATCCATCCCGGAAAGCGGGCTATTTTTGCCGGAAATTTCAAGGCCTGCCCTAATTTGCTTGCATTGCCCGGATTTTTTGGAAAATTTGGTACAAACAAATCCCACTGTCTATCAATATCAATCAAATGAAGTTATCCCTCAAGCTACTCGCAGCAAGTTTTCTCATTATGACGGTATCGGGGAGTGTCTACTCTCAGGAACTTTACACCCGTGCTGATACGCTGAGGGGAAGTATCACTCCGGAGCGGGGATGGTGGGACCTGGCTTACTATCATCTATTCGTGGAAGTAGCTCCTCAGACCAAATCCCTGGCAGGTACAAATACGGTACGCTACCGGGTAGAAAAAGAGCATCAGGTCATGCAGATCGACCTACAGGAGCCGCTGGTGATGCGCAGTGCAAGCCAGGATGGGCAGCCGCTGGAAATCAGAAAGGACGGAGCGGCACATTTCATCACCCTGCAGAAGAAGCAGATCCCTGGGGCTGTGGAAGAGGTAGTCATCACCTATGAGGGTAAGCCCAAAGAGGCCATCCGTCCACCTTGGGACGGGGGAATCTCCTGGACCGAGGATGGGAACGGCAAGCCTTTTATCGCATCCTCCAATCAGGGAATAGGTTCCAGTATCTGGTGGCCCAGCAAAGACCATCCTGCAGATGAGGTGGACAGCATGCTTATCAGCATCACGGTGCCGAAGGACTTGACCAATGTGTCCAATGGTAGGCTGAGAAAAGTGGACTCCACCGCCCAGACCAAAACCTATCACTGGTTTGTCAGCAATCCGATCAATGACTATGGGGTGAATATCAATATTGGGGACTATGTCCATTTCTCTGAGAAGTATCAGGGTGAAAAGGGCACGCTGGATATGGATTATTATGTCCTACGCGATAACCTGGAGAAAGCCAAAGTACAGTTCCGGGACGCCCGTCGTATGATGGAGGCATTCGAGTACTGGTTTGGCCCATATCCTTTCTATGAAGACAGCTACAAGCTCGTAGAAGCTCCCTATCTGGGCATGGAGCACCAGAGTTCGGTTACGTATGGCAATGGTTTTAAAAACGGCTACCTGGGTACAGATCTCAGCGGCACGGGGTGGGGGATGAAATTCGATTTTATTATTATCCATGAATCCGGCCATGAGTGGTTTGCCAACAACATTACCTATAAAGATGTGGCCGACATGTGGATCCACGAGAGCTTCACCAACTATTCCGAAAGCCTGTTTCTCGATTATCATTTTGGGAAAGAAGCAGGCCAGGAGTATGTGAGGGGTACCCGGGCCAAGATAGAAAATGACAGTCCGATCATCGGACGCTACGGGGTAAACCAACGGGGCTCGGGTGATATGTATTACAAGGGAGGGAATATCCTGAATATGCTGAGGGAAATCGTCAAGGACGACGGAAAATGGAGAGCTATCCTTCGCGGATTGAACAGGGAATTCTACCACCAGACGGTCACCACACGGCAGGTTGAAGAGTACATCGCCCAGGAAATGGGCATGGATCTCTCCGGTTTTTTTGACCAGTACCTCAGAAACAGTACAATTCCTATTTTGGAATACTATTTCTCAGATGATCATACGCTGAATTTCCGGTGGGCTAACTGCATCAAATCGTTTACGATGCCGGTAGACCTGGAGCTGGGTGATACCCGCATGCGGGTGGTTCCCACCACACAGTGGAGCGAGCTAAAAGTAGCCCGGCGCAGCGGGGTCAGTGTAGATCCGGACTATTATGTAGGGAGTTTCCAGATAAGGTAAGCAGCGTGAGTTGGCTTACACTGTGATCTGATTATCGGTGATATACGATTTACAGTTATAGGACGCAAATTGAAAAACCCACTTCTGACTGTCATTCAGAAGTGGTTTTTCAGTAATTGGACTGAAGTTCGGCTTACATCTCAGGAAAACAGTCATGAGATATAGGAGATAATTTGAATAGGGGGAGCCTTGGGAATTTCACCATCTTTGGGACAGCAACACTCTTTCCTTCCGTACCAACCCCTACCTAAAAGGGCTCTCAGTGACGTTTTGAGCGGTTTTTAACTTATTATTATCCCGAACTCATTTAACTTGTGTGGCTGGATTCTTAGCCATAGATCCCAGCTAAAAATGCTTTGACAGAGGTAGGTTTTCTACCCAGGAGGATTTCCAGATCGCTACGCGGGCTTTCCAGCTCCCCGGCAGCTATGCCTTCTGCAAAGCCGGACAGCACAGCTATAAACTCCGCAGGAACCCCTGCCCCCGACAAGGCTTCCCTATAGGTAGCTGGATCAGGACTGGAGTAAGAGACATCTTTTCCGGTAAGCCCACCTAGGAGGGATGCGATTTGGTCAAAAGAGGTATTCTCTGGGTTTGAAAAGTAATAGACCTTGAAGTCATGTCCTTCACCTGCCGCGACGGCCGCAGTAGCTTCAGCCATTTCAGACCGGAGCGCATACCCCGCCTTTCCTTTCCCGGCAGGAAGATAAATCCCCTTTTCCAATACCTTTTCACCAAGGTACATAGGCAACATATCCAGATACAGGTTATTGCGAAGAATGGTATAGGCAACCCCGGATTCTTTCAGGAGTTCTTCTGTCTGTAGGTGTGATTTTGCCACAAAGGCCAGCGGAGAATCCGCCGTTTCATTTTTCCGCTCCAGGCTGGTGTAGATGATGTGTTTCACCCCTGCCTCCTGGGCTGCCTGGATGGCATTTTGATGCTGTTTTGCCCTTTTGTTGATATCTGACCCTGAAACCAGAACCAATTTCCCAGCACCCTGAAAAGCACGGACCAGAGAGCCATAATCGTCATAGTCTGCGATTGCTTCTGGAATACCAAGTTCTTTCAGTGCTGAGCCTTTTGCTTCACTCCGCACCAAACCTACTAGTGATGCGGGATTTACACCTTTTTTCAGCAGGAATTCAAGTGTGGCTTTTCCATACTGTCCACTTGCTCCGGTGACTACAATTTTTTCCATAGGATTCAGTTTTTAGAAGATGCTTATAATTACTCTCTTATTTTTACTTACTCTCTTTTAGTAAGTATACAAATGTGTAACTTAGCAACCGGAAATAAAAGACGATACCATCAAGTAAGCTACTTACTTGCACGTAACTATTACTGAAAACCAGTGGAATAAGATGAAAAATTCTTTGGAAAAATTTAGCGGATTGGAGGGGAACTGTCCTATCAGAAATATCCTGGACCGATTAGGGGATAAGTGGTCCATCCTCCTTATACTGATTTTAGGTCAGGAGGAGAAATTACGTTTCAGTGAGCTGAACAAAGCCATCCCGGATATTTCGCAAAAGATGCTCACCGCCACCCTGCGGACATTGGAATCAGACGGTTTGGTGACGCGAACGGTTTTTCCTGAAGTACCGCCTCGGGTAGAGTATCGGATTACCGAAATGGGGCAGTCCCTGCTTCCGCATATCCAGGCACTTACCCAGTGGGCCAATGAGCATATGCCTGCTATTTTGGAGGCGCGTGGAAAGTAACCGCCCAGGAGCCCGCCATGTCATGATACTTCCTGAAATCAGAGCCTCCCGGTGAAAGACCAAGCCAAGGGATACTTCTCCGCTAAGAAATATTTACACATAATGTTGATTGTTTAAAGCTAAGTATCAAAGTAGATGAAAAGCAGAATAGAGTAATCTGTGATAAAGGTATTTCAGATCAAGTAATTCGTGTATTTAAAGATAAGAAAATCAGAGATAGATTAAGAAATAATTCTTACAGGAAATCTCTAGAAGTTTTCCATCGAGAGAAAATAATAAATGAATATCATACATTGTTAACAAAAAATTTTAAATAAAATAATCTCACTAGAAATACATCTGATTTATTAGAATCTATATTTTTATAGTAATTATCTATGTAAATAAAATATCTTATGAAAGATAAAAAAATACATATGTTTATAATTGATTTACGTGATTTTTGCTATTTCGCTATCTATAAAAACAGAGGAAAGGAAATGGCTGACATGTTTTACAAAGGTCAGGTGAAATCCATGATTGTTCCTTATTTCCTAGCATCAATTTTCGGATTGGCTGCAGTATTGTTCAGATTAGGAATAAAAATCCCTGATATAGCAGATGGAAATATTTTGATTATGTTGGTAGTAGGAGGGTGCGTGGTATTAATTTATAATCTATTGTTGGCACCCTTGCAATTGATTTATACTAACTATCCGATTGATCTTGAAAAGATAGAAAGGAAATATAAATCACTAAGGGTTCGATTTGTCTTATTCTTTATAGTAGGGCTTCTACTGATGCCTATTGTACCTTATTTGATTACAATCATGTACCTTATTTGATTACAATCATTTGATCGTAGACTTTGCAAATCTCACCAGTCTGTTCATCTACCAGCTACTCCGGCAGACAGACTCCCGAATGCGTATTTCCTTTTTAGAAAAATCTGTATTAACAGAATCGACTATCCATCCATCTTTTAGATTGAGTATTTTTGTGAAAAGATTTTCCGTCAGCATCTTTTTACTCAAAGTAGTCATTTCATTAAATTCAGGATAGAATCATATTTATTTGGAATTGTCAAAAATATAGGATAAATCTCCAGGCCATCTATCAAACCCTGTTTTAGAAACGACTTCATAAATCTTGTAATGATCGGAGGTATGATGACTCTCGTTGCTCTCATTCATATTTACGTGAGTAGCAGGAATTTCTCTCCCCTCTCCAAGCTGATTTTTTTAAGGTTAGCCCCAAAAGAATTATAATATCTTGGCTCTAAATAGCACCATCCACAATTATCAAATATTCTATTCTCTTATGGTATAATAAAGTAGTAAGAGCTTCGATTTTAAAGGTGAGTGTGCTGAGAGGATAGTCTATTCATTCTAAATACGCGCTTCTATTTAAGCCAATAATATTATTATAGGCTATATAACCGAAAGTACTATCTGGTAACTCTGAGATGATAGATTGTATATTTTGAAGATAATTTGGTGGGTAGAGATCATCATGCTCATGTAACGAAATATAATCTCCTGAAAATAATTTCATATCATATGCTATTTTTTCTATAATATTCAAATGCCCATAATTTTGAATATTCTTAGGAGCGACAATATTTATAACAACATAATTTATTATTTAGTTTATAGAATTTAGCTGTTAATGATTAGAAGTTTTTAAAGATTATATATTATCAAATTATGATTTTGTGATGAAGAGCGCTGTGGAATTTGCTAGAAATCTGAACGATTATATACTTATAAGGGGTTTAAAGAGCCTCCTATTCCAACTTCATCAATTCCTACATTAACCACCACACCACCATACTAGAATTATAATTTGCTTTCTTGAAAGTTATCGGTCAAATATTTAACATTATAGTTCAACTTGTAAACGTAAATATGTGTTTCCCGAGTCCGTGATAAAGAATTTTTTGAAAGAAACGATTCCAATGATTGGGTTTTCTTTCTTGTAATGTCAAAGAATGTTTCTATCAGTTGTACCATTTAAGAATCCCGTGACTTTAAAAGAAAATGGCCCATTTTTGGGCCATTTTATATGGAAATATTAGTCAGTGGATATTTAAGCCAAATCAAACCGGTCCAGGTTCATCACCTTGTCCCAGGCAGCCACGAAGTCCTTCACAAATTTCTCCTGGGAATCACTGCATGCATAGACCTCAGCGATGGCACGGAGTTCCGAATTGGATCCAAAGAGGAGATCCACACGGGTTCCGGTCCACTTCACCTGTCCGGTTTTTCGGTCACGGCCTTCGAACACCTCTTGGGCATCAGATGTGGCAGTCCATGCAGTTCCCATATCCAGCAGATTCAGGAAGAAGTCATTGCTAAGCGTTTCGGTACGGGTGGTAAACACCCCGTGCTTGGACTGGTCGTAGTTCGTACCCAGTACCCGCATCCCACCGATCAGTACGGTCAGTTCAGGAGGAGTCAAAGTGAGTAATTGTGCTTTGTCGATCAGCAGCTCCTCTGCAGAGACGGTGAATCTTTTAGAAAGGTAATTGCGGAATCCATCAGCGAGTGGTTCCAGCACCTCAAAGGCTTCGAAGTCTGTCTGCTCCAGCAGGGCATCCCCGCGTCCCGGTGTGAAAGGTACCGTGATCGAATGGCCGGCATTTTTAGCTGCCTGCTCCACTCCGGCACATCCACCCAGTACGATCAGGTCCGCCAGTGAGACTTGTTTACCGCCTTGTGACTGGTCAAACTCCTCTTTGATACCTTCCAGTACCTGAAGGACTTTTGCCAGCTGGGCAGGATTGTTTACCGCCCAGTCCTTTTGGGGGGCAAAGCGGATACGGGCACCGTTTGCACCTCCGCGCTTGTCTGAACCACGGAAGGTAGAAGCAGAAGCCCAGGCCGTGCCTATCAACTGCGACAAGCTCAATCCGGATGCAAGGATTTTATCCTTCAGCCCTGCGATATCCTGCTCACTGATCAGCTCATGGTTTACTGCCGGGATGGGATCCTGCCAGATCAGTTCTTCCGCCGGCACCTCCGGTCCGAGGTAGCGTGACCGTGGTCCCATATCACGGTGGGTCAGCTTGAACCACGCTCTGGCAAATGCCTCGGCAAATTCATCCGGGTTTTCCAGGAATTTTCTGGAGATCTTCTCAAATCCGGGGTCCATTTTCAAAGAGAGGTCGGTGGTAAGCATGGTAGGCAGATGCTTCTTCGAGCTGTCAAAAGCATCCGGGATGATAGGCTCGGCATTCTTGGCCACCCACTGGTGTGCACCGCCCGGACTTTTGGTAAGCTCCCAATCGAAATTGAAGAGGTTCTCAAAGAAGTTATTGCTCCACTGGGTAGGGGTGGTAGTCCAGATCACTTCCAGGCCGGAAGTGATCGCATCCTTGCCTTTGCCGGATCCATAGCTGTTAGCCCATCCAAAACCCTGTGCAGCAATATCTGCTCCCTCAGGCTCAGGCCCTACATGGTCGGAAGGGGCAGCTCCGTGTGTTTTCCCGAAGCTATGGCCACCCGCTATCAAAGCGACTGTTTCTTCATCATTCATGGCCATCCGGCCAAATGTGTCGCGGATGTCCTTGGCCGCTGCCACAGGATCGGGCGTGCCATCCGGTCCTTCCGGGTTCACGTATATCAAGCCCATATGCGATGCCGCCAGTGGTTTCTCCAAGTTACGGGCGTGTGTCTTGCCATCAGGGTTATCATCGGATACCAATACACCTTCATCGGCTACCCCTTTGGAGCCATGGGCATACCGGATATCACTTCCCAGCCAGGTATTTTCCGAACCCCAGTATACCGATTCGTCCGGCTCCCATACATCAGGACGTCCTCCGGCAAAGCCAAACGTCTTGAATCCCATAGATTCAAGGGCTACGTTTCCCGCCAGGATCATCAGATCAGCCCAGGATATTTTCTTGCCATATTTCTGTTTGATTGGCCATAGCAGTCTTCGGGCTTTGTCCAGACTCACATTGTCCGGCCAACTGTTGAGTGGGGCAAACCGCTGCATGCCGGCTCCGGCACCCCCGCGTCCGTCACCGATCCGGTACGTACCTGCACTGTGCCACGCCATGCGGATAAAAAGGCCACCATAATGCCCAAAATCGGCAGGCCACCAATCCTGCGAATCCGTCATAAGATGGCGAAGGTCTTCTTTCAGCCCTTCATAATCCAGGGAATTGAATGCCTCGGCATAATCAAAATCCCCGTCCATCGGGTCGGACAAGTTCGAATTCTGACGGAGGATACCCAGCTTGAGCTGGTTTGGCCACCAATCCCGGTTGCGTGTACCCCCTCCAGCAGCTTGCTTATGGGCTCCATGAAACGGACACTTGCCTGCGCCTGCTTGTGATTCCGAATTAAGGTCTTCCATTTCTGACATATTAATTAGTATTTAGTTAGTAAGTAGGTTGAATTAATAAGATAGGCATTTTTAAAATCTATTCAATACTATCATGGATAAGATTATAAATCAAATTGATTATTTTTATGGTTCCATAGGAATTCTCTATAAATGGTTGTGCTCAGCCTTCTACAAAAGGGATTTGCTGAAAGCTTTTCAAAAAGCGGGAGCATGCCAACAGAAAAGGACCAACACTGAGATACTCCGTAATACAATCCCGGTTCGTGTCTCAAAGGCAGTAAGTATGAGGATAAGGCCTGGAAAGTGGTAGGATGGGCTAAACGCATCCAGTCATCCTTTCTTTCATCAAAGCCCAGTCCTTCTAAATAGGCAAATCCCCTCCCAAAAGATTCCAAATGGGGGTGATGTAATCGCCGCTTGTATGCTGTTGATTTCCTGCCCATATTCAATGTAAGAATACCTTACGCTATAAATCAGATCTGACACGAACAAGCAATACCCATGGGATGGTTACAATGCATGCGGGATTCTCAGGAAACCGGTTCGGAACAGGTACAGACCACTAAAAAAATTTTAAACACATGAAAACCAACCTTTACTCCTTATTGATCTTGGCTGTCCTGGCTTCCTGCGGAGGGCAAGACACTTCGGAAGATCTTTCGAAACGGCAATTTGTGGATGTCGATGGTATAGATGCCTCCATCAAGCCTGGTGATAATTTTTTCATGCATGTAAACGGACCCTGGTATGACACGGCCCGGATCGCAGAAGACCAGGTAGGGGTGGGGTCTTATTCCTTCCTGAACATCCCCCAGCGGGCTCTACTGGAAAATATCCTGGAAGAAGCGGCTGCCGGGACCCATTCCGCTGGAAGTATCGAGCAGAAAGTAGGCGATTTCTATGCCTCAGGCATGGACACCGAGGTGATCAATGCCCGTGGCTATGAACCGGTAAAGCCGCTTCTGGCCAGCGTCGATGCGATTCAGGATGTACCGGGTCTGGTGTCCTTTGTGGCAAGCCAACTGGAAGCAGGAGACCAGTCCTTTATCGGGATGAACATATCCCCTGATCAGGAAAACAGTGGCATCAATATCCTTCATTTCAGCCAATCCGGACTGGGACTGCCGGATCGGGACTACTATTTCAATACAGATTCCGCTACTGTCGGTATCCAAAAGGCCTACCGAAACTACCTTGCCACACTATTCCAACTCACCGGAAGCAGTGAAGCAGAGGCAAAAAACGCCGCTGATGTCGCTTATGGTATCGAAAAATCACTGGCCGAGTCCCATAAAACCCGCATCGAGCGGAGGGTGGTGAAGGAGAATTACAACAAGCTGGCAGTGGACGGACTGGACCGCAGACATCCCCGCATCGGGTGGTCAAAAATGCTCAGCCAGCTGAAGCTGAAAGCTGACTCGGTGGATGTGCGACAGCCTGCCTATTATGACAAGCTGAATGCACTACTGGGCAGCGTATCACTGGCTGACTGGAAGACCTACCTCAAAGCCAGTTCTCTGACCTCTTATGCCAACGTCCTCAGCGAGCCGTTTGAATCCGCCAGCTTTGAATACGAAAAAGTACTGCTCGGCCAGTCCAAGCAGCAGACGCGCGCTCAGCAGATGGTCAGCAAAGTGGACCGTCAACTCGGCTACGCCCTGGGTCAGCTCTATGTGAAACGGTATTTCAACGAAGATGCGAAAAAGCGCGTGCTGGAGCTGGTGAACAACCTCCAGAAGTCCTTTGAAAACCGGATAAACCAGCTGGACTGGATGAGCGACAGCACCAAGCAGCAGGCCAAGGAGAAACTTTACGCAATCACCAAGAAAATCGGCTATCCTGATGTATGGAGGAACTATGATGCAGTTCAGATCGACCGGGAAAAATATTTTGAAAACATCGTGGCCCTGAAGAAAAACGATTACCGCTATGAAGTAGATAAGCTGAACCAGCCACCCAACAAAGACGAATGGCGTACAACCCCTTCCACTGTGACGGCTTACTATAATCCGTCCCTGAACGAGATCGTATTTCCGGCAGGTATCTTACAGTATCCTTACTTTGACCTCTATGCTGATGATGCCATCAATTACGGAGGCATAGGGATGGTGATCGGGCATGAGCTCACACATGCTTTTGACGATCAGGGGGCACAGTACGACAAAGACGGCAATGTGAAAAACTGGTGGACCAAAGCAGACTATGAAAGCTTCAGGGCAAAGACACAGCAGCTTACAGAACGGTACAATACCTTTACCGTACTGGACAGTGTACACGTAAAAGGTGCGATGACGATAGGGGAGAACACAGCCGATAACGGCGGTATAGCCATAGCCTACGATGCCTTTAAGATGACCGATCAAGGGAAAGACACCACCAAAATCGACGGCTACACACCTGACCAGCGGTTCTTCCTATCTATTGCGCGCATCTGGCGTGTGAAGACCCGGGATGAGTTTATGCGCAACTATGTGAATACCAACTCACACTCTCCTGCCATGTGGCGGGTAAATGGTCCCTTGATGAATTTCAATCCGTTTTATGAAGCGTTTGATGTGCAGCCGGGGGATAAAAACTTCAAGGCAGAGCAAGACCGGATTAAGATCTGGTAAACCAAGCTAGCCGCAAAACAATCGGGGGCTAAGGTCAGAGACTATTGATGACCGTAGCTCCCGTTCTTTATCCAAAAGATCGTAGACTCCCGTAAACCAGATTACGTCACAAAAAGACAGGAGAAACAGACGACCCTGGAAACTAGCCTGAAAACCTCTGAGAAGTCCAGCTTACGGTAAAGGGCAGGGGACGCAGGCGTTCGGGTCTGTCCGTCAACTGGTCAAGGGAAAGGGATTTCCATGATCCCATTTTTGGTTGTATAGCGGCATGTACCTATTTTTCCATCTACTTTCAAAATTAACCCCACACTGTATGTTCGAAGGACCAGACTTTCCCCAGCCCATCAAAGAAGAAACTTTTCAATCCTGGCTGGAGCATGGCCGTGAAAGCAAAATCGGTTACAGTTACCTGTTGGTGGTCTGGAATGTTTACGATGAAAAATACAATCCAGTCTATGTGGAGAACCGGAATGCGATCGACGATTACGAACGCTATCCCGAGGCCAGGGGAGCCGAGGCTTTGGTAGCAGCATACGACTTATATTCGGAGGGAAGGATAGCACTTTCCAAATAGCGCCTCTGCTGCCATGTAGGCTTGAGGGATCCGGTCTGTGGGTTCAGCGGATGGATGCAAGTAAAGCTTAAAAAGAACCGCCTATTGAACGAAGTTCAACAGGCGGTTGATTTCTGGCCTGGTGGCAAAAGGAGGAAGGTTATATTTTTTTCGCCTCTTCCACCAATTGCTCATTTTCATCCGCCAGTCCAGCCGAAATAAAGGCTTCGATCTCAGGAGTTCTCTGCTGCCCCTTGCTGAGCAATACACCCAAGGTGATCATGGCACCGATCCTGGTTCCCACTTTTTTGGCAGCAGTCTGGAAGAGTGGCTCGAGCTCCTCATAACTTACGTCCTCAGCCAGTCGGGCTATATCTGCCCGTGCTGCAATCAGCTTATCACCGGAAAGGTTGGTGTATTTTTTGGCGATTTTCTGTATTTCGTTCAGTGCGCTTCTCTGGCTTGGTGAAACTGCTCCTGGCTGCGCAGTCTGCTCCTTGCCAGCAGGTTCTGCAGCGGGATGGGAGACAGGATTTGGCTGCTGCTTTGCCCATGAATCCCTCAGTCCGACTGTCTTATTGAAGACCGGTTTCTCCGGTGTAGCATCCTTGTCCAACGTAAAGTAGCCCAACCGCTGAAACTGGAATTTATCGCTTATTTTCGCATTTTTCAGGAATGGCTCGAGGTAGGCTTCCGGGATCACCTTCAGCGAGTCCGGGTTCACAAACTCCATAAAATTCCTGTCTTCATGACTGTCCGGTGCCTCGTCCAGAAACAACCGGTCATATTCGCGCACTTCAGCTTTGATGGCATGCTGGATGGAGACCCAGTGAAGCGTGCCTTTTACTTTACGGGTACTGGCTTCCGTGCCGCTTCCCGATTTTGAATCCAAGTCAGCAGTGCAGTGGATTTCCAAAATATTACCCGCATCGTCCTTCACCACTGCTTCCCCTTTGATGATGTAGGCGCTTTTCAGACGGACCTCATTGCCTAGGGTCAGCCTGAAAAACTTGCTTCCAGCTGCTTCTTTGAAGTCTTCCCGCTCGATGTAGAGCTCCCCGGAAAACGGTACCTCATGCGTCCCTGAATCCGGATCCTCGGGGTTGTTTTCAGCAGATAGCAGCTCTGTTTTTCCTGCCGGATAATTGGTGATGACCAATTTTACCGGATCAAGTACAGCCATTACGCGGGTAGCAGTCTTGTTCAGGTCTTCCCGGATGCAAAATTCCAGCAGGGAAACGTCCGTCACGCTGTCACGCTTGGAGATTCCCGAGAGTTCAGAAAAGTTCCGGATAGATTCCGGGGTGTAGCCCCGTCTTCTCAGTCCCGAGATGGTGGGCATCCGGGGATCATCCCAGCCTGTCACCGTCTTGGTCTGCACCAGTTCCAGAAGCTTACGCTTGCTCATCACGGTGTAGCTCAGGTTCCTGCGGGCAAACTCCCGCTGCTTGGGCCTCAGCCTGGCCGGATCATGGATCTGATCCAGAAACCAATCGTAGAGCTCCCTGTGCATTTTAAATTCCAGCGTGCAGAGCGAATGTGAAATCTGCTCGACGTAATCAGACTCTCCATGTGCCCAGTCGTACATCGGATAGATGCACCATTCGTTTCCGGTACGGTGATGTGCCTTCTTTACGATCCGGTATAGGAGGGGATCCCGCATCAGCATATTCGGGGAAGCCATATCGATTTTGGCGCGGAGCACATAGCTTCCCTGCTCAAACTCACCGGCCTTCATACGTTGAAAGAGGTCCAGGTTTTCCTCTACGGAGCGGTCCCTGTAGGGGCCGGCCACTCCCGGTGTCGTGGGTGTGCCTTTCTGCCCGGCCATGGCTTCTGCGGACTGCTGGTCCACGTAAGCTTTTCCTTCTTTGATCAAGAGTACTGCCCAGTCATACAGCTGCTGAAAATAGTCCGAAGAATAGCACTCCTTCGCCCATTTGAACCCCAGCCATTGGATATCGTATTTGATGGCATCGACATATTCCTGCTCTTCCTTGCTTGGATTGGTATCGTCAAAGCGAAGGTTTACCGGGGCCTGGTGTAGTTCACCGAGGCCAAAATTCAGGCAGATGGAAGCGGCATGGCCAATATGCAGATAGCCATTTGGCTCAGGGGGGAAACGGAAGCGGAGTTTGTCAGGGGAAAAACCTGCCGCCAAATCGTCGGCAATGAGTTGTTCGATAAAATTCAGTGATGTGGATTCCTCAGTCATAAATCAAAATTGAAGCTTGAAATTACTTCAAATGGATGTATTTGCAACGGAAAAGTCAAATAGGTGACTGAGACAGGTGGGAAAATCTGATAAGGTGCCCGGTATAGGCAGACTCTGGGGCGGTCTTTTGAGGAAGGTCCGGTTATCCAAACTGACCAAAACAGCGATGGTATCACCCGCTCTACCTGTTAATGATTAAATAACCGGGATATAATTGTACTTTTAGGACAAGTAAAATCCACAGGCAGTTAACCTGCAAACCTCTACCCAATGATAAAAAGAATCACACCCACAGTGCTCCTGCTACTCGCACTGGCAGGATTTGGCAAAAATCCGGCAAATGCACAGCAGGAGTTCAAGATTGACTACGAAAAATTCACGCTCAGCAACGGGCTAGAGGTGATATTTCACATCGACCGCTCAGACCCGGTGGTGGCAGTGGCCCTGACTGCCCATGTAGGATCGGCACGGGAAAAAGAGGGCCGGACCGGTTTTGCCCACCTCTTCGAGCACCTTCTGTTTCTCGAATCCGAAAACCTGGGAAAAGGCGGTCTGGATAAGATGAGTGCCCGTATAGGAGGGTCCGGTGCCAATGGCTCCACGAGCCGGGACAGGACCAATTACCTGCAGACCGTTCCCAATGATGCGTTGGAAAAAATGCTATGGGCAGAAGCCGACAAACTGGGCTGGTTCATCAATACTGTTACCGATCCCGTACTGGCCAAAGAAAAGCAAGTGGTGAAAAATGAAAAGCGGCAGGGGGTGGACAACCAGCCTTATGGCCATACCTCCTATGTGATCGACAAGAACCTGTATCCGGAAGACCATCCGTATAACTGGCAGGTGATCGGTTCACTGGAAGACCTCCAGAATGCGACCCTGGCAGATGTAAAAGAGTTCTTCAGACGATGGTATGTACCGAATAACGTCACCCTTACCGTCGTGGGGGATTTCGATCCCGCACAGGCCAAAGTATGGGTGGAAAAGTACTTTGCCGAGATCCCGGCAGGGGAGCCCATTGCGTCCCTTACTCCCAGACCCGGGAAAGTGGAGACCATTCAGAAACTATACCATGAAGACAATTTCGCCCAGCTTCCCGAGCTGAGCATGACATGGCCCACTGTGGAGCTGTATCATGAGGATGCCTATGCACTGAATGTGTTGACAGACTACCTTTCCCAGGGCAAGAGAGCTCCGCTGAACGTCATCCTGAAAGATGACAGGAAGCTAACGTCCAGCCTGCGGATGTACAACATGACCTCTGAGATCGCGGGCCAGACACTGCTCAGTATCCGTGCTTTTGCCGATAAGGATCTGGATGATGTCGCAGAGGCTATTGCGGAAGCTTTTGCTAAATTCGAGCGGGAGGGGATCTCCGAGAAAGACCTGGCACGCATCAAAGCAGGCCAGGAAACCAGCTTTTACAATCAGCTTTCCAGTGTCCTGGGAAAAGGCGCCCAACTGGCCCAGTACAATATATTTGCCCAGAATCCCGGCTTCGTGAATGAGGATATCCAGCGGGTACTGGCCGTAAGTACGGATGACGTGATGCGGGTTTACCGGAAGTACATCAAAGACAAGAATTACATCGCTACCAGCTTCGTGCCCAAAGGCAACGTGACTGCAGCACTGGAGGGCTCGGAGAAAGCAGCAGTCGTGGAAGAGCAGATTGTGCAGGGAGCCGAAGAGAGCTTTGATGCATCGGTCCAGGCCAGTTACGAAAAAGCCCCCTCAACTTTTGACCGCTCGGCAGAGCCTCCGTATGGAAAGACCCCTGAAGTGAAGATCCCCGGGGTCTGGAAAGACTCCCTGGCTAATGGACTGAAAGTCTACGGCATCGAAAACAGGGAAGTTCCCCTGGTACAGTTTAACCTCGTCGTGGATGGTGGCCACCTGCTGGATGATCCCCAGAAAGTGGGCGTGGCCAACTTGGTGGCACAGCTGCTCACCAAGGGCACCCGTACCAAAACCACGGCAGATCTGGAAGATGCGATCGCACAGCTGGGGGCTACAGTATATGTATATGCCACTGCCGAAAACATCAAGATCTCCGTGAATACGCTCAGCAGAAATTTTGACGCTGTAATGGCCCTGGTGGATGAAATGATCCTGGAGCCCCGCTGGGATGCCGCGGAATTTGAGCTGGCCAAAGAGGCTGCCAAGAGCCAGATCCAGCAGCAGAAAGCCAGTCCAGACCGCGTAGCCGGCAATGAGTTCAACAAGCTGCTCTACGGCGAAGGGAATATCCGGGCAGAGAACATCCTGGGCAGTATGGAGTCGGTCGCATCGATCACCCTGGATGATCTTAAGGCGTATCATGCCCGCTATATTTCTCCCTCCGTCACCCGGATGCACGTGGTGGGTGATCTGGATAAGGCTGGGATTATGGGGGTGCTAGACCATCTGGCAGCATCTTGGGAGAACGTCCCGGTAACGGTACCGGCTTTCGAGCCTTCCTCCAAGCCTACCACTGCCACCGTCTACTTCTATGATATTCCGGATGCAAAGCAGTCAATGGTGCAGGTGGGATACCCCGCACTCGCTTCTACCGATCCTGATTATTATCCTGCTGTGGTGATGAACTACATCCTGGGAGGAGGGGGCTTTGCTTCCCGGCTCACCCAGGAATTACGGGAAGGCAAAGGGTACACCTATGGCATCCGGTCTTCTTTCGCCGGAGGCAAGGTGGCAGGGCCATTTGTGATCAGTAGCGGGGTGCGTACCAATATCACCTATGAGTCTGTCCAGCTTATCAAGGACATTCTATCCCAGTATCCCCTGACCTTTTCCCAGGAAGACCTGGAAACAACCCAGAGCTTCCTCACCAAAAGCAATGCCCGGGCATTCGAGACAGCGGGTGCCAAGCTTATGATGTTGGAGACTATCAGCGAATATGGCTGGGATGCCGCGTATACCAAGGAGCGGGAGGAGATCGTGAAGCAAATGACCGTGGAGCGGGTCCATGAGCTGGCCAAGCGCTATGTGGATCCGGATAAAATGATATGGCTTATCGTAGGCGATGCCAAAACACAGCTGGACCGATTGGAAAAGCTGGGGTATGGAAAGCCAGTCCTGCTCAATAAATAATCAACTGACCGTCTCATCCATAGAAAGGGCGGGAAAATAGCCGGAAGTGCCAGTCTGCACCAGGCACAGTAAAAATGGTATGGAGCCGCGCAGTGAACTGGTCACAGCGCGGCTTGAACATACGCGGGACACGGTAGCGTGCCTCATACACGGAGTACCCCACGGAACGCCCGGGCACCGTAGTAGGACTCGGCTCCGTTATGGTACACAAACACCTGTCCGTACCGCCAGTCCCCGAAGATTGCCCCACCGAGCTTGCGGATACCTGCAGGGGTTTTCAGCCAGCTGGAGGTTTTGGTGTCAAACCGTCCCAGCTCCTGAAGCCAGCGGTATTCGGCTTCCGTGAGGACCGTTATCCCCATTTCTTCAGCCATCCCCACGGCACTGTGGGCAGGTTTGTGTTGCTTTCTGGATTCCAGTGCTTCCGGATCATAGCAGACGCTGCGGCGGCCTTTGGGGCTTTCCGGGGCACAGTCCATAAAAATATATTCGCCCGTTTTCGCATCCAATCCCACCACATCCGGTTCCCCTCCGGTGGACTCCATTTCATCCAGGGACCAGAGTTTTTCCGGACGGCTCTCCAGGCGGGCCTGTACCTCCGTCCAGGCTATTCCTTTGTGGCGTTCGGGATGCTTGGCAAAGCGGGCTTTTAGGGTGTTGATCAGTTCATCTTGCTGGTCGGTAGTCAGTTTCTTATGGGGCATATATGTAGATTTTTATAATTTGATAAAAAAAGCAGTCATTCAGAGCATTTTAAGGCAATACGGGTTTCCTGTCTGCAGGCCGGAAGTACCACGAGACGCAGGTGAGCACAAGCAGGAGAAGTGCCGGAAGGCTTTCGGAGAATGCTTCGCCAGACGCCATGTGGGAGATTATGGCACCCGACATGGCAAAGAAAAAGCCGGCATAGGCCCATTCCTTTACAAGGGGGAGTTTGGGCACGAGAATGGCCACCACACCCAGGATCTTCCAGCTGCCGAGCAGGGTGAGCAGGTAGGGGGGATAGCCAAGTTTGGCAAAGCCGGAGACTTCCTCCTCTGCACCGATCAGCTGGACGATACCCGTGGACAGCATGCCCAGAGCCAGCCATACAGTGGCGGCCCAGTAAATGATTTTATTGCGCTTGTTCATCATCAGGGGTTAGGTTTTGTACAATTTTCTCCAATCTGTTATGGGCCTGGTTTAGTCCATGGGCAAAAGGTAGCCGGAGCATTTGGTCGCGGAGCTCCACAGACCGGTAGACGATGTGCATGGTGAGTTTGCTGGTAGTCTCCGACAGGGGTACAAAGTCCAGAAACTCCAACTGAACGTCAAAGGGCGTATTTTCCATCTCGAAGGTGCGGATGATTTTCCGGTCCGGTTCATAGGCATGGATGGTGCCGTGGGAGCGGAATACGACGCTGCCATCCGAGCCTGCGGTCTCAAACTGCCAGCTTCCATGGGACCTGCAGTCCAGCTTGAGGACACGCGTGCCCATCCACTGAGCCACAAGCGCAGGCTCCACGTAAGCTTTGAATAGCAGTGCCACAGGCAGGTCAAACTCCCGGGTGATCACCAGCTCCTGCTTGCCGTCCTCGGCATGGATCTTTGTTTTTCGTTCCATAGGATTTATTTATCGGGTTGGTATTGCTTCATGATCGCCTCCAGCTTGGTGAAGCGGTCTTCCCACATGGTGCGGAAAGGTTCGATGAAATCAGCGATCTCCTTTATTTTCAAGGGATTCAGGTAATAGTGCATCTCGCGGCCATGCTGCTCCTGTGCGAGTAGTTCGCAGGTGGTAAGGATCTGCAGGTGCTTGGAGACCGTGGGTCTGGCCGAGTCAAAATTGGCCGCGATCGCCCCGGCGGTCATGGAGGGAGCGGAGGCCAGGAGTATCAGGATCGCCCGGCGAGTGGGGTCAGCTATGGCCTGGAATACATCACGTCTGCGGTTCATTGTGTAGTTATTTGGCTACCAATATATAGGTAGTCATTTAGCTACACAAATTTTGGTTGGTTTTTTTTTTGCGTGTCAGTCCGGCTTGTTCTGTTTGAAAAATATTGGGGTACCTGCTATGCCCTTGGAATTTATGGAGTAGGGGGCAGGAGAGGAGTAGGCAGGATGATACAGGGAAAGGGGATATTTATTTCAGCTTCTTTACCGCTTTGCTTTCAATCAGTGATTTCATTTGGGTAATGGCTACTTTGTTGAGCTGGATCAGCCGTTCGCTTTGGGATAATCCTTGTTGTATCAATAGTGCGTTAATACTTTCCATATTGCTCAAAACTACTAATTGTTCCAACGTTGCGAAATTTCTTACGTTTCCTTTTTTATCAGGATTACTATCTCTCCATTCTTTGGCTGTAATCCCGAAAAGTGCCACATTCAGTAAATCGGCTTCGTTGGCATACACAAAACCGGCCTGCTGCCTGGTGATCTCTTTCGGTATCAGGTTTTCTTTGATGGCGTCTGTGTGGATCTGGTAATTTACTTTAGCAAGCATTCGTTGCAGGTTCCATTCCAGTTGATAACGGTTGCTTTCTTCATTTTTTAAGCGTTGAAACTCTTTTATTAAGTAGATTTTGAATTGCGGACTAATCCACATACCAAATTCAAATGCGATGTCCGGATGCGCATAAGTTCCGCCATATCTTCCTGCCGTTGCTTTTAGCCCGATAGCATTGGTCTTTTCAACCCATTCTTTTACACTGAGCTTATAGCTGTTCAGACCTGCCTGACTTTTAATTACGGCAAATTCGCCATAATTAAAATCCGGATTGTAGACGGATTCCCAAATTCCCAGATATTCAACCGTATTGCGGTTTCGCAGCCAATCGGAAATAAAAAAATCCCCACGGTTGCCGGAACATATATACGATAAGGAAGAATCAGTTCTTCACTTTCCGAATTTTCAATTGATAGGCTTAATCTTTTTTTGAATTCAATTAATTCGGAGCGATTAAGCTTTGCTATTTCCTGTATTATTGGATAGTACTCAGTTTGATAGTTTATTAGCTTTTCTGTTGGGCAGGCTTTGGGATTTTTACCGCTGGTAGTTTCCGGGCGACCCGCTAGCTCTAAGAGTCTTCAAAAACCCAAAACCGATCGGTAGCAGTCTACGGCTTAAAGGCGTAAGGAAGTTCATGGGGATAAAGAAATATATTAATGTTATATAATTTATATTATGTTAAATAGAAAAGCGATTTTATCAGTTCCCCTTTTTTCCTATCTTTCCGGTCATACCTTACGCTTCTGCCTATTCCACCTCCGATATGAACAAGATGCTTCCCCGCTTGGGGCTTTTCCTGGGACCCGTTGCATTTATTCTTATCCATTTCTTTTTCCAGTCGGAAGGCCTGTCACCACAGGCACAGTCCATGCTCGGACTCACCGCCTGGATGGCCATCTGGTGGATCACCGAAGCCATCCCCATTGCTGCCACGGCTTTTCTTCCCCTGATCTGCATGCCACTCCTCGGTCTGCTGCCCATATCGGATGTGTCTGCCAATTACATGCATCCCACGGTAATGCTCTATATGGGCGGATTTCTACTGGCCACGGGGATAGAAAAATGGAACCTGCACCGCCGCATCGCGCTGAATATCATCAACCTGCTGGGAACTGACCTGCGCAAGATCGTGCTAGGCTTTATCCTCGCCACCGGATTTCTCTCCATGTGGATCTCCAATTCGGCGACCGCCCTGATGATGCTTCCCATCGGATTGGCCGTGGTGAACCAATTCAAAGAACAGCTGGGCACCTCCAGCCTGTCCACTGCAGAGCGGCTGGGGAAAAACATCATGCTCGGTATCGCCTATGGCGCCTCGATCGGTGGCCTGGCCACATTGATCGGCACCCCTACCAATACCATCCTAGCTGCCGTGGTCAAAGATGCGTACGGCTATTCGATCGGCTTCAATGAATGGATGCTTTTTGGTATGCCGCTGTCCCTGAGCTTGCTGGCGATCTGCTGGTTTTATCTCGTAAACTCTGCCAACCCGCTTCCCAGAAATTTCAGTCTTGCCGGAGGTAAAGTCATTATTTCAAATCAACTAAAAGCTCTTGGGAAAGTATCCTACGAGGAGAAAACAGTCATGGTGGTATTCGGGTTGGTCTGTCTGGCATGGATCATCCGGGGCTTTGTGCTGAATGCCCTGATTCCCGGCATCGACGATACGATCATCGTGCTTACTGGGGTCGTAGTCCTCTTTGTGCTCCCCTCTTCCACTTCCGGAGTCAGGATCCTCGACTGGAAAACCGCCGAAAAGATCCCCTGGGGAATCCTTATTCTCTTCGGCGGTGGATTGGCTCTGGCGCAGGGATTCGGTGTCACCGGATTGGCCGAATGGATCGGCCAGCGGTTTACACTCATCGAAGGGATCAGTTTCTTTGTCCTACTCCTTATTATAGTAGCCTCCGTGAACTTCCTCACCGAAGTCACCTCCAATGTGGCCACTGCTTCCATGCTGCTCCCGATACTGGCAGCAGTCGCATTGAAGCTGGGGCTGCATCCCTTTGGGCTGATGGTTGGGGCTACGCTTGCCGCCAGCTGTGCTTTTATGCTGCCTGTGGCCACACCTCCCAATGCCGTGGTCTTCGGTTCCGGCTACCTGCAGATGAAGGATATGGTGAAGGCGGGATTCTGGCT
>JBMDXP010000078.1:0-11028 GCA_048819475.1 Algoriphagus sp.
GTTTTATGCTTCAGTAAGTCTGGTGAATTTGAATTTAAAATTGATTATATAGGTGAAGGGGTTGGGGAATTTCTTCTGCCTTTTGATTTTGATATACAGAACAGTCAAATCAATGTGCTTGATGTAAATCAAAGAAAAATTGTTTCCTACGATTTGTCCGGAAAATTCATAGAAGAAACCCCTTTGCCTTTTCAGGATCAACTTGTGAGTTTTTTTCAGTTCTCCCAGACAAAAATGGCTGTCCATACCGACTCCAGAAGTTATGGAAGTGATGAGGTTAGCTTGGTTAAGATTTATGATTATAATACGGGATCCATAGTTGCAAAAGGCGGATATGATATAGGTAATACAGATGCTTATAAATCCTTTAAGGAATTTTCACTTTATAATGGAGTGACTAGGTTTTTACATCCTTGGACAGATACTATATATCGTATTTCAGACACGCAAGTTAAACCTGAGTATGTATTGGATTTTGGAAGTTCTAAGATAACCAAAGAAACAAAAAGAATGTTCCTGGATCAGATTAGAGAATATATGTTGAATAATCCCTATTCGTTTAATGAAAGCTATTTAGTTGAAAACGAACAGTATATCAGTTTTCAATGGACTGAAAGTAAGGGAGGTTATACAGATACCGGTGATACTAAATATGTTTGTTATTATAACAAAAACTCGGGTGAAGTATTTCATTTTCCATATAATAACAACTGGACAGGCAATATTTCCTTAAAAGGTCCACTTAGTGCATATAACGATGGGTTTTATGGATTCGTGGAGTATAAAGATTGGATAGATATCACGCAAGGAGAGAACAAAAGTGATGCAGTTGGTTTCTTGGATGATGGGAATCCTGTTCTGATATTTTATAAGATTTGAGCATTATATATATTATAGAATTGCCTAATATAGAAATGTAATTGTAGGACGCATATCCGATCCTGTCCCAGTCGCAAGGTCTAGAAACACGCTTCTACCCTGAATTTAATGGAATGACTATCTTGAAGCATGGAGATATGTGGAAGGCTTTTATCTCTACTGCCCAGGAAATGCTCCCCAACGCAGCCATAGTCTATAACCGTTTTCATCTGGTCAAGTAGCTCAATGATGCAATCGATAAGGTGCGGCGAAGAGAAGTGAAGCAGCATGAGGAACTAAAGAACAGCTGCTACGCACTGCTTAAGAATCCGGAAAACCTTACCGGGCGTCAGCGGATCCACTTTGAGGCTATCGCAGGTGCCAACTATGAGGTAAGCAAAGCCAGGCAGGTACGGGAAAACCTCAAGGATCTGTTTGGAAATTCCGGCTGATTACTGACCCCCTCTATAATGGTTTGGTATTGGATAGACCAACGACCTGACAATTTTACATTTTTTTTCTTAAAGAGTGCCCACTGCTGTTGAAGAAGTAAAATACGGAGATGATGGGGATTCGGTAGTTTCAGCTTCTTGCGCCACTCATAGAAACTTCAGAAAACCTGACTGATTCGTCCGGACTGGAAAAGGGGAGGAATAATTAACCTCGAAATATGCGGTAAAATTCCTATGACAAGCTTAAAAATGCTTCAGAATGAAACGCTCCCAAGAAAAAACAAGAAATGTTTCGGAAGGAAGGATTCCGACACCGAATAGGTGAGCTCTACACCAAGTCGCTACCGATGAGATCTCCCAGCACGTGAATCAGAGCTATGATCGTACGCTGAGATTTAAATTGTGACGTAAACCTACTTTCAATGAAGTACGTATATATTTTTAGTAAATTAAATGAATAATTTATTGCATTTACGCGTTAAAGAATTAAATTAAGTTGCAAATCGAAATAAAGAGAAGTAGTTTTGCGGACTTTTATAGCGTAAATACTTGAAATAAAGTAGTAAATCAGGAAAAACATCATCATCAGGACTAACACAAAAACATGCGACCATGAATGAACAACTGAAACTGACTGGTATAATAATACCAGGGCAAAGTGGTGGGTTTACAGGTTATTTTGCAGAGTTTCCGGAGGCCATTGCCGAGGGTAATTCTGAAAAAGAAGTACAAAAGAATATGATTGAGGCATTAGGTATTATTCTGGATGTCAGAAGATCAGAAGCTGAAGTAGGTCAAGATCCACATACAACATCAAATTTTAAGTTTAATCTTGAACTAGCCTAACATGAAGTTAAAACAGATCCACCTAGTGGTATACTTAGAATCTAAGGATTGCGAGACTGTACGAGAGGACAAAAATGGATATTTTGTAATGAGGAATAAATCAAGCAGAAAAATCCACGGTGTCCCTTTACCTAGGGAAGGATCTGAAGAACTTGACGAAGTAACAATTTCCTTAATCTGTAAAGGTTTAGGAGTAGAAACTCCACCCAATTCATCACCAGAAGTCGAAGAGCTAATTAGCTTAATTGATGAAGATGTCAAGCGGAGATTTCCTCACTGTAAATAAATCAAAAGAGGCTGTCTCATAACTGATATAAGAAGTTAGGGACAGTATCAATTATGCATTAGAGGCCGGTTTTTTCATTTCCGGCCTTTTTTTTTGACCCCCAGTCATTGAGCTAGGTTTCTTTGTGCTTTTTTCCGGTCATGTCCGGGGTTGGAGATTTACATGTTTTATGGGTGGAAACTAGAATAAATGCCCATTATCCCGCCATTTTACCCAGACTGTGGGCAATGACCAACAGTCCGGTTTCAATTTCTGCTTTTCCCTTTCCCTGTAGCATAAAGTTGTTGTACTTGAGACTGATCAAATATAGGCTCTACGTCAGTGGCATGTTGTTTCCTTTTTTGAATCCCCGGGCCACTGGTCAGTCTCTGCTTTGCCTTTGCTCTGTGTTCCTGTAACCTGGTGTTTGATCCTGATCCACTTTTACCAACTTAGAAATGTATACTATTCTTTCATGGTGGATTAAACTTATATCCCCACTAGCTTAAGGGTAGAGCCACAAAAAAAGCCACTTTTCAGTGGCTTTCCAAGGGATATCCCCTTTGTACACTCGGAAGGATTCGAACCCTCAACCCTCGGAGCCGAAATCCGATATTCTATCCAGTTGAACTACGAGTGCGTATTTGTTATTGCTTAGCTTTTCAGTACAGCCTGTACCTTCTCAGCGGCTTCTTTCAAGGTAATGGCAGAGGCTACTTTCAAGCCTGATTCATCTATGATTTTAGCTCCTTCTTCGGCATTGGTGCCCTGCAATCGTACAATGATAGGGATTTTGATGTCACCGATGGATTTGTAAGCTTCCACCACACCGTTTGCAATCCTGTCACATCTTACGATCCCACCGAATACATTGATGAGGATAGCTTTTACATTGGGATCCTGAAGAATGATCCTGAAACCTGCCTCTACCGTCGTGGCATTTGCCCCCCCTCCCACATCCAGGAAGTTGGCAGGCTCACCGCCGGAGAGCTTGATCATATCCATGGTGGCCATGGCAAGGCCTGCTCCGTTCACCATACAGCCTACGTTTCCATCCAGTTTCACATAGTTCAGTCCAGACTTTCCGGCTTCTACTTCCAACGGATCCTCTTCGGCCAGATCTCTCAACTCAGCCAGCTTAGGCTGACGGTAAAGTGCGTTGTCATCAATGTTCACTTTGGCATCTACTGCCAGAATCTTATCGTCAGAGGTTTTCAATACCGGGTTGATCTCAAACTGGGAAGAGTCTGTTCCCTCATAGGCTTTGTAAAGTGCCGAGATAAACTTCACCATTTCCTTGAAGGCATTTCCTGAAAGTCCCAGTTTAAAGGCCACCTTTCTTGCCTGGAATCCCTGAAGACCTACTTTTGGGTCAATCCACTCTTTGATGATTTTCTCAGGATGGTTCTCAGCGACTTCTTCGATGTCCATCCCACCTTCGGTAGAGGCCATGATCACATTGCTTCCTGACGCTCTGTCCAGTAAAATCGACAGATAATATTCTTTGGGTTCTGATGCTCCCGGATAATATACATCCTCGGCGATCAGTACTTTGTTTACTTTTTTACCTTCAGGTCCTGTCTGGTGTGTGACCAGCGTACCCCCCAGAATATTGCCGGCTTTCTCTGCGACATCTTCCAGTTTTTTGGCAAGTACCACGCCGTTTGATCCGGTTTCCTGAACTTTTCCTTTTCCTCTACCACCCGCGTGGATCTGGGCTTTGATCACATACCAGGAAGTTCCGGTTTGGGCGTTTAACTTTTCTGCTGCTTCATGGGCAGCTTCAGGGGAGTCGGCGACTATGCCTTCCTGAATCCTAACTCCATAACCTTTTAATACTTCTTTAGCCTGATATTCGTGAATATTCATGTATGTAAGTTTTTTTACAAAAGCCGTATGGAATCTTGCTTTTCGGCTTTTCCTGACTTATGCAGTCCAAGCACGCCCGATTTCATTCTTTGGAAATTATTGCACGAAGTTAAGCCCAAAGACTCGATAAATCAAACTTGGTTTTTTCATTTTTTGGTAAAAAAAGCCGTGAAATCCTTCTTCCGATGCCTTTTGGCAGTGGTATTTGTCCTATTTTTACCCCAATAAAAAACTTAGCATGCTGAAAGCCAATGGTATCCATAAGAGCTATGGAAATCTTCACGTATTAAAAGGGGTAGACCTCGAAATTTCACCTTCTGAGATAGTTTCAATCGTGGGTTCATCAGGTGCCGGTAAAAGCACACTACTTCATATTCTCGGTACACTGGACCAGCCCGACCAGGGAGGACTGACCATGGATGACAAGAATCTCCTCAGATTAAAAGGGGATGACCTGGCCAAGTTCAGAAACGAACGGATCGGCTTTATCTTCCAGTTCCATAACCTGCTTCCCGAGTTCACTGCCCAGGAAAACATTCAGATTCCGGGTATGATCAGACAGGTGGCGCCGGAGAAGCTCAGTAAAAAGGCCGGAGAGCTCGCAGAGCTTTTGGGAATCAGCCACCGCCTGGATCATAAGCCCTCCACGCTTTCAGGCGGGGAGCAGCAGCGCGTAGCTGTAGCCAGGGCACTCATCAATAATCCGGCTGTGGTATTTGCCGATGAGCCGAGCGGTAACCTGGACACCAAAAATGCCCAGGGCCTGCACGCATTGTTCTTTAAACTCCGGAACGAGCTCGGACAGGCATTTGTCATCGTGACGCACAACGAGGAACTGGCAGAGATGGCAGACCGGAAAGTAGTGATGCAGGATGGGTTGATCCTGTGATTTTTTTCACGGATTAAGTTGCTTCACCATGGTCTCCACATGCTTTTTTGACTCAAACATATCTGAGAATACGGCTGCTATCCCATGATCTTTGTCAATCAGGTAAGTCACCCGCTTCGGTACGCCGATGAGCGGGATCAGGGCATCGTAGGACTTGCAGACTTTTCCGTCTTTGTCGGAGAGGAGCTCGAAAGGCAGTCTGTTGGCTTCCTTGAATTTCTCATGTGTGGGGATATCATCCCGGCTTACCCCAAATACCGGGATATCGAGTTCGCGGAATGCTTCAAACTGGTCCCTGAACTCACAGGCTTCCGCACTGCAGCCCTTGGTGAAATCCTTGGGGTAGAAGTAGAGGATAAATGCTTTTCCTGAAAGATCCACTTTGGAGTCGATCTGTTGTCCACCGGTGGCGGGAAGAGAAAAATAGGGGGCTTTCTGCCCGACTGCTAGTGCCATGTGCTGTTTTTTAGGTTTGGGTTGCAAATGCGCCCGTCAAAGGTATTACGGGATTGCGGTAAAACCGGTCATCTGTTTCAGCTGAAAATTGACTGATTTTAAGAATATCCCCGGATTCTTGAACTATCAGGGTTGATTTAGGATTTCCCAACTGTCATCCCATTCCCGTGCGCCGTTGAAAGTATCCAGTGTACAGTCCATGCTCCTGGCAGGGGTATTCTTTGCTTTAATGAATGTCTCTGTCAAGTATATCCCGCATATCCCTGCGATAGAGATTATAGTTTTTAGGTCAGTTTTTTCTTTGATTTTCAGCTATTTGGTGCTGAAGAAGCAGAAAGAGTATGTCTTTGGGAATAATAAAAAATGGCTTATTATCCGCGGGATAGTGGGCTCAATCGGATTGATTTCTTTCTTCTATACACTTCAGAATATACCTCTTGCCAGTGCGGTTACTATCCAGTATTTGTCCCCGGTTTTCACCACGGTTTTTGGGGTTTTTCTCCTCAAAGAGAAAGTAAAACCTATCCAGTTTTTATTTTTTGCAGTTTCCTTTGCCGGTGTCGTGGTCATCCAGGGAGTGGATCCTAGAGTAGATGCCTTCTGGGCAATTGTGGGAATCCTGTCGGCAATATTCTCTGGCTTGGCTTATAATGTGATCCGAAAACTTAAAAATACGGAACATCCTTTGGTGATAATCTTCTATTTTCCTTTGGTCACACTTCCTTTTGCACTGCTTGTCTCAGCCTTTGGTTGGGTGAATCCTGAAGGATGGGATTGGGTTATCTTGCTTTTTATTGGTATTTGTACCCAAACAGCCCAGTATTTTCTGACTATAGCCTATCAGAATGCCAATGTGTCGAAAGTCTCAAGCCTGACTTACCTGGGAATAGTATATGCCTTGCTTTTTGGTTTCTTTTTCTTTGGGGAAACCTTCAGTATGCTCTCATACATTGGCATGGGTTTGGTTCTACTCGGTATACTGCTGAACCTAAGGGAAAAATAAGCATGGAATACGTCACCCATCCAGAACTTACCTTTGCAATCGATCTGTTAGGCAAAAAATGAGTCACTCGCGTGGACGTTTTTCTGAAGAACAGGCTGAATGTGGGTTACAAATGGCAAGATGAATCCGACTAAACCTTATGTAAGGATTTTATGTACTATGGAAACATATATCCAAGTGTCCCGTGCTTTGGGGACAGTACGTGAACGATGGGACAGCCCACCAAAAGTGACGGTCTGGTTCTTAGGATGAGATTGAATAAGACAATGAGTTCATATATAAAAACAGGAAGTGACAGATGAAAGCTAGACCTACCCGTAAGATCAACATGTTTTTCCCAACACTTCTGCGTAGAAAATCTGGGATCCTTAAACAGGTCCGATCCAAGGTTTCTGGGATGTTTTTGGTCAGCATAGTGCTGCTGTTTTGCTCCTGTATGGACAATGAAGGGGATAAGGGAGGGATAAGTCCCGTGGATTGTACGCTGTTGGCGTATTCCGATACCATTTTCTATACCCAGACGGGTACTGTGCCTCTTGTGACCCCGCTGACCCCGCTGAGTGGGAGGTACACTGCCGTGCCTGAAGGGCTGGCCATAGATGCGGTATCGGGTGCCATTGATGTCAACGCAAGTGAAACAGGACTCAGGTATAAGGTGATTTTTACTGGAGCTGATGAGTCCGGTACCTGTGAGACGATGGTAACCATAGCAGGGATAAATTACAGGGATGGGGTTTTTGTTTTGGATCAGAATGAATCCCGGCTTCTTCCTGTGTACAATGGGCTGCCCGGGGCGGTGTTGCCATGTGATGATGACGACGATGATGACGACGACGATGATGATGATGATGACGATGATGAGTGCAGTTTTGATTCAGGGGATCCGACAGGCACACGGCTGAGAGACCTGGGTTTTTCCATCTCAAGTGGAGGGGTCTTTGATCTCCGGAAAACAGTGGAAAACGGGACTTTCGGAACCATTCCGGTCAACGGGTCCATACTCGATGTGACGCTGTATTATCAGTTGTCAGATTTAAGCGTAAATGCATTAAACTCCATACCCCTGCGTTTCTTTTATTTTGACACGACCCGAGATATTCCCCAGCAGCTTCTGGATGATATAGCGGAAAAAAACGGCTTGCTGAACATGGATCAATCCCCTAATTCCGTTACTTTTAGAGTAAGTGAAAACACTCGCCCGATCGGTAAACCCAGACCTCCCTTTGTGGTGATTGTAGGCAGGCTCCAATAGTGGTCCTGAAGACCTGTTTATTACCTGACAAAACTCTCCCACAGTGAGAATATGGTTTAGGATTATTGGTTCACTGGTTCTTCTGGCCGGTCCCACACTCATTTATGCCCAGCGATTCAAGGATAAGCTGGAAAGGGCAGAGGCCTTATACATACTGGAAAACCCAAGTTCTGAAGAGGACATGGAGGCGATAAGCCTATACCGTGAAGTACTTGGGGCTGCTCCGGACAGCACCATATCCCCACTCGGATATGCGATGGCCGCCGAGCACTTGGGTACCTTGCTGCTTACGTATGGGAAAGCGGATTCTGCCGCCATAAGTTACCGCGGGGCATTACGCACAGCCCATTCCTCCCAGCTTCCTGATTCACTCACATACAGCACCCACATTTACCTGGGGGAGGCGTTGTTTGGTCTGGGAAAACTGGACAGTTCGCTCCTGCATCTCCAGCAGGCGGAGAGGCTTCAGGGCCAGTTGCGCGCAATACAGCCGGAGCGCCTGTACAATGCCCTAGGGGTATATTTCTATGAAACAGGTAATTATGTACAAAGCATTGCCTATTTCAGCAAAGCGGAATCGTATCTTGAAAATCCTGATGATGAATATGGGAAATATGCGCACTATAGCTTCCGGAGTAATAAAGCGTCTGCTCTGGCGCATTTGGGTAAATATGACAGTGCTCAGCGCATCTACCTGCAGCTACTGGATATGGGGATCAATGGAGACCAGCTCAGGGTCAATCTTTCCAAGGCTCTCTTGGAACAGGGAAAACCAGAAGAAGCCCTAAAGGAACTCCGCCTGGTAGGGAAAGTTTATGGTCAGGGTTCTGTTCCGTTTCTCCACCTGCTCGCCAAGACTAATAGTGCAATGGGAGACCTGACCGAGGCACGTAAGACCTTACTTCAGGCAGATGCAGTGCTGGGGAAGCGCACCAGAGGGAGGAAAAGTTATCAGAAGGGGGAACAGTACCATTTACTGGGGGGGCTTGCACTAGAAGCGGGAAATGACCTGGAGGCACTGCAGTATTTTCACCGGGCTATCACGGAGCTTCACCCGGGTTTTTCTTCTGAAAATCCCCGTGATAATCCCGATGGGTTTGAACTGGGAATGGCCATGGTCTCGCTGTTTGAAGTAATGGTGGAAAAGGCTGACGTCTCTTGGAGATTGTTTGTTAAAAACCGGGAAAAAAAATGGTTTGACCTGGGTTTAGAAACGTACCAAAGTGCCTTTGACCTGAGCCATTATATCTCCGCAAACTATGACAATGACGAGGCCCGGGTGTTTCTGGGGGATATGGCGTTGCAAGCCTATAGAAAGGCCATAACACAGCTGTATGTGTTTTTTATCGAGTCACACGATAAAACACTGATCCGTAGGGCATTTGAATGGTCTGAGATAAGTAAAGCTGGAGCACTGAGAATAGGAGCCGGTGAAGAACGGATGAAAAAAGAAGCCCTCCTTTCCCCGGAATTATTGGATGAAGAAAAGAATCTCTTATTCAGGATTTCGAGAAATTACCAAAGACAGTTCGCTGTAGATGATGCAGAGCAGTCGGAAAGTCTGTCGAGGGAACTCACCGATCTGCAAGTCTCCCTGTCCAGAACAAGAGAGAAACTGAGGACAAGTAAAGGCTGGGAGGCTGTCAGGCAGGAATGGGATTTTGGAAAGCTTACCGAATCAATGCCGGAGAATCTGGGCATATTCTCGTTTTTTTTGACAGAAGACAAATTATTTTGTTTCTGGGTGGAGCATGACTTTCTGGATTGGAGGATGGTGGAAAAGAACGGGCTGCCACTTGAGGTTTTGAACGCATGGACCTTGGATCTTAAGCTGGCTTTACCCGGCCTAAGGTACCAGCCCCCTGCTGAAACCGGCGAATTTTATCAAAGCACTTTGGGCGAGTTTGAGCAGCGACTCTCACGGATGGATCAGCTTATTATCATCCCGCACGATGTGCTTAGTGCGGTACCTTTCGAGGCACTACAGGATGCATCCGGTAAATACCTTATTGAAAAACTGCCTGTTTCCTACAGTTATTCAGCAAGTCTCCTACAGTCTCCCCAGCCTGTGTCATGGAATTCACAGTTATTTCTGGCTATGGCTCCATTTGTTGCTTATCAGTCAGTTGAATACCCTGATTTAAAGGAATCTCTAAGAGAGGTGAGTGGGGTGGATGGGAAAAAACTGATAAATGAAAAAGCAACCAAGCGGGCTTTTCTGGAGTCTGCCGGAGACTATCGCTTCGTGCATTTGGCGACACATGCCCAGGCTTCAGGAGAACTTGGTTCCAACTCTTTCATCGTCTTTTATCCAGAGGAAGAAGAATTTAAGTTGTTCTCCCACGAGCTTGCTTACCAGGATTTGGAGGGGGTGGACCTGATCTACCTGAGTGCCTGTGAGACAGGTTCCGGGGAATTGAGCAGCAGCGAGGGACTGATCAGCCTTGCAAGAAGTCTTTCCTTCGCAGGTTGTGGCAATTTAGTCACTTCCCTTTGGGTAAGCGAAGACCTTGTTTCAGCCTATCTTGCCAGGAGGTTTTACCACCACCTGGATTTTGGCAATTCGTATGCCCAGGCGCTTAGAGCTGCAAAAATGGACCTTCTGAATGATCCTTCGATGTCCCAGTACCATCACCCTGCGTACTGGTCCAATTACATTTTGATAGCGCAGCGTCCGGCAGATGATAGGGAGTCATCTCTGATTCTATGGGTGATGACTGCCCTCGCGTTAGTGGGCATGGGGTTGGCTCTCCGGCATTACCTGCACCAGGGAAATGACCGGTTTTCCCCGGAAAAGGTACCTCATGACTTTGACTAGGCTAATGCATTAGGTTTGGCAAAGTCTTTTGCCGTTTTTTGGCTGGAGTAGTGTCACTGGGTGATCTGACCGTTAGGAGGTGGGATCTGAACGGGGAGAAAGCTGTATTCAGGAATAAAGTAATTGTTTTGGATGTGCTTGCTTGCGCCTAATGAGTTGTCAGTGAATCTTGCATATTTAACTAAACCACTATGGACTTAAAGTCCATAGGTTAAGGGCAAGCGACTGGAAGTCGCCTTAAACCTCATCATTCTATGATAAAATTATCGTTGTTATCATCATTTGGACGTCTATGATGCTCAAGATACTCATTAACCATC
>JBMDXP010000079.1:0-88954 GCA_048819475.1 Algoriphagus sp.
TACAATGACCTACCTGCTCCGAAAGACGACCCTGCGTAGGAGGCAATGGCCTGTTGTCTTTTTTTTCACCGGGTTAAAACCCGCTGCCAGGATATCTGCCACCCCTACGGGGTTAGCTTTAACCCTCAACGTTTAACCCAACTGTGGAGAGATTTCTTCCTGCGTTCTAATGACCCACAGTTTGAGACTGCTTCGGTGCCCTCGCAGTGACGGAAACAGTCGAAATGACCCCTGCTTAACTTTTAACTCTTAACAGTTAACAATTAACTTTTAACCCTTTCAGCCCTCAACTCTCCATGCTACTCGGTGTCCCCATCTCCTTTCCCCCTTTACCATTCGCTGGTCGGAATGCCCCCTTACCAACATTTAGCATTTTAACCTTTTAAAGACAAGGATCTTTGAAGATATTTACCCGTATGGAACTCCAGCTATCTACCCCGGCCTTGCTTTTTTCTGCGATCACATTGATGATGCTGGCCTTTACCAACCGGTTTCTGGCCATTGCCAGCCTGATCCGGGGACTGCACAAGAAATTTCTGGAAGCACCCGACCAGGCGATCATCGTGGAGCAGATCCATAACCTCAGGAGACGCCTCACCCTGATCAAAAATATGCAGCTGTTTGGGGTGTTCAGCTTTCTGCTGTGCATCATCTGCATGTACCTGCTTTTCAAAGGCTATACCTTCCTGGCCAACTGGGTCTTTGTCGGAAGTATGCTGTCCCTGCTGGTCTCCCTGGGTCTTTCCCTGGTGGAAATCCAGATCTCCACCAAGGCACTGAACCTGGAGCTGGCCGATATGGAGGACGTTTTCCAAAAGAGAAGCGGCAGCCTCGACTTTATATTCAAAAAAGACCCAAAGAAAAATGAGCAGTAAGCTGTGGCTGGTCCTGTGTGTCCTGGCATGGGGCTGTAGTGCAGGGGAGACCCGGCACGGGGAATCCGCGTCAGTATCTGTCCCGCAAAAGGATAATTCCATCAACGTCTTCAGCACGGGGGAGGCCCGGAGCTTCTACTCCTGGTCCCCGGACAGGATACCGATGGTATCTGCCCACCGTGGAGGCCCTTACCCCGGCTATCCGGAAAACTCCATCGAAGCTTTTGCGCATGTGCTCCAATATACACCGGCCATCCTGGAGCTGGACGTGGCCATGACCAGGGATTCGGTGCTTATCCTGCTGCATGATGACCGGCTCGACCGCACCACCACCGGTTCCGGACCAGTGGGCGAGGTGGACTATGCGGAGGTCAGGGAGCTCTTCCTCAAGGACAACGACGGCGAGGTGACCTCCTTCCGGGTGCCTACTTTCAAAGAAGCGTTGCGGTGGTCCAAAGGCAAGGCCATGCTCACGGTGGACGTGAAACAGACTGTCCCTTTCAGCAAACTGCTGGATGAAATCAGGGAAACAGAATCCCTGGCACATGCCGCAGTGATCACCTACACGTTTCCGGCAGCGGAAAAGCTCCACGCCATGGAGCCGGAAGCCATGCTGTCTGTCACGATCCGGAATGAGGAGGAGATAGCCCGCTTTGAGCAGACGGGGATCCCTTGGAGCCGGGTGATAGCTTTCACGGGTGTGGCCGAGCGCACCCCGGAGTTTAACAGGGCACTGCACGGAAAAGGAGTATTCACTATCCTGGGGGTGCTGGGCAACCTGGACAAGCGGGCGGAAGCCCGTGGGGATGGGATATACGCGGGCTTTGTGCAGCAGGGTGCAGATATACTGGCTACGGACCGGCCCATCGAAGCTGCGGCAGCCATTCAGTCCCTTATCCCATCGACGAGTTCCAAATCCAAGTATTTTAAATGATGACTATTGATTTAAGAAGTGATACCGTCACCAGGCCTACGCCTGGGATGAAGGAAGCCATGTTTGCTGCCCGGGTGGGTGATGATGTTTTCGGGGAAGACCCTACCGTGAATGAGCTGGAAGCGAAAGCCGCGGAGATGTTTGGGATGGAGGCGGCGCTGTTTTGTCCATCCGGCACTATGACCAACCAGATCGCCATCCGTCTGCACACCCGGCCCCAGACGGAGATCATCCTCCACAAGTACTCCCACATCTACCTGTACGAGGGAGGGGGCATCATGTCCAACTCCCTGGCCTCAGTGAAGCTGCTGGAGGGTGGGCTGGGCAAGATCACGGCGGACCAGGTGGCAGAAGCCGTGAATCCGGATGATGTCCATGCGCCCGAGACCACGTTGGTATCGCTGGAAAACACGATGAACAAAGGCGGGGGGAGTATCTATACGCTCGATGAGATCACCCCGATCCATACGCTATGCCGGAAGCGGGGGCTGAAGCTGCATCTGGACGGCGCACGGCTGTTCAATGCACTGCAGGAGACCGGGGAGAGCCCCAGGGAATGGGGTGCGAAGTTTGACACGGTGTCAATCTGCCTCAGCAAAGGGCTGGGATGTCCCGTGGGGTCCCTGCTATTGGGATCAGCGGAGGAGATCAGGAGAGCCAGAAAAGTGCGTAAGGTATTTGGAGGGGGGATGCGACAGGCGGGGTTCCTGGCAGCGGCGGGAATCTATGCTTTAGACCACCATATCGACAGGTTACGTGAAGATCATCTCCGTGCCCGTGTACTGGCGGAGATGGTGGGCAGGCATGCTGCCGTCTCGGAGATTCTGCCGGTGTCCACCAACATCGTGATCGCCCGGTTGGACGGTGTGTCTCCCGAGGTCTTCCTGGGCAGGCTGGGAGAGCGGGGTGTGAAAGCGGTAAAGTTTGGAAAGGATCTGGTGCGTTTTGTGACCCACCTGGATATTGGTGATGAGGAGCTGGAAGAGTTCGGCAGGATCGTGAGCCAGGTCTAGTCTAGGATGTGGGTCTGCCTGTAAAAAAAAAGACAGCCGAACGGAGCTGTCTTTTTCGAACAAATAAACCAACTTAATAATGTCAGCTGTTCACTACTTCGGACTCGGTCTCTACCAGTGCCACAGCACCGTGAATGGCCGTTTCGTCCAGTTCCGAAAGTAGGATTTGAAGATTTTTCAGGACAGTGGGATATGCAAATGTCGACAGCGTGCGGTAGAGTGACTTTTCGAATAGGGGGTAGGTTTTCCTGATCGATCCTCCCAGTACGATGGCCTCCGGGGCCAAGGCATACAGGATATGCTTGATCAGTTCTCCCAGGTGATGGCCATACTCGTCAAAAGCCTGCAGGGCTACCGGATCTCCCGACTGGGCCAGTTTGGCCAGTGTCTTGGGGCGGCTGTGGTAATGGTTGGCAAAGAACTTACCGCTGCAATAATGCTCGAAGTTCCTGTCGAGGTAGGTGGCACTGCACCATTCACCGGCGGCGGAATTCACACCGCTGTACAGGTGGCCGTTGATCACAATGCCTCCACCGGTGCCGGTCCCCAGGGTGATGCCGACGAGGTTTTTGAATTTCTTGCCCACGCCGAATTTATGCACCCCTATGGCAAAGCAATTGGCGTCGTTGTTGATGAAGACGGGTTTTGAAAACCGCTCCGTAAGGAACTTCTTCAGCTCCACATGCTGGAAAGCCGGGATATTGGCCAGTCCCAGTACAATCCCTTCCTCCACGTTCACCAAGCCGGGTATCCCTATGCCTATGCCTGAAAAGTCATGGTGCAGGTAAGATTCGATGAAAATGGCGATCGTCTCAAGGACAAATTCCTGGCTCTCAGAAGCCGGCGTGGAAATAGAGCGGATATCCTCCAAATGTCCCTTGATCAAAATGCCTCCTTTGATGCTGGTGCCCCCGATGTCTAATCCCAAAATGGCCTTTTCCATTCGCTGTGGTCAATTAATTTTTAATAGGTTTATTGTGAAATCAGCAGGTTGACAGCTTGTCTGAAAGCCTGCTGGGTTAGGTTTACGTATCCGGTCGGGTGGGGACTATAGCATGCCCTCTATGGATTTTTCCAGCTCCCTTGCCGTGGCCAGGAACTCTTCCACATTCATATCCCTGAAGAAGATCAGCCCGTGGCTTGACCGTACTTTGGCCCGCTCATGCAGGTAGAAATAATTCTTGCCCAGCAGCAGTTGGATATCGTTCAGCTGGCTTACCCAGGTACGCTTGGCGACAGTGCTGAACTTGCCGTTATGGGAGTAGCTCGGGAAAGATGCATTCACCTGGCTGAGGTAGCAGTTGGAAAACGAATCTTCCATCACGGAGAGATCACCCAGTGACACCGGGACGATTACGTTTGCTTCATGGGGCTCAAATTTAAACCATACATTCCGATAGCCTATGATCCTCAACTCACTCAGGTCCTTTTCTTCACCCCACTGCCGCACTGCTTCGGCGGTGGCCTGCAATACCTTATAGTGGGTGTCCGGGCCTGACCCTTCCGGATCGAGCGTCAAGCTAATCTTTGTAGGGTTGATTTTCCTGAACATTTCCACAATCGGTTCCACATCCCGCTTTTTGTCTGGCTGCTCGGTGAAAATATCACCCGTGTAAAAGCCCAACCGGAGATGGTGGACATTTTTCACCTGTACACCAAAATGCGCCCATACCAGCTCCTCTTCAAACTCCCGGATCATACCTTTCAGCTTTTGGATTTTGGAGGGGTTCTTTTCCCCGTCATAGCTGTTTTTCAGGATGCTGATCACCTCGTTGATCTTCTCGCGGAGCTCGGATTTGTTTTTCACACTGTATACGATCACCAGCGCCCGCACCACCCGGTGGCAGAGCCCCCGCTGACGTGCCTCGCTGTTCTCCGATGCCACATTGGTCAGAAAATGGTAAACGTCCTTATCCGTCTTTAAGCTATAGCCCACCTCGAAAAAATCCTCGTAATTGACCATCTGGATTTTTTCCTCATCGAGGAGTTTCTTGGTATGCTGTAGTGTGTCGATGACGAATGTGTTGGTCACCGCGGTAAAGCCGGAGGTAAGTACCGAGAAATGGGCGGTATTGGAGGGCTCGTGGAGCTGGTTGGTAATATGGGGCAGGATGCCCAGGGAGATATCGTCGTGATGGGGTCCGGTATGCAGGAGCACCTGGTCAGTTTCCTGCTCCAGCCCTTTGGACAGTTTGTTCTCTATGCTATGCATCACCTGGTTTACCGTATCCTCAGACAGATCAGGGATGAGCTTGGTATACTTGTCTGCTTTCAGGTCTGAGAGCTTCAGCCGATGACCGTATTTATGCAGTTTTTTACAGAGGTCTATGACAGCCCGCTCGGTCTTTTCCCAGGTCCATTCCCCTTTTTGGTAGTACGCATCCATCGAGTCGGTGAGCCTCACAGCGGCACCCTTGGTCAGATAGAACCTGCCGTTTTTGAGTTTCTGCAGGACAGTGGCGGGGTAGAGGTTGGTCATAGGCGTCTCCAGGGAATCCTTCACGATGCCCGCTTTGGCTTCCCCTGCTGCTATGATGATGGCCACCGCTTCGGGATTGTAAACGATGGTGTCCAGCCCGATGGTGATCACGAGCCTGTTGGCTGAGATCTCGATACCACCCAGGTCACCCGCAGCCACGGCCTGGGTCTCAAAATTGGTCTCAGTAAGGCGGGTCACAGAGAAAGTATGTGAGCCGCGCGTGTTGAAGGCGATATGGCCATCCGGGCCTATTCCGCCCAGGAAAAACCCTATCCCCCCTGCATCGCGGATCTTTTGCTCGTATTCGCCACACCACTGGTCTATCAGGTAGATGGATCGCTGCTGGAGTTTCTCCAGGTCGGTCTTGGGATCGCGGAACCGCAGCGAGAGATCTACCACCAGATCCGGGAATACCTCGCTGAAGTGAAGGCCATCGGCCAGGGGGATCCCATCCGAATTGATCAGGATCGCCTTCTCCCTGGATAGCCCGAAACCCTGGATGTAGAATTTGTTCACATAATCGTAAAAGCTGTTGTGCTGCTGGGAAGAGATCGGATAAAACTCATCGATCTGCACAAAGGTGAGGTCTTTCAGGATCGGCTTTTGGGTCTTGCCCAGGCCGTATTTCTCCCGTACTTCCCTGCCTTTTTTGCTGTCCCAGTTTTCCAATAGATATTGGGTCCATTTGATGAAAAATTCCGGGGTTTTTCCCGTGGGTAAGCTGATTACTCCCTGTGGATTGGCTGCTGCCCACTCCAGGAACCTGCATGCGGTGAGCAATCCGAGCTTAGGGAAATTATCGACCATGAGGTAAGGGATCCGTGTAGAGATTTTGTCAACCCCGGACTCCTCAAGAAAACTCTTTTCAACTTCTGAAAGTGGGTACTTGCTTAACATACGGATTGGGCAGATTAGGTTTAATGGGATTAGATTTCTATACTTTTTTGGTTGTCCAAGGAATAGTTATATTAAAACAATGTTTAGCGGAATTAACACCATTTTTAATTTTAAATTTTAGAATAAAATTTGGTGTGTTTTTGGGTTTTTAATCTATACTCGGACTAAACAAATTTAAAAAAAGTTTTTGAATAAAAATTACTTTAATAAAAATTTTATAAAAGTATACGTTTAAAAATTTAAAGGGTTTTGGTGAAAGAGATTTTTATTCTTGCCTGGAACTCTTTTATGACTTTGAAAATCTCCACCAGGGTGACCGACTGTACTTTGGTGAGCTGGGAGATGACCAGGTAGTTCTTGGGTTTCTCCTTTTTGTGGAGGATAAGGTGGGCCTGGTTTTCCAGCCGGAGTGCCATCAGGTATTCAAAGGCATGGGTCAGTTCCTGGGATTCCTTAGGGGAGAACACTCCTTTTGCCTGCAACGCTTCTATGCGGGAAATAGTACCGGTCTCGTACAGTTGGTACTTCAGCGCATATACACGGGCCAAGTCCACGATTGTACGCATGGTATGCTTAAGATTGACCTGTTTTTCACCGTCGATCTTCTCGGTGCGGATCTGTCTGAAGAAGGTCAGGGGCGGTTCGTATTGGAGGGCATTGTAGCCGAGGTTTACATAGAACCGCTCCGGTGCCTGGCGCAGCAGGAGGTCCATGTGGTCTTTCAGCTCCCCAAGGAGGGAGATATCCCCGTAGATGGCCCGGCAGTCGAAGAAAGTGGCGTAGTTCATGGCCGTTTCCTGCGAGGCATCGATGATCCAGGTTTCGTAGTTCCTTTTCCAGTGGGAGAGCGAATGGGTCCACTTTGGGTTCATGGCCATGAGCCCGCCTTCGCAGAATGAGATGCCGATCCCGTCGAGGGAAGTGGATACCCGTGTGGCAAAATCCAGAAAGTAGTCCCGGACTGCCTCACGCTGCGCATTGGCCTTGTCCTCGTAGATGATGGCATTGTCCTGATCAGTCTTCAGGGTGAGTTCCCCACGTCCTTCACTGCCCATCACGAAGAACACAAACTTTGCCGGAGCTGGGCCGATCGTCTTGATCACCCGCTCGATCACCCGCTGGGTGATCGTGTCGGCCACCGTGCTGATGAGCTGGTTTACGATGCCTGCCTTCATCCCCCGGCTGATCAGCAGATCGATGATTCCGGGCATCTTGCCCCATTTTTCTTTCAGCTCCGGTACCTGGCGTGCCTCCTTCACAGACTGTACAAACATAAAGGGACCCTGGGACTGCTCAGTCAGCACCTTGGTCCTGCTGATCCACCCCAGGTAGTTGCCCTGCTCCTTCACCAGCAGATACCTGGATTTGGTCTGGAACATCAGCATCAGCGCCTCCACCAGAAAGGCGTCAGGATGGATGCTTACCATATCGGTCTCCATGATGCGGGACACGGGGATATCCGGGGACAGCCGCTGGGTGATAAGCCGGTCCCGCAGGGTGATATCGGTGATATATCCGATGATCTCCTGGTCAGGGGAGGCGATGAAAAGACAGCTTACCTCCTCCTTTGTCATCAGGGCCGCACACTGGTATACACTGCTATCCGGGGAGGCCAGCCTCAGGTTTCTCACGTGGAGGTCCCTGACCTTTTTGGAATAGAAGGGGTCGGCGATATGCGGTGTCGTGGCTTTCATAAGTTCATGGAGTAAATTAGTGAATATATGGCTGTCGGCAAGTATTCTTGGCCGGGGACATCACATACAGGTAATTTTTATGTGCTTGAGAGCCGGGTTTTTGGCCTGCTGTCCAAGCCGGATTCAGGTTTTTCTGTAACTTTCAGCATGATTGTAATTGTGACCGGTGTGTCAGGTACAGGCAAAACCACGCTAGGAAGCCTGCTGGCACAGAAACTACGCTTACCTTTTTTTGATGCGGATAATTTTCATCCGCAGGCAAACATCGATAAAATGAGCAGGGGGTTCCCACTCGATGACCATGACCGAAAGCCCTGGCTGGAGGCATTGGCTGAGAAGCTGCTGGAGTCAGAAGATACCGGTGGTGCTGTCCTGGCGTGCTCCAGTCTGAAAGAATCCTACAGAAAGGTGCTTCAGGTAAGCGAAAATACCCGCTGGATCCATCTGAAGGGCCAGCGGGAACTGATCTGGTCCCGAATGAAGGCGCGCGTCAACCATTACATGAAGCCTGAGATGCTGGATTCCCAACTGGCTACCTGGGAGGAGCCGGAGTATGGTTTGAAACTCGACATCAGCCAATCTCCGGAGGAAATGCTGTCCGAAGCCCTGGAGCATCTGCAGGCGCACCCATTCCACATGCACATGGGTGTGGTGGGGATGGGGGTGATGGGCAGAAGCCTGGCCTTGAATCTCGCGGAGAAAGGCGTACCGGTATCGCTGTATAACCGGTATGTGGCCGGGACGGAAGAGGGGGTCGCCGGAAAGGTCCTCGCCGGGCATCGTGAGTTCGCCAATATGCTGGCCTTTGAGGACTTGGGGCAGTTTGTCAGCTCCCTCAAAAGTCCCCGGAAAATCCTGCTGATGATCCCTGCCGGAGTGGCCATAGACGCCCAGCTGGATGTACTGATCCCCCTGCTCGATCCGGGGGATCTGGTGATCGACGGGGGCAATTCCTTCTACAAGGACTCGGAAAGAAGAGTGGCCAAAATGGAAGAGTTGGGCTTTCACTTTTTGCCCATGGGCGTATCGGGCGGGGAAGAAGGGGCCAGAAAGGGGCCGTCCATCATGCCCGGGGGCAGTCCGGAAGGGTACGCACTCGTGGAGGAATATCTGGGCCGGATCGCCGCCAAAGACAAGGAAGGGGTCCCGTGTGTGACCTATGTGGGGCCGGGAGGCTCGGGCCACTTTATCAAAATGGTCCATAACAGCATCGAGTATGGTGAGATGCAGGTGCTGGCAGAGCTGGTTTACCTGCTCAGGTACGGGTTTGGCTGCGCTGCTGCTGAGGTCTCGGCGATTTTTTCGGACTGGGGAGGCGGGGAACTGCGGAGTTTCCTGCTGGAGATCACCGCGGATATTCTCCGCTATACCGTGGACGGGGAACTGCTGCTGGACAGGATCCTGGACCAGGCAGGTCAAAAGGGGACAGGGGCATGGTCCCTGACCACAGCACTGGAGTACGGACTGCCTTACAGCCCACTGGCAGAAGCAGTGAATGCCCGCGGTGTATCCGGAGGGAAAAAGGAGCGGGTGCATTTATCGCAGCTGTTCGGCCACCGCTTCACCAGGGTGGAGGGTACACTGGAGGAATGGCTGCCCAGGATAAAATCTGCCTATGCCCTCTCCCGGATCATCAACCATGAAGTGGGATTCCGCCTGATGAAAACGGTCTCGGATGCGCACAGTTGGGAGCTGAACTTCAACGGGATCGCCCGGATCTGGACCAATGGCTGTATCATCCGGTCAGGACTGATGGAGCATATTGCAGCCAGCTACTCGGAGAGCACACCGTTCTTCGGTATTACGGGCATCGACCGGCAGGTGACCGGGAGCCGCGGAGACCTCGCTGCGGTGGTGGGGCTGGGGCTTACCCATGGCTTTGCCCTGCCCGTGATGAGTGCCGGGATCAACTACCTGCTGGGAAGAGTAGCTGCTGAGTCCAGTGCGGCAGTGATCCAGGCACAGCGGGACTACTTCGGGGCACATACCTATCAGCTGAAAGACGACCCTACCGGAGGAGTGTATCATACAGTCTGGAAATCCGGGGTGGAATGAGGTCGTGCATTTCGGATAGATGTGGAATTAAGTTTGTTGATGGGGGTAGGAACCATTTCCCGGGCAGTGGAAAAGACCGCCTGGAATGCCACCAACAGTCCCCGGCCTTAAAAATCCGGTCAACGGGTTGTTTCCCAATGCCCAAACACCGAAATTCAACACGAACCCAAAAGCACCTGCTTATGAAATCCTACCTGCTGCTGATTCTTTTTGTTTTCCCGGTATTTACGGCCCTGTCCCAGGATTTTGTGCTGACCCACGTGCATGTGCTGAGCATGGATAATGAGGAGGTGCTGAAGAATCAGGCGATTGTGGTCTCAGAGGGTAAAATCGTGGAGATCGTCCCGGTCGCGGAAGTGGGAGCGGAGGGCATAGAGCGGATAGACGGAAAAGGAGCGTATGTATTTCCTGGACTGGCAGAGTTTCATGCACATCTTCCCGTGGCTGGCGATGGTAGTACACAGCTGCAGGAGGAATCCATGTGGCTATACCTGGCCAATGGGGTGCTCCGCATCAGGAGTATGCTGGGGCATGCTTCCCATCTCCAGCTGAGGGACCGGGTGAATTCGGGCGAAACCCCCGGCCCAAGGGTCTATATCACCGGTCCATCTTTTAACGGTAACTCCGTGGATTCCCCTGAGTCGGCCCGACAGATGGTGCGGGAGCAGCAGGCTGCCGGGTACGACCACCTGAAGCTGCATCCCGGGCTGGATACCCCCAGGTTTCTTGCGATAGCCGATGAGGCCAAAAAGGTAGGAATTCCTTACGGAGGCCATGTGTCGCTGGATGTGGGAATAGAGACTTCCCTGCAGAACGGCTACAAATCCGTGGAGCATATGGACGGGTACCTGGAGGGAATGATCGAGGACAAATCCAGATTGGATCCCCAGATAGGCGGACCCTTCAATATGCTGCTGGTGAAGGAGGTGGATAGGACAAAGCTACCGGAACTGATCCGGATGACACTGGACCACAAGGCCTGGGTAGCACCTACCCTGACTCTGTTTGACCGCTATTTTGGTTACATCCCGGCAGATGAATTCAAAAAGGCCCCCGAAATGAAGTACCTTCCCGGGCCTCTGATCCAGCAGTGGGTAAACACGAAAAAGCAGCTGGAGGCGAGTGGCGTGCTGGCAGAGGAAAAAGTAAAGCCCTATCTGGAGTTCCGAAGGATGCTTTTTATGGAGCTACACCGGGCAGGGGTGCCGATGATCATGAGCTCGGACTCCCCACAGGTATTCAATGTGCCGGGCTTCTCCATCCATCATGAGATCAACTTGATGGCGGAGGCAGGAATGTCCAACTATGAAATCCTGAAGACCGGCTCCGTGAATCCTTCCAGATACATGGATCAGGAGGACAAATGGGGGAGGGTGAAGCCGGGGCTCGCGGCGGACTTCGTGCTGGTGGAGAGAAACCCACTGGAAGACCTCACTACCATGCAGCGTCCGCTGGCCGTGTGCATCGGCGGTAAGATGATCAGCAGGCAAAAGCTGCAGGAAGAACTGGACAGGATTGAGACCAACCATAAGCGGAAATAGCGATAGTCTCCAGTACACTGTTTTTTTTTATATAAATCACACGTATCCCATCCTTTTCTTTCCCATGAAAAACGTAAAATCCCTTATGCTATCCCTGCTTGCTATAGCCGTGGCATGCCAAACCAAACCGAACAGAGAACCCGTGAACGAACCCATAACAAACCTGACCGTAAGAGCAGAAAAAGTAGCCCAGATCGGCGAGCATGAAGTGTATAAGTATACCTTGGACAATGGGATGATGCAGGTGGAAATGTCCAATTATGGGGGGCTAATCTCCCGGATCCTAGTACCGGACAGGGATGGGAAAGTGGAGAATATCGCGCTGACACTGGACAGTATTCCGCAGTACTTCAAAGGAGAAGATCCTTTTCTGGGCGCTACTGCCGGGAGGGTGGCGAACAGAATCTCAAAAGCCCAGTTCAGCCTGGATGGCAAGACTTACCAGCTCGCCAAAACCAATGGGAACAACCATCTACACGGTGGCGTGGAGGGATTTAACAGGAAAGTCTGGACTGGAGAGCCGTATTCCAACGACACCGTAGCCGGTGTGAAAATGCACTACCTGAGCCCGGATATGGAGGAGGGCTACCCGGGTAGCCTCGACAACACGCTGTGGATGGAACTTACCCGGGATAACGTGCTTCGGATCCGCTTTGAGTCCACCACGGACAAGCCCACGATCGTAAATCTGACCAACCATACCTATTTCAACCTGAGTGGCATCAAACAGGATGTGCTGGACCATGAGGTGCAGTTCTGGGCTGACGCATTTACCCCGGTAAACCAAGAATTAATCCCGACGGGTGAAGTCAAAGCAGTCGACGGTACCCCGTTTGACTTCAGACAACCTAGAATCCTGGGTGAGCAGATTGGTGCCAATGGGGGAGGTTTTGACCATAACATGGTCATGAAAAGGGAAAAGTCCGACGAAATGAAGCATTTTGCGCGGGTAAGGCAGGCAGGATCCGGAAGGACATTGGATATGTATTCCGATGCGGTGGGGGTACAGTTTTATACCGGGAATTTCCTGAATGGATTTCCCGGTGCTGAAGGGAAAGTGTATGACAAGCACTGGGGGTTCTGCCTGGAGTCCCAGCTCTGGCCTGATGCGATCAACCAACCCGGTTTCCCAAGCCCTGTCCTCAAGCCGGGGGAAACGTACCGCCATACCATCGAATACAGGTTCGGAGTCGAATAAATAACCGGATCAAATCCAGTATCGGCTTAGGGATGTGCCTTTGCTTCGTCCCGCGTCTCCCGATTGTCTATTTTTTACCGTGCTGATTTGACCAGCAGGGCATTGCTGGTAAAGATGGTCCAGCAAAAAAAAGCGGGATTACTTCTTCTTCCGAAAGGGGGTAAAAGCTACTTGGCCGTACTGGGGTAGGTACGGATAATGTGGGGATTTCTTTTCATAAGGAGGGCGAATTTTCCATAGGTTTTTTTGGTAAGACCCTCTTGCTTTGCATTTAGGGGAGGGTTTGGATTTGGGTATGCTACTTGCGAGTATACCTCGTATCTAAACCAACTATTTATTATGAAAAGTACAAATTTGATGGACCGGATTGCAGTAAACATGGGCCGTAACGTCCGTGTTTCGACAATGGCTTTGTTTTCAGCTTTTGCTGTAATGGGATTCAGTTCCTGTAATGACGATGATGATGAACCCATAGTGGATACCATCAGCGAGCAGGACAGGAATTTTGCGATAGCCGCAGCACAGACCAACAATGCGGAGATTGCCATGGGAGAGCTGGCGCTGGAAAAAGGCGTGGATGACTCGGTATTGGAGTATGCGGGTACGCTGGTAAGTGAGCATTCTGCTGCAAAATCAGAGCTGGTAGGTATCGTGCAGGGACGTGACATCGAAATCACCGATGACATGACAGATGCCATGAAGGCAAAGTATGATGCGCTTCTGGAGCTGGAAGGTGAGGAATTTGACATGGGTTTTATTAACGCACAACTCGAAAACACCGAAAACGCACAGACTATCTATGAAAACCAAATGAACAACGGGGAGAACTATCTGCTGAAGCAGTATGCTGAGAAGACCAGAAACCTGATCAGAGAGCATAGAGGCAAAGCCGTACTGGTAAAGGCTGAGCTTGAAATCGAAGGGATATAAAGGAGATCCTTGACCGGATGCCGCATAGGAAGAATGCTTCCCGGAAGGTACCGGAAAAGTGGATCAAACCCGGCTGGGAAGTTTTCCCATGTCGGGTTTTTTTATGAGACCTGTCTTTCCTACCATTCGGGTGCGTCTTTTATGCATATTTAGGGGATGCTGAAAAACAGCTTGCCTTAAAAATGGTCTACTTATTCAAAATTATGGCTTTCAATCTTTTTACTGGCGTTTTTCAGGAGGCACTATTTAATTGCTGTGCGCTAGTCTATCTGCCATCACTTCCTGGACCTCTTCAAAGGATTGGTAGCAGCAGAACACCGCTTCAAAATTATCGGTATCACCCAGATGCTTCAAAGCCAGTGGGTTACCAAAATGTACCAGAATGCATTTTTTATGCTGGGTCAGATGATGGATTTCCGCCAGCTTCAAGGGATCCATACCGAAGTGGTTCAAGGGCTTGTGGGAGGGCACATAGACCGAAATGAGGATTTTCTCCGCGGTCTCCGCTTCCACGGCTTCCAGCTGGACGCCGAGCAGCTGATCCAGGCTTTCCGAAAAATGAGAATGTGACCCACAGAAGTAAGTCCGGTGATGGAGTTTTCCCGCTGTGGCCAAGTGACGGAACGCAGGGTAGTCTATCGCTCCGTGGAGCACATGGATGTATTTTTCAGCCAAATGTGTCTGAAAAAGCGTGTGGTCTTGCCAGTCAAATTCAGGCACTGCCACTTCCCGGAATTCAAGCACTCCCAGTTTTTGCTTCAGGGCGTAAATTTTCTGATAGGCCTGGTCTATCTGCTCATCCCCGCCATGGTCCGAGATCCATTGGATGCCTTCCCGTACGTGGTCTGAAAAGCAAAGGATGTCATTTCCGGCCCGAAAGGCCTCCCATTCCAGTTGGCCGGGCTCGGGATAGTGCTGTGCTATGGCTTTCATATTCAACGCGTCAGAAATCACCAGTCCTTTAAAACCCATTTCGCCTTTCAGCAGGTCTGTGATCAGCGCATGGCTGATGCTTGCAGGGAGTTCGTCCCCGCCCGTGAGGGCCGGTACGGCCAGGTGTCCCACCATGATCATTTCCACTCCCCGGTCGATTCCGTATTGAAAGGGAAAGAGTTCCTGAGCGAAGAGTTGCTCCTTTGATTTCTGCAGCACGGGCAACCCCAGGTGGGAATCGGTGTGGGTATCGCCATGGCCCGGGAAGTGTTTGAGGCAGGCCCCGATGCCTGCCCGTTTCATTCCCGAATAGGCGGAATAGGCCATTTGGGCTACTTTTTCCCTTTCAGTGCCGAAGGAGCGATAGCCGATCACCGGATTGTCCGGATTGGTATTGCTATCGGCACAGGGGGCGAGGTTGAGATGGATTCCCGCTCTTTTCATATCCCGTCCCATCCGGTAGCCGACCTCTTCGATCAGGTGCAGGGCATCCTCTTCTATACCGCCCAGCGTGATGGCAAAGGGATACTGCGGGGTGTGCTCCACCCGCATGGCCAGGCCATATTCCCCATCAATGCTGATGAGCAGCGGGGTTTTTGCTGCCCGCTGATAACGGTTGATCAGCAGGATCAGTTTTTCCAGGGTGCCGCTTACATCCAGCACTTCGGCACGCTTCTCGAAATTGGCCGCCGCAGAGCTGCGGCTGTGAAAAAACGTCAACCCGCCGATGTTTTCCTCTTGGATGAGTTTTTCCAGTGCGAGGTAGTGCGCTTCTGAATCATGGATAAAAGCTGCAGGGGAAAAGATCTGGGCGATCTTCTGGGATCTTGATGGGGTTTCGGTCGTGTGCATAAGCGATGAATGTCAGATAAAGGCTTCTGATGGTCAATAAAGCTTTCAGGGGGTAGGGGGATCGCCCTCTTTCACCGGATCCTGTTTCCTGCCAAAGTCCCGGGGATACCTGACACTGGCAGCGATGACCAGGGCGGGGATCATGGCCAGGCCGACCCAGATAAAAAACCCTGTATAGCCAAGCCATTCCTGGATATAGCCCGAGGCCATGCCGGGAAACATCATTCCCATAGCCATAAAGCCTGTGGCAAGGGCGTAATGCGAGGTCTTGAACATGCCCTCGGCCAAATAGATCAGGAAGATCATGTAAGCGGCAAAGCCGAACCCGTAGCCAAATTGCTCCACCACTACGACCAACCCGCTGAAAAAGATATTCTCAGGCTGATAATAGGCCAAGACTATATAGAGCAGATTGGGGAGGTTCAGCGAAAGTGCCATGGGGATCATCCACTTGCCCAGCCCGGACCGGGATATGACTATCCCTCCGAGTATCCCTCCCAAAAGCAGGGCTATTACTCCCACTGTACCATAGATAAAGCCCACCTCAGCGGTGCTGAGCCCCAATCCCCCAGCGGCCCTTCCATCGAGGAAAAAGGGAGAGGCCATTTTCACCAGTTGTGATTCGCCCAGCCTGTACAGCAGCACAAAAGCCAGGGAGAGCCCAATATTCTTTTTGGTGAAAAAGGACTGGAATACGATCAGAAAACCTGGACGCTCTTCCCTAGTCATAGTGTCCACTTCTTGCCGGGGTACGGTGAAATAATTAGTAAGCGTCAACAGCAGCATGAGGCCTCCCACGATGATCATGGTATAAGACCATGCCTGGGTATTGTCTCCCAGCGATGTCTCCAGGGATCCCGCTATGATCACGATCAGCCCTTGTCCGGTAATCATTCCGATTCTATAAAAGGTGCCCCTCAGTCCTACAAAGAAACTCTGCTGGGCGGGTTTCAGCGCTATAAGGTACATGCCATCCGAGGCGATGTCGTTGGTGGCGGATGCGAAGGCACCCATCCAGAAGAAAGCCAGCGTCAGGATGAAGAACTGGTTGGATGGGGTGACCAATCCAGCCCCCAGAAACACCAGGGAGAGCACCAATTGCATACTCAGAAACCACTTGCGCTTGGTGCCAAAAAGATCGATGACCGGACTCCATATAGGCTTGATCACCCAGGGCAGGTAGAGAAAAGAAGTATAAAGCCCGATGTCGCTGTTGTCCACGCCGAGTTTTTTGTACATCACCACCGACACGGTAATGATGACCACGTAAGGAATGCCTTCCGTCAAATACAGAGAGGGGACCCAGAGCCATGGAGTCTTGCGGTTGCCTGTTGCCATCACTTCCGGATCAGGTTTTCATAGATACTGGTCTCAGAGCCATCGATGATTTTTGCATCCACGTTTTTCTGATAAAACTCCACGGGACCCACCCCGCCAATCACGGCATAGACGTAGCCCAGTTCACGCATGGATTCCAATGCCTTGACCAAGAGTACTTTCCCAATGCCTTTGCCGCGTTCTTTGTCCACGATGCCCGTCGGCCCAAAGAAATTGCGTGCGGTGGATTCATAGCAGGCAAATCCCAGGATGTCATTGTTCCTATGTGCCACCCAGCAGGAGACTGGCTGTCTGCTGAATGCCACCTCCACCTCGGAGTACCAATACAACCCAAACTGCTCTTTCACCCAGTCGCAGACCAGCTGTTTCTCCGGGGCAATGGCCCTCCGGAAGACAATTTTTTCTTTGGCAGATAGGTTACGCTCCTGTTCGGTGATATCAGGAAGCCCTATCAGGCGTACGAGCATATCTTTCATGGACGTGCGGATTTGGGGATTTGGTAGACCTGGGTCTGTACGATCCTGCCGAAATGGTCCAGCCATCGGATGGCAAGGTAGGGGGTGTTCAGGCTTTTTACTTCGAGGGTTCTGGCCCGGCTGCCTCCCACCCATACCGGATGGATCTTGGCGTCATGGAGGGTGCCCAGGTCATCGGCTCCTTGCACCAGCCCGTAGCGGATGGCCGGATCGAGCGGTTTTTGCATGCTGATCCTGGTGGTCTCTGCGTTGCTCTCTACACTGTATACCACGGGGATGTCGATGATCGCTGCTGATTTTGGCTCAAATGAAGGGGGGAGGGTGGGCTTGTCGTAGAGTTCATGCTTCAGCTTTGAAGCCACATCCTGATTCTTCGAATACAGTGACCTCGCGGAGAAGAACGCATTCCCCTGCACAGTGGGAAGCGTGCGGGTATAGCTCACCTGGGTGTTCAGCTCGGCTGGGATTTTCCAGGCAGCATCGGAGTCTTCCCGGATTTTATACGGCCCGTTTCCGATGTAGATATGGGTGCCGTTATGGTTATTGGACCACCAGTCATTGAGCTTGCGGTAAGAAGCCAGCGGATGCTCCATGCTCCAGTAGATTTGGGGGATCAGGTAATCTATCCATCCTTCCCGCATCCAGGTGATCACATCTGCGTACAGGTCATCATAGTTGGTCTGGCCCGCCCGCGTGGGGGAGCCCTTAGGGTCCATGGCCTGGTTTCTCCATACCCCAAACGGCGAGATCCCAAACTGGACCCAGGGTTTCCTGGATTTGATGGTCTGGTTTACCGCCAGGATGAGTTCGCTCACATTCTGCCTTCTCCAGTCATCCTGGCTTTGGCCGGGCTTCTTGTACTGGTCGTAGGTTTTTTTGTCCGGGAACACTTCCTTGGCGATCTTATACGGGTAGAAGTAATCATCGAAATGGATGGCATCTATGTCGTAATTCTCCACGATTTCGGCGATCACCGCCAGCAGGTGCTTTTTCACCTCCGGCAGGCCGGGGTTGTAGTAATATTTGGTACCGTACTTGATCATCCAGTCCCGGTGCCTGTGATAGTCATGGTCTGGGCTGAGGAGCTCGGTTTTCATATCGAAAGTGGCCCGGTAGGGGTTCAGCCAGGCGTGAAACTCCAGGCCACGGGCATGTGACTCCTTGATCATCCAGGAGAGCGGGTTTTCCAGCGTGTTGGGGGCCTTTCCTTCCTTTCCGGTCAGGTATTTGGACCAAGGAGCCAGATTGCTCGGGTAAAATGCATCACCTGCTGTACGTATCTGTACGATCACAGTATTGAAATTCAGTCCTTTGTAATGGTCCAGCAGCGCAATGAAGTCCCTTTTCTGCTTCTCGTAGGAATCAGTGGCGGAGGTAGGCCAGTCTATATTGGCCACGGTGGCTATCCATACTCCCCTGAACTCCCGCGGGATCTCAGGCAGCTCGTAGGCTAAGGGCTGCAAGGCTACAGGTACCGTGGGAAAAGGCTTGGATGGAAGCTCGGTGCCTCTGTCCGGAGCGGGCTTGGAGGTCTGGGGAGCAGTGGGTCTTTGCTGCGGGGTAGTGGTTTTTTGGGATTTACATGCCGCCAACAGCACGATGAACACCAAAGAGGTAAAAATATACCGGAAGCTTGATTTCATAAATCGGGTTACTCAGAGAGATGGGACAGGTTTAAGGTTAAGATCCGACAGGTTTTTGCGCAGTTTCCTCATGAATGCATCCCCGGGATCGGTTTTGACAGTTCTGTAATCGGGATCCGATTCTTTCCACAGGTCGGTAGCCTGGTAATTCTTGTATTCGTGGTGGCCTATGACATGTTCGATGGGGTGTTTTCGTTTCAGATAGCGGATGAGCTGTTCATTTGCTTTCAGTTGGGATCTGGTAAGGGGGGCGTCGTCGCTACCGACATTCTCGATGCCGATGGCGAGGTAGTTCAAGCCAATTACGTGCCGGGCAAATGTGGTATCCGGTAAAAGTCTGAAAATAGGTCCATCACGGTCGACCAGAAACTGGCTGGATACATTGAGTTTGCCTGCTCCGGTGAGGTCTGCCCTCCCTGCGAGGGTAGGTGGGTCGAATACATCAAATGTCACTTCTATATCAGGGATCGCAGTCCAGTGGACCACCACCATCCGGGGTGTGATGGAGGCGGTTTCCTGTGTTAGCTCATGTCTTTCTTTTAAATAGACCAGGGAGAGCTGTTCCCGCTCCTGGTTCCAGGTGATGGGCTTGTCCAGGATCCTGAAAGTGGGTTTGGGACTGCAGGAGCAGAGCAGGATGCTCCCGAGGGCAAGGCTAAAAATGGATCGCATCAGTCTCATGGCGGTCGTATTTCGGGTTAGGGTGGTCCGATACCTGGGCGTTATACCCCGGATGGATAGTCCCAGGGCACTACAAAGAGCTAAGCTAGCTAGATTTAAGGAGGAAAACAGTACAGATCATGTCCTTTTTTGCTGTATATTCTTCGTTCAGGTATTTTTTGCAAGTTTTTGCTGTTTTCAGTATTTTGACCGGATAATCCTACCATCCATGCTGAAGGAAGAAAGACAAAAGTTTATTTTGGACCAGGTGCACCTGCATCACCGGGTTTTGTTGAATGATCTCTCGGAGGCGCTGAATGTCTCCATAGACACGGTGAGGCGCGATGTAAAGGAGCTTGACAAGGAGAAAAAACTGAAGAAGGTACATGGAGGTGCCACTTCCTTTGGCTTCATGACCTTCAGCAAGGAGGATGGCAACATCTATCTTCAGTCCAAAAAAATCGCGATTGCCGAAAAGACCGTTTCCCTGCTGTCCGAAGGTCAGGTGATCCTGATGAGTGGCGGTACGACCAATATGGAGGTGGCAAAATTGATCCCCAGAAAGCTTCCGCTGACTGTCTTCACCCCCAGTCTTCACGTGGCCATGCAGCTGCTGGAGCTGCCGGATGTGGAGGTGATATTTCTAGGGGGTAAACTGCTCCATGAAGCGAAGTTCGCCGTAGGGGGGACTGTGGTAAACTCCCTGGCCCAGCTGCGTGTGGACCTGTGTATTTTGGGTACCGGCTACCTGGATCCGGTGTATGGCCTTACCGAGTTTGACTGGGAGGTGATCCAGGTGAAGCAGGCCATGATACGGGCTGCGAAGAAGACGATCATCCTCTCGGTATCGGATAAGCTGCATTCCGTCCAGAAGTTTAAGACATGCGATCTGAATGTGGTGCACACGCTGGTCACAGAGCTCGACCCCCAAGATCCGCTGCTGGATGCATTCCGTCCTTTTCACTTAAGCCTGGTCTGAAAAAAAGAGGCTGTCTCAAAAGTAGAGACAGCCTCTGATTTATTCGGGTCGGTATCTGAGTCAAATTTTCATACAGCCAAATCTCAGGCTCTTGAATTGACTTATAAGACAACCCCTTTTACACTAAGCTGGATTACTGGTCCCCGTCCTTTTTCTTTGGAAGGTGATCCATGCCGCCATCTTTGCAGCAGTCATCGAGTTTTTCGTAGGCTTTAGGATCTCTTTTGAGAGAGTCGGCATGATAGCCCACTTTGGTCACCCGCTTCCGGAGTATGTCGGGATTGGTCTTCCCTTCCTGGTAGGCGATGTTCAGTACTTTGGTATCGAGGTCCAGATTCACGGATTTCACGCCTTTTTCAAAGGTCAGGTCTTTTTCAAGTCTTTCCTTGCACATTTCACAGATGGCAGAAGTCTTGATTTCAACGGTTTTTACCTGCGCCTGTACGCTAAAGGCCAGCAGGGCGATGAAGAGGGATAAGCTTAATTTTTTCATAATCAATGAGGGTTTAGAAGTTAAATTTTCATTCGGAATCCGGTGTAAAACATTCTTCCGGCAATAGGTCCCCAAGTCATGGAGGCATCAAAATTCGGCCCAAAGGGATTGCCGGGATCTACAATCGGGTTGGACTGCCTGAAATTCAGGATGTTTTCACCTCCGATGTAGATACTGCCCCAGCGGAAGCCCCGGCTGAGCTGGGCATTCACAAGAAAGAAATCCGGGGAGCGGGTGTCCAGCTGGAATTCTGTGGGGCTATCGCTGGTATCTGGTAGGCGCATGGGGCCATTCCAGTTGACAGTGAGGTCTGCCTTCCACTTATCATACGGTGTGGCATAGGAGGTGTTGAAGAAAAACCGGTCCTGGCTTTGATAGGGGACCTGCTGGAGGATCCCATTGGTCGTCATCAGGTTCTGATAATTCTTGTAGGCAGTCTTCATTTCCAGCCGCTCTGAAATGGAATGGCTGACTTCGACCTGGAAGCTTTTAGCAAAAGACGCTCCCTGAAGATTGTCGATGATGAGTTGCTCGGAGCTTACATCCTGATCGTATACGAGCTGATTGGTAAAGGTGGTGTAGAAGTAGTCGGCCACCAGGCTGAGCGGTCGGCCGCTTACCTGCCAGCTGCCAGCCAGGCTTACCCCCGAATTCCAGGAGATCTCCGGTTGCAGCTGGGCCTGGAAGAGGATGTCCCGCGAACTTACCCAGATCATGCTGTTTTCCATCAGGGCATTGGGGGTCCTGTATCCTTTGCCCACGGATCCACGGAGCGTCAAATGGGGGTGAAAAGCCCATCGGGCATGTAGCCTTGGGGTGAAGTAGGTGCCGAATAGGTTATGGAAATCCGCGCGTGCACCCGCGACCATGGTGACGTCCTCATTGGGGATGTAATTGTACTCAAAGAACAGCCCCGGGACTTTCTCGGTCCGAAGGAAGGTAGAATCCAAGCCGTTAAGGGAGTTGGAATTGAAGCTTTCGCTGAAGTCATCGTAAAGAAAACTGGCTCCTGTCTTATACTGGTGGAAGCTGGACCCGATGATATTCTGATAGATAAAATTACCGTAACCCGTCTTCTGGGTTCCTTCATAGATCCTTCTGCCTGCTCCCCCGTTGAAATCCTGATAAGATAATGAATACTGAAACCCCCAGCTCTGGGTAGGTTTCTCAGGATAGATCATGCCGATTTTTCCGAAAAGCTCTGCTTTTCTGGTGTCCAGCTGATAACCGTACATGCTGCTGGTGGTGAGGTCGTCGCCAAAGCCAAACCCCAGCTGACCTCCGGCATTGTCGGATGCGAAGACATGGACTCCTATTTGGGCCATTAGTCTGTCGCCGGTGTATTGATACCTGTTCAGCAGGTTGATCTGACGGGATTTGGGCATGTCCATGAAGCCATCTTCATTCTGATCCATTTCGGTAGAAAGCTGGCTCACGTGAAAGAGCACTCCGCTGCTCCATTTTTCATTGATCGGGATGGCGTGGTTGGCATTGAGTTCCAGCCTTCCGAAGGAATTGAGGTAAGCGTTCAGGTACCACTTGTCCATGGTCTCAGGCTTAAACAGCTCCACGTTGATCTGTCCTGTCATGGATTCGTACCCGTTCAACACACTGCCGGCCCCTTTGCCCACATCGATGGACTGGATCCAGGTACCGGGCACGTAGGTGAGCCCCAGCCGTGAGTTAAGCCCCCGGATATTGGGGATGCCTTCGCGGCTGACCAGCACATAGCGGCCATCCAGTCCCATCATCTGGATCATCTTAGTCCCTGTCACGGCATCTGCGTAGGATACATCCACGGATGCGTTGGTCTCAAAGCTTTCGGAGAGGTTGCAGCAGGCTGCTTTCTGCAATTCACCCTCGGTGATCAGGATATTGAGAAATGGTGCTTCGTCCACCACGGACTCGGTACGTCCCCTGATCGTGACTTCCTCCAGGGATTCGTCCGATTCATAGAGCGTGACGGTCATCTGCCGATCGAAAACCGGCGAAAGGGTATCAGGCTCATACCCCATGTAAGAGAAGATGAGCTTGTCCGTGGAGGTTACTCCGGGAAGCTCAAAGTAGCCGTTAATATCGGTGACGGCTCCCGATTGTCTGCCGATAAGCTGGACGGTGGCGCCCACCAGCGGGTCATCGGCCGTTGATTTGACATATCCCTCCACGGTGGAGGGGTGGTCCTGCGCAGCCAATAAGACAGGCAGCATAGTATAGCCTATAAGGAATAGAATAGCTTTCATTTTGATTTGCTTGTATAGGTAAACAGGTACACTCCTTCTCCATTACATATGGAGAATACACAGGCAAATCTTAAATAAGGAAACTCTGGTGAAGGATATTTAAGTCCGGTATGGGTATATCCGGAAAGACATGGTCCGGTGAGACCATGTGCTCAATGCCGCTCGCGGCAGGAGAAAAAGTCAGGACATATGTCCAAATGAATACGGGAGATAGCTTCGAATCGAAGTCGGCTTTTCCGAAGTAATCATCAGCATCTGCTGTGGTGATTTCATTGGCACAGCAGTCCTGCGGCGCGGAAGAATCCGGCTTGCCGGAATCGCAGCAGTTAGGGGTATCGGGGTTTAAGGTCAGTTCTGAACTGATCAGTTTTTCATCACAATAGTGCTTTGCCCACGACAGGTTTACCTGTCCGAGGCAAAAGAACACTAGCAATATGGATGAGATGAATACCCGCATCGGTTACAAATATCGTATTTATATTCCGAAGATTAAAATCCCTTTACCTTACGGGGCTTGCAGAGCGAAGGTTTCCCGATTTCATGCCTGTTACTCCCCGGTGGGTGCCGGGGTGAATTTGGTGACGGCGTTGGGAATAGCCTCCACTGTCTTGAGGTAAGCATAGATCGCCTTCAGATCCTCCTCCTTCATGCCGGCATACATCACCCAGGGCATGATCGTATTGAAATCCCCTGGTGCCACCTTGGAAGCCTGATTACCTGGGGTATCGTATTGCTTAAACCGGGCCACGAACATTTCCTCCGTCCAACTGCCGATGCCTGTGCTGGCATCCTGGGTCAGATTAGAGGAGGTGACCATGGATCCATCGGGAAATGGGAAATTCCTTCCTCCTGAATATGATTTTTCCCTGACGATTGTTCCTTGGGGATCGATGGGCGTATGGCATTCGACGCAGCTGGCGGCATTGATAAGGTAGGCACCATAAGCAACCTGGTCTGTGGGAGATGGCTTTGCCGTGGGTGTGGCGTCTACTGGGATAGTTCTGAGGATCAGGTTGACCGGGAAATCTGCCTGCGATTCCGGAATTTCGCTGGCGACCGCAGGTAGGGAACGGACGTAAGCAATGATGTCATAGATGTCTTCGGGGTCCATTTTGCCATAAAACGAATAAGGCATTACCGGGAAAAGCGGGGAACCATCCTGGGTAACCCCGGTGGTGATCACACGGTACAGCTCCCCATCCGAATACCCGGAAATCCCATGGGGGGTAATGTTCTTGGCGAAGAAGGTGCCGGGGAATCCCATGCCATGGTCAAACTTATCCCCTCCCTTTCCGATGGTGCCGGGCGTGGGAGGACCCGAAAACAACGAGAAATCCCTGGAAGAATGGCAATCCATACAGACCGTCACATGGTTGGCGAGGTATGCGCCCCGCTCTATTCTGTCCGGGGTGTACTCGATGGAAAGCTCTTCCGCAGGTGAGACGTTGGGGTAGGTGAACCGGACCAGGCCAAGTCCAAGAAGTACGATTACTGCCAGGCCTGCAGCCAGGTAACCCATGATCTTCAAAAATTTTTTCATAAAAGGTAGGAGGGAAAAATCCACGATAAAAATAATTTTTTTAAACTGAAATCCAGGAATTTATTTGGATTATTTTAAGAAAAGCCAGTCCTGTAAAACTTTATTATGTGAGTGTTGATTTTCTCCGTCTTTGGTTAATTTCAGAGCTGAATCAACCTCAACCTATTATTCCATTAAACTGAGCGTGCCAAAGCTCCACATGCTGGAATGATTAGCAGGCGTGTGGGACAGGTACTGGCAGTTAAAAAAACAATCAAAAAATGAAAAAAATAATTACAGCGGGTTTAATGCTTTTGGCCACCACGGTGATGGCACAGGAGGCAGAGCTACTCAAAAAGCTGGATGAGAAGGCGGCCTTCTATGGGGATATCGCGATGCAGCTATGGTCAAACCCGGAGCTGGGGTATCTGGAAACCAAGAGTTCTGAATTGCTGAAGACCACCTTGTCCGATGCCGGCTTTAAGATAGCGTCAGGTGTGGCTGCTATCCCTACGGCCTTTGTGGCGGAGTATGGCTCAGGCAAACCGGTAATCGCGATTCTCGCCGAATATGATGCCTTGCCGGGCGTGTCACAAAAGGCTGTCCCCTTCCGGGATCCGGTGGAGGAAGGTGGTGCAGGCCATGCCTGCGGCCATCACCTGTTTGGGACGGCATCCGTTGCGGCAGGTATCAGTGTGAAGGAATGGATGGAGACAGCCGGGGTGAAAGGAACCCTGCGGGTATATGGAACTCCTGCTGAAGAAGGTGGGGCAGGAAAAGTATACATGGCAAAAGCAGGCTTGCTGGATGATGTGGATGCGGTACTGCACTGGCACCCTTCCAGCAGAAACGATGCAAGTGCCTCCTCTTCACTGGCCAATAAATCCGCCAAGTTCAGGTTTTACGGGGAAGCGTCACATGCTGCGATGTCTCCCGAGCGGGGAAGATCGGCATTGGATGGAGTAGAGGCGATGAATTACATGGTGAACCTGCTCCGGGAGCATGTGCCACAGGAGACACGGATGCATTATGTGATCACCAGTGGTGGCGAAGCTCCCAATGTGGTGCCGGCTTTTGCTGAAGCATTCTACTACGTACGTCACCCTGATGTGGCCCATGTGAAAGAGATCTTCGGGAAAGTGGTGAAGGCGGCAGAAGGTGCGGCATTGGGAACCCATACCGAAATGAAATATGAAGTGATCCACGGGCTATATAACCTACTTCCCAATGAGACCTTGTCCAGGATAATGTATAAGAACCTGGAGAAAGTAGGGGGAGTGGAGTACACTGCAGAAGAGCGGAAGTTCGCAGAGGAGATAATGAAGAGCTATCAGGTGAAGGCCACCCCTGAAGATGCTGCACAGATCGACCCGTTTCAAGTGGTGGAAAAAGGTACCGGAGGCTCGACGGATGTAGGTGATGTGAGCTGGCTGGTGCCCACGGCAGGCATGGGTGCGGCTACCTGGGTACCGGGGACTTCTGCACATACGTGGCAGGCGGTAGCCGCTGGAGGCACATCCATCGGCCAGAAAGGTATGATGGTAGCGGCGAAGACACTCACGTTGACGGCAATGGATATTTTCAAAGATCCAGCTGTGACAGCAAAAGCACTGGAAGAGCTCAAGCAAAGAAGAGGAGCCGACTTTAAGTATGAGGCGCTGATCGGGGACCGCGAACCCCCTCTTGATTACCGCAAATAGCCGGGATCGTTGGTAGTAACTGCATATTTCAGCAGAAACATTTGAGTACTGCTGTCCAAAACCCTATATTGAGCATGATACTAACCCTAATCACCTGATGAACAGAAGAAAATCACTGAAACTACTTGGTGGGTCTGCCGTGGGGATAGCCGGCTTGGCTATCGTGGATTGGAAGTGGCAGCTGGTAGACCGGTTCACCCATCAAGGCTTCTTCAGTCTGAAGGAGGAAAAACTGCTGGCAGCCATAGCGGACACCTTTATCCCGGAGGGCCTTCCTCCTCAGGTGCCCAGTCCGAATGCCAAGCCGATAGGTGCCTTGAGCACCGGAACCGATAAGTACCTGATCGGGTTGTTTGAGCATTGCTACGAGCAGGAAGAGCAGGATATGATCAAAGCCCAGCTAGCGGCATTGGATAAGAAATCATTCCTCAATGCAGACCGGGAGGGTAGGGAAAAGCTATTGCTGGAACTGGAAGCATCCGATGGGGAAAGGGAGAAGGCTTTTTTCGAACTGATGAAATCCCAGACCATTACAGGGTTCACCACGGTGAAGGAAGTCATGGTGGACTACAGAAACTACAAGGTTGCACCCGGCTATTACCATGGGTGTGCAGATGTGGAGGAAACCGTGATGAGCAGGACCTGACCTCCTCCCGCCAGCCAGTCTCCAGATCAGCAGCTGCTGCCAGATGAGACTTGGTCAGCGGGTAACTGCCCCGGGCCGGAGGTGACTGCGGCTTCCATAGGGGGATGTATTGAAAGACAATACGGACCACCTATCCTTTGGCAGATAGGGAGTTTCACTAAAATTACATTGCTTATAGTTTTTTAATCCATACCCAAAATAAACCTATGTCCAACTTGAATATCAAAGCCAGACAAGCCACTACCTATGATGCCATTGTAATCGGGTCAGGTGCCAGTGGAGGCTGGGCTGCCAAAGAACTGACCGAAAAGGGATTAAAAACACTCGTGCTCGAACGCGGCAAAATGGTGAGGCATATCGAGGATTATCCCGCAGCCTCCAAAGCACCTTGGGAATTTGAATTCCGGGGAGCCGTGCCGGTGGAGAAACGGTCCGGACTGGGCTCAGGAAGATGGATACGCGAGGAGACACTACAATTTGCCATGGCAGAGGATGAGCAGCCGATCATTCAGGAGAAGCCTTTCCGGTGGTTCCGGGGCTATCATGTGGGAGGTAAGTCGTTGCTGTGGGCAAGGGCGACCCAGCGGTGGTCTGATTTTGATTTTGAAGGGCCTGCCCGTGATGGGTTTGCCGTGGACTGGCCCATCCGGTATAAGGATATCGAACCATGGTATACCTATGTGGAGAAGTTTGCGGGGATCGCAGGCTCGCGGGATGGACTTCCGGAGCTGCCCGACTCAGAAGTCATGCCGGGCTTCGAGCTCAGCTGCATCGAACGGTACTACAAAGAGCAGCTCGGATCCCTCTATGGGGACCGGCACCTTATTCAGGGGAGGTGTGCCCACCTTACTGATCCACAGGAAATCCATAAGCAGCAGGGAAGAAACAAATGCCAGCATCAGGCCATGTGCAACAGAGGCTGTGTATACGGCGGGTACTTCAGTGCCAATGCATCTACCTTGCCGTGGGCAGAGAAGACGGGGAACCTTACTGTGCGTCCGGATGCCGTTGTAGAATCTATCCTCTATGATGAGTCCAAAGGGAAAGCTATCGGAGTACGCATCATCGACCGTAACACCAAGGAGGCCATGGAGTTTTATGCCTCTGTTATATTTGTAAACGCATCCACGATCGCTTCCAACGCCATACTGCTGAACTCGAAGTCTTCCAGGTTTCCAGATGGTCTGGGCAATGACTCGGGGCTGATGGGGAAGTTTCTGGCCTGCCACAATTACCGCGGTAAAGGCTATGCGACCTTCGAGGGGTTTCTGGATAAGTTCAACGACGGCAGAAATCCCGGTCATGCCTATGTGCCACGATTCAGGAATGTGTTCCGCCAGGATACAGACTTCCTGAGAGGATACTCTATAGGCATGTCTGGCGGCAGAGGCATGGGGTCTGACACCAGTGGAATCGGTCATGGGCTCCGCGATAGCCTGCTAAACCAGCAACTCAGCAACGTATGGGGGATGGCAGCATGGATGCAGGGGGAAACTGTCCCTATAGAGACCAACCATTTACGGCTGAGTGAAGATCAGGTGGATAAGTATGGGATTCCACAGATTATATTGGCTGTGGAATGGACGGCGAACGATGATAAAATGACGGCGGACTTTGTGGAGCAACAGACGGAGATGTATGCACGGATGGGCTTCACCAACATCAAAGTGGAGGATGCCCAGTCCCCTCCTGGCTCAGATATCCACGAAATGGGTGGTGTGCGGATGGGCAAGGATCCGGCCACTTCTCTGCTGAACGAGTGGAACCAGCTGCATCACTGCAAAAATGTATTCGTCACAGACGGTGCCTGTATGACCAGTACAAGCACCCAGAACCCCACGCTGACGTTTATGGCTTTGACGGCCCGGGCAGCAAATCATGCCGTGGAGGAATTAAACAAGATGAATCTATAGACCTGGGACAGGCTATCCCGACTTATCGGGACAGGTAATGACCGCTGAGAATCAAATTATAAACACATGGAAAAAAATTTCTTTTCGGCTTTGGCCGCCATCCTACTCATAGGTGTCTCATTGAATGCTTATTCACAGAAGAAGGGCGATCCTTTGCACCGTGTACCATTGGGTATTGCCGCCTACACGTTTCGTGACCACTTTCCCAAAGATGTGGAAGCTACCCTGGATATAATCCAGGAGCTAGGTTTCACCGAGTACGAAGGGGGAAGCGCTGGCTTGGAGCCGGGGGAGTTTAAGCGGCTTTGCGAGGAGAGGGGGATCAGTATTCCTTCTACGGGGGCCGGGTTTGAGCAGTTGGAGGAGGATCCACAGGCAGTAGCCGACCGCGCAAAGGCGCTAGGTGCGGGATATGTGATGGTGGCGTGGATACCGCACAAGCGGGGGGCATTTAGCAAAGAGGATGCAGACCGGGCGATCCGGGTGTTCAACGAAGGGGGGAAAGTCCTCCGTGAAAACGGTCTGACTTTTAAGTACCATGTACACGGGTATGAGTTTCAGCCGCATGGAAAGGCAACGCTCTTCGAGTACCTGGTGGAGAATACCGATCCCAAGTATGTATCCTTGCAGATGGATGTGATGTGGACGCATTTTGGGGGAGGGGATCCGGTGAAACTGCTGAAAAAATACGGGGACCGCTGGGTGTCACTGCACCTGAAGGATTTCAGGAAGGGCGCACCCAAAGATATGACGGGACTTACCGGTCCGGAAAATGACGTACCCTTGGGCCAGGGAGAGCTGGATATCCCTGGTATCCTGCGTGAATCGAATAAAATAGGTATCCAGCACATGTTCATAGAAGACGAAAGTGATCATGAACTGGAAAATCTGCCCAAAAGTATTGCCTACCTCAAAAGCCTGACTTATTGAACTTTTAATATGCGACTAGGATGGATAAGTGTGTAGGTCAAGCCAGCAGTCTGTGTCTTGGGACATGACAGGAGAGCAGAGGAGTTACACCAGTTCATAGAAGGTTTTAATCTATTTGGTTATAAGCAGGGCTTGCTGAAAAACAACTTGCCTAAAGAATAGTCTGGTAATTCAAAATCATGGCTTTCAATCTTTTACTGGCACTTTTCAGCAGGCCCTAAGTAGTTTAACTGAATATGGTGTGGGTGCCCGTCAGGAACGATGCTTAGCAGGATGTGGAGTTCTTCCGGGACAAATCCGGGATTTAATATTCCATTTCTCTTTCAGGGGAAAGTTAGGACGTGCTGAAGAAACAGCTTTGAACCTATTGGATAATTGGTTAAATTAACTTCCTCGTTATATGCTGCGCTTAGGAATAAGTTGTGTCTGGTCCTTTCCGTTTTGTTGCTGCTCCTGGCAGAGGATGTCTTTGCCCAGAATTCCCGGCAGTCTGTCACTGTCGATAGCCATGAGGTGCCGATCAGGCTCTTTGGTATAGAAGACAGGAAACCTGGCCGGTCAGGATAATCCCTAGCACTGAAGGCGGCTCTCAGCACACGAGTTTAAATCCAAAACCTCTGATGTTGAGGATTTGGATCGCTGGGTCCTGCTGAAGTTTTTTACGCAGCTTGGTGATGAACACATCCATGCTTCGGGCATTGAAGAAATCGTCAGATCCCCATATCTGGTTTAGAATCAGGCTTCTGTCCGTGATTTCATTTACATTTTCCAGAAGAATCTTTAGCAGCTGAGCCTCCCTGGAAGTAAGCGGGTACTCGGCGTCATCAATCCGGAGCAAGTGCCTGGTGGGATGGAAATCATATTTTCCCAAGCTGATCCAATCGGACTGGCTCTGCCGGAGTTTCATCCTGTCCAGTTGTGCCTTGATCCGCACGATGAGCTCCTCCATGCTGAAGGGTTTTCTGATGTAGTCGTTTGCCCCCAGACCAAATCCCTTGACCACATCTTCTGTCTGGCTTTTGGAGGTGAGAAAAATCAGGGGGGTATAGGGGTCGATCTTCCGGATTTCAGCCGCCAGTGAGAATCCGTCCTTCTTGGGCATCATGACATCCAGCACAAGTACGTCAGGCTTTTCCCGTCTGTATAGCTCCCAGGTCTTCTGCCCGTCCGTGCACAGGGTGACGCTGAAGTCCCTGCTTTCCAAGCTTTCCTGGATGATCGTGCCCAAGGAGACTTCATCCTCTGCAAGCAACACGCGTATTTTCGAATTCAGGGCCATAATGTGGAAAAGGTTGTGCTTTGCTGTCCTACTGTCAGCTCTATTTTACCGCCGTGCTTTTCTATGATCTTTTTCACGTAGTACAGCCCGATCCCAAATCCCTTCACCTCATGGATATTGCCTTGGGGGATTCTGTAGAACTGTTCAAAGACCAGGTTTCTTTGTGTTTTGGCTATGTTTCCGCCATTGTCCCACACCCTGATCCTGGTCGCTCCATCCTGGTCGAGACTGAGCTTGATTTTCTTCCCACCGTACTTGATGGCATTGTCGAGAAGATTGGAGAGGGTATTCTCGAAGTGAAAAGGGTCTGCACTAATCGGCTGTATGATGGCAGGCACGAGCAGTTCCACGTCTTTTTCAGGGGATAGCACCCGGTACTTCTGGACCAGCTGACGGAGGATGGGCTCAGGATGGATCTGCTCCCGCTGGATTAGTAACTGCTCTGAATCCAATGACGCCGTTTCCAGCAGCTTCTCTACCATCTGGTTGAGCTTGTGGAGTTGCGTCTTGGATATGCCGAGATACTTTTTGTTTTTACCGGGGTCGTTGGTAGGGTTGAACAGCTCTATTCCCTCAATCGCCGAGAGCGTGGTGGCAATCGGCGTCTTGAACTCGTGGGTGATATTGCCGATCAGATCTTCCTTGATTTCGGCGATTTCCTTTTGGTTTTTGATGATCTGGTAGAGGTAGATGAACGTACCGATGATGATGCTGAGAAACAGCAAGGAGGTAAGAGTTTCCACCAGTCCCCTTTTCAATACGTTAAGGGCAGTGTTTTCAAAGTACAGTTCCAGCTGCTGCCCACTGGGGAGGAAAGTTGATTTGGAAACAGTTTTAAAGGGCATTTTTCCCACCTGCTCCTGATTGAATCCTCCCATCATACTATCCCTGTCCAGATGGAGCAGACCATAGGTGATGGAGATGTTTTTTCTGGATAGCTCCTCTTGGAGCAGGGTGTTGATCTTGGCAAAGTCCAGCGAGTCCCGTGTGATTGAAATGATTATCTTATTCAACATTTTCAGTTGCCCGCTACTATCCATTTCATTTTTTCTTCTGTAGATGTTCAGGTTGCTGATGCGTTCCGGACGGAGAATCCGAAGACTGTCCACACTCCCAAACGCTTGGGTGTCCAAGCCTATAGAATCCAGAAAAGCCGGGCTTGGCAACCCTTTTTTCAGGTCTTCAATCGAGCCGAACAGAAGTCTGCCCTTTTCTTCCTGCTTCAGATAGTCTGCTGTGTCGGCTATACTGTCGCTTTTCAGGGAGGTGACGATCAGCCTTCCTTTGTTTGCCTGGTATCCGGAACCATTGCCGGGAGTGGTCATCTCCGTGGAATGGCTGAAGTTCACCACGTTGGTGAACGTGACCATATCCGTTTTGGCGATGTCCGCATAATAGGCATCCAGGGCATTGTCAAGGCTCAGCTGGATGTCACTGACCAGCTGGGTCTCGATTTGGCGGAACAGCGTAATGTTTCTCCATACCTGCACCCCGATGCTGATGAGTAAGGTAAAGGAGATCAATATGCCTATCCGCTTGAACTGTAGCTTTTTCACTATGCTAAATTAGGTGGTCCTCCTGTGATAAATCACCGGGTTAACACACGTTAACAGTGCTTAACTATTTGAAGGCACACCATACTGTTGGTTTGCAGTGTGGGAGACCCGGTCTTCCCGGTAGAATTTTCCAAGACCATTCAAATCCAAAACTATGAAAACCCTGCTATTGATTTTAGCCGTCTTTGTGACACTGTCTTTCACCGCGCCCCAGTTGTATGCACAGGGGCTTACGGGAAGAGTGTTTTATAAATCTTCCTCTGCTATGAAGTTCAGCATGGACAGTACCCGGATGTCTGCCGAGGTGATGGATGATCTCCAGCGACAGCTCAGGAAGCAGCTGGAGCGTGAGTATGTCCTGAGTTTCAATCCCGGTGAATCCAACTGGAAGCAACAGGAGAGCTTGGGGAGCGGGCCGGCTACTGCGAGTGCAGGAGGGACTTCCATAATGATAAATACCGGGAGTGGTGACAGACTTCTGTACAAAAACATCATGGATCAAAATTACCTACAGGAAGAGGAGTTGATGGGCAGGGAGTTTTTGGTTGCAGATTCACTACCGGCCTATGCGTGGGAACTGACGGATGAGACGAAGAAAATAGGGGATTATACATGCTATAAAGCCCGGTACTCCCGCGTAGTGGAGGCCAGACAGTTTTCAGCAGGAATGGAGGAGATGGAGAATGTGAAGGATACTGTCACTACAGTGGCCTGGTATACTCCGGAGATACCGGTGAGTCATGGACCCGCCGAATACTGGGGGCTTCCCGGGCTGATCCTCGAAGTGCAGGATGGAAGAAATACACTGCTCTGTGAAAAGATCGTGCTTAACCCCAATGAGGCTATTGCCATCCAAAAGCCCACAAGAGGAAAGGGTATCAGCCGGGAAGCGTATAAGCAGCTTGCAAATGAAAAAGCGGAAGAAATGATGAAGCGCTACAATGGAAAACCTGGAGAAGGAAATAGGTTCAGCATCCGTATCGGCAATTGACCGTGCTAAGAATTACTCAATGAACTTGTTGAAATTCATACTGGGAATCAGCTTGATGCTGGTTTCGGGAATCTCCTTTGCCCAAAACAGTGTCCTGACGGGCCAGGTGGTGGACAGTCTGGGCCAGGCGATCAGCTATGCCAATGTGATCGCGGTCAACCAGACTACCCAGAAGATCGGAGGTTTCGGCATTTCAGATTCGGAGGGGAGATTCAAGCTGAATCTTTCCCAGGGATCTGACTACATTCTCCGGGTATCATTTGTGGGATACAAGCCTTATGAGCGGGTGATCGAAATGGGGGCTGCACAAAGCGTCCGGGTAGTCTTAGAGCAGGACGAAACGATGCTGGAGATGGTAGAAGTGGTGACCGAACTTCCCGTTACCATGAAAGGGGATACCCTTACCTACAAAACGGACGCGTTCACCACAGGAACAGAACGGAAATTAAAAGATGTACTGGAGAAACTCCCCGGATTCGAAGTCGATGACAACGGGGAGGTCAAAGTTCAGGGACAGAAAGTAAACAAGCTCATGGTGGATGGAAAGGATTTCTTCGACGGAGATACCAAAATGGGCACCAAGAATCTTCCCGCCAATGCGGTGGACAAGGTGCAGGTCCTGAAAAACTTCAATGAAATAGCACCTATCCGGGGGTTGGACAACGATGAGTCGCTGGCCCTGAATATCCAGCTGAAGGAAGGGAAGAAGAATATGGTCTTCGGTGATCTTACGGCCGGAGGGGGGCCGTCGGAGCGCTATTTAGGCCATGCAAACACCTTTTATTACGCCCCGAAACTGAATGTAAACCTTATCGCTGATGCCAATAACATCGGGGAGCTTGCTTTTACCCTGCAGGATTACTTCAGGTTCAGTGGAGGCATGGCAGGTCTGGCAGGAAGAACAGGCTCCACAGTGAATCTCTCTGGAGAAGACCTGGGGATCCCTCTGGCCCAGCGCAACAACGCTCTGGACCTGAAGACTCGCCTGGCGGCGGTTAATTTGAATTACACCCCTGTGGCGAAATGGAAGCATGCCGGGTTTGTGATCGGGTCTGCGTCGGATAACAGGATGGGGAGTGTCTCACAGCGGACTTACCTGAATCCGGATGGGAATAACCAGGAAGAGCTGAGCTCCGCGGTCAGCGTGGAAAACAGCTCTGCCTTATTGAAATATGGACTGACCTACACCCCAAGGGAAGAAACGTATATGAAATACAGTGTATTTGGCAAGGTAGCTGACATCCACAATCAAAACAGCCTGAACTCGGACTTTGGACAGCTACAGCAGCAGCTCCATACGGTGCAGACCCGGAAGCCATACAGTGTCCAGCAAAAGGGGGAATGGTATCATGCCCCTTCACCCAAGCAGGTGTATTCCGTGGAAGTAAACTGGGAGAAGAAACAGCAAGACCCTTTCTATGACCTTACCACCAACCTGAAGCCCTTCCCGGCGATCATACCGCAGATGGACAGGGAGATGTACAGGCTATGGCAGCGTCAGGAGATCAATACCCGCATCCTGGAAGGGGCTTTGAATTATTACCGGATCTTGAATCCTACCAACCACCTTAACTGGAGCCTGGGATATCAGGACATGCGCCAGAGCCTGATAGGGGATCTGACGGACCCATCGTCGCCTTCCGGTATGGATGCGTTCAGGAATGACAGCCGGTTTGGCTTTCAGGATCTGTACCTGGGGATGACCTATAAAACAAAGTGGAAGAAGTTGGTTCTGAGTCCATCTCTCTACCTTCATGGGTATTCCTGGCAGGATGTACAGTTTAAAGATGCGTTGGCTTACAGAAAGGCCATGCTTCTGCCGGGCTTTTACTCCAAGTGGTCCATTAAAACCAATAAAAGTCTGGTGTACAGATTCAGCACCCAGGTAAACTTCATGGATGTACAGAAGCTGGCCGAGGGACTGGTAGTCCAGGATTACAATTCGGTTTTCGCTGGAAACAGAATGCTTGATAACGGCTATTTTACCAACCATGCCCTGAATTATACCCATCATGATTTTTTCTCGGCCTTCAATCTGTTTGGAAACCTGAATTGGCAGCGGAGACGGGATGACTTGGTCAACACCACCCGTTTTGCGGGAGTCAACCGGTTACTGGGAGTAGTGACGCTCGAGCCTATCAATGAAACCATCAATGGAGATCTGACAGTGGATAAACGGTTCAGCAACTTCAAAATCCAGGGGGGAGGCAGATGGAACGCCTTCAGCACCCATGTGATTCTTGATGACCTATTGGCAAGGAACAGGCAGTTTTCCCAGCATTACCACATGAAATTAACCGCTACGCTGGCAAAAAAGCTGGAGGTAGACCTGGGGTATTCTTTGGAGAACAATGCTTACCAGGGGGCGAATCTCAGCAATACTTTCACTACCCATAGCCCAAAACTGGAACTGGACTGGGACCTATGGAAAGGCTTCAAACTGAATGCAGATTATACCTATAACACCTATCTCAATCAGAATATGGCTACGCGGAGTGATTTCGAGTTTCTGAATGCGTTCGTCAGCTATCAGAAGGTGTCTAGCCCTTGGGAATTCCGGCTGGCTGTATGGAATATCCTGGACACCCGTGCTATCCGGAGAGACAGTTTTTCGGAAAATCTGATCAGTACGTATTCGTATTTGGTACAGCCTAGATATGGTATTGTAACTATAAAATGGGATATTTAGTCTGTCAAGAGGCTGCCGGAGCACTGGATGTTGGTTGCAGCGGCAGGCCATATGAAATCGGTTTTTGAGTAACAAACAACAACTATGAGGATGGGGAAAATATATCAGGCGTTACTGGTCACGGCCATAGCCTTTGCCTGCCAAGGGAAAGTGGGCCAGAAGGAAGCCGCTGCTGTGGTCGTATATGATGAAGCTTTGGCGATGGAATTGGAGAAGATGGTCGAAGTGGACCAGATAGCTGCAAATGTAAGGCAAGGGGAATATAAAGAATGGAGCACTGATAGGTGGCAAGCGTTCAAGGACAGTGTGTTCAAAACCCATCAGGTAAGGGTGGAAGAGATTTTTGATATACATGGGTTTCCAGGCTTTGACCTGGTGGGAGAGAAAGGTTCGCAGCACTTCTGGCTGATGGTACAGCATTCGGACCACGATCCGGAGTTCCAGGAGAAGGTGCTTGGACAAATGGAAGTAGCGGTAGCCAATGGCAACGCCAATCCCAGCAACTATGGCTTACTGGTGGACCGGGTGAATCTGAATACGGGAAAGCCGCAGATCTATGGTACACAGGTGACTTACAATATGGATCTGTGCCAGGCATACCCGAGAAACCTTGCTGATAGTGCCAACGTAAACGAGAGAAGAAAATCTATCGGACTGCCGCCCCTGGAAGAATACCTCAACATGATGAGTGAGATGCATTTCGAGATGAACAAAGCCAGCTATGTAAGCGAGGGAATCACTGCGCCGAAATTATACCCTGTGCCTCAGTGAGGTGACAGGGACTAAAAACCAGAAAGGCCGGAAAATCAAATTTCCGGCCTTTCCATTGGGAGGGAGTCCTTTTACAGGGAGGCAACTAGCTTCACATCCAATGTCACATCATCGTAAATCATCTTATCAGCCAGACCATCAAAGAAGCTTCCGGATCTATACTTGATGTCATACTTGGTCCGGTCGAAGGTGATGCCTGCTGTGGCAGTGATTTTATTTCCATCCACGGTTACCTTGGCAGGGAACGTCACCGGGTTGGTTACTCCTTTGATGGTGAGGTCACCGGTAATGGTATAGTCTGTACCGTTGGTGGATTTTGCCTCCGTGATTTTGAAGGTGGATTTATTGTGCTTTTCCACGGAGAAAAAATCGTCGGATTTTAGATGGTCCGTCAGCCGCTTGTTGCTGTTTGGGTCAGTGATGTCTTCGACGGTGATCTTGGTCATATCCATGTCGAAAGAACCACCCGTGATTTTGCCGTTATCATAATCAAGTTTGGCATCTGCCAGAGAGACCTGTCCATAATGCTCCCCGGTCACTTTCTTGGCATTCCATTTAATCGTGCTTTCGGATTTGTTCACGGTGGCAGGAAGTTGGCCTTCCATCTGCGGGAGCGTGGCGCATATGAAGAAGATCAGTGTAATTATTAGTTTCATATTGTTTTGGAGAATAAGTGATGTTAAAGGCAGCTAAAGTACGTTTAGCATAGACTCTTTTTGTAGGCAAAGGTTTAAAATAAGGGATGAGTGGATTGAAATTAATCTTACATGATCATAATCTGTTTTTAAAAGGAACCTTGATCAATCGGAGTATCTCATGAAACCCTGCCCGCAGGATATCGTCTAGCCAATCGCGTCAGAGTGCCTTCAGACCGGCAGCGGCTATGATCCCATCCTGTGCGGAAGTGACCCCTGATATACCTATGGCACCTACGATAATCCCATCTTTGAAAATCGGCAGTCCGCCTTCGATTGGAACAGCATTGGGCAATGCGATAAGTCGGTTGGCACCTTGGTCCACCATGTCTTCAAAGGCCTTTGTAGGTCGCTTGAAATATACCGCAGATTTGCCTTTGGCCTCGGCTACTTCCACACTCCCTATCTGTACCCCGTCCATTCTTCTGAGTGAAATCATATGGCCACCGGCGTCCAGCACTACAATGACCACATTCCATCCCTCTTCTTTGGCCTTGGCCTCAGCGGCATCCGATATCCGCACCGCCTCTTCCAGATTCAGATAGGGCTGCATATGGGACTGTGAAAAACAATAGACGGGTATAAGCAGGAACAGGGACAGCATTAGCTTTTTCATGGAGAATAACTTTAGGTAAGTTGGGTTGGAAACAAAATCTAAGTTAATGATTTTTTGAAGCTAAGCCGGGATTACTTAACTTCAAAAGCACAAAATCTTTTTAACCCGTAACCAAACCTATATGAAATCTATTTCCAGAAGAGACACCATCAAGGCAATTACCCTTGGTACAGGGGCCAGCCTATTTTTGCCCGCAGGACTTATGGCCTCAAATCACAGCGGAAAGAGGAAGAAGCTGGGGGTAGCCCTGGTCGGTCTGGGATATTACAGCACAGATCTGCTGGCTCCGGCACTGCAGCAGACCGAGCATTGCTATCTGGCGGGCATAGTCACCGGTACTAAGTCCAAAGAGTCTGTCTGGAGATCGAAGTATTCTATTCCCGAGGGAAACATTTACAATTACAAGACCTTTGACTCCATCGCTGACAACCCGGATATCGATGTCGTCTACGTAGTGCTACCGCCATCCATGCATATGGAATATGTGATCCGTGCGGCGAAAGCCGGCAAGCATGTGTGGTGTGAGAAGCCTATGGCCGTCACCGTGGAGGAATGCCAGGCCATGATCGATGCCTGCAACGAAAACAACGTATCCCTGGCCATCGGCTACCGTTGCCAGCACGAGCCAAACACCCTGGCCTACCAGCAGATCGTGAAGGAAGGAAGCCTCGGCAAGGTGAAGAGCGTGGATTGTGCCGCAGGATATAGGGAAGGACGGACAGACCATTGGAAGCAGAAGCGTGAATTGGGTGGAGGAGTGATCTATGATATGGGGGTATATTCCATACAGGGAGCGAGATTGGGAGCGGGAATGGAACCTGTCGCCGTGAACAAAGCCAAAGTCTGGACCGAGAGACCGGAGATTTACAAGGACGGGCTTGGGGAAATCGTGGAGGCTGAGCTGGAGTTTCCCGGGGGAGTGCTGGCTACCATCAAGACTTCATTTGCCGAGAACGTAAACTACCTGAATATCGAATGCGAAAAAGGCACCATAGAAATGGCACCTTTCTCTTCTTATGCAGGTAATAAGGGGAAAAGTCCTCTGGGTGAGATCAATACCCCGTATGATGTCCCTTGGCAACAGGCAAATCAAATGGACCGGGATGCCCAGACGATTATGGCAGGAAAACCTATGCCGGTAAATGGTGAAGAAGGTCTCCGGGATATCAGAATCGTCCAGGCTATACTGGAATCTGCTGAAAAAGGGCAGCGTGTGCTGATTTGATAGTCAGTGGGTAAGGATGACGGTGTTGCCGGCACGGGCGCTCTGAACTGCAGCTGCCAGGATTTCGACAACAAGCATGTTGTTTTCCAGGGAAGAGAGATCGTAGGGATCGAGGGTAATGCGGTTTCGCAGGACAGCAATCAAAAAGGAGAAAGGGTCATCGAAAGGTGCCTTTCTTTTTTCCAGAGCATAGGATTTTTCGCTGAATCCGTCGTAGCCCTCTGCCATACGGATCCTGAGCTGGGAGGAATTATCCGCATAGATAACCCCGGTCTCCCCGTATACTTCCATGTCTTTTCTGCCGATGGGCCAGTTCCATGATGCCTGGATAACTACTTGGGAGTCGTCATAATTCAGGATGATGACCGCGTCATCATCTACTCTGGGGTTGTTTTCAGGCTGCAGCTGCTGTGTGACTGCGGTCACCGACAGCGGCCGTTTTCCTTTTTGGATCCAGGTAGCCAGGTTTGCCCCGTAGCACCCAAAATCTGTTATCGCACCACCTCCGTTAAGCTCGGGATCCGTCAGCCAATCAAGAAATTCGCTTCCTACATTGATGTTCTTGGGGCCCCGGTGACCATCCCTTATTACCAGTTTTTTCAGCTCACCCACTTCTCCGGTAGCCAATAAATCGTTTGCTTTATGGGTAGTGGCATACCAGGTTGTTTCATAGTTTGTCAAAAGATGGATACCGTGCTTTCTGGCCAGTTCTTCCATTTTTTGTGCATGGTCGAGACTTACTGCAAGGGGTTTTTCTACCATGACATGAATCCCCTTGGGCGCACAGGCTTCCACCACTTCCAGGTGCTGATAGATAGTCCCAAAAGCCGTGACTGCCTCCGGTGTGGTATGGGTGAGCATCTCTTCCAGGGAGTCAAATACCAAGTCCATAGCTAGTCCGTATTGGGCAGTGAGCCGTTTGGCCAGTTCCTGATTGGGCTCAGCTATGCCTACGATCTCCAGGTCATTCCGCTTATTTGCTTCCAATATCCAGCCCACATGGCCATGTGTGAGCCCCGCGACTCCCACCTTCAGTTTTTCCTGTTGGGCAAAGCCTGAAAGGGATACGATTGAGATGAAACAAAAGGTGATGGCTAATCTGATCATGGGAGAAGTGTTAAAGACCGGAGAGATGGCTATTTGATAAAACAAGAGGACTGGTAAAACCCTCTGGGAAATATGGTGTAAATAATGGAACTATCCGTCATCCTACCTAGGAAAAGTAACCGGTGTCCCTGAGGGACCCACGAGCAAGGTGGATTTACCCACTTGCCCGACCTAAAGATGTCCTACTTACAGGATGGTTTGTCGGATACGGTGCATATCGGATTATTCCTGAAGGTCTGGCATGTGGGGTAGGGCCCGGCAGGTCTAAGGCGTCAGCTGGGAAAGCGGTAAAGCGATTGACCGGATGAAAAAGATCTGAGGCCGATAAATTAATTGCCGGGTTGTGGTGATGCCTTAGGTATTTGGTAATTTTATGGGATACAAGCTACATCTTTCAATAAAACACCACCCATATCATGAAGTTCTTCAGTTTTTATTATCCGGTTCTTGGTCTTTTCCTTTTGGGGAGTTGCGTGGCTAAACAGGAGCAGCAGTACAGCTTTAGCGTGTCTGATCTTGAACCCCATTTGATCAGGTTGTCAGATGATTCTTTTCAGGGGAGAATGCCTTTTACGGAGGGAGAGAAGAAAACCCTTGACTATTTGGAAGGGGAATTTAAGGCCTTGGGTATAGAGCCTGCAAACGGCGGATCCTATTATCAGGATGTTCCCATGGTCTCCATCCATGTGACTCCTGCCGAGACGATGGAGATCAGCTCCCCCAAAGGGGCAGTGACGCTGGAAGGGCTGAAAGATTACGTGATCTGGACCCAGCAGACAGACAGTTCGGTCAATATCTCTGATGCAGAGTTGGTTTTTGCAGGGTTTGGGGTGGTGGCTCCGGAATATGGCTGGGACGACTATAAGAATGTGGATGTGGAGGGGAAGGTAGTGGTGGTACTGGTGAATGACCCGGGCTTCGGAACAGAGGAGGAAGCGCTGTTTAAAGGGAACACGATGACCTATTATGGCAGATGGACTTACAAGTATGAGGAAGCCATCCGGCAGGGCGCGCTGGGCTGCCTGATTGTGCACAATACCATACCGGCAGGTTACGGGTTTAATGTGGTACAGAACAGCTGGAATACATCCAAACTGTACCTGGACGATAGGGGAGAGGATGCTTACAAGCTTGCCGTGGAGGGATGGCTTACCCTTCCTGTGGCCAACAGGCTCTTTGAAATGGCCGGAATGAATGAACGTGAAATGCTGGCCAAAGCCAGAAAAGCTGATTTCCAGGCGGTCCCCATGAATCTGAAAGTGTCCACATCCCTAGCGGTGAAAGCTGACTATGCAGTGACTAAAAACATAATCGGAAAAATAACGGGATCAGAGAAGCCCGAAGAAGTGATCGTTTACTCCGCCCATTGGGATCACTTGGGCATAGGCAAGCCGGATGAAACCGGGGATAGTATCTACAATGGGGCATTGGACAATGCGTCAGGCACTGCGGCATTACTGGCGCTGGCCAAAGCTTTTAAAACGGATGCCCAGCCCAAAAGAACGGTGGTGTTTCTGGCTGTGACTGCTGAGGAACAGGGGCTCTGGGGATCCAATTACTATGCCCGGAACCCGGTATTTCCAAAAGAGAAAACTGTCGCCAATATCAATATGGATGGGATCAATCCGTATGGCAAGATGAAAGATGTATCTGTGATCGGAATGGGACAGTCGGAAATGGAGGATCTATTGAATGCAGAGCTGGAAAAGCTGGGAAGGTATTCGGCTCCCGAGCCCACCCCTTCAGCTGGATATTACTTTCGCTCGGACCATTTCAATTTTGCGAAAATAGGTGTGCCTGCGCTGTATATCGGGACAGGGATAGACCATGTCGAAAAGGGAAAGGAATATGGCAAGCAGCTGCAGGATGAATATACCGCAAAGTATTATCACAAGCCTTCTGACGAATACGATCCGGCACGATGGAATCTGGACGGTGCGGTGGATGACGTGCAGCTCCTGTACCAGGTGGGGCGCACACTGTCCAATTCAGGTGACTGGCCTGCGTGGAAGGCCAACTCGGAATTCAAAGCTGTCAGAGACAGCTATATGAAATAAGAATAACTATAGTCCAGATGAACCGTCAGGAGTTTATCCATTGGCAGAAACCGGATGGCTCTAAGGCGGAGGCGACATGCGGCATCAGCCGGATATTCTTAGGTAATTATTTGGTTTACACATGTATAATAAAGAAAGGGGTGCAAAAGCACCCCTTTCTTTATTATACATGTTGTCCTAAGACCGTCAGTTTAGCTCGTAGCCCAAGTCTACTCCCTTGTCTACAGCTGGGATCCCGTCTTTCATCCATTTGGGCATGGGTTTGTCCTTCAGGTAATGGTCAAAAAACTGTGCCATTCTGATCTGGAAATCCTCTTTGTCGACCATCTTGGTAGGCCAGTGGTCTGCCTCGTTATAGTTGAGCAGCCAGGCTGGCTTCTGGAGTCTGCGCAAGCCGATGAAGAATTCGATGCCCTGATACCACGGTACAGCTCCGTCATCATCGTTGTGCATGATCAGAATAGGAGTGTTCACCTTATCCAGTGTGAAGATAGGAGAGTTCTCCAGGTACCGCAGCGGGGACTCCCAGATGGATTTGCCGATCCGGCTCTGGGTATGCTCATATTGAAAGGCCCGGCTGAGACCTGATCCCCAGCGTATTCCGCCATAGGCGCTGAACATGTTCACTACCGGAGCACCGGATTCTATCGCTGCAAACAGGTTGGTTCGTGTGGCCAGATATGCGACCTGGTAACCACCCCAGCTGTGGCCTTGTGCACCAATCCGCTTCTCATCCACAAATCCTTTTTCCATCAGTGCCGTTACCCCAGGCATCACACAGTTGAAGGCATCCTCCCCGGGGTACCCTTCCTTGTAATAAATATCCGGATTGAATACCAGGTAGCCGTTACTGGTATAGTAATGGTAATCGATGGAGCTTCGGTGAAGCTCGGGCATGCGGTAATTGAAGAGTCCCTGGGAGCTCTTTTCGTAGAAATTGACCAGTAAAGGATACTTCTTGCCGGGATCAAAATTCTCCGGCTTATGCAAGGTGCCTTCTATTTTCCGGCCATCCAGGGAAGTCCAGGAAACCAGTTCCACTGTTCCCCAGGAAAAGTCTTTTTGCTGAGGGGCAGCATCAGAGATCTGCTTGAGGTTTCTGAAGCTTAAATCCGTGACGATAAGATCTGGGTAGGTCTCAAAATCCTCCTTGGTGAAGACGATTACTGCGGCATCTTTTGCTTTCTCAGGCCTGTTCAGGCTGAAGTCACCATAGAGGAGTTCTTTGGGTGATCCTTTCTTTTTGATATCCAGGGTGAAGTATCCATCCTGTCTGGTCGCTTCATTATGGGCCGAGAGGAAAAGGGGCTCGCTGGGATCCAGTCCCTTCTCGTCTCCTCCGAACCTTCGGAACCCTCCCTCACCATCCAGCCGGACGACCCGGTAGCTGAGCTGTTTGTCCCTGCCGTTCTGCGTTAGGTTTACAGGTGCCTTGGTGTTTTTAGGGTCTATTTTCCAGATATCATACCGGTCATAGATGAGCAGGGCTTCATCGTTTTCAAACCAACCCCCTAATCCATAATCAGAAGAAGGGTTGGGAACGTCGTTTATTTCATCTGCCACCTGGACCGTTTGGGATGTGGTGATCGTAAAGGTTTTCTTTGTGGCAATCTCAAATGTGTTCCAGGTAGTATCCATAGCATTATACCAGAAGATATAGTTTCCTTCAGGTGATACCTGAGGCCTCACCCGGAGGTCTTTTTGGAACAGTTCGGCCTTTCCTGACAGGACATCGACCAGGTAGAGATCATTGTGGACCGGGTTGCCTTCCCACATGGACTGTATGGCATAAGGACGGTTTGACCATGCCAGAAACTGATCTCCGTCTCCTTTCTTGACTTTGCTGATCCCGGTAAACTCAGGGGTCTCCAGCTGTACGGTCTTCCCGGATCCGGTATGATGTACCGCCAGGTACGTTTTTCTGGCATCGCGGTTCCTATTGTTCAGCTGCTCTGTCTGCAGGTCCTCCTCATCCCAGGTCCAGATATCGAGTATGGGGATCTCCTCAGTGAGGATGGTGGTGTCCTTGGGGGCTTTTCTTGGAGCAGTGCCAAAGAATAACCGGTTGCCGCTTTCAGAAAATGACAGACCGCCGTTCTCGCTGATCTGCCAGCCTTCCTGAAGAAACGCATCGTCATACTTTACTGCCTCGGCGGCCTGTGCGTCTCCGGTTTTCCAATAATAAAGGCTGTAGTTCGGTTCATCTTTTTTACGCGCTGCCTGGTTATACAGAAAGACTATTTTTCCTCCTGATTTATCCACTGCCAATTGCTTGAAACTCTCTTTCCCCTCCTGGATAAGAGCGGTTTTATTTGCTTTAAGGTCGTGGTGGTAAACTCCAGCCTTGAAGGTGCTGTCTTTTCCTTCGGAGATAAACACCAGGAATTCGCTTTCCTCAGCAAGTAGGTAAGTGCTTACTGCGGGAAAGGTCTGGACTTCGCCTGTTCCAAGGTTCTTGAGTGTCAAAGGAAGGTTAGAATCTTCTTTTCCGCCTTGTTTTTTTGTTTCGGTGGTATCCTTGGGAGCTGCTGCCTGGTAAGCAATCCACCCCGCCCATTTTTCCGGAACTTTCACCGATTTCATGTTCCCGATGATTTCCGGGTTGCCGGTTGCCAGGTTATGAATCACCAGTTTGTTTTCCGGCATATCCTCCTTTTTCGCCTTTTTCAATTTGAGCGTACGCAGGGTGTCCTCCGAAGGCTTCAGCGTGTAAATGACGAATTTGGAGTCTGCCGTCAGGCGTGCATTCAACCCATACTTGATGGAAGCCAGCTCTTCTCCGGAGGAAGTGGTTATTTTCAATGTCGGGTCACCTTTCCAGGGTTCCTGCTTGTAAGCAATGAATTTTCCATCATTGGAAATATACTTTTCAGTGATCCGTTCCCACTGGAGAATATCACTGTGGGTAAGTGCCAGTTTTTCGGTCTGGGCGAAAACCACCACTGAGAATAGCAGTGGGATAAGCAATGCGGTAAGTTTTTTTCTCATCCGGAATTTTATGAAGAAAATCCGTATGGAAAAAACAAACTTATGTAAAGGGTCTTCTGGGTCAGCAGAATGCCTGATTTGATGATATATATGCCTGATTTCGGTTTTTAGGCTAACCGCTTGAGGGATAATGGGACTGTAGTCCCGGGAAATCCCGGATTAGGGTATCAGTGAGGGGTAGATGGATAAGAGAAGAGCGGACGGTGGGATTCCCGGATCGATACGTCATACGGGAATAGGTTCAGCCAGTAGAAAACCGCTGAAAAAACCGCCTGGGAAATAAATTCAATCCATGCCCTGAAACTCTTTTATCAGGAGGAGTCCCTGGACATGGGTCAGCTTCCGCTCGCCGTCTTCCAGACTGCAGTTGATCTGCTCAAGATAGACCTTGATCCTGACTCCCGCGATTGTGCTTTCCACCATCATGGATTCCGGATCCATCTCTTCTTCGATATGGTCTTCTCCCGGATCTGCCAGCAGCTTATCCAGCATAGCATTCAAGTCAAGAGTCTCTGTATGTTGATTTACGGCTATTTCAATACCTGTTTTGCTATAATCAACAGATGCTATTATCTGGGTATCACCCCGCTCACCGACTATTGCCCCGCCTGGGATTCGAATCAAATAGTCATAAGCTGACACGGGTAAAGGTTTATTTCTGCCGGATAGAAAGCTGAAATAGCGGTAAGAAGGAGTGTCATAGCCTATCCTATATGCCGGAATATACTCCAGACCCATACTCTCCACGATCAGCTTGCTGTAATCAGGCTCTGCATAGCGCTCACTTTTTGCCTCTGCTTCTACCAGCAGGACTTTCAAATCCTGTTGGAACCAGGGTAAAATGGCAGACATCCCATGGTAATCCTCCAAATACTGTACAATGGAGTTTACTTTATCCAAATCAGCTTTTCCGAGGGAATTGGATGATTTCCCATTTTTGGGAAGGATGACACCGTTTTCAGCCAGGATCCACTGGACCTCATGCTGTATCTTACCGTCTTTCAACACCCCACCCTGGGAAAGAATGGATTCCAACCGGCCCACCTGTACACGCCTGCTCATGCCGAACATCCCCCAGGGGCCGAAGGAGGACAAAAGCATGCAAAAAGCAAGGGACATCGGGATGATTTTGATATTTTTATATCCGAGGATAAAATATCCCGAGATAAAAGTGAGCCAGCTTCCCATCAACACGATGATGTACCGGTTTACCGTCAACCCGTAATCTCCTATACGTATACCGATCGCGAGAAAAAGAATGGCCACGAGAGGGAGAAGCAAGTAGTAGAATGTGGCGTAGAACTTCTTGATCCATCCGGATTCTTTTTGGCCCTGGATGGGAAAAAGGAGTAGGTTGGTGAAAATCCCCAGCACCGAAATTGCGATAATCATATAGCTGACAATGCCCCTGGGCCAATCCCACAGAAGGATGATTTTTCCCCCATAGAAATACAGGATCGTAAGATAAATCAGGAGAAGGGGGATAAGGATAAACTGGGTGAAAATGCGTAGTCCTTTGGGGTATGATTGGGCGGTGATTTCCTCCTCCAGATTGGTGGGTATACCCGAAAGGAAAAACCACGAATTGAAGATTCCGATCACAAGGATGAATACCTGAAAGAAAGTATTGGACTGAATCTGTGTATCAAAAAGAATATTGAGGGCACCAAATGCCAGGCTTATCCCTGTGAAAATCACAGCAGAATAGAAAAGCCCCGTAACCAGCCGAATAAAAAGATTTTTGTTGTAATACCAGAACGCCCGTGTGTCCTGGTCTTTCCAGAAAGGTAAATAGGCGACCAGCAGATGGATAATCAAGTTGTAAATAAGATATCGGATATATGGTATACGCGTGACGGTGCTGCTTTCCTGGCCAGGAAAGCCCAGATAGATAATCAGTAGAATGAAACCTCCAGCCAGCCACAGGAGTTGCCTTTTGCCCATGCCCAGCCCATGCTTCTCCACGGTAATATCGATGCAGAAGAAAAGAGGAATTCCCAAAGCAAGGGTGAGCAACAGATTCAGCAGGTACAACTGTTCTGCGATCAGGTCCACTTCTGTCATATAAACAGCCAACATGGATCCCAATAAAGCGGACGCCAGACTCAGAGGGAATCTATTGGCAGCATTGAAAGCATCCTCATTGAGCTGGGATATAGAAGGGAATTTCATTACAGGAGATAGGACGGTAGTTTCATACGGCAGAGCAAGAAATGATAGCTAGCTGAGCATGCAGGGCAGTCACTCCTTTTACGGCTCTTATGCCAAGATAGCCAACTTAGTCCGGTTTTTTATACGGGCAAAAGGAAGAGCGGTTTTGATCAGACAGGTACTAGCTGACAGAAATGGGATACCGCCGGGTCCAAAGAATAATCAGGGGGGTAATGGACAGGGTAGGGAGAATCCAATATATCCAGCTGGGGATAAAGTCCGGCAGGTAACTTAAGTTCACCACCAGAAAAGCGGTAAGCGAAGCGATAAACGCACCTAGGAGGCGCTGTAAATGCTTGGGGATATATCCCCGCGAAGAAGTCGTAGGGGTATGGCCCCGTTGTATATCCTGAGTGAGCATAGTCAGTCCGATCCCTCCGAACACCAGAAAAACAAGACCGAATAGGTTGGGATCGAAGATGATCCTGACTCCGGAGTAAACCAGGGTTATTCCGGAGATACCCATTCCGGCCTGAAGCAGCCTATCGAAAAGATTGGGAGCATGAAATGCTGATTTGGTATGGATAAACCGATACCCTGTGCCTACCAGGTACAAGGTGAATACCCCGATCATAAACAGGAAGGAGCTGGGATGAAGGTAGGCCAGGACCAAAGAGGAAATCCCTGCGAGAGCCATTCCCGTGATAAACACCCACCCCAATTTTCTGTGAAGTTTCAACCCCTTTGGTGCAAAGAGAATCGAAGTCCCGGTGATCAAACCGAGGCCGCCTCCAATACAATGGACAATAAGAAAGGCATTGAAAATCAGGTCTTTCATTCAAGAAATAAGAAAGGTGGGGTGAACAGGCAAGGGTAACTTACGGAAGGGTAAGTTAGTGAGCTTTCGGCAATTCTTAACTGAAAACAATGTAATTATTCTGAAGCCGGAAATATACCCGTACTATTTAAGAATGAATCTGTTATACATTGGCACTCGAAAGCGGATTAGAACGGATAGCCTATGGCAAAATTGAAGATGAGGTTCTCTCTTCTCCAATCCGGACTGCTGATATCGAATGTGTTGCCCCAGCGCTCATTTTCCGGAAGATAGGGGACGCGAAGCGGGGTGGCGAGATCAAAGCGGATCACAAAAAACTGGATATCAAATCTCAGTCCGATCCCTGCTCCGACAGCCAGTTCATTCCACCAGGAAGAGGTGAATTTTCCGCCTGGGAGTGACTCGTTTTCATTTGCCAGCCAGACGTTACCGGCATCCATAAACATCGCCCCTTTCAGTATCGACACGATGGGAAAGCGGTATTCGATGTTTCCTTCCACCCGGATATCTCCTGCTTGATCAAAGAACGAGGCCAGATCTGGATTTTCGGGTCTATAAGTCCCAGGCCCCAAAGATCGTATCCTAAAAGCCCGTACACTGTTCGGCCCTCCGGAAAAAAACTGTTTGACAAAAGGAAGCGAAACTGAGTTGCCTAGAGGCGCTCCATATCCTGCAAAGAAACGGGTGGCGACGGTCTGGTTTTCGGAAGGCCTCAGGTAGTACCTGATGTCCAAGTCAGCCCTTGCATACTGAGCGTATTGCATTCCAAGAAACTCCCCGGACTCCGACCCGACGAGATTGCTGACGGCATTGAGTGTGTTTCCTGCCATATCAAGACCTACCCCCACGAAGATGCCATGGGTACGGAACGTGTCGGAAAGCTTGTTGTAATTGAAGGTATAATTGATACCGGAAATAAACTGCTGCTCGAAACTCCTTCGTAGAAAGGGGTTATTGTTGAGGATTTCCTCGAACGCCTCAGAAGTCCGGGTAAGGTTGACCAGGTTGATGCTGATAGGGTTGATCTCGTGATAGACAAACCGATTGGCATTCCAGTAATAACCATAGTTACCGGAGAAGGTATTCAGTCGGTACAGACCACCTCGGCTAAGGTATTCAGTCCCCAGACTGATCTTCGTTTTGGGCACAGAGTAGCTGAACCGCTCCTTGATCGGGATAAAGAAAATAACCCGGGGGTAGATCAAGTCTGCTTTCAGTCCCAATTCTATGGATTGCAAGCCCGTCCGCTGCCCACTGCCAAGTTGCCATTCGTAGGCAAACTTACCGGTGAGATTCAGCGTTTCACCGCCGTTGAATAAGTTCCTGTTTCGGTAAATAAGGTTCAATGCCGGTCCGGCAAAGTTGTTGGACTTGGAAAGTCCCTGAAGCTCGGCTCTCACCGACCTCTTGGTCATCGGTGAAAGGAAAATATTGGCTTCCAAATGTCCGAGGGTGTCCTGGGGATCCAGCTCGCTGTAGCGAAGATTTACAAACCTGTAATTCCCTATAGAACTTAGCCGGTTGCTGGACAACCGGGATTTCATCGGACTATACCTTTCATCTTTTTCTATAAGGATGTATTCGGCTAGGAGCTCTGGTTTGAACACTTCGATACCCTGGATAAAATTTTTGCCTTCTACGGTGACGGTATCTATCCTGGATCCATCCTCATTGACGGAGTAGTTTGGAAACACATTTATCCGGTCAATTTTATACGGGATTATGCCTGTATTGGGAACGCTGTTCTTGAACCGCAGATACAGGTTGAACTTCCTGGTGCTGTCACTTATATTGGTATCGGCTTCAAATATCAGGTATTCGTTGTTGAAATTATAATAGCCTTTTTCTTTCAAGGCTTCGTCAAGCCTGACACGCTCCGCGTTGAATTTGGTGAGGTCGAAGCGGGTACCTTTTACGAGTTCGGTCTCTTCCATCAGTGCAATGATATCTTTATCTATACCGAGTGAATCCCTGTCGACGATCAAGGTATCCATTACATAGGGTTCAGTGATCTCCACGGTATATTCCACATTTGCAAATTTGTCTTTTCTGTTCACCACCGAGTTGGTCGTGCTGTAGAAAAAGCCCCTGTTTTCCAACCTGTTCAAGATCAGCTCCTCGGTTCGCTGGGTACTTACCTGACTGAAATAAACGGGTTCTTCCCCCAGTCTTTTGTTTAAGAAGCGGTTGATAAAACCAGGTTTCTCCTGGGCTGCTTTGAAATGGGCCCACACGCCCACATACATGCCCAGTATTTTACTGTTGGGTTCAGGTCTGAGCAGGTCTTCGACTTCAGAATTCAACTGTTTGAGGCCCCGTACCCTCGCTTCCGTCTTAAGCTCCAGTTCAGCTCCCTCGTACAGGTATTCATCTTCCGGTATGAATTTTTTGACACTGCAGCTAAAAGCGAGCGGAATCAAGAAACTGAAAAATATAAGCGGATGTAATCTATTCCTCATTTTCTTCTTTTCTTTTTGCTTTCTTTCCGGATTCTTCTTCTTCTTCTTTTTCCTGCTTTTCTCTTTGCAATTCCTCGATGGGGTTTATGCTGGTGGCATCTGTCTCCAAACCTCTCCACAGCTCCAGAAACCTGTTGAACTCCCTGTTGAAAATCAAGCCGAAGCCTGTGACGATAAGCTGTCCATCCACAATACTTTCAAATTGGTTTTTCCGGAATGCCCTGACCCGGTATCTGCCGTTTTCAGTGAGCAGGTACTCCAGGCTGATATTCCCCAAAAGGGCGTTGGCCTGATCCTGGTTGTGGGAACTGCCTTCTATATCCATCTGACTGCCGACCTGAACCACAAGTCTATCATTGAACAGTCTTTTTCTTGCGCTTACATTAAGCTGGGTTCTTTCCTGTGGGCTATTGCCCTGATAGTCAGTAAAGCTGTCCAAATCGAAGTCCAGTTCCAGTCCGCTGTTCCCGAGAAGGTTGCTGGATAGTGCATTGAGCTGTCCTGACAGCACCTGGCTCACGCTGCTTCTGGCAATAGCCGAGGTACCTCCTCCTGCACCATCACTTCCTGAGGACGGGAAGAATCTGTTCAGTACAAGTAGGGAGAAGACCTGCTTGTTCAGCTCGTCTTCCTGCTCATTCACCTGCAATACCCTGGAATAGACATTTCCTCCCAATGCACCCCGCTGCTCTTCCGGCATATCCAGCCTGAAAGAGATCTCAGGTCTGAGCAGTTCCCCGTTTACATTCAGGTAAACCATGAAGGGCAGCTCTTGCTGATATTGGTTTCGGGAATCCGTGTTTGCCCCGGAAAGCTGGGTCGCCATTAATTCTGAGGACGCTGTCCTTACTTCATAGATGGCACTGATGGCGAGATTGGCGTCCATCGGATCACCATTCCAGGTGATTCTGCTTCCTTCTGCAATGTCAAACCTTCTGCTTACCAGGCTATACAATGACATCTCATAATGTCCTTTGCTGATTTCATAGTTTCCACTAAGGGTCATCCTACCATTAGGGTTGATCTCAAGGTTCAGGTCTGCACGGCCTGCAATGGACAGGTTGTCCCCGGAGCGCTCATCCACCACGATTTTGAAAGTTGCCGCCGGATTCACCTGCAATACAGCCCTGATATCATAACCTACAAAGGAACTGGTAGTCTCCTCCGTACTGCGGGTAAGAATATCTTCCGGGTCCTGGCGGTTGACAAAGATCACGGTACCGTCCCGTTCTACCAGGTCCAGTTGTGACTCGGGAATGATTACCGTCAGATTAGTGCCCTCTTTCACGTTAAGCCGTGCGACCACTTTCGGTAAGGTAAGATCCCCTGTGATGGTCACATTTGCATCGATTATACCATTCCCGAAGAACAGGTCATTGTCATCTCTGGAAGAACTGACCACAGTGAAATTTTTGGCGATCAGGCTCAGGTCGAATGACGGATTGATATAGCTTTCGGTCAGCACGGATCCATCAATGGTGAAGGTGTTGTTTTCTGCATCCCTAATCGTGAAATTATTCAGATAGACACCGGCATTATCCACATCGATTGTCTCGTTGGAAAGAAGGTATTTGGTGTTGAGCTGCGTGGGTACAAAGGAGGCTTCGTTGAATTTAAAACCTCCCTTATATTGAGGTTCTGTCGTAGTGCCACTTGCCTCTATCACTCCGGATATAAAACCGGAAGCATCTCTGAGTTCCCCTGCAGACAGTCCGGCTATCACGTCCATATCGATTTTGTTGAGGTCCAGTTTCAGGTCAAAATTGCCTCCTGCCTCATCTGCTAGGAACTGGCCGTTGAGATCGAGATCCATGCCACCGTCTTTGAGGGCCATAGCGATCAGGTAGTCCCCAAGGTTCTTGGAAGAGGCATCCAGTGTCAGATTCCCGAGAGGGACTTGAAGCACATTCAGGCTGTCGATCTTCAGGTTACTCAGCAGTCCTGTGGCACCGAAAGGGTTCTCCACAATAAGTCTGCCGTCCATAAAGCCTGAGGCTATCAGTTCATCCGGATTGAGCAGACTCGTAAAGGTCTCCAGCCTGAAATCTTTGAACTGCACTGCCAGATGTTCTTCTTCTACTCCTTCTATGTCATCCAAGATGGAGAGCTCCTGTTGATTTCTGAAAAACCTGAAATCCTCAAAGTGCACATACCGGTCAGCGATCTGGATGAGGTTGTTTTCGGGGATATCCCATTCACGTTTGTTGACCAACAGCCCTTCTGGTGACACATGTATACTCAGCGTATCACCTCTATAGCCGATGTCTGATGCCACATGCACAAGCTTTTCTTCTCCGTCAAATGAGTTGAAATCAAAGTACAGTCTTCTGTTTTCCAGCTCACCGGTGAAATATGTCCTGTCCATCAACAAAGGACCGGATGTCAATCCCAAGAATCCAAAAGCAAGATTAAGGTCGCTGTTGTCTGAATTGATCCGAATTCCCAGGCTGTCGATTTCAGTCCCGCTGTAATTCACATAAGGGAAATCGACACTGGCAACCAGCCTGTCCTCAATTTGGTTGAAATCAACTTTTATTTTGGCACTGTCCAGCTGCTCCAATCCCTGAAGCAACACCTGGTTTAGAATGGGGGCCTGACTGATTGCCATATCCAGGTTCATGATGATATCCCCAGTGGGAGCGCGGAGTGAGTCTATTTCATTCAGATGCTGCCTGAAATGCCCACCCAGTGCTGTAATGAGCTCATCAGGCGAAGAATTGGATCTGAGGTGCCCATTGAGCAATAGACTTTCAATGTCAACACTGGTGGAATCCTCGCTTATAGCTGCCTGGACATCAAATGAACCTATAGGATAAGAGCGGCCATCGTATACGATTACCCCATCCCGCATGGCTGTCTCAAGATTGAAGTTTTCGGGATTTCCCTGAAACTTCGCATTGAACAGAAATTTAGCCCGCGTGCTCTGGGCTGCATAGCCCAGCTCATAAAAATCTGCTCCTTTCAGGTCCAGATTAAGCTCTATTTTCGAGTTGATGGAGTCCAGGTCCAGTTTGGTGAGCAGATCGAAATCAAGGAATTCATCCTCCAGCCACAGGTGGATATCCCCGGCACCGCTTTCAAGCTTTCCTTCGAGACCAAGACCTGAATAGTCATTTCCATATAACCTCAACCGCTCGAAAGAAGAAGTGAGCTCGGCATCCAGGTCCTCCAATCCGGATCCGGATCCACTGGTGTGGATTGCAAAAGTCAGGGTGTCCAGCTCAGGCATCGCCAATAAATAACCCAGTTGCAGGGCGTTTACTTTGAGGTCCGCATCGAATGCCAGCTGCTGGTTATTTGTGAATGTACCGTCAAGCAAGAGGTTACCACGGTCTGTATCCAGTTCGACCACGGCATTCAGGTCATCGAGCATTCCCTTGGCCGAGGCCTCCAGTCTGACTTCCTCAGGAAGCTGTACGCCAAGCTGCTTTTCATCCACAAATCTAAGAAGGGTCTGCTTATCGGTGACCAAAGTGGCTTTTGGGAAGTCAAACGAAAGCCGGTCTACCTCCATGGCGTTTTGAACCCTACCATTAGCTTTGAATACCGTTTTGCCCCAATTCAGGTCCAACCGGGGGATATGCATGGAAGCAAGGCTCCCGGTTGCCGTAAGGGTAGCGGAAAAAGGTGCTTTGGCAAGTTCACGGATCAGCGTGTCCTGTGCCAGGGAAGGTTCAAAATAATAACTGTCCCGTACATCAGCTACTAAGTCAGTGATGTCCAAATCGAAGGTTGACCTGTCCGGGAAATCCATAAGCCCCTGGATAGATTCAAATCCAAGCGCCAGTTCCGCATTCAGTTTACTCCGGTTAGTGGCTAGGGTGAAATTGTCTATAGAAACAGAAGTATTATCCAATCCAAGGGTGAAATTGAAGGCTTTGAGTTCAAAACCACTCCCCTCCAGGAACTGAAGCTGTTTCAGATCCAGGCTGACTTTTTCATCACGGAATACTAAGTCCGCCAATTCAAAATTCAGGTTATCCAGCACAATCACCTCAGGATTGAAATGACCCGGTGTGGATTCCCTATCGCTGGTTTTGAATTCTACCTGATTGTCTAGCAGGACTAGTTTATGTAATTCCACTTTCCAGTCCGGCCAGGAAAAGGGAGTGCTCTCCGATGGCTCAGGATTTACGTCTTCGGCAGAAGGAGCTGAGAAGTCATAAAAGAGAACTGAGGACTCTTTCAAGGAAATCAGATCCACAGTTACCAATTGGTCCCGGAGGTTTGCTTCTGGGATCTGGACAATAAAGTCAGTGATGTCCAGCTTGGCTTCCTGCCCGTCTACTTCATTATCATAGGTTGCCTGTACATTTCTCAGCGTCAATTCGTCAAGTCTAAGCCTTGGAAGAAGAGACTCCTCTCCGCTATCTTCTGCAGGTTCAAATGGTTTGGTTTGCCTGTAAGCCACCTGGGTGTTCTCCAAGGTCACTTCCCGTATATGGAAATCAAATGTCTCCAGGTCAAGCGTGGGAATAACGACGTCAAGGGAGCCAAGTTGAAGGGAGGCATCGATACCGCCGAACCTGTCATCGAAAACCAAGTCAAAATTCTTAAGTCTGATGGGAGACAGCGAGATCGACAAGGGTTCTGTGGCGGTGGTATCCGCTGTTTGCCCCTCTTCGATCACTTCTTCCTCTTCCTGGGGAATAAATGCCTCAACAAGGAAATTGAAGTTGAAATCCTCAGAATCTTCTTCCCTGCTCACCTGTGCCTTCAAGCCTTCCCACTCGAGTTTGGTTACATTGATGTGGCCGTTCTGGATCAAGGGCAATATGGAAACCCCGGCCTCCAGTTTATCCGAATAGATAAGCGTATCCCCTTTGGTGTCTTCAAGATAAAGCCCTTCCAGAAAGAGATTTCCTGTAAATGTGACAAAAAGCCTGTCGATTTGGACAACGGTGCCTGTTTTGTCAGAAACAAAATGGGTTGCTTTATCCACGATGATCCCTTGACCCCAAGGGCTTCGTATGAATAAAATCAGGGCAACTAAAAGCAGAAAAATTACAGCGACTGCTATCCCTATGATTTTTAAAAATTTATATAGAAACTTTTTGATAGTAGCAATATTAATTGGATTGGAAACACGATACCAAGAGAGCGAAATAATCAAGAAACAAGCCAAAATACGTTAAAAATGAGGATTTAATCTAAAAATCAGCCCTTTAACTTCAATACCGGCAACCTGGATAAAACTTATTAATGGAGGCTGGGGCTTAGCAGGGGGGAAGGATTTCTTCTTTTTAAGATTAATTCTAAATAACTCTTGTTTAGAATTGGTCTAAGTAATAGGTTTGTGAAAGTTTTGAATACTACGCCATAATGAGCCATAAATTACTTCTTGCATTTGCCTTTCTATTTCTGGCACCTTTGAGCCTCATAGCCCAATCTGGAATTATCAGGGGAAAAGTAGTCACTTCGGACAATGAGCCGTTGGAGTTTGTCAATGTGGGATTAAAGGGAAAGTCAAAAGGATCGACGACCGACCGCAACGGGAACTTTGAAATCCGGAATGTGGATCCGGGTTCTTATACCGTTTTCGCCTCGTTTGTAGGGGCAGGCAAGCAAGAACAAACGCTCGTGCTGCAGCCTGGTCAGACCTATACCTTAAATTTTAGCTTAAAGGAGAGTTCTACAGAGCTTTCGGAGGTAATCGTCACTGACAATGGCTCCAACCGTTTCTATTCGGACAGTGCATTTGTGGTATCCAAACTTCCGCTGAAGGATATGGAAAACCCACAGGTCTATAACTCGATATCGGGAAGGCTTTTGAAGGAGCAGGTGGTGACCACGATGAATGATGCACTGAAAAACGCGACCGGAATAACCAGAATCTGGGAATCCACAGGGCGTGGAGGGGATGGAGCGGAGTATTATTCGATGAGGGGATTTGCAGTGCAGCCCACCATGGTAAATGGTATGCCCAGCGTAAACAACGGTGGGCTGGATCCTGCCAATGTCGAAACAGTGGATGTCATCAAAGGGCCTTCCGGTACCTTGTATGGGAGTGCGCTGATCTCCTATGGAGGGCTAATCAACATCACGACAAAGAAGCCGACGGATGTATTTAAGGGAGAAGTTGGGTTTATCTCGGGAAGCTTTGGCCTGAACAGACTTACTGCGGATGTCAATCTGCCCCTATCTGAGACCAGCTCAATGAGGGTGAACAGTGCATACCAGACACAGAACACCTTTCAGGATGCAGGTGGAGGCCGCTCTTTCTTCATCGCTCCCTCGTTCAAATTTGAGGTGAATGACAGGTTGACTTTTCTGATCAATACGGAGTTTCTGGATGCCGTTTCGGTGAACGCACCTATGCTGTTTCTGAATAGGTCATTTCCACTTACTTTTTCAGAAATAACCCCGTTCGAACGCCACTATAACCGGTCATTTACAGGAAATGAGCTAAGTATACATAATGCTTCCTATGGAATCCAGGCGCAGGCACTATATAGACTTTCTGAAGCATGGACTTCGCAGACTGTGCTATCCAGGAGCTCAACGCAAACCGACGGGTATTACCATTACCTCTTTGATGACAGCAATGGAGACTCTTTTACCCGCTATATCTCAGACCGAAACGGGCAGACGCTTACCACAGATGTGCAGCAGAATTTCATTGGGGATTTTGAGGTAGCGGGATTGAGAAACAGGATGGTGATCGGTGTGGATTATTATAGATCGGATATTTTTAACGGAAGTACGGGATGGGTAGCCAATGGGGCGGTGACCCTGTCTGATGGTATGGACACGGGCGTACTGACCCGTGCCGGCGTGGATGATCTCCTGAAAGGATCATTTGAAGGCAACAGCACGGGTGTGAATGAAATAGTCAGTGCCTACGTCTCGGACGTGATCAACCTCACGCCCCAGCTATCGGTGATGGCTAGTGTGCGAATAGACAACTTCAGCAACAGGACAGACGGCTTGACCGAAGAGGAAAAAAAGAGCCAGACAGCATTGTCTCCGAAGTTCGGGATAGTCTATCAGCCGGTGCAGGACAGGGTTTCCCTTTTTGCCAACTACATGAATGGCTTTGTGAATGTGGCACCGGTGCAGGTTTCAGCTATAGATGGGTCCAACCCGAGACTACAGTCTTTCGATCCGGAAAATGCAAACCAGGTTGAGCTTGGGGTAAAGACCAGTCTTTATAAAGATAAGATTTCCGCTACTGCCAGCTATTACCATATCCGTGTAGGAAACCGTGTGATGACAGATCCGGACAACATAAACAATTCGATCCAGGGAGGTGAGGTAGAGAGTAAAGGTTTTGAATTAAGCCTGATCGCTAATCCGATAGATGGTCTGAACCTGATCGCAGGGTTCAGCAAAAACGAGGCGAAGGTGACCCGGGATTACGAGGCTAACGGCTACCTAGGATTGAGACCTGAAGAAGCGGGTCCTGACCAATTGATCAACTTCTGGGTGAGTTACGCTTTCAGTTCGGGAAGACTGAGAGGGCTGGGTCTGGGAATCGGAGGTAATGCAGCCAGCGAATACCTAACCTTGAACAGGGCGAATATCGGGTCATTTGCCTTGCCGGCATACCAGGTATTCAATGCGGCGCTCTCCTATTCGGGAAGCCAGTATTTGCTCGCCCTCAAGGTCAATAACCTGACAGATCAGAAATACTATTCGGGCTGGTCCACAGTGACCCCCCAGCAATTGAGGAATATAGCGGTGAGTTTAAACTATAGGTTTTGATGGGAATGAAAAAACTGATTTTGAAATTGCACCTCTGGCTTGGGCTTTCGTCCGGCCTTGTGGTGTTTATAGTGGCTATCACAGGATGCATTTACGCTTTTCAGTCTGAAATCCAGGACCTCACGCAGTCCTATAGGTTTGTGACCCCCCAGGATTCACCGATATTACCCCCTTCAGAAATCTGGAAAAATGCAGATGAGGCACTTCCCGGTAAGCACTTGCACGCCGTACTCTACCCTACCAAAGAGCGGTCGGCTCAAGCAATCTATTACAGTTTTGAAGAGGATTACTATTATTTTGTCTACGTGAATCCGTACACAGGAAATGTACTCAAGGTGAAGGACGAGTATGCGGATTTTTTCAGGATTGTCCTGGATGGACACTTTTATCTCTGGCTCCCTCCGGAAATCGGCCAGCCTGTAGTGGCCTCCTTTACCTTGGTGTTTCTGGTGATGATGGTGTCCGGCCTGATCCTCTGGTGGCCCAAAAACAAGAGTGCCCAAAAGCAACGGTTCTCCATAAAGTGGAATGCCCGCTGGCGGAGAAAGAACTATGACCTACACAATGTCCTGGGGTTTTATGTAATGGTCTTTGGGATCGCCTTTGCCTTGACAGGCTTGATATGGGGATTTACGTGGTTCAGGGATGGGGTTTTTGCGGCAGCGACGGGTGGAAAAGAATACGAGGAATACTACACGCCTGTGTCAGATTCGACGCAAGTGTATCATGGTGAAATCCCTGCGCTGGATAAAGTATGGCTGAAAATGAGGGAGGAATATCCAGATGCTGACTGGATAGAGGTTCACCCTCCCGATTTTGACCATGCTTCGATTGCGGCCAATGCCAATCCGGATGCTTCCACCTACTGGAAAATGGATTACCGTTACTTTGACCAATATACCATGGAGGAATTGCCCGTTAACCATATCTGGAACAGGTTTCATGAGGCCAGTTTTGGAGACAAACTCATGCGGATCAATTACGATGTACACGTGGGAGCTATTTTGGGATTACCGGGTAAAGTGCTCGCTTTTTTCCTCAGCCTTATTATTGCCTCCCTCCCTGTGACTGGGACTATGATCTGGTGGGGAAGAAGAAACAAGTCAAAAGATAAAGGTGTAAGTCCTTCCAAACCTGAGCAGGTCGCCAGGAAGCAGTCTGTTCTGGTGTCCTAATCCAATGGGTTAGGGGGGCGGGACGTGATAGCCAAAGGGTTCTTTCCCATCCCCAGCGTTGGTGGTTTGAGCTGATAAGACAAGTTTTTTGGAGGTTCAAAAGTATACTGCCTGGAATTTTTTATTTTGTCAGCTAGAAACAACCGAGAGTATGTCAACTGATGGATTAGCAATAGGCAGTAGAATAACACACCCCAAATTTGGTGGTGGGGTAATTGTAGCGGTGGACGCCACGTATTATAAAATCTACTTCTCTTCTTCTGAAGAGGTAAAAACATTGGCCAGGGATTATGAGGGGTTTGGAGTGGAAGAAGCCAAGATCCCGGATTTCCCCATGCTTACTGTAAAGGATGTGGAGAAAGTGGTCAGGGAGGCACTGCTTCAGACTTCTGAGAAGGCACCAATGGTCCCTTTAGGAGGAAAATGGATGGGAGGCAAACTAATGTTCAATCCCAGTGACCCGTCTTTGCAGGGAAAAGAAATCCCAATCAGTACGTTTTTCCATAAGCTAGTAATGGTCAGGGAAAAACTCCGTGTACTCGAGCAGCAGATCAACAACCATCCCAAGCTGGATGATGAAGACCGGATCAACATGCAGCAATACATCACACGATGCTATGGTTCTTTGACCACCTTCAATATACTTTTTGCCTACAAAGAAGACCAATTCAAGGGTAGTGGCGGTAAGGAATAACGGCTGTTACCGTGTATGGGGATTCCAGAACCAATAGGAAATACCCGCTCTTTGAGCTTGTAAAAACCTGCAGTGAATAAGGCTGGAGATTTACAGATTAAGTTTGATCTTAGACTTTATACCTAATAGTTTCCTATATTTAAAAGTGGAATAATTTCTTGGACTTAACTGGAACGCGAGTGAAAGCTGTATGGATAGGAATAGTACTTTTTGCTTTAATCCCTTGTACTGTAAGGGAGGATGTAGGGCTGAAGGATCATTTTGAGGGGGATTTTTATATAGGTGCGGCCTTAAGCTACGACCAGGTGTCTGATGGTCACTCTTCATTTCCGCTTCTGGGGAAGCATTTTAGCAGCCTCAGCCCGGAGAATGGACTGAAATGGCAGCCTGTGCATCCGCAGAAAGACACCTATAATTTTGCTTTTGGAGATGCCTATGTGGCACTTGGAGAAAAGCTGAATGCATTTGTCATCGGCCATACGTTGGTATGGCATCAGCAGACACCGGGTTGGGTATATAGGGATTCGGCAGGGGAATTTTTGGAGAAGGAGGAGCTGCTCTCGCGGATGCGTGATCATATACAGACTGTGGTAGGTCGGTATAAGGGAAGGATACATGGATGGGATGTGGTGAATGAAGTTTTCGAGGAAGATGGTTCCTATCGCCAATCCCACTGGTTCACACTGGCAGGAAAGGATTTTATCAAGGAGGCATTTCGTCAGGCCCATCAGGCTGATCCTGAAGCGGAGTTATATTATAACGACTACAACGTATGGAGGGCCGATAAGAGAAAGGCTATTCTGGATCTGGCCAAAGAGTTGAGAGCCGAGGGGTTGCGGATAGATGGGATAGGCATGCAAGGACATTACTTACTGGAGTCGCCTGAAATAGCATTGATTGAAGATGCGATTCTTGAAATTTCAGAGGCTGGATTCCAGGTGATGGTAACGGAGCTTGATGTAGATGTACTTCCCCGTCCCCGGAATTCAGAAGGTGCGGATCTCAACCAGAATTTTGCCGAGTCACCGGAGTTCAATCCCTACACGGAAGGACTTCCTCCAGCGGTGGAAGAGAAACTGGGAGAGCGATACAAAGAACTTTTCACCTTGTTTAACAAACATAAAGAGCACATAAGCCGCGTCACATTTTGGGGGCTGCACGACGGGAAAAGCTGGCTCAATAATTTCCCTGTACGGGGTAGAACAAACTACCCGCTGCTATTTGACAGGAATATGAATCCAAAAGAAAGTGTCATGGATAAGATCCTGGCTATTCCTACAGATTGATTTTCTCTCCTTAAAATAGGACAGGTCGGATTTACTCTTCTACCACTCGTACCAAAGACCAAGGACTTTCTGGGAAGTCCTGTTACTTTTGGGCAGGATCTTATCAGTCATGAATTTCCAACGCCCAACAATAGCCCAACTTACCCCAGTTCTCCTTATTGGGATTTTTTTATGGACAGGTATGGGTATGCTCATAGCCTCGCCGGATAGCCTGAAGCATTACAGGGACGGATGGGAATTGAGGTTTGTAACAGGCAGTGACTTTCCATTTGAAGATGCGGGTGTATTTCTGGACCGGAGGTTGGAAGAGGAAAACCTGTCATCAGAGGAATTCAAGTCTGCATTTAGGCTTTGGTTACCAGTCCATTCCAAACTGAGAAACCACCGGGATGTACTCGATAAGGGGATGCGCTGGCTACAGCGAATCCCTGCCGCTGATCCGGATAGAGCGGCAATAACAGCTGAGTTTGCATATTTCAGGTATTTTGCCACCTGTAAGCTTACACAGGAGCAAGATCTCAGTCAGCTTATAAAAATCACTGAGGCACTCTCTGTCCATCCACAGAGTGAACTGGTATACAGCCTGGCACTGAACAGGCTGGGAAGGACATACTTTGACCTGAACCGGTATGAGGAAGGACTCAACTCCCTGAAAGAAGCTGAAACAAAGTTTGCCAAGTGGGATTACAAATTACTGCTTTCGGAAAATCTTCAGATTCAAGGGATTCTTCTGGATGCATTGGAGGATTTCTCCGGTGCCTCACAGGCCTATCAGGCTTCCAGCTTTGTGCTCGATCAGCTGGAAATAAAGCAGTTGGGCACCTTGGCCTCGAATGCATACTACCTGGGAAAGCTTTATACAGAGCGCTTGGGGAATCCCGGGTTGGGAATTTCCTTTTTCCAGGAGGCGGTAAAGTATGATCTCCTGGATGACCGGGCAGACAAGAGCTATCTCGGGGAAGATTACAAGGCCCTTTCGGAAGCCTACCTCCAGCTTGGTGACCTGTCCATGGCGGAGCGGTTTGCCAGGCAATCGATCACCCAGTATATTAAAATCGGCAGGGATTCTACTTCCCATGCTGCCTCAGCCTTCTTGCAACTGGCGGAGGTAAAGGCAGAGAAAAAAGAGTGGCTGGCTGCAATAGACCAGACAGAGAGAGCCATTGCGAATTACGAAACAATGGAATACGCAGGAGCGGACCACCGAAGGGACAAAGCCCTGGCTTACAGAAAACTGGCTGGTTTTTACCAAAAATCCGGACTGGCAAATTCTTCGGAAAGAGCCTACTTGAAGGTGGAAGAAATTGGGAGGGATCTTAAAGCTGTAGCGTTTGTACAGGATGCTTACAGGGGCATAATAGACCTGAGCATGGAGCAGGAGGATGGCGAAAAGGCAGGCAGGTACTGGGATCTGCTAGACGATATCTATGCGGGGAAATTCAAGGAAACGAGCTATTTCAGGCTTAACCACGAGCTGGACTGGATCCGGATCAACTTATTGAACTCTGAAAAGCAGGGGGATATAGCTAGGAAGCTGGATATGGTGCTAGGTGAAACTGGAACGCGTAAATGCTTCGAAAAGCTGGCTTGGAAGGCCCTTTCGCTCCGTAATGATTGGTACGAAGAAAACGGGGTGGATGACCATGAGCTGGAAGAGCACCTGGCAGAAATCCAGAATAGGATAGTGAACCTACAGGCCAATCCTACCCGGCTTCCGCACCCGGTGATGCCCAAGGAAGAGTTCAGGGGGTTGATAGAAGGAGCACTTCACCTATGCTACCAACAGCATCAACGTCAGCCTGATCGGTTGTGGCTGGACTACGCTTTTCAGCTTATAGAAATCAATAAGCAGATACAGCTGACTGCCGGACTGCAGCATGCCTCTGGTCCAGCGTCAAAGCTTATACCTGAAGAACTCAGGAAACTTGAGGAGAAACTTACGCTTCAGCTCAACGAAGTACGGTACAAAATCCATCGTACGCAGACCTCTTGGGATGAAGAGAGGCTGCCCAGTGGTCTCAATCCGCTTTACAGGAAAGATGACTCGTTACAGATAAGGCTGGATAGTGTACGTCAGATCATTCTTACCAACTATTCAGCGCAGTTTAGGGTTCAAAACCCCATACCGGATGGATCTCTTGGGAAAATCCAAGCAGGCTTTGGTAAGAACACGCTTGGGCTCTCCTATTTCTGGGGGGAACGTGCCGTCTATGTATTTTCCATGAGTAGGAAGGAAGCAGGCTTCACACGTTTTGATGATCCTACCCGCCTGCAAAATGAGCTGGTTTCCTTTCTCAGCAGGATTCGCAGCAAGAGAAGCCACGGTGTGATTCCCGAGCTCAAGGCTGAAAAAATACTGCCGGATTGGGAGGGGGATTTTTCAAGGCTGGTCATCATCCCTGATGGGATTCTCAATCTCATGCCTTTTGAAGCCCTTAAGCGAAATGACAAATGGCTGCTGGAAGAGTTTAATGTTACCTACGCCCTAAGCTTGGCTCCTGAAGAGATCCGGTTCAAGGTGGACTTCCCCAGATACGGATGGAAAGGTTTTGCCCCTACGTATGCCGGTACGGACATGATCGGAAACAGACAGGAAGTGGAGACGGTTCATCAGGTAACGGGAGGGGATTATATCCTGGCAGGACAGGCAGATAAGAACAGGTTTCTGCAGGAAGGGCAACGGGCCTCGCTGCTTCATCTAGCAGTTTACGGGGAATTAGACACCCACACGCCCAACTACAGCAAACTATGGTTTGGTGACAGGGAAGAGGACGCGCTTACTGCCATGGAAATCTACGGGATGAGTCTGAAAGCCGACCTGGCCGTGCTGAGTGCATGTGAAACTGGCCAGGACGCAGGGAAAGCAGGGGATGGACTGATGAGTTTTGCCAGGGCATTTTCCTTTGCAGGAGTCAAGAGCACACTATTCAATATGTGGGATGTACCAGATCAGGAAAGTGCCACTATTATGAAGACATTTTATAAGTATTTAAGAGATGGGGATTCCAAGGATCTGGCACTCAGAAAGGCCAAATTGGATTTTCTGGAAGAGGTCCAAGACTCCTCATTAAAACATCCCTACTTCTGGGCTGGGCTGATACTGGCAGGAGATGTGGCTCCTATAGATAATGGTAACCATCAGATAGGCATGTTTTGGTTTATTCTTGGGTTTTCTGTTTTTGGAGGTGTCGCTTTCACCTTGCTGTGGCTTTATTTTAAATCTGCCAATACGAAGACCGTCTGATCATTCTTTTTCATTTCAGGTTATTCTCTTTGGAGGTGGCATCAGTTACCCAGGCTGTTATCCTGCCCATCCTTCCCGATCCAGGCTTCTGTACTGGATGGCCTCGGCCAGGTGCTCTACTTTGATGGTTTCATTACCGGATATATCTGCAATGGTACGGGCGACTTTGAGGATCCGGTCGTAAGCCCTTGCTGATAAGCCCAAGCGCTCCATGGCTGTTTTCAACAAGCTTTTCCCAGCTTCATTGATTTGGCATACTTCTTTTACTTGGTGTGAGGGCATCATGGCATTGCAGAATACCTCAGGATGGTCACGGAAGCGCTCCTTTTGCCTCAGTCTTCCCTGGATCACCCGTTCCCGTATCCGCTTACTCGATTCTGTCTTCCGGGTGGATGTCATTTCATCGAATTTCACGGGAGTTACTTCCACGTGGAGATCTATGCGGTCTAGCAATGGTCCGGAAACCTTATTAAGGTACCTCTGTACGATCCCCGGACCGCAGACACATTCTTTTTCAGGATGGTTGTAATAGCCGCAGGGACATGGGTTCATACTGGCGATCAGCATGAAATTGGCAGGATAGTCTACTGATATTTTGGCTCTGGAGATGGTGACTTTCCGCTCTTCGAGTGGCTGGCGCATGACTTCAAGCACGGTCCGCTTAAACTCCGGCAGCTCATCGAGAAAGAGCACGCCGTTGTGGGCCAGTGATATCTCTCCGGGCTGGGGATTTCCTCCGCCTCCTACCAGAGCCACATCGCTGATCGTGTGGTGGGGAGATCGAAATGGCCGCTGTGCCAGAAGCGCTCCGTTTTTCCCTAGCTTGCCGGCCACGGAATGTATCTTGGTCGTTTCAAGTGCTTCTACCAAGGTCAGCGGAGGCAATATGGATGGCAGGCGCTTTGCCAGCATGGTTTTTCCGGCCCCGGGAGGCCCGATCATGATCACATTATGCCCGCCAGCTGCTGCTATCTCCATAGCCCTTTTGATATTCTCCTGCCCTTGGACATCCGCAAAATCAAACGCTGTGTCATCAAGCGAATGGTAAAAGATCTCCCTGGTATCCGTGACTAGCGGCTTTATTTCCAACTGTCCCTGCAGGAACAGGGTGGCGCTTTGTAGACTGTCTACGCCTATAATATCCAGGTTGTTGACAATGGAAGCTTCAGCCGCATTTTCCAACGGTAGTATAAACCCTTTGAACCCCTGTTTCCGAGCTTCGATGGCAATCGGCAACACGCCCTTGACAGGGCGCAGGTTTCCATCAAGGGAAAGCTCTCCCATGATCACATAGTCACCAAGGGAGGGTAGCGCTACTTGTTCCGAAGCCTGAAGAATACCCATCGCTATCGGTAGGTCATAGGCTGAGCCTTCCTTTCGTATGTCGGCGGGGGCGAGGTTCACGACGACCTTTTGTCTGGGCATCCTGTATCCATAATGCTTTAAAGAGCTTTCCACGCGCTGCTGGGATTCCTTCACTGCTGAATCCGGAAGACCCACCATGAAAAAACTCGTTCCTTGCCCTACATTCACTTCTATGGTGATGATATTGGCATCTACGCCTGATACGGCACTTCCAAAAGTTTTTGCGACCATGGGATAAAAAAGGGAAACCTAATGAGTCTCCCTAATATACCAGTTTTTAAAAACCATTCCGCTATTTATTGGTGAAATTTTGACGTGGCGGGATACTGCTGTGGTCGGGATCCAAGGTTTTGGGCGGGGTGGGTGTGGGAGAGGATGACGGTACTGCCCGGGGCTCCGCGGATTTTGGGTGTTCTAGGTCATAGAGTCTGGCTTTCAGTGCGTTCATTTCACTCTCCATCCTTTTTATCGTATCCGCCTGTTTTTTGGAAGCCATGTAGCTTCCTGCCCAGGACAGCAGAAAGAAGATAAGTCCCACCAGAAATAGGGTTACCATAAAATCGGAGGTAATCTCCTCCATCCCAAACAAACCGCCTAAGGTGTCAAAAGCGATAAAGAATATCAGAAAAGCACCAAAATAGACCAGAAGGGTTATTTGAAGTATTTGGTGTAGTTTTTTCATGGGTTTCGAAGTTAAGTTGAACGAATATACTGAATCGGACTGAATACTGGAAAGCTATTTCTAAACTCTGCATTTGACTGATTTCGGGCCAAGGTCAGCTCAAAGTGCTCTTTTATTGCGATGGTTTTTATCTTTAGGTTGAATCCGGCTGGCTAAGGTTTACTTTCCAATGTACCGGGTTCTCTCGATGACCATCATTTCCTGCAGCCCTGATGACTGGCTGTTGGCAGCTCCATAGGCAGGTGGCGGAAATATCCTAATAATTATAGTCCGGACGGACAAAGTTCCACCTGATTCCCATTTGAAAAAACTGGCTGGCCTCCGGGCTATCCAGATCCTGTGCAGTTCTTCGCCTGTAAGTATGGCTGGCATCAAGGAAGAAGTTGTGCTTCAGCATATAGCTTGCATTCAGGTTAGCTTGTACTACCCTGTTCTCTATTCCCTGACCTGTCAGGTTATTGAACAATCCCGTGGGGCTTCCTTCAAGCCTATTCTTGAGGATGTCTCCTCCCCAGTTGGTTTCAGTATCAGGGTCTGCGCCGTATAACTGGTACATGCTGAGCAGGGTTACATTCAGTCTGGGTAGAGGCTGGTAGCGTAAGATTCCTAGAAATTCGCGGAAATTGGCTCCTCTCGGATGGGTGAGCGGGGTGCGCCAGTTGCTGTAGGATTGGTAGTCAAATTTCTCCTGGAAAGTATAGGGGCGTGCAGAATTGTATTCCAGTTGAAGGTCTAGATTGGATACTTCAAACAGGTCCAGGTATTTGTAGCCGAGCTGCAACCCGTATTTATTACGCTTGGATTTTTTTCCGTCAATCCCAAAAAACTCGGTGAATACGAATTCATCCAGGGCAAACTGGCCATAAAGCTGCATGCCGGGATACAGGTTCCATTTGATGTCAGATCCTAGCATCACCTTATCTGGGGTGCCGAGTTGCTGCTCCACCCAGCGGAAAAACACGATGGGGTTATAGTAGTTGAAGTTGGCTTGGTCTGTCATCACAGACTCGAAAAAGCCCACGTTCAGTTTCTTGCCGATGTCCATGCCGACCCTGTGCAATGAGAACCATTTCTGCGGGTATCTCCCGTCAGTAGGCCTTCCTCTGTTATACAGTACATCTCCTGTCAACTGGGTCCAGAGATTGGTGAACTGCAACTTCCAGACTTTGGTGTTAAGCTTTACAAACATGTATGGGTTTGAAAAATCGGAAAGCAAAAAAGAGCGGTATCCTTCCCCTATAAAGTTTCTGTCATGTCCGATCTGGGCCTGGATGTTTTTGGTGAAATTAAAATTGACATGACCCATTGCAGAGAAATAACCATAGCCATCCGACTGATATTCCTTCCAAAAACCCTCTCCCGGGACGGCTCCATTATGGGAAGCGTAGTTTTTGACCCAGCTAGGGAAGAAACTTTCAGAGGTGGTCATATAGGTGTAAAACCCCACCTTTTTATCGATGGCACCTCTCATTACTATACCCCTGGTCAGCCTGGCAGGTCTTCTTTCGTTTTCGGTTTCCAGTCCCCCGCCCACGTAGATTACGGGACTCAGGTGGATGTCAAATTCCTCGCTGTAATAATGGGCCAAATCCCCAGGCCTTCTATAGATGGATTTCAAAAAGGGATTGGTGGAAGTGGGGGTTTCCCGGGATACAAATTCCCAATTGTCCTGCGAGAGATAAGCGAGGTTAAACATGTCTGACCTGGACCTGATCACGTCACTTCCGGCCAGGCTGTCCAGGTAACTGCCCATCACATCCCTGCGGTAGGGTTTGACCCCCGTTTGGAAAAGAGGGCTGTTCGTGCCCTGGAGAATCTCATAGCGCTCGATACGGTGATAATAATCCCTGTCATAAGGAATATAACTGCCTTGGGCAAAGCTACCTTGGGACAGAAGTGAAATACCTAAAAAAACAAGGGTAAGTAGACCCGAGCGGAGGACGTGTACTTGTTGCATCGGTTAAAGCTAAAAAAGAATTCCAAATTTGGGCAGTGGTGTAGGAGAATTGGAAGGCAGAAAGCCCCTATCAGGAAATGAATGGTGCTTATTTCTTAAAAGAACTCTTGGAGGGCCTCTCCACGGATATACTCTGCAACCTAGAGAGACGGTATATCGGCAGGGTAAATGTGCTCCCCGGAGCATCAGGGATCAGACGGAGTGCCATAGATTAAGTTACCAAAGGTGTCGGGATAACATAGCAGAAGTCTTGCTGAATCGGTAGCTGCCTGGTAGAATGAGCCCCTGAAAGCAAAGGATTTGTCAGGGATGGAGGTTTTTTGAAAGATAATCGGTGATTTGGCACAGATCTTTTATATTAGCGAATAAATACTTGATAAAGATTTGGTGTGTTTTCTGAAAAAGGATAACTTTGTGCCTCATTTGAAAAAGGTACTTAATAACTAGCAATACAATGAAAGCTGATATTCATCCAAACTACAGAGATGTTGTATTTTACGACACTTCCAGCGAGTTTAAGTTTTTGACCAAGTCTACTATCGAAACCAGTGAGACTATTACTTGGGAAGATGGAAAAGATTATCCTGTATTCAAGATTGAAGTGAGCTCTGAATCTCATCCCTTCTATACTGGTAAGAAAATGATGCTTGATACAGCTGGTAGAGTGGAGAAATTCAACAGAAGATACGCATCCAAGAAGTAATTTCTGCGCATCTCAGACTAAAAAGTCTCCCGGAGCATGGATTCCGGGAGACTTTTTTATTTTTGCCTCATGGACAAAATCTGTTTGTTTGACGATCCTGCCATCAGGGGATCCCTGCTTCCCTTTACTTTTACCAGACCGGTCGCTGAGATCAGGATCGGTATTTTGAAGATCTCGGAAAAATGGGAAAAACTAACCGGCGAAAAAGCGAGTTTTCTTACACAGGAATACCTTCAGCATAAATTTGCGAGAGGATCAGAGAGTAGGTTGGCGATCAATGGGGCATGGATTCCTGATGCCTCTTCCCTTGCTGCTGTGGCAGCATTGAAGCCTTCCCAATCTTTGTATTGGGGAAAGACGCTGATTGCCACCTACCTAAGTGAAGAGGATAAAAACCTGAACAAAGCAAAGGAGAAAGAGGCTGTGCAGCTGGGGGGGGACCCAAGATTGCTCCTCCATACATGGCAGATATTCCAATGGAATGGGGCTGAAATCAGAAAAGATTTTGAACTGATTACCAAAGGTAGAGAGTCTGCCGTAATCACTGACAGGTATACCAGAGTGTATTCTCAGGAAAACATTTTCATTGAAGAGGGGGTGAAGATTCGTGCCGCGCTACTGAACGCAGAGGACGGGCCTATTTACATCGGCAGGAAATCCGAGATTCAGGAAGGGGCTGTAATCCGGGGGCCATTTGCACTGGGAGAATACTCCACGGTGAATATGGGTGCGAAGCTTCGTGGAGATACGACCATAGGCCCGTACTGCAAAGTAGGAGGGGAAGTCTCCAACTCGGTGATTTTCGGATTCAGCAATAAGGGGCATGAGGGGTTTCTAGGTAATTCCGTGATCGGTGAATGGTGTAATTTGGGTGCTGATACCAATACCAGCAACCTGAAAAACAACTATGCGCAGGTAAAACTGTGGAATTATATCAAGGGGGCGTTCATAGATACGGGTTTACAGTTTTGCGGATTGATGATGGGTGACCATTCCAAGTCAGGTATCAATACGATGTTCAACACCGGGACCGTGGTAGGCGTAGGGGCAAATATATTCGGGGGAGGGTACCCAAAGACTTTCCTTCCATCCTTTTCGTGGGGTGGGGCGGAGAACCTTTCCACATTCCAGTTCAGCAAGTTTGAAGAAACAGTAAAGGCTGTGATGGGGAGAAGGGGGTTAGTATACGGAGTGGAGGAGAAAGAAATTTTGGAACGTGTTTTTGATTTGTCCAAAACCTATAGAATTTGGGAAAAGTCTTCCTGATAAAAAGAAACCATGCTATTTGCTGAAATTCCGGGATTGCCCGAGACCAAGGAAAATCTGATCAATGCCGTCAAAAATAACCATTTGGCGCATGCCTTGCTATTTCATGGCCCCGAAGGTTCTGCGAGCTTGACCCTGGCATTGGCACTATGTACCTATCTGTACTGTGAAGATCCCGGTCCGGCAGATTCCTGCGGCACCTGTTCATCCTGCCAGCGTATGTCAAAGCTGGTGATTCCGGATCTTAATTTTGCTTTTCCATCCATAGCCTCTGCCAAGGAGGACAAGGAGGATGATGAGAAAGAGGAGAAAACCGATTTGCTGAGCAATTGGAGGAAATTTGCGGTAGAGCAGCCTTATGGCAATGTCCATGACTTTATCTACTTCAATGGTTTTGAGAAAAAACAACTGAACATATCCAAGGGGGCTGCACGGAAAATAATCCAGACACTCTCCCTTATGTCCTTTGAAGGAGGCTATAAGATCATGATGATCTGGGCACCGGAATTTCTGCATCCTTCTGCTGCCAATGCCCTGCTGAAGATACTCGAGGAGCCCCAGCCGAAGACAATCTTTATCCTCGTCACTTCACAGCCTGAGCAGCTCCTGACGACTATCCTGTCGCGAACCCAGAAGGTGATGGTACGTGCTTTCTCTGACCGGGAAATCAAGGGGCACCTGGTGGAAAAGGGGCTGGCCAATGAAGAAGCCGCAGCCCAGGTCGCAATGTTGGCTGATGGGAACTTACGGGAGGCCTACCGGCTGGTGGACCAGGTGGAGGACAAGCAGGTCAGACAGATCCGTGATTGGTTTAGGCTATGCCACCAGGCTGATTTCAGAAATATTTTTGGGATGGCCGATGAGTTTCATAAGACCGACAAGGAAGCACAGAAATCGCTGTTGCTGACAGCGCTGAATGTACTGCGTGAAATCCTTCTCAGAAATGTGGACCTTGACCAGCTCCTTAGAACGGGTGGGGAAGACCGGGATTTTGTGAATAAAATAAGCGGAAGGGTACTCAAGGAAGAGCATGTGGACAAACTCTATGCGTCCTTTAACCAGGCGCACTATCACCTGGAGAGGAATGGAAATGCAAAATTCATCTTTACAGATCTATCCATGGATGTGACACTGCTTATGGCCAAATTAGATTGATGTGGAAAAGAAAATAATAGGTAGAAAAGAGAAAATATCACTTCCGGAACTGGGACTGAGCCTGGTATGGGCAAAAATAGATACAGGTGCATATACCAGCAGTGTCCATGCAGAAAATCTCAGGGAGGAATGGGTTGACGGAAGGAAAGTGTTGAAATTTCAGCCACTTTTGCCCGGACATGAAGCTTTCACGGGCGAAACAGTCACTTTTACCAATTACAGGGAGAAGATAGTGAAAAATTCTTTTGGTCAAACAGAGGTAAGGTATCTTGTGGAGACCATCATACGGATTGCCGGAGAGGAATATCCGGCAGAATTCACGCTTTCTGACCGCTCGAATATGAAGAATGCAATTCTGCTTGGCAGGAAAATATTGACAAACCGATTCTTGGTGGATGTATCAGGAGCCAACCTGGCCAAACAATACCGAAGAAAAAAAATATGATACGCGGATTTCTTGGATCTGCCTCCCCGCTGAATAAACCAACTGACCTACATGAGAATTGCCATCCTGTCCAGAAATCCAAATTTATACTCCACAAAGCGGCTTTATCAGGCGATCCAGGCTGCTGGCCATGAGGCGCTGATAGTCAATCATAGCATCTGTGACCTGATCATTGAGCAAGACGGCCCATCCATTATCTACAAGGGCGAAAAACTGCACGGGATTGATGCTATTATTCCCAGAATAGGAGCATCAGTGACTTTTTACGGAACAGCAGTGGTCCGTCAATTTGAACTTATGGGCGCCTTCTCAGCAGTGAACTCCCAGGCTATAGTCAGGAGCAGGGATAAGCTGCGCAGTCTTCAGATCCTGTCCAGTGCAGGACTGGGAATGCCCAAAACCGCTTTTACCAATTTTTCCAAAGGAGGTGAAAAGCAGCTGATAGAGCATGTCGGAGGTGCGCCGTTGATCATCAAGCTCCTCGAAGGCACCCAGGGCCTAGGAGTGGTCCTGGCCGAAACCAAGAAAGCGAGCCAGTCTGTTATTGAGGCCTTTCATGGGCTGAGAGCGAGAATTATTGTACAGGAGTTTATCAAAGAAGCCAAGGGTGCGGATATCCGGGCATTTGTGGTGAACGGCAAAGTGGTGGGGGCTATGAAACGGCAAGGTGCAGAAGGTGAGTTCCGCTCTAACCTGCATAGAGGAGGAGTAGCTACTGTAATCAAGCTCAGCAGAGCAGAGAAACAAGCCGCACTGGGAGCTGCCAAAGCCCTGGGACTGGATGTGGCAGGCGTGGACATGCTCCAGTCTGCAAGAGGTCCCCTGATTTTGGAGGTAAACAGCTCTCCGGGGCTGGAGGGGATAGAAAAAGCCACCGGGATAAATATCGCCGGAGAAATCATCAAGTTCATCGAAGAAGGTGTCAACAGACGATCGACCAGCAAAAGAAATACAAATCAATGAGTGATCAGGTAAAAATAGGAACGCGAGGAAGCAGGCTGGCGCTATGGCAGGCATATCATGTAGAGGAACTGCTCAAAAGGGCAGGTTTGGACACCGAAATCGTGATCATCGATACGAAAGGGGATCAGGTTCTGGATGTTTCCATCGCAAAAATCGGTAGTAAAGGTGTGTTTACACAGGAGCTGGAAGACCAATTGGATGATGGACGGATAGATATAGCGGTGCATAGTGCCAAGGACATGCAGTCAAACCTTCCGGAAGGATTTGAGATCATTGCATTTACAGCGAGGGAAAAAGAGAACGACGTGATAGTATCCCATAAGACCATCTCTTTGGGCGATAAAGGGCGGACTGTTTTGTTGGGAACATCTTCCACAAGAAGAGTGGCGACCTTGAAACATTTCTACCCCCATGTGAAAACAGTGGAAGTAAGAGGGAATCTACAGACCAGGATACGGAAGATGGAAGAAGGGGTGTGTGATGCTTTGCTACTCGCGTATGCGGGGGTTCACCGGATGGGATATGATGGGATGATTGTGAAAGAACTTGATCTGGATGAATTCATTCCTGCTGTAGGCCAGGGCTCTGTAGCCATAGAAGTGGCCTCGCATCTTGACCCTGTGCTGAAGGAGAAGGTGGCCTCGGCATGTAACCATTTGGAGACCTCACTTAAACTTCGCGCAGAACGTGCCTACCTCCGTGTGTTGGAGGGAGGATGCAGCATCCCTGTATTTGCTCTGGCTCAGTTGCAGGGCGAAGAATTAAAACTCAAGGGCGGCATAGTAGACCTTATGGGGGAAAAACGCATCAGTGTAGAGGTAAGTGGTCAAGCTGATCAGCCGGAAGCCTTAGGGAGGGAGCTGGCAGATAGGGTGTTGGGACTTGGCGGAAAGGAAATTTTAGAACAAATCAAGCTAACTTTAAATAAATGAAAGCATTAAAGTATCTGTTGGTAGTGTTGACCGGGATCGGTTTTTTGGGCTGTGCCTCAAGCAAAGACGCTGTGGTGACCATAGAGACCAGGCATGGCAATATAGTGGCTCTACTCTATGAGGATACCCCTCAGCATAAGTCAAACTTCTTGTCCCTGGCTGAGAGTGGGCGTTTTGACTCTACACTTTTTCACCGGGTGATCAAAAATTTTATGATCCAGGGAGGAGATGTGTTTGAAAAGGAGCAGATGCCTCCCGCAGAATGGCCGACGATACCAGCAGAAATCCAGCCAGGTCATTTTCATAGGAAAGGGGTTCTGGCAGCAGCACGCCAAGGTAACAGCATCAATCCTGAGCGGAGATCCAGTGGCTCCCAGTTTTATATTGTAATGGGAAAAGTATATACAGAAGACGAGTTGATCACAGATATGGACAAGCTTCAGGCTGCATTTATGCAATATGTGCAACTGGGTAGCCAGGAAGAGCTCAAGAAAGAATATACCCGCCTCTACCAGGCAGGGCAATTCGATAGTCTTACCAGCCTGCTGATCTCCAAGCGTGGGGAGCTGGAAAAATCCCTGAGCTTGAAACTGACCAAAGATTACACTCCTGAGGAGGTTAAAGCTTATACCACAGTGGGGGGGACACCACATTTGGATAAGGAATATACGGTATTTGGAGAAGTCATTGCAGGCATGGAAGTCGCTGAGAAAATCGCCCAGGAACCTACTGCCCAACGTGATGTGCCTGTGAATCCGGTGTATATGCGTATGAAGGTGGAGAAAATGTCCAAAAAGAAAATAGAAAAAGAATATGGCTACAGCTATCCCGATGAGAAATAGAAAAAAGATATTTATAACAGGTGCCAATGGCCTTTTAGGTCAGAAGCTGGTGGAGCAGCTGGTAGAAAAAGGACAGTTTGATGTCGTGGCCAGTGGAAAAGGTGAGTGCAGATTGCCCGGTGAGGGGTTTGAGTATGTATCATTGGATATTACCGATCAGGTGATGGTAAATGAAGTGTTGCGTGCAGTCCGGCCAGAGATTATTATCCATGGAGCTGCCATGACCAATGTGGATCAATGTGAGTTGAATAGGGAAGCCTGCTACGATGCCAATGTAAATGCCACGGCTTATCTGGTCCAGGCAGCGGAAGAGGTGAAGTCCCATTTCATTTTCGTGTCGACAGATTTTATTTTTTCGGGTGAAGAAGGTCCACTGGATGAAGAAGCCCAACCATCACCGGTCAATTATTACGGGGAAACCAAACTGGAGGGGGAGCGGCTCGTTAGGGCTGCGAATATCAAGTGGGCAATTGCCAGAACAGTATTGGTGTTCGGTATTGCACATGATATGAGCCGGACCAATATCGTTTTATGGGTAAAATCTTCTTTGGAATCGGGAAAGCGGATACAGGTAGTGGATGACCAGTTCCGCACTCCCACGCTGGCCGAGGATCTGGCAGCTGGATGTGTCCTAATAGCTGAGAGAGGAGCTGAAGGGGTCTATAATATTTCCGGAGCTGATTTTCTTACTCCTTTTGAAATGGCCCACATGACAGCAGATTACTTTGGGCTGGATAAATCCCTGATCACGCGTGCCGACTCCACCACATTCTCCCAGCCTGCAAAAAGACCCCTCAAGACAGGTTTTTTGATTGAAAAAGCGAGAAATGAGCTTGGTTTTGAACCTAAAACTTTCCAGGAGGCAATTGCTATTTTAGCAAAACAAATTATCTTAGCCCGCTCTTAAAAAGCAGTTTACACCCTTAATTTAACTTTAGTAGTAACTATGGCAGTAAGTTCTAACACCGAAGAAAGAGGTCAATGGGGCTCCAGCCTCGGATTCATTATGGCAGCAGCCGGATCCGCTGTCGGTCTCGGTAACATCTGGAGATTTCCATATCTGGTCGGTGAGAACGGAGGAGGCGCTTTCGTCTTTGTATATATTCTTTGTGTTTTATTGATTGGGTTACCGCTTCTATTCAATGAGATCGCTTTGGGAAGAAGATCCGGAAAGAACCCTATCGGAGCGATCAGGGACACAGGCGGAAATAAGTTTTGGCAGCTTGCCGGTATTCTCTGCGTGCTGGTCTGTTTCTTTGTGTTCAGTTATTACTCCGTCATTGCAGGCTGGACAGTGGGCTATATTTTTACTGAGGTGCTGAATATCCCGATTGATTTCGAAGTTTTTGTGCAGACTCCCGCCTACGTTATACCCCTGACCTTCTTCTTTATTTTAATGACCATTCTTATTGTATTGGGTGGAGTCTCCGGAGGTATAGAAAAGGCTTCAAAATTTTTGATGCCCGTTCTATTCATCATTATAATTTTCATTGCTGGAAGGTCAGTGACACTGGAGGGAGCTGGAGCAGGAATTGAATATTATCTTAAACCGGATTTTTCCAAAATTACCAGTGCGGTAATACTTCAGGCTCTCGGCCAGGCTTTCTTTTCGATGTCAGTTGGATGGGGCCTGATGATTACTTTTGGATCCTACCTACCGAAGAGATCCAATATAATCCAATCCTCAGGATGGATTGCAGGAATGGATACCTCAGTTGCGCTACTTGGAGGCCTGATGGTTTTCCCGGCCCTGTTTGCCTTATTGCCAGGAAAGGATCCTGCAGCGGGACCTGCTCTTGTGTTTGATGTGCTTCCAAAGGTATTCGATGCCATGCCAGGTGGAAATATTGTGGGGGGGTTGTTTTTCGTACTATTGATGGTAGCGGCCTTGACTTCAACGATTTCGATGCTTGAAGTACCTGTAGCCTATCTGATCGATGACCGTAAATGGCCAAGAAAGAAAGCCACTTGGGTAGTGGGGATTGCAGCAATGGTATTATCGGTTCCTTCTGCCTTGTCTTCTATTAACGGGAATTTTTTCGCTGAATTGAGTTTTACCTTCCTCGGTAATGAATTGCTTGGATTCTTTGGGATTATGGACTTTGTATTCGGAACTTTTGCCGTCATCGTGATCTGTCTCATGCTGAGTTTATATACAGGTTGGGCACAGAAGATCACAGATTATGCAGATGAACTTGCTTCTGGAGCTCCCGGTTTTAAGGGCGCATTTCGTTTAGGCTGGATGTTTTTTATAAAATGGGTTTGTCCCTTGGTGATTGTCATGTTGATTCTGAATATGATTGGATTATTTGGAGAGCCGCAACAGCCTTAACGGCATTTATTTAACAGGTAACAGAAGGGGGGTAACCCCCTTTTTTTGTTTGATAGGACTACTCCATTTGCAATTCAGCCCTACATCATTCAAATCACTTGGCAGGGGAATTGTACACTTTTTTTCAATATTCTACGTATATGAATTTCTAAACCATTTTAAAGCCATTATGAAAAAAATTCTTTTTACCATTGCATTGCTTGCAATAGCGTTTGCAGGCTACTCGCAGAACTTCTCGATAGGACCGAAAGTAGGTCTTAGCCAGACCCAGTTAGACCTCAAAAACCGGGATTTCGATTCCAGCGGTGGGCAGGTAGGGTACCATTTGGGTGCATTTGCACGGTTTGGAGGTACAGGATTTTTCGTACAGCCAGAAGTACTGTTTACCCAAACCAGCGGTAGGTTTACCTACAACAGTCCTACTCCGGGAGGGGAGTCCAGGTTTGATGCTAAATTCAATAGGCTCGACATTCCGATCATGGCCGGGTTCAAATTTCTGAATATTCTCAGAATCCAGGCAGGTCCTATTGCCAGTATAGATATCAACTCTGAACTGAAAGATGCGTCCAATACGGTGAGGGATGCAGAGTTTAGAAAATCATCGATCGGGTACCAGGCAGGTCTGGGACTGGATATTGGCAATCTGGTAGTGGATGCGAAATATGAAAGCTCTTTGGGGAAAATAACGGATAATGTCGGGAATTTCTCAACGGACAACAGGATAAGCCAATGGATTCTTTCTGTAGGATTCCGTTTATTCTAAGATAAATCCAATCAAAAAAATCCCGCTTGACATAGATTCAGGCGGGATTTTTTTGTGTTAGTTGTTCTGTTTACTGCTCCATGACCATCTTAACCGGCCTGGACAGTTCATGGATTTGTGTCAGATCTATCAGGTATACACTTCGGCCATGCGAGCCTACGACCAGATGGTTTTCCCTTTCCTGAATTACCATATCATAGATCGCCACATTGGGAATTTCACCCTGGAAAAGGTTCCAGTTATTTCCTCCATCCATGGTGACGTATAGCCCGTGATCAGTACCGAGGTAGAGTATGCCTGGGTCAGTATGGTCTTCCACTATAATGTTGGCAGATTCATCAGGAAGGGTACCTTTCAATGAAACCCAGGATTTACCGTAATCAATGCTTTTAAAGACCATCGTGGTAAATTCGTCGTATCTATACCCGTTGAGCGTAATATAGACTACTCCTTCCTTAAATCGGGACGGACTAATGCTGCTGATCCATCTGTCTTGCGGTAAGCCCGCATTTAGGCTGGTCCAATTACCTCCTCCATTTCTTGAAATCCACACATTCCCGTCATCAGATCCTGCGTATAATGTACCGAATTCCAACGGCGATTCTTCTAACACCGAAAGCGTTGCAAAGGGCACATTGCCTCTTTTTTTGTTTTTAGTGAGATCCGGTGAGATGGTAGTCCAAGTGCTTCCCTGGTCCAGGCTTCTATATACGTATTGGGATGCCATATAGATAATATCCTGGTTATGCTTGCTCAGCCTAGCCGGGGTTCTCCAGTTCCAGCGATTCGGAGAATTACCGATGTCGTGGCCAGGGGTGATTCTTTTTCGGTCATCGGATGCTTTGTCGATGCGGAAGTAATTTCCAAATTGAGAACCTGTATAAACGATATCATTATTCCGGGTATCCACCGCCACCACCATTCCATCGCCTCCCATGAGGGATTCCCAGGGATCTGAAGGGTGGTTTTCAGAATTGCCAAACCACACGCCATTGTCCTGCATACCCCCATAGATGTTATAAGGTGTGGACTGATCCACCATGACGGAGTAAAACTGGGAGATGGGCATCTGGGTATTCAAGTGATCCCATCTGGCCCCTCCTCCGTAACTACGGTATACCCCTCCATCATTCCCCAGAATGATATGCTTACTGTCCTTGGGATTTATCCACATCGACTGGTGGTCCGCATGTGGTCTTCCTATCGAATCTGTCCGTGAGAAATTCTTTCCCCCATCCCTGGATACCATCAGTGGGACACCGAGGACAAAGAGTTCGTTTTCATCCTGCGTGCTGACCCGTACTTCCCCGAAATAATAGCCATAGGAGTTATAAAGTCTGCTGAGATCAGACTCGCTCACTTTTCTCCAGGATTTGCCGGAATCGTCAGATCTGTAAACTTCAGCTCCCTTTACCGAGGCTTCCGCGAGAGATGCATTGGCATCAAGTGCCGCATCATGATAGCTGGCGATCTGGGCGGTGGTGATCTTACCGGTCTTCAACTGTCGCTTGAGCTCGGCTGGTGTATAGTTGGTGGAAAACTGGTTCCGCCGTAAAAAACTGTTCAGTCTTTCGTCTTCCAAAGCCAAGGCCTGATTCAGGGTCATTTCTTTGAACTCTTCGATTTTGATAGGATTCTCCTCCTGTTGGCGTCTTTGTCTGGGCGGTGGCGGAGCTATCTCCGACTTGCTTTGATTGTCCAGTAAAGCATATACTACATCAGGATTGCTAAGGCTAAAATCAAACCCTATCCTGCCGACAGATTCATCCTGGGGGAAACCTTCTACGGCCTTCTTCCACGTGTCCCCGCCATCTTCTGATCTCCAGATGGATGATCCTTTTCCGTTTCCTGTAAAATCATGGGCCTGTCTGTATCTCTCCCAGGAGGCGGCTAGGAGTATGTCCGGGTTTCCAGGGTGTACTTTGATGTCAATTATCCCCGTATTGTCATCTATGTAAAGTGTTTTCTTCCAGGTTTTTCCCCCATCAATGGTTTTATATAAGCCCCGTTCCTTATTCCTTGAATAGAGCGCACCCATGGATCCAACCCAGACAATATTTGGGTTGGTAGGGTGGATCTGGATCTGGCCAATATGGTGGGAGTGAAGTAAGCCCATCATCTCCCAGGTCTTGCCGGCATCCACAGACTTGTATACCCCGGCACCGGCATAGGTGGAGCGGCTGGAATTGTTTTCACCTGTACCTACCCAAAGTATGTTGTTGTCGGATGGTGACAATGCCATATCACCTATCCCTAGAGCTCCCTGATGGTCAAAAAGAGGGATGAATGACTGGCCATTATCCTCGGTTTTCCAGATTCCACCTGAAGCTGCGGCCACATAAAAGGTATTGGTGTTTTGTGCGACTTCGATATCTACGATGCGGCCGGAGGTGTTTGTAGGACCGACGTTCTTCACCTTGAAGTCTCTCAGTGGAGTGGACGACAGCATTTGTTTATGCCTTTCTACGGATTCCTTCAGTGCTTTCTCAGAGGTGGGGTTAAGTTTGGCGTCCTGGGCAGACAACCTGCCCACTGAAAGGATACTGGCTGCGACCAAGATTAGACAGGTAGCTTTTTTGTTCATTTGATTTATTTTGATCTGTGCCGAATATAAATATAAGCCGTCAAAAGACTTTGCGATAGGTTAAAAATGGTACCGGTTTCACACAGAAGGTAGGATTTAACGGTCATTCCGGTTTAATGTGCACTACTCACAAGGGTAGGGGATAATGGAGGCCAGTCTGACACCCAGCAGAGAGTTCTATGATCCAAGGTGATTTGATTAGTCATCGTGGAAGGAGCCTTACCTTGAGGAAAGGGAGGTAGTCCTGTTCTTGACCCAAAAGCATAATTCCGGAGCACACATACCGTAATTTATCACTAAAAAAAACTTGCGGTAAGCGATGTGGTATTCCATCTGCAAAAGAGGCTAGGGGCTAACTTTCCCAGGGTGGATTTTTGCGGGTTTTTCAGGTGGGAGCAAGAATAGGGAAAGAGAAAGTAGCGGCTTGCCCGTGGACTGGGTGTTGGGATAAGTATGCATTAAGCTCGTGATAACTACTTTTAAGCAATAAAAATGTCAGCCAATCCGGCTGACATTTCAGTGTAAGTTATCCGATCAGATTCCCCTCATCGTCCCACTTGGCGATCGTGCCACGGTCTTCAGGTTTAAGGTAAATTGGGACGTATTTCTCTTCGAGTTTGAACCCATGCTTGTCCATTACCTGCTGCGGCACTCCGTCCCAGACGTTGGGCTGATTGCCTATATAGCCGAGGTACTTCCAGCCTGCCTCTGTGGAGAAGTATCCCGAGCAGGTGAGATCCCGGAGCATATTGAACCAGCTGACAGCCCCCTGATAGGATGGCTTGGCTTTTTCAGGCCAGGCAACTTCCTCCACGATCTGCAGTACTTGACCGTTGTCCAGTTCATTGAACGCCTTACCAAATTTCTCGTCGGCTTCAAAGTCCAGCCACATTAGACCACCACGCATCCGGGTCTGGTTTCCAGGCTGGTCCTTCATCATAAATTCCATGAAATCCACTACGCCAACTTCACTTGCCGCAGGTGACTCGCTGTCCTTTGGGAGGATAATATCCACCAAGGTGCCCAGTTTTTTGCGTTCTTCATCCGTGAAAAACGTATCTGAGAGGAGCTCCTGGTCCCGCTCGCGTTCTTCATCGGTCCGGTATCCTTTGGTGCCACCTGCGATTGCAGCATTTTGCGGTAAGGCCTGCTGCTCGGGCGAGCAGCCTGTAAGTATCAATCCTGTACCGACTGAGCCGGCAAAGAGTAGTTTTAGATTTTCTCTTCTGTTCATGGCTTAGATGTTTTTCTTGTTCAACTGATCCACGATGTATTCTGATGTCCTCCAGCTGAGTGCGAGGATAGTCCATGTTGGGTTCTTGTCAGCTTGGGACACGAACGGTCCGGCATCCACTACAAAGAGGTTTTTGCAGTCATGGGCTTGACAATTGGAGTTGACCACTGAACCTTTGGGACTGTTTCCCATTCTGGTCGTGCCGACTTCATGGATTATTTTTCCTGGATCCAGTAAGCCGTAATTGGTCTCCGGTCCCGGTTTGGTTCCTAAAAGTGTAGCCCCCGCACCAGTTAAAATCTCCTCAAATGTGTCGTGCATATGTTTGGCTTGCAGGATTTCTTGGTCTGTCCAGTTGTAATGGAATCTCAATACGGGAATACCATATTTATCTACCACATTGGGATCAATCTCACAGTAGTTTTCGTACCTGGGGATACTTTCTCCCCGCCCAGACATTCCCAGAGTAGAACCATACAGTCTACGGATGTCTTTTTTCATCCCTTCACCATATCCCCCGTTTTGGCTCAGCTGCCCAAATTCATCTTTGATGTATTGCCTCATGGAGTTCATGCTGCCCCCAGTCCCATACGCAGGTTGGCTCATGCCTCCCCAATACTCGATATGGTAGCCCCGCGCGAAGTCCAGTTTTTTGTTGTCTCCCCACCAGGGAGTGTACATATGCATGCCTCCCACGCCATCCTCATTATACCGCTCACGGTCTATAAGATCAGGCAAAATCCCCATTCTGTCGGAACCTGTGGAATCATGCAGATATCTTCCCAATGCCCCTGAATCCCCGCCTATTCCATTGGGGTGGGACTTTGACTTGGAGTTCATCATGATCCGGGAAGATTCACAGGCAGAAGCTCCCAATACGACTACGCGGGATTTGAGCTTGTACTCTTTCATATCCTGCTTGCTTACAAAGGAGACCCCGGTGGCCTTCCCCGTGTCGTCAGTAGTTACCTTTCTTACCATAGAATGCGTATAGAGGTCTACCTTACCTTTCTTCATAGCGGGATGTACCAGACAGGTGCCGGAAGAAAAGTCAGCATATACCTGACACGCCCGGTTACACTGACGGCAAAAAAAGCATACTCCTCTTTCTTCATTAATCGGTCGGGTAAGCATGGAAAGCCGCCCAGGTATCATGGGAATGTTGGCTTTATCCGCCCCCTTTTTTATAAAAAGCTCGTGAAGCCTTGGTTTGGGAGGAGGAAGGAAGAACCCATCCGGCTCATTGTAAATACCTTCTTTCGATCCGAATACGCCGATTAGCTTGTCTACCTTGTCATAGTATGGTTTCAGATCCTCATAGCCAATCGGCCAATCGTCCCCCATGCCATCAATACTTGCCCTTTTGAAATCATTTGGGCCAAAACGGAGGGAAATTCTGCCCCAGTGATTGGTGCGGCCACCGACCATTCTTGACCTGAACCAGTCAAATTTGGTCCCGTTCTTATGTGTGTAGGGCTCACCCTCTATATCCCATCCTCCAATGGCAGCATCGAAGTCTCCAAAAGGTCTGATCCGTGTGCCGGCACCTCTCCGGGGAGATTCCCATGGCGGACGAAGTTGCGTCCTATCCTCGTCTTTGGCGGGATCGAAATCTCCTCCTGCTTCCACCACTGCCACAGATAGCCCTGCCTCAGAAAGAATCTTTGTGGCCATCCCGCCACCTGCTCCGGATCCTACGATAATTACGTCATAGCTGTCCCCGGATGTCTTGATCTGAAAACTCATTTGCAAAAATTTTAATTAAGTTGAAAATATAGGGTAAAAAAATTGATCAATAAAATCGATTTCCATTAAGTTTGAAAAAACTTGGTCTATAAACCAATACATGGCATACTTATCCAATCCGCTCTCTAGCAGAAGTATAACTGTGTAATAGACGGGGGCTTTTGGGCTTAAAGCAGTTTCTCGATGTAAGGCCAGATAGTTCGGGATACGATCCGGTGCCCTTCCTCTGTGGGATGGATCCCATCCGGTAAATTCAAACCGGGGTCACCGGCCACTCCTTCCAGAAGAAAGGGGATCAGATCTACATTTTTTTCGGAGGCCACTTCAGGATAGATTCTGGTAAACTCAGCGGTATATTCCTGTCCCATATTCGGGGGGATCTGCATTCCTGCCAGTAAGATTTTCACATCAGGATACTTTGCCCTCACTTTGTCAATAATGCCCAGAAGGTTGTTTTTGGTCTCACTGAGCTTGATGCCCCGCAGTCCATCATTTGCCCCTAATTCCAGTATGAATATGTCCGGTTTAACTTCCAAAAACCAGTCCAGGCGACTCAGTCCCCCTGCTGTGGTCTCCCCGCTCAATCCACCGTTAACCACCTGATAGTTCATTTCCAGGCTATCGATTCTGTCCTGGATAAGGCCAGGAAATGCATCATCCTGCTCAATGCCATATCCGGCGGTCAGGCTGTTTCCGAAAAACAGGATTGTCTTCCGGGGCTCTTCGGGATTCATTCCGATTACTTCCTTAGATTCGTTTTCGTCCGCGGTTTGGGTTGCATTGGGGCCGCAGGCGGTTAACAACCCCAGCGCGCTAAAGATAATGCAAAGTAGGTTTGGGTATTTTCGCATGGTTTGAGATCTGATCTTCTACTGACTAATAAAGAAATTAACGTAAAAAGTTCACGCTGGATACTTCTGGTGGTTGGATTGGGGTTTTGATACAAAGATAGGGTATACCTGGCAATCCTGTAAAAATGATTTTTGCCGATTAAACTTTCCTATAGGACATGCAGTTTGTATTTTTCTTTTCTTTGTCTGAATTACAAAACAACGGATGGTGTTAGTCAACAAACGCTTTCCGGTTGCGTATGACTTTTCTTAGTTATTATTTCCTTCCATACCTATTTCGATGACTATTCTTTCCATAAAAAATTTAAGCAAAACATATCAAAGCGGCAGTCGAAAGCTGACGGTGCTTGATGAGGTGAACTTTGATATAGAATCTGGCGAGACGCTCGCCATTGTCGGGCCTTCAGGATCAGGCAAGACTACCCTGCTGGGACTCTGTGCAGGGTTGGATTCCGGTAGTACCGGGTCTGTGGTGCTCAATGGAGCACGTCTGGAAACCCTCTCGGAAGATCAGCGCGCTTCCGTGAGAAATCAGCATGTCGGGTTTATCTTCCAGAATTTTCAACTTCTCCCTACCTTGACAGCACTGGAAAATGTAATGGTCCCTTTGGAGCTTAAGAAAAGGAAGGATGCCAGAAAACGTGCTCAGGAGCTTCTGGACAAGGTGGGGCTAGGGGACAGAGCCACCCATTATCCGACGCAGCTTTCGGGGGGAGAGCAGCAGCGGGTGTCTATTGCGCGGGCCTTTGCCAATGAGCCTAAGATCCTCTTTGCCGATGAGCCTACCGGCAATCTGGATACCGAGACCGGGGAAATGATTGAAAAATTGATTTTTGATCTTAACAGGGAGCAGGGTACTACCCTCGTCATGGTGACGCACGACCTGGAGCTTGCTGCAAAAACCAGAAGAATTATCCATATCAAAGGAGGAAAAATACAGGAGGATGTACATGCCTGATTTTGGATGGATTTTTAAGATGGCGTTCCGGGACTTCCGGAAAAACATCTCGCGCCTTATGTTGTTTGTATCCTCTATCGTGGTGGGGATAGCGGCTTTGGTGGCAATCAGTTCCTTTGGCGAAAACCTCACAAAGGATATAGACAATCAGGCTAAAGAACTGCTGGGTGCTGATCTGGTACTGGAAAACAATAAGCCTGTGGGAGATCAGCCGATTGATTCTCTAGCGGTCAAAATGGCCTCAGAGGTGAATTTCGCCTCTATGGTGGCATTCCCCAAGACCGGGGAAAGCCGGCTCACACAAGTGAGAGCCCTTGAGGGAGATTTTCCTTTTTATGGTTCATTTGAGACATTGCCGGAAGCAGGAGACCGGGATTTCCGGGATGGAGGAAAGAAGGCGCTGGTGGAGAAGACGTTAATGGCACAATTTGATGCCCAAGTCGGCGATTCCATCAAAGTCGGCGATCTTATTTTCGAAATAGCCGGAGAATTGCAGAAGGTTCCAGGACAGACAGGAATCACGGCCACCGTAGCTCCTGCAGTCTATATTCCACAGGAATATCTGGAAGAAACGGGCCTGGTTCAGTATGGAAGTAGGGTGAATTACAACCGCTATTTCCAGTTTGCCGATAATACGGATGTAGACGAAATCATTAAGCCCTTCCAGGACGGATGGGAAGTAGAGCGTATCGATGCGGATACAGTTGAAGACCGCAAGCGCTCAACCGGTAGGTCCTTTGGTAATCTTTCCAATTTCCTTAGCCTTGTTGCTTTTATAGCGCTGCTTCTGGGATGTGTGGGGGTGGCCAGTGCTGTCAATGTTTTTGTAAAGGAAAAACTCGCCTCAGTAGCCGTTCTTCGCTGCCTCGGGGTGTCTTCCAGGGATGTCTTATTGATTTACCTGGTGGAAATCACCCTGATGGGACTGATCGGTGCGGTTATAGGTGCCTTACTGGGGAGCCTACTCCAATTGATTTTACCAGCTGTGTTTGCGGACTTTCTTCCCGTGGAGGTCAGCTTTGGGATTTCCTGGTCATCAGTGGGAGCCGGGGTTTTAACGGGGCTTTTCGTATCCATCCTGTTTGCCATGCTGCCTTTGTTGAAAGTAAGGAATGTGTCCCCAATGGCTACATTGAGACCGGAAACCGCGGATACTACACTTCTCCGTGATCCGATTCGATGGCTGGTGATCGCAGGCATCCTGGCCTTTATCTGGGGTTTTAGTTTTTATCTTCTGGGTAAAGTGGATATGGCATTTGGTTTTACCGGATTTGTTGTATTTGCCTTTGGAATCCTATGGGGGGTGGCACAACTGATGATTTTGGCAGTAAGGAAATTTCTGCCGATCTCATTCGAATATACGCTAAGGCAGTCCCTGGCAAACCTTTATCGGCCAAATAATCAGACGGTATCGTTAATTGCGACAATTGGTCTGGGTACGGCGATGATCAGCACGTTGTTTTTCCTGCAGAACCAATTGCTGGAAGAGGCACGCTTTGCGGATAAAGAGGATCAGCCTAATATGCTCATGTTTGATATCCAGACCGCGCAACTGGACTCCGTGAAACAGGCCATGCAGAGACGTGACATTCCCATCATGCAGGAGGTGCCGATAGTGACCATGCAACTGAACGCTATAAACGGGATTGATAAAAAGAGTAACGAAGAACTTCCTGACGAGGAAAATTACTCCAGGTGGTTATACAACAGAGAGTTCCGGGTGACTTACAGGGACACCTTGATTTCTTCCGAAACCCTGAGTGCAGGAGAACTTATTGCCCCGGGAGTAAGGGGAGACAGTATTTATGTTTCGCTGGAGAAGGGTTTTGGTGAAGGTAACGGCATCAAAATAGGGGATGAATTGGTATTCAATGTCCAAGGAAGGCCTATAAAGACATACGTGGGGAGTTACAGGGATGTGAAATTCAATCAGGTATCGACCAATTTTCTGGTGCTTTTCCCCAATGGGGTACTGGAGCAGGCTCCCAAATTCCACGTGCTGATCACCAAGACGGCCGATGACCGACAGGCGGCCGATGTGCAGCGTGAAATCGTGCAGGTATTTCCCAACATCTCGATCATCAACCTGGGTACGATTGTAGAAACTCTGGAGGATATATTAGGTAAGATCAGCTTTGTGATTCAATTTATGGCGTTTTTCAGTATTGCGACGGGAATCCTGGTGCTGATCAGTTCATTGATAATCAGTAAATACCAGCGTATGCGAGAGAGTATTTTGCTGAGGACTCTGGGAGCAAGCTCAGCCATTGTGAGCAAGATCAATACCCTGGAATATTTCTTCTTAGGAAGTCTGGCCTCACTTTCCGGAATTGTGCTCTCTTTTGTGGCCACCTGGCTGCTGAGCAGATTTGTGTTTGAATTCCAGTTTCGTGGCGCATGGGTGGAAGGACTGGCCCTTTATCTTGCCATCACAGGGCTGACCATAGTGTTGGGCTGGATGAACGGCAGGAAAATAATCAATAAACCTCCAATGGAGATATTGAGAGGGAATGGTTGAGACAAAAGGGAAGAGATAAGAGCCTCTGGAAACGGAGGCCTTTATGCTATAAGTAGGGATCAGTCTGAATATCTGGGGAGCAGGTTTATTCACGCATAGATGTTAGATAGTCTAAACAGGAAGAATTCAATATTGGTGACTCCTCTGAACTGAGCCCTGAATGCTTTTATTTTTGCATTGAATGATTCTGCCGAT
>JBMDXP010000080.1:0-1381 GCA_048819475.1 Algoriphagus sp.
ATCATAGATGCCATAAGCCGCATTCCTTCAGATCAAAGAGATGATGTGTTAACTAGGGCACGTCCATTCATAACAGATGGGATGAGTGGGCATTCTCGGGCTCAGATCATAAATGCCATAAGCCGCATTCCTTCAGATCAAAGAGATGATGTGTTAACAAGGGCACGTCCATTCATAACAGATGGGATGAGTGGACCTAATCGTGCTAGTATCATAGATGCCATAAGAGAAATTCCTCAAGTTCAACGGCAAAGAGTCGCGCAAGATGTACAAACCAGATTACAGGAAGATGAACAAGCAGGACGAGTATCCCCAGCTCCAGATGACCGAGCACGATACATAGCAGATATTTTCCGCCCGTTTGCCAACCCAAACCCACACCCTGTAGGAGGAGCAACAGAAATTCATCGATTTGCAGAGACGAAAGTCGCTATGCCAGCAACCGGAGAAGCCTGTAAAGCAACACCTGAGAAAAAAAGCCTCAATGAGGCCATTACTGAAAATATAGAAGGTCGCTTAAAAGGAGCCAAGGTAAAGATTGTAGATTTAGATGAGGCTAAAAGAGTTACCGCAGAGGCTATTGATCGCGTCTATCCGTGCCCTACATCGGGGCAATGCCCGCGTCATCAACAGGCATTGAGAGCTTTAGGAATTATTGTAGAGAATGCAGAAGGGAAACTTTATCTGCCACTTACCATTACATTTTTGCAGCAGTTTCATCCCGACAAGTTAGATTTATGGACACAACAATCTATGGGAGAAAGTACAGAAGCTTATGGAGAAAATACCATGAGTTGCACAAAGGGGATTCAAGAAAGAATTTTTACTGGATTACGAGGTATAGATCCAAAAATAGATAAATTAATAAGTCCTGTAGAAGGGTTATTTATGCTGAAAAATGCCTTTGCTGATTCTAATATAGGAGACAAAGATTCAACCCGACGCATGGCTGGCCGGCTTATTGAGAGAGGGTACACGCGCCGTACAACCGAAGAACAAGCTATAAAAATGTACAGGGATTACTTGAGAGAAAAAATGAGGGAAGCAGGTGCAGAAAATGATAAAGAGTACGAAGATCAATTAAAGATGTTGATGGAAATAATAGAGGAATTTTTTGATGAGAAGTTAAAACCTGTATTAGAGGAGTTACTCACCAAAGGGAGTCCCGCTGGAAGTCGGGAACACTCACGAAGCTCTTCGCCCAAGGTTCGTGCTACCTCACGTAGTCGATCTTCCAGTACTGTTCGCTTAGGGCCAGCAAGTGATGACTTAGATACTCGCCGTCGTTTAATAGCGGAACAAGATGTAGCTTATGAAGCTTCTCTTCGTGCGGATCAAGAAAAGGAAAGACGTCGCCGAGAAGAAGCAGCAACCAACCAAG
>JBMDXP010000081.1:0-167905 GCA_048819475.1 Algoriphagus sp.
GATTAGCCCATTTTTCATTCGAAAGGTTTTTCAGCAAGTGCAAGCTTTTTTACTACAATAGGTCTATACCCATGCACTCAAAAAGACAAAAATCGGAATTTTCAAGCTAGTCTCAGCCATACCATCTTCTGTGTTGGCCTCTTTCGAAGTATAAGCATACATCTTCACTCGGCCGCCTTGAAGCTGGAATAGCTGAGACTTTTTCAGCAAGCCCTACTTATGCATCCAATGAATCCGCTAGTTTCAGTAATCATCGTTTATTTCGAGCCATGCACCGTCAGGATCCCGGAGGTAAATCTGCCTGATTCCATCTACTCTTAAGGTGATTTTCCCTTTTTCACCTTCCCAGCTTTCGAAGGGATAACCGGAGGTATTCAGATTGGCCATGAACCCATCCATGTCCTTGATGCTGAAACAAAGATGGTTTACTTTGGAAATCACTGTGGGGATATCAGGAGCTTCTATCAGGTGAAGTGCTGCTCCTCCGCCTATATCGTACCATGCGTGGAGTCCATCTTTGAAAGGTTCCTCTATTTCCTTAAGACCTAGGATTTTGTTGTAGAACTCCATGCTCCTCTCCAACTCACTTACATGGACCGCAATATGGTTAACTTTGATTTGGGCAAAACTGCTCATGGTAATAGCAAAGAATAAAATTGAAAATAGCGATTTCATAGACTTAATAATTTGTTTTCATTGGTCACTGCCTGTCCCGGAGTTCAACGAATCTCGCATACCGGGTAATCATCTGAACATATGCTGCTTGCGTCAAGCTTAATTTCCTGGAGAGATTTCAGAAGAGATTTATGGATCTGAAGTAATCACGATGAAGCAGTCCCTGTTTATCTTATGGAAGGAGGAAGATAAAATGAAGAAAGCAATCCAAGCGGATTGCTTTCTTCATGATTACATGTCGGAGAACTGTTATTCCTCCTCCTCATTCACTGGCGTGGGTTTGAGGTCAGTCGCCAAGGCTATTTTTTCCGCCTCATCGAATAAGTTGAGTGCCTGTAGATATGACTCATTTGCAAGATCATTGATTACCCTGTAGAAGGCAGTGTCATCATATAACTGTCTTCCCAGATGTGCTTTGAGGAGGACCTGCAGGTACTTCTTTGATTTGTTGAAATCAGCTTCGTTGTACACAACCTTGTTACGCTCTCCTACCGTTATCAACTCTTTCAGCATGGCGTCGCTCACGGTGTAGTTTTTATAGTAATCTTCCACATCCATGTCAGCAAACTGGGCCTTGTTTTTGGACAAGTACTCCAAGATGAATTCCCTGGAAGAATCCGAATTGAACAGACGTGAAATATAGGCGCTGTTCATGGTAGTGTCCCAAGGCACGAAGTAATCCGGCATAATCCCCCCTCCTCCATATACGGTCCTGCCTTTTTTGGTTTCGTACTTCAGGCTATCGTTGAACTTGATACTATCTGCCGAGAAATACTCTCCATGCTCATACCGCTGGATAAAGTCTCTCTCATAGGCTTGATGATTGGCATCATAAGGCTTTTGGATAGATCTGCCCGAAGGGGTGAAGTACCTGGCTATAGTAAGTCTTAACTCTGCTCCATCCGATAAATCAATAGGCATCTGTACCAGTCCTTTACCAAAGGATCTTCTTCCCACGATCAGTCCCCGGTCATTGTCCTGAATGGCTCCAGCCAAAATCTCCGATGCGGAGGCAGACCCTTCATCTATTAGGACGATGACAGATCCTTCTTCAAATATTCCGGGTTTGAATGCAAATGCTTTCTGGCTGTATTGATCTACTTTCCCTTCCTGGGAAACGATCAAAGCCCTCTCTCCCAATAACTCGTCTGCCATGTTTATTGCAGCACCCATATATCCTCCAGGATTTCCCTGTAAATCAATGATGAGTTTTTTCATTCCTTTGGATTTCAGATCCGTGATTGAGCTTTTGAACTCATCGTAGGTCGTGGCCGCAAACCGTGTTACTTTCACATAACCGATTTCATCATTCACCATGTAGGAAGCATTGACGCTGTATTGTGGGATTTTGTCCCTGGTGATCTCATAGGAAATAAGATCTTTCTGGTTTTTTCGTTTGATATCCACCATCACCTTGGAACCTTTGGGGCCACGCAGGTGGTCAAACACATCCCTGTTGGTGACACCTACACCTGCCACATTTTCACCGTCAACGGAGATGATCTGATCTCCGGACTGGATACCCAATGCTTCCGATGGACCTCCGGTAAGGGGAGCTACCACGTAGATAGTATCTCTTATGATCCCAAACTCTACTCCTATGCCATCAAACTCACCGTCGAGTTGTGATTGTACCAGGGAAGCATCACGGGCAGGGATATAGCTTGAATGGGGATCCAGGTTTTCGAGCATCTTGTTGATGCCGTATTCTACCAGCTCATTCGTGTTTACACTGTCCACGTAATCCCTGTTGATGTAGGTCATGATTTCCTGCAGCTTGTAAAGTGCAGCCCTAAGGTCATTTTGATTGCTTTTAGGCTCCGCAAATGTCGCACCTATCCAGATGCCTGCTGATATGGCCAGTGCCAGTATGATAGGCAGTCTGATTTGGGCTTTCGTATTTTTTGTCTCGCTCACGTTTTTTTCTCTTTCAGTTGGTTATTTTCTTTTGCCGGATTTAAACTACCTTAATATACCCAAGTTTAAAATAGTCTTTTTATAAAGCTAACGAATGTTTATACGAGGGGAATAGATAAAGGAGCAATTTATTCCCCTTTTTTCTGTTAAAAAAAATTATTTTTGTCCCATGCATCGCAGAAGTGATTTCGAGAAGAGTTTAGTTGTTGACTTGGTTTCAGAAAACTATGTCTTTGCTTCTGTGCTCCATTATTTTGGAATCAGCTTTTACCAGTATCCTACCCACTCACTGGAGGCAGTGTGTAAAAAACACAAGGTTCATTCCAGTCAGCTGATTGCTGAGTTGGAATCCTGGGCTATGCGGAAGGATCCTACCAATGAAGAATTGTATCTGAATCCGATAGAAGTCCTGGTTGCCTACCTGAAGCAAAAGCATTATTACTTTGTGCGGCAGGAGCTTCCGTTTCTTTCCAATATCATCTCAGGCATTCTTCCCGAAGTACAGTTTGCGGGATTGTTGGCAGATCTTCGGATCATGTTTCCCCTGTTTGTGGAGGATTTCATACATCATATCCACGAAGAGGAGAGCAGGCTGTTCAAGCGTATTGAATTGCTGCAGGAAATCGAGGATAACCAATATTCCCTCCAGGACGCATTGATATTACTGGAGCGGGACCCCATTCATTTACTCGCTGATCAGCATGAGATCCACGACGACGAGATGAACGGGATAAGAAAGCTCACCTCTGATTACTCTTTGCCTTCAGAAGCTCCTTTGACTATGAAGGTTCTGTATCATGAACTGCAGAATTTTGAGAAGGAACTTCGAATCCACGCCACAATTGAAGATGAATTGCTTTTTCCCAAAGCCGTGGAACTGGAGCGGGAAGTAGTAAGGCAAATCAGAAAAAAAATCCAAACCAACTGATGCCAAGAATACTCGCTGTAGACCTGGGAACCAAAAGAACCGGGCTGGCTGTTACGGACCCGTTACGGATGCTGGCTAATCCCCTGGAAACGATAGAAACTTCCCGCTTGATTGATTACCTGAAATCTTATTGCGCCAGAGAAGAGGTAGATACCATCGTATTGGGCATGCCCACAAAACTGAACGGCCAACCCAATGAAATGACTCCTAGGGTGCTTGTTATGCAGGATGAGCTGAGGCGTGTGTTCCCGGATAAAAACATCCAGCTTATTGATGAGCGTTACACTTCAAAAATGGCTCTCCAGAGTATGATAGCCATGGGAAGTAAAAAGAAAGACAGAAAAGAAAAAGCCGGTAATCTGGACAAAGTCAGTGCCGCGATTATCCTACAATCCTATTTAGAGAGACAATGATTTACCCTATTGTTGCCTATGGCAACCCTATTTTAAAGAAAGAGGCAGAAGAAATTAAGGAGGGTACAGACCTGAGTACCTTGATCCAGGATATGTATGCCACCATGGACCATGCCAGTGGGGTGGGGCTTGCAGCTCCACAGATTAACCAGGGAGTTAGGCTCTTTGTGATAGACAGCAGCCTGATGTTGGATGAAGAAGAGGAGGAAAAAGGAATCCGCCGTGCTTTTATCAATCCCATTATCGTGGATGAGTATGGCGATGATTATGGTTTTGAAGAAGGTTGCCTTAGCATTCCTGAAATTAGAGCTGAAATCATCAGGCCTGAGAAATTGACATTGGAGTATTACGATGAAAACTGGAATCTGAAGGAAGAGGAGTTTTCAGGGATGACTGCCAGGGTGATTCAGCATGAGTATGACCACTTGGAGGGGATATTGTTTGTGGACTACCTCAAAGGTCTGAAAAAAAGGCTGGTACAATCTAAATTAATAGATGTAAGCAAGGGGAAAGTGGCAACAGACTACCGTATGATCTACCCGCTTAAATGAATAAATCACCCAAACTTGAGGTAGCCCTGGTGCAGACAGACCTGCATTGGAAGAGTAAGGTGGCAAACCTGGCCATGCTGGAGGAAACCATTTGGGAAATAGAAGGGCAGGTTGATTTGATTGTTTTGCCGGAAATGTTTTCCACGGGGTTCAGTATGGATGCGGGAGAACTTGCAGAGCCAATGAATCTCGGAGCCTGCAAATGGATGAAACAGGTGGCTGCCCAGACTGGCGCAACGCTGACTGGAAGTGTGATCATCAGGGTGGGGGAGAAGTTTTATAACCGCCTACTCTGGGTAAGTCCCGATGGGGCTATCCAGTATTACGACAAGAGACATTTGTTTAGAATGGCGAAGGAGGATACGGTGTTTTCTCCCGGAACCAGGCTTCCTGTTTTTGAGTTGAAAGGTTGGAAAATCTGCCCACAGGTTTGCTATGATTTAAGGTTTCCGGTATGGAGCCGGAATCGCTGGAAAGACGGTGGATTTACCTACGACATGGTTTTTTATATCGCATCCTGGCCAGATGCCCGGGTGGCGGCGTGGGATGCACTTCTGCGTGCCAGGGCAATTGAAAACCTGAGCTATTGCATCGGCGTGAACAGAGTCGGAGTCGATGGGAATGGGATCACCTATTCCGGGCATTCTGGCTTGTATGACTTCAAAGGAGAAAGGTTGGCGTTTCTCGAAGAGGAAAAAGCAGTGGAGATCATAACCCTGGAGGCTGAAAAAATTGATTCTTTCCGTGAGAAATTCCCCGCCTGGATGGATGCCGATGATTTTGCAATACGGTAAGCATTGAGGAAAAGGATGTCTGCCTTTCTTTGAACGGGATTTGAAAGCAGGATATTTTGCGTATTTTAGCCGCGAAATTTTCTGGCCCTGTCTCCTCTTATTTCCAATCCAAAAAGACACCTTTTGAATCGGAGCCGATCCTCTTGGTCGGTCGGAGAAGCAGGGCTTATCCAAGTCTTTTTAGAATTCTGACAAACCATGAGTAACCAAACTCCAAAAATCCTTTACACGTTGACTGACGAGGCCCCGGCCCTGGCGACGTATTCCCTACTTCCCATCGTACAAGCATTTACCAATTCTGCCGGTGTAAAGGTGGAGACACGGGATATTTCCCTGTCCGGTAGAATCATTGCTAATTTTCCCGAATATCTTCAGGAGGATCAGAAGATTGCCGATGCGTTGGCAGAGTTGGGGCAAATTGCCACCACCCCTGAAGCGAATATCGTGAAACTGCCCAATATCTCCGCTTCTGTTCCTCAGCTGAAAGCTGCTATCAAAGAGCTTCAGGCCAAGGGATATGCACTTCCCGAATATCCGGAAGAACCAAAATCCGATGAGGAGATAAACGTAAAAGCAAAGTACGACAAAATCAAAGGATCAGCCGTAAACCCGGTCTTAAGGGAAGGCAATTCGGATAGAAGGGCACCGCTTGCCGTAAAGTCCTACGCCAGAAAACATCCACACTCCATGGGGAAATGGTCTGCTGACTCCAAGTCCCATGTAGCCAGTATGGCAGAGGGGGATTTCTATGGAAGTGAAAAATCCCATACGCTGTCAGAGGCTACGGTTGTCAATATTGAGCTGATCGCAGAGGATGGTCACAAGGAAATCCTGAAATCTGGGCTAAAACTTCAGGCGAAAGAGGTAATAGATGCTTCTACGTTAAGCATCTCTGCACTTAAGGCGTTTCTAAAGAAGGCAAAGGCTGCTGCAAAGGAAGAAGGCGTGTTGTTTTCATTGCATATGAAGGCGACAATGATGAAGGTGTCAGATCCTATTATCTTCGGACATGCGGTGAAGGTCTTTTTTGAGCCGGTGTTTACCAAGCACGCAGCTGCTTTAACTGCCGCAGGTGTGGATGTGAATAATGGACTAGGCGATCTCATTTCGTCTGTTGAAAAACTTCCTGCTGCACAAAAATCCGAAATCCTGGCTGATCTTGATGCCTGCTATGCAGACGGTCCTGATCTGGCTATGGTAAATTCTGACCGTGGGATTACCAATCTCCATGTCCCCAGTGATATTATCATCGATGCTTCCATGCCGGCAATGATCCGGACCTCAGGGCAGATGTGGAACAAGGCCGGTAAACTTCAGGATACGAAGGCTGTAATACCTGACAGATCCTATGCAGGCATCTATCAGGCTACCATAGATTTTTGTAGAAAGCACGGCGCCTTTGACCCTTCTACTATGGGGAGCGTTCCCAATGTGGGACTTATGGCGCAGAAAGCGGAAGAGTACGGCAGTCATGACAAGACGTTCGAAGTTCCATTTGACGGAACTGTGAATGTGGTCGATCCATCCGGCAGAGTGATCCTGTCCCATACCGTAGAGAAAGGTGACATCTGGAGAATGTGCCAGACCAAAGACGCGCCTATTCAGGACTGGGTGAAGTTGGCAGTAACCCGGGCAAGGCTTTCTAATACTCCGGCGATTTTCTGGCTGGATCCTCAGCGTGCCCATGATGCCGAACTGATCAAGAAAGTAAATACTTACTTGTTGGATCATGATCTCACAGGGTTGGATATACAGATTATGTCTCCGGTGGAGGCAATCAATTTCTCCTTGGCACGAATCAAAGAAGGAATGGATACAATTTCTGTCACCGGAAATGTGCTTCGGGATTATTTGACTGACCTGTTCCCGATCCTGGAACTTGGAACCAGTGCCAAGATGCTATCTATAGTGCCTTTAATGAACGGAGGAGGCTTGTTTGAGACGGGAGCGGGTGGTTCTGCTCCTAAGCATGTGGAGCAGTTTGTAGAGGAAGGCCATCTCAGATGGGATTCGCTGGGTGAGTTTCTGGCACTGGCTGTTTCCTTGGAGCATTTAGGTCAGACATTCCATAATGACAAGGCATTGCTACTGGCCGAAACCCTCGATGCCGCGACAGGCAAGTTCTTGGAAAATGATAAATCCCCTGCCAGAGTAGTAGGTAAACTGGATAACAGAGGAAGTCATTTCTACCTTGCCTTGTACTGGGCAGAAGCAATCGCTGCCCAGAATAAAGATGTGGAGTTGAAAAATAAATTCACCCCAATAGCGGCAGCCCTTGCCGGAAAAGAAGCTCTTATTGTCAATGAACTGAACGGTTCGCAGGGAGTGAAGAGGGATATAGGCGGGTATTACCGCTTGGACGAAGCTAAGGTTTCTCAGGCGATGAGACCAAGCCAGACACTGAATGAGGTGTTGTCGCAATTGGTATAATGAACACTATCCAAGCAAGAGCCAGACGCAGTGTCTGGCTTTTTTGATTTCTAAGTTTCTGGAATAGGGGACGGTGTGGCTATGTGGAGGTTTCACGAGAGCATGCAGAATCCGATGAAGGAAGTAAAAAGAGGTGTCTCAAATAGGATTGAGCGTGGTGGCAAAGCTTTTTCAGAATATTTAAGAAAATATTTTTCCCCGAAATCGATTGAATTTAATGAGATTGCATGAGGGGCTACAGATAGTTTGGGCTAGCCGAATAAATGTAATAACTTAGCCATTCCTCCGTGATTTTTAGCTAAAAGAGCGTTACACAGAGGAGTATTTGGAATCAAACCTATACAAAAATCAAAATAACTATGAGCAAAATTAAAGTAGGAATCAACGGATTCGGAAGAATCGGACGTTTGGCATTCAGAGTAGCCCAAGAAAGAGAAGATATCCAAGTGGTGGCGATCAATGACCTGATCGATGTGGACTACATGGCCTATATGCTGAAGTATGACTCTACCCATGGTAATTTCAAGGGGACAGTTGAAGTAAAAGACGGCCAGTTGATTGTTAACGGAAACACCATCAGGGTGACGGCTGAAAAGAGCCCGGCAAACCTGAAATGGGGAGAAGTAGGTGCTGATTATGTGATCGAGTCCACCGGTATTTTCCTTACCAAAGAGACTGCACAAGGCCATATCGATGCAGGAGCAAAAAAAGTGATCATGTCCGCACCTTCCAAGGATGACACGCCGATGTTTGTCATGGGAGTGAACGAAGATGCTTACACTTCTGACATGGTTTTCGTATCCAATGCTTCTTGTACGACCAATTGCCTGGCACCTATAGCCAAAGTATTGAATGATAACTGGGGAATCGAAGAGGGCTTGATGACTACTGTCCACGCGACTACTGCAACTCAGAAAACCGTTGACGGACCTTCTGCGAAGGACTGGAGAGGCGGACGTGGTGCAGGGCAGAACATCATTCCATCTTCCACAGGTGCTGCCAAGGCCGTAGGGAAAGTTATTCCTGAGCTGAATGGTAAGCTTACAGGGATGGCATTCAGAGTACCTACGCCTGACGTATCCGTAGTAGATCTGACCGTTAGACTGAAGAAGCCAGCAACCTATGCGGAGGTTTGCGCAAAAATGAAAGAAGTTTCCGAGACTACCATGAAGGGAGTTCTAGGCTATACTGAAGACGCAGTAGTATCCAATGATTTCCTGGGAGATCCACGTACTTCTATCTTTGATGCGGAAGCTGGAATCCAACTGTCTGACACCTTCCTGAAAGTGGTGTCGTGGTATGATAACGAGTGGGGCTACTCCAATAAGGTTGTGGATCTACTTGCTTTCATCGCAAAGAAATAAATTGAAAAGCCGGCTTAGCCGGCTTTTTTTATCTAATCAAGTACTATGGGATAACCAAAATCCACGTTGCTGGTTATTTTTAAAATGAACCGTATGTATCTCCCACTATTTCCCTTAAAGCTTGTGGCTTTCCCCGGTGAAGAGCTTAATCTTCATATTTTTGAGCCTAGATACCGGGAACTTCTTGCCGAGGTGGAGAAGGGCGGGACCACTTTTGGGATTTGTACGTATTTAAATCAAGTCACAGGATTTGGTACGGAAGTGAAGCTGGAGCAGGTCTATAAGCGGTATGAGGATGGCCGTCTTGATATACGTACCCGGGCAGGCAGAGTCATCAGGATTATATCCTTTGATAACCCGATGCCCGGTAAACTTTATTCGGGAGGAGAGGTAGCGTATCTCGAGGATGATCCAAAGGTCAGTGAGGTCCTGCATCACGAGTTTATTTTCTATCTGAAAGAAATGCTTCATTTTCTGAAGCATCCTGTACAGATAAATCCCCTAGAGGTGAACTCCTTCTCTTTTACCCATAAAGTTGGGCTTAGACTGGAAGAGGAGTTTGAGTTGTTGAAGATGGAGTCGGAGCATGCCCGTCTGGAATATTTGATCAGGCATTTCAAGCGTGTGATCCCTGTCATAAGAGCGGTGGAGAGAGCAAAGGAAAAGATCAAACTGAACGGGCATTTTAAGCATCTGGATCCACTTGATTTTTAGCAGGAGAGGTGGCATCGATTCACCAAGTAGAATGCTGCGCCATTCCGCTAGGAAAAATCCGAAGCAACCGATGTCCCTTATTTATAATAATCCGCTTAACCCTCAGTTAAATGCCTGCCGGAATTCAAGAGGCGACAAGCTGGTTTTCTTCTTAAACAGCGTACTGAACGATTGTACGTGTTCAAAGCCTAACGTGTAAGCAATTTCGCTTACCGATAAATTGGTAGTCGAGAGTTTTTCCTTCGCCTTTTCGATCAGCCGCTGATGTATATGCTGCTGTGTATTTTGTCCTGTATGTACGCGCAGTAGGTCGCTGAGGTAGTTGGGAGACAGATTCATGAGTTCGGCCATATGATGGACCGTCAGTAGTTCCGGTTCTCTCGTCGTACTATTGTCAAAATACTCCTCTATAAGGTGCTCAAATTTAGTCAGCAGGTGATGATTGTGGTTTTTCCGGGTGATAAACTGCCGCTCGTAGAATCGATTCGAATATTTCAGCAGTAACTCAATCTGTGATAGGATGATTTCCTGGGTATATTTATCAATATGCAGGCATTCCTTATCGATCTTATTCAATAGGGTGATAAGGTCATCTTCTTCTTCAGCAGAAAGATGCAGTGCCTCATTTACAGCGTAAGAGAAGAAGTTATAGCCGTTGATATGGCCTGCCAGTGGATGGGCCAGCAAAAAGTCAGGATGGAAAATGAGCAGGTAGCCTGACCCGCATTCTACACTTTTTAGGTCCAGGTATTGAACTTGATTGGGTGCAGTAAAGCTCAGAACACCCTTGTCGTAATCATAATGCTGCTGGCCATAGCGTATTTTCCCTTTGGCTTCCCTTTTGAGGGCAACACAATAGAAGCTATTCACAAAACCTTTCCACACCTCATCTTCCAGAAAAATACTTTCGGCGAGGTTAATTACACTTATCAACGGATGGCGTGGCTCAGGCAAAGAGAGTAACCGATGAAATTCTGAGACGGATTTGATGGCATTCATGCGATGAAGTTAAGTGATTTAATGGGTAGTGTAGCGGTTGCATCGTAAGAATGCAACCGTACAATTATCCTAATCAATAAGTCCCATACTAAACTCATCATATGGATTACCGGTATCTGTACCCAACGGTACAATGCGCTCAAGTTTCACCAGATCCGTTTCGTTTAATTCGATTTCGGTCGCCGCTATGTTTTGTTCTACATATTTCCTTCGTTTGGTGCCAGGAATAGGTAAGATGCCTTTGTTTATGATCCAGGCCAGTGCCAACTGGGATGCTGTTATTTTTTTCTCTTTGGCCATTTCCTCAATCGCTTTGACCAACTCAATATTCTTGTGAAAATGAGCTTCCTGAAAACGGGGGATCGCACGGCGAAAATCATTTTCCGGCAAGTCTTCTAAGGTTCGGATCTGTCCGGATAAAAAACCACGTCCCAATGGTGAATAAGCGACAAAACCTATTCCAAGTTCATTCAGCGTATTCAATATGCCGCGTTCTTCCGAGGTGCGCTCAAACAATGAATATTCGCTTTGTACCGCTGTGATCGGGTGAACTGCGTGAGCTCTTTTTACAGTTTCTGAAGATACTTCTGATAGTCCGAGGTAACCTACTTTTCCTTCCTTCACCAGCTCACTCATGGCTTCTATGGTCTCTTCGATAGGCGTGTTTTTGTCAAGTCGGTGCATATAATACAAATCAATATAATCTGTATTGAGGTTTTTAAGGGAGCGCTCCACTGCTTTTTTCACATATTCCTTTTTACCGTTTATGGCCCAGGTCACTTTATTGTTATCATCTATTTCCCAGCCAAATTTCGTCGCGATAACATAGTGATCCCTAGTACCAGCTATTGCTTTGGCGATCAGCTGCTCATTTTTGAGAGGACCATACAAATCGGCGGTATCCAAAAAATTACCACCCAACTCGAGCGATCGGTGAATAGTGGCAATGGCTTCTCGCTCATCCGCCTCTCCATACATATTCCCATCTTCAAAACCCGTCATCCCCATACAACCCAGCCCTATAATTGGCACGGTCAAGCCTTGGTTTCCCAAATTCATTTTTTTCATAACCATAGTATTAAATTCAACAGGTCAAAGTTCGCCAAGAGCACCATGATAGCTGTATGCAAACCCCTGAAAGTTGTATGCAAATCAGGGGATATGTTAAATGGAAAATCCGGAGCATATTGGCATGCTGACCCCTGGAGTCTGATTCCGGAGCATAACCTGTCCCGAGTATCGGGATTGACCTCTCCTAACGATAGTTTTGGTTTCTCAGCTGCTATTAATCTCTGATCGGGAGGCAGATCATACCACTCTTCATTTTACACCGGCACATATGAATTAGAAGCCATCGCCCATTCTTCTTTTAAAATGAGGATAACTTTTTGGGGTTATTCTAGTACATGGTCCGGATTTTTGTTATAACTCCTTTTCTTGTAATACTAGTTTAATACAGAGCAACGCCAACTTTTATCATCATTCCCAAACGTTGCTGTTTCATGTTTTGGATTCAACATTATTAGCCTAATTAGGGGCATCCAATTTGAAAGCTGCCAGTGTTTTCTATATTGTAAAATCATTCCAAGTCACAATTATCTTAAACTTATCTAACTCAGGAGATATGCCTGACGGGGAAAGGCTTTCTGGGGGTAATGATCCTTGGAACGTTAATTCCCACACAACTAATAGATCGCATAGTTTCCTTCAGGGTCAAGGTCATCAGGTCCCTAATCGTCTTCAAGCTAATTAGGGGTTAGATCTGCGAGTCCAACTAATAGTGTTCTAGGATCTAGGGCATTAATGGTGGAAAATAGAAAGTTGACCTTACAAATATCTTTGAATTGTTCCAGCGCCGACTTTAGAGCCAGAACTCCAAAATCCTGATAATACGAAAAAACGCAGAAGTAAGAAGCATTTTATAGATCAAGGAAATAGGAGATAGCTTTCTTTGCTTGAAAAACATTTCCGGTTTTGAAGAAAACTGCTGAATATCAGAAAAAAATAGAACTTCTTCTTACTAAACATCGCCAATCTATCATATATTAGATAGATTGACGATATAGCGTAGCGGTAATGTAAAATTCATCGACTAATTCTATAACAGTCAGCACCAGACAATAAACAGATGGAAATGAAATTAACAACAATCTTACTTTTCGGAATTATATCGATTTTGACTTCGTGCAATGGGCAGAATTCTAATTCGGATAACCATTCTGTCCTTTCAAAAGAAATGAAAGATCAATTTGCCACTTTAAAAGAAACAAATCTAAAGGGTGACACTGTTAGAGAACTTGGAAGCAGTATTACTATGATTTACCAAGATAAGAAAAATACCTATTGGTTTGGTAGTTGGAAAACAGGAGTATACAGGTATGATGGTGAAACTTTGATAAATTACACAACAAAACACGGCTTGTATACCGATAGAGTTGATGATATAAAAGAAGATCAACTGGGCAACATCTATTTTTCAGGTATGAACCCAGATGCTATAATAACAAAGTTTGATGGGAAATCATTTTCCAATATTAGAGCTACACCAAGTAATGAATGGAAACTTGAAGCGAATGATTTGTGGCTTATAAATCCTCATCAAGACAAGCAAAAAGTTTACCGCTTTGACGGAAATACCTTCTATGAACTGATACTTCCAAACCCGCCTCAACTTAATAAACCATTTGATGTTTATAGCATTTACAAAGACAGAAAAGGTAACGTTTGGTTTGGAACAAATCCAGTTGGAGTAAGTCGTTACGATGGAAAATCATTCGAGTGGATTACAGAAGAAGATGTGACGGAATTTCGCGAAGGAGGGGCAAATGGAATACGTTCAATTACGGAAGATAAAAATGGCGACTTTTGGTTTAATACAGAATTTCGATATAGTGTTTACGACAGCACAACTTTAAAAAGTAATAAGTTTTATACACGACACGAAAGTATAGGGAGTTTGGATGGGAAAAATACAAGTGGTCTAAATGAGTATCTTTCAACGGTAAGAGATAACGAAAATAACTTATGGTTTGTAACTTATCGTGATGGAGTTTGGAAATATGATGGAGCAAAAATCACACATTATCAAGTTCAGGAACAATCGACAAACATAAAATTATTCAGACTTTACAAGGATAACAATGGCGACCTTTGGCTTGGGACACACGAAAATGGTGCCTATAAATTTAATGGAAAGACCTTTGAAAAATTTAGACCATAATGAACAAAAGGATAAAATTGGCTTTCTTAATATTCATGTTGACACTGAACTTTTCTTGTCTTGAAAAGAAATCAGCAGAAAAAGAAGCAACTAAGCCAGAATTGGTAACGACCTCAAAAACGGATAGTTTAAAATTTAATTCGGGAATACGGAAAATCTTCCAGGACAGCAAAGGCAATTATTGGTTTGGAAGTCATAATGAAGGTGTAAGTTTTTATAATGGAAGGTCGTTTGAATACTTTACAACAAATGATGGCTTGTCCGACAATCAAATCCGTTCAATCCAGGAAGATACGAATGGCAAAATTTGGTTTGGCACTGCGAAAGGAATAAGTGTATATGACAATGGAAAGTTTACCACCTATTCAACAAATTTTAATAATCCAAAATATGAATGGAACGAGACCAATGGGGATTTATGGTTTTATGCGGGCGAAGATGGTGGCATAAACCGCTTTGACGGAAAAAGTATGAACTATCTGATTTTCCCAAAACCTAAAAATAAAAATCCTAATAACACTTATGGCGTGACTGATATCTTCAAAGATAAAAATGGTAAAGTTTGGATTGCAACTTATGCGGCTCTATTTAACTATGATGGTGAAGTGATAAATATATTTGATAATGAAAAATTGAATCTAAGAAATAATGAGCTTTTGCATATTAGAAGCGTATTAGCTGATTCAAAAGGTCGAATTTGGATAGGAAATAATGGAATTGGCGTTTTACTAATTGAAGGTAATTCAGTAATTAATTTTTCTGAAAAGAATAATTTAATCCATCCAACGAGCGCAAGAAGAGGGGATACTTCACAACCCGGTACGCTTGAACACGTTTTTGCTATTGAAGAAGATTCAGAAGGCAATATTTGGTTTGGAGATAGAGATACAGGAGCGTGGAAATATGACGGTGAGAAAGTTGAGAATTATATTATCACCAACAAACTTTCGTCTCCTATGATTTGGGCTATTTATAAAGACAACAAGAATAATTTGCTCTTTGGAATGGTAGACGGAAGTATATTTAGATTTAACGGAAAGGCTTTTGAGAAGCAATTTTAAAAAGCACAAACGCGCAACAGCAGTTTGGTAAATTGAAAATAAGCACAGCTAAGGGGTTTTTACCGGATTTTCCAAGATTTTAGTTAAGTTGTCAAATGTTTTCCCCAATAACTGTTTGGTTTCGGTAAATTTGAATAGCTGTATTTCATAGTCATCCAGCAACTTCAAGAACTCAAGTTGGGATTTAGTGAGGTGTTCTGATATATAAAAGCTGTCTGCCATATTACCTTTTGTGGAACGATAAGACCTAAGAATTTGGTCTTATCGGTTCACGATTTGTAAAGAGAAGGAACACTAGTGAAAATAGTGGCTTTTTTCACCACCAAATAGCTCAATCCTGGGTCATGCGTGTATCCATTCCATTTCCGACTGGTAATAGCCTGAATATGGATTACCTCAGTAGCTTTTAGCAATTCCTGATCGGTCAATCGTACAATGAAAAGCTTTCAGGGCTATTTTATTGTAAGGATCATCAGCCACCAAGCCAGCAGATTCACCGGGGCTTCATACCGAAGTTTTGGAATGTGGTATTACCGGTTCCAGTTGTTTGGAACGACTGAGCGAAGTGTCACCGCTTTTGATGGATATAGCCATTACAAAATCCTATCCGAAGAGGATACTTTATATGGGAAAGGTACTGTAATACAGCGAAGAAGGGTTGTTGGTTCTAAGTTCCCCAAAAAATTGACTTTTGACGGGTTCCAATATCGAATCCGCAAGGGACAATAAGGTATTGAGACTTATATTGCTCTTGATAAGAATTTACAGGATAAAAAATGGGACAAATCAGCTATTTTCTGACTTGTCCCAAGAAGTGATCCCGCTGGGGCTCGAACCCATGACCCTCCCGATTAAGATCGGGATGCTCTACCGAGCTGAATTGATCAAACACTCAATGTACTTTTTGCTTTTCATCTTTTTGATCTGGAGTTCTCTCTTTTTGGCTGCAATCAGTTCATCAAAATCCTCATGGTAAACCAGTCTCCACGGAATTCCTTTGGAAGTGAATTTGGAATGGCCGATGTTATGTTCATATAATCTGCGGTCAAAATCAGTGCATGCGCCCACATAATACTTGGCAAGTTTTTCGGAATATAGAATATACATAGTAGCCATAAGAGTAGAATTGGCCTAAAAATAAGAAAAGCAGCCTGATTTGGACTGCTTTCTTGTGATCCCGCTGGGGCTCGAACCCAGGACCCATACATTAAAAGTGTATTGCTCTACCAGCTGAGCTACGGAATCATATTTTCACTACGTGTACTTATCCACTATCATCAGCAATACGCCGACAATAAAATAAAAAGCGGAACGTTATTCCGCTTTAACTGATGGTGATCCTGTCAGGAATCGAACCTGAAACCTACTGCTTAGAAGGCAGTTGCTCTATCCAATTGAGCTACAGGACCGGAGTAAAGTCGGGGTGGCAGGATTCGAACCTACGACCTCCACATCCCAAATGTGGCGCGATACCGGGCTACGCTACACCCCGAAACTTTTGTTTTTTAACTCCTTGTAAGTTAACTCAAGTGATCCCGCTGGGGCTCGAACCCAGGACCCATACATTAAAAGTGTATTGCTCTACCAGCTGAGCTACGGAATCATATTTTTAAGTGAACCGATGTCCACCCATTATCTCCCATCTCTAAGAGGTTTTAGACTGAAAGCTTTCTTCAAATGACAATCCAATTTCGCAGCTTATCAAGCTAAGCTGGAAGAGTAGGATTGGCTGAAGATTTTCAGAATTTTTAACCTTTTAAAATCGGGTTTTTACCATTCAAATCGACTTCCTGGCCTTGCTTTTTGCCAGATCATTGCCGTAATTGGACTGCAAAAATAAGCTACCAGAATTTAAATGCCAAACGCTAAATCAATCTTTCTCGCAAAACTTTTGACATTTTTAACCCTGTTTGTACAAAGTATTCATTGTCAAGCAGATGTAACGGACTTGCAAAGAGCAGATTCTTTGTTTCAGCAAAGAAGCTATAAAGAGGCCATGGAAATCTACCAGATGAACTACCAGACGGGGGTTTACTCGCCTGCTATGCTGCTTAAAATGGCATTTATCGCTGAAGGAATCGGGGACAATGAGCAGGCCACCCTTTTCCTGAGTAAATATTACGACCTGAATCCCAACCCCCAGGCGATTACCAAAATAAAGAGCTTAACGGGACAGAGCAATCTTACCGGCTATGAAGTGAGTGATTCCTCAAGATTTCTTCTTTTCCTGGCAGACTATCAGGAATACATAGTTGCCTCTCTCGTTGTCATCCTTCTCCTGTCAATCGCGATCATGTGGTATACTGGCAGAAAATCCGGATCATCTCCCCAGTATTGGCCGACTTTACTTCTGCTGGTGCTGATTTTCCTGGCAAATAACTTCCTGAGAGGCCCTAGGACTGGCTTAATTACCTCCAGCCCTACATTTATTGTAAGCAAACCCTCTGCAGGAGGAGAACTGATCGAAATGGTAGAGCCAGGCCATCGGGTAAGAATACGATCCGGGAAAGATAGCTGGTATGAAGTGGACTGGAAAGACCAGCCTGCCTATATCAAAAAAGACAATGTTACCAGATTATAAACCAAAAAGAGCCTCCAGCGGAGGCTCTTTTTGGTTAAAGTTTCTTCAGTTCCAGGTTTCTATACCATACGAGATCTCCGTGATCCTGTAGGGCTATTTTCCCTTTCTTGTACTTTCCGAAGCCTGGCATATCCTTAAACTTGCTTCCCGCGACAAGCTGGTCCCATTCTGGGGTCCACATGGTGGTACTTACTACGGTTGTCCCGTTCAGTATCAGCTCCAGCTTTCCGTTATCCGCGATTATCTCAGCCTTATTCCATTCTCCGACAGGTTTTACAGTTTCTTCACTGCTTTCTATCAGGTCGTAAAGATCCCCGGCTCTATGTGTCTTGATTTTGGCATCCGGATGTCCGTCATTGTCCAATACCTGCATCTCTGGGCCTGTCAGGAAGCTGTACTGGTATTCAGGAGAATCATGGACGAAGAATATTACCCCGCTGTTTCCATTGGGAGCTATTTTCCATTCATACTTGAAGTGGAAATTGTCAAATTCTTCATTGGTGACTATATCCCCTCCATCTCCAGTTTGCCAGCCGTCTTTGTTTTTGGCATCCAGGTAGAGCACCCCATCCTCGATCTTCCAGGCTTTGCCCACTTCACCGCCACCATACTTGGACCAGCCGGTGAACGTCTTGCCATCAAATAGGCTGACCCATTCATCTGCTGGCGCTTCTGATACCACGGTTATTTCCTCCGTTTGGTTATCGGTGGCTTTTTCACCGGAGCAACTGGCCATAATTCCAGCAGCAGCGAGTATAAGATACTTGTTGTTCATGGGTTACTTCTTAAGTAGGAGAATGTACCTCACCATATCCTTGGCGTCTTCTTCGCTTAGGCTCAAGTGTGCAGGCATCTGTACTTCACCCCAGTTACCTACACCACCGTTGATTACTTTTGCAGCTAAGGTCGCTACATTCTCTTCTGTGCTTTCGTATTTAGCGGCCACATCAGCGTAAGATGGTCCTACGATCTTGCGCTCTACCATGTGGCAAGACATGCAGTCCGAAGCTTTTACTTTTTCCAAGCCCTTGATGTAAATCGGGTCATCTTTGTATTTTTCCTCCAGACTGATTTCTTTCTTCACCTCCGGTGGCGCAGCGGCTTCTTTCGCTTCTTCTTTCTTCTCACCACCACATGCAACAGTCATTCCTGCAAGGATTGCAATTATTAAATTGTGTTTTTTCATTGATTGTTTTATTTAAGCTTTAGTATGTAGGCGACCATGTCTTTTGCATCTTGTTCGGAAAGTCCATTATGCGGGGGCATCGCATAGTCCCCCCAAACACCGGCACCGCCTTCTATGACTTTGCTTGCAAGCAAGTTGATGTTCTTTTCGTTGTTCTCATATTCCATGGCTATATCCAAAAATGCCGGGCCAATGATCTTGTCCTCCACGGCATGGCAGGATGAGCAATCCGAAGCTTCTACTTTTGCGAGCCCCCGGATAGACACGTCACTGTCGTTGAACTTTTCGTTGACAGGTGCTTGCTCTGAGGTGGCAGGAGCTTGGCTCTCTCCGGTTTCAGGAGCTGGCGCTTTTTCTTGGGGTGTGGTAGGTGTCTTCACAATGGTAGTGTCTTCTTTTGGTTCTGAGACCGATTCAGAAGTCTTCTCCCCACCACATGCGAAACTCATCCCCACTACTGCCGACAACAACAGGTTTATAGGTTTTGTAATTTTCATTGGTTTAATTAATAGAGTAATCAGATTCCTAGTATTCTTTTGTTGAACGCTTCATCGGCACCCGTGCCGGCAAAATCGTCAAATGCCTTCTCAGTGACATTGATGATGTGTGAGGCGATGAATGGCGCACCTTCTGCTGCCCCTTGTTCCGGGTGCTTGATAGCGCATTCCCACTCCAGTACTGCCCATCCATCATAATCGTACTGCGAAAGTTTGCTAAATATACCTGCAAAATCCACTTGTCCGTCTCCCAAAGAGCGGAATCTTCCTGCGCGCTCTATCCATCCCTGAAAACCTCCGTAGACACCTTGTTTGCCGGTAGGGTTGAATTCAGCATCTTTGACATGGAACATCTTGATTCTATCGTGATAGAAATCAATGAATTGAAGATAGTCCAGACACTGTAGTACAAAGTGGCTAGGATCATAGAGAATGTTTGCCCGCTTGTGATTGTTTACCTTTTCCAAAAACATTTCAAAGGTAATTCCATCATGCAAATCTTCACCCGGATGAAGTTCATAGCAGACGTCCACCCCGTACTTGTCGAACTCGTCCAGGATAGGTGTCCATCGCTTTGCAAGTTCTGTGAAGCCGGTCTCTACCAGTCCGGCCGGTCTTTGCGGCCAAGGGTAGACGGTGTGCCACATCAAGGCTCCACTGAACGTGGCATGTGCCGTAAGTCCCAAGTTACCGGAGGCTTTGGCAGCATACTTTAATTGCTGGATTGCCCACTCCGTTTTGCCTTTGAGGTCTCCCTTCAGATTTGCAGGTGCAAACCCGTCAAACAGTTCATTGTAGGCAGGGTGTACCGCTACCAGCTGTCCCTGAAGGTGGGTGGAAAGTTCGGTTATTTCCATGCCGGATTCCCGGACTATCCCGGCAATCTCATCTGCGTAGGTCTTGCTTTCTGCTGCTTTCTGCAAATCAATCATACTGCTGATCCAAGAAGGAATCTGAACGCCCTTATAGCCTAATTCGGCCATGTATCCGCAGATGTTTTTAAGATTGTTGAAAGGCTCTTTTTCATCCGCAAACTGTGCGAGAAAAATCGCCGGGCCTTTGATTGTTTTCATGTGTTTGTCTTTGGTTTTTTAGCTTCTGGATGAAATTTCGCTGCACGGGTAATTCTTCCTCCGTAAATGACTTGCGCCATGCTCGGTCTCATCTTGCTATTGGGTTTGAATAAGATAGGTTTAAGAGTTTATTTGTCTACTGTGAAAGGTGTCCATTTCACATCCGATTCAGAACTTTTGAGCACATGCTCTATAAATGCCATTCCCCTGATGCCGTCTTCTACTCCCGGATAATCTTCCCATTCTGGCTTGGGGGTCTCGCCGGCACGCTCTGCATAGATGCATCTGGCAAAATTGCGGTAGAGATTGGCAAATGCTTCCACATAGCCTTCCGGGTGACCTGCTGGAGTCCTGGTGTTTTCGTTTGCCAGAGAGCCCAGATATCCTGTGCCGGCTCTATAAATCTGTGCCGGCTGATTTGGATAACGAACAATAAGCGAGTTGTTGTCTTCCTGCTGCCATTCCAGTCCTCCTTTTTCGCCATATACGCGCACTTTTAAGTTGTTTTCACATCCTGTGTCAGTCTGGGAGGCCATCAGTACTCCGGAGGCACCGTTTTCAAACCGCATTAACACGACACCATCGTCATCTATCGGCCGTCCTTCTACCTTGATATACAGATCGGCGCAAAGCTGGGAAACTTTTTCGCCGGTGATATACTCAGCCATATGGAATGCGTGCGTTCCGATATCCCCCATGCATCCCGCCAGCCCGTTTCTTTTCGGATCGGTCCGCCATGCTGCCTGTTTGTTGTCTTCAGATTCAAGAAGCTTCCATAACCAGCCCTGAGGATACTCTACATATACTTTTCTTATTTTTCCGATCTTTCCTTCCGAGATCATCTGTTTTGCCTGCTTGATCATGGGATACCCAGAGTAGGTATGGGTAAGGAGAAACTTTTTGTCTGAGTTTTTAACGATTGGATAGAGTTTTTTTGCCTCTTCGTAGTTTAGCGTAAGAGGTTTGTCGAGGACGACGTGGAAGCCGTGCTTGAGTGCTTTGACCGTGGGGTCAAAATGAACATTGTTTGGGGTTACGATGACGACTACATCTATCCGCTCCGATTCGGGACGTTCCAGTTCTTTGGCAAACATCTCATCATAGCTCGCATACACACGCTCCGGATCCAGCATAAGTTCTTTTCCACGCTGTCTGGATTTTTCCGGATTGGAGCTGAAAGCCCCCGCCACCAGTTCGAACATGCTGTCCATAAGTGCCCCATTCAGATGGATAGCCCCAATGAATGATCCCGGGCCTCCACCGATCAGTCCGATCTTTAATTTCTTTGTTGTTGACATAAGCCAAAAAGGTTTAATTCAGGTTTTAATATTGAAATAATTGATTCTAATCCTAAAAACCTCTAAACTTCAATTGAATAGGGACATTAAATGATCAGTAGCCGCATCATAGTATGAGTGGCTGTGATATTTTTTATCCTCTTAGTAAATAGAAAGTCAAAGGAAGTGCTTAAAATACAGCAAAATGCCCAAAATCTAAACTTTGGGCAAGTTAATGAAGCAAATCTGCTCCTACTGAAACATAAATTTATGAATTTCACTATCAAGCTCCGACTTTCCCTCATGATGTTTTTGGAGTTTTTTGTATGGGGGTCATGGTTTGTTACCATGGGGACTTTTCTTGGTGCAAATCTACAGGCAAAAGACCAGGATATCTCATTGGCTTTTTCAACCCAGTCTTTTGGAGCCATCATTGCCCCTTTTATAGTGGGGCTGATTGCAGACCGCTATTTCCACGCCCAGCGGATCCTTGGTGTCATTCATCTGATCGGAGCGGGACTTATGTATGTTCTCTACCTGTCTTCGGATTTCGGGAGCTTCTTTCCCGTACTTCTGGTATATATGATCTTGTTTATGCCCACCTTGGCACTGGTCAATTCCATTTCTTTCAATCAAATGAAGGATCCTGCCAAAGAGTTTTCAGTCATCCGGGTATGGGGTACTGTGGGGTGGATTACAGCGGGGGTTCTCATCAGCTATTTGGCCTGGGATAGTCAGGAAGGACTCCGGCAAGGATTGCTGCGTAACACCTGGCTCATGGCGGCGATCACGTCTATGATGCTTGGAGTGTTTAGTTTTACCCTTCCCCACACGCCACCCAGGGCCAAACTTGGTAGTGGATTCAAGTTGTCTGAGATGTTGGGATTGGACGCGCTAGCCTTGCTGAAGCATCGGAACTTTGCAATTTTCTTTCTGTCATCTATCCTGATCTGCATTCCCTTGGCTTTCTATTATCAGAATGCAAGTCCATTTCTCACTGAAATAGGAGTGGAGAATTCTACCGGAAAAATGACACTGGGTCAAGTGTCCGAGGTCTTGTTTATGCTGGCATTGCCGGTCTTCTTCTCCCGCTTCGGCATCAAAAAAACATTAATGGTAGCCATGCTGGCATGGGCCATACGCTATGTGTTCTTTGCATTTGGGGATGCAGGGAGCGGGGTGTGGATGCTTCTTATGGGGATAGCATTACATGGTGTGTGCTATGACTTCTTTTTTGTAAGTGGGCAGATCTATACCGATTCACATGCGGGGATCAAGTACAAGTCTTCTGCCCAAGGGTTGATCACACTTGCCACCTATGGCATAGGCATGCTTATTGGCTTCTGGGCGGCGGGATTGTTGTCGGATTATTTCACCAATATGGATGGTACCCATATCTGGAAATCGATTTGGCTAATTCCTGCTGGTATTTCCGTTTTGGTTTTGCTATTTTTCACATCTCTTTTTAAAAAGGAGGAAATAATCCCTTTACCATAAAACCAATATGACCAAACCCAGTAACCCAGGAAGGAGGGAATCCTTCAAAAAAGTATTGTTCGGCGGAGCCGCTATCGGAAGTCTTTCGTCGTTCGATTGGGGCAATCATGAGCCTGTGGCGCTCAAAGGTAATATCAATCATGGGGTATGTGCCTGGACCATGCCAGAGCTTAGTCTGGATGAGCTGTGTGTGGCTATAAAGCAACTGGGGTTCAATGCGATAGATTTGGTAGGGCCGGGAGGCTGGGATACCTTGAAAAAGCACGATGTGGTATGCTCCATGTGTAATGGAGCTGAGATAGGGCTGAATGATGGTTTTGGAGAAACCAAATTCCATGACCAACTGGTAAAAAACTATACTGAAATGATTCCTCTGGTTGCCCAGGCGGGCTTCAAAAATCTGATCTGTTTTTCGGGAAACAGAAGAGGGATGGATGATGAGACTGGGCTGAAAAACTGCGAGGAAGGTTTGAAAAAGGTAATAGGTGTGGCTGAGAAGCACGGGGTAATATTACAGATGGAGCTATTGAACAGCCGCGTAAACCACAGAGATTACCTTTGCGATAAATCTGCCTTTGGTGTAGAATTATGTAAGAGAGTGGGAAGTGAAAACTTCAAACTGCTTTATGATATTTACCATATGCAGATCGACGAAGGGGACCTTATCAGAAGTATCCAGACCAATCACCAGTATTTTGGCCACTATCATACTGCGGGAAACCCCGGAAGAAACGAACTGGACGAGAATCAGGAAATCAATTATCCCGCAGTAATGAGGGCAATTGTCGCAACAGGGTATACAGGCTATGTCTCCCACGAGTTTATCCCCAAATCGGATGATAAAATAGGAGCCTTGGCCCATGCAGTGAAAGTGTGCGATGTATAAATCAACATAAAACCAAAAAACCATTTCTATGGCAAATCAAGCATTTGATGCAATCGTAGTAGGGTCAGGAATAAGCGGTGGATGGGCTGCTAAAGAACTGACAGAGAAGGGGCTGAAAGTATTACTCCTCGAGAGAGGTCCAAATGTAGAGCATGTGAAGGATTATAAGACAGCTACATTGGCTCCTTGGGAAGTTCCTCATAGAGGAAGAAGGACAGTGGAGATGATCGAAAACCATCCTAACCTGAAGAGAGATTATGTGCTCAATGAGCTAAATTTGGATTGGTGGGCCCATGAAGATGAGTCTCCGTATGTGGAAGACAAGCCGTTCACCTGGTTCCGGGGGTATCAGGTAGGGGGACGATCCCTGCTATGGGGAAGACAGTCTTATCGCTGGGCAAACATTGATTTCGAAGCAAATGCAAAAGAAGGGATAGCGGTAGACTGGCCGATCCGGTATAAGGATCTGGCACCATGGTATAGCTACGTGGAGAAATTTATAGGGGTTTCAGGGTCAAAAGATGGATTGGATATCCTGCCTGACGGGGAGTTCCAAAAGCCTATGCCGATGAACTGCGTCGAATCAGATGCCGCTAAGCGGATCAAGGACCACTACAAGGGAGCTAGAACCTGGACGATAGGCAGGCCTGCAAACAATACGGAGCCCTTACCTGGCCGTGGAGGATGTCAATACAGAAACAAATGTTCGCTGGGATGTCCTTTTGGAGGATATTTCAGTACGCAGGCTTCCACCTTGCCAGCGGCAGTAGCCACAGGAAATCTTACTTTGAGGCCTTGGTCAATCGTAAGGAGGTTGATTTATGACAAAGACACCAAGAAGGCTACCGGAGTGGAGGTGCTGGATGCAGAAACCAACCAAACGGTAGAGTATGACGCGAAAATCGTATTTCTATGTGCTTCTGCGTTTAATTCCACTGCTATTTTGATGAGGACCGCAACAGACATCTGGCCTGGAGGCTTGGGAAGCAGTTCTGAGCAATTGGGGCATAATGTAATGGACCACCATTTCCGACTGGGTGCAGGAGGCAGTATAGACGGGTATGATGATAAGTATTATTTTGGCAGAAGGCCTACAGGGTTATACATCCCACGCTTCCGCAATTTAAATGGTGAGAAGAGGGATTACGTGAGGGGATTTGGTTATCAGGGCGCTGCGAGCCGCAGTGGATGGAGTAGAGATGTGGCAGAGTTGAATTTTGGGGCACCGATGAAAGAGGCACTTACCCAGCCGGGACCATGGAGTATCGGTTTTACGGCTTTTGGTGAGATACTACCCTATCATGAAAATACGATTAAGCTAAGCGATACCGTAAAGGATAAGTGGGGGATGGAGGCATTGGTAATGAATGCCGAAATCAAGGAGAATGAACTCAACATGCGAAAGGATATGATGGCTGATATGGCTGAAATGCTGGAAGTGGCAGGATTTAAAAATGTCAATACATATGATTCCGGCTACACTTTTGGGCAGGGGATTCACGAGATGGGGACCGCCAGAATGGGAAGAGATCCGAAAACTTCGGTCCTTAACGGAAACAATCAAGTATGGGAAGCCAAAAATGTATTTGTGACAGATGGGGCCTGCATGACTTCAGCAGCTGCGCAAAACCCGTCATTGACCTATATGGCGCTGACTGCCAGAGCGGCTGCTTTTGCAGTAGATGAACTGAACAAGCAAAATCTCTAACCAAAAAAAGTTGAAAGTATGGCTATGAACAGAAGAGACGCATTAAAAAGCGTCATGGTAATGATGGGAGGGACTATGGTAGGAGCCACGGCAATTCTTACTGGGTGTTCTCCCGAGCATCAGATTGAAGGACTGAATTTCAGTCCTGAGGATATTGCTTTTCTTGATGAAATAGGAGATACAATTATTCCGGAGACCGATACTCCCGGAGCCAAGGCTGCAGGCATAGGGACATTCATCGTGATGATGGTGAAAGACACCTATGATGCTGATAACCAAAAGGCATTCGTAGATGGCTTGAACACCATGCGTAAGGAGTTCAAAACAGAGAAAGGCAAGGATTTCGTAGATGCTTCCCCAGAGGAACGTCTTACCTACCTGAATGCGATGTATGAAACGTACAAGGCGAGTGACCCCAAAGAACCAAAAGTAATCAATATGCTCAGGGACCTTACTGTGCTAGGCTATTTTACTTCGGAAATAGGGGCTTCCCAAGCCTTGATCTATGAAGAGGCACCGGGGAAATATGAGCCGTGCATTGATTACAAAAAAGGAGATAGGGCTTACGCAATCTAATATACACCAACACAAACCTTTTAACCGCCTGCCTCATGATGGGGCAGGCTTTTGTACTGATGAACAATCCAAGAAGAAAATTTATCCGAATGGGGGCAATGCTCGGTGCCGGTGCTGCCTTCATGCCTTTGCAGTTTTGCTCTCCTGCAAAGAGAGAGGAAGAGGCCGGGGCAACTCTGACCCCTGCCGAGCCGGAAAGGACAGGAACTCCGCTCAGTGTCTTTGGGATCCAGCTCTACTCTGTGAAGGAGGAGATGGCAAAAGATGCCGCTGCAACCATGAAGACGCTTGCAGGGTATGGCTATAAGCAGTTTGAAGGGTTCGATGGAGGCAAGGGGATTCTATGGGGCATGAAGCCTGCCGAATTCAAATCAGTACTGGATGATACGGGTGTGAGTTTTATCTCTTCCCATGCCAACGTCTTTGAAAACCTTGAAGCCCAGGCAGGACAAGCCGCTGAAGTTGGAATGAAATACCTGATCTGTCCATGGATAGGTCCACAGAAATCTCTGGATGCCTATAAGTCAATAGCAGATAAGTTTAATGAGGTAGGGGAAAAGTTAAAATCCCAAGGGTTGAGGTTTGCTTATCATAACCACGATTACACCTTCAAAACCCAGGATGGTGCCTTGCCTCAGGACATTCTGATGGAGCATACAGATCCAGCTCTGGTGGATTTTGAAATGGATATTTATTGGGTTCATGTGGCAGGAATAAATCCTGGAGATTACATGGCCAAGTATCCTGGCAGATTTAAGCTCTGTCATCTCAAGGACGCAGAAGCAGGTTCGGGAAATCCCGGAGAAAGAGGAGTTCTGTTGGGCGCAGGTGAGATTCCCTATGCAGACCTGATTAAAATGTCACAGGAGAGAGGTATGGAATATTTTGTGGTAGAGCAGGAAAGGTTTGTGGATGTCACTCCCTTTCAGGCTGCCGAAAGAAATGCCCAGTACCTAAAAGCCTTGGTTATCTAGGGCTTTCTGAAAAACGCCTGCAACAGATTAAAAGCTTATCTTTAGGACTGATTAGCCCATTTTTCATTCGAAAGGTTTTTCAGCAAGTGCAAGCTTTTTTACTACAATAGGTCTATACCCATGCACTCAAAAAGACAAAAATCGGAATTTTCAAGCTAGTCTCAGTCATACCATCTTCTGTGTTGGCTCTTTCGAAGTATAAGCTTACATCTTCACTCGGCCGCCTTGAAGCTGGAATAGCTGAGACTTTTTCAGCAAGCCCTATCTAGGCCTATGAGCGTCCCAATGCCCCACTCATAGCCGATGGGGCGAAATGGGGCCGAAAACAAATCAAGCTGTTTACAGGTTGGGTAGAATCTAGATTAAACTATGTGTGCCTGATTTTTTGAACAGGAACAAGTAGATTACCAGAATTAAAATGATCAGTAAGGCCACCTCAAACTGAGCCCAGATCTGAGATCGGTTGATGAGAATCTTGGCTTTGCTGATCAGTTTTTCACCTTCCTGCATCTGGATTTTACTCAGGTCTTCCAAGTCTTGCCTTGCCCGGCTGATCTTTTGGTCATAAAGCTTCACCTGTTCCAGATTTACGCCCTGCTCATCCGAGTAAAGCAGGTCGTAACTTTTGATACTGAGGTCATTCACAATTATCTTTTTGAAGTCACTCAGGTATTCGGACTCCTGAACAGTGAGGTTGGTGTTTTCGAAATCGGTGATGATACCCAATATACTTTGCTCATGCCCGTCAATTTCATTGATCACTTTCGAGTAATCGTAATCGAGATTGCAGTGGTCGATAAGCTTTTGGATATGAAAAAGTCTTTCGGAAATCTGGAAAATATAGCCTTCCACCACTAACCTGTCGTTATACACTTCAGTGAAAGTACTGCTTATGCTTTTAAAGGATTGGCGCTCAATAAGGTTTTTGCCATAGATTAACAGGAGAAGCACGCCAATGATTAACATGGCCTGTATTTTCTTTCTTTTTAGAATCGGATCTTGCATAGAAGTGAGTAAACCTAACAGCGGAAAGTTAACATTTTAATAAACCCGACCGGATTTACCAAGTGAATCCGCATTTATGCCGCGGGTTAATTTATAGGGTGTTGCATTTGCACCGAGACCGGAGCCTTATTGGAGTTTTTGATCGTATACGCGCACATAATCAATTTCCATTCTTTGGGGCCAAATAGCCGGATCAATTCCTTTCGCCCCGCCCCAGTTTCCTCCCACGGCAATATTCAGAATTAAATGAAAAGGTTGGTCAAATGGCCATTCTTTGTAGCCGTTTCCACTGTTTTCAAAGGTAAAATAGCGATCACCGTCAATGAGAAAATCAATTTTTTCAGCTGTCCAATCAATCGCGTAAATATGGAATTCACTGTGGAAGTCTGACACCATGCGCTGGCCTCCTCGTTGGGTTTGGAGGGTGTGGTTATACGCTTCGGTATGCACTGTGCCATGCAGGGTCCCAGGATCATACCCTACATGCTCCATGATATCAATCTCTCCGTTTTTAGGCCATCCACCATGTCTGTTTTCATCTGGAAGCATCCAGATAGCAGGCCAGGTTCCAATGCCCTGAGGGAGTTTGGCCCTGACTTCAATATACCCATACTGCCAGGATGCCTTGCCGCGGGTGACCAATCTGGCTGAAGTGAATCCTTTTGCTTGTGATGAATCAGCGTGTGCCTCTATGATCAGGACGCCGTTCTCCACCCGGGCATTCTTTAGGGTTTTAGAAGTGTAATTTTGAAGTTCATTATTCCCCCAGCCATGATCCCCTATGTTATAATCCCATTTGGTAGAGTCGGGGAGTCCTGATGCGGAGAACTCATCTGCCCAAATCAGTTTGGCCTCATCCTGACCTTGCGCCAGCGCACCTCCAGCAATAGAAATTGCCAGAAAAGCTAAAATGGTATGTTTCATGGGTTTATTGGTTGTCGGAAATTACAAAAACTTATAGAAATATACGTTGTTATCCTTATTGTATGAAAGAAGCTGGTGAAGTTGAATTCAGCTGTTGAGCATATTTTGTATTTTGGCAGGGTATAAACCCAAAAACGTATGGCATATTATCATAGAATGGGAAGCATCCCCCCCAAAAGACATACCCAGTTTAGGCAGCCGGATGGAAGTCTCTATAAAGAGGAGTTGGTCAGCTCAAAAGGCTTTTCAGGCATTTATTCCAATCTCTACCATATCTATAATCCCAATGAGGTCAAATCCATAGGCGCCCCCAAGCCCTATACCTGGAAGATAGCCTCAGCGCATGGCCTAAACCAGACCCATTTAAAAACTTCTGGGATAACTAGTACGGGAGAGGATTACCTTACTGCACGTCGCATGCTGATGATGAACCAGGATGTGATGATGGGTATATGCTCTCCGGAGAAGCGGAAAATGGACTTTTACTTCAAGAATGCGGATGGGGATGAGCTCATTTATATCCATGATGGTGAAGGGATGCTGTACTCCCAGTTTGGTAAGCTGGAAGTGCGGAAAGGAGATTATATCGTGATCCCCAGAACTACCATTTACCGCTTTGAATTTAAGGAAGAAGGCCCGTTAAGGCTGTTGGTCATTGAATCACAAAGTCCGATAGAGACCGTGAAGCGATATAGAAATGAGGTGGGCCAGTTACTGGAGCACTCCCCCTATTGTGAGCGGGATATCCGGCCTCCTCATGACCTGGTGGTCGAAAGGGAGTTGGGGGATTACCTCGTGCAGATCAAAAAGCAAGGAATGTTATATCAATACACTTATGGACACAGCCCTCTGGATATTGTAGGGTGGGACGGTTACCTGTATCCTTATGCACTGTCAATCCATGATTTTGAACCGATTACGGGTAGACTGCATCAGCCGCCTCCCGTCCATCAGACTTTTCAGGCAGGGGGATTTGTCGTCTGCTCCTTCGTACCTAGACTGTTTGATTACCATCCTCTGGCGATTCCGGCTCCCTATAACCATTCGAATATTGATTCAGATGAAGTGCTTTACTATGCCGAGGGGGAATTCATGAGCAGGAAAGGGATAGAGCGGGGGTCATTTACGATCCACATGGGCGGGCTACCACATGGGCCTCATCCGGGTACGGTGGAAAAATCCCTGGGAGCAAAGTCCACTGAAGAGTATGCCGTAATGTTGGACACCTTCAGACCCTTACAGATCACCACAGATGCCCTGGGATTTGTGGATGAGAAGTATCCGATGAGTTGGACCGTATAAATAGTGGAGGGCTGGTTTTTTTGATCAGCCTTCTTACATACCAAGAAACCTGAGTTCTTCCTTTAGGCTCATTTCTTTATGGTTTATCTCCTGCCTTTCGATCAGATTTTTTTCTACAGAAAGCCTGTTGCTGCTTACAGAGTGTGCATGATAGGTGTCGTTCCATTCAAATCCACCTTCGCTATACCCTTCCTGTCGAAGCCGGTCCGATACCGCAGTCTGGATTTCCATTGCAAACTGGTTCACAGAAAGATGGTTGGGTAGCTTCGCGAGTAAATGGATATGGTCCGGTAGTACGCAATAGGTGACATGGTCATCAGGTAGACCGGAGATAAAATCATCAAGGGCAGTCTGGATAAGCGGGGCAATTTTAAAGTCAAAAAATGCCATATGATCTTTGGTGATAAAAACCAAATGAGTCCATATTTCTGAAGTTGAACGGGGCATATCTATTGTGGAAAGTCAATCAGTCGATACTTTCAAAAGTAGAGAAATAGTTGTTATTGATCCATTACAGTTTTCCGAAAACAAACTCCCGGGCCTTTAAAAGGCCCGGGAGTTCTATACGGTGTAATTGTAAGTAAGGTTAATCCGTGATTTCGGTTATGGGATGTCCTGTAGCTCCATTGGGTAGACGGATATTCAGCAGCATGGACAAGGTAGGTGCGATGTCAGTAATGGATGCCCGTCGGGAGCTGCTTCCTGCTTTTACATGCCATCCAAAAAACAGGATCGGAACATTCGTGTCATAGGTGTACCCTGTACCGTGCGTCGTACCGCGGCTTCCACCGGATAGCCACCCCGGTTCAAGAATCAGGAGTAGATCCCCGGAAGCTTTTTGGTTATAGCCCATCTGCAATAACCCCGGCTTGTCTCTGGTGAATTCAGTATTTCTCATGGCATGGGCCGTAAACACTTCTTTTATTCCCTCAAATTTAAGTAAGTAGGCTGCCAGGTCATTTTGCATCGCGATCAGATCGACGCCTTTTTCTTTCGCCAGCTCATGGTTCAAAAAAACCTGCTCATTGGAAGTATTGATTATCCATTCCCCTTCACCGTATTTTTCATTGGTATAGCCCTTGAGCTGGCTGGCTACAAACCTGCTGTTGTAATTGCCCGAAGGGACTTTCTCACTGGCCATGTAAGAGGTAACATCTGCGACACCGTGGTCTGCAGAAAGAAAAATCAAGTACTCACCTTTTCCGTATTTATCGTCGAGAAAATTGAGGAATTTTTCCATTTCGAGATCGAGTCTCAGGTAGTTGTCTTCCACTTCTTTCGATGCTGGACCAAATCTATGGCCGATGTAGTCAGGAGAGGAGAAGCTCACTGCCAGAAAATCTGTTTCTCCCCGTGAGCCCAACTGTTCTCCTTCGATCGCTGCATAGGCAAAATCCAACGTGAAGCTATTGCCAAAGGGGGTACTGGCAATCATTCCAGGTCCACCGTTGTTCTCTTTGAGAGCGGCAAGGTCATAGGGAAAAGTCGGCGTATCCTTTCCGATAAAGGGAGATTCAAACTCGTTGTTGTCATCAATACTCTGGACGTAGGTTTCTATAGGATACAGCGTCTCCCAGGTCTGCGACAGGTAGCGCTCAGGTAATTTCTTTGCATTGAAAGATTTTACCCATTGCGGCAGCTCTTCATAATAGTAGGTGGAGGTCATAAACTCCCCGTTTTCGTTGTCAAACCAATACGCATCTCCCAGATGGCCCGCAGGAAGGCTTGCCCCACGGTCTTTGATGGCTATCCCCACTACTTTAGAACGCTTGTTGGTTGCAAACCGAAGCTCATCCGTGATGGTGGTACTGAGGAGATTTCTAGGGCTGATCTGGCCATTGCCGGCAGTACCACCTACAGCAGTCACCGTGGAGTCTTCTGCACAGTAGATTGATTTCTTGAGACTTCTCACATACCAGTTATTGCCGATGATGCCATGGGTGGCCGGGGTGGTTCCGGTATATACAGACGCATGCCCTGGTCCGGTATAGGTAGGCATGTAGTTGTAATGCCCGTTTTTCATCATGAACCCTTCGTTGACCAGGCGTTTAAACCCTCCTTCACTATACCTATCCGCAAATTTGTACAAATAGTCCTGCCTCATCTGGTCTACTATGATACCCACAACCAGCTTGGGTCTTTCTTGTGATTTCTGTGCCAGTGCGGTGCCCACTGCCCATGTCAAAAGAAGTACTGCTACCCCAATTCGTCTCATAATTAATAATTTTTTTTGTGCCCAAAGATAGGGATTAGAGACAATTCATAGATTAAGACTTTGTTAAATGGCTAAAACAGCAGACCTTGATGCCTGCTATTCAATCTTGCTTTCCATGAAAAAACTTTGGTTTATTCCCATTCTTGTGCTTTTTGCACTGGATATATCCGCACAATCCTATTTTCCGGATGGTCTCCCTGCCTCCTGGCACAAAGGCAGGAGAGATGCGTTGAGGAAATTGATGCCTGCTAATTCCGTGGCGGTACTATTCAACAATCCGGTAAAGAACAGATCAAATGATGTGGACTTTATTTATCACCCAAATACGGACTTTTTTTACCTGACGGGATTACGTGAGCCGAACGCAGTACTGGTCCTGTTCAGCGAGCCAAAGAGTGTAGACGGTATCACGGCAGACGAATTGATCTTTGTACAGCCGAGGGACCCGAGAGCGGAAATGTGGAATGGAAAGCGGCTTGGTGTGGAAGGTGTCAAAGAGAAGCTGGGTTTCGATCAGGTGTTTCTTTACGAAGATTTCGGAAAAAACCCGGAAGTGGATTTCAGGCAATTTGATAAGGTGCTGTCTTTTAACCTGAATGGGGACATCGAGGGAGGAAGTGCCAATGCCCCGCTGAAAAGAATGGTCAATACCTTTAAAAAAGACTCAGATTATCCGGCCAACTTATCGGAAACAAGTATGAGACTTTATGGGCTGATCAAGGCTACTGATGTGGAAAATTCTGCAAACGTGGCCCAAATCATAGGAAGGGCCGGACAAAGATTCCCTGAAGTGGATAAAGATCCTGTCCTGAAAGACTTTCTGAATGCAGATACACCGGAGAAACGGCTAGCAGTCCGGGATAAATTACCTATTATGAAATCTGACATTTCTTCTTTGCCGGAAATGATGAATGTACTGAGGGAAGTGAAAACCGAGGAAGAGATTGGGTTGCTGCGAAAGGCGGTGAAAATTTCGGCAATTGGTCAGATAGAAGTGATGAAAGCAGCCAAAGTCGGGATGTCGGAGCGCGAAATTCAGGGAATCCATGAGTTTATATACAAAAGATATGGGGCCGAGAGTGTAGGCTACCCTTCCATCGTAGGAGCAGGCAATAACGGGTGTATCCTGCATTACATCGACAATGATCTGAAAAACGTGGACAGGCGTCTTCTGCTGATGGATCTTGGAGCGGAGTGGAAAGGCTACACCGCAGATGTGACACGGACGATTCCAGTCAGTGGTAAGTTCAATGAAGAAGAGAGAGCCATCTATGACCTGGTGTACAAAGCTCAGGAAGCAGGGATAGCCTTATGCAAGCCGGGAATAGAGTTTTCTGCGATTGGCAGGGAGGCCAAGCGGATAATCGATGAGGGGCTGGTGGCATTGGGGATCACTAAAGCAGGTGAGCAGCACAGTTATTTTCCTCATGGGACGAGTCATCACCTGGGGCTGGATGTACATGATAGAGGTGGGTATGGAGCGTTGAAGGAAGGGGTGGTTATCACCGTCGAGCCGGGCATTTATATCCCGGAAGGAAGTGACTGTGACCCTAAGTGGTGGGGAATCGCCGTCCGTATCGAAGATGACATCCTTATCACTTCCCATGGCGCGGTAAACCTCTCAGAGGATGCTCCCCGTACGGTTGCAGCCATAGAGCAGATGATGACGATCCCAAGTGTTCTGGAGAACTGGGTGTTGCCGGAGATAGAATAAGCCATAAGGTGCTCCTGGCAGGAGGGACTGATGGATACGGCATAGAAGGCATACTGTCTAATAAATCTACAACACCGTCCCCATAGCGAAGGGCCACACATTTTATCAAATTATGGCCTTTTCCATAAGGAATAGTTCATGCCTAGATTTACATCCAGGCCGTGTATCCGCTCCTTTACCAGGCCCATTCGCTGGATGGGCAGCCAATAATTGGTTCTGAGATGGATAGAAAGCCGATCTGAGATGGAATAACTTGTGCCTATGCCCAATTGGAGATGTGAAATGGTAAACTCATTGCTTGTTACCGTAAAGTTCTGATCAGGAATGCCTGTTTCCTCCTCAAAGAGGTAGCGGACCTTCTGGTGCATCAGATAGTTTCCAAGCACTCCCACATTTCCTTCAAAACCAATGCGGTCCAGTGAGGTGTTTTGGAAGATGAGTGTCAGTGGGAAATACAATTGTCTATTGCTCACCATGATGTCATCGGGAGCATCGGGGAGATCTGTTACCCCGGGAAAACCGCTCAGGATATCAGGATTCAATTCCTCCGGGTCATCTATTTCACCGGTGTTGTTTCCGAGGATAATTCCTACACTTAGGCTGGTTTTCCGGTTCCATTTTATTCCCATACCCAGTGAAGGATAGAGAGCAGGGTTAAATTCAACTGTCCGGCTGATGGGCAGCATCATGCTGACAGCGGAACTGACGAAGATCGATTTTTCAGCTTTTGGCCGTAAGGGTGGGGCGGAAAGGTTACTGGTATCGCCGATTACAAGTTCGAAATCCAGACGGTCCACCGGGTTGTTTTTCTTGCCTACAGCAGGTGCTGCCATACTCCTGGCTTGTGTTGTTTCCCTGCTTTTTTTGTCGGGTAGGCTGGCCAGATCAGAGGGTAGGCTCACCGGACTTTTACCAGGGATCAGCTGCGTTTTTCCACCGGTTGGGCCCGTTCTCCTGGCATCATCCGTACCAGGGGGTGTCAGTGGCTTATTATCCGATGTGCTTGGGTTTACTTGCTTACCGGGCACTTGTTGCCCGCTTGCCACAGCATCCGCTGCGATAGCAGGTGAGAGCTGTGAGGATACAGAATCCGTGACCCCAATAGCTGTGGTCGTACGGTATACATAGATGGTATCATAGATATAAACCGTGTCACGAAGTGAGGTCACCGGGACGTCCGATTGCTCTGTGATTGCTGGACTGGAGTCTTGCGTTAGGGTGTTCCGGGAATACATCCCCACATAGACCATGGTGGTGGCTATCAGAAAGAGTAGTGTGCTGAAAAGATAAGGGGCATACCATCTTTTCCAGAAAGGCAACTGCGCAGCGTCCAGCAAAGGGGCGAATTCGCCCCATGCTGCATCTTCGTAAGCAGGACTGAAGTTTTCCAGACTCTCCTTAACCTTTTTTTCAAAGTGGTCTTTCTTATCCATAGGTTTGATCGAGTGAGTTGTTGATCGATTCCAGTGACTTTTTCAGCTTAAGTCTGGCTTTTGCGAAGTTAGACTTGGAAGTTCCTTCCGATATTCCCAGTTTCTCGGCAATTTCCTTGTGTGTGAAATCTTCCACGACAAACAGCGTGAAGACCATGCGGTATGCAGGAGGTAATTCCTGTATCATCCCAATCAACTCAGCCGAGTTGATTTTGCTCAGAATATCATCTACTTCCGGTTCGTCTTTGACATGCGAAAGGTCAGGATGCCTGTCAAAAAAGCGCTTGTTTTTGCGGTATTGATCAATCGCTGTATTGATCATGATTTTTCGCATCCATCCGGCAAAGGACAGGGAAGGGGAGTATTTATCCAACTGTGTAAATACCTTCAGAAAGCCCTCATTGAGGACTTCCTTTGCCTCGGCCCTGCTACCTGTAAACCTCGAGCATATGCTCATGGCATAGGAATAACTTAACCTGAAAAGCTCCTGCTGAGCTCTCCTGTCATTCTTTCTGCATTCCCTGATGACACGCTGGAGGTCTTCTGACTCGTGTAAATTCATAGCTGATAACTTCACGAGGCAACTGGGTCAAACGGTTGCCTCATGATTTCAGGAATTTGGGAAATTATTCACAATAAATTTTTATTGGAATTTTTATTTCTCCGCAGGCAACCATCTGTATGCTGACAGGCGTGATGTGGTCAAATCTCTCACGAATAGGAGTGCCCATGGGAAAAATTTCCAACACGACTTGTCCCGGACCGGTTTGGGAAGGGCAAAGATTATCCGTGGTGTAAGGTTGTCCCGCTTTTAATCGGGACTGGTTGTCACTAGTATCAAAACAAAACAAAAACACATGAAAAAATTACTGCTTATTGTAGGAATGGCATTGACCGCACAGCTTGCTTTTGCCCAGGAATCCACTGAACCCAATACCTTGCTGGGAAGTGGGGTGAACTTGGGTAAGATCGGCTTTATGGTATCACCAGGAGTCGACTTTACCAAAGTTGCGGGTGAAGGTACAGGTTTTTACCAACTGAAGGCGGGCTTGGTTTTTAATGATAAGCTCACCGTGGGAGGGTTCTATGGAGAGTCTTTCAATGAAATCAGACCGCAGTCATTCGGTACCGATTATCCCGCTAGTGCAAACGTGGATCTGGGAATAGTTGGAGGGTTTGTAGAGTATACTGCATTTTCCAATAAGCTCATCCATCTCACTTTTCCACTGATGGTGGGAGTACTGGAGATGGAGGGAGATGATTACGGGCGGGGTGTGGAGGAAGGTGAGAGCAGATCGTGGTATTTTGAACCGGCTGCACAGCTGGAAGTCAACATACATCGGTATGCCCGCCTGTATGGAGGTGCCGGTTACCGCATTATGAATGAGCCAAGCTTCACAAGTGGGTTTATACCCGAAGCCGGAAGCGCGTGGAGCTTTCAGTTAGGTCTTAAACTGGGCATGTTCCGGATTAAGAATTAGCCATCCTAAAGGAGGCCTTTTACCCCCGGTTTGTGCCTGAAAAATGAGGTGCTTATCGGAGGTTTTTTTGAAAGAGCCTCCTTTATTTTTTATGCCGGCAAGTGAAAGAAAGTTAATTTTGCGGGAGTATGTTATTTCTGTCGGTATAGTTGCCGTTTAGCTCATAAACCTAATGCGACAGATTTCTGCGGAAATCCGCTTCTATTAAAACCCAATAACTTTCTTTCGGGTTAAGCAGATGGCAGACCCTATCCCGAAGGCTATATTACATGTCCAAAAGAAAAAAAATAACCTTACTTCTCCTTCCGATAATCCCGGTAATCCTGCTCTGTGGGGTGATCGGAGCAGTCTATTTCAATCAGAAATCACTGGTCCAGAAAGCTTTGCTGACTATCAACGAGCAGTTTGTGGGTATACTGGAAATAGATGATTCACACGTGGCACCGTTTGCCAACTTCCCGTACATCTCAATAGATCTGGTGGGGGTCAGGTTCTACGAGAATAAGGAAAGGGACACCAAACCCCTCTATGAGGCGTCGGATCTGTACCTGGGTTTTGATGTCTTGGACTTGCTGAAAGGTCAGTATCACATCCGTAAGATCAGAATAGAAAAGGGACATCTGGATGTAGTCAAGTCCCCTGATGGTGAGATCAATCTGCTACTGGCCAAAGGACTGGCTGGGCAGGATTCTACCACTACTGAGTCAGAGGATTTTTATTTTGACCTACAGCAGCTTGTCCTATCAGAATTCGAATTTACGTATCGTGATCTGGCTACCGGACAGGATATAGTGGCGCATGTGAATGAAGCCAGTCTTGCACTTAAGTTGGCAGAAGATCACATTTTCATGGACATTTCAAACCAGATGGTATTTGATCTGGACCAGGATGGGGAGCATACATTTTTTGCTGAAAAAAAGGTGGGCTTGGACCTGGAGCTTAGGTATCTCAGACAAGAGCAAAAGCTGTTGGTCTCTCCCAGTAAATTGAAATTGGAAGAAGCATTTTTTACACTGGAGGGGCAGGTGGATTTTGATGATGACCTGGATACAGACCTCAGGATTTATGGTGAAAAACCCGATTTCAGTGTCTTTGCTGCTTTTGCACCAAAGGAAATCAGTGAAACTCTTAAAAACTATCAAAATGAAGGAGAGATTTTTTTTCAGGGGACTATCAGAGGAAAGGCGGCCAATGGTAATATGCCTGCCATCAATGTGGAATTTGGTTGTGAAGATGCTTATTTCCTGAATAAAGACGCAAACAAAAAGGTGGACCAACTGAGGTTTGCCGGCTTCTATACCAACGGAGCTGACAGGAGCCTGAAAACTTCACAGTTGATACTCCAAAATTTCTATGCCAAACCGGAGGAGGGGATTTTTCAGGGTACACTGACCATCAGGGATTTTGAAGACCCCTATATCAAAGTAAACATCAATGCAGATCTGGACCTCGAGTTTTTAGGGGAGTTTTTTGAGATTGAAGGACTTCAGAGGCTGAAAGGCCAGGTTATTCTGGACATGGATTTTGATGAGCTGATAGCCATGGAGCTACCTGACCAGAGTCTTGCCCAGCTTAAAGAGGGCATTGATAGTGAGTTGACCATCAAGAATCTCAGCTTTTTGGTGCCGGGCTATCCACATCCGATAGTGAATGCCAATGGCCATGCGGAAATGGAAAAAGGCAGTATCCGGTTGGATTCCCTGAGTTTTCAGATAGCGGGATCCGACTTTAGCTTTGATGGGGAGCTAAGTGATTTTCCGGCAGTGTTCCACGCTTTTGACAAACCCATCATAGCCAGTCTCAATGCCAAATCCAAGAAGATAGATCTTCCCGAAATCCTGTCGTTTGATTCTGCATTGGCCGCAGGCACTGACGAAGTGATCCATGATTTTTCGATTAAGCTGGCATTTAAAACAGCTGCTGATCAGCTTTCCAGCTTCCAATATCTTCCCAAAGGAGAGTTTTTCATTGATGACTTCTATGCTAAACTGGAGAACTACGACCATACTTTCCACGATTTTCATGCCGACGTGATCATTACTGACACGGATTTCAAGCTGATCGATTTCTCCGGAGAGATCGATAAAACGGATTTCCATTTCACCGGTTCCTTGCAGAATTACCCCAAATGGTTCCAGGAGGTGAAAACAGGGAAGACCACGGTCGAGTTTGATATGGTCTCGGATTACATCCATCCAGCGGATTTGTTGTCTTATAAAGGAACGCAGTATGTGCCCGAGGACTACAGGCATGAGGAGATCAGAGCCCTTAAGCTACATGGAAAACTGGAGATGAACTATGACAGTACGTTCAAATCTGCAGACCTCCATCTGGAAGAATTGCAGGCACAGTTGAAAATCCACCCGCTGAAATTGGAAAAATTCAAAGGGCGTGTCCACTATGAAGATGAGCATGTTCTTGTGGAAGACTTTTCAGGTAATATGGGCAGGAGTGATTTTAGGGTGAATATGGCCTATTACACTGGGGACAATCCTCAGATCAGAAAAAGGGATAATTTTCTCTCTTTGACCTCGCGTGCGCTGGATCTGGATGCCCTGATGAACTATGAGCATAAGCCGGAGGAGAATAAATCCCATGAAGAAGCATTCAATATTTTCGATATTCCTTTTACAGATATGCGGTTTACGGCCGAGATCGGCAGGATGAATTATCATAATTTTTGGTTGGAAGAGGTGCAAGGAGACCTGCGGATCACACAGGATCATTTCCTCTACCTGGATACATTGGCTATGAAGGCAGCGGATGGCTCATTGGCAATCAAAGGGTACTTTAACGGGTCTGACCCGGAGCAGATCTACTTTAGCAGTACCATGGAGGCAGATATGCTGGACTTGGATAAGCTCCTTATCAAGTTTGAGAATTTCGGGCAGGACCAACTTATCAACGAGAACCTCCATGGCAAAGTAAGCGGAACTATAGAAAGCAAGTTCCTCGTCCATCCGGACTTTACCCCCATCATAGATAAAAGTGAGGCCAACATGAAGCTGGCGGTATATGAAGGAAGTTTGGTCAATTTTGCTCCTATTCAGGCTCTTTCAGGTTATTTCAAAGACAAAAACCTGAATAATGTACGGTTCGATACCCTGAGCAATGAGTTTGACCTCAAAGATGGTGTACTTCATATTCCCAGCATGAATATCAATTCCAGCATAGGCTTTATCGAACTTTCCGGTAGGCAGAGCCTGGACCTGAACATGGATTACTTTGTGCGGGTACCCCTCAACCTCGTAACCCAGGTAGGTTTTAGGTCGCTTTTTGGAGGGAAGAGAAGGGAGGAGGTAGATCCGGATCAGGAAGATGCCATCGTCTATAGAAATATGGACAAGCGGGTCCGCTTTCTTAACATCAATGTATCCGGTACACCGGAAGATTATAAAATCTCACTTGGTAAGGACAAAGGAGCGGTACCGTGACCAGATGAGCTAGTTGGATAGCCATTGCTTTTTGCTTACCTCTGTCTGCTCTGGGATAAGGGGTAAGTTACCGCTTCAAAAATGCTATCAGGTCGCCCAGCTTGCGGAATGTATGAACTCCGCTTTCCCCGATCAAATCAAGCGAAAATGGAGAGGTGATGTTCACCTCAAATCTTTGCGCGCCAAGCCCGGCTTTTTGTAACGCTTTTCGTATCCAATAGGCTTGCTCAGGAGCACCGGAAATGCTGAATTCCACTGGAGTAGCCGGGGACTGTATCTTCCCCCGGAGCAGGTCAAATTGAAATTTTTCTCCGGGGAGCAAGCGGTCCAATGCTCCAGCGAGTACCATCTCTTCGGGGATCCCGCCTAGTAAAGGCATACCGCTACCCATAAGCCAGAAGCGGTCCGCAGTCTCCAGGGCGATTTCCAGGTCGTGGGTGACCACAAGGATAGCTTTATGCTGGACCTGTGCTATCTCACGGAGCAGGTACATTATTTCATAGCGGTTCACCAGATCCAAATGTGCGGTGGGCTCATCCAATATCATCAACTGACCATCCTGCGCCAGGGCTCTGGCAATCATGGCTTTCTGCCGTTGGCCATCACTGATTTCAGCCAATCGTTCCTCCTTTAGGGGGAGGATAGAAGTGGAAAAAAGTGCCCTGTCGATAGCTCTGTAATCCTTATCACCCAGTCTGCCGGTCCAGTTGGTATGGGGAATTCTGCCCAAAGAGACCAACTGTCCAACCGTCATATTTCCCGGTACCACAGGATCAGTCAAGACCACACCTGTTTTTTTGGCCAGTTCGGAGTGCGTAAAAGATGTAATGCTTTTCCCTTCCAGGTGTAATTCCCCCTTCCAGGGCTTCAGCTGGCCAAGCATCGCCTTTACCAGAGTGGATTTTCCTACACCATTTGGGCCAAGTAGGCACGTGAGCTGCCCAGGGAAAAGGGAAAAATCCAGCTCTTTGACAATCGCTCTGCGGGATGTTCCCTTGGAATATCCGAGCGTCAGGTTTTTTCCGGTTAATATCGGTTGGGCCATGGTCTAGAATTCTTTGCTGAAGTTTTTCCGTAAGACAAGCCCGATCACCACGGGAGCGCCGATCAGGGAAGTCACGGCGTTGATGGGGAGAGTCTGTGCAGAGCCTGGAAGCTGGCTTATGGCATCACATAATAACAGTAAAACTGCTCCCATCAGCGCCGATGCCGGAAAAAGAATCCGGTGGTCAGCAGTCTTCCATACCATTCGGGTCAGATGCGGGACGGCTATTCCCACAAACGCAATAGGGCCACAAAAGGCGGTGATACTCCCGGCCAGCAGTCCGGTGCTGAGGATCATCAGCCATCTGAGACGGCTGGGGTTGATTCCCATGCTTTGTGCATAGGCTTCCCCGAGGAGCATTCCATTATAGGATTTGATGGAAGCGATCACAGGAATCACCCCCAGTGTGATGGTGATTCCCAGTACGGCTACTTGCTGCCAGCCCAATCCTCCCAGGCTTCCCATGGACCAGATGGTGAAGAGCTTCAGTTGCTCCGCCCCTGAAAAGTAGGATAGTACGGAGATAATCGCTGAGACCGCCGATCCGAACATCAGTCCCACTATCAGCAAGGTCATGCTGTCCTTCACCCGCCAGGCGATCAGGCTTACGGTAAGCAGAACCAATCCAGCTCCCAGGGTGCCTGAAACCACGATGGCCCATGGGGTAAGCGCAGTGGTGATCAGCCCAATAGCAGAGCCTGCCAGCATAAGGATTGCTACGCCCAAGCCTGCACCCGAACTCACACCCAGCACATAGGGTCCGGCGAGTGGATTGCGGAAAAACGTCTGCATCTGCAGTCCGCTTATGCTGAGCCCTATACCGGCAAGAATCGCCACGAATGCTTTTGGAAGACGGTAATTCAGGATAATCTGTTCAAAGGAAGCCCTGCTCCACTGGCCGGAAAAAATTCCCTGCAGGATCTCGCCGGAAGTGATGTGTACGGAGCCTAAACTCAGGTTGAGCAGAAAGCTCAGCCCCAGAAGCCCTATACCGGCAAGAAATGCGAGTTTATTTTTTTTCATCGAGTTGTCGGTAAAAATACAACTCATGCTCCGGGAGCAACTCCGGATGGAGTATCCGGATCAGGTCTTTGAGAATCAGATCCGGTCTCATATAGCCTAGCTCAAAGTATTCCAGTCCACCCTTAGCTCCTCTTTTCTGGGTATAAGTGAATACGTTACCGGATTTAAAGGCTGAAAATGCCCGATAGCGGGGCTCAGCCTTACCCATGGTTTGCAGATCAGAGTAATCCGAGGATCCTATCCAGAATTCGGCTTCCAATGCACTGTCCAATACAAATTCGTAATTCAGTTGTGCACTTCCTGTCCCCCCCTGGTCTCCAAAGACATAATTGCCCCCGGCATTCCGGAGGATCAGCGCACCCCAGCTCTGACTTCCGGGGGCATACCAGATATCCTGATACATTACCCCACTTAGGACAGTGGGGTGATTTTCTTTTGGAATAGTCCTGGTCAATGCTTCCGCATCGTGGTAAGCCATTTCGATTCTGTCGAAGACTTCCTTGGTTTCCTCGTACCTGCCTAACAGAATGCCGGTAAATTTGATCCATTCGGCTCTTCCCAGAGGATGCTGCTCCACATACTCTCCGTTGATCACTGCCGGTACCTTTGCCACTTCGAACAGATCGAGGTAGTTGAGATCTTCACCTGTTGTGGATATCATGAGCCAGTCGGGCTCGAGATCAATGATCAATTCAGGGTTTGTCCGTGGCCCCGCACCCAACTCCTTCACGTTTCCCCCGTCGATCAGCTTCCTGGCTTTTTCCGAAGAAATAAGGTCGGTCTGTGGAAACCCGATTAGTTTTTCTGTGGCATCCAGCAAGTCCAAGTGGGGAATATGCGTGGTGGAGGTGAGGATGACTTTATTCACGGGGAGTTGCACTACCGCATCAAAGGTGCCTGCCGGTTTCTCTGTGTTTTCATCCAGCACAAGGTAGCGGAATGTCCGGTCTGAGCCGGTCCAGGGCTGGGTGACTTCCAATACCCAATATCCCTTTCCCCTGCTGGCCTTAAACCCTTTGGCATAAGTAAGAGTGACTGGTTCGTCTGTGCTTTCTTCCTGTGGCCTAGCATTGTTACATCCTGAAAAATAGAAGAGTACAAGGTATAAAAAGAGCAGTATAAATGAGTTTTTCACAGAAATCAGGTTGAAAATCCAGCACCAAAGTAAGCGTGAGAAAAAACTACTTCCAAAAAAAGAATTTTCGCGGCTTTTATAAGACCGGTTTCCAGTCTATTTTTGCGACAGAATTTGGTTCCTAACCTCGTTTCGAGCTCTTGGGATTAAAAGGGAATTCGGTGAAATGCCGAAGCTGTCCCCGCAACTGTAGACCCGCATGGAATCTTCCATGCATGATTTGCCGCACAGTGCCATTGTTCTGGTAAGCCAGAATGAGAAGGCCGGCAAAATCAGGTAAGCCAGGAGACCTGCCTAATTCCGTTGATTCTGTGCTTTCGGAGGAAAAGCGAAGAAGAATGTACCTGACTCCGGTTGTAAGCTTTGATTTTTACATTTCGGATACGACTCATTTCTTCCCCAATTCTCTTCAAGCCCGAATCGGATTAGCTCCTTTAATTCGGTCAGGCATGATTTTGCTTTTATGGATAGTTGTATTTCAGGGACAGTTCCTGGCTCACCGTGACACGGTAGCGCTGGAGGAAGTGGAGGTGCATGCTACGTCCATAGATCGCTTTGCACAAGGCCTAAAAATAAAAACCTGGGGAAAAAGTGATCTGGCACGTTATCCGGGAAGGTCTCTGGGAGATGTCCTGCAGGAAAGCTCACCGGTATTTATCAGACAGTATGGTGCAGGGATGCTGGCCTCCCCCTCATTACGGGGTACCTCTGCCGGACACACGGCGGTATTCTGGAATGGCCTGCCCATCAACAGCCCCTCGCTGGGCCAAAGTGACCTCTCGATATTGCCAGTAGTTGCCTTGGATCAGGTAAGCCTGCAATTTGGAAATGCCGGGGCACTTTTTGGAAACGAAGCAATAGGTGGGAGCCTGCATTTGGATGCAATTCCGGTTTTTGGGAAAGGACTTGAAATAGGGCTTGTGCAGCAGATAGGGAGTTTTGGTTTGGTCAATTCTTCGCTGAATGCCGGTTTTTCTACAGATCGGGTTTCCGTGCGGTCGCGGTTCTACAGGGAGTTTTCAGCGAACGATTTCCCCTACAAGGACTTGGGGCAGCCAGGCACCCCGGTGACGAGACAGGCACATGCAAAGGTAGAGCAGCTTGGCTATGTACAGGATATCGCGTGGAATATCAGAAGCAACCAGCAGCTGAAATCCTCCTTTTGGTGGAACAGGGCTGAGAGGCAGATACAGCCTGTGATGGGATCCAATACGCGGGATTTGCAGCAGGACCAGAGCTTCAGGGCAACTGTCAGTTATCTTCATTTCAGTAATAAAGGGCTGTTCCATCTCAATACCGGACTGGTTCGGGATGAGCAGCTTTTCAACCGGAGTGAAAACAATACGGTGCAATATTTTATTTCTGGGAATTGGGACCGGACATTGCAGGAAAGATGGATCGTGAAGCTGGGAAGTAGGGCCACAGTAGCTAGGGGTGACCTGAGCACCTATCGGGAGGACGATACCAGGGTAGAATTATATCAAAGCACCAAATTCATAGCTGGAGAGAATTTAGCTTTTTCGCTAAATCTTAGACAGTTGGTCTATTCTGGCACTTTGGCACCTTTCTCACCTGGTGTGGGGATGGACTGGAACGTATGGAAAACTGAAAGCCAGACCCTTCAGCTGAAATCATCCGTGGGGAGAGGGTTTAAGGTTCCTACCTTGAACGACAGGTTTTGGGTCCCGGGAGGAAACCCGGATCTGCTACCGGAGGAAAGTCTGAATGGGGAAATAGGGTTGTCCTGGACCAAGAGTGCAAAAGTGGACTGGGAACATTCCCTCACCTATTACCGGATGAAGGTCGCAAACTGGATCATCTGGCTTCCCCAGGGGAGTGTGTGGAGCCCGGAGAATATCCGTGAAGTAAGCAATCAGGGAATCGAATACGAAGGAAAGGTGCATTTCCGCACGGGCAGCTGGACGTGGGCTGTAGAAGGATCCTATACGTTCTCCAGGGCAATCGCCACAAAAGGGGTCGATGAGACCGACCAATCGGTAGGCAAGCAGCTCCCTTATACCCCAAGACATCAATCCAATGCCCGCCTCACGGTCGGAAAGGGAAGTTTTTCGTCATTTCTTACCACACACCGCATAGGAGAGCGGTCAGTGACCGCGGATAATCCCCGGGTGATGTCTGCATATCAGCTCTTTGGTGTTGGAGTCCACTACAGCAAGCTGGCGTGGGGGGAACTCCGTTTTCCTGTGGGTTTTCAGATCAATAACCTTATGAATACTGCCTATCAGGTGCTGTACCTGAGAGCTATGCCAGGAAGGTCTTATCAATTCAATTTATCCATATACTTATGAAGTTAAAATTACAACACGTGTTTTGGGCCTTGGCCCTATCCTTTGTCTCCATAGCCTGCTCTGACAACGATCAGGAGAGGCCACGAGGTGCGTATGAGTCTGGTATACTCATCATGAATGAGGGGTCATTTGGTACCAATGACGGTGAGGTCTACCATCTCAACCCTGAGACAGAAGAGCTCAAGGCGGATATTTTCGAAGCGGAAAATAACCGGCCATTTGCCGGGCTATTGGAAGATCTGGTCCTAGACGGCGAAAGGCTCTACCTGGTGGCCAATACCGGAAAAGTGGAGATAGTGAATGCTGGCACATTCAAGAGCCGCGGGGCAGTAGTAGGGGAGCTGGACCAGCCACGTTCCTTGGCTGTCAATGGAAACAAACTCTTTATCAGTGACTATGGTCCGTACGATGCGGCTTACAATACCCCGGATTCTTATATCGCTGTGGTAAATGGCCTGGACGGCGGCGCGGTGACCAAAAAAATCTCCGTATCTGAAAAGCCAGAGAGCTTGTATTCACTGGGAAACCATATCTTGGTGGCAGGTGCAGGAGAGGGTAAAATCGAAATTATAGATGTGCCCAGCGAAGAGGTGGTCTCCATCCTCGGACTGGAAGGTTCTCCCCGTGTATTTTTTGAAGCCAGAGGGGATGTATGGGTCTATGCCGTAAACCGTGAAAGCGTTGTTTTCTATGCACTGAACAAGGCTGATTTCGCCATCAAGGATACACGTACTTTTCCAATCCCCAACGCCACAGGAAGAATCGCCTTTGGAAATGACGATATGATATACCTGCTGACCAGCTCAGGTTGGCCGGATTATAATGACGGTGTTGCCAAATTCTCTCTTTTTGGGGATGCGTTAGAGCCTAACTGGATCACGGGTTCGGGTTTTTACGGAATCGGCTTTGATGTGTCACGCAGAGAACTCTATGTGGCTAATTCCAATGGTTTTCAAGGTAATGGGACGATTAAAGTCATCCGGGAAGACGGGACTGAAACGAGAAGTTTTGATGCGGGAAGAGGCCCTTCCGGTTTTATGTTTTATGGAAGATAAGCTGATGCACAGAATTTTTTCTGAAACAGTCTGCTGCCTTTTGGCAGTGGACTGTTTTGCTTCATGCCATTACCTTCTTACGATTCCTTTCAGCTCCCCAGGGTCAAACTCCAGGTGTGTATAGCCCAAAACATATGGGCCGATTTCGTACGGGACGTATATCAGGGTGAATTTGCCCTCCAGATACCCCATGGCATTGGGGAGGAAAAAACCGGTTTCCGGTATGAAAAACCTGCCGTCATCTTCCAGTTTTACACCTTCGGATACCTGGTGATAATCCCGGAACGATGCTTCCGCCAATTCCTGCATTTTGCCTAGGTCGAGGACCAGTTCGTTTATGGGAAGCAATTCCCCGGTATACTTGTTGAAATTCAGAAAATGCTGAGAAGAATTGGGATGGGCCCCTCCGCTATAATTATACTCCGTAAAAAATACAGATAGCGTACTGTCGGATTCATAGGTGACTGAGGCTCCGACCTCAATTGCCCAGCCTCCCGGTGCATCAGGATATGCTTCGATAAAATCCCTGTAAGACTGTAGATACGCGGCGGAATTACCCGGTAGATCAGCAGCGGCAGAGTCTGCATAGAAATAAGTCAGAAGCTTCTCTTGTATCGCGGAGTTGATTCCAAGTGCTGCTATATCTCCTCCGGCTTCCGGCCAGCTGAATTCCACTTCTGCACAGGATTCACCGACACAGGTCTCTTCCTTGAACTCTTTTGGAGTAAAGGTGAGCGGGATGGTGGCATCTGAGGATGGTGGGGCACAACTTGTACCTAGAAGCAGAATAGGGATAATATATGACGGAAGTTTCATGGATAGCTCGGTTTGTTCACTGGTGAAGAAATACCTTTGTCAAATCCCTTGCCAGGGCAAATGGGCTGATCTCCCCCCGTTTTACTTTTTGCCTCTGGGCAACCAAGAGTTCCTGTACCTTTTCATGTCGGGCAAAGGCTCTTCCCAGCAGATTCTGGACATGTTCGTCCAGCCAATTCAGACGCTGGTCGGCTCTGTTTTTTTGCCAGAAATCATTTTGGACCATCTTTTTCTGATAACCGAGTATCAGATCCCAGGTTTCCTGTAGGCCTACACCAGTGAGAGAAGAGCCGATGACGACCTGAGGAATCCACTGGTTTTCTGAGGGAGGAAAGAGATGCAATGCCTTCTGATAGGCCGCCTTGGCCTGTTTGGCAGCAGTCAAATTCCCCTGGTCTGCCTTATGGATCAGCAGGGCATCAGCCATCTCCATGATTCCTTTTTTGATTCCCTGCAGCTCATCCCCGGCACCGGCGAGCATCAGTAGCAGAAAGAAATCCACCATTCCCTTTACTGCGGTTTCGGATTGCCCCACACCGACTGTCTCCACGAGGATCACATCATACCCGGCTGCCTCGCAGAGTAGCATGGCCTCTCGGGTTTTGGCACTGACGCCACCGAGTGTGTTTCCGGAAGGACTGGGTCTGATAAATGCCTGCGGAAGGCCAGACAGCTTTTCCATCCTGGTTTTATCGCCGAGAATACTTCCTCTGGTCTTTTGACTGGTAGGGTCCACCGCGAGTACGGCCACGTGTTTGCCAGCCTCGATAAGCAGCCCCCCAAAAGCCTCTATAAACGTGCTTTTGCCGACACCGGGTACACCGGTTATCCCGATTCTGATTGCATTTCCTGTTCTTGGCAAAACTGCCTGTATCACTTCGGCAGCCAGATCCTGGTCTTTTTCGAGGGTGCTTTCCACCAAGGTGATAGCCTTGCTCAATACTGCCCTGTTGCCACTCAGAATACCGGCTTCATACTCCTGGGCTGTCAACCGTTTTTTCATTGGGAATCCTCTCTGGTAAAAGATGCCTCTCCCATCGGGCTTTTTTCGTAGGTTGCTATCAGATACGGCTTTAAGGCGGGGTCAAAATAGGGAGCCAAGGCAGTCAGTGTGATGTGCTCCTGGTTCAGTCCCGAAAAGTAGTATACGGTGGTTTTACCGTATTTTGTATGAGGCTGGGCATCTCCGAATTCCCTCATCCATTCCTGGTCCTTATCCAGAGCCTGCACGGCGAATATCCTGACGATAGGTCCGGTGTTGTTTTCATTTCGATAGTTGCCGAGTTCCCTGTATTTCCCTTCAAACCGCTCCATACCCGGTTGGGAGAGGGACTCTTTGCCTATAAAAAACACCGTCACTGCGACTACAGATGCCAATATCCAGAAAATGATCTTAGAGCTTTTCACAATTCTTGTTAGGTTACGAGGTTTAGGCGTTAATTTAGCCGAAAATTCTGAGAATGGGTTTCGAATATATCAAGGCGCTTCACATCATTTTCGTCGTCACGTGGTTTGCCGGGCTTTTTTACATCGTACGCCTGTTTATCTACCAGACTGAAGCGATGGAGCGGCCGGATGAGGAGCGTAGGATTCTCAAACCTCAATTGGACCTGATGGCAAACCGCCTGTGGTTTATTATTACCTGGCCATCAGCGATACTTACGTTGGTTTTGGGGGTGTGGGTTTTGAGCTATCGGGTAGGGTATCTTGAGATGGGGTTTATGCAGGCCAAGTTGGTCTTTGTGGCACTGCTGTATCTGTATCATTTTATCTGCCATCGGCTGTACAAAGAACTTCAGCAGGGGCGAACCCGATGGACGTCCACACAGTTGAGGATATGGAATGAAGCATCTACGGTCTTGCTTTTCGCCATCGTGTTTCTTATTGTGGTGAAGACGACCCTGAGCTTTGTCTGGGGGATTACCGGAATTATCGGACTTGGAATCACACTTATGCTCGCTATCAGACTTTATAAAAAGTATCGGACAAAACGTTGAATTAATAATGAAAGGAAAAACAGCGTATTGGATCATAGGAATGATCTCTTTTCTTTGCTGGCAATGTACGGGAAGTTCTTCCCGGTCAGGTGCCGTTTTACCCAAATTGGGAAACTGGTATGTGGAGGACGAGGGGGATAATAAGGGGGATACCGTCTATCATAGGATCGCGGATTTTTCTTTTATAAACCAAGTCGGAGATACGGTGGATAATGATTACGTGAAAGGGAAAATCTATGTGGCCGATTTTTTCTTCACGACTTGCCCGACCATCTGTCCTATTATGAAGAAGGAGATGTTGCGGGTCTATGAGGCCTACGGGGATGATCCCGACTTTAAAATCTTGAGCCATTCCATAGATCCCACCCATGATACCCGGGAAGTATTGCTGAATTATGCCCAGAAACTTGGCATCGAGGATGCTTCTACCTGGAATTTTCTTACAGGTGACCAGGAGAAGATCTTTGAGATAGGACAGACGAGCTATCTTACTACTGCGATGGCCGACCAAGAAGAGCCAGGAGGTTTTCTGCATAGCGGAGCCTTTATATTGGTAGATCAGGAAGGGCATATCAGAGGCGTGTATGACGGGACTAAATCAGACCAGGTAGATCGGTTGCTGGCTGATATTCCCAAGCTTCTGACCAAATGAAAAGATATTTTGCTATACTGTTAATTACACTTGCCTGTGCTCCCAAGTCCTCAGGTGATGGGAACACGCTCGCGGGGATTTCCGATCCTGAGGTAATGAAATACGCGGTAGCAGGAAAAACGCTTTATGAAAACCACTGTGCCAACTGCCATCAGAGTGATGGGGAGGGATTGGGGAAATTGATACCGCCTCTTCGGGATGCCGATTACTTCAAGGAGAGCATACACCGTACAGCGTGGATAATCCGTAATGGCCAGCAAGGTGAAATCACGGTGAACGGAATCCAGTATAACCAGGAAATGCCTGCCAACCCAAGATTGACACCTCTGGAGATCGCTCAGATAACTACCTATCTCTACAACATCTGGGGTATGAAAGAGGGAGTCGTGCCCAGCTCTGCAGTGGAAAAATACCTGAAGGAAAAACCTCCGATGGATTAGTCTTTCAAGAGAGTTTCAGCCTTCTCCATGGATTTCTTGATCTTTTCATTGACTTCCCTGACCAGCACCATTTGCTCGTCCAGATAGGCCTTTATTTCCTCGGGAGATTTGTCCTCATCCTTTACCTCATACTGCCTCATCCAGACGAACATCCCCTCGTATGCCTCACCCAGTTCCGCAGAAAGGGTGCTGAGCTCTTTTACTTTGGCACTGTCTACTGGAGTTTGGGTCAATAGCTCTTCAGCCCTTTTCTGGGCTTCTTTCTCATAAGCCTTCAGCTGTCCCATTTTTGGCATGACCTCATCATGTACAGCTATTACTGCATCACGCATTTCCTTGTTTTCATCCTTGGTGTCAGACCCGCACGAGAAGGAAAGAAAGGCCAGCAGGATAGATGCAAAATATAAAGTCGTTTTTTTCATGGTTGCCGGGATTAGGTTGCCAAAGGTAAAACTTTATTTCTGAGAGAGCTTATTGTAAGTGATTTTAGGAATTGAGACGGATATTTGATCGGAAGACTGTATTTTTACCACTAGTGCAGCGCTGCAAAAAAGGATAGCGTCCATGCCCAAGAGGACAGCATAAACTACAGTCCAGACATCCGGCATATCCTTGGCTATGTATAGAATTAACCAACCAGAAGAAACACTTACATGAAATCGAGCCTGCCTATCGCAGGCAGAGATGACGAGATCGTCACATACCGGGATGATTATAATGCATGGGGGATTCTCCCAAATCGAGTTCGGGACAGGCTATCCCGATGTATCTGGATAGGTAATGGCCCTTAAAAACAAATTATAAACATATGAAACCATTTTGTTTTGCTGACGGAAGCATCATACCCACTGAGACTGCAAGTATCCATCCCATGGATCTGGGGTTGATCAGAGGTTACGGGATTTTTGATTTTTTCAGAACGGTGAACTATAAGCCGTTGTTTTTAGACCATTACCTGGACAGGTTTACCGCATCTGCAGAGAAGACGTATTTGCCACTCGGGTATTCACGTGAAGAGTTGAAAACTATTATTTCAGAATTGATAGCGAAAAATGACTTAAAGCAAGGAGGTATTCGGATGGTTTTGAGTGGAGGAGTTTCAGAAAACCATTTTTCTCCCGCGAAGGGCAAGCTCTTTATCTTTGCTGAATCGCTTATTTTTCCCTCCCAGGAGAAATACGGCAATGGAGTCAAGTTGCTTTCAGTAGAATACATTCGGAGCATAGCCGATATCAAAACCACCAATTATGCATTCCCGGTCTGGCATAGTGCCCATTGGAAGAAAGCAGGAGCCGAGGATGTGCTGTACCACATGGAGGGATGGGTAAGCGAGAGCTCAAGGAGCAATTTTTTTATAGTGAAAGATGGGGTAGTGAGTACACCTGACAGGCACATCCTGATGGGGATCACCAGAAAGCACGTGATGGAGATCGCCGGAAATGTACAGATCAGACCCATTAGCCTGGAAGAGACGCTGAGTGCAGATGAAGCATTTATCACCAGCACCACGAAAGTACTGCTCCCAGTGACCCAAGTCGATGATATCAAAATCGCCGATGGCAAACCAGGACCGGTTTCGCAGGATATCCTCTCCCGGTTCAGGGAGATGGAAAAGAGGCTGAGCTATTGAAAGAGCCACTTTCTGAGGTGACCTGCCCGGTTACATTTCTGCCGTCACTGGCCCGAAAACAGTTGCTTCTTCAAAACCAAGAGAGGATGCAGCCTATTCTGTGATCAGGGAGGCATTGGTGAGGATATACATCAGCTTCTCGGGGTCTTTGCTGTTCAGGGTCAGTTTACCTTTTACTCTTACACGCTTCGATGTATATTTGATAGGGGATGCCATCATGACTTCCATCACTGTCTCCGGGCCTCCTGACCCGCAAAAAAAGCATTCTGCGAGGGGGAGACTGGACAATATGATATGTTCGGGCTTGAACATCCCCTCAAATGGGATAATATAGCCATCGGCTTCCACTTCCTTGCCCTCCATGTTTTTGATGTTGTCGGAGAATACGGGCACGTAAAGTTCACCGAATTCATCTTCGCTGATTTTGTAGCTTACTTCGGAGAGGTTCTTCCAGACAGTGGAGCTCTGTGCCTGAAGTGACCCTGAATAGGCTATGGTTATCGTTACTATGATCAATGCTAGTTTAAGCGATTTCATAAGAGGTGCTGTATTTATAGGGTAATGTGATTAAGCTTTTGTCAGTTGTTTGGCAATACTGGTTTGGTAAGCTGAAATGGCAGGGATAACAGAAGCTATAACTCCTACCCCTAACGCATAAGCTACTATCCAAAGTTCTTCCTTCAGGAAAATCCAGGATTCGAGCGAGGCCATCACCCCGTCACTGTTCTCTGCTATCAACACAGACAGGAAGGTGTGCCCGAGCAAGATCCCTAGGACGGCTCCAAGGAAGGTAAGGATAATGCCTTCCACAAATATCAACTGCAGCAACTGAAACCTGGAAGCTCCTATGGCTCTTAAAATAGCCAGGTCATACTTCCGCTCCTTCAGGGAATTGTATAGGGCAATAAAGATCCCTAACCCAGCTATGGCGATCAGGACCACGGCAAGTCCCCGCAACAGGCTGATGCCTACACCGAGGAGTTCGAAGAGACGGGACATCTCAAAAGAAGGGGAGGCCGCTTGCATCGAAGTGCCTGAATTGATCATCCGTGGAAGCTGGACTGCAGCCATAGGATTCCGGTATTGGACCAGAAGCGTAGTGATTTCCCTAGGTTCGTCTGTCTGGGGAAAACCCGTCTTTGCCACTGGTAGGTGGAATTTTGCATGATCCCCGTGGCTTTTCCCGGTATCCTCTCCATGCCCGTGTTCCTCCTCCATTTGTCCATCTGCCTGGGAGGAAGAGTCTGTTGCTGCTGGTTCTTGCAGGTCCCCATCGGTCTCTTCGTCGTGCGTAAACCATACGGACTCTATACTCGTCACTATCAGGCGGTCTACCACATTTCCTTTGGGCTCCAGGATTCCCGTGACCCGGTAATCATGCTCATCATGGTCGTGACTGCCCACACTGATCCCATGGCTTCCTGAGAAGGTGTCCCCAATCGTAAGTCCGGTCTTGGCGGCAACTTCAGCGCCAAGAACCAACTCAAATGGGTGATCCCATAATACTCCCTGTGCCGGAGTAGCTTCATATAGTTTCAGGTAGTCGTGGTTTGTGCCGATGATGCGATACCCGTTGTAGTTGTCTCCGAGGGCCATGGGGATGGTTTGTTTGACCAGCCTGTTTCTGGAGAGCTTCTGGGCTTCATCCATCGGTATATTTCCCGTCGGAAAATCGATATGATATACACTGGAAAGAACCAGTTGCAGGGGACTTCCTTTAGCTCCTACCACCAGATCGATGCCGGCTGCATCCTTGGTCATCTTGTTTTCGAGCTGATCCTGCATCAGGAGCAATACCGTGATTATAGCTAGCCCCAAGGCCAGCAGAAATACATTCAACGCCGTGGAAAGCGGGCGGAATGTGAGGTATTTCCAGCTTAGCTTTAGTAGATTCATGCTGACTTTACTTCTACGAAGTTGGTAATATGGCGTTTAACCCGATGGTCATGTGTGACGATCACCAACGCGGCACCTATCTTTTTTGCCTGGGTCTTTAGCAGGTTGATGACCTTTTCTGTGTTCTCATCATCGAGACTGGAAGTAGGCTCATCAGCCAAGATCACTTTTGGCTCAGTGACTAGGGCTCTCGCGATTGAGACACGCTGGGCTTCCCCTTCACTCAGGGTCATCACAGCGGAGTTGGCTTTACCTTCCAGTCCCAGCTCGTTTAATAGGCTGCTGATATCCTGCCCTTTTTTCTTGCTGAGGTACTTGGCCATCTGGAGGTTTTCTTTCACGGTCAGCGGGGGTAGAAGGTGAGGTTTTTGAAAAACAATGCCGATGTTTTTTCCCCGGAAAAGGTCGAGTCTCTGCCCTTCCAGAGTGGTGAGATCCACACCATCGAGTAGTATTTGACCTGCATGGGGTTTGATCAATCCTGCCAATAGATTAAGCTGGGTGGTTTTGCCGCTGCCTGATTTGCCCAGGATGAGGATTGCTTCTGAAGACTCCAGGCGAATATCCGGAAGAGTGATCGGTTGCTGTCCAGGGTGTGAAAATCGGAGGTTTTTTGATTCTAGAAGCATGGTCAGGCTATGGGGATAGTTACGGTGAAGGTGGTGCCTTTATCCATTTCACTTTCAAACGTGATCTCTCCGTTGAGTACATCCAGGCATTTTCTGACGATGGACAACCCCAGTCCGGATCCTTCCACTATGCCCACATTCTTGGCACGGAAAAACCGGTCAAACAGTTGGTTTTGCTCACTTTTGGGGATGCCTATCCCGTGGTCCGTTATGGTTCCTATCAGTTCTTTGCCGGTGTATTCCAATTTGAATTGGACGGTCTTTCCATCTTTAGAGTATTTCACGGCATTGGATAGCAGGTTTTCAAAAACCTGGTAGAGCAGTTCACCGTCGGAGACCAGTACTTTGGGCAGATTCACCTGCTCCACAGCTATCTTCACGTTGTTTTCTATACCGGCTTTCACGGTATCCATGAGCTCTTTCACGAAAGCACCCACAAACATCTTCTTGGGTTTGAACTCCATTTTGTTAGCATCCGCTTTGCCGAAAAACAAAACACTCGTCAGAAGATTGTTCAGCGTCCGTACGGACTGCTCGATCTTGAATGAATGCTTGGCTATTTTCTGTTTAAACGGATGGTCTTTCTCCGCATAAATCTGAAGCAGCTGGGCCGAACTCAAAATGGAAGTAAGGGGAGTTTTGAAGCCATGGGAAACATTGAGTACGATCCGGGATTTGAGCTCATTTATCTCCCGCTCTTTTTCCAGGGACTTTGTCAGCTCCTTGTTGGCCTCATACAATTCAGCTGTCCTCAACTTCACCTTCTCTTCCAGCTGATTGTTGAGTTTTTGAAGTTCTTTTTCCTTTCTGTCTTTAAAAATGGCCAGTTCAATGACCATGTTCAGCTCCCGGATATTGAAGGGTTTGATTACGTAGGCACTGGGATTGGTTCCTACTACCTTGTTCAGGGTGTCTGCATCCGAGCTTGCACTGAGGTATACCACTGGTATGTCGTACTTCTCATTGATGATCTCCGTGGTCTTGATCCCATCGAGCTCTCCGGCCAGATTGATGTCCATCATCACTATATCAGCCTGGTTTTCTGCAAGAATATCCAATGCTTTTTCTCCTGAGTCTGCTATTCCCAAGATGTAATGGTTGTTTTTTTCAAGGGCACGTTGAAGCAATAAAGCCGAAACGGAATCATCTTCAACGATAAGAATTTTGAGACTGAACATATTATGCTATAGGTAAACCCTGTCCCGAAAATACAAATTTTATGGATCGGTTAAGGGAATTTCTAACGTAACCATCGTTCCTTCATTTTTTACACTCTCCACGTTGATTGTCCCGTGGAGTAGTTCGACCAGGCTTTTGGTGATACTCATTCCTAATCCGGTGCCGTCATACAGCCTGTTATGGCCCGTGCTTTCCTGCTCAAAAGGCCTGAATATTTTTTCCAGAAAGTCCTCCGTCATTCCCACCCCTGTGTCTTCTATCTTTAAGAATAGCCTGTTTCCAATCCTGTCGACACTAAGCAATATCTCCCCTTTTTCCGTGTATTTGATGGAGTTGCTGACCAGGTTATTGATAATCATCTCCAGAAACCTCCTGTCTATATTTCCAACAAGCGGGTTATGGAGAAAAATGGTTTTGAAACCTATCCCTTTTTTGGCGGCCAGGTTTTTCAGTGGCTCCGATACCGTTGCTATGAAATCGTTGATGTCTGTCTCAGAGTAAACCACCTCCATTTTATTGGCCTCAATTTTGGCTTTGTCCAGGATGGAGTTGACAGTATTCAGCAGGCGTTCCCCGCTTTGTAGAATAATATCCAGATGCGATAGCAATTCGGCATCGTCTTTTCTGGTCATCATGATATGTTCTGTACCGCCTAGGATACCGTTCAGCGGGGTTCGTATTTCATGGCTGAAGTTGGATATCAGGCTCGATTTAAATCTACTCGCCTGTTCTGCTTTTTCCTTGGCGTCCTTAAGTCTGAATTCTAGTGACTTTTTTGATGAAATGTCCCGTAATACACTTAGAATTAAATTTTTGCCCTGATATCCTGTTTGGATCAATATAGAGAATACCTCCATTTCGAGCATACCTGATTTCCACGGGATAATTGTTTCATAGGTGAAGCCGACACCTGGTGTCTTCAACACATTGCTAAGGAGCCGCTGGCTCTGTCTTGAATAGAAGACGGTATCCTCAAAATAATCGGCTACCGGCCTGCCCTCCAATTTATCCGGGTCCATTTGTACAATATGGCCGAATGCCGGATTAGCTGCTACAGTATACTCAGCATCCAAAGTAAGTATCAATCCGTCCTTGGAGCTATCCCAGACATTTTTAAACTGCTGCTCCGCAATCTTCTTCTCCCGGTCAGTGTCATCGAATGCAGATTTCAGCAAGCCTACCTTTCTCAGTTGACGGTATAGCATATTGATAAGAATCCCCAGTCCCACCAGCAGTAAAATAGTCAGGGAAATAAACCACCCTTGGAGGTAGAAAGGACTTTTCACCAAGAATGGCGGAGTAGAAAGCACGGGCGAAAAATCTTCACCTGCGTAAGAGGCCTTCAATTCAAACTGGTAAGTGCCTGCGGGTAGGTTGGTAAAAAAAAGCGTAGTGTTGTTGGGGTCCTTGATCAATTGCCAATCTTCACTGCCATTGTATTTCATCCGGTAGTGCACCCACAACTCCTTTGTTTCATTGAACCCGACAGCACTGTAATTCACTTCCAGGGTATTACGGGAATAAGAAGTCGATAGGTTCTCGCTGCTATTTATTTCAGCATCTCCCAGTACGACAGCATTAAGGTGGACTTTTGGGCTAACACGGTGTTGCCTGTTTTGATCTGGCAAAAAAACCGAGAGGCCTTTGGTGGTACCAATCATAATCTGCCTTCTACTTGTTTCAAGCAGCGCACCTCTATTTACTTCATTGCCTACCAGTCCATTGTTTTCGTTAAAATGACTTATTTTATTGTTCTCGATGGCATATATTCCATCATCAGTACCCAGCCAGATCTTTCCATGGGAATCCTTGAGAATGCAGTAAACAGGATTGTCAATCACCAAGCCTTCGATGGCGTAGTGTTTTACAGAATCATTTTCAAAGATTTTAAGGCCGGATTCGGTTCCCAATAGAAGCCTTCCCGAATCCAGTTCCAAAAAGTCATAGCCTTCCGTGATCACAAACCGGTCATTCTGAAACACAGGATTCTGGTTTTCCAACCTACTCGCCCTCATTACGATGATCCGTCCATCATTAAGCTTGGCTGCTTTTCTGAGAAAGAAGAAAGATTGCTCTACCAATTCATTAATGCCTTCCTTGAGATTGTTGGAGTATAGCGCACTTCCCTTGGAATACTTTGACGACAGGTACAGATCATTGGGGCCTGTGATCAACAAGCTGTCACCGGCCAATGTGATGTAGGATATATTTACCCCTTCAGGAGCAGGATACTTTTCCACCCGGCCCAATGCTGTAGAATATTTCCCGACCCCTCCCCAATTGGCTGAATACCAGATGTCCCCGTTTTCAGTCTGTTTGGTGAAATTAATGATTCGTTCTGTGGGGACCCCTGCAGGATGATCATCGCGAAAGACAGTTGCTATTTTTGAACCTGAAGATTGTTGGATGCCGTTGTTGAATCCAAACAGAAAGCGGTTGTCTTCAATGACAGCAAGGGCGGAAATCTCCTCACCGAGCAATTCCCATTGGTTAATGCTGTAGTTTTGAAAGGCGAGATTGTTTACATTGGCCAGCCCTCTATTGGTACTGATCCAAAGAATGCCCTCTCTGTCTGCAAAAGAAGATTGGATAAAAAAAGTATATAGAATAGGCTCGAGGTCCATAACAAGGGGCAGAGCGCCATTTTCACCTAGCTCAAGCTTACGGAGATGGGAGTTGAAATGGTAAAATATGCTTCCGCCTGAAAAATACAGACCGAAATAATCTTCCAGAAAATAATCTGATTTGGAAATGTCTTTGTCCAGAATCACTTCTACAGAATCCTGGGACGGACCTTTGGCGAGGTAGCTCTTTCCCAGGAAATAGTAACTGTCAGTGACTTGGCAATATTTCACAGCATAAGGGGCAGAAGGCAGTCTAGTCCCTGTGATTTCCACAGGGATGAATTCCTTGTTTTTCCATTGGACCGTTGCATGCTCAAAATAAAGGTAAGGAATGTCCCCAAACAGCTCTCCTGAAGCCAGGATCCCCATGGAGATATTGTCTCTACTGACCAGTGTTTTGGTATTGTCTCCCTCTTTCCAGGTCAATAACTGTGCTTTGGTATCCAGGAAATAGTGTTTATCAGCACCTGAGCCTAACGTAAAGAAGTTAATGGAGGTGCTGGATCTTCCGTCAAACTCTACTTCGAAGTCAATTTCTTGCCAATCTCCGTAACCACCCCTCCAGAGTTTGGGCTTTCCTGTAGCGTGGTAAAGCCAGATCCATCCATCCGCATCTTTATGTACAGATATCCGGTGGTTAAGTTCACCGTAGATAGAGTCCGGTAAGGGGAAAGTCTGAATCCCATCGGAATAAAAAGTACCCCGTGAGGTGGAGAACCACATCCTTCCCAATGTGTCCTGTTCGGTTTGGAAAATATTCTGGGAAGGCAGCTTAACCCCTTTCGGCTGGGTGTTGTATTTGAAGTTTTGGGCAGGTCCAAGAGTACACAGACCTATCAGGCCGAATAAGAGTAACAAACCGGAGCGCAAGTTCAAGCCCATCAAAACGAAGATAGTGAAAGTTTCCGCACGTCAAATTACCTGGAGAATGTTCCGTATTTCTTTTGATGGCGGAGTGTTTATCTTATTTTTGTGCCAAACTTTAAAAATCGAAGCATGAGTGTACTAGTCAATAAAAATTCCAAGGTGATCGTACAGGGGTTCACCGGGTCTGAGGGCTCTTTTCACGCACAGCAGATGATCGAATATGGCACCAATGTAGTTGGTGGCGTGACTCCTGGCAAAGGAGGTTCGACCCATCTGGAAAAGCCAGTTTTTAATTCCGTAGAGGAAGCCGTTCAGAAGACTGGTGCAGACACTTCCATTATTTTTGTTCCTCCGGCTTTCGCTGCTGACGCAATCATGGAAGCCGCCGATGCCGGTATCAAAGTTATCATTACCATTACAGAAGGAATACCTGTGGCGGATATGATGCGTGCCAAGCCTTACATCAAAGAGAGGGGCGTTACCCTGATCGGGCCAAACTGTCCAGGCGTGATCACGCCTGGAGAAGCCAAAGTGGGCATTATGCCCGGATTTGTCTTTAAAAAAGGAAGAATCGGAATCGTGTCCAAGTCCGGGACCCTGACCTACGAAGCTGCAGATCAGGTGGCAAAGGCTGGCTTAGGTGTGTCTACCGCGATTGGTATCGGAGGGGATCCGATCATCGGGACATCTACCAAGCAAGCGGTAGAACTGCTCATGAATGACGATGAAACCGATGCCATTGTGATGATCGGTGAAATCGGAGGAAACTATGAAGCTGAGGCTGCCCGATGGATCAGAGAGACTGGCAACAAGAAGCCTGTAGTAGGCTTTATCGCTGGCCAGACAGCCCCTGCCGGACGTAGAATGGGACACGCTGGTGCCATTATAGGTGGTGCTGATGATACAGCTGAAGCCAAAATGAGGATCATGAGAGAGAATGGCATTCACGTGGCGGACTCTCCAGCCGAAATAGGCGCGACCATGGCCAAGGCCTTGGGCGTGAATGCTTAAAATTTGCCTGGAGTTGGGGACTGACTACCCATAGAAACAAAGAAGCCGTTCCGATGATTTCGGAACGGCTTCTTTGTTTCTAAAGCCTGCATGGAACGTGAAAATGCAGTTATGCCCGCCTTTCTTTTCAAAGGGTGCGCCCCTTTAACCTGAGTCTACTTCTTCTGGACCTCAGGGAATTTGCCCAGCAGCTCGCCTTTCACCAGTTTTCCTATGGCATGTCTTGAGCCAGAATAGCCATAGAAAGCATTCATGGTTCCCTTCATCCATTTTGACTCAAAGATAACATGGGAAGTCTCTTGTTCGAGTATGGCTAACTTTCCTCTTCTATTACCCATATTCTTTTCTATCACATTCAGTTTTACAATGTACTCCGCAGACTCTTTTGTGGAGACCACACGGAGTGTTGTCTTGTCCTTGATGTAATCTTCCAGCATTGCAATCGCATCAACACCATTTACATTTACTTCTTTTTCTTGATTTTCAAAGGTTAAAAAGACACTTGAGTCTTTTTTGATTTGGGCATAAGCTGCAAGGGAAAAAAGTGCGAGAATAAGGGTAAAAGATAGTTTCATCTGTTTATAATTTGTTTTTTCAGTGGTCATTACCTGTCCCGACAAGTCGGGATGGAATGCCTCTGGATAATCATTCCCTTAGCTGCCATTACCTGCCCATACTTGTTTCGGAAGAATCCCACAGGATTGATAATCACTTCCGTGTGGGAAGTGTACCCCATGCTCGAGTTTCTGTTTTACAATATAGGATCAATTATTTAGTTGCCAAGAGGTTTTTACAACCACAATCTGTGGGAATAAGCAATCAATGGTTCCAAAGAAAAAATAGTGTGTGTGGTAGATACCATAGGCCGTAATAGCTACAACTAGTCAGGGCGCTACGGGATATATTCCTATTGGGAAGTACTCAAGCCGCAGTAAGCCATTCTCATTTTCGATTACACTTTTCAAATATGAAAGCTTACCTTTGCCGCTTCACTTTCGATACATATGATTTCAGTAGATAATGTGACCGTCCAGCATGGCGGCACGGCCCTTTTTAGCAATATATCTTTTGCCGTCAATGAAACGGATAAAATAGCCTTGATGGGTAAGAACGGGGCTGGCAAATCAACGCTACTAAAGATTATTGCTGGCCAGACCAAGCCCACATCAGGCACGGTGTCTTTTCCCAAGGGCTTTGTGGTGGCTTATCTGCCGCAGCATTTGCTGACTTCTGACGACTGCACGGTAATGGCGGAAACGTCGAAAGCCTTTGCTGGCTACCTTCATATGAAATCCGAAATCGAGCGGATCAACGAGGAACTTACGGTACGTACGGATTACGAATCTGAGGAGTATTACAAACTGATCGAGCAGGTCTCTGAGCTCAGTGAAAAATTCTACGCCATCGAAGAAGTGAATTACGAAGCAGAGGTTGAGAAAGTGCTGTTGGGATTGGGCTTTGAGCGCGCGGATTTCCAAAGGTCAACCTCGGAATTTTCGGGTGGATGGAGAATGAGGATAGAGCTGGCAAAGATTCTACTTCAGAAACCCGATCTCATCCTGTTGGATGAACCGACTAACCACTTGGATATCGAATCGATCCAGTGGCTGGAGGAGTTTTTGACCCAAAAAGCAAAAGCAGTGGTGGTGATTTCCCACGACCGGGCTTTTGTCGATAACATCACCACCCGTACCATCGAGGTGACGATGGGTAGGATCTATGACTACAAGGCGAAGTACAGCCACTATCTCGAGCTGCGTAAAGAGCGTAGGGAGCAGCAGCAAAAGCAATACGAAGAGCAGCAGCGTACGATAGCTGATATCCAGCAGTTCATAGACCGGTTTAAAGGGACTTATTCCAAGACCCTTCAGGTACAGTCCCGCGTGAAAATGCTGGAGAAAATGGAACTGGTAGAAGTTGATGAAGTGGACAGTTCTGCACTTAAACTGCGGTTTCCCCCATCTCCGAGATCCGGTAAGTATCCGGTGATCGTGGAGGAGCTGGGTAAGCAGTATGACGGGCATGTGGTATTCAGCAATGCATCGATGACGATCGAAAGAGGCCAGAAAGTAGCCTTTGTAGGCAAAAATGGGGAAGGAAAATCCACCATGCTCAAGGCTATAATGGGTGAAATTGACTTTTCCGGCAAATGCGAATTGGGACACAACAGCATGATCGGCTATTTTGCCCAGAACCAGGCCTCGCTCCTGGATGAGGGACTGACGATCTTTGAGACGATAGACCAGATAGCTGTAGGCGAAGTCAGGACTAAAATAAAAGATATTCTGGGAGCATTTATGTTCCGGGGGGATGATATCAACAAGAAGGTAAAAGTATTGTCAGGGGGTGAAAAGACGCGTCTGGCGATGATCAAACTGCTTTTGGAACCTGTAAACCTCCTGATACTCGATGAGCCTACCAACCATCTGGATATGAAGACGAAAGATATCATCAAAGATGCATTGCGGGAGTTTGACGGAACGCTGATCGTGGTTTCCCACGACCGGGACTTTCTTGATGGTCTGATCACCAAGGTGTTTGAATTCGGCAACAAGCGGGTGAAAGAGCACTTTGAGGACATCAACGGCTTCCTGAGAAACAAAAAAATCGAGAACCTGAAAGAAGTAGAGCGATAATCCTATCCTAGGCAATCCCCCTCAGAAGCAACACCGGGACTGTTGTAGAAGGGGCCTCCGTTCTATGCCCCTTAAGACCCTATATGTAGAAGTTCAGTAGTAACATTTTCTTTGGATAGGCAGGAAAGCTGGATAAGGCGATCCTGGTCTTGGAATGTGGGTCTAGTACGAAAAATCAACAATGAATTAAAAATCAAGCCCCTGTCTGAATAGATAGCGGTTTAAGTAAGAAAGAATGAATCCAATACGAGTAGTGATCACAGGTCTAGGCGCAGTCACCCCACTGGGAAACAATGTGCAAACCAACTGGGAGAATGCGAAAGGCGGTGTGAGTGGTGCATCGGCCATTACCCATTTTGATGCCTCAAAATTCAAAACACGGTTTGCCTGCGAAGTCAAAGGGTTTGAACCGGCTTTGAGACTGGACAGAAACGAAATCAAACGTTCGGATCTCTTCACCCAATATGCTTTGTATGCAGCTTCGGAAGCGATGGAGGATGCAGGATTGACTGTGGATCAGTTGGCATCACCATTTGATGCAGGTGTGATCTGGGGCTCCGGTCAAGGTGGCATGATCACGTTTGAGAATGAGATGCGGGAATTTGTTCTCCAGGATAATACCCCCCGCTTTAACCCCTTCTTTATACCCAAGATGATCGCCAATATGGCATCGGGGATGATCTCAATGAAGTATGGCCTGATGGGGATCAACTATACAGCCGTGTCGGCATGTGCGACATCCAATACAGCGATAATGGATGCATTCAATTATATCCGGCTTGGGAAAGCAAAAGTGATGGTCACGGGAGGTTCGGAGTCTCCTGTAAGTGAGGCATCTATGGGAGGGTTTGGTTCGCTGAAGGCTCTCTCCACGAGAAATGAGGACTTCCACACGGCTTCCCGACCTTTCGATGTGGATAGGGATGGGTTTGTCATGGGAGAAGGGGCGGCGACCTTGATTTTAGAAGAATATGAGCATGCCAGAAAGCGTGGGGCTAAAATTTACGGGGAGGTAGTCGGAGCGGCCATGACAGCAGATGCTTATCATATGACGGCCACACACCCGGAAGGAAAAGGAGCTTACCATGCGATGAAATTTGCTTTGAATGAAGCCGGCCTGGAAATCAGTGATGTGGATTATCTAAATGCCCATGCTACTTCCACCCCCCTCGGTGATATAAGTGAGATGAAGGCCGTGAGCAAACTTGCAAATGGGAGGGCTGGTGATCTTCATGTGAGTGCTACCAAGTCGATGACAGGCCACTTGCTTGGAGCCGCAGGTGCCATCGAGGCGATCTATTGTGTCAAAGCAATCAATGAGGGTGTCATTCCCCCGACTATCAACACACAGGAACTGGATCCTGAGATTCCAAGAGAGATCAAGATTGTATGTGGAGCAGCGCAGGAAAAGAAGGTCCGGGTAGCCTTGAGCAATACGTTTGGATTTGGAGGCCATAACGCCACTGTGGTTTTTAAGTCTTTCCAGTAAGTAGTTGGGGAAAAGCAGCTTTTGACTAAATTAGGGACTGGAATCATACCTGATTTGCTTGAGAAGCACAGCAGTTTTTTAATCCACTTATATTTTGGTTTATGAGAAGTCTTATTGTGTTGTTTTCATTCCTGATGCTGGTGACCATGGGTTGCTCCTCTGAGGAGGGGCCTAGAGGGGAGGAGTTCACCTACGAGGTTACCGGGGATGTAGGCAAGGAAGTGCAGATCCAGTTTACACCGGATATAATTTATCAGGGAAATCAGCTGATAGAGTCAGAGGAATACGAGGTGACAGCTGCTTTGCCATGGCGCAAGACGGTGAGATTGGATGATCTGGTGCAAGGTGCAGCATGTTCTATGAGTGTGGATGAGGGCATTCCTGGCCGTCCGGTCACCATAAAAATCTTTAGGGGAGATGTCCAGGTGGCAGAACATACGGGTACTACCGATGGAGATGGGGATCTGGTGATGCTGGTGAACTATTACAAAGACGGGACCGTCGTAAAAAACTAAGCTGGGCGCGGACGATTTGAGCTACCCTCTGCGCCATGGGCAGTGTCTCCACTGCTCCTGGCTATTGTTTAAGATACTGCGCCCGGAAAGCAGGCAAATCATCCATAGAGACCGAGAGGAGGAGGATAACTGTGGAAAGAAAAATGTCAGAGGGGACACTGACATCGGCATAAGGTTTTTAATGGCATAAAAAAAGGAAACAACCGTTATACGGTGTTTCCTTGAGTACCCGTTCCAGAATCGCTTTCGAACCGGTTTTTAGGGGATTTGGAGGAAATAAGTGGATTATTTAGAAGGTTTGGGTAAGAACGTCGATTGGGATTTATACCCTTATTAGTTAATCTTGTAACTGATAATCGCAAAAGGCATGTCCGAATCTCAACACGTAGAATACAAGCAGCAAGTAACGCCTGAATTGGAAAAGGAGGTCGTTGCCTTTTTAAATTCTAACGAAGGTGGGGTTATCTATATCGGGATCAACAAAAAGGGAGAACCGGTTGGCGTAGCTGATCCTGACAACGAGCAACTCGTAATAAAAGATCGCTTAAAGAACAACATACTTCCTTCGTGCCTGGGGCTTTTCGATTTGGCGACAGAGTCAATTGATGGAAAGAGGGTAGTAAAAATTATCGTTGCAGGAGGTTATGAAAAGCCCTACTACATTAAAAGATATGGACTTTCTGAAAAGGGAGCGTTTATACGGGTAGGCAGCGCTTCCGAGCCTATGCCTACCAGACAGATCGAGCTTTTATTCGCAAAGCGGATCCGGCATTCCATTGGGAAAATCAAATCTCCAAAAAGCGGGTTGAAGTTTGAGCAGTTACACATCTATTACCAATCCGCGGGAAAGGTGCTAAATGAGCAATTTGCGCCGAACCTGGAATTACTAAATGAAGACGGAGATTTCAACTACGTTGCCTATCTCCTGTCTGACCACAATGGCATATCCGTAAAATTCGCCAGGTACGACGGCCTGGAGAGGACAGAACTGGTCGAAAGCGATGATTACGGGTATGAATCCCTGATCAAAGCGGTAAAGCAGGTTTTGGACAAGCTCAGCCTTGAGAATCGAACGCTTACGAAGATTACAGAAAGGGAACGGCAGGAAAAACGATTGTGGAATGCCATTGCTTTGAGAGAGGCGACCATCAATGCATTTGTACACAATGATTTCTCCCGGGAAGTCGCCCCAAAATTTGAGTTGTTTGATGATCGGCTGGAAATCACCTCTTACGGAGGGCTGCCAGATGGATTGAGCCAAGACGAATTTTTCAGAGGATTTTCAATTCCGCGAAATAAAGAGCTTATGAGGATTTTCAGAGATCTTGATCTTGTAGAACAACTCGGCTCAGGGATTCCCAGAATCCTGAAGTACTATCCACGAAGTGTGTTCCACTTTTCGGAGAATTTTTTACGGGTAGTACTCCCCTCGGCAGAGGAAGCATATAGAGTAACCGAACAAGATACCGAACAAGATACCGAACAAATCAAACAGTTGATTGCATTATTGGACGGACAGACGCTCTCAACAGCAGAAATCATGAATCGGCTGAGACTAAAACATCGGCCAACCGTTGTATATCACTATATCAAACCGGCCATAGATCTGGGGCTGGTAGAGATGACCATCCCTGAAAAGCCCAATAGCCGCAATCAGCGTTATCGGCTAACCGGGAGAGGCAGGAAGAAGCTTTTGTAGAAGAAGCGCTAGTCACTATTCCTGTGAACGTCCCCACCCCCTCCACCAACCCGCAAATCCTACTATATAACCCCAAAGTATCCTCCTTACACCCTCCTTCATCCGGGTCGTCCGTGCTGAGCGCGAAAAACAGGACATGCCTCAGACACCTTTCCCACTCTTCAAGACTTCTCGCCTCGAAAAACTGCCGGATAGCCGAATGAGCATTTCCTATTGATGTCGCCGCTTCGGGAGCTTCACCCGAAAAATCCGCTCCGGGAAGTTGTTGATAAATCTCATGCGCTACCTTAATCAGATCGGATAGCCTTTCGATTGCGTATACCACATCCGAAGGACTACCAAGCCTGTAGTAGTCTGGAGCAGAATAGGCTTCCAGGATCGTGCGCCACCGCACCGCAAAGTCATGCGGTTTGTAGGAATTAAAGAATTCCGCCAGCTCGGATCGGATACGCTGCTGATCGGGCGGTGCAGGGATAGCGTTTGCCTCGACCGGATTTTCTATCGGGCTTCCACTGTCGGCTCGTTCAGTTTGTTGAACTTCGTCGTGATAGACTGAAATGTTTCATCTACCAGCGCGATCAGTTGCCTGCTCCTCCGAAACCCGGAAGCCGGCGTTATACCTCGACTTGACATAGGCCTGTTCCAGCAAAACGAGCATTTCGGGGCCGAACAATTCTTCGTTAAGCTTCGGATTGAGCAGGCGCGCCTGTCCCAGCTTCCTGGCAATATGGTGAGTCTTGTCCCGCGAACTGGTCATTGCATAGAGCAGCGCGGTCAGGGACAGCTCACTGGCCTGGTGACAGAAAAAAGCAGTCAATTCATTTTCTCCATTCTTTACATGCCCTTCCGCTATGGTGTGGAAAGAATTCGCCTTCCGGTAGAAGCTTTCAAACACCAACTGGGCCTTGTCAGAGAACTTTTCCGGCAATGCAGGAATCGTAAAATCCTGACCGTCTTTCGAATAAACCATCTCAGCGCCTTCCAGCGCAAGAGCGAAATAAAGCGCCCCGCTTCTGTCGGTCACGGATTTGAAGTAGTAAGTAGTAAAGACGCTGACAGTCGCAGCCGATATTGGGGCGATCCGCTCCCGAATCAGCTCCCGAAAGTCGGAGACAGGCATTTGCTCCTTATTCTCAATCAATACAACCAGATCTGAAACCTTCGAAGCAGCGCCCTTCAACCGGAATATAGCATCTGGTGAAACAGCTTCAACAGTTGCCTCGACGAGCCTGTTGGTGAGGCTTTGGTAGGATCCGGCTACGGATGATGGCTCAATTTCGTCTTTTTCCGCTTCCACCCGCTGATCTGCCGCCGCTTCTGAAGGGAGATTCGTAAGATAAACAGCCTCAATCATCGCGATCAGGTTCTCGAAAAAGTAAATCTGATCGCCCGGCATAGCCTCTATATGCGGATGATCGTACGAAATAGAATTACTCAGCATCTGCCACAGGTAAAACCGGCAATCGGCCAGGTCCCATGACCGGCAGAACTCACGTAATAATTCGCCTGGCTCTGCCATTTCCTCCGGCGACATCCAGACGGGATACTGAAATTCAGGATTAGAAGTAGTATGTCTCATGATCGGGATATTTAGTCGATGATGCTATCGAAATTCCTGATCGCCAAACTTCTAGGTTATCCCTACCCCGTATATTCTATTCAGAAAATAGCTGGCTTCCTCCCAAATACACCTTCAAAGCCTTATATTTGAGTGTTTATATCACATCTGTATTATGAGCAAGACCATACATCAAGGAAGGAATATTAAGCGCTTCAGAGAAATGCTTCAAATCAAACAAGAAGCTTTGGCGTGGGAGTTAGGTGAGGACTGGAGCCAGAAGCGGGTTTCCCTACTGGAACAAAAAGAGGTGATTGAACAGGATATTTTGGACAAGGTAGCTGAGATCCTGAAGATTCCCGCGGAGGCAATTAAAAACTTTGATGAGGAGAATGCAGTGAATATCATTGCTAGTACATTTCATGACAGTGCCGTCGGAAACACCTTCAAGGATGAATCGCAGGTCAATTTTCATTGCTCTTTCAACCCACTTGATAAAATGGTAGAATTGTATGAGAGGATGATTAGACAGCAAGCTGAAATGATTGAAAAGTTAGAACGGCTAATAGAGAAAAGATGAAAACTTTCGGCTTTAACAAAAATAAAAAAAATACATTGGGCAGAAGCAGCCTTAAAGGTTCTAATATTGATGGGGCTGGGATTTCTGTTTAACCGAATTACTGAGACTGATTTATTGCTATCTGCCAAATAGTACTACGCTACAACAGATTTTAGTAAATTTAGAAGCTGTCATAAGATGACTATTTGAAGCAATTAATTTTCAGACGAGCACAAAATTTGACAGACGTACAATGTTAATTTAACAACTGATCCGTCACTTTTTGGCCGATGTTATTGGTAACCATTTCTATTAAATTATATCAATAATCTCCGAATCGCTCTTTTCTTGTTCTTCAATATTCTTGTTTATGTCAAAGAGCCACTTGTCGGAGTTTTGTTTTATTATTGAAAGACTTTTCTTTATTTCCTCTTCAGTTATACCTTCCTTCTTCAATTGGGGGAGTGTAAAATACTTATCACTTCCTCCCATGATAATTATTCTGGGTCTATGGAATTTGCAAAATTCCCTATGAATGGTTTCTTCTCTTAATTCAGCTTGCAGAAGATGAGCAGCTATTAAAAACACTTTACAGATAATATCATACATCTCTCCGTAATTGTCGTCAACAACGACTTCCGCTCTTTCAAATTCGTTGTTCAAAAGCGGTATTGCTAATAAAATAATAATTGATTTATAATCTTGCTCTGCTAGAAGACTTAAAAAGTGATGATTATCAATTTGATACATCCATCTTTTGTCAATTGAAGATTTGATCTTAGCATAAATATTTTTCTTATTAGCATCACTTAAACTACTGATATAATTAGCGGCAAAAAATTCTTGAAGTGACCTATGAGGAAAGGTGTAATCTATACCTTCTTTATTCAGAATGCCAATCGCAACCTGTAGATCTTCTATAACTTTTTGATTATCGAAAGACAATGTTTTCTTTTTTTCTTTAATAAAAGTCAATTTACTTTCAAGATATTCTGGCTGGTAAAGAAATTTTTCCTCAAAATATGAAATAAAGGAAAATAGTTTTAGTAAATCTTCAAATCCTTCTTTTGAGAGTCCTGATTGTTTTTCCCGTACAAAGGATAGCTTAGATACACTATCATGAACTGAATATAGGGTATCAAAAACCTGCTTGTAAAAATCACTCCGCTTTTGAGGGATTTCCGAATAGGATTGATAGGTTAAAATGAACATCGACAAAAGAAGCGGATTGCTTAAGAATGTTTTATATGAACGATTGTCTATTTGTGCAATTGCCTTTATCATCTTCTCAGCGAGTTCGCTTTCAGAATCGGGTATTTGCTTTTTGACGAATGCGGGTATTTCAGAATCTAGTAAGTCACAAACAATGAAGTTTGAGAATAAAGGAAGAGTGTCAATATTTGTATAGGGCCTCGAAGTTATTAAATAATAGTTTGATGAAAATCTATTAACAAATTGGTCTATCTCATTGGTTACTTTCTCCTTTTTGTTAGAATTTATTTCATCGTATCCATCAAAGAAGAAAATGAATGCTCCTGAATTAAGTAATCTATCAATTATTTCTTTCGAAAATCCTAGCTTGTGAAACAAAAATATCTCATCAAAAATAAAGTCCGATATTGAACTTTTATATTCATTTAAATATCTAAGCTCGACTTTTATTGGAATTTTAAAATTGCGAGAAACACTGTCCAAAAAAAGATACTTTACAATTGTACTTTTTCCGCTTCCTGCGTTACCTATAATTGTAATATAATTAGTTTTTGCAAAAAGTTTTGAAACATCTTCGGTTGAAATTCTTTTTTGTTCCTGTCTATACCTCCCTCTTTCATTTTCATATTTTTCAATATGGAGTGGTAAATAGAAGTCATTTAATATGATTGGTTCAGAACGATGTAATAATGTCTTAGTATAGTAGTTCCGCTTATACTCGTTCGTTTGATATTCGAGCATTCTGTTTTTAGCAACTTGTTTTAATTCGTCTCCCAAGCTTTTAATCAATCCGTTTATTGGAGACTCAAGGTATTTTTTAAATTCTAATAATTCCATATATTAATTTCTTAATGGTTGATAACTTATTTATATGTCTGATTATATGAGCCAAATTCCATTATCATTTATAGGAATGATCCGAATTCATCCAATATTATTCTGTAGGGAGGACTATATTCAAAAGGTCATCAAAAAGTATTTCTAAGTGTTACTAGCTCCTGATACTTACATGACTATCTATTACTATGTTTTTAATGCTATTTTCCAAGATTTTTCGAAAAATCCCACCTGCTTTCAGTCAGCATATAGATGATTCACTACTCTCGCGTAGATGTGTGTAGCCAGTGCTGTGCTACAGGCTTCCTTATACCAAACTTGCGAACTGCCCAGGGGTGTTTATGATAATGTCCTACGATATAGGATGCGGCAAAACTTTTATAGCGAGATTTTGAGTTAGGCGGATTCCGAAATCTTAGGGAGGTTCTAACCCCACAGGAGGTAGCAAGCGGATGACAGACGCAAAAATATTCATTTAGAACGAGGAGGTAGCAAATTGTAATTTTATAAATTTTCTTCTAGTTATTCAAAATTTATATGAATGAATTTATTAAACGGCATTTCAGGAAGGCTGTTGAAACTCGTCGCCTACCTTCATCTCCGGGAAAATCGAGCCCAATTCAAGTACGTAGTACGTAGCGCAAATAGCATTATACGAAACTCCCGAGGAAAGCACGTTTGATGGTAAAGAGCAACTGCCCCTCCCACTCAAAGCAAAAATGACGGGGCTTGCCCCTTGGCCGCAAGCCCATCCGGCGGTTTACGGCCAAGGGGCTGTGCGGCTAGCTAAATAGCCGGATGACGAAGTGAAGGCTTGCAGCCGTCATTTTTTTGCTTTGTAACTTTCGCTTGCCCTGACCGTAGGTATCTCGAAAAAAACTGCCTGATCATTGTACTATTCTTAGCAATCTTGACCTTTTCTCCAGGCTCCCGACTTCGGAGAGGAGCCACCGACTAAAACGCCGTTGTGACACAACGGTACATCTTGCCGAAACCACTGAAGTAATCAATGGTTTCAGATTACAGGGAAGCACGAAAGCCTACTTTCAATCAAAACAAAAATTGGACTTCCTTAAGGATCGCGTAGCTTACCTAACGCTATTCTCTATACCGATACCTCGCTTTCCTCACCCTGTTCTCACTTGTCCGAAATTCAAACAGGAAGCCAAATCCCGAAATACAAGACCTATTTTTAGAAGGTGGTGGTTTGAAATCGTGAAACCTTTTAGAGCGGACTGGATATGGAGGAGAGTGGAAAAAAAGAATTCCCTATCAGTAGGGTCATGGAGCTATACAACGAAGAAGGGCTTGAGCTCACTGAAGGCCAAGCCGAAAAAATCCTGGCATTGTCACAAAAATTGGCTAATATAGTAGTTACGCATTACAGGACAGATGCCTACACTGTCGAATCATCAACCAGCTCCCAGGAAGTATTATGAAAGTTGCAGATCTATACGTCAGAGTCAGTACAGACGAACAAGCTGATAAAGGCTATTCACAGCGCGGACAGGAGGAAATGCTCAGGAAGTATTGTGAGATCAATCGGATCAGTATCCGAAAGGTTATTTATGAAGACCATTCCGCCAAGACCTTCGAACGACCCGCCTGGACGAAATTACTTACCGACCTCAGGAAGACCAAGGGCAAAGTGAATCTGACGCTCTTTACCAAATGGGACCGTTTCAGCCGGAATGCGGGAGATGCCAACCAAATGATCAGCATTTTGAGAAAACTCGGGGTAGAACCGCAAGCCATCGAACAGCCCCTTGATCTCTCCATCCCGGAAAATAAAATGATGCTTGCTTTTTATTTGGCGGCTCCTGAAGTTGAGAACGACAGACGCGCGCTCAACACAATGCACGGCATGAGGCGCGCCCAAAAAGAAGGAAGGTACATGGGTGTCGCTCCTGTAGGCTATATTAACCGGATCACCGAATCAGGATGAAAGTATATTGCTATCCATCAACCGCAGGCGCGTTTGCTAAAACAAGCGTTTGAAGAAGTGGCTACCGGGATTTATACGGTGGAAGAAATCCGGAAGAGAGCAGTCCGAAAAGGGCTGAGATGTGCAAAAACCACTTTCTGGCGAGTGCTTGAAAACCCGGTATATTTTGGCAAGATAGAAGTAAAAGGTTATCGGGATGAGAAAACTGTGTTGGTAGACGGACAGCACGAAGCATTGATCTCCGAAAAGCTATTTTATGATATCCAAGACGCAATTGACGGAAAGCGTAAACGACAGCGCCCCAATGTAAAGGAACTTTCCAATGCAGCCTTTGAACTAAGAGGTTTCTTAAAATGTCCCAAATGCGGAAAGGTCTTGACGGCAAGTGCGTCTAAGGGAAGGAGCGCCCGCTACACCTACTATCATTGTCGCGCGTCATGCGGTGTTCGCTATCCGGCTCCGGCAGTCAATGAAGCCTTTGTCCGGGAGCTACAAAAATACAAACCCAGAAAAGCGACTGTTAAACTCTTTAGGGAATTGATCGTAAACGAATTCTCCGGCCAAATAAAAAACCAGCAAAAAGAAAAGAAGCAGGTACTGGAAGAGATTCAAAAACAGAACGACCGTCTGACAAAAGCAAGAGAGCTGCTTCTATCTTCTGTTTTGGATGGTAATGAATACAAACTCATCAAGAACGAAGCAGAAAAACAACTATTGAAGCTCGAAGCACAATTGATAGAAACCACTAACCGACGTCATAATCCGGTCGACGTGGAATCCATGGTCGAAAACGCCCTTTCCACCCTCTCAAACCTGGATGAAACCTATCAAAAAGCCGACGTCAACCAAAAGCGGGAAATCATCGGTTCGATCTACCCCGAAAAACTCGTGTTTTCAGAAAACAATTATCGAACCGGAAAAATTAACGAAGTCGCCGCACTCATCTACCACATTAACAGCACGTTACCAAAAGAAAAAACCGGAACTTCCGATGAATCTTCATCAAAGTTCCGGCTTGTACCCAGAGCCGGAGTCGAACCGGCACGAGTGTAACCTCATTGGTGTTTGAGACCAACGCGTCTACCAATTCCGCCATCTGGGCATTTATTGTTGGATTCTTCAAAATCCATCCCATTCCTTGCCGAACGGGATGCAAATATGAGGAAAGATTTTTTTTCCTCCAACCTACTCATTTTACTTCCTCCAATTTTTTTGAACTGAAAGCTTGCGGTTTGGCCGAAAACAGGGCCTTGACGGAGTTCCAGACTGTTTTAAACAGTTCAGAATCACGGTATTGGTCCAGTGCCTGGCCGTTTTCCCAATAAGAATAAGTCAGAAAAATATTTTCATCTTTTTCGTCCTGCCAAAGCTCAAGCTGTCTGCATCCGGGAAAATTCCGGATATTCTGCTTATGGGCGTCGAAAAGTCGGAGAAACTCAGCCTCTTTCCCCGGAATGAAAGTCATCCTTACAATCCTGATCAGCATTTATCCGAAGTTGACATATACGACACTGTCATATTTCATCCCCAGCAGATTTCCCCCATGGCCATGGTTTATGCCTATCTCCAGCTGATCCAGACTGTTGAAAAAAGCGAAACAGTCTCCCGGCTCCACTTGGTCATACCCCTTGTGCAGCCTGTCCACTACCTCTCTGCCAAACTCAATGGTGAATTTGCCAGGGTTCAGCTTATCAAAGACTTCTTTGCGGATATTGGTGATCAGGTTTCCATAGCAATCGACACGGAGTACATGTCCTATGATCTGCTCCCGGGTGGCTTTGGCATGACGCGACATCAGTTTGCGGAAGTTTGTAAGCGGACCTCCAAAGTCGTGAATCGCTCCTCCGCTGGCTACTTTGGCAGCGATGGGAGCCAGGATTTCCTTGGCCGGAAATGTGGAATCCTTTAGGTGGATATCCGCAAACTGTACCATGATGCCAGGTTCATGGTCCGCCAGTAGGCTGAGGATTCCATTGTTCGGACCTATGAAAATATGTTCTTCGAGCTTTACCCCGATGTATCCATGGGTGATACTTCCCGTAGTATTCACCGCTACGAGGTGCACGGTGCCTTTGGGGAAATCCCTGAACGTTGACCTTAGTACAAAAGCCGCGTGGGCCAGGTCAAATGCATCTATTGAATGGGATATGTCAATGATGTTCAGTTGGGGATTTACAGCCAGCATCCTGGCTTTCACCGCCGGTACGTAATAGTCTTTGTCCCCAAAATCAGAGAGGAATGTCACCAGTGCCATAGAAGCAAGTCAATTAAAATTATGTACTTTTGTTTAGGAAGGGGGGAACAAAAATAGAAATTTTATTCTTTAGCCTTCAAGGATAATCTAATCAATAAAAAGAGTTTGGTAGAAAAAGTAATTACTTTAGAAAATGTTCCCCTGGCTGAATTTTTGGGGCAGTCCAATGAGAATATCAGGCAGATTGCTGCTGCCTTCCCACAGAGTAAAATCATATCCAGAGGTAATGAAATCCGCATACAGGGGGGAGCTCCGGAGATATTACGAATCAATGATGTACTGAATCTACTGTTGGAGCATTTTGACCGGTTCGGTCATCTGACCCCAGAAAATGTCAAAGACTACCTGGAAGTAGAGGGGGTGCCCTATGAAGAGGCAAACCGGGACCAGGTGATTGTGTTTGGGAATAAAGGATTGGTGATCAAGCCAAAGTCTGCAAACCAGCGGAAACTGGTGCAGGCTGCCATGGAGAACGATCTGGTGTTTGCATTGGGACCCGCAGGTACCGGCAAAACATATATCGCCGTGGCGCTGGCAGTGAGAGCGCTGAAAAACCGGGAAGTAAAGCGGATTATCATCACACGACCTGCGGTAGAAGCAGGTGAAAATCTGGGGTTTCTACCAGGGGATCTGCAGGAAAAACTGGATCCTTACCTGAGGCCGATTTACGATGCACTCCAGGATATGGTTCCTTCCGAAAAATTGAAATTTTATCAGGAAACGCGCGTCATCGAGATAGCACCGCTTGCTTATATGAGAGGCCGCACCTTACACGATGCATTCGTGCTGCTGGACGAAGCACAAAACACCACACAGGAACAGATTAAAATGTTTCTCACCCGAATGGGGCCTAACTCGAAAGTGATCATCACCGGTGATCAAACACAGGTGGATTTGCCGATAAGGCAAAAATCTGGATTGGCTGAATCACTGAAGATTCTGAAGGATGTGAAGGGGATAGGAATAGTGAATCTGAGTGGAAAGGATGTAGTGAGACATAAGCTGGTGAAGGCAATCATCGAGGCTTATGAAAGGGATCAAATGGACAAAGAAAATAGAAATGAGTCTTCAGGTAGAAAAAATAACCAGTAAGGAAGCATTGGAATCAGCCTTTGCGATTAGACAGGAAGTGTTTGTGGTCGAGCAGGAAGTGGCTCCTGAGGAAGAATACGACGAGTATGAAGACACTTCGGTCCATTTCCTGGCGACTCTTGACGGTAGACCGGCAGGGACCGCAAGGTGGAGAGTTACGGCAAACGGTATTAAATTGGAGCGGTTTGCGGTGCTGAAGGAGGTACGGGGCAAAGGAGTAGGGCAGGCACTGGTTGCTGCTGTATTGGCAGATATTGCTTTAAACCCTGACACAAAAGAAAAAATAAAATACTTACATGCCCAGCTTACAGCTATACCGCTTTATGAGAAGTTTGACTTCAAAAAGGTGGGGGATATATTCGAAGAGTGTAATATCAAGCATTACAAAATGCAATTGGCGTAGCTTTTGAGACAATAGCCCCGAAACCAACTAAAAAGAAAATGAAGAAAGTCATGTACACACTTACGCTTATTCTGGGAGTTTCTTTTTCGGGTATAGCGCAGCAGGTTCTTTCCTCAAGTTCCATGAACAGAGGAAACTTTGAGAATGAGGTCAAGGTCAATTTTATGAATCTGATCGCCCTGGGTTCTATCGAAGTAGGCTATGAGCGTTATTTAAGTGAAACACACGCGATAGATTTTCAGGTACATATCAACGACCGGTTCGGTTTTAATGGAGAGGGGGACGGAAAAACCTTCAAAACCAATTCCGTTCAGGCTTCCATGAATTTCTATCTTGGCAATGGAGTGAATGGTAGGTTCTATCTCTTTCCGCTTGCGAAAATACGCTTTGGAGAGTTTGAAGAAGTGACAAACAACGTGGTGCTGACTACGGATATGACTTCATTTATTTTAGGCGCAGGGACTGGATACAAATGGGAATTGTCTGAGAATTTTGCCTTTGGACCCTACGTGAGTGTAGCCAGGGGGTTTCGGGACTCTGCGGCGGAACGCTTCAGCAGGGTAGAGCTGAATGGCGGCTTCAGCTTAGGGTATAGGTTCTAATCATCTGATTTTCAATATTAATTTTAGAAGAGCTCTCACCTGAGCTCTTTTTTTTATCCTAATAGAAGGGTAAATTAGTTGGATACTTTTGAAACGATGCGGTTTGCAGATTTCCCCTTTTTGCGCTATCTGCCCTTTTTGCTTTTGGGTATTGGTTGGGCAAATTCCGGATATGTGCCCAGCATGACACTGCTCTGGAGTGTAGTACTAGGGATCTGGGCAGGATATGTGGCAATTGTCCTGAAGTGCCCTCAGGGCAGGACTGGTATCCTGAGTGTTCTGGCTTACCTGCTTCTATTTTTCTTCGGCGCTGTGCTGGTCGGGTATAGGGGGCATCATCCGGAAAGTGTCTATCCTGTCCACAAGGCAGACGGATACCTGGGCAAGGTGACGGCTTACGATGTCGTAAAGCAAAACTCATTTGAAAACATTTTGGAGATCATCACTGTCTCAGATCAAGGGGAATGGAAAGATGCTTCCGGTCAAGTGTTGGTTTACCATCAACGGAAGCAACCCTTGATTCCTGGCGAGCTTGTCTGGGTAGATCAAGCACCTGATGTCATCAAACCTCCAAAGAACCCTTCGGAATTTAACTACCGGGATTTCCTGAGGCGGAAGGGGATATATTTCAGTCAGTTTTTGGGAGGAGAGGCCAAGGTTCTTTCGTCTGATCAGCAGGTTGATTTTAGCGCTATACTTCCACACGTAAGATATCATATCGCCGAAATGCTCAGGAGCCGGATACCTGATGAAGACTCACAGCAGATTGCATTGGCACTACTGCTCGGTCAAAAACAGACCCTGGATCCAGATCTGCGAGAGGCATATGTCCAATCCGGTGTCATGCATATATTGGCAGTTTCTGGCCTGCATGTCGGCATAGTGTATGCGCTTTTACTTTTTCTTATCAAACCATTGGGCTTTACTAAGAAGAATTCCCGCCTATTTCTGTCCGGAATTATGGCTGTGATCTGGTTATACGCTTTTCTTACGGGGCTATCTCCTTCGGTAGTCCGGGCCACCACGATGTTTTCCCTGTTGATATTGGGTCAGATGCGGGACAGAAAGCCTTCAATCTTCAATGTTTTGGCTTTTTCTGCCATGCTGATGATTGTTTTTAATCCGGATGTGCTAGGCGAGGTAGGGTTCCAGTTATCTTATCTGGCTGTCTTTGGTATAGTCCTGCTCTATCCCTTGATTTTATCCTGGTGGACGCCCTCCAACAGAATCATGGAATATTTCTGGCAACTTACCGCTGTGAGTCTAGCGGCACAATTGGCCACTTTTCCGCTTTCGGTATATTATTTCCATGTTTTTCCCTCCTACTTTCTGCTGAGTAACCTGCTGATTGTCCCCCTGTCCTTTTTGGTAATGCAGGTGGGAGTACCTTTAATGCTTGTGGGGTGGTTCGATGTCGTGGGGGATTCATTGGGCTGGGTTCTCAGTGGATTAATCTGGTGTCAGAATATGATTACATACATGATCCAGCTGATACCTGGCGGGAAGTGGGACAGATTGACTATAAGCTTCCTCGAGATGGTAATTGTTTGGGGAGTGCTCCTGCTGTGGACATTCTGGGAAGCGGCAGTGCGAAGAAAAATAGCATGGCTCCTGATTTTTTTGTTTTTTATCTGGTCTTCGGAAAGACTTGTTTCGGGGTTGAAGAGCCCGGAGAAACAGCTCCTGGTGTACGAAAAGGAAGATGGGGCAGTGCTTGATTTTGCAGTAAACGGGAAGCTTTTTTCCTGGAACGAGGGGATGAAGCCATCGGATATTGGCTTTGCTGTAGACCCTAACCGCATAGTCAATGGGTGGCCACAGGTTCCATACCCTATCAAAGGAATGGAGCTTGGAGGGATGGTCGTGTTTCCGGGGCTTCCCTTTGAGCTTCAGAACTCCGGGCATAAGCGGCTTGTCCTAAGTAAAGTAGGATCCGAAAGAATACAGTATTGGGAGATTGACAGGTGGGGTGTTCCCATGGAAGTCAACGACACATTGGAATTGGGAGGAAATGCATTCCGGATACTTTTCTGAGTGAGTTATTGTGAATGCCTTTTTCTGAACCTAACTTGATGCCAAACGCAACGTATTTTCATCCATGAACGATTCCGTATTGTCCCTGATCTCTGGCCGGATAGGGTACATCACGCTAAACAGGCCTGAGAAGCGCAATGCGCTGAGCACAGAATTAATCAAAGGTTTATACGAGGCTTTCATGAATCTGGGAGATGATGAATCTGTGAAAGTGGTTGTCTTGAAAGCTACTGGAAAAGCGTTCTGTGCGGGTGCAGATTTGGCGTACCTCCGGCAGCTGCAGCAATTTGACTATCAGGAAAACCTGGAAGACAGCAGAAGGCTAAAAGATCTGTTTAACCTGATCTATACGATGCCGAAGGTGGTGATTGCAGAGGTGCAGGGACATGCGCTCGCAGGGGGCTGCGGCTTGGTGACAGTGTGTGACTTTGCTTTCTCCGTGCCTGAGGCGCTTTTTGGGTATACCGAGGTAAGAATAGGTTTCGTGCCTGCTTTGGTCTCTGTGTTTCTGCAGGAGCAGATCGGTACAGCCAAAAGCCAGGAATTGCTTCTTTCAGGAGAAATGATCTCAGCTTCAAAAGCGGCAGAGATCGGACTGATCACTGAAGTGGTGGCATCGGAGTTTTTGGAAAAGCGGGTAAAAGAATTTTCGGAAAAACTGGTCAGTCAGAATTCAGCGTTTTCAATGGCCCAAACGAAAGAAATGTCCCGTAAGGTCACAGAAAAGGCAAGGGAAGAATCCCTGAACCTGGCAGCAGAGATTAACGCCAAGGCCCGAACCCATGAGGATTGCAGAAAAGGGATAGAAGCCTTTCTGAACAAAACCACACCTGTCTGGTAAATGATAAACCGCGCATACGTACTTCTCAAGGAAGTTTTTGGACATGACGAATTCCGTCCCGTACAGGAAGAAATCATCAGAGCCATATTTGATGGGAGGGACACACTTGCGCTTTTGCCTACGGGTGGCGGAAAATCCTTGTGTTATCAAATCCCTGCGTTGGTAAATGATGGTCTATGTCTGGTTATCAGTCCTTTGATTGCATTGATGAAGGATCAGGTGGATGGGCTCAAGTCCAAAGGTATCCAGGCTGCTGCGGTGTTTTCCGGAATGAGCTACAGGGAGATAGACAGGACCCTGGACAATTGCATCTACGGAAATTATAAATTCCTGTTCGTTTCGCCTGAGCGGTTGAAGTCAGATCTTTTTATTGAGCGGTTTCGGCAGATGAATATCAATCTGATTGCTGTGGATGAGGCGCATTGTATTTCCCAGTGGGGATATGATTTTCGCCCTCCCTATCTCGAAATAGCCACTATCAGAATCTATCATCCCAAAGTACCCGTGTTGGCCCTGACTGCTTCAGCTACTCCTGAGGTCTGTCGGGATATACTCAACAGATTGGAAATGAAAGCACCTGCAGAGTTCAGAAGGAGTTTTGCAAGGGAAAACCTAAGCTATAGCGTTAGGTTAGTGGAAAATAAACTGGAAAAGGGGGTAGAAATTCTCCGGAGAATCCAGGGGACGGCGATCTGGTATGTACGAAACAGGCAGGCCACCCATCACATCGCTAAATCCCTGGTCCAGATGGGGATTTCAGCTGGAGCATACCATGCAGGCCTGGCGATGGCAGACCGGAATCAAAGACAGGAAGACTGGAAATCAGATCGGATACGGGTGATGGTTAGCACCAATGCATTTGGAATGGGCATAGACAAACCCGATGTACGGGTAGTTATTCACAGTGATCTACCCGAAAATCTTGAGAATTACTATCAGGAGGCGGGTAGAGCAGGACGGGACGGTAAGAAGTCGTATGCGGTATTGATGGCGAATGAGCTGGATTTTGAACAGGCATTGTCACGCGCCGAACTGGTGTATCCCCCGCTGGAATTTGTGAGGCGGGTCTACCAATGCCTGGCAAATTATTTTAGGATGGCAGTCGGAAGTAACATGTTGAGCAGTTTTGATTTTGACTGGAATGAGTTTGCCAAAACCTATGAGCTGGGCGTTTTGGAGACATTTTATGCCCTTAAGGTACTGGAAGAGGAAGGCTTTGTCGGCCTAAGTGAAAGTTATTACGCTCCATCCAAAATCCATTTTCAGGTGGATCCGGCCCGGTTGTACGAAGTCCAGATTGCTTATAGCAAACTGGATCCAGTGATAAAACTTATCCTGAGAATGTATGGGGGAAATGTTTTTTCCGAATATATAAAGATCCAGGAGTCCAAACTTGCGACGGGCTTGGGGATGAAGGAGCAGGACTTGGTTAAATGTCTAAGGCAGCTCGAGCAGCTGGAGGTCATGGTCTATGACCAGCGTAAGGATAAGCCCCAGCTTACATTTCTCACGCCCCGGTACGATGCAGGCAAGCTGCCTTTAAATTTCCTTCGTATAGCCCAAAGAAGAAAACTGACGCTTGAAAAAGCCAAAAGCATGGTGCATTATTCAAGCCAGCGCAAGATTTGCAGAACTCAGTTTATCCAGGAATATTTCGGGGAAGCAACAGACGAATTATGTGGGGTCTGCGACTGGTGCATAGATGAGCGCAAGTCAAAAGCCCCACTAGCAGCTGAAAATAAGCTCAAAACGGCGTTTATGGAAACTTTAAACCGCTCAGGGGAGTTAACAGAACATCAATTGCTGGAAGAACTCCGACTGCCGGCATCTGAGAGCAACCTCAGTGTTTTAAGGCAATTGCTGGATCAAAACAGGATTATAAAGCTTCCTACGGGCAAAATCAGAACGAATTCCCATGAATAATTTCTTTGACGATCTCTTTGGTAAAGTGTTTAAGACTGCGGACAAAGCGCCCGTGAAGCACAAAGAGAACTTTGAGATCAAAGAAATGGATTACGAAGAGACCAAAGACTGGTTAGTACAGGAGGAGGGAAGATCTCTGCTGGCCCTGCTCTATAAGAATTACCACTACAAGAAGCTGCAGATCAACGAGTCACCACAAACCCATATCCTGGATTCAAAATATGCCCAGGGGTTTGCCATTTCCTATGAGCCACCGATTAATCCCAAAACATTTTCACTTCTTTTCTTGGGTTTTGCCCAGCGAGTTTTAGCTTTGGGTTACCAGCAGGTAAGTTTGGATCGGAAAATGGAAGAAGTTGACGATCAGGTGCGGACTGTGGAGAAATTTTATTTCAAACCTCCCCTGCAGCTTCCTGTCCAAGGTGAATCATTATCCCAACTCTATGGCAATTTGGCGATAGAAAAAGTAACCCTGAATAATCAGCCCAATTACCTTAAAGTCCTGGCAACCTACTATTCTGACAGGCTTTACCACGATCCTAAACCTTTCGATCTTTTCCTGGATCGATTATTCGACACAACTAGAGATGAACAGATTTGAGTTTAAAGAGCAACTGAAGAAATATCGCACACCTTATGAAGAAGAGTCCAGCTCTATCAAGGATTTTGTGGAACTCATAGATGACCCCCTCGCATACAGGAGAGAACGTCTGGAAGGACATTTTACAGCTTCTGCCTGGATCGTGAACAAAAAGAGGACCCATACCCTGCTTACCCTGCATAGGAAATTGGGCAGGTGGCTACAACTGGGCGGGCATGCCGACGGCAATGAGAACCTGATAGCTGTGGCCATGCAGGAAGCCGAAGAAGAAAGCGGACTTAAAAGTCTCCAGATGGTAGACCTTACAATCTTTGACCTTGACCGCCATATTATACCACATCGCCCACATGTACCGGAGCACTTCCACTACGACGTCCGCTATCTCTTGGAAGCAGATTTAAACGAGCCCTTACAGAAAAGTGATGAAAGCATCTCATTGGCTTGGGTAGCATTTGATTCGGTCCAGGATGTGATCGGGTACAATCCCTCCATCCTACGGATGCTCGAAAAGACCAGTAAATCTGAAATCCTTCTTTGATGCAAAGACCAGATGCTGCACAGCTGTTGCGTGAAATAAAGTTTTCTACTCCAATCCAAATTAGATTTTCTGATATAGATGGCTACCTCCATGTGAACAACGGGGTCTATTTTAATTATTTCGAGCATGCCAGGGCAGTTTTCCTCCATCAGGTATGCAACTGGGATGTGATGGCAACAGGCACGGTAGTGGGCAGGATAGCAATAGATTATTACCAGCCGATCCATTTCGAGGATAAGGTCAGATCACTGGTAGAGTGCAGCAGGATAGGGAATGCCTCGTTTGATCTGGAGCAGTATTTACTGGAGGAAAAAAAGGATGGCACATCCAGCGTCTACTCCAAATGCAAATGTACGATGGTGACTGTGGACATGGAAACGATGAAACCGATCCAGATACCGGAGGAATACCGTATGAAACTCCGGAAATAACCCCGAATGAACGGATGAATTCCTATCTTTGCCGAAAATTTAGCTTTGTGAAAAAACTTTGGACTATCGCCCTACTCACTTGGGTTCTGATCAGCTGTAGTGCTAATGAGCAAGAGTTGTTGCAGGCAGGAATGCTGAAAATGGACACCCAGGCGTGGAATGAGGCCATTACCTATTTTGACCGTCTTTTGAAGCAGAATCCTTCCCATGCCCAGGCTCTGAATGCGAAGGGGGTTGCACTTTTCCAACTTGAAAAATACCAGGAAGCAATCCCTTTGTTCACAGAGGCGATCAATGCCGATTCAACAATATATAAACCATGGTTTAACAGGGCCAATTCCAACCTGGAGTTAGGCAAGTTTAAGGAAGCCGTATCTGACTATAACATGGCAAACGGGCTGGACCCGAAGCAAACAGATATTTTTTACAACAGGGGCTTGGCTCTATTAGGCATGGAGGCTTATGAGGATGCATTACTTGATTTCGATGGTGCCCTGCATGTAAACCCTAACCAGCCTTTGGTATATTTCAACAGGGGTAAGGCACAGCTGGGCAACAATGATCCTGTGGGAGCAATGGAATCATTGACAAATGCTGTAAACCTGGATCCGAAAAACGGCGCTGCGTATTATTTACTGGGGGTCACCAGGATGAGCGCTCTGGGTGAGAAAGAGGAGGGGTGTGTTGACCTGAAAATGGCACTTTCGCTAGGTTTCACAGAATCAAAGACCTGGCTGGACGATTTCTGCAAATAGGTATGGCAGAGATAGGACCTGACATATCGGAAGCAAAACGTTTTCTGGATTCAGGCAAACTGGTGGCTATTCCTACGGAAACAGTGTATGGATTAGCCGGCAATGCGCTGGATCCTGTGGCGGTCGCATCAATTTTTGAAACCAAGAACAGGCCAAGTTTTGATCCACTCATCATCCATCTCCCATCTTTAGACAAGATCACCCCCTATGTTTCTGGCTTTCCGGACAAACTGCGCCTCTTGGCTGAGGCATTTTGGCCAGGGCCACTGACTTTACTTCTACCTAGAGCAGACAGAGTTCATGATTTAGTCACCTCCGGATTGCCAAGGGTGGCTGTTCGCGTACCTGATCATCGGCTTACCCTTTCACTTCTTGAATCACTCGACTATCCTTTGGCTGCGCCGAGTGCCAATCCCTTCGGCTATATCAGCCCCACTACAGCATACCATGTAGCAGATCAGCTTGGACCTAAAATCCCTTATATTCTCGATGGAGGCACTTGTGGGGTTGGTCTGGAGAGTACGATAGTGGGGATTGAGGAAGATAGGATAGTGGTGTATCGATTGGGTGGACTTGATTTGGCCGAAATAGAGCATATCGTGGGGCCAGTGGCAGTAAAGGATCATAGCTCATCCAACCCACAAGCCCCCGGACTTCTTGAAAGCCATTATGCGCCTGGCAAGCCCTTTATAATCGGAGATTTGGACGATCTTGCGGCCAGCCTAAAGAGGAAAAAAACTGATTTTGCAGTATTGAGCTTCAATACAAGATCTGACGGTGTGCAAGCCGGCAAGCAGCTTGCTCTCAGTGGAAAATCAGACATACGTGAAGCCGCGGCTAATCTTTTTTCAGTGATGAGGAAACTTGACGAAACTGACGCTGAAGTGATAATAGCTGAGTTACTGCCTGAAAAGGGGCTCGGCAGAGCTATAAATGACCGCCTGAAAAGGGCAGCTGTAAAGAGTTGAATTTAGAAATTATCCCAACTCTTCAAATTGATGCCTAAGGAGGTCGATTTTTGCCCGAATCTTTAATAAATTCGGCTTTCATTTTTAATACGATAATTTAATCAACAACTAGTAACCTACTTATGAACCCTAGAATAAAAAATGTAGATAATCTGAGTTTTGCTGGTAAAAAGGCCTTAATCCGGGTGGATTTCAATGTCCCCTTAGATGACAAAGGCAATGTTACAGATGACACACGGATCCAAGCCGCCATCCCTACCATTGAGAAAATTCTCAAGGATGGGGGATCAGCCATTCTTATGTCCCATCTGGGCAGACCAAAAGGAGGCGAGGATGATAAGTACTCTTTAAAACATATAGTTGTAGATCTGGAAAAGGCTCTTGACAGACCCGTGAAATTTGCCCAGGATTGTGTCGGCACTGAAGCAGAAGTTCTGGCTTCCGGCTTGAAAGCTGGAGAAGTGCTGCTTTTGGAAAACCTGCGATTTCATAAAGAAGAGGAAAAAGGCGATAAGGATTTTGCAAAGAAGCTTGCCAAATTGGGTGATATCTACGTGAATGACGCCTTCGGTACAGCACACCGTGCCCATGCTTCTACGGCAGTGATCGCTGAATTTTTCAACGATAAAGTTTGTGGATATTTGATGCTTTCTGAGCTGAAGAATGCCGATCTGGTACTTGGTAATCCAGAAAAGCCCTACACAGCCATTATGGGTGGAGCCAAGATAGCGGATAAGATCCTTATCATTGAGCGATTGCTGGACCGTGTCGATAATCTGATCATAGGAGGAGGCATGTCCTATACGTTTGCAAAAGCACAGGGAGGGACCATAGGGGATTCACTACTGGAAGAAGATAAGATGGATTTTGTGCTAGAGCTTATGGAGCAGGCTAAAGCCAAAGGGGTAAATCTAGTGCTCCCCGTGGATACAGTGATTTCGAAAGCATTTGCCAATGATGCCGAGCAGGATCTCGCAGAAAGCGGAAAAATCCCTGATGGCTGGATGGGGTTGGATATCGGGCCGAAGACACGTGAGGTCTTTGCCGAAATCATCTCAAAGTCCAAGACGATTCTTTGGAATGGTCCGATGGGAGTATTCGAGATGGAATCTTTTGACAAGGGAACCAAAGCTGTGGCTGAGGCAGTAGTCGCTGCGACTAAATCTGGTGCCTATTCTCTTATCGGAGGTGGCGATTCGGCCGCTGCTGTAAACAAATTCGGCTATGCAGACGATGTGTCTTTTGTGTCCACTGGCGGAGGGGCATTGCTCGAGCATATGGAAGGCAAAGTGTTGCCTGGTGTAGCGGCATTGGAGCCCTAAGCTTACCGGGCTTAGCCAAACAATAAAGGCTGTCTCATGACAGCCTTTATTGTTTTTTGGGTTAGGATAATTGGGGCGAGCGCCAGTTAAAAGCTTACCTCTACCAGGACAGGGAAGTGGTCAGAGGGGTATTTTTTTCCATAGTTGTCCGTAAGAACTCCTTGTCGTATGACTTCCACTGGACCATGTACAAAAATATGGTCAATGATTCCATCCGGCATTTTATCCCAATCAAATCCGGTAAAAGAGCCTTCTGGACCATAAGCGGGGGTTTGGGTTGCCTCGCGGGTATCGGCCCATCCTGGGCTGGACGTGATGGTGGTATAGGCAGCGTTTTCAGACGTTACATTAAAATCCCCCATCAATAGTACGGGCAGTTTCTCGGCATTGATTTTTTCTATCTGGGCGATTACAAGTTTGCTGCTCTCCTCCCGGGCCTTCTGACCGACGTGGTCATAGTGGATATTGAATACATAAAACCGCTTACCGGCTTTATCCCGGAATTTCCCCCACGAACAGATCCTGTTGAGTTGTGCGTCCCATCCCTTACTGGGGGTAGCGGGAGTGGGAGATAGCCAAAAGGTGTCATGCTCCTCTAGTGTGTAAATTTCCGGGTCAAATAGGATTGCCGTATACTCACCCTTTTCTTTGCCGTCATCCCTTCCTACACCCAGGTACTCGTAGCCCAGCCCTTCACTCATCTGGCTGATTTGATGGCTGAGGCCTTCCTGGGTACCAAACAGCCCGATTTGGTGAAAGCGGATCAGGCTGATTACATGGGGAAGCCGGTCTTTCCATAGATTGCCTTCATCGCCGGGATTGTCATAGCGTATATTGAACGTGGCAAAATTGTGGGTTTGCGAGAAAGAGGAGGTTGCCCTGAATAAGCTGAGTGTGCAGAGCAGGGAAACTAGCAGGAGTACTTTAAATTGGCTCGATTTCATTTGTTGAGAACTTAATCGTGTAACTTGGTTTAAGTATTTAAAATTGAGTTGTAATTTAATCAAATGAAAACCTTTTATCCCAAAGACCTCAGTATCCCTGAATTTCATGGGCTTCTTCAAGGGAGTGTGGCGCCCAGGCCCATTGCATTTGCCAGCACAATTGACAGGGATGGGAAAGTCAATTTGAGTCCATTCAGCTTTTTTAATCTTTTCAGCACGGATCCGCCGATTCTGATCTTTTCTCCTTCGCGTAGGGTAAGGGATAATACCACCAAACATACCCTGGAAAATGTACTGGAAGTACCCGAAGTGGTGATCCATACCGTTCATTTTGATATGGTGGAGCAGATGTCCCTCACAAGTACTGAGTATGGGAAAGGGGTGGATGAGTTTGTGAAAGCAGGGTTGACACCAGTGGCATCTGAATTGGTAAGTCCTCCCAGGATCAAAGAGGCCAGAGTAGCCTTTGAATGCAAGGTGAATGAAGTGAAACCGCTGGGGAAAAGGGGAGGCTCAGGAAACCTGGTCTTGTGTGAAGTGATGCTGGTTCATGTAGATGAAGAGATGCTGGGATCTGATGATATCCTCGACCCCCATAAACTGGATCTGGTAGCCAGACTTGGAGGTGATTGGTATACCCGGGCTAGTGGACAAGCGTTGTTCAAAATCCCCAAACCACTGCGCACAAAAGGTATGGGCGTAGATCAAATACCTGACGACATAAGGAACAGCTTAGTGCTGACAGGAAATAACCTGGGGAGATTGGGGAATGTGGAGCACTTACCTGATGAGCGGGAGGTAATGGAGTTTGGCCAGCGTCCTTTGATCGAGGAAATGAGAATAAGATTCAAAAATGACCCTGAATCCTGGACAGATCACCTGCATGCATTGGCCAAGGAGGTACTGGAGAGCGGGGATGCGGATAAAGCCTGGAAAATCCTCCTGCAGAAGCAATAAAAAACGGCTCCATCGAAAGGAGCCGTTTTGTTATCATTTGATGGTGATATCCTGTGGCATCCGTACCTGTATACCTTGGTAGTTTTTCAGCTTTTCCACTTGGTTATAGAGTGGATAGTTTTCCTTCAGCTGTGATTTCATAAGGCCTACTCTTACCTTATCCCCAAAATCACTCATAAAGCTCGTAAACCATGGTTTAGGCTGCGGATAATAGACTACCCGGTAATCGTCCTCGGCACCAATTTTATCCACAGCTATCCCAATCGCTGTATTCAGTCCTCCCAACACATCCACCAGACCCCTCTCTTTGGCTTGGGAGCCAGTCCAGACACGTCCGGAGGCTACCTCTTTTACGGCTTCAGGAGACATTCCCCTTCCTTCAGCCACTCTTGAAATAAATGTTTCATATCCATCTTCGATGGTAGTCTGTATGATATTACGCTCCACTTCCGTCAGCTCCCTGGTAGGATTCATAAAGTCTGAGAGCTCACCGGTGGATACCACATCGGTAGTGATGCCCATCTTGTCTGTAATCAGTTCCTCCACATTGAACCAAAGTCCAAAAATACCGATTGAGCCCGTGATGGTATTGGGTTGGGCCACGATGGTGTCAGCAGGTGCTGAAATGTAATAGCCCCCGGAGGCTGCGACTTCTCCCATGGACACGATCACAGGTTTGGTTTTCTTCGCTTCCGACATTTCCCTCCATATCACTTCTGATGCGACGATAGATCCTCCAGGAGAATTTACCCGGAGTACAATTGCCTTAATATTGTCATCTTTTCTGGCTTTCCGGATTTCAGAAGCAAATTTTTCAGAGCTGATTACCCCGTCCGCTTTTCCTCCTACGATCTCACCTTCTGCCACGATTACTGCTATGCGGTTTTTCGAAGTAAGATTCTTTGATTTTGCCGTGGAATTGAGATCCGTGGCAGTTATGAATGGGATTTCATCGTCCTCTGTGATGCCTAGTTTCTCACGTAGCCTGGAATAAACCTGGTCTTCGTAGAACAGGGCTGTTGCCAGTTTGAATCTGACCGCATCATCCGGTTTTCTTACCAGCATCTGTGTGTTGATAGCTTTCAGGCTATCGTAAGGGATCCCTCTGGACTCCGCTACACCTGCCAGGGCGTGGTTATTGATGTCATCCAGGAAAAACTGGGTCTGCAACCTGTTTTCGTCACTCATCTTTTTCAGGATAAATGGCTCCACTGCGCTTTTGAACTCTCCCACCCGGAATACTTCTGGTTTGATGCCTACTTTGTCGAAGAGACCTTTGAGAAATATGCCTTGGGATGAAAAGCCATTGAAATCAATACCCCCGATAGGATTAAGGTAGATTTCGTCAGACACGGAAGCTAGGTAATAGCCACCTTCGGAGAAGGCTTCATCATACGTAATGATAAATTTACCCGAGGTCTTGAAATCCTCCAAAGCCTCTCTTAGCTCCAGCAGATTTGCTTGCCCTGCCATGATCAACCCGGCATTCAGATAGATTCCTTTGATGTTGTCGTTGGATTTGGCTTCGTTGATGGCTTTCTTCAGATTGACCAGTCCAGCGTTGGTACTACTTCCAAAAGGATTGCCAAGCATGGAAAGATCCAAATCTTCGTCAAAAGTCCGCTCTACCAATGTCCTTCCATTCAGATTAAGATGCAACAGAGAGTTTTGTTTCACTGTGACCTCAGTACTGCTGGAAGCCGCAATCATACCGATGATGCCAAACATAATAAGGAAACTCAGTATGCTAAAAATGAAGAGGCCGACAATAACTGCCAGCACATTACCCAGGAATTTCATAAGCTAAATTATTTGAACCCAAAATAACCTAATTTAGGGCATGTTTACAATAAACTATAAATCCTAACCCATGTTTTCTGAAGTTGTTCTGATTCTCGGAGGGAACAAAGGAGACCGGGAGTCCTTATTGGCAGAGGCAGTGAAAAGGATATCCGGGGCAAATGAACTCCTTCTTCAATCCCGTATTTACGAAACAGAAGCATGGGGGGGAGTGGCAAAAGGCCCCTTTCTGAATCAGGTGGTCCAAGTTCGGACGGATCGCAGTCCAATGGACTTTTTGTGTTTTATCCAGCAGATCGAAGCTGCATTGGGGCGTACCCGCGAAGACCACTGGGGAGACCGGACCATGGATATTGATATTCTTTTTATTGGGCAATCGGTGCTTAACTTGCCTGAATTGAAAGTGCCCCATCCGTACCTGGCAGAACGTAAATTTGTGTTGGTGCCATTGGTGGAGATATTGCCTGGCTTTATCCATCCTGTATCCCAAAAAACCGCTGCGGAACTCTTGGCCGGCTGCAAAGATAAAGGAGATGTACAGCTTTTTAAGTGAGAAGACTACCCCAAAACTGGGGCAGTCTTAAGGGGTTAAAGTCCCGAGACCTCAGCCTCGCCATGGATTTTTTTGACCAGTCCTTGAAGCACCTTACCAGGGCCGCATTCAATGAACTGTGTGGCACCGTCTTTTACCATATTCTGTACAGACTGAGTCCATTTTACCGGAGCAGTGAGTTGGGCGATCAGATTGGCTTTGATCTGGCCTAGATCAGTGACTGCTGTCGTGCTCACATTCTGGTATACCGGGCAACTGGGTTGGTTAAACTGCGTCACCTCTATCGCCTTTTGAAGCTTTTCCCTGGCTGGTTCCATCAAGGGAGAATGGAAAGCTCCCCCTACAGGAAGGGGCAACGCACGTTTTGCACCTGCCTCCTTCATCAGCTGACAGGCTATTTCTATGCCTTTTGTAGAGCCCGAAATCACGAGCTGACCAGGACAGTTATAATTGGCTGGAACTACTGTTTCACCGGGGATTGAGGCACATATTTCTTCCACTTTTTCATCGGGAAGCCCCAGGATGGCTGCCATGGAAGAGGGGTTGAGCTCACAGGCTTCCTGCATGGCTAGTGCCCGCTGGTATACCAGCTTTAATCCATCCTCAAATGACAGGGCTCCATTGGCTACCAAAGCGGAAAACTCTCCCAGTGAGTGACCTGCTACCATATCCGGAGCAAAATCTACCGTTGCCTTCGCCAATACCACGGAATGCAAAAAAATAGCAGGCTGCGTGACTTTTGTTTGCTTCAGTTCTTCGTCACTACCGTCAAACATAATGTCTGTTATCCTGAAATTCAAAATAGCGTTGGCTTGCTCAAAAAGAGTCTTAGCCTGAGGGATCTCTTCATATAATGCTTTTCCCATTCCCGGGAATTGGGCACCTTGGCCCGGAAAAACGTATGCCTTCATCAATAGGGGTTTTGTTATAAGGTTACAAATATAACCCTTTTCGATGGGAGGAGAATCCCACATGCGTACTTGCTCTCAGAGAAGGGAATATTTTCGGGCGGTTTCTGCTGTTAGGAACCGTGCTTTTTCACCGGGAGAGGGGAGTCTGCACGTATCCGACTTGCCAAACCACTTATAGCGGTTTTTGCTGATCCAGTTGTACACGCTGTCTCTCAACCAGCCAGGCAAGTAGATCAAAGGATAGAGTATGGGCCATGGTCCCGATAAATTACGGGCGATTTTCAACGCAGCAGTGCTTCTGTAGTAGAGTTGCCCATGCTGCAACAGCACAAGGCTATCCAGATAATCCTTCTTCACAGCGTATGAGGAGAGAATCTTTTTGCTAATCCCGTCCTGTAGGGCTCCGACCAGAAATAGATGCTTTTTATCCCTTCGCATTACGAAGTCTATGGAAGCATTGCAGAGACTGCATACCCCATCGAAGAAAATAAGCTGCCTGACTCCTGTCATCTCAGAATCTGGATGGTCCCTTTCAGACTTCTTGTCCGCTGTGTAGGATCCAGTACATCGAAAGAAACACTTCCTGAATAATAATAGGTGCCAGCTGGCAAATCGTTGCCGTTTTTGTCCTTACCGTCCCACCGGATATAAATATCATTCTCTGCTGATTGTAGGCTGTTGTACTTGAATACTTCCACACCCCATCGGTTTACAATCATCATCTCCACTCCCTGTACAAATCTTGGACATTGGGAGAACGGATTGTCAAATGCCATGAAAGTCTCATTCACCCCGTCTCCATTAGGTGTGAATGCATTGGGAAGATTGTAAGCAGGACAGTTCTCCACGCATACGACGTTGCTTGGGTCACTTTCATTTCCTGATCTGTCCACAGCGGTGATATAATAGCATCCTCTATAGTTGGTCAGGTTGGAGATTCTTGTGGACAGATCCAATGCAGAAAGCTCAGCCACCAATTCAAACTGGCCGTCTGATCCATCAGAAGTGAAATAAAGCCTGTACCCACTAAGCTCATCATCGCACTCACCTGAAAAATCAGGTTCCCAACTCAGGTCATGATAAAAGGTGTTGGTATTGCACGGCACCTCGGCAAGGTATTCTTCGCATACCGGCCCCTCGAAAGTCAATACAGGAGGGCAAGGAAGACTGTCGTCATCTGGTTTGGCGCAGACTATCTGGGATTTGTTTTCCAGCGGATACACCAGTCCTTCTACGTTGTAGGCACCTTTGGTTACCACGTAGTAGCAATATTCCAACTCCTTGTTCAAGGATACGCCGTTGAAACTGCCGTCATCCAAAAAGGTGAACCCGTTCTGCGTGACATCCACTTCCCCGATCTTCACAAAGGTATCTGCGCCCGAAGCAGCAGCATCGGTGCGGTTTCTATAGACATCATGCTTATACTCTGAGATGGCATTGTTCCAAGGTACATTGAATGTCCAGTTCAGTTCGATGGCCTCATTGATGATGGTAGGCTCAATCCTGACAGATGAAGCAGCAGAAGATGTGTCAATTTTTACATTGTTGTCCAGTAGTACCACTTCGTAATTGTATACCAGGTTTTGGGTGTTCAGACCAGTGTCTGTAAACAGCGTGTCGGAGGTTACCCCAAGGGATACCTGCCCCTGCGAACCGGTGAACCCATTGCTTCTAAGCAATTCGTAGCTGTAAGGTCCCGGGAACTGTTCGCGGTCTATATCATAAGGAGGTGTCCATTTGATAAAGATTTCACCAGCTGCATCATCAGTTTGTTCCACGCTTACATTGGTAATGATGGGCACGTCGACGTCAATGGTGATACAGATTTCTTCCGATACCACACTTAGCCCTGCCCTGGGCTGCGGATAGGCAGCAACCAATCTATAGCAATAGGTATTGCCTGGAGCCAGTCCCTCGCCCCCGTTTTCATCGATAAAACTCAGGGTCTGCATGTCCGTAGTTCCTACCAGTTCATAGCCCGGCCGGATACCTGTCTCGCAGCTGTCCGGCTCATAAGGATCCGAGTTGATCCTGCGCCAGATCTGCATTTCATTGGCGGAATTTGCGCAGACATACGGATCCCAGTTCAGTTCTACACTCCTTCCAGGCATCTGTTCTATTTCGTCGAATACCGGAGGAGGTCCTACCACTTTGATCCGCCACGTTTTGATATCCACCAGTGCAGGTCCTGATCTAGGCTGATCTGTAATTCTTACCCGGACTTCGTATTCCCGCTCCCTGGCATGGTTACATACAGTTTGCCAAGAGAAATTCACTATACCGGGAGAAGGCTGGAACCCGCTTTCAGGGAGATAAGTAGCCGGAGAGGTGGTGATCTCTATAGGCTCCCCAAATACTTCTATGCGTACAGGGTCTCCGTCAGGATCCGACCCTTGGATAATTTCCTCTATCAGTGTACCTGCCTCCACGCAGATGTCGGGAGGTAGGATCAGTTCAGGTCTTCTGTTGTTGGAGTTCTCGATGATAATCTGCATGTCCCTCACCACATAGCCTATCTGTACCCACCTGCCGTCCAGCTTCCGGTATTCCTTGATTTTGAAAGCGACATTAAACTGTCCAGCAGTGCCTGGAGCATCCCAGATCAAGTCCCCGAACACCTCATCAATTGTCAGAAAGGGAGGGGTGGACCCATCTTCTCTGTTGAAGCTGAATTCTCCAGTGGCAGGGCTTCTGTAATTGTTCACAGGTCGTTGGAAAGCCTGCTTTGGAATATCCATTTCATAAGCTAAGCTGTCCCCATCAGGATCATAAGCACCAGGGTTGTGAATGTATCTGACATTCACAGCTCCGTTGTCTACCGGAGGTATGGTAAGAACGGGAGAGCTGTTTACCCCAATAAAGGGATCGATCGTAATCTGTGTCTCAACATAGAAAGGAGTGTCTACAGAATTGTCCATGTTCAGGGTTCTGTCATTTCTGTTGAATTCCTGAAACCGGATGGTGTAAGTCCCCGGGCCCTGAAAGGTGTGGGTAGTCACAAAGGTGTTCTTTTGAATCTGGTTTCCCAGATCCTGGACCAGGGAAAAGTCACTCTCAGTGTTGAGCTGCGCTTCCCTGCCGTCTCCAAAATTAATTGTCCCGGGACCGAAAATCACGCTGGACCGGGTATCAGTGTATCCTACTACGGTAATCCTATAGGTCAGATTCTGCACTGAGACACGCTCAGCGATGATTTCCCCTGCGCGGATATGTGTGGCCCAAGCTTCCGAAATTCCTGCAATCAGGAATATATAAAAAATCCCAAGGGTAAGTTTTAGCTTCATATTGATGGTGTTCATAGTAAGGACAAAACTCAATTCAAGGATAAAAGTTGATCTGCTCATCTTATTCCCGGCTTCTACCTATACGAAATAAATGGAAGTAAGTAGAAAAACCCGGCATAATCAAACAATAAAAATAAACAGCCTGTTAAATGATCTGCTAACGAATTAATTTAAAGTTTATTCTTGCTTACTATTTAGAACCTTTTAAAATAAGAGAAGGGTTTTTGAATGGATTGTTTGCTACCACTTCCACATGTAAATTTGGCAGTATAAAATCAAAGTGTTCGTTTTAATCTAATCGAGAAAATTATATGAGCTGGGTTACAAAAACCTTGAATAGCACACTTGGCAGGAAATTGATCATGGCGCTGACCGGACTTTTCCTGATCCTGTTTTTGACAGGTCACGTCTCCGGAAATTTATTGCTGTTAAAGGGCGATGGAGGAGAAGCATTTAATATTTACGCCAAATTCATGACTACCAATCCTGCGGTTAAGCTGTTGTCGTGGTTGACATATATTTCTATAATCGGCCATGTTGTTTGGTCCATTTGGTTGACCAGTACCAATAAGGCTGCCCGTCCGATAGGCTATGCAGAAAGCAGAGCCTCTACCAACAGCACGTTGGCCTCAAGAAATATGGGAGTGTTGGGTACCATTATCCTGGTCTTTCTGGTAGTCCATCTCCAAGGCTTCTGGTATGAGATGCATTGGGGGGATGTGCCTTTTGTGACGTACAATGGAGAGGAATATAAAGACCTGTTCAGCGTGGTTCAGTTTGCTTTCCAGAATGAACTGATTGTGGCAGGATACGTGATAGCGATGGTCTTTCTCGGATTTCACCTTTCCCATGGATTTGCCAGTGCATTTCAGACCTTGGGCCTGAATCATAAAAAATATTCTCCCGCCATAGAAGCAGTGGGAAAAATCTATAGCATTCTGGTTCCCCTCTTATTTGCCAGTATGCCTCTTTATATCTATTTCACGTCACAGCGCTAATAATAGTCCCGTATGATACTAGATTCCAAAATACCAGCTGGTCCATTGGCTGAAAAGTGGACTAAGCATAAGTTTAACAGCAAGCTGGTCAACCCGGCAAACAAAAGAAAGTACGAAGTAATTGTAGTTGGAACCGGCCTGGCTGGAGCCTCGGCAGCTGCCTCTCTGGCAGAACTGGGCTATAATGTGAAGGCTTTTTGTTTTCAGGACAGCCCAAGAAGGGCGCATTCTATCGCTGCCCAGGGAGGGATAAATGCTGCGAAAAACTATCAGAATGACGGAGACTCGATATATAGGCTCTTTTATGATACCGTAAAAGGCGGTGATTACCGTGCCAGGGAAGCCAATGTTTACCGTCTGGCGGAGGTGTCTGTGAGTATCATTGACCAATGTGTAGCCCAAGGGGTTCCTTTTGCACGTGAATACGGGGGGCTCTTGGCAAACCGTTCCTTTGGGGGAGCCCAGGTTTCCAGGACATTTTATGCAAGGGGCCAGACAGGCCAGCAGCTGCTGCTCGGAGCTTATTCTGCGCTGAGCCGCCAGGTAGCCAATGGAAAGGTGAAGCTGTATCCCCGCACAGAAATGATGGATGTGGTGATCATTGATGGCCATGCACGGGGGATAGTCACCAGAAACCTGATCACAGGGGCAATAGAGACCCATGCTGCACATGCTGTAATGCTTTGCACTGGAGGGTATGGCAACGTGTTTTTCCTTTCTACCAATGCCATGGGCTCCAATGTGACTGCTGCCTGGAGGGCTCATAAAAAAGGGGCATACTTTGCGAATCCATGTTTTACGCAGATCCACCCTACCTGTATTCCTGTCTCCGGGGACCATCAGTCAAAACTGACACTGATGTCTGAATCCCTGAGAAATGATGGGCGGGTATGGGTACCTAAGACCACTGAGACAGCAGAGAAACTGAGAAAAGGCCAGATCAAAGCGGCTGATATCAAAGAAGAGGACAGAGATTATTTTCTGGAGAGAAAGTATCCAAGCTTCGGAAACCTTGTCCCCCGGGATGTGGCTTCCAGAAATGCCAAGTATGTTTGTGATGAAGGTAGAGGTGTAAATGAGACTGGAGAGGCGGTCTTTCTGGATTTCAGGGATGCCATAAAGCGGGATAGTGAAGCCGCCATAAGGGCAAGGTATGGTAACCTGTTTGATATGTATGAGCAGATCACGGGTGAAAATCCTTACCAGACGCCTATGATGATATATCCTGCCGTGCACTATACCATGGGAGGGCTTTGGGTAGATTATAACCTGATGACAACTGTACCTGGGCTTTACGCACTGGGAGAAGCCAATTTCTCGGATCACGGTGCAAATAGGCTCGGTGCTTCAGCTTTGATGCAGGGCTTGGCAGATGGGTATTTTGTGGCTCCATACACACTGGGCGACTACTTGGCACAGACTCCTCCTACCAAAATAGATGTGAATCACCCCGAGTTTGGAAAAGCAGCCCAGGGAGTAAAAGACAGCATCAAAAAGCTACTTTCCATCAACGGTAAGAAAACCGTGGATCATTTTCATAAAAGGCTTGGGAAGATCATGTGGGATAAATGTGGTATGGCACGGACGGCTGAAGGGCTTGTGCAAGCGAAAGCGGAGATCAAAAAACTGAAGCAGGAATTCTGGGCGGATGTGAAAGTTCTGGGAACCAACGAGGAATTAAACCAGTCACTGGAAAAAGCCAGTAGGGTAGCCGATTTTATCGAGCTCGGGGAGCTGATGATTGATGATGCGCTGAACAGGAATGAATCCTGTGGAGGACACTTCAGGGAAGAATATCAGACTCCGGAAGGAGAGGCTCTCAGGGATGATGAAAACTATGCGTATGTGGCAGCATGGAAGTATGTGGGCGAAGATATGGAAGAGGAGCTTAATAAAGAGCCTCTTGTATTCGAAAATGTGAAGTTGACCCAGAGATCTTATAAATAATCGATAGACATTAATCCATAGAAAAATATGAAACTTACATTAAAAATATGGAGACAAAAAAACACCTCGGCTAAGGGGGATTTTGTAACCTATCCTTTGGATGGTATCTCTGCGGATATGTCCTTTTTGGAGATGCTGGATGTGCTGAATGAGGAACTGGCAGAGAAAGGTCATGATCCTGTTCATTTTGATCATGACTGCAGGGAAGGCATATGCGGAATGTGCTCACTTTATATCAATGGAAAACCACACGGCCCACAGCAGACAACGACCTGTCAGTTGCATATGAGGTCTTTTTCGGATGGTGATACGATTACCATCGAGCCATGGAGAGCCAAGGCATTTCCGGTAGTGAAAGACTTGGTGGTGGATAGATCGTCTTTTGATAGGATTATCCAGGCAGGAGGCTATGTGTCTGTAAATACAGGGGGAATTCCTGACGCAAACGAAATACCGATCCCAAAAAGGATAGCTGATGAGGCTTTTGATGCGGCGACCTGCATTGGGTGTGGAGCCTGTGTAGCAGCATGCAAAAATGCCTCTGCGATGCTTTTTACCTCTGCAAAAATTTCCCAGCTGGCGATGTTACCCCAAGGGCAGGTAGAGCGGAAGGAGCGGGCAGAGAAAATGATCGCACAGATGGACTCCGAGGGCTTTGGAGCTTGTACCAACACCGGTGCATGCGCTGCCGAATGTCCCAAAGGTATCAGCCTAACCAATATAGCAAGAATGAACAGGGAGTATTACTCCGCTGTCCTTACTAGCGAAAGTGTATAAAGGATAGCAGGTCATTGCAGGAAAGCCGGCGGATTGAACTAGCCCCCAAAAGTTACGCGGTCTAAGAAAGATTTAGATTCAGAGAAGAAGCTCGGTATTGTACCGGGCTTTTTTGTTTTCAGGAGCATAGCATCGTTCCGGTAGGGGGCAAGCTATGTCTGCGGGAGGGATGCACAGCTCAGGTTACCTGTATACAAAAGTGATAAAGGAGAGTGATGGTACTTAAAGCCGTATCCCTGGTGAAAGGAGCCAGGCTCAGGAGGGCAGTTTAATCGTATTGTTTACCTAATTTAAACAGCGTTTTATTGCGGTCTACAAAGCAATAAGATTATACGTGAGTGCCTCATCATGGGGTAACTTTACAGTTTCATCCCAGCACTTTTGCTTCGAAGGGATTACTTGGAAATAGAATAAATACATTAATTCAATAACGCTGTTTTTTTATACTATTTCAATTATTAATTGCACTGAAAGATCAAATTCAGGCATTAAACCTAATAAAATTTTGAATTTGAGGCTTATTGCTTAACTTTGAAAAATTATATTTTCAAATGAATTTATTACAAATCCAAGTTAGTAATGCATTTAATAGATCTGATGATCTTTATTGCCTACATGGCAGTCATGTTGGGTGTGGGATTTTTTTTCATGGGCAAAAACTCCAATCAGGAAGATTATTATGTTGGGGGTAGGTCGATAGGCAGTTGGCATATTGGACTTTCCGTAGTGGCTACGGATGTGGGAGGAGGATTTTCAGTCGGGCTGGGAGGATTGGGGTTTGTGATGGGTCTGTCTGGGTCATGGATGCTTTTCACGGGACTCTTGGGAGCATGGCTGGCAGCAGTAGTTTTAATACCTCGTGTCAAAGCAGATCCCTCATTTGCCAAGTTTTTCACATTTCCCCAGATCATCGGACATTTATATAATTCCACAGCAGCGAGAGTTGCTGCTGTCATCTGTTTTTTGGGCTACTTGGGATTCACTTCCTCCCAACTTTTAGCAGGAGCTAAATTGGCCTCAGGAACTTTTCCTGAACTCAACTTGAATCATGCCTTGCTGATTATGGGGGCAATTGTGGTGATCTATACGGTAGTGGGCGGATTGAAGGCCGTAATTTATACCGATACCATCCAGTGGATAATATTGATGGCAGGATTGTTATTTATTGGAGTTCCGCTAAGCTTCATCTATGTAGGAGGTTGGGAAGGTATCTATACCACGCTTCCTAATGAGTTTTTCACCCTTACCAACCTAACATGGCAGGATCTGGTCAACTGGGGGATTACGATAATTCCCATCTGGTTTGTGGGCATGACCTTATACCAGCGGATATTTGCTTCCCGGGATGTGAAATCAGCCAAGAAGGCATGGTTTATAGCGGGGTTGTTTGAATGGCCCATAATGGCTTTTTTGGGGGTGTCCTTAGGGTTGTTGTCCCGGGTCGCTGTAGAGCAGGGCGCGCTGGAAGGGCTCACGGCAGGTATGGATCCTGAAATGGGACTACCCGTATTGCTCAGCCAAATTTTACCTGTAGGAATATTGGGACTGATGATGTCCGCCTATTTTTCAGCCATACTCTCCACTGCAGATTCATGCCTGATTGCAGCATCCGGAAATATGGCTACAGATATTCTGGGTGGGGTTTTGAAGGGCAAGAGCTTTAAAATGGAGGTAAGAATCAGCCAGGTGCTGACTTTGATAATCGGGGTAGCTGCCTTGTGGATTGCATGGCAGATGACAGAAGTATTAAGCCTCATGCTCTATTCCTATGCATTTATGGTATCAGGTTTGTTGGTTCCTGTAGTTGCGGGTTTGTTTTTTGGACAGCATAATGTCAGGGCGGCAGTAGCATCCATGATAGCTGGTGGATCTGTTACCGCAGGCCTTACTATAGCAGATCCGGCATTGCCATGGGGATTGGATCCCAATTTATTTGGTCTCACTGTTTCATTGAGCATCTTTCTGGCAATTAATTATTATGATAAAAATTTCAGTTCAAAGTTAAAATCCGTATGATCAAACTAGAAACGCTCTCGGCAATGGACAGTGCCACTTACCTTCAGAAAAATGAAATAGCCGAATTTCTCTTTCACCATCTGGGACACTATGGAGACCCAAAGGATGATATTATGAAATGCCTGGATTATGCGCTCGATCAAGGGCTTCAGGCTGGTGGTTTTGTTGTTGTGGCGAGGGAGGAAGGACAAATTCTGGGAGCAGTAGTAATGAATAAAACAGGTATGTCCGGATATATACCTGAAAATATTCTGGTATATATCGCTGTGGATGCATCGCAGAGAGGAAAAGGAATAGGAAGTAAGCTAATGGAGGCAGCCATTAAGATGGCAAATGGAGCGGTAGCACTTCATGTGGAACCGGATAATCCAGCCCGGAAGCTTTATGAAAGACTCGGCTTTACCAATAAATATCTTGAAATGAGACTGGCAAAGTAAATGGCATATTTTACCTTACATAAAACCAAGCTCAGGGAAAACTTCAATTTTCTTAAACAGAAATTTGAAACAAGCGGAGTGTCGTGGGGAGTAGTTTCCAAACTCTTGTGCGGCAACAGACTTTTTCTTCAGGAACTGATAAACCTGGGGGTCACGGAGATCCATGACAGCAGGATCAGTAACCTGGCTATGGTAAAGAAATTAAATCCGGATGTACAGACTGTCTATATCAAACCTGTTTCAAAGCGGAATGTAGGAAATATGGTACAGCATGCGGATGTAAGCCTAAACAGTGAACTGGAAACCATCAGGTGGATAAGTAAAGAGGCCGTACTTCAAGGGAAGAAGCACAAGATTATAATTATGGTCGAGACCGGTGATCTCAGAGAGGGAGTAATGGGCGAACAATTGGTGGAATTTTATTCCCAAATATTTCAACTTCCCAACGTAGAGATTATAGGTTTGGGCACGAATCTCAACTGTCTGAACGGGGTAATGCCATCCACCGATAAGCTGATCCAACTATCCCTCTATAAGCAGATCATCGAGCTTAAATTTGACATCAAAATCCCTTGGGTTTCCGCGGGCACTTCAGTCACAATACCCTTAATGCTTACCCACCAGCTACCGAAAGGAATCAACCATTTCCGGATAGGAGAGACACTCTATTTTGGTGTGGACCTGTTCGAGGAAAAGGTCATAGAAGGGATGCACGGAGATGTGTTTGAACTTCACTCAGAGATTATAGAAATGCAGGAGAAGCCCTTGCTACCCGTTGGTAATCTGGCAGCTAACCCGCAGGGCGAAGTGATGGAAATCGACCAGACGCTTTATGGCCAGACTTCCTATCGGGCTATCCTTGATATAGGACTTCTCGATGTGGACCCAAAATACCTGATTCCATCAGATGGGGAAATAGAGATACTAGGGGCAAGTTCGGATATGCTTATCCTGAATCTCGGACAGAACCCCAATAAGTATCAAGTAGGGGATACCTTGAGTTTCGGGTTGAAATATATGGGTGCTTTGGGTATACTTAACTCTAATTACGTCGATAAAAAAGTAATAGAATAACAGCCGGATTTTGCCTTTCGATTTTTTTGGCACCATGATGGGATTGATAGCTGCACAAATCAATTATCAATTCTACAATGAAAAAGATTATTCTAGTTTTCACTCTCGCACTTAGTAGTCTGGGAGTGGTGCAAGCCCAAAGTAATGACCTTGGAGGATTCGGAATCAGAGGAGGTGCCAATTTTTTCAATTTTGGAGGATCTGATGTTTCGGAAAATGATTACACCAACAGAGTGGGGTTCAATGCAGGGCTTTATGCCATGCTTTTTGCCACAGAAAGACTCGCTATTGAGCCTGGGGTATATTACTCGGTAAAAGGCACACAGAATGACAATGCAATTAACAGTAGGGCAATCCTGAATTATGTGGATATTCCTGTCCTGTTAAGACTTTACCCGGTAGATGGATTGAATATCTTTGCAGGACCGCAGTTGTCGTTTCTTGCCAGTTCTAAGTTTGAAGGTGATTTCTTCGGATCCACCATTTCGTTTGACTCCGACGATATCAAAGAAACAGACTTCGGTCTGATGATCGGGGTAGGTTATAATCTGCCCAAAGGATTTAATATTCAAGGGTCGTATGATTATGGTATGACACCTATATTTAAGGATAGCGAAGCCGATGTGTATAATAGAGGTTTCAAGCTTTCCCTGGGATATACTTTCTAGTATGATCCACATTTTATCCTGCCCTAATTGCCTGCAGCGTAGCGTAGTTAGGGCAGGAACTTATATGCCACCAACCAAATCTGGCTTCCCGAAAGGGAAGCTTTTTTTGTACAACTTGCCGGGAAGGTCTTATTACTTGGGGCCTGCTGAAAAACGCCAGTAAAAAGATTGGAAGCCATAGTTTTGAGTTATCAGACCATTTTTAGGATAAGCTGTTTTTCAGCAAGTGCAAGCTTTTTGACCACAATTGCTCCTTATCCATGCACCGGAAAATCCAAAAACAGTATTTTTTTGAGCTAGCCTCAGCCCCGCCATCTTCTACGTTGCCCTCATTCGAAGTATAAGCATACATCATCACTCGGACGTCTTGAAGCCGGTACAGCTGAGACTTTTTCAGCAAGCCCTACTTATTCTGCTCAGGGTCCCAATAGTTGTGTCCAAGGAACTTGAGTAACCAACTTTTCTCTAACGCTTCTATTTTCTCATAAGACTTACGTGAGGTAAAAGATTGCATTGCTATTACAAATTCACCGTCTAGGCTAAACAATAAGCGAAAAATCGCTTGGCCCATATACTGTTCTTAGGAGGGGTTTTGAACAAATCCAAGAATTTTCCCATGTTGTCGTTACTTAAAAAATGTGGAAGAATTAGCTTGAATTTCCTGGGCTTCTACTAGTTTTAGTGTTTAAAAATATAATGACAATCGCATCAATTCTTATTTAGGCGAAATTTGTTCGCCTTGGTGGGATTAGTCCTACTAAAATAACCTTTATTATCAATTAATTACACATGAAAAAGATTTTACTTCTAGTCCTTACTCTAGGACTTATCGGGACTTCCCAAGCACAATTTGGAGCCAGAGTTGGCTTGACATCCTCCAATTTCCACGAAACCAATTTTAAAGCAAGGATGGGTTTTCATGTGGGCGGATACTATACATTGGATGCAGGCTTTGTGGCAGTCGAGCCAGGTGTTCAGTTTTCGCAGAGGGGCTATAAGACCACCAACGGTGTAACTGGAGCAGATGTGAGCGAACGAATGAATTACATTGACATTCCGGTTCTGGTGAGGTTGAATCTTCTTCCTATCGTCAATGTTTTTGTAGGGCCACAGGGCTCTTTATTGCTCTCCAGAAAATACGATGAAGGTGGGAATGTGCAGACAAGTACTGAACCGATCCGTGGGTACGATATCAGCGGTGTAGTGGGAGTAGGTGTTAAGCTTCCGGCTGGGATAAATGCACAGTTAAGCTATGATATTGGATTTACCAGTTTGAACTACTATAACCAGGATACCAATAACAGAGCGCTCAAACTATCTCTCGGAATAGATTTTTGATAGCGTTGAATTTGTTATTCTAAGCAACACCCCGGTCTTGGATCGGGGTGTTTATTTTTTTATGCGATCAGGATTTTCTTCAATGAATGATTTCCAGCCTTCATTCCTGCCCCGCGTCTGTAATCTCCCCTCATGGAAATGGTGGCATAAGGCCACAGCCAGCGCATCAGTGGCATCCAGCATTTTGGGCAATTCGGTCAATCCCAGGAGTGTCTGAAGCATGGCCGCAACCTGTTCTTTTGAAGCATTCCCGTTGCCTGTGACGGATTGCTTCACTTTTTTTGGGGAGTATTCAGTGATTGGAATTTCACGGGCAAGTGCTGCAGCCATAGCTACGCCCTGAGCTCTTCCCAACTTCAGCATGGATTGGATATTAACACCGTAAAACGGGGCTTCAAGCGCTACCGCATCGGGTAGAAACTCATCTATGATTCCTGTAATCCGCTCAAAGATCTTCTTCAATTTGAGTTCATGCGTTTCATATTTTTTAAGATGGATCACACCATATTGAAGTATTTTATACTTCTTACCTTCAGTGAGGATTAATCCATACCCCATTACCGTAGTACCGGGGTCTATTCCCAGAATTATTTTTTCCTTTGCCTCTTTTTTTTGTTCTTTACCCACCCGCGCAAGTTAGCCGAAAAGATGCTAAGTTTTTACCTGATCTGGTCACTGAGTTATTTTCTCACCCTTCTATTGTTTGCCGGATTTTGGCCTGAGCATGGATTCCTTGCTTTGGGGAATGGGGAGAATCGAAAGGTTTCTTTGTTGATACCCTTCAGAAACGAGTCAAAAAACCTGAGCTTGTTGGTTAAGAGGCTGGACAGCCTTACCTACCCTTGCCTTGAGGTGATTTTTATAGATGATCACAGTGAAGATGGATCCTTTGACCTGTTAAAGAGATTAATCCGGGGCAATCCAGTATACAGTATAACCAGAAGTGAAGGATTTGGGAAAAAATCAGCGTTGGAGCATGGTCTGGAGTTGGCAAAGGGCGCTATTATAATCTGCTCTGATGCGGATTGCAGCTTTCCAAGGCATTGGATAGAGCGTATGGTGGCGCCATTCGTCACACCGGAAGTCCAACTTGTGGCGGGCCCCGTCATGGTGGATGGAGGCGGAGGGTTTGTGACAAAGTTCCAGAAATTGGATTGGGCAAGTATTTTATTGGTGACTTCGTATGCTTTCGGAACGAAGCGGCCGCTGATGTGTAGTGCGGCAAATCTAGCATATCGGAGATCGGCTTTTGGGGCAGTGGGAGGTTACAGTGGAAACAGGGATTTTCTCTCTGGAGATGATGAGTTTTTGCTGAAAAAAATAAGGGCACATTTCGGAAGTGGGGCCTGTCTCTACCTGCCTTACAAAGAAGTGCTGGTGATGACAGATCCAGAACCCACCTGGAACTCCCTGATCAACCAGCGCAGGCGATGGGCAGGAAAGTGGAAAGCCCACCGGTCATTCTCCCACATGGCTTCTGCCGTTTTTTCCTTTGTTGCACAAGTAGTATGGCTGGCAACATTCCTGTTGCTTTTTCAGGGCCAAAATGGATGCTGTGTTTTTTTTGTGGGTTGGATGCTGAAAATTCTGTCAGAAAAGTTTTTCTTGGGGAAAGTCCTGAAAACCTTTGAAAGGGATGAGGCTTGGTGGGTTTATGTGCTCTCGTCACTACTCCACCCCATCTATGTGCTTATCGTAGGCATCGCTTCCATACGCGGAAAATTTGTCTGGAAAGGTAGGGGGAAATAGAGAAATGTTAACTTAGAATTTGAATTGGATCTTATGAGTGATGCAGAATTTGACCTGTTGGATGAACTGTACTTTGTCCAGCCATTTGGATATCTAAAAGAATCTTTAGGTTGGGATGATAAGCCAATCCTTGATACCTTGCAATCCCTCTACACAAAGGGAATGATAAAGTGCCTTAATACGCCGGATGAAGAGCGGTTTGATGAGGTAGATATACTTAAGGATGGAAAAGGGCTTTTGTATCTGGCCTCGAAGAAAGGCCTCATGGCCCATAACGCACTGTGACATTTGACTACCACGGAAATACATAAATACCAACGGAAAGAACTGGAGCTGAAAGCCCTCTTGGAGATCACGCAGGCTATCAATGAAAATCAATCCGAAGCAGTCCTTGCCAATATTTTCAAGTTTACCTGCCTGGTCCATTTGAATATCAAAGCCATGGTCCTGTATGTGGCCAAGGAGGGTGCTTTCGAAAACAAGATCTCCCATGGGGTAAAGGGGAGTGTTCCCGGGATTATACCTGCAAGCCAGATTATTGATGAAAAGTCCACAGGACAGCTTAGGCTGGAACTCGGTGAGGGGTATTCTTTTCAGGAATTGGAGACATACTTACCGGTATACCACAAGGATAAAATGCTCGCCATTTTATTTATACGGAGGAAGGACCGGGACCTGGATCTGGATTTGGATTTCACTCAGGCACTGACCAATATATTGGTGGTGGCTTTGGAGAACAAGCGGTTTGCACGCAAGCAGTTACAGCAGGAAGTGCTGAACAGAGAGGTGGCTATTGCTTCACATGTGCAGCAGATGCTGTTTCCAGGGGAGCTTCCAGTGGGCAAAGAATTGAAGGCAAAAGTGACTTACTTCCCCCATAGTATGGTAGGAGGGGATTATTATGATCTGGTGAGAAAATCCCAGGATGAAATCTATTTCTGTATCGCTGATGTATCGGGAAAGGGCATCTCTGCCGCCCTGCTGATGTCAAACTTTCAGGCTGCACTCCGTACCCTGTTGCGGAGTAATGCAGATCTGAATATGGTTGTAAACCAACTGAACTACACGTTGTATGAGAATACTAAAGGGGAGCGGTTCATCACTTTTTTTCTGGGGTACTTTAACTTCAAGACGCGTGAATTACAATACGTGAATGCGGGCCATAACCCACCGATACTATGCTGGGAGGACGAATTAAGAAGTGAAACACTGGATGCGGGAACGACTATCCTGGGAGCTTTTGAAGAGCTTCCTTTCCTTGAAATAGGTAAGCGGGAGAATCTGACCAATTTTTCCATTCATTTATATACGGATGGTTTGACAGAAGCCATGAATCCTGAGGAAGAAGAATTCGGGGAGCAAAATCTTATGGCCTTCGTGGAGAACAACCTCTGCATGGACCCTGATGATTTTCACAGGGAATTCATGAGAGAGATCCGCACATTTTCCCGTGAAGTACCGCTTCAGGATGATCTTACCCTGCTTAGCCTAAGATTTCAGTAGCCTATGTTCTGGCATACTGTCCCGTCTGTTTTTCGCTTGCTGGCACCAAAGAGAACTTGGCTGGGTAACCCGGAAGGAGGGACGGTATACCTTACATTTGATGACGGGCCGGTGCCCGGGGTTACGGACTATGTACTCGATGAACTTGATAAAAGGGGACAGCGGGCCACTTTTTTCATGGTGGGTGACAATGTCAGGAAACATGAAAGACTTGCCCATAGGATACTGGAACGGGGTAATCAAGTCGGCAACCACACCTTCCACCATCTGAATGGTTGGAAAACAGACAAGGATAAATATCTCCGTGATGTGGAGGCCTGTGATCAGGTGATTCAGGAGGTATTGGGAGTTAAACCCAGGTTGTTCAGACCACCATATGGGCTGATGACTTCTTCCCAGGCCAGCCTGGTTTCGAAAAGCCACCAGCTGATAATGTGGAGTATTCTTTCAGGAGATTATTCCCCTTACTTAGCTGTAGAGGAAATAGTAAAACATACGATAAGACACACCCAGCCCGGAGCCATTGTGGTGTTTCATGATCAGCTGAAAACCAGCAAGGTCTTACCGCACATTTTACCTCTCTATCTGGACTATATCCAGGATAGAGGATGGACTACCTCCTTATTATGATCGGCCTGCTTTGTCTGGTGCTGGTGTTCATACTGATTCTTCAGTTTGTTTTTATTCTGATACGCTTCGGGTTTTTCTGGAAGGACTATTCCGGTCAGACAGCTGATGCTATCCCCAGTGTTTCGGTTTTGATTGCGGCCAGAAACGAAGAGAAAGACCTGCCAAACCTACTGTGCTCGCTGGAGTCTCTGGATTATCCTGAGGAGAAATTACAGTTTTTGTTTGCTGATGATCAGAGTACAGATAATACGCCCGTTCTGTTAAAAGATTGGTGTAGTCTGGCTGGGAACCGAAAGGTAGTGAGGTTGGAAACTGCGGATTTTTGCGGGTTTCACAGCAATGGCAAAGCGAATGCACTCCATCACCTCTCCTTGTCTGCGACCGGTGAATACTTATTCTTTACCGATGCTGATTGTATCGTCCCTTCCCAGTGGATTAGGGCAGGAGTGAGCTGCTTTGGAAGATCGACAGGTATGGTGCTGGGGATTACCCAAGTGAGTACGCAAGGGATATTTGCCAAGTTTCAGGAGCTTGATTGGTGGAACACGCTGGGCTTTGTGAAAGCGGCGGGAGACCTGGGGATCCCGACCACTGGTCTGGGGAATAACATGGCAATCAGCAGGAGGGCATATTCGATGAGTGGAGGGTTCAGGGAATTGCCTGATACATTGACAGAAGACTTGGAAATTGCCAAAACCATTCGCAAATCCGGTTTGGGAGTAGTACACCAGGTGAGCTCAGCAATGCTGGTAAAGACCAAGGCGGAGAGGACATGGGTGAGACTTCTGGAGCAGCGGAAAAGATGGATGAGTGGGGTGATGACACTTCCTTGGTATTGGCTTATTCTTCTGGGGTTACAGTTTTTATATTACCCAGCGTGGATCTTACTCTGTTACTTTTATTCCTGGCCAGCCATAGGCATTGGACTGTTGAAAATGATGCTACAGGCGGGTTTTATCCGGAAATTTGCGGCTAAATCCTCACAAAGGCTTAACTTCCTTTTCCTGATGCTCTATGATATTTACGCTTTCATTGCTTCAGCCATGACGATTCTTTATTACTTTTGGCCTTCCAAAATCAAATGGAAATCGAGAGTTTACCCATGAATTATATAGAAACCCACGCACATATTTATTCCTCCAAGTTTGATGCTGACAGGGATCAGGTGATCCAGGATATCCGGGAAGCAGGTGTGGAGCGGGTCTATATGCCCAATGTGGATGTGGAAACTATCGATGCAATGCTCGATTGTGAACTGAAGTATCCCGATTTGTGTATCCCTATGATGGGATTACATCCCTGTGATGTGAAAGCAGATTTTGAGAGCCAGCTCGCCACGATGGAGGATTGGCTGAACAAGCGCGAGTTTGCGGCGATAGGGGAAATTGGATTGGATTTGTATTGGGACAAGTCTTATTTTGAGCAGCAGAAGGAGGCATTGAAAATCCAGATTGGCTGGGCAAAGGAGAAGTCTCTTCCTATTGTGCTGCATTGCCGGGAATCCATGGATGAGAGTATTGAGCTTGTACAGGAGTTGCATGATGGTAAGCTGCGGGGAATTTTCCACTGCTTTACGGGCAGCATCGAACAGGCCCGTAAAATAACAGCCATGGGGTTTTTGCTGGGTATTGGCGGAGTGGCAACTTACAAAAACGGAGGACTGGACACGGTCATTCCGGAAATTGGACTTGAGCACTTGGTTCTCGAGACGGATGCCCCGTATCTGGCTCCAGTCCCCTATAGAGGCAAGAGGAATTCCCCTGCCTATTTACCGCTAATTACGGTCAAAATCGGGGATTTTCTGGGGATCTCCCAAGAAGCTGTGGCACTGAAGACCAAAGAAAATGCACTGAACCTATTTAAGGAGTTAAAGAAATGAACTACAAAATTGTAAGGCTGAATACCGCACTACGTACCAGTAAGACATCTTCTGTGCTGATCATCTATACAGGAGGGACACTGGGTATGGCTTATGATGAATCGGGTGCCCTTGTACCCTTCAATTTTGGACAGATATTGGAGAAAATCCCCATTCTCTACAATATGAACATAGCCATTACAGTGATTTCATTTCCAGAACCTATTGATTCTTCCAATGTATCCATGATTCACTGGATGGATATGGCATATATTATCAATGAGAATTACGACAGCTACGACGGATTTGTGGTTTTACATGGAACAGACACCATGGCATATTCTGCATCTATGCTCAGTTATATGCTTCAGGGGCTCAATAAACCGGTGATTTTCACAGGAGCCCAACTCCCCATCTCAGCCATGCGGTCGGATGCCAGGGAGAATCTTATGACTTCACTGGAGATTGCCACTGCCAAGATCAACAACCGTCCCATCGTACCTGAGGTATGTATATTCTTTAACCACATGCTTTTACGTGGTAACCGGGCCAAGAAGGTGCAGAGTGTGCATTTTGATGCGTTTGAGTCGGAAAATTATCCTCCGCTTGCCGAAGCTGGGATAGTCATAGATTACAATACCCCAGCGATCCGCCCACTGGAGAGCAATAAAAAGCTGATTAACAGAAACAGGCTGGATAACAGGGTGATGATACTTAAGCTGTTTCCGGGTATTACATCGAAAATATTGGATGCCTGCTTTGGGATAGAGGGGCTGCGTGGTGTCGTGTTGGAAACCTACGGTTCCGGTAATAGTCCAAGCGAGCATTGGTTTATGGATTCGTTGGAAAGAGCCATCAATAATGGGCTGATCATACTGAATGTCTCCCAGTGCAATGGAGGTCGGGTAATCCAGGGAAGGTACGAAACAAGTAAGGAGCTGCTGAACGTAGGGGTGATCAGTGGCGCAGACATGACCACAGAAGCTGCGATAACCAAGCTGATGTTTCTATTGGGACAGGAAAGTTCCGTGGACGCGATCAAGGAAAAGCTGAAGGTACCACTAGCTGGTGAAATGACCGCATGATGGAAATTCCGGGGTATTTTTCAGGAATATTTGGAAACCGGGGGAATAATATTTTTCTTTGCACTCCGATTCGGAAAATGAACTGAATAGATACAGAGAGGTGTCCGAGTGGTTGAAGGAGCACGCCTGGAAAGTGTGTATACCCCTAAAGGGTATCGAGGGTTCGAATCCCTTCCTCTCTGCATTAAAAAAGCCAGTCTTAGTAATAAGATTGGCTTTTTACTTTTCGCCTTGGTTATTTATTAGATCAGTAACTTAAGGGAAATCCATTTTTAGAAAGCGGCAAAAAATACCTGTTTTAGAAAATAAATTAAGACTACCTACGATTCTGCTAAGCTGAAAAATGGCTTCAAACCCATTTTTTATACCATTTGAACCTGTTAATAGGGGGTTTTAAAAAAAAGGTCTCTTCTTTGATATGTTTTTATTTTTGTTTGTGCGAAAAAATAAGAACCTTACCGCGGAGTTTGAAGTACAGGCTTTTTTTAAAGTATTTGAGAATTTTCCGCTTAGATAAAAATCAGTTTATTCACCTATTAAATGCGGAATTTTGAAAAAAATCTAAAGAAGCCCATTGTTTTTTGAATTTAAAAAATGATAACTTTAAAACTCGATTTTACTAAAGAAACCATTTAACCTTTATCAAAAGTCTATTTAAAAATCAAATTATGAGAAAGTTAATCGCTTTGTTCATGCTTGCAGGTATCATGTTTGTTCCTGTTTTCGCTAACGCACAAGATGCAGATACGTCCACTGACACCGCTGCACAAGAAACTCCAGTGGCCCCACAGCCTGCTGCCTCGCCGACAATAGTTGATGACGAGATCATTGAAGAAGAGCAGGGTTTCCACCAAGTAATCAAAGACAAGTTTATTGAGGGAGATCCTTTATACATGACTCCGGTATTACTCTGTTTGATTTTAGGTCTTGCTGTAGCTTTGGAAAGAATCATCACCCTGAACCTGTCCACTACCAATACCAAAAAATTATTGGTAAAAGTTGAGGATGCACTGAGTACAGGAGGTATAGAGGCTGCAAAGGATGTAACCAGAAACACAAGAGGTCCTGTAGCGTCTATCTTCACTCAAGGTTTAATGCGTTACTCTGAAGGAATCGAGATGGTAGAGAAGTCAATCCTGGCTTATGGTTCGGTAGAAATGGGCCGTTTGGAGAGAGGTCTTGTATGGATATCCCTCTTTATTTCTTTGGCTCCAATGTTGGGATTCATGGGTACAGTAATCGGGATGATCGGTGCATTCGATGCGATCGAAGCTGCCGGTGATATCTCTCCTTCCCTAGTTGCAAACGGTATCAAAATCGCCCTTTTGACCACAGTTGCCGGTTTGATTGCAGCGATTATCCTTCAATTGTTCTACAACTATCTTGTATCTAAAATCGACTCTTTGGTGAATGACATGGAAGATGCTTCCATCTCTTTGGTTGATATTTTGGTAAAACACAAATTGACAGGTAAATAATTACTGTCAGATTTGCTGGTTTTCAATCATTCAAATTAACATCAAAGAAGCTAAATACACCATGGATACTTATGACATCTTATTATACGGAAGCTACCTGCTGATTATCGTCGGTAGCGCTGTTGCAATCCTGCTTCCATTGTTTCAGGCTTTCTCAGACCCGAAGAGCTTGCTCAAAACTGCTGCAGGAGTTATCGGCATTGTCGTTTTGTTCTTTATCGCTTATTCCATTTCCAGCGATGAGGTTCTACCTAAATTTCAATCTGAACAGATTGGTCTCACTCCCGAGTTATCAAAGCTGATCGGAGGATTGTTAATCACTACTTATTTTCTTGCGGTTGTCGCTATCGTCGGCATCGTAGTAACAGAAATCACCAGAGCGGTAAAATAATATGGCTAGAAAGAAAAATAGACCGAGTCAGGAGGTCAATGCAGGATCTATGGCAGATATTGCCTTCTTGCTCCTGATCTTCTTTCTCGTCACTACAACCATCGCTTCCGATAAGGGGATATTGAACGTACTTCCACCAAAGTTTGATCCGAATAATCCCCCACCTGAAATCGATAAAAATGAGCGTAATATCTTTGCTATTCTCATCAATGGCAATGATCAATTGCTGGTAGAAGGGGATTATGCAGATACAGATGGTCTTGATCTTAGAATCAAAGAGTTTGTGTTGAATTTTGGTGCTCCAAATGAAGATGCAATTGCCCTTTACAACGGCCTTCCTCCATCATTGAAAGCCCTCTCAAAAAGAGACCCGTCCTCATCGGATCATCCTAAAGAAGCGGTAGTCTCCATCAAGACCAATAGAGGTACCAGCTATGCGAAATATCTGGAAGTGTTTGATTTGGCCAAAAAAGCCTACTTCGATATTTATGCTGCACGGGTTAATCTGACCACAGATGAGTATAGAGCCCTTACCGGTAAGGATGAAGCAGAGAAAAGTCTGCTTGACAAAGGTAAAGAAGGTATAGATATGGCAATCTCCATTGCAGAACCAGATAAAATCGGAAGTTGATATGGCAAAATTCAAGAAAAAAACCAAAACCTCGGAGAATATCCCAACCTCAGCGTTACCGGATATTATCTTCATGCTACTCTTCTTCTTCATGGTGACCACGGTTCTTAGAGAACAGGAGCTGTTGGTAGAGCAGAAAATCCCAGCAGCAACCCAACTCCAAAAACTTCAGAAGAAGTCATTGATATCTTATATCTTTATCGGTAAACCAAAGAATACTGCACTTTATGGTGTTGAGCCTAGGGTTCAGGCAAATGATGCTTTGCTTAATACATCAGATATTGTTCAGTGGGTTAACCAGGAGCGAGATATGCTTCCCGAAGCGGATAGACAAGGTATCACCATTTCCATGAAAGTGGATAGAGAAGTGAAGATGGGGCCTATCTCTGACGTTCAGGCAGAACTCAGAGAAGCAGATGCCAGGAGAGTATTGTACGCTTCTATAGGTAAAGTAGACAACTAAGATTAACTATATAATAGCTAAAGCTATCCCGATTGGGATAGCTTTTTTTATTTATACTTGCCATGGGCTCACTGATCAAAAGTAATAAAGTGCAGAATGGATGGGCTATGTATGACTGGGCAAATTCGGTTTATAGCCTCGTTATCACATCCACTATCTTTCCTGTATACTATAACAGCGTAACCAAGAATATGGCGGAAGGTGATGTAGTGGATTTTTTTGGTTTCAGTATCGTAAACACCGTGCTGTACTCGTATTCTATTTCATTTTCTTTTTTGATAATAGCGCTTATTTCCCCCCTGCTATCTGGAATCGCAGATGCAGGTGGTAAAAAGCTACAGTTTATGAAGTTTTTTGCCTATCTGGGTTCGTTATCATGCATAGGCTTGTTCTTTTTTGATGGGAGTAATCTGGAGTGGGGGATTTTATGTAGCGTAGCAGCCAGTATTGGATACGCAGGAAGTATCGTGTTTTATAATGCTTATTTACCGGAAATTGCCACAGAGAGCGAGTATGATCTGCTAAGTGCAAAGGGTTTTGCATTGGGATATATCGGAAGTGTACTCCTTTTGGTAGTGAATCTTCTGATGATCCAGTTTCCCTCCTGGTTTATGATTTCGGATGATGGCATGGCAGCGAGGTTATCATTCTTAATCACGGGACTATGGTGGGCTGGCTTTTCACAGATCCCTTTCCGTGTGCTTCCCAAAAATCCTTTTGGAAAAGAGGTGAAGAGGGAAATTCTAATGAAAGGCTACCAGGAGATCCGAAAGGTGTTTTCAGAGGTGAAAAAGATCAAAGTGATGAACAGGTTTTTAGCGTCCTTTTTCTTCTATATGATGGGGGTGCAGACCGTGATGTACTTAGCTGCTACTTTTGGTGACAAAGAGTTGGGGCTACCGGGAGATCAGCTGATTATGACAATCTTGATCATTCAGTTAGTAGCCATTATAGGCAGTTATCTTTTTGCCTATATCTCCAAGAAATTCGGGAATAAAATTAGCCTTTTGATTATGGTGTTTATTTGGGTTGGGATCTGTGGTGCAGCCTATTATGTTTATACCGTTTACGAATTTTTTGCGTTGGCTTTTGTAGTGGGATTGGTCATGGGGGGAATACAGTCCCTTTCCCGGTCCACTTTCTCCAAGCTCATCCCCAAAAATACCACTGATCATGCTTCTTATTTCAGTTTCTATGATGTTACTGAAAAAATGGCGATAGTGATTGGTACTTTTTCGTATGGTATGATAGAGCAACTTACAGGTAATATGAGAAACAGCGCCTTGTCATTGGGGATATTCTTTCTGGTTGGCCTTGGTTTTCTGCTTCTGGTATCGATTCCTAAAAGACAGCTTGACCATAATCCCGCTTAACTATGCTTAAAATCATCCAGGGAACGCAGGTAAAGGAGTTGGACAGGATCCATCAGCAGTCCTCAGGTCAGCGCAGTCATGAGTTGATGGAGAGGGCTGCGGAGGGGTTTGTAGGTTGGTTCCTGTCACAGGGCTTCGACAGGTCAGTGAACGTGGCTGTTGTGATCGGAGGGGGGAATAATGGGGGAGATGGTCTGGCTATCGGAAGACTTTTGTTTAAAGAAGGCTTTCTGGTCACAGTAGTGACATGTTTTGAAGCGGTAGAAAGTCTAAGTACAGACGCCAAAATCAATTGGGAATCACTCCCGGTAGAAATTCCGGTGGTAGACTGGACAGTCTTCCCATTTGAAACACAAAAGGGGATTCTTATCGATGCACTCCTGGGAGTTGGGTTTAGCGGGAAGTTAAGGGATAAGTCAAAGCTTCAACTGGCCCGTATGAATTCCTTCAAAGGAAAAAGAGTGGCGGTGGATATACCCAGTGGCCTTCCTTCTGATCAAATCGGTAGGGAAGAAGCCGTTATGGCGGACTTTACTGTGAGCTTTGCCTTTCCAAAATTATCGCTTTTATTTCCCGGGCACGCAAGATTTGTAGGTGAGCTGGTGGTAATTGATATCGGGATAGATCAAGCGCTCTTTTCCCATTTTGACTCCAATTATTATTACATTCAGGAGGAGGATATCCAGCCTTGTCATCGGATTTTCCATAGGTTTAGCCATAAAGGGGATATGGGGAAGGTGCTTGTCGTCGGAGGAAGTCCCGGTAAGATGGGGGCATTGGTTCTATCTTGTCTTAGTGCCCTGCGAACAGGCGCCGGGATGGTAACAGGACATCTTGATGAGGCAGAACGAAGTGTTCTACAAGTGTGCGTGCCTGAAGTAATGGCCAAATGGGGGAAGATCACCGAACCGGAGAAATACAATGCCATAGGAATCGGACCGGGGTGGGGACTTGAAAGCCGAAAGGCAGACCTGAAGTCGCTCATGGTTACATTCGGGAAGCCTATGGTCATTGATGCAGATGCTCTAAACCTACTTTCGGAGGATCCTTCACTTTTGGATCTTGTTCCTGAAGGCTCAATCCTCACACCACATCCCGGAGAGTTTACACGACTTGTCGGAGAGTCAGAGGATCATCTCCACCGCCTGGAACTTGCCAGGGATTTTGCAGTCCAGCGTCAGGTGGTCATGGTACTTAAGGGGGCCAACACCGTGATCAGCCTTCCAGATGGGCGTCAGCTGTTTAATTCATCAGGAACCAAATACATGGCAACTGCTGGGGCCGGGGATGTATTGACAGGTATGCTCACCGCCTTTTTGGGGATGGGCTATTCATCTGAAAATGCAGCTATCTGTGGGGTTTATCACCATGGGCTTGCAGGTGAACTAGCCGCTGGGAATAAGAGGAGAAGTCTGATTGCCTCTGATATTATCCATGCTATCCCGCGTACATATATCCACTTATCTATTCACTGATATTTTTTAGGCAGCGCAAACTATATTTTTTCAATACGGGTTCTTCCTGTATCAATTTTTACCATGAAAAACGAGAAGCTTTTACTTTGGACGCTGGCAGCTATCAATTTTATCCATATCGTCGATTTTATGATTCTGATGCCGTTAGGGCCTCAACTGATGCGGATTTTTTCCATTTCACCCAGAGAATTTGGACTGTTGGTGTCTTCTTACACGTTCAGTGCAGGCGTTTCGAGTTTTTTTGGTGCGTTCTTTCTAGACCGCTTTGACCGAAAGAAGATTCTGATCTGGGTATATATAGGATTTGCCATTTCCACAATGGGTTGCGCCCTCTCGCCGACCTACCCCGTGCTTCTCATGGCAAGAGTACTGTCTGGTGTATTTGGAGGACTGACTTCAGCGCTGATTCTTGCGGTAATTGGAGATGTGATTCCAGATGCCAGGAGAGGGAGAGCGATGGGACTGGTAATGGCGGCTTTTTCTGTGGCCAGTGTGCTGGGGGTTCCAATGGGGCTTTTTCTCGCCAGTCTGTCGGACTGGCATACGCCTTTCTATATCCTTACCGGCCTGTCGATCTTAAGTTTGGGAATGATCGTACGGTTCATCCCAAACATCACAGGCCATTTGATACATGGAGTTACAAGACCTCATCCCATTGACGTTATACGCAGGGTCACAGGAAACGCCAATCAGATGCGAGCCATCACCTTGTCAGTTATGATGATGTTTGGCCAGTTTATGATCATCCCATTTCTAAGCCCATATACAGTAGCGAATGTCGGCTTTACAGAAATCCAACTTACGTACATCTATATGGCTGGAGGAGCATTCACGATTTTTACTTCCCCCTGGGTAGGAAGACTCTCCGATAAGCATGGTAAACTGAAGATCTTCACCCTATTTATGCTGCTGAATCTTATTCCCATTGCCGTGATGACCAATCTGGGAGTGACTCCTATTCCCTTGGTATTGCTGATTTCCACCATGTTTTTTGTGACATCGAATGGACGGTATGTGCCTGTGGCTGCTATCATTACAGGTACGGCGAGACCTGAAAACAGGGGGAGTTTTTTGAGTTTTAACTCAGCTGTTCAGCAACTTGCCACGGGGTGTGCCTCACTTCTTGCGGGATTGATCATCTATGAGAACGAAGCTGGCCAATTGATGAACTATGATCTGGTAGGCTATATTGCCATTTTCTTCAGCATCCTGTGTATTCCTTTGGCCAGAAGAGTGAAAGTAGTGAGTTGATATAGAAATTTTACTATACAGCTGTCGCCCTGTGCGTTAGTAAAAAAGCGCTGGATGGTTAATGGCTATGGAGACTGAAAGCCAAATGAATAAAGAATTTGACTTCGTAGAAAGATTGTTTCAGGCCCTGCTGTCAATCTTTTCTCTTCAGATCACCTCTTTTGATGGACCGTATAAACTGCGACCAGGCAAATGGATCCAACAGTCGGAGAGGCCGTGGTCCGTAGAGATCCTGGTTTTGGATAAGCTGCCCTTGCTGGAAATGCCTGAAGTTTTCATTTCCAGAAGCAGGCATCATCTCAGCCCACCGGAGGAGCATCTCGGGGCTCATGTTTGCTCTACTGATTGACATCGGATCCACCACATTCATAGCGATGACGGCCTGTTTGAATTCAGCTTCAGAGGGATAAGGCATTACCTCAACTTCTGCCAGGGCGATTTCGTCGTTTTCCATAGTCAATATCAAACTTATCCGGTCATTATCCACTACTTCAGGTACTTTGAAGGTCTGTCTCTTCAAACCGATAAAAGAGAATACCACTGAATCTCCCTCCAGGACAGGCATGGAGAAATAGCCGAAGCGGCCTGAACTTGTGCCCCTGCCCTTTTTGGGAACGTAGATATTGACACCTGCTACGGCATCAGTGCTGTCAGCGTTTAAGATTATTCCTGAAAGTTGGATTACCTTTTTGGCTGGATCATCTTGAGCCTTTACAAGCTGAACTGAAAAAAGAAATCCCAAGAGGAAAATGAAGAAAGATCGAAGTAGAAGTGTATTATTCACAAATAATTTAACTTATAGAAGGGCCAAAAGTTGGCTAATGCTCATGATAATACCCTAATTTCGTGTGATTTTTTATTTTCTTTAGCATAAACTGAGTTAAAACTTACAAATGCGCTTAAAAAACATCAGTTTGAACTATGGCCTGCGGATTTTCAAGGCACTTTCGGAAGAACCAAGAGTCCGGATAATCCATTTACTTATGCTCAATAGGGAGCTTTGTATTTCTGACCTGGAACATATTCTGGATTTTACGCAGACAAAAACGAGTAGACACCTGATTTATCTTAAAAACGCAGGGCTCCTCGGCAGTAGGCGGGTGGATCAGTGGATGTTCTATTATATCCTGGAAGAGTATATCGAGATCATCCAACAGATTTTTAAGTTTATCCAGAAGGATCCTAGCTTGATCCGGGATCAGCAGACCTTCGAGATTCTTAAGTCCAACCGGGAACTGGCTGTCAATAAAATCCAAAACAATCCGTATAGGAGATAGTTAATTGAAGAAGTTGAAAGAGTATCGCCATATTTTCTTTGACCTGGATCATACGCTTTGGGACTATGACAGGAATGTGACAGAGTCACTCTCAGAACTGTATCAGCTTTATAAGCTACAGGAGATGGGAATACCGACTTTTGAAGTTTTCTACACTTCGTTTTTACATATTAATTTCGAACTCTGGGCATGGTATAATGTAGGCAAGATCGACAAGGAAGGATTAAGAAGGCAGCGTTTTAAAAGGATTTTTGCCCATGCAGGAATCCATGAGTCCTTGGTTCCAAATCCTTTTGAGGAGGATTTTATGCACCGTACTTCTTCGAAGCAACATGTATTTCCCTATTCCAAGGAAATCCTCTCCTATCTCAAAGAAAAATACAGGCTTCATATTATCACGAATGGCTTCAATGAATCCCAGGCAAAAAAGATGGTTGCTTCGGGATTGCAGGATTATTTTGATTTAGTAGTCACTTCCGAGACCAGTGGGTATAAGAAACCGGACCCTAGGATCTTCTACTATACGATGGACAAGTTGGAGACCTTACCTGCATATTGTGTGATGATAGGGGATAATCCGGATTCCGATATTCTGGGAGCACAGAATGCCGGGATCGACCAGGTGCATTTCAATCCCGGCGGGCATAGCATCTCCCTGACTCCCACGTATAGTATTTCACATCTGAGAGAGCTGGAAGATTTATTTTAGAAGGATTTGTGGTCAATTCCCCTAGCCGATAAAGGGGTTATGGTTATCTTTGCCGATCAGAAATCCATAACCCCAGATATCATGCTCAAAGGTTTTTTTAATGTGCCACATCCGGTCAATGAGCCGGTAAAATCGTATGCTCCGGGAAGTCCGGAAAGAAAGGAACTTCAGAAAGCACTCCAAGCTGCGCGCAGCATACAATTGGATGTCCCAATGTATATAGGTAATGAAGAAGTACGTACAGGAAATACACGTGCGATGTCTCCACCCCACGATCATGCACATATTCTAGGTCATTTCCATGAAGGAGATGCATCCCACGTGGAACAGGCGATAAATGCGGCATTGGGAGCAAAGCATGCATGGGAGAATATGGCATGGGAGCAGCGGGCTGCCATTTTTCTGAAAGCGGCAGACCTACTGGCCGGTCCGTATCGGTCCAAAATAAATGCGGCAACAATGCTCGGCCAATCAAAGAATGCCATGCAGGCAGAGATTGATTCTGCTTGTGAGTTCATAGATTTCCTTCGGTTCAATGTAAAATACATGACGGAAATCTATGCCCAGCAGCCTCCTGTCTCCGGCAATGGCATCTGGAACCGTCTTGAGCAACGACCGCTGGAGGGTTTTGTATTTGCATTGACCCCATTCAATTTCACGGCTATTGCCGGGAACCTGCCCACCTCTGCTGCGATGATGGGAAATACTATAGTCTGGAAGCCTGCTTATACGCAGATCTATGCTGCACAAGTGCTGATGGAAGTGTTCAAAGAGGCTGGGGTGCCTGATGGTGTGATCAACCTGATATTTGTGGATGGACCCGTAGCGGGAGAGGTGATATTCAAGCATCCTGATTTTGCAGGGATACACTTTACCGGCTCCACAGGGGTATTTCAGCACATCTGGAAGACGATCGGTGAAAATATTCATCGCTACAAGTCTTATCCCAGAATAGTCGGTGAGACAGGTGGGAAGGATTTTGTAATTGCCCACAAATCCGCACATGCAAAAACCGTGGCTGTGGGACTTTCCAGGGGAGCTTTTGAGTATCAGGGCCAGAAGTGCTCTGCGGCTTCCCGGGCCTATATCCCGTCAAATCTCTGGGAGGATGTAAAGACCTATCTTCTTGAAGACCTTGCGGATATGAAGATGGGAGGAACTGAAGATTTCAGTAATTTCATCAACGCTGTGATTGATGAAAAGTCCTTTGATAAAATTGCCGGTTACATCGAAAGAGCTAAAACAGACCCTCAGGTAGAGATAATTGCTGGTGGAAAATGCGATAAGTCTACCGGCTATTTCATCGAACCCACGGTTATACTCACTCAGGATCCTATGTATACCACGATGTGTGAAGAACTTTTCGGCCCTGTTCTTACCGTGTATGTGTACCATTCAGAACATTTTGAGGAAGCGCTAGAGTTGGTGGATCAGACGTCCCCATATGCCCTTACCGGAGCTGTATTTGCCCAGGATCGCTATGCAATAGAACTGGCTACCCAGAGACTTAAAAATGCAGCGGGAAATTTTTACATCAATGATAAACCTACCGGTGCAGTGGTGGGGCAGCAGCCTTTCGGCGGGGCCAGGGCATCGGGTACAAATGACAAAGCAGGGTCAATGATTAATTTACTGCGGTGGGTTTCCCCCCGCACCATCAAGGAAACATTTGTGTCTCCAGTAGATTACAGATATCCTTTTTTGGAGAAAGATTCCTGAGAATCGTGTCCCGTGATCTTCTGGAACAGGAATCCATGAATGTAATATTAAGGGCCAGCGTGCTATGCGCTGGCCCTTTTTTTAGAGAAATCGTAATGGGTGCTAAAGTAGGTGGTGGGGGCTGTAGGATCGCTTAAGTAGGGCTTGCTGAAAAACGCCAATAAAAAGATTGAAAGCCATACTTTTGAATTAGTAGACCATTATTTTTTGAGCTAGCCTCAGCCCTATCCTCTTTTACGTTGCCCTCATTCGAAGTATAAGCATACATCATCACCCGGACGCCTTGAAGCTGGTACCGCTGAGACTTTTTCAGCAAGCCCTAAGTATAAGAGACCAGCTGCCTTAAGTGATGCTCCAAGTGCAAGAGATAATCCTGTATGAGGAAAGAGAGTGTCACGCTTTTGCCGTCTCCAGAGAGGTATTCTTTTTCAATATAAGCTTCTGGTATACATTTAATGAGCCATGCCAGTTGGCGGTTATAACTGGCCCAAAAATCAATGAGCTGACCCGTATCCATTTGCGTGTAGTGGCTGAAGTCCACCCATTTGTCCTGGTCGTAAGCAAGCTGGATGTGGTCCTCGAATTGTCCCAGGACTAACCTGTGGTGATTGTTGGTAGCACTATCGATAAGATGGCCAAGAATTTCTTTTTTGCTCCACCTGGACGGGGATGGCTTCGCCGAAAAATGTATTTCATCTATTTCTTCGAGAAGTGGAGGGATGATAATGCAGAGATACTCCAGGCGCTTTGCAGTGACTTCAGTCATCATATCGGATAATTTCGGTGAAAATGGGGATGTCCCAGAAAGCTGCCTTAAAGTGACGGAGATTAATCGGATAGGCTGCCGATGGAGACTAAGGTGTTGGCCTGTTTATAAAAACAAGGGCTTGATAAAGAACGGAACGGGGATTATACCACCTCAATTAAATGAGAAGTTCTAACCGGATGCTTATTTAGAGCTTTCCCGAACAATCAACTGTGGTTTTATTTCCTGATGGCGGGACTGATAGTTGTCATTTTCAGTGTTGATCTCTTCAAAGATCAGGCTTGCAGCCAATTGACCCATTTCAAATGAAGGTTGGGACATGGTAGTCAGTGAAGGACTAATAAATCTGCTGATATCATCGTTTCCAAATCCCGCAATTGCAAGATCCTCTGGTACTTTGATCCCTAGTTTTTTACTGGCCTCGAGTGCGCCTATGGCTAGAATGTCGGCAAAGCAGAATAAGGCGTCTGGTTTTAATTCACGGCTCCACAGACGTTTGAGCGCAATCTCAGCGGCTTCATAAGTGAATTCATCCGTTTCAAGAATCAGATTCGGATCAGCCATAAGCCCATTTTCCTGGTGGGCTTGCATAAACCCGGTCAATCTATCTTCGCAGACCCCCAATGACATAGGACCACTGAGATAGGCTATTTTTCGTTTACCTCTTGATATCAAGTGATGCACCACTTCTTTTGCCCCGTTTAAATCGTCTGTAGTGACTTTTGAAGAATTGATTTCCGAGCAGACCCTTTCAAATAGCAAGACGGGTATCCCCCTGTCCATAATACTTTGAATATGGCCATAGGAGTTGGTTTCCTTAGACAGGGCTAGCAAAATTCCATCTACTTTGCTGTTGGCTAAAGTTTCCACGATCTCGATTTCCTTCTGCAGCGATTCTGCAGACTGAAAGATCATGACTTTATAGCCGTGGTTGTAGGCCTCATTTTCTATTCCCGATATGGAATTGGACCAGAACTGCCGGTTGATAGTGGGGACCACTACACCTAATATTTTCGATTTCTTACTGCTTAGACTACTGGCCAGGAGGTTGGGGTGATAGTCCATTTCCTTGGCCATTTCCATGACGGCAAGCTTCGTCTCGCGTTTTATATCTGTAGAGCCACGTAACGCCCTGGACACGGTAGCTATCGAAATATTCAGCCGATTGGCTATATCTTTTATAGTGATGACTTTTTTGCTCATAAAGTGGCCTCCCATGCTATAGTTTTCCAATATAGGCAAACTAGTTAGTACAACAGTTAATGGATTCTATCCGCGTTCTGATTATCATCTATACGGTTAAATCCTGGTTGCAAAATCTGTAACAGATGGAGACAGAAGTTAATGAATAGGTAAATGAAAACGATACCGGAAACGTTTACGGTATAAAATTTTGAATTATGTCCTGACATATGTGTTTTATTCCGCGCCTATTGAATAATTTGGATGAAAATTAACAGTACTCCCATGATGACTAAGACAATTGGACTCGTTCTGATATCCAACCTGATTTTAATTCTGGCAAATGCCCAATCCATCTTACTGGAGGCAGAAAGCTTTGATGAGCTGGGGGGATGGGTGGTAGATCCGCAATTTGTCGAACAGATGGGATCCCCATACCTGATGGCGCATGGGATGGGTACTCCTGTGGAGAATGCTACGACAAAGTTCGAAGTAAAGCATGCTGGAGCATATCATGTATGGGTAAGGTCCAAGAATTGGGCTCCGGGAGACTGGGAAGCGCCGGGGAGATTCCGGCTTACTGTGAATGGGGCTATGCTTCCTCAAACGCTGGGCATGGCAGCAGGCTGGTCATGGGAATATGCGGGAAAAGTAAAATTGGAAGAAGGCAAGACTTCCTTGGAGCTTCAGGATCTCACGGGCTTTAACGGGAGATGTGACGCAATATACCTTAGTACCGAAGAAGTTTCTCCTCCTTCAGAAATTTCACAACTTGCAATATGGAGACAGCAGACTGCGGACGAAGCTTCGGTCCCGGAAGAAATTGTCAGCTTTGATCTTGTGGTAGTAGGAGGTGGGATCGCTGGTTGTGCCAGTGCGATAGCCGCAGCCGAGCAGGGCTTGAAGGTCGCTCTCATTCATGATCGACCTGTATTGGGAGGAAATGCGAGCAGTGAAATCCGGGTTCATACATTAGGTATCTATGGGCATTTCGAAAGGATTCTCACGATGCTCGATACAGAGCACTATCCGAATGGTTCACCTGAAGCTTACAAGGACGAGATCAAGAGACATGAGAATGTCGAAAAATACCCCAACATCCACTTGTATTTGAACTGGAGAGCGTATGATGCCACCACGGAGGGAAACAGAATCACTTCTGTAGACGCAAGACATACTTCAGAGGGTAGGAGAGTACGTTTTGTGGCCCCGCGGTATGTGGACTCCACCGGAGATGGATGGATAGGTTTCTGGGCAGGAGCGGAATTCATGTATGGCCGGGAAGCAGTGGATACCTATGGCGAGGCATACGAGGAATGGGGAGAATTGTGGTCACCGGAAGAAGCAGACGATTTTGTGATGGGTTCTTCAGTGCTTTGGCGGACGTTTGAGGAAGACAGTCCGGTGGATTTTCCGGAAGTACCTTGGGCAGCGGAGGTTGCCCAGTCACATGAAGCGACTGAAGGAACCTGGAAATGGGAGCTCTCACGGCTTGACCTGCACCAGATAGACGATGCTGAGGAAATCAGGGATCATATGCTTAAGGCTATATATGGCTCTTTTGCAAATGCGAAAGAGAAGGAAGGCGGCGAAAATCTCAAATTTGAATGGATTTCCTATCTGGTAGGAAAGAGGGAGTCGAGAAGATTGGAGGGGGATTATATTTTTACATTCAATGATGTCACGGAGCAGCGGAAATTCCCGGATTCGGTCGTCATGGAAACAAGAGAGGTAGATGTTCACTATCAGCAGAACCTCATGGATGAGGATAAGCCGGATTTTCTTTCAGAAGCTATATTCTACAAGACTCCCCAATATTATATTCCGTACAGAGCATTGTATTCGAAGAACATCGAAAATCTGTTTATGGCCGGAAGGAATTTCAGCTGTTCCCATATAGGATTGGGCGGCCCCAGAGTAATGCGGACTACTGGACAGATGGGGGCAGCTGTGGGTATAGCGGCAGTGATTTGCGAGAAATATGGGATTGACCCGCGGGAGGTGTATACAGATCATCTGGAAGAATATATGCAATTGATCGAAGACCAGAAGTCCTATAATTCATTAGCTCCGAAAAAGTGAGACTTCTTAAGCTACTTTTGGTAATTGTCTGCTGCTGTGGGATAGTTCTGAAAAAGAAGGATATACAACCTTTGTTTTTCGAATTACCTCTGGAGACTGATGTACCAATGGAGCGGTCTGAAGTGGGGAAGTATACGGAAGAGGATTACATTGCTCCGATTACCATCTATCTGGTCTCCTCTGATGAATTGCCGCGGTTTTATGAGTCAGATATTAAGACTGCGGTATGTGATGATGAGATCTGTGAGCTCATGTATGTCAAGCTATATTGGGATCTGGTGGGTAAATATATAGGTTATGATACGGTAGCAGCGCATCAACTGACAAAATTCGACCATGAGCCATTCAGTCAGATGGATTACGAAAAACTACATCAACTTCTCAGAAATGAAGGATCAATTCTAAAATTCAAAGATAAGGATGAGCTGATCGATAAAGATAAAGCCAAAGCATCTGATGTAGTAGACGGTACTACTGGGGCTACTGCACTGGAAATCAAAGAAGAAGTGGTGGAGGGAGCCCTCTATTCTTCCTATACCCTGTGGCATCTGGCTTATAATGGCAGCCTGAAGAATATGTTGAATGAGCATACAAAAAAAGTATATAGCCCGAAGCTTAAATTGAGCTTTCTGAACTCTGAAAGAAGTGGGTATAGGTACTTTGCTGTCCGTGATTTTACAGAAAAGGATTATATGGATGATGTATCCGTTTGGATTAATATTCTGCAATATGATATACCATTGACCAGGAAAACCATACTTGCAAATATTCCCGAATCTATGTGGAATGATGAGTCTATGCAATTGGATTTGGCAAGGGCTTTTGCCACTATAGATGTTAATTCAAAAACGGTCTTTCTGAATAAACTCGCAGGTGCAACTTATAGATATACATCTGCTGTGTCCGAGATTTCAAAAAGTATTATGCTACTGAATAAATACCAGACAGAAACCTATCTGTCCATTTTAAAGGGGATGGATTCTATAGATGAGGTAATTAAGAATAATATTCTAATTGCAAAGAAAAATCCTAATTATAAGTTCGGTCATTTGATAGATAAATACAGATTGATTGATGATTTTAATGAATAAATATGCTGCGATTTTATTAATGTCCCTTGCTTTGTTTTTTCTTGATTTCAGCAAAAAAAGCTATGGTCAGAATTATGATTTGTTACATGAAAAGGCTCCTTCTTTTCAGCTGAAAGATCTCCAGGGAGCAAGTCATAGTCTGGATGAAATGAAAGGAAAAGTAGTGCTGTTGGATTTTTGGGCGACATGGTGTGCACCTTGTATCAAGTCATTTCCAGCAATGCAAGAGATACAGGAATTGTATGCCAATGAAGATGATGTTGTCTTTTGGTATATTAATTCATTGGAAGCAGAAGGAAGGACTGATAAGTTTATTTTAAATTTCCTGGCCCAGAGAGGATTGGATCTGTTTGTACTGAGGGATACTGCAACGGATGAATCTGTAGCCGGAATTTTTGGGATAACAGGATTGCCTGCTAAAATTATTATAAATAAGTCCGGTAAGATCAGCTATATGGATGCAGGCTACTCCGGTAGTGCGGAAGCATTTATTTCACATGTGGTAAAGTACATAGAAGAAGCCAGATAAAATATACGGTAAAGAATTATACTCAAACCTATTGATAGCTTTGAGCTTTATGGCTTATTTGAAGTTTTTTAAGGTGTATAGCTTCAGTTTTATTGTAATCAGTTTAATACAGGATGTGCATAGGCAATTCTATAGCAGTTACGAATTGCTTTCAGATCCGTCGTTACATTGTTACTTTTTTTTAACGCTACCCTAGCGGTACTGTCTTCCAGTTTTCAGGCAGCCTGATTTTCCTGCAATTAATCCCTTTCCTGAGTAAATCGAACAGGCTATGCCGAAACCTAATGCATAAGTCGGATTTAATGTATTTTCAAAGAAGTTGAATATATTTTTCCATTTTTTCAAATGTAAACCTTTTCGATAACGTTATCGGTATAATAATTTATTTTTTGCTTAATGATCGTATTATAATTGTGTGGAGAGTATATAACTTGTCGGAGTTTTGAAACACGGAGAGGAGTATTTTAATCCTTATTTCAAGTGAACCCAGATAATTCTTCACCTTTAAAATAACCTGATATATATGAAACCAAAATTAGTAATGCTCATTATGAGTTTAATGGGTTTTTGGGTCTTTCCGGCTCTCTCTCAGCAAATTCAGATCAGTGGTGTGGTAATGGATGAAACCGAACTCCCATTGCCGGGAGCGAATGTCGTCGTGAAAGGGACGACTTCGGGTACTGTTACCGATGTGGATGGGAAATTCTCAATACAAGTCCCTGATAAGGAGTCAGTTTTGGTGATTTCTTACCTGGGATATATCTCTAAGGAGATTTTGGTCGGTTCCCAGACGAATTTCACGGTAAACCTTGATCCTAATCTGGATGAGCTTGATGAAGTGGTAGTGGTGGGATATGGTACCCAGAGGAAAATTGAGACTACCGGTGCTATTGCATCTATTAAGGCAGATGAACTGGTCCAAACACCGGTTGCAAATGTTGCCCAAGGCTTACAAGGAAGAGTGGCTGGCGTTCAGGTGGTTCAAAATTCATCTGCGCCCGGAGGGAATGTGAGTGTCAGAATACGGGGCACCAATTCCATACGGGGTAGCTCAGAACCACTCTATATCATAGATGGTGTACAGGTGTCAAACGGAGGGGGAGTAAATGATCTGAGTCCGTTGTCCACTATCAACCCAAATGATATCGAGTCTGTTCAGGTATTGAAGGATGCTTCTTCCACAGCCATTTACGGCGCTAGGGGTGCAAATGGTGTTGTGATCATTACCACTAAACGCGGAAGTACAGGAAAGACCATAGTTACTTATGACGGCTATTATGGGTTTCAGAACGTCGGTAAAAAGCTGAACGTGCTCAATGCCAGTCAGTTTGCGCAGTTGGAGAATGAGGTGTATAACCGTCCGGTTTTTGCGAACCCGGAAGCAGAAGGGGTGGGTACAGATTGGCAAGATCTTATTTTTAGGGAAGCACCCATACAGAGTCATCAGCTTTCGGTGATAGGAGGAAATGAAAAGACACAATTTGCCATTTCAGGAAACTTCTTTGATCAGCAAGGGGTCGTGATCAATTCTGATTTTCAGCGGTATTCTCTCAGGATAAATCTCGATCATCAGGTCAGTGACCGGGTTAAAATAGGGACCAGTCTTCTGGGAAGCCAGAATATAAACAATACGATACCTACCGGGTCGACCAGTCTTGATGGTCCAGCCATTACCAGTAGTTTGGTAGGGTCTGCCCTGGGTGCTCCCCCTACACTGAGACCGTATAATGAGAACGGTGATTTCTGGCCTTTCGCGGATCAGGTATCCGGCGGGTACAGAGAAGTTGTGAATCCTTTAGGGTTGGCTGCTATCACAAATACCACAGCCACTCAGCGGATTCTTTCCAATCTGTATGCTGATTTTAAGTTGGCGGAAGGGTTGACGTACAGAGCTTCTTTCAATGCTGTTTTACAAAATGATCTGAATGATTATTATTCGCCATTGTTCATTATAGGAGAGGGAGACAGAAACAACAACTCAGGAACAGGAAGGAAATTAAACAGGGATCAAAGCACACTCTTGCACGAAAGCATTCTTACCTACAGTAAAATGCTGGGGGATAGTCATTCCCTGAAATTCACAGGGGTTTTTTCTACGCAAAGCGACCAGTTGAGGGTGAATGAGATCAACGCATCAGGCTTTCCGAATGATGCGACATTAAATGAAGCATTGCAGGTAGCCCAAAATGTAATCGCTTCAAGCAGTAGACAAAGTGAGCGTCTTGACTCCTATATGGGAAGGGTCAATTATGGGTTTAAGGACAAGCTGTTTGTGGATTTGACTGCACGGGTGGACGGCTCCAGTAAATTTGGCCAAAATAACAAGTATGGTTTTTTTCCTGCCGTCTCAGCTGCGTGGAGAATCAGCGAAGAGCAGTTTTTGGATGGTGCTGATTTCATCTCTGATCTGAAACTGAGGGGATCCTTTGGGATGACAGGTAACTCGGGTGCCATCTCGCCCTATCAGTCGCTGGCTACGGTAGGACCGGGGTCTTCCTATAATTTCGGCAATACATACTATACCGGTCTAGGCCCGACAGGGATTGCCAATCCGGATCTGAAATGGGAGAAGTCAACCCAGCTGAACGTGGGTTTTGACCTCAGTTTTCTCGATGATAGGTTTAGTCTTATCGCAGATTATTACCTGAAACGTACAGATGATTTATTGTACACCAAGATCCTTCCCCTAAGCTCAGGCTATGGAACGATCATAGGTAATTTTGCTGAACTTGAGAATAAAGGGCTGGAACTTGCGCTGTCCGCAGTGATGATCGACCGCGCTTTTAGATGGGATCTTTCCGGTAATATTTCCTTTAACCGCAACAAAGTACTCAGTCTGGATGGAGATGTTGATGAAGAATTTGTGACTTCCTACAGCGTGGTGTCCGTAGGCCAGCCCTTAGGTGTATTTAAGACCTTTGTCTTTGACGGGGTCTATCAGGCAGGCGAAGAGGTTTTGCCCGGATCGGGAAGTAGGATAGGCGGTACAAAAGTGCGGGATATCAACGGAGATGGGACTATCAGTAATACCGATCAGACTATTACCGGAGATCCTAACCCCGATTTTGTATTTGGTATTTCAAATGCTATGAGCTACAAAGGCTTTGATCTGAATCTCTTTATTTCAGGTTCAGTGGGGAATGACCTGTATAATGTAAGCAGGTATACCTTGGAAAATCCGCTGGGACAGCGCAATGTCCTTGCAGGGCTCGCGGACAGATGGTCTCCGACCAATCCGTCTCAGGAATATGTCAGCGGGTTTCAGGGAGGTAGACTTCCGATTTCGGATCGGTTTCTGGAGGATGGGTCCTTTGTGCGCTTAAAGAATATTTCTCTGGGATATACTTTTGCCAGGATTAAAGGCTTTCAGAAAGCACGGATATACATCAGTGGGAATAACCTCTTTACCATCACAAACTATACAGGGTATGATCCTGAGGTAAACTCTTACGGCGGATCAAATACGGCGATAGGAATAGATAACCTGGTATACCCGGTTGCCAAATCATTTCTTGCAGGCATCCAACTTTCTTTCTAATTCTAAAACTGACATAAGATGAAAAATTTATTAGCCACATTTAGCATTGCTTTGATTGGGGTTGGATTGATGTCATGTGAGCTCCAGGAGGATGTATATTCCATTATCACATCGGAGAATTTCTACAAGACTGCTGGTGATGCAGAAACGGCACTTATTGCAGCATATGACCCGTTGGCTACGATGTATAATGCTGCCGTGCATGCTTCGGACTTTAGCACGGACCAGATTTATCCCAGGCCTGTAGTGGCCAGGGATACTTATACGCTCTTTTCCTATGACCCAAATTACTCTTCCCAGAAAAGTTTTGGAAGAGAAAATGAATCTCCTCTTCAACTATGGAGATCTTGCTACCAGGGAATAGAACGGGTGAACTGGGTACTGGAACGTATCCCCGACACAGATATGGATCAGGCAAGAAAAACAGCTATAATTGGCGAGGCCCATTTTCTAAGGGGGTTCTATTTCTGGATGCTAACCAAGAATTTTGGGGAAATCGTGCTAAAAACTACCCCGAGTACCAGTGAAGCCGACGCATATAACCCGAAGAGTACTATTCCCGAAGTATATGTTCAGATCTATCAGGATTTTGAAATGGCAGTTAGCGCACTGCCTTCCTACGGGGAACGTGCTCCGGAATTCGGCAGACCTTCCAAAGAAGCAGCGATGGCATTCTTTGCAAAAGCAGCACTCTATAATGAGGATTATGCTACCTCATTGCAAATGGCCGAGCAAGTCATCAATTCGGGAAGCTACCGTCTACTGGACAATGTCGAAGATGTCTTTGACCTGGCTAAAGAGACAGAGGCAAGAGTCGAGAACATATGGGCTTTTGAAAGTATCTCATCCGTTCCGGGTAGAATCAGTCAGGTGCCTTCTCTTTTCGGTCCTGCGAGCAGCGCAGGTGTAGCCTATGGAAACAGCTCTTTCGGTTCAGCTTTCGCCTACCAGTCTTTCTATGACTCGTTTGACCCCCGTGATGAGCGCCGCAACCTTCTGGCAACTTCCTATTTAAACCGGAGTGGTGAGCTGGTGCCTCAGAACCTGATTACTCCTATAACCGCCGATGGTGTATTGGTGGGTAAATTCAAAGACCCCAACTCAAACGGCGGTGCCTATGCTATCAACCTGTCCATCCTAAGGATGGCCGATGTTTATTTGATCGCGGCAGAAGCAGAAGCGTACCTTAACGGAGCTTCTCCCAAAGCATATCAATTTATCAATATCGTGAGAAACAGGGCAAATCTTGATGACCTCAACGGAGGTTTGGGTACAGAAGCATTTATAGATGCTGTGATTCAGGAGCGGTCCTGGGAGTTGTTTGCAGAGGGCGATAGATGGTTTGACCTGACAAGAACAGGCAAGTTCCTGGAAATTATTCCAACTGCCACTAATTCGGTCTTTCCTGTTCGTAACCCCGAGCCAAAACACCGGTATTTTCCAATTCCCCAGGACGAGGTGAATGCAAACCCCTTGTTGGATCAGAATCCTGAGTGGGATTGATCTAGAGATTCCTTCCCACAGTGTGTATTCACTGTGGGACTGACTTTTCTTTCCTGAGTTTCTTCGGGATACTGGCTGGGTCACCGGCAAAGCGGAAATGGTCAATGGATCCTAATTCGGAAGGCTATTCACGGAAAGCAGCTCTAGGCAATGTCTTGTCAGCAGACTCTGCAGTTGAGAGGAAAGTAGCCCGTCTTACCTCCGGCGAAAACCAAAGTGGATGCCTGGCAAACTGAAAATTTAAGAACAAAGGATTTTAACACCCTACGTCTACCATGACTTATCTGGATTATACTACCATCTTTCTGTTTACTTTGATCGTGATGATCGTTGGATTGTCATTTGGCAGGAAGGGAGGAGGGGATATGAAGTCTTTTTTTGCAGCGGGAGGAGCCGTTCCCTGGGGGATAAACGGACTGTCGCTGTTTATGAGTTTTTTCTCAGCAGGCACATTTGTCGTCTGGGGATCGATAGCCTATGAATATGGATTAGTCGCTATTACCATTCAGATGACCATGTGTTTAAGTGGTTTTCTGATCGGTTATTTTATTGCACCAAAATGGCGGGAAACCAAAGCACTGACGGTTGCCGAATACCTGACAAAGCGCTTTGGAGAGCATGTGCAGAAGTATTATACCTATATTTTTCTCTTTCTGTCACTGGCCTATACAGGGTCTTTTCTTTACCCGGTGGCAAAGATTCTTAACGTCACCACGGGCTTTGATATCTATTACTCCATTCTGTTACTGGGGGTCATCATTATGATCTATACGGCAGTTGGAGGCCTGTGGGCAGTTGTCGTCACAGATGTGTTACAATTTACGATTTTAACCGCTGCGGTATTAATTGTTCTTCCGCTATCCATCCAGGAAGTGGGGGGGCTCTCTGATTTTGCAGCTAGGGCCCCGGATACGTTCTTCCATGCGTTCAATGGGGAGTATTCCCCACTTTTTATAGCCGCTTTCTGTGCCTATAACCTCGTGTTTATAGGGGGGAACTGGGCTTATGTACAGCGATATACCAGTACCAAGGACAGTAAATCGGCAAGCAAGGTCGGGTATCTTTTTGGTGCCTTATACCTTATCAGTCCCATTATTTGGATGCTGCCCCCTATGATTTACAAAGTGATTAACCCGGCTTTGGACGGACTGGAGGCCGAAGGAGCGTATTTAATGATTTGCAAGGAAGTGCTTCCTGTGGGGATGTTGGGGCTGATGATCGGCGGGATGATTTTTGCCACTGCAAGCTCCGTCAATACTTCTTTGAACCTGGCGGCTGCTGTTCTGACCAATGATGTCTACAAACCACTCAGGCCTCATGCTTCTGATAAAAACCTGATGTTTTTTGCCCGGTCGGCAACACTCGTTTTCGGGATATTGACTATCGGGGTGGCTTTTTTGGTGCCAGCTGCAGGCGGAATAGTGGAAGTGGTGCTAAGTGTGGGAGCTGTTACAGGGGGAGCACTTTACGCCCCGGCCATCTGGGCCTTATTCTCTAAAAAGCAAACAGGGACATCGGTATTGGGTGTCACTATTGTTAGCTTGGTAGTCAATCTGTTTTTCAAATTTGTCTCCCCTCCATTGATCGGGTTTTCCCTGGATAGAAGCCAGGAAATGATAGTGGGTGTGGGCCTGCCACTTTTATTACTTTTCCTATATGAGCTTTTTGGCAAAGCGCGCGCAGCAGAAGCCCAGGAAAACCTATCTGTGGAATCTTCCCAGGCCATATCAGGACAGACTCAAAATATATATGGGATCAAGGTACTTTCCATAGCCATGATTTCCATAGGGGTATTATTTCTGATTCTGGCCTTCTGGGGAGAGCAAGCGGCGATTTACCTGATAGTGTTAGGTGGGTTGATTACTTTTTTTGGAGGGGTGCTCTACCGCTACAGCATCAGAGTGTTTAAACTACAAAATGACAACTAATTCATTTATGCATACGATGATACTAGAAGGTATTGAAAGAGGAAAAAGGAAATCCCATACAGTTAAGTTGGTTTCAGACCTGGTGATTGTGGGGGGAGGAATGGCGGGGACTTGCGCAGCGATTACAGCTGCCAGGGAAGGGTTGAAAGTTTGTTTGGTACAGGACAGACCTGTACTGGGTGGGAATGCCTCCTCCGAAATCCGCCTTTGGGTGTTGGGGGCTACTTCCCACATGGGAAATAACAACCGGTGGGCCAGGGAAGGAGGAGTGATCGATGAGTTGCTGGTCGAAAACATGTACAGAAACCCGGAAGGAAACCCGATAATTCTGGACACGATCCTCATGGAGAAGGTAAGCCTGGAGGCCAATATTAGACTTTTACTCAATACAGCGGTGTATGATCTGGAAAAGAAAGGAGATGATCAGATTGGGTTGGTCAAGGCCTTTTGCAGTCAGAATTCAACCGAATATAGCTTGGCAGCTCCCTTATTCATGGATGCTTCCGGTGATGGTGTGGTCGGGTTTCTGGCTGGCGCTGCTTTTAGAATGGGCGCTGAGGCCAAAGAGGAGTTTGATGAGCTGTTTGCCCCTGATGAAAAGTACGGAGAACTTTTGGGCCATTCCCTGTATTTCTACAGCAAGGATACTGGCAAACCTGTAAGATTTGTAGCCCCTGCTTTTGCCAATAAAGAGTTGTCCAAGGCACCGCGGTTTAAAACCTTCAATCTCCGTGAGGATGGCTGTAGGCTATGGTGGGTGGAGTATGGTGGAAGAACAGATACGATTCTGAAAAGCGAGGATATCAAGTGGGAGCTTTGGAGGATTATTTATGGGATATGGGATCACGTCAAAAACTCAGGGAACTATCCTGAAACAGAAAACCTGACCCTGGAATGGGTGGGGACCATCCCCGGTAAAAGAGAAAGCCGAAGATTTGAAGGAGATTATATCATGCATCAAAAAGATGTGATAGAGCAGCGGGAGCATTATGACGCGGTTTCATTTGGTGGCTGGGCTCTGGATTTGCATCCTGCAGACGGAGTCTACAGCGATAAGCCTGGTTGCACGCAGTGGCATTCTAAAGGGGTCTATCAGATTCCCTATAGGTCCATGTATAGTCGGAATATCAGGAATTTGTTTCTGGGTGGGCGGCTGCTGAGTGCCAGCCATGTGGCTTTTGGTTCTACACGGGTGATGGCTACCTGTGCACATAATGGGCAGGCAGTGGCCATGGCAGCTAAGCTTTGTATGGAGAAAGGTGTGTCTCCCGCTGAATTGGCTGGTAGTGAGCTAATCACAGAATTACAGACTTTGCTTATCCAGTCCGGGCAGTATATTCCCAGGACAACTATCCCCGGAGATGAATTGCTGATGAATGCGGAGATTCATGTTTCCAGTGAGTATCAACTAAAATCCCTTCCATTTGACGGTGTATGGAAATCACTGGAATTTTCAATGGCCCAGTTACTTCCGGTTTCAGCGGGAGAAAAGCTCTCGGCAAAGCTTCAGGTAAAATCCAAACTGGATTCCCTTCTTCGGTTGGAGCTTAGGAAAAGCCACAAATTGGGCAATTATACCTGGGATGATGTAGTGGAGAAAAAGGAGCTGCAGGTCAGAAAAGGCGAGCATAGCTATTGGATAGACTTTGATTATCCCTCCGAAGGTTCGCAATACCTCGCGCTTTGTCTGATGCAAAATGAGGAGCTGGAAGTGAGGTGTTCCCGATCCAGAATGAGTGGCTTGCTTTCGGTTTTCAATAAATTCAACAAATCTGTTGCCACCAGCAGCATTCAGTCACCGCCCAAAGGAATTGGGATAGATGAATTTGAGTTTTGGGTACCTGAACGAAGACCAAAAGGCCATAATCTTGCATTTGAACTGAAAGAGCCCCTGAGGGTTTTTGGAAAGGAGAATTTACGAAATGGAATATTCAGGCCGACAGTCCAACCCAATGCCTGGATAGCATCGAAGGAGGATAAGTCTCCACTACTGAAGCTAAGTTGGGACTCTCTGGTGTCGCTACGGGAAATCAAACTGTTTTTTGATACTGACTACGATCATCCGATGGAGTCTACCTTGATGGGACACCCTGAGAGCGAAATTCCTTTTTGTATCAAATCCTACCGGATAAAAGATGGCTCGGGCAAGCTGCTGCACACCGAAGATGCCAATCATCAGACTATTAACACCATTTCTTTTGAACCACCTCTTGTCACGGATGTGCTGCTTATCGAGGTGGATCATCCCGGTAAAAATGTGCCAGCTGCCCTGTTTGGTTTGATTTGTAAGTAAAACAAGAAATATTCCCTGTATCCGATGAACCCAAAGATCCTTAGTTTTAGTTTTTTCCTTTTTCTGGTAGGGCAGCTTTTTGGCCAACAGACCCTGGAACTCTCCAATGGGCATATTCGTGTGGAATGGACAGCGTCTTCGGAGGGTTGGAAAGTTACTGAGCTTTCGTTGCATAACGGGCAAAGCTGGCAGAAGCTGGGGCATGTCTCCGGAGCATACACATTGCTCTACTCGGAAGTTAAACCAGAAAATGATCCTATGGAAGAGTTTCTTACAGCTGCAGGAAGTCCTTTTCCCGGAGAAAGCTACAAATACATTGTACCCACTTGGGAAAAAAGAACCCGGCCTATAAACCTGAATACGGCAGGGGAGGAAATTAATTTCTATCCGGATAAAGCGGAGAAAATAGGGGATTCAAGTATCAGATTTTCCAAAAAAACTTCCAGAGCTGAAGTGGTAAGTACTTGGTCATTGGCAAGTGATGATGGTTATGATATTAGGATAACGCAGGAACTGGATGTGGTAAAGCCGGGATATTATTCAATGATGAGTCCGACACTGCTTACCGTGCCCGGGCAAGAGTTGAAATGGGCGACTGTTCCAGGATATTTTCATGGGAATAAGTTGGAGCATGATATGTCTTTAGCTTATGGCTATGGGAATGGCGTACCGGGAAGACCACTTATTTTCAGTGAAAACACAGCCAGCACACTAAGTCCTATGATCACTTCGACCCAGGGCTTTACCATAGCTGTCATCCCTGATCCGGAGCTGGGAAGAGACTCCTGGTCATCGGATCAGGCCACGCATTCCGATTGGCAGATCGGGCTCTCGCACATGGACAGAAGGGCGCATTTATCACCCTCTCTTTATTATCCTGTGTTGGGAGAAGAAGCGAGTGAATTGAAAGCCGGTGGACACATTGGTTTTGGGTTTCGTATCAGTGTCCAACATAAAGACTGGTTCGCCATGTTGAATCATGCGGTTTACGATGTGTATGATTTTGGGAAAGGACTCAATCTTAGACAGAATAAACAATCCCTGAGCAATAGGGTGGAGGAGATGCATGCCTATCTCATGGATCCGGAGACATCGCTATGGAGGACGGAGAATTTTGAAGGGATGGAGATAGGTGCGCAGGCGTATCTCGGAGGTGTGGTAGGGGCTGACCAGGATGCAATGAAAAATGCAGATTACGGTGCAATGTGGATGCTCGCCCAAAGTACCCAGGATCCGCAATTGAAGCGACAGATACTGCCTTATGCCTTGAATTTCAAACTCAAGCAGCAACAGACCACAGCCGGATTTTTTAAAGGGGCAGCAATTGGCCAGTATTATCTCTCAAAGTCTGAAAAATTTGTGGAGGAATGGGGAGAAATGGTGGAGCCAATAGGGCTGATGTATTATATCATGCTGGATATTGGGAATATCCTCCTATTTGAGCCCGAAGATGCTGTTTTGAAAGAACGCCTGAAACTTGGGGCAGATTTGCTGCTGGACTGGCAAAAAACGGATGGAAGTTGGGCCGTGGCCTATGACCGGGATGGGACGGAAATATTTACTGAGTTGCAGGATTTTAGGCCTACTTTTTACGGTCTTCTGGTAGCCTATAAGTTACTGGGGGATCAAAAATACCTGGAAGCAGCAGTGAAAGGAGCAGATTGGTTTATCTCCAAAGGCGTCGAAAACGGCAGTTTTCTGGGAGTATGTGGGGATGCCAGATATGTCCCTGACTTTGCCACCGGGCAAAGTGCCCAGGCATTTCTGGACTTATATGAGCTCACAGCAGATAGCACTTATCTGGAAGCAGCAATCAAAGTTGCAAAAATCTACACCACACATATCTATACCCACCCGATTCCTTCACAGCGGACTAAGTCAGTCAAAGGCAAATCCGTGGAGGACTGGGAGATCGCTCAGGCCGGCTTGAGTTTCGAGCATGGAGGTGCCCTGGGCTCGGCAAATGGAGGAGGGCCTATCCTTCTGGCGAGTCACGCGGGGATGTTTATCCGGATGTATGGACTCACAGGCGACCGGATCTTTGCAGATATGGCACGGGCAGCTTCCATCGGCCGTGATGCATTTGTGCACAAGGAAACAAGTGTGGCATCCTACTACTGGTCTGCAATGGATGCCGGGTCTGGGCCCTTCCCCCACCATGCCTGGTGGCAGATAGGCTGGATCACTGACTATTTGATGGCAGAAACCGCCCTTCGGTCAAATGACCGTATTACCTTCCCAAGGGGATTTATCACACCGAAAGTAGGACCGCATCAAAGCTATGGTTTTGCACCGGGAGAAGTCTTTGGAACCCCTTCAAACCTTCGGGTTTTCCCAAAAGGATTAACGGTAACCAATCCCTCCATAGAGCATATTGTGACTGAATCCGAGGATGGGAAAACGCTCCATCTCATCCTGCTGAACCAGCATTACCAAAAACAGGGTGGCGCAATCAGTCTGGACTTTAAACAAGCCGGAATTATGTCTACTGTAAAATCCATCCAGATTTTGGATGCTACTGGAAAGACAGTTAAGAAGCTGGACCGGGAGGAAAAGTGGAATGTGGAAATCGAAGGCCTAGGGTTGGCTATAGTAAAACTGGAAATGCTGTGAGGAGATTGACGGCGAAAAATAGAGTACTGCGATTAATCGGATTGGTGCTGGTAGTTGGATCCACTTCTTGCCAGGTAACACCCTCCGGGCAAAATCTGATCCGCGTAGAGGGAGAAGCATTGACTTTGGAAGTAAATAAATCCAACTCGGCATTTGCTGTAATGGATGCTTTCGGAAAAGAACTCCTTCCTGCTCATACAGTATCCGGAATCCTGTTTTCCGCACCGGACCAAGACGCTGCTGCGGCGGCAGTCGTGAGCTACGAACTGAATGGAAATGTGCTACAGGGAAAATTGGAGAATGGGGAAGGGGTTCACGCATTCTTCCGGATGACACTGGAAGAAGCACACCTGCATGTAGAAGTATGGGCGGAAGATGGCGACACTGCCTTGCAGATGGAAGTCCGGACGGCCAGCATGTCTCCGGTGTATGGGTTGGGGGATCATGGGGGCTATGAAGGAAAAGCAAATCTTTTTGGCTATCGTAATGCCCACTTCATGAATGATAAAACCGGGGCCTATAACTGGAACCATTATCGGTTTATATCCACATTTGCGATATTTCCCTCCAGAGGTATAGCACAGGTGATCTTCGATAAGGGCGAGAAAAGAATTGCTATTGATTCTGTGGAGAATAAGATGGGAGTCGGCCATGCAGAAAAGTTAAACGCCTATTATTTCTTCGGCGCCCCAAGTCAACTCTATCAAGCCTATGCTGAAGTTCGGGAAAAAGAGGGGTACCCCGCTAAAAAACCCAAATTTGACTTCTTTGAAATTGGCTATGAAGCTTTCGGTTCATTGGGATGGAACACCTATCAATCCTCCGTCCAGCAGGATATAGAGACCTATCTTCAAAAGGATTACCCATTAAAATGGGCGGTGGTGGGAAGCGGTTTCTGGAAAGGTGAGCGTAGAGTCCCGACAGAGGGAAGTACTACGGCATTTGGTATCTGGGACAGTATTCCAGCGGAGGGCAGAAACGACGGACTGCCCAATCCCAGGTATCCTGATGTGCAGGGGATGAAAGATTTTTTCAAAGAACGCGGGATAAAATTGATTTTGGGAAGTAGGATTAACTTCAAGGCATTACCGGAAGATGGTGGAAACTTCCATGCCGAAAATGACGGGAGTTATGTGATGGAAGGATTAGAGAAAGGCTACTTTCATAAAAAGGAAAGTGGTGACTCAGAGGTGTTTGATGTGAATTTTCCAAGTGGAAAAACCTACCTGATCAATTCAGAAATGCCAGCGGCGGTTGACTGGTTTGTTTCGAATTTTCAAAAATGGGGAGTAGATGGTATCAAGGAAGACATGATGCTGCAAGACGGTGTTTTATTGAATAATGATGCAAAACAAAATCCGGTCAACGAAGCATTTATGGATCAGGGAAAGCTGGTGATGGTAAGAAATGCCGCGTATAGTGTGCCTGGTGACATCCTCAGGATGGAAGACACCAAATATGGGTTTGATCAGGACAGAACTCCTCTCAATGCACTGAGCTATGCCTATAGTGGAGCGGGAAATGTGTACCCGGATATAGTTGCAGGGAAGTACCTGACCGATCCACTGACGGAAGATCAGAAGCGGTATTTTGTCAGAAATGCTATGTTGGCAGCAGTAATGCCTGTGATGTCACTGGGATATGGTCCCTGGCATATGGAAAATGAAGTGTATGAGCAAGTAGTAGAGAGAGCAGTGCGTCTGCACTCACAACTCATCCCCTATATCTACAGTGCAGCCGTACGCGGACATTATACCGGCTTCCCCTATGCGTTGACCCCTTTGCCACTGGCCTTTCCCCAGGATGAAAACACCTATTACCTCGCAGATTCTACCACACGTCAATACAGCTGGATGATCGGGGAATCTCTTCTTGCGACCCCGGTTTTCGGCAATGATTACGCTACTGCCCAACACCGCGATGTATACCTTCCGGAAGGAAAATGGATGGATTGGGAGTCCGGGGAAGTTTTGGAAGGTGGCCAGACCTTGTCGGATTATAAATTCCCGGATGCTAAAATACCTTTGTTTGTAGGCGGAAATGATTGTGTTGTTCTTCGTAAAGGGGGGAAACTTCTGCTTTATTATTTCCCCTTGAATTTTAACGGGAAGGGTATGGAGTTTATTTTTCCGGATGGCACGTCAAAATCCACGGTCAGAACCCCCGAGCGGCGCGGGGATTCTTACCACCTTTCCGCTGATGGCCTGGGTCCCACCGAATTGACTTGGGATGAAAGATTACATGGCTATTTCTTTGAGATAGAAGCAGGTAAAAATTATCAGATAACAGAAAAATAGCATGCAGAAAATGACGTGTTCAGAAATCAGACTTGTTGTAGTTACTATGCTGATACTCTCCTGCTTTACAGGATATGCACAGCAAAACAACCTGTCACTTACCGGATCGGCAAGTGCCAGCTCCTATCAGGGAGGATTTGGTCCTGAGAAGGCGATCGATGGAGTACAAGAAGAGCAGAGCAGTTGGAAGAGTGAGGAGGGCAGTGGATCCAGCTGGTTGATTGTTCGCCTGCCTGGTGCTACAGAAATCGTAAAAATCGAGGTCGCTATGGCCCGGAATTCACCTGTTATACGTGAGTTTAAGCTTCAGGTGATGCTAAATGGCAGTTGGCAGGACGTGCGTGACATCCAGGGAAATGAGGAGTTGAAGCTTTCTTTGGACCTGGAAAAGCCGGTACTTTCGGATCGTATCCGGCTATTTGCTGAAACAGACCAGGAAGTGGGTATTGCAGAACTCGCTATCTACGGCGAGGAATATGTGGATAGTACTGCACTGGATGTCAGGAAAATCCTTGTCAACCAAAGTGGCTACAATCTAAACCGCCCCAAGCGCTTTTCAGCACCTTCTCTGCCTGCCGATTCAGAGTTTTCAATTATAAATGTGGGAACAGGACAGGCAGCTTTTCAGGGAAGACTTGCTGAGCATATCGGGGATTTTACCGCGTTTAATCCCACATCGGCAAGCGAGTATGTGATCCGGATAAATGAGGAGGAATCTTTTCCCTTTCGTATAGGAGTGAATTGGTTGGAGCGGGTGACTTACCGTAACATGGTAGATTTTATGATAGGATCCAGACACTACGTGGGTACAACGGATGCAATCAGAACTTTATCCTGGGCATGGCGCGACGGCGATTTTTTTAACTGGGCACAGCAGAGTCTTGTCTCTCTTTACCTATCCAATCCAGCGGCATTTGATAGGATGGAGCAGACCATCCACTACATTTCCAATACTTCTTTTCCAGAGGCATATAAAGGAAAATGGGGAGCATTGAAGCCCTATGTAAAGGAAACTCCGGATTTGGTCCAGCTTATCCATTGGGATGCCGATGTGAAGATCTCCCAGGGATTGGAGCATGAGATGCAGAAGGCGGAACTGGCTTACTTCCTGTACGCTTGGCCGTACCTGAAGAGATGGCTGCCCCAGCAGAATTTTGATGCCGTATATGCCTACCTGAAAGAAAAGTGGGAAAAGGAGACGGTAGGCGAGTATTCTACTACGAAGTATGATCTCAGTACCGGTCATAATCTGCTTGCATTGAAAACGTTGCTAGGAACAACCAAAGGAGAACTTCCTCCGGGACATTCTGTCATCCCTAACCTAATGATGTATGAAGTGGCCAGGAATCAGGGTGAGGCAGACGCGGAAAAGTACTTTGATGCAGCCTATAGGCAGTTGGACTGGATGATCAAGAATCTGGACTGGAATGATCCGATGACCACCAAGGGGCAGCGGATGTCCGAGCATATCACTATGCGGGCATTTGCTTTCTTCTACACCCAATATCCGGAGCGATCACCCCGTGGACTGAAGGAGAAAGTGGAAGATTGGGCAAAAGTTGCTGTTTCCAGGTCAGAGAATTACTGGGATTTCAGAAAGTACAGCGATGAAGAATGGACCCCTCCAAGCTGGAATGAGACTGGGAATGTACTTGGTTTTCCTGCTGCAGCTTTGGCAGCCATGGCCGTCATTGAGAAAAAAGAGTTGAGTAGACGTCTGGAGATTCTGGTCTGGTCCCATCTGGATAATTCCTTTGGGAGAAATCCGACGGGAAGGCATTTCTCGCATAGGGGGACCAGTGAGATCGAAGGTGTGGATCTGGGCTGGTACAGTGCCCACAAGGGAGGGATTGGATTACTGGATGAAGTAAGGTTTGTCTTTGATGGATCTCCCAAATCTTTTCATTATCCCAATCATCCCGAAGTCGGGAATCTAGGCTGGACAGAAGGATGGGTGCAGTTTAATACAGCTTATAATACCAGTATGGCTTACCTCGCAAATCATTACAGTGAGATTACACTGGTACAGGAAATGGACGGGTTGGTGATCAGATTAAAAGCCCCGCTGAACTTTGATCCCGATAGCGCTGAGCCAGTGCAGGTCAGTCTTGGAACTAAGGATGGTGAAACCATTATGGTGCAGCTGGAAGAGGAATCTGCCTATTCGGAATGGTATGTGGGCCGGGTGAAAATCCGTAACGAAAAGCTGGAAGTAGGGGGACAGCAGCTCCCTGTCCAGTCTGGGGATAAGGTGGAGGTACAGTATGGCTATGGATTTATGAAAAAAACGGATGCAGTAAAAATCAACTAAAGTGGATGTGACGGGTGGGAGTAGTAATAAGGAGGAGTTAAAGATCCTGGTTTCCAGGTGTCTCTGTCGTCTGCTTGGTTTTTCTTGGATAGTAGCCTTAGTTGTGGTGACGGTAGCCTGCTCCCCTTTACTATCACAAACCAGCCGGCATGTGGAAAGAAAATATACTCTTTTAGGATTGGGGGATTCGATTACCGAAGGCGGTGATAATTTTATTTCCTACTTATATCCCCTACAGGAAAGACTCGTTAGGGCAGGTTACCGGGTGGAATTTATTGGGCCAAATGTGGCAAAGACGAAAGTAGGAGAAATATGGCACGCAGGTTATAGCGGAAAAACAGCGGCATTTTTAGCAACAGGTATTGCTGATATCTATGAGCAACATCCGGCAGACATCGTATTGCTGCATACGGGCCATAATTACTTCGAAGAAGAAAAACCTGTTGACGAAATCATTGCCGCACATGAAGAAATCATTGAGAAAATTAAAAATAACAACTCCCAAGCCATTATTCTGATAGCTAAAGTAATCGAGAGTGGCAAGTTGCCTAAGTATGCTTATATCCCCGAATTGAACAGACGGATAGCGCAGCTGGTAGCAGAGCTGCGAAAATATGATCAAGACATCCATCTGGTAGATCAGGCGGAAAATTTTGATTGGCACGAAGATACCATCGCGGATAAAGTGCACCCCAATTTATCCGGAGCTGGCAAGATGGCTGATGTTTGGTTTGGCAAGCTTGAAGAGATATTACACAACGCGGGTTTAGAAGATGGCAATGAAGCGAAGGCATATCTGCATATTAGGCCGAATGGGGCAATGCATGTGCCTTTATAAAAAACCTCACTCGAATAATTCAGTTTAATCTTTCCGGCAGTTTACCGGAAAGCAAGAAGCTGCGTGGCTAAATAATACTGAAAAAATCTATAGTGGAGACATAGAGTCCTGAAATAAGAATGCAGGACATAATAATCAGCTGTCCCATGTTGTGATAGCTCTGGATTTGGTGGAGGTGGACAGCGAATGCCAAGGTTCCCAGGGCTATCATCAGGTATTTCAGTAAGCTGTCATAATAGAACCAAGCTCCCACTTTGAGCACATCCACAATATCCTGCTCAGGGTTAAGGCTCCTCAGGTCGTAATCCAGGAGATACAGCGCAAGAATAAATTTGATGAGTTCGAATACGATAAACACATAGATGGTATACCGGATACTACTGATTAATTTCCAGTTTTCTATTTTAAACTCAAATAGGATGTTGCTGAAAACAAGTACTCCGATAAGCAATGAAATGATGGCAATGGAGACCAGGGCGCTTATGGAGAGGCTGACGTAACCGGATATTTTAGCCGTGGCGACCAGCTCTTCTGCCAGATAGTCTGAAATGATATTGACCTTAAAAACACCAAAAACGATAAGGGATAAAAAATAGACCAAGAGAATCAGGACAAGATCAGAAATTTTTGTTTCTGTGGTAGTATTCATAGCGTTTCGAGGATAGAAGCAACAAAGAGTATGATCGTAGGGGCGATAAGTTTCTTGGGATTGGGGATCGTCTGGGTGTCTATTTTCTTATGGAGTAGGATCTGTCGGAAAAAACCAAACCCCCTTAATCCGATCTGTGCATAAAGTAGGAAAGAGAACAGTTCCAAAGGGATGTGCTTGGAGCTGGACAGGATTTCAGAGGTAGGGAGTGTTCCGATGGAGGCAGAATAGATCATACTCAAGAGATAGCCGTTCCAAAACAACAGGATCAATGTCATAGCACCGCCGGTAATAAAACCGAAGATTGCCAGTAAAACCCCGATCATTAAATTGTTTAGGAAGATATCAAGGAACAAAAATCCTGTTTCAAAATTTTTCAGGTCATCACCGTCGATGGAATAGAGGGCTCCATACTGTGAGGGAGTAGGAGTATACGTGAGGTAGAAATAGAGAAACCCACCCAGTAAGGCACCGATGGCTAGGAGACTAGATTTCATGGGTGTTCTTCAGGATGTTTTCAATTCTCACTTGTAACTTGGGGTGGGTTATTCCCCCTTTGGCTACATCACCATTGGATAGTGTATCCAATTTTTTCAATGCATTCACAAGGTTTTCTTTTCCGTTCATCGTAGCAGCATAGAGGTCTGCCTTGAGTTCAAAGCGGTACTGGATTTTGCCAGGGATATACCAGAACAGCAGGCCCATCACAGCCCCTGTCATTCCTACACTGAGGATTTCCATCGGGGCGGAACTGTTGAAGAGCGCGACTTGACTTCTCAGCAGAAACAAAAAGTAAGAAAGTGAGGACAATGTGAGACTCGTGAAATAAAGTTTGTTGAGATGGTTCAGCCGAAGGTGTCCGACTTCATGGTAAATAATACTTTTCAACTCATCGTTTGACATGGATTCTGCCAGCGGTTTTCCTATTAATATTGTTTTGGAGAAAGGTATTATACCAGTGGCATACGCATTGATCACCTTACCTCTGATGATTCGTATCTGATAGCCTATATTTTCCGGAAGAACACGCTCAATCGTATGGTCAACTTTATATTTATCCTTTTGAAGAAGGTACTGAAAGGGGCTGATTAGATAGGAGTAACTGGGTATTAACGAGATAAAAAGAATGGTAAGAAGAGTGTTTAGATAGATAGCGTCCGATGAATCATTTATCACCCAATAATACAGACTGAATATAGTTCCAAATACCAGATTCTCAGCTAGAAATAATTTTCCGTCAAACTCAAAATTATCATTAAACCGCTCATTGTAATAAGTGGAAAAGATAAGGATCAGGGACGTTCGGAAAACAAATAGAATAGTATATACGAGTACGCCTGCAAAAAAAAATGACAGCATAATTATAACTTTTAAATGAATAGGAATTGGGTATTCCCAGCTAATGTAACAGGGAATACCCAATTGGATTACATAGCACCCAGTCCTGCTCCCACAATAATTCCTACAGGTCCTCCTACTACTGCTCCCACTTTTCCTCCGATTTTAGCTCCTGCCCAAGATGCAGCAAGACCTCCTGCGGCACCACCTGCACCAGCAGCACCGTTCTGGGCTACATCGTTGCTCGTTAAGCTTTTTGCAATTACATAGCCTGCATTTGCCGAAGCATTTTTAGAAATGGAACCTGCTGAAATCAAAAGACCAGCACATAAAACTAAACCTAAAATAGCATTTCTCTTTTTCATGGTAGATAAAATTTAGTGTTTTAAAATCGTGTTATTACTTGTTCGTCAAGGGTACGCCTGCGTCATTTTTATGTCTTTACAGGTTTCACATATTTGACAGGGGATGGTCAGTCCAATTGTAACCGGCAAATAGTTGATATAGAGTACGACAAAATTATCTAACGTAAAAATAGTTTAAACCATTAGCAGCAACATGCTGAGTCTCCCGAATCTGAATTCAGTGTGTTTTAATTAACTACGAGACTTTAGAAAAGTTTTGAATCGCAAAGATTTTTTTGTTGTTTCTCTTGCTAAACGGAAAAATAATGCTGTAGAAGTCCTGTTGTGCCGCTTCGGTGCAGCAGAGAATTTGCCTCAAAGGCAAGTGAAACTCCGTGGATAGATCCTATTGGGTGTAAAACGTTGTTTATAAGCGAGAGGCTTTGTTGCTCACTTTGCAAGGGCGGCCAACGCCTGATCGACAGTGGGCACAAAGCTGACATGTCTTCCCATATTACTCTCGTACATGAAATCCCGAATGCTCTTCCCCTGGAGTGATCGGAAGTCCCCGACAATAGCCAGCCTGATCCGATAGTTGGAGAATTTTTGCAGGATTTCTCCTGCCAAGCCGTTTTTGAGATCAAAAAAATCCGGGGTGATGTTCCTGCTGTGAAGAATGAGAGCGTCAAAACCTTGATAATAAATGTTTCCCATTAAATCCAGCGCATCCTCCGCAGAATTGATTAGGGTGATTTCCGCCAATACTTCTGCAAATTTCTTCTCCCCTAAACTGTGGCTTATTATGTCCATAGGTAGTAGCAACGTCTTTTTAAAACTTATTTTTCCCTCTTGTGAATAGTACAGGAATGGCAAATGTAATTCTTTTGTACTGTACCTGTTTTCCGATTGACTTTTTCTGGCAGGATCAGCTGGATAGTTTGCTTTTTGGTACTTTAAAAGCGTGCATGCTTTGTGGTCTCTTCTATTACATCGGAGCCATCTATAGCTTGTTTCCAGGATTTTGAGCGCATAGATAGCCATGGGAATTTCCTCTCTTGCGCATGTATTTTGGTTATTGGGTTGAAGCTGGGATAGGGGGATACCGGGTGGTGATCCAGTTTTTAAGAATTCAACGAAAGGTATTGGCGAGCAAATTCCTAAACAATTCTTTATTTAAGATAATAAGTTTATATTTAGTTGGTTGCATCTCGATAATATATGCCTTGGGATTCTTTTTCATGGATTAGAATTCGTAACACCTATTCCGGTGTAATACTCCTATATCTGGTGTTTTTTTCATTTTCCTGCAATACAGACAAGTATAAGCAGGAAGAAAATCCGGACTATTTTGATCCTGTGTTTTCACGCGTCGATAGTCTGGGCTATGTGGACCCCCAGGGAATGCACACGTACATAGAAGAGGCGTTTGCGAAGTTTCCTACGACTGGAAGGTTGGACCTTTTTAGAAAATATTCTTACCTACAGTGGTACTATAATGAAAAAAGGCATGATTTCCCCAAAGCCATGGCCTATGCGGATAGCATGTTGGAGATCATGGAAGACCGCTTGTTACAACGCAAGTATCCTGTCATGCATGCCAATTCTTTTTTGGCCAAAGGGGATGTGTTTAGGGATATGAAAAATTACAACGAAGCCTATATATACTTTTTTAAAGCCCGTGAAATCATACGGAACACGGAGGATATCTGTGCTCATCACCTTTATTCCAACAGGCTTGCACTGGTTTATTACCGACAGGAGAATTATGCCGAAGCTGCTCCTTATTTTCTGGAGACATTCCAGCACTTGAACAACTGCAATAAGCAGGATTTCAGTGTTTTCTATGCACAGCAGGGGGCATTGGATAATGTGGCCCTGAGCTGTCACAAAGCTGGCGATATAGCAAAAGCCATTGCTTTCTACGATAGCACGTTGCAGTTTATAGAAATCGAAGGGGCAAAATTTCAGGACAATGCCGAATACAGGAACGGTATCAATGCAGCCAAAGCTGTAGTAGATGGAAATAAGGGAGGCGCAATGCTCTTGTCTGGTGATACACTGGAGGCGGAGCGGCTGTGGAGAATGAGTATCGATACCAATATCAAAGGCAAAGACGAGAAGGTTGACGCCCAGCTGACTATGGGTAAGTTATTAGGGCTTTACCTTTCAAGTAACAGGCTGGATGAGGCGCAAAGCGTACTGGCCGAAATGGATTCAGCACATCGCATAGCACCTAACATAACCACAAGACACCAGTGGTTTCGTCTAAAATGGCAGTATTATAAAAAAACCGGACAACTGGATTCAGCTTTCTACGCACTTGACAGGTACACTGCCATGAGAGATTCCATTGCAGCAGCCGCTAGTATACCTGTCGTGGCAGATATTAACAAGGAATTTGAGCATATGACCCGGGAGCTGCAAACCGAAATTCTCCTGAAGGAAGGTGAGTTGAAAACAGCATACCTTGGGATTCTTATTTTTCTGTTCTTCACTCTAATGGGAATAGCCTGGATTATCTGGAAGCAATGGAGAAAGTCACACAATCACGTAACAGAACTGAGCCGTCTGAATGAGGAAATCACGATGCAGCATCAGGATATCAGAAAGAATCTTTCGGCATTGGAGCAGAGTCAGGCGAGTAATTCCCGGATGATGAAGATTGTGGCCCATGACCTCCGCAGCCCCGTGGGTGCCATCCAATCCTTATCCAAATATGTGCTGGAAGGGATCGATGAGAAATCCATTGATGAAGATCAGGAGGTAACAGAAATGCTGGAGCTGATCCATACATCCAGTTCCCGGGCCATGAATCTGATTTCCGATCTTTTGGTACTGGATACGTCCGTTATCAATCTGAACAAAGAGTTGATTGAGATGCATGTGGTATTGAAATATTGCGTGGATCTTCTACAGGTAAAGGCTACGGAGAAAAAGCAAACCATCAACTTAATGGCAGAGCCTGTGATGGCACTTGCCTGCAGGGAAAAATTATGGCGGGTGTTCAGCAATTTGATTACCAATGCGATCAAGTTCAGTGCTGAAGGCAAGCAGATCGATGTATACCTCAAGTCATACAATAATAAAGTGTGGGTCTCGATTAAGGATCAGGGGATCGGTATCCCTCCTTCCATGAAGGGTAAAATATTTGATATGGTACGGGAAGTAAAGCGGACAGGTACCGGAGGGGAGGAGTCATTTGGCTTTGGTCTCAGTATATGCAAGCAAATAGTGGAAGCTCACGGCGGGAGGATCTGGTTCGAAACGGAGGTCGGGCAAGGGACCACATTTTTTGTGGAAATAGATGCTTCTGCCTGACCCATAGATTAGGTGCCGACGTTACACAAAAATCCCTAAAAGCAACCTGGCATCCGGCAAGACTTACCCATACTACGCATGGCCTGCGGCGCGGAGAGAACTTAGAAACCGGATTATAGCACTCCTAGTGAATGATCATTGATAGGAAGCTACTATTATCCGGAAGCAGCGGTGTTCTTCCGCCCGGCATACTACTCACTTGGATTGTTTTCCGGATGATTTGTCTTTGCTCAGTCCTTGATCCTGCTGGCCATGTCATTCTGAAATACCGAGCATAATGCTTCATACAACTCCGGATGCTTTTTCTTTAGCATGTTAGGTCTTTCAAAAAAATATTCACTTACGACCGCAAGAAACTCCTGGTGGTTGGTTGCTGCGTAGGCATCGATGTCACTTTTCCCATGTAGTATCTCCGCTGTGTTGGACTTGATAAGATTCAGCCAGGGTAGCACTGCCTGGTTTTTCATGATTATGGCAGGAATCCCATCGATGCTCCCATCTTCTTTGTCAAAAAGATGGACAAATTCATGTATACCCACATTATGCCCATTATGCTTATTGTCAAACCCCATTCTAAGGGCAGGCTTGGAAAAAATAACCACATGGTTCATTACCCCTCCACTGCCCACCATTCCTGAGATGGTACGGTCTTCTCCGGTGAAGTTGAATTTTTCTGTAAATAAGTCAGGGTATAACAACACTTCATAGAGGGTGGAATATTCCCAGTCTGGAAATGAAAAAATCGGGATCACCGCGCTGCTCGCCACCAGTAAGCGATCTTCATCCTCTACCTCCGTATTGACTCCGGTGATGCGGACCCGGTCCAGAAATTTGCGGATGGCTGATTGGAAGCGAGACTTTTCGGAAGATGAAAGGGAAGCATAGAAACTTACTTCCTCCTGCAAAAAGCGCTGCCACCTTGCAGGGAATAAGGTGGGTGTGATGTATCCACTCTTCTTGCCACGGGAATGATAGAAGGACCAGACCATCAGTCCCGCCAGAAAAACGATGAAAAGAGCAGTGAAAATTTTCAATTCGACAAGTAGTAGACCATCTATACCGTAAATATAACTATTGCCATCAGATATGGATTGGGGAGGAAGAGATAGAGGGGGCTAAGGGGCTGGGCACGGATGTTTTTTGAGGGTTGCCTCCATGCGGATAGATCTTGCAGCGGTGCCAATAATCCCCTGGTGCTTTTGCCGCATTACCTTACCTATGATGAAATAGGAGCGGGTGCTTTGAGTCAGCTCACACGGATGGTTGATAAGCCCCTTCTGGTTTGCACGAAAGCCAATCTGCCAATCACAAGTCAGCGTTTGAGGTTATTCATCTGCTCCGGGTCTTCAATGATGACCTCATTATACATCAGCGTCCATCCCATGGATTTCGTGAGGATGTAGATGTTGGCCAACTCACTCATCAGTCTTTCCTGCGCATTATCTTTTAGCCCAGAGGCTTCTATTTTTTTTCGGAACTGGGAAGTGACGCTGCTTTTGATCTTATTGTAATCTTTGGCCTCAAATTTATTGAAGTAGTCCTGCGTCACGTCATAATATTCGATTTCCGGATAGATGTTGATTATGGGATCTGGGATTTTTGTAATGATTACAGTCTTGTTTTCGGCATCAATCCTGGTCTCCAGTTTTCTCAGATCATATTCCACAGTGGCTTTGGCATTGGCGACCACCAGTGCTTTCTTGTTGGATTTGATGATGTCCAGAAAAAGATTCTGGGAATTTCTAAACGTAAAAACCTGTGAATAATAACCCTCTGTTACAATCATCTTACCCACATTCTGGATTTCCTGTTGGATCATTTCAGAGTTGGCACGTAATTCATCCTTACGCTCTCTTTTGTCGATAAAATACCAGATACTTCCCAGAACCAGAAGGGCCGCAATAAATCCTAACACAAATCTAATCATAGTATCTGCATAAATTCATAGTGGAATATCGTGTGAATTAAGGGGTACTCCCACGGAGATATACGGTAATGGTATGCATTCGTAGGCTTTATCCGATTCTTCTACCCTTATACTAGAAGAAATAACCACACTTCACGATCAAACGTTCCGGGAGCTATCCAGTACGTTGGCTGCGGTTTTCAGGTTTGGATAATTCAGATTGATTTTCCCGGCATAAGGCTGGGCTGGATGGAGATGATCATATCTCTATGCCCGGGGAAAGGGTAATCTTCCAAATGGACTTGGGTTTTACACCTCAGTTCACAGTGGGGTATCAGGTTCAGAAATTGTAATCTCCGGGCTAGGGGGTGAAATGATGTTGTCTTTCCGATGGTTTTCAAACATCTCAGAAGCGGACTTCAATAAATTGATCATGCCGATGCCCAGAACGATCAACCCCAGAGACAGCTCTTTTAATCCACTGCTTGCCTCAACATACAGTCCTATGAAACCACCGGAAATTAATAAACTAGCCAAAAGGAAGATAAGCAGCAAAGCTATTTTCCCTTTCTTGGGATCTTCCCAAACCTTCTTTGAAAAATCGTTTTGTGTCTTCCCAGTGTCCTGTAAAGTGGAGATACTGATTGCTATCCCGAAAAACAGCAATGCATTATTGTAATACCCGTACGGAATTTCCATTCTTTTCAATACGATAAGCCAATAGTTGGACTTTGCTATATAGAATATGCCCACTGCCATCAGCGGATATTGCAGGTAACTTAGCTTATGGAACAGATTTTTGATGCTCATCGTGATTCAGGGAATTATACAGTTTACTGGTCCGGCAGACGCTGCACGCTCAAGACTTATAGAGCATGGGAAATTCCGGGATGAAAGCTCACTAAAAAGTCTGGAAAAATCAATGTTTTTGAAGCAGGTGGTTGTTTTTATTCCTGCCTGAACCGGCTATTTAGGGCTTGCTGAAAATGTCTCGGCTGTACCAGCTTCAAGGCGTCCGAATGATGATGTATGCTTATACTTCGAATGAGGGCAACGTAGAATATGTTGAGACTGAGACTAGCTCAAAAAAATACTGTTTTTGGATTTTCCGGTGCATGGATGACGGGCTATTGTGGTCAAAAAGCTTGCACTTGCAGAAAAACAGCTTGCCTTAAGAATGGTCTGATAATTCAAAACTTTGGCTTCCAATCTTTTTACTGGCGTTTTTCAGCAGGCCCTCTTTAACCATCAGGTTATGCTGAAAATAGGTGACTTGCTCCTCAGCAGTAGGCGGGGTAGAGCGGTATAAACCGATGGTATGCTCATCCACTTGGTGCGCCCGGACAAAGACTTCTTCAAATCCCGGTTTTTAAAGGGTCTTGAATAAATCAATGGTGTAATCAAGCAATTTCTTGTCCCCATATTTTCCGTGTCCCGGCACAATTATTTTCACATCCGGATATTCTTCTTTGATTTTTCCGACTGTAGTGGACCAAGCTTCTACATTGGAATCACCCAGATAGCCTTTGGTTGCCCCCAATTCCTTCAAAAGACATCCTCCAAACAGAATTTTTTCGGCGGGGAAATAGCCGATCACATTGTCCCGGGTGTGACCTTCTCCGAAAAACTTCGCCACAACCACTTCTTTGCCTACTTGGAGAGTAAGTGAGTCCATGAAGCTGTTATTTGGAAGAGCATAATTGTGCGCTTCCGCCAGCTCAATGGTCCTTACTGACGCATAAGATGGGATCCCATAGTTATCAAACACTTCCAATCCTCCCAAACAATCCTCGTGGAAGTGCGTAGGGATAACGGCGTTTATCTTGGAATGAAGTGAATCCTGTATCCATTTGATGAGTTCCTCCGAGCTTTTATCGCCAGTAGGTGTGTCAAAAATTATGACTTCATTGCTGTTTCTTACGATAAGGCCATTACAGGGTACGTTCCCAAAATCTTCTGTTTGTAAGAACGAAATATGTTCGAAAGAATCTTCGGTAAGTTGGGTAATAATCAGTTCCTCGGACCTGTACACCTCTTTGGGAGTGAAGTCATCCTGGGTAGGGGAGCTGCAGCTTGAATTGGCCAGGGTGAGGATCAGGAATCCCAGCGTTTGTGTGAGGAGTTTCATTTGCTTATAATCTGTTTTTAGGATCATCCCGCTTAATCGGGACAGGTTATGGAATCTTGCATGCATTGTAACCATCTCCACGGGTTTCGATAGTACCATGCTCTGATTTTATACTAGGGCAAGTTTCATTCTCAGCAGGGGATAGTTTCTGCCTTGATCGTCCCTGTCTGTTCTCTCCACTATTTCAAATCCGGACTTTTGATAGAATCTTAACGCTTTTGTGTTTTGTTCATTTACATCAAGTTGGTCAGCTTCTAGCTCTTCCACTGCAAATTTTAGCAACCGCTGTCCAAGTGTTTGTCCAAAATACGCTGGATCCAAAAAAAGCATTTCCACTTTTTTGTTTACAACTCCGATAAATCCTACCACCAGGCTTTCATTTACCAGACAAAATACTTGAAAATCATTGAAATTTATACGCTTTACTGATTCTTTGATTTCTTCAAAATCGGATGCACTCAAAAAGTCGTGTGTTGCCAGAACAGAATTTTCCCACACTGCTAGCATCTGCTCCCTATAGCTGTCATTGTATTCAACTAGTTTACAGTTGTCCATCATTATCTTTTTTGAATTACTTCAATGCATTTTCTATTCCTTAAGTTTCATGGCCCCACTAGATCCATTCCAGTTTATCTATCGTCTGCGGTATCTTGAGTCCTCCGGTGTGGAGGATAGCTTTTGGCTCGACCAGCATGACCTTCACTTCTTCCCCGTTGGTCCAAGGCCGATGTTCCATTCCCTTAGGCACAATCAAAATTTCACCGGGTACAATCGGAATGGTCCTCCCATCCCTGAAATCCATCATCAGTGTGCCGCTGACCACCACAAACAATTCGTCCTCCTCCTCATGGCTGTGCCAGATCAGCTCGCCCCTAAGCTTTGCCAGCTTTACGTGGTTTCCGTTGAGCTCGCCGATGATGTAAGGATGCCAGTGATTGGCTATTTTACCGAATTTTTCTTCCAGGTTAATTTTCATGCCACAGCCTATTTCGTTTGATTTAAGATCCAGGTGCCAATGAGTTCCATCGCACTGGGAGCGAAGGTTTGTTCAATTTGTGGATATTCGGAAATATGGCCAGTGCTGCTTTCCTGAAATAAATGGTTTAACCCTTCCAATAAAACAACTTCATGTTTTTTGGATTTGCTCGCTGCCAATGCCTCCTTGATGGGCTGCAAGTGATAGGAAGGCGGAACTTGGAGGTCTTTGCTTCCATAGAGTGCCAATGCCGGTACCTTGATTTTCCTGATTTCATCAGCCGGGTTGTAATTGTAAAAATAACGGATCCAGGGAGTGGTACGGGTGGCTACCAGGTTTTCAATAAACGTTTCCCGGTCTGTATTCGGTGGGATAAGTGATGCCAGGGTTTCAGACTGCTGATAAAATGCTTTCAACTCTTTCCTGACCAGAGCTGTCTCTTTTTCAGACGAGGCTATTTCTATTGCTTCCTTGACATACGCTTCATAGCGTTTCTCATCGGCTACCGGGAAATTCCTTAAATCAACAGCTTGGACCAATGATACTGCTTTGCCGGGTAAGCCTGTGCCTGCAAGCATGACAATGAATGCTACGTCCTCTGACATGTTGGATACCATGGGGGCAATGATGGCACCTTCGCTATGTCCGATTAGACCGATAATAGAGGTCTCGATGTCTGTTCTGCTTTTCAAATACGAAATGGCACTTTGAGCATCTGTCGCAAAATCAACCGTAGTACCCGCTGCAAAATCACCTGTGGACTTACCGAATCCCCGGTCATCGTAGCGCAGGACGCCTATTCCGCTTCGTGTGAGGTAATCCGCCAGAACCAGGAAAGGCTTATGGCCGGCAAATGACTCATCTCTGTCCTGAGGGCCACTGCCGGATAGCAGTACTACCACCGGTGGTTTGCTGTCAGATGGAGGAGGAAGAGTGAGCGTGCCGGCAAGTACAATCCCATCTTTCGGGTTGATAAACGTCACCTCTTCTTCGTAATAAGGGTAAGGTCTGGTGGGTTCCTGAGGTCTGTGTAGCTTGACCTCTTCCATGGTTTCCTTGGTGAGTTGCAGTGGGACGGCATTCACTCCCTCCTGAAAGGTCCCCTCGAGGGTACCGGATGTTGCATTCCATTTCCCTGTGTATTGAAAGCCCAGGTTGGAAGCGTCTATTAGCAGTTCTCCTGCTTCGAAACTGGTCGCTTTTGACGCCAGATCCTTTACCCCTTGACTGGGTATGGACAGCACCGTTTCCAGTTTGTCACCGTTTTGCGAAATGTCAAAAATGAATACTATTTTTCTGCCGGGCTGTACCTCAAGGTTTCCACTCCAGGTTCCGGTAATTTCCTGGGAAAATCCGGAAAAGGAAACCCATAGAAAGGTTAAGATTACTGTAATTTTTTTCATGGTGTTATAAATTGTTTTTATATGTCTTTCCCGATTGATCGGGACAGGTTATAAAATCTCACAGGGGTTGATGACCATTCCGCAGGTGTTACGTGGTTTCATGGTTCAGTTTGGACATAGCTATCCCGTTATGGCTGATTTCAGTCATAGAGTGAATTAGCTCTGGTTAAGAATTACTTAGGAGTGAATATCGGAAAGCATCTTTTCCGTTTCATTCAGGATGCGGTCGTAGAATCGTAATACCCAGAAGGAAAATGCCAAAAAGAAGGCAATTGAAGCAGGGAAGATCACCGTCCAAAAATAGGGCGTCTGGGCAATGTCCTTCCCTTGTATCTCTGAAAGCACCGGGATTGCCACAAGCATCAGAAACAAGCCCAGTGAAACGTTCAGTTTCTGAAGTTTTTGAAACCTGATTTTTCGCTTGCCAAAATCATCTATAGCCGCCAGATACGTCTTGGAGGAAATAGGTACACCTTTTACGGTCTGCAGGGATTTGAGTGAAATAATGGGGAGCGTGATAAGCAAAGCCACTGCAATCCCTGCGAAAAGCTGCATGCGTACATCTTCCAGTTTGGAAAAGTTGAAAATCAGATAGATAGCACCCAGATAGCAGATCAGACTGCCTATATATTCAGGGTAGCCGATTTTATTGAGCTTGGAGTGATACCTTTCATCTGTGATTTTTTCGATGAGGCGGTTGGTGAGCGTTTCCTGGTTGTCCAGTCGCTTGCCCATTGCCTGCCATGCCTGCTTTATTTCGTCCAATTCCATGAGTTCTATTTTTTAATGAGTTGTGATTTCAGTTTCTCTTTTATTCTTGAAATTTTTGTTCCTACGTTACTTGGTGTTATGCCGATGATTTCAGCGATTTCCTGATGGCTTTTTCCTTCCAGATAAAGCAGCATGATGCCTTTTTCCAAAAGATTCAGCCGCTGGATAAGCTCATAGAGTAATTGCAGCCTTTCTTCATCCGCCTTGTCTGAAACGTCGGCAAAACGCATAGTTTCCGGATCAAGAGGGATTGTAGTGACCTGCCGCTTTGTACTTTTCAGATTGTAGATGGCCGTATTCATGGCCACCCGATACATCCAGGTACTCAGTTTTGATGCCTCATTGAAGGTGTCGAACGACTTCCAAAGCTGAAAGACGATTTCCTGATACAGGTCTTCCTTGTCCTGAATGCTGTTTGTGTAGAGGGTCGCTACTTTGAGAATCAGCCCTTGATGCGCTTTGATAATTTTTATAAACCGGTTTTTCTTATCCATCGCAAATCAAACTTCCCCCAATTAGTGTAAGATTGCATCCCAAAAATCACAGTAAGTAGAATTTATTTTTGAAATGGGGTAGGTCCGGTAGGGAGATAAGGCATTTTCCGCAAAAATTGACCAAGCGAGATCCTGGAGTATGGGACTTTTTGGCAGAAAATAGGAGGCCATGCTTTCTGAAAAGTGAAGTCGGGCGGACTTGGGGGCTTCCGGCCAAGACCGGATCACACGTTCTTTCTTTATCGTGGGTTGAAGAAGTTGAGAAACGGATTACAGCCCGGTGGGTGGATAGGATATGGGATAAATTCCGCATCGCATAGAAATAGAGCGATACATTAGAAAATACGCTTCATGGTAAGGGGGGGTATCGTCAGACTATGGGGAAGATTACTTATGAGGGTTATGCGGTCTCAGCATTTTTCCACGGTTTCTCCAGGGGACCTGCAAGGTTTTTAGCGGACTATGGGAGGTTTTGGTTGTCTGCCCCAGGCGATGAATACTGCCAGGAGTGCTATAAATAGAGGGAATCCGATGGCTGTGGTTTCCCCGCGTGACAGGTGAAAAATGCATGCAGCGAACATCAGAGCAACAGTGCCATAAGCGGCATATATGGTCAATTGCGGGAGGATACGGAGCAGGGTAGGGCCTAGTATGCCAATTCCGGCCAATAGATCAATACTACCAGTCAGCATAACTAAGCCGGGATATTCCCTTGCCCATGGGAAGGTTAATTCCTCCGGAGTTATCAATTTCATCAATCCGGCCCAGATAAAAGTGGCCGATAAAAAAGCTTGGGCAATCCAAAGGAGAATGTTGGCTGTTTTTGAGGATTTCTGTTTGCGATCCATAGGATAAGGGATAATCGTGCGGCGTAAAATTAGTTAGGGCTTGCTGAAAAAGTCTCAGCTGTACCAGCTTCAAGGCGTCCGAATGATGATGTATGCTTATACTTCGAATGAAGGCAACGTAGAAGATGGTGGGGCTGAGACTAGCTTGAAAATTCCGATTTTTGTCTTTTTTGAGTGCATGGGTGTAGGCCTATTGTAGTAAAAAAGCTTGCACTTGCTGAAAAACCTTTCTAATGAAAAATGGGCTAATCAGTCCTAACAATAAGCTTTTAATCTGTTGCAGGCGTTTTTCAGCAAGCCCTAGTTACCTTTACTATCCAAACAGGAAGTAATGCGAAACGCGAAGAGAAATGCTATCAAATGCAGGATGCCCGAAAACCATGTTTTCCATCAAAGATGCCCTTGAGGCAGTGGAGGGACGGTGGAAGCTGCTTATTTTATTCTCATTGGCAGCAGGTCCCAAGAGGTTTAAGCAGCTAGCTAAAGATGTGCAGGCATAACGGAAAAGACCCTGTCGAAAGAGCTGAAACGTCTGGAAGCCAATCAGCTTGTACGCCGGGATGTATATGACACGTTTCCGCCCACCGTAGAATACACCATCACCCCGCACGGTTTGTCGCTGGGAAAGGTGCTGGACGAACTTCATTTTTGGGGACTGCTGCATCGCAGGAAAATCATCGGCAAATAAGGCCAGAGCTGTACGCTTGATAGTGGGGATTGGTGCATTCCCTTGTTCATCAGGGAGGGTTGGATCTGCCTCAGAAAGACTTGTGGCTGGGATGGCCTTTGCTACTGGATCAACTACCTGCTTCCGCGCTGTTAGCGGGTGGAGGTATCCTCCCAGTACTTCAAGGAGTTGTTGTTATTCGGTTTTTTGAAGCCCTAAGCTTTGATCGGCAAGTCAATCCTTCAGCTAGGTAAAGGAAGGTGCCTCCTTGAACCGTTAAACCCCGTCTATTCTATAAAGTCCTATTCCCCTTTCCGGATGGTGGAGCAGGCAGGCAATGCATCCCTTACCTCATTCCCCCTGGCTGGCCTCAAGGAACTTGTTTACTTCCAGCCAGTGTATAAACGCATCAAACCAGCGGTTGCTGGTGCGGTTGGGGTTTCCGAGGCCAAAACCGTGACCACCATTCTGGTAAAGGTGGAATTCTACAGGTATTCCTGCTTTATACCAGGAATCAATCACTCCAAACTGACCCATAAACAGAAAATCATCGGTGGCAATCACGTTAAACATCGGTGGGGCATCCTCAGGTACTTCCACAGGACCCATGCCGCCATAGACCGGACCTATAAAGGCAAGCTTCATGGTCTTGGAATTTAGGGTCGCGTGCATGGTGAGTCCAGCACCAGCCGAGAAACCGATCATGCCAATTCTTTTTGTGTCCACTCCCCACTCTTTGGCCCGTTTTACAATCATCGCATAGGCTGCCTCAGCATCCTCTAGTTGGTTGGAAAGGTCCCGCTGGGGAGTCATCGGAGGCGTAGCTCCTGGTGTAGCTCCAGAAGAAGGTGCAGTGGTGGTACGGGGTCGGTTCATCCACTCGGTAAAGTCTTCCATGGACTCAGGAGTCGGATGGAGCCGATATTTGAGGACGAACGCGGTAATTCCCTGCTTTGTGAGTGCTTCTGCGACTTCCCACCCCTCATTGCCCATAGATAACCAGCTGAAGGCTCCCCCAGGTGCGACGATCACAGCAGCTCCATTGGCTTTTCCCGGTTCTGGGAAGAAAGGGGTGAGTGTAGCCGTAGTGATGTTTCGGGCCATGGGATCACCCCATTGACGGAACCATGTCTCCGCAGCAGGTTGGTTTTCGACTCCTCCGGTACCAAGGGGAATGGCGTTTGGCTCCGCAGGTGCTTCCAGTGGATGGATGGTTCCATCCTGGGCCATTCCAGGGAGAGAAAAAACAAACATCAAGACCACTAAGGCCGGCGCTTTGAAGGGTTTAAATGGAAAAATCATGGTAACAGGTTAAAGGGTTTATTGCAATCACTGGAAATAAATTAATTTCTCTGTTCAGGGTACTGGGTCAAGCCAATGCTGCATATCATCTCCAGTTGTGAAAACACCAGGAAAGGATAGGCTTTCAATGGCTAGCCTCTTAAGTATACCCTTACTACGAGTAAGTTACATCGCGGTGACTAAAATACAAATTATAAGTGCAAGAAAGGCAGTGAGGCTGCCCACCGGAATATTCCGTTTTGGTGGTGTTTTTTTTGGAGACCTGTTCTGTGCCGCAAGAGTAATAGTAGACAGTAGCTCACTAAAAAAATAATTTATACAGGTAGATCAGAGCTATTTTTTGAGTCTTTTTTTTACTTATATTTAGTCAATTTAGACCTTTATAAGTTTTTTCATGATGAAAAAATATTACTTCTATAATATAGTCCAAATTGCAGGGTTTGTTTTGATGCTGTTGCTTTTGGCCGGTTGTTCTGATACGGAAAATCCCGTACCTGAAGAGGTCAAAGATTCCTTGTATTTCAAATTTACTTTAGGAGGAAATCAGTACAAATCAGAAATTAAAGAGAGTGATTTGCTTCCGGAATCCGGAATTGAGAAAATGGACGATCCTTCCAACGGAATGAATATTATGATGTATGATTATTATTCTAATATCATCTGGATGGACTATAGCAATAGGTGTGGTGTTTCCTCCGGGAGAGATTGCCTAGCATTTCTGATTCAGGTACCCGAAAATCTTAAAGAGGGAACATACTCTTCTCTATTTACTTACGGAATAGCTGCCAATGGTCAGGATTTTTCTCAAAGATACCTTGGGCCAGAACTTAGTCCCAAGCCTGCTGATCTGTTCCTCAACATGGTTGTTACAAAATATGATGAAGCCAACAATATTATGGAAGGGACAGTAAAAGGTGCATTTTATAAAAATCAAGATCCTTCTGCGGAATTATTTTATCTTGATGGTAAATTCAGAGTTTATATTTATAAGAACTAAGCTGAATGTTGCACTGGGAATGGGTGTGGAGTTAAGCAACCCTGTTCACTACTTGGTCACGGGAGTTGGAAGGGAAAGCATAGATTACAATCCATGTAGTTTGTGTCAGGTTATTTATAAAATTACTTCATACATGGCCGCTAGCTGAGCCAGTCCAAAGATTGCCCTAGACAATTGGGAAAGTCCGCTGATCAATACTTATGTGGTAACATCTAAGCGGGGGATTTGGGCATTACATTCTTCCGTGCTTTTCTATTTAGCCGGGTATCTGATTCATTTGTTGTAAGGATTAGGCAATCCATTGTTTTCCAATACTTTAAGTATTCTTATTCTGTTATATCGCTGTAATAGAATCGGATAGATATTTATACACAAGTTAAGAACGGTCAGAAATACGATGAGAAAAACACCCTCAAAAACCGTCAATTTTCCATCCAAAAGGGGTGGTACTGTAAATAACAGGGTGAGTAGGATAAAGATGACGATACCAATCAAGTGACGATATTCATTATTCCTGGTTTTTCTTTCGTAATTATATAACTCATCTATCCTGTCGGCATTGCTTAATCTGATTTGAACAATGTTTCTTCTTTTTCTCACAATGTCCCCTGTTGTCGGCAAGTACTTTTTATAGAATTTGACACCGACCAATTCATAAACCGTCTTATCCCGATAGAACTCAAATTTTTTCGGCTTAAAATAAGGGGATAATTTTTGTTCAATACTCATGTTTCCTATGCTGTTTCCGCTTTTGGCGAACTAGTTTGCCCTGCCTAATATACCCACCAATTTCTAATTGACAAGTTGGGTCCATTTGTCAGGGATCCAGCTGTAGACATTCCTCCAAAATGCCCGATATACGGGCCCAGACAGTCAGCCTGTTTTTCTATAGGGCTGACTCCCGAGCTTCAAAACTGTCACATTCATGTGTTGATGTCCGGTCTTTTACGGGAATGAACCTATTCTAAAAACACCTTTCTGGGACAGGGGTACAGAAATCCAGTGGTCAAAAACCGTAACTGCAGCCGGATCCTCCTTACGGGTTTCTAATCGATTGCATCTGATAAAAATACCTCTTGGGTATGGCTCAAAGGTGTGAATCCGGCCTTGGCCCGATGGCATAGCACACGCTGGAGAAGCAGGCCAGGTGTGGTGGCCGGCAGTGTTCCGGGAAATGATTCTCTGCTTGTTTGATTCGTATTTTCATCTGTTTATAATTTGTTTTTTCAGTGGTCATATGCCCGCCTGTCGTCGGACAGGGAATCTCGCATATTAAAATCATCCCAGTGTGTGACTTTTGAGTCATGCTCGATTTCATTTCTATAGTGGTGTTATGAATCGGCAAGTCGGGTAGTAGGAAAGAGAATAGAAAATGCCTGCCAATCCGCATCAGCAGGATGGATCCGGAATAAGTTTTAAATTGCACCGACAATCTGTATACTTTAGCCCCTACTGTTCTAATCAAAATAACCTATTGAAGTCACCATGAAGAAGACCTACGCCATCCTGCTGATTTTTTTGAGTTGCTTACCGGCTTTTGCACAAAACGCGCTTCCCCGGAGCACTCCCCAGTCACAAAATGTGTCTTCCCAGGGCATACTTGATTTCGTGGATGCCATCGAAAACAGTGCCCACGAGGTACACAGCATGATGGTTCTTCGGCATGGAAAAGTCATCGCGGAAGGGTGGTGGGATCCCTACAAGCCGGAACTCAAACATACCATGTATTCGGTAAGCAAGAGCTTTACTGCCACGGCCATAGGATTTGCAGTGGCAGAGAACAAGCTCCAGGTGACCGATAAAGTGATTTCTTTTTTCCCAGATGATTTACCCATAACCGTCAGTGCCCATCTTTCCGATCTTGAGGTGAAAGACCTGCTGACCATGAGTGTGGGGCATGACAGGAGTTTTAACCAAGAAGTGTTTACGACTGAGGACTGGGTCTCTTCCTTCCTGTCTTTGCCTATAAGAGATGAACCCGGTACCAAATTTTTGTACAATACCTCGGCAAGCTACATGCTGTCCGCAATCATCCAAAAAGTAACCGGCCAGACCCTCTTGGACTACCTGGGTCCCAGGTTGCTGGACCCATTAGGGATATCAGGGTTGGACTGGGAGACTGATCTGCAGGGAATACAAGCAGGTGGCTGGGGGATCCGGGTTAAGTCGGAGGACATGGCTAAATTTGGGCAATTGTTTTTGCAAAAAGGTAAATGGAACGGGAAACAGCTCCTGCCTGAGTCATGGATCGAAGAAGCAAGTACAGCGAAGATTCTCCAGGAACCCGGGGCGTCGGAAGAAAAGCTGGCAGCCAATGACTGGATTCAGGGATATGCCTATCAGATGTGGAGAAGCCGGTACAATTCTTACCGGGCAGACGGGGCTTTTGGACAGTACATCCTGATCTTACCGGAACAGGACGCAGTGATAGTCCTTACCTCCGAGACAAAAGACCTGCAGGGTTTGGTTGATTTGGTCTGGAAGCACCTGTTGCCTGCGTTTGATGCCACCTCTGACCAAGATGCGGTGTTGAAACAGCGGTTGGCCAAGCTTTCCCTTTCCCCCCTGGGAAGTACCGCCCATGCTGAATCCGAAAAGAAAGTTTCCGGAAAAAACTACAGGGTCACTTCCGGCGTTGGGAAAGTTGAGGGTTTTTCCCTGAATTTCCAGGATGGAACTTGTCTTCTGAACCTGGATCAAGGTCCTGATTCGTATCAACTCACATTTGGGTCAGGAAAATGGGTTTTGGGTGAGACAGAAAGACCGGGACCAAACTTATTTACGTTTGCCCAGAACCAGCAGGTAGGGCTGGCTCCGTTTAAGATTGCCGGAAGTTATTCCTGGTTAGATGCGGAGACTGTTGAGTTCCATTTGAGGTATGTAGAAAGCCCGCATACCGAAATCATCCGGATCTCGTTTGCAGGGGATAATGCGACCATTACGTTTATCAACAGCTTTGAGGGGGAGGATAAAAAAGTGGGTTTGGAAGCTAGAATAGAATAGCCGGTTTAGCGGGAGCAAGAGGTTTCAGAACCAACATTCCATAGCCTGATGGTTATTGCCAGGTGGGTTCTATGGCTTCGAGTCTTTCCTTGGAACGGGCACTATCCGTAAATGGACCAGGGGCTACAAAAATCCGGTTTCACTTAAAAGTAAATTAGAACCAATATTACATCCTATGAACCAAACAGCATCGATTATCCGCTCCATCAACGAATTAACAGGCGACATCGATTGGCAGCAACTATTGGAAAGCATCCTGACGGCATTCGACTGTACTACAGGCACCATCCATACGCTGGACAAAGGGACTGGCCTTTTGATGTTAAAATCACAGCAGGGGATTCCTGAATTTTTGTTGCCCAAGATGTCTGCAATCCCCATAGGAAAAGGAATGGCCGGCATTGCTGCGGAACGCAGGCAGCCAGTGGAGATGTGCAACCTGCAGACGGATGAATCCGGGGTGGCCCGCCCTGCCGCCAAAGAAACCAGAGTGGAGGGATCCATAGCGGTACCGATGTTGGTGGATGGGGAACTGGTAGGGACGTTTGGTATCGCAAAACCTGCCCCTTATGATTTCACCAAGGAAGAAAGCGATGCATTGCTGAAGATCGGGCAGCAAATTGGAAGGAGGATAAAATAAATTCAGGAAGGGTTAAAAATGCTTCGGCAGGAGGGAACTCCATACGGGGCTAGTGTTAGGCTGCATTTGAAATAGGCATGGTCCTTACTGTTTTACAGGGAGCACTGTAGTGCAACGCAATTCGTTTAAGACAATGGAATTGATTCGTCTTTCTTCCTGGCGATGGTGGGACTTGGATTTGCAGGGCTGACAAGCTACACCTCAGCTGACGCGTATTCACTGACTGATTGGGAGAAGTGCGGCTAATTGCTGACATTCCCAAAACCTATAGCGCAACTAGCAGTAGTTTGTTCCAGGGACTTAGACGATGAAACATGTGGCTCCACTTGCTTGATTACTTTTTCACCACACTTCACCTCCTGATTATCGGGTTAAATCTTTTGGGCTGGATTTGGCCCGCCACCCGGCGGTTATATCTCTGGTGCATATTGCTTACCGCCGCATCTTGGTTGGGGCTGGGAATCTGGTTCGGTATCGGTTATTGTCCCATCACCGATTGGCAGTGGCAGGTGAAGTCCAAACTGGGAGAAACAGAGCTACCCAATTCATTCATTAAGTATTGGGTGGATAAGGTGGCAGGAATGGACGCCGATCCGGTGGTAATTGATGTGGTTACAGCCATCACTTTTGTCGTGGTATTCCTGCTGGCGGTTTATCACAATATTTTGAAAAAACGGAAGCCTGAATCCCGGTAATTCTGTGTTCCTAGGGGAAGGGAGAGCCTTTAGGATTTGTCGAATATCTTTTGATATGGAAGGCCCATAAGATTGATTTTTTATCCGAATACCTTTTTAAAGAATTGGAATAAAATATCGTCCGTCCCGATGGGACTTTACCGGAATTCATTGTCAAACCTGTGTCCAGAGGTTAAAACCTCTGGCAAGCATATAGGGCGTCCCTAAGGGACTGGAAAAAATCATTGCCGTAGGCCTGGCCTATACTTTAGCCAGTCATTTTAATGGCTGGAAAAATGATCGATCCAAGGTTCCACAAAAATGCCGTAGGCATGACCGATATGTGATTTGAAATTCAGGATTTGCTGAATAGCGTTTAAATCGATATCGTCCGTCCCGATGGGACTTTGCCAAAACATATTGTCATTCCAAATTTCAGAGGTTAAAACCTCTGGCAAGGATATGGGGCGTCCCTACGGGACTGGGAAAAATTAATGCCGTAGGCATGGCAGATATCGGATTGTAAAACCATGATTTGATCAATAGCAATTGAATGGAGATTTCCATTCCGATAAATGCCGTAGGCATGACTGACCCTAAAGCCAGTCATTTTGATGGCTGGAAACGATAATTGAGCGGGAATTCCATCAAATGCCGTGGGCATGGCCGATTTTGTTTAAATTAGTTCACAGATTCAAGATGAATTTCCCATGCCAAATACCTATTCAAAGATGTATTGCCAAGCCGTCTTTGCGGTGAAATACAGAAAAGCAGTTATCCAGGATTCCTTTAAAAGGGAGTTATATGCCGTGTTGGGAAATTTGATCAA
>JBMDXP010000082.1:0-13324 GCA_048819475.1 Algoriphagus sp.
ACCAATTTGCAATTGGCTTTCTTACCTTACCCCTCTCCAGATACGTTGCGCTATCGGGAACGATCGGCTCTGCTATCATTTTATTATCTGATTCAGAATAAAGTGGATTTCCGGATTTAAGCCCGGAGCGCGTGCTATAAATGTTGGCTGCTCGTCTTCTACTAAAGGCTTATTGCAAGAAAGGGAATTTTGATTTAAAAATCCATACCCTGTATAGGGTATTTTTCTTGGTGAAAAACGGCAAGTTATCCACATTTTAGGGGGAATAGCGGGGAATGGGATGATTGCAGGTGGAATAGGAAGGAATTGCAGTGGCTTTTGGTGGATGAGCAGAATTTTCTGTATCCTTTTCCAGACAAAAAATGGAAGTGATTGGTTTGTTGTCCTGTTCTGGATCTGGAATGGGATGATTGCATTAAGTAGAACCGGAAAAGGAGGATGGTCCGCCACGGCGGATCTAAGTCCCATACCGGGATCAACAATGACACTCTCAAGGCTGAAAGGGTTGGTGCGCTAGTATTGCGCGGCCATGATTTCATACATAGTGTTACCTGCTGTCTTTATTTCCTTATCCATTGTAGCGCTTTTTGCAGTACTATATCTTCAGTTTCAGCTTCACCTGTACCCTCTGATTTTACTACAAAATCAGGCATAATACCTTGTTTGTAGAGTTGATGATGCCGATTAGCATAATATCCAATTGTTAAGTTCAGTACTGAATTATCTTCAAGAAAATTGAAGCTGTTAACAGTGGTAAGACCATTGGTTTTACTTCCAATAATCTTCACATTGTCTTGTCCTGCGAAAATTGCAGTAACAGCCTCTGCTGAACTTGCCGTTTTAAAACCAGTCAGTAGAGCAACAGGCAGATGCTTATTGGTCAATTGATAATTTACAGTTGTCTGCACTAGTGGATCTCTGGTGCTTTCACCTGTTTCAATATTGTAATAGCCACCATCTTTGTAAAAGGATCTTGCTTTCATCTTGCCTTCTTCATCTACAGAATAATATACGTTATTACTATCAAGAAGAGGGCCTAATCCAGCAATCATAGGCATATCTGCTCCTCCATTATTATTGCGCATATCGATAATCCATCCATTTAGGTTTTGCTGATCAAATTTTTGAATCATCTTCTGCAAACTATCTGCAAACAGGGTCATGGCTTCATCATACAGATTATCAAAAGAAGGAATAGACATGTACCCTACTTTGCCATCAATGATTTCTCCAGAGGCATAATCCAGGCTTTTTTTCAAGCTATCTATTTTATGCTGATCAATATGGGGAGCCTGACCATTTTTTATCACTTCAATATCTTTACTGCTGAGTCCTAAAGATTCACGCACATACGATGAGGTCATAAAAAAGGAATGATGGTCTTTTAATAGCGGAATCACTTTTTGAATGGCCCCATGAGTATCTTCCACTTTTTCTGCGCCGTCAGCATAGTACCTAATACCCTGGTGGATATGATCAAAATTCAATTCGTTCTTATGAATGGCCTCTTTTCTCATAATATCCACCACCGATTGAATGTAGTTTTCTGCTTCTTCCGATAAGCGGATTTCTGCCCTATTAAAATTCAGATCGAGTTCCTCAATACGTACTTGTTGGGCACTGAGCGTAATGATATTTAGAAAGTAGAGTACGATAAGTACCAGGTTGTGTTTGACAAGTGTCTTCATCCGGTAGGTATTTTAGTGTTTTTATAGCGGGTAACACTAGTGGTTACAGCATTCCCCTATCCTATTGCGTCTTAATTGTCCTTGTGCACAGAATTCAAGGAGTCTGCTGGCACCAAATTAGGGATTCCGGCGATACCGTCAAGCGGACTTTGGATGTTTTTGTATGAGATGTGCAGTACATGGGTATAGGTTTCTGTGGTCAGATCTCTGGTGTGACTCGGTTGGATTTGTAATTTCACCCTAATATCCTTACCAATTTGCAATAGGGTTTCCTGCATTCTCCACTTTGAAGAGAAGGCTATCGGCTCCCCGGCAGGCACACTTCCCGAAGGCACAAGGCCCACCCACAGGGTGTACCCTTACCTGCTCAGGAACCTGGAAGTCACCCGTCCCAACCAGGTCTGGGCGATGGACATCACCTACATCCCGATGAAAAAGGGCTTCATGTACCTGACAGCCATCATCGACCTGTATAGCCGGTATATCGTCGGCTGGTCGATCTCCAACTCCGGCTTACTTCGGAAGGGGTATAAAATTGGCCTTTTGCTTTGCCGGATTCTGTAGCAAAATGCCGCATCAGGTATCCCGTCTGGGTGTAGTCATATTGTCGGTGGCTCTGGGTTGAATTTGTAATTCAACCCTACTATTCTTGCCAATTTGCAATTGGGTATATCTATTGTTATCCATCATGCTGCCAACAATAGCTACTACCGCTAGCTGGTTTTCTAGAGCATCTAGCTCCTGCTTTGGTGGTAGCTTTGCACTGGGAGGAAGTTGTCTCAGTTGGTTTAGTTTCTTTGCTTGTTTCTGTTTTACTTGATTCAGCAGATAGAGGAATTGGTTTGGCTTCACCGGTTTCTATACTGGAAGGCTTGCATACCAAGCAGGCTGTTAAGCCTTTCTTTTTGGCTGCTGACAGATCGGAAGCCCAGCCTGTTTTCGCATAGCGACAGGATTCTTTGTGATACTTCGCTCCTGTCTTCGTGATGAAGACCGTCTGCGCCTGCAGCTGGGCAGCAAATAGAAAAAAGGCTGTGAACAGGAAGCCGTACAGCAGTTTGTACACCTGGGTTAGATTGGGTTAAGAAGAGTTTCCGGATTTAAGCCCGGATGGATGATAAAAGTTGGCTGTTCGTTTTCTACTAAAAGGTTATTACAAGAAAAGGGATTTGGATTTAAAAAGCAACCCTGCAAGCTGGCCTCCCGATACATTTCATTATCGGGACGGGCTCTGGCTAAAACCTCCCCTACAAGCTGGCCCTTCGCTAGATTAATCCACTGGATTAATCCTAAACGCTCAGTCCTCCCGGACTGTTTCTTGACGCCTGCCTTGCCGGTAGGCAGGCTCGGTCCTCCCACCCTGCAAACTGGCCTCTCCTTAAAAATGTCCAAAGGGACATTTTCTTAACAGTCGATCCTAGGGTATATTTTTTGGAGAAAACCGGGAAGTTATCCACATTTTAGGGGGAATGGCGGGGAGACAGGCTGACTGTTGGTTAAATGTGAAGGAAATGCAGTGGCTTTTGGTTGATCAGTATAATTATCAGCAACGCACTGTTCCATTTTGAAGATAAAAACAGAAAGTGAGTCATAGGATTCTGTTCCAGATCTGTGATGTGGGTGATGGGTTTGGCTCCTTTGCCATTTTTCCCTTATATGCTTGTTCCAATCATATTGTCTCACTCCCCGGCCAATTCGGCCAATTAATGGCCAATTATTCTAGCGTATACTTAGACCCTCTTCCTTTAAGGGTTGGTGATTTAAATATGCCAAGTTCAACTAATCTTGATAATTCGTCTGTAGCAGTTGTTTTGCCAATATCATTCAACTCTTGATAATCACTGTTCGTGATTTTTCCTTTCTCTTTGGTAAATAACACTCCCTTAACCTGCCTCTCATTCAAGCCAAGGCTAAACAAATACTCTTCGTGGTAAATATCCTTTCTAAACTCAACCCAAAAATCTGATCCTTCAAAAAAGTATTTAGGTTTAGGCAGACCGGCTGCCAAGCATTTTTCAGTCATTTTAGAAATGCCCCTTCCCCAAGATTCAATATATCCACTTCGAAACAAGGTGTTGGCTATGTCAGGATTGTAGGGTCTCGATGCGTGATAGCCCAGTAGATTACTAATAGTCCAGTTTTCCGGAAGTTGACCATCATTCCAAATCATAATCCTGTCTTTGAAGACCTTGATCTGAATGGAAATACCACCAGAATAATCTTTGTGAGCCACAGCATTAAGCAACGCTTCTCTGATGGCTTCTCTCGGATATTCGTAAGTTTCTACACGAGAAATCCCCTCATAACTAATTATAGCCCTAATGTATTTGGTAAAAAGCAAATTCATCGTATGCTCTATTTGCTCAAACAAATTCCCGCGCACTTCATCCTGAAATATCAAATCAGCCTTATTCTCAAAAAAACCTATTTTGATGTAAGCACCCGTTACGTATTTCTCCGGTTTAGGGTGAAAGAGAAGAACGGCTGCCCGTTTGAACATTTTTTCATCTTCCAAATAAAGTTGCAGGCTTTCCAGTAACTCTTGGTTTGTTCTGTCTAAATCTTCAGGCTCCAATCGTTTGCTCTTAGCAGCTTTCTTTCGGAAAAAATCAAAGGTGTCATTTTTCAAGTCGTCCGCAGTAACATAGGGAACAGGCACACCATCCCACCTTTTACCTTGTCGTTGCAGTAAAAATTTAGCCAAAGCAGCTCCTTTCAATTCTTGTAATGTGCTCCCTGAACGGTAATAGTATTTACCTCTCAAACTAATAGGAAAAGGGTATGGCTCTATTACAATTTCTAAATAGTCATTTCCGCTTTCTGTGCGAAGATTAACATCTACCAACAATCCGAGAAGATCTCTTACCTGATTGGGAATATCTTCCAAAAGTTTTTTGGCATTTACCAAGTGTTTGGCATTGCCATCATCATCTTTGCCTATAAACAAAATACCACCCTGTGCATTGGCAAAACCGCAGACCCATTTAAAATAATCATTATGCCAAGACTCTTTCCATTCGGTATTTTGATGCTCTTTGTTTCGTTGGCTCATTGGCTGAAACTTTCAGTGATAATAATTTGATGTTGTAAGGTTTTAACTCTTACAATTTTTCGCTCAAATTCCTTTTCAGCTTCTTCATTAATCAATGGATATCCTTTGAGTATCTCAATGACCTTTTCCAAAATGATGGTAGGTTTAAGAGGAAACTTTTTTATGCCCGTTGAAACTTGAGTTGTTTACACTATGCTCGATTTCATCCGTGAAGATGATCATGCCACATTAGCATAAGACAGATGCAGAATGGTAGCCGCATGGCGAATGGTGTATATCCCCTGTCCTATCTGTGGTTTATTTTCGAAAGCGATCATAGTTTAGTCTCTAAAGATACGATTTTGGGGGTTTGGTAGGCTGCCTTTGGTGAAAAATGGGACGGAGGTTAGCGGAAATCGGACCATCAATCAGCAAATCCTTTCCCGCTTACGTTATGTACACAAGAATCAGATGTATTCTAAATTCAGAACAAGAAAAACCTTATTCCAACCTGTACTTTTCGAATTGTATTGAAGCCTGCAAACGCAGTGAAACTTTCACTAATAATGTACCCGCCATTAACTCCTGCACCAATAACTGTTTTCTTGGAGGTAATCAGATGATATCCTCCCCCATTAAATCTGTTATCAATGTAATTCTGATACGTATTTTCTGAACCAGCGGAAAGTTCCACATCTAGTAAAAACTTTTCCTTTAGCCTCCTACCATAACCTAAATCTACAGTAATGTAATATTCACCATTTCCAGCTTGGGTTTTCCCATAATTAGGCAATTGCTCCGAGACTAATTTCCCCCTGGTATCAGCAAATTGATAGGTCATTCCCAGTTTGAAGAAGTTATTTGTATTATCCAAATAGGACAATTCTATGTTCATGGATCCTGTGGTTGCTCCCGCTAATCCAATCCCGATTTTTTGCCCAAAAGAACTGTAAAAGACAATAATCAATGGGATTAATATTGCAAAAACTTTAATTCTCATCAGTCAATATTTTTATTTACTCAACGCCTTTACTATCCTCTCCTGATTGATCACCACATCCCTAAAGAGCACATGGGGGAAGGTCATGTACTTGGAACTTTTAAATGCTTCGTAAATAGCGATCAGAGTTGATGCGGTCAGTAGCGAAAGATTCATATCCACGTCCATTTCACAGTCTGTTACAAAATCATCGCTAAACTCTGGAGCTACCAGCAGAATCTTCACGATCCTCAGGTTGTTTTTCAAGGCTATATTCTGATAGGATTTCAGCTGTCGGGAAACTGTGCTGAATTTATTATAGCCACTTTCCTTGCTGGTCTTGCATTCGACGATGATCACTTCCTGGTTACCCAGGTTGATCAGGATATCCATCAAATCTTTCTGGGTGTTCAGCTCCTGCCGATACTTCTCATCCACTTGGAATCCCAATCCTTTAAAAATCACTTTAGTCAATTCTTCAAATTTTACTCCCAACTCGCTCTCCCTAATCTGGATCCCATTCTCCTTCAGCTGGTTATAATTTCTATAGCCTACATTCTCATAATTCTCCAAATAGAGATTTTCCACGTCCTTGTAGTGCTCCAGAATATTGAATATATCATCCCCTCGCTGCTTCACGCCATGGTTTTTCTTGAACTTATCGAGATCGACCTTCTCGATCAGATCCAATATATCACGTGGTTTGATATTGTAATCCATTAAAAACTCTGCATCCAAGACATATTCATCCTGAAGTTCGAAATGATCACGTATGGCTTTGTTCAGTGCCGGAATGGACTGATGGAGGTCGGTCAAAAGTTTGTCATATCCGTCCACGGAGATGCCTACCTTTTCATCTTTTTCCACTCCCTCAAAGTATAGGAGAAGGCTATCGATCTTTTCCTGAAGGGTGCTCCCTCTCAGGTTATTTATCTGCAGGCCTTTCTCACATAATTCATTCAGTGTTTTTTTCTTATCGGTGAGTGTGGTGCCTTCCTTGTGAATGTCCTCCAAAAGCAATTCTGTAAAGGAAATGCCTGCATGGATAATTCCTTCTATTTTCTGTGAGTAGGATAGCTTTCGGTCTAAGTTATGTTTTTTCGCTATGGAATTGATAATTGGTTCGCGAAGGAGCTTTAGCGTGCGTCTGAAAAATTTATCCGCTACTTCTTTATTCCGGACTTTTCGAAGCAATCGCACCATTTCATCAGCTACGAAGAGGGTGTTTTCCTTTTTGGAATAGAATACCACTCCAATGTTCTTTAGGTTAGAAATAACTTCCTGAACATCCATCTTTTTGACTCCAAGGATTGAATAATTGATCAGCTTGATTTCTTCCTGGGATAGGCCCAGTTCCTTGGAGAGCGTAAGAATGATGGTCAATTCATCAGCGGTAATTTTGGCCTCCCTATTATTTGCTACATCATTGAAAAAGGCGGTAGACAAACAGGCTTGATAAATTCTATAATCCCTTTTACGTTCCGCGCTAAGATCTGACTTTTCATCTTTAAAATCTGCAGTCAATGTCTTGATTTTAATGTCGAGGGCTTTGATTTCTGCTTCATACAGCCTTGAAAACCAATCCTGCCGCATAATGCAGTTACCATCCCGTATGATGATGTCTATTAAAATATCCAGCTGGGAGTTTACTTCCTGAAATTCGCATTTTACATATTCAGTAAACTCGTCCGCAGTAAGATCAAAAATCTTTGAGATATTTTGATTATCCACTGTTTTCAAACCCTTATTATCCGGAGCCAATATCCTCTCAATCTCTTTCCTTTTGTCCTTGCTTTTGGAGATGATGTTGTCAATGATTTTGATAAAGGAGTTCTTTTCGATAGAACTGAGTTTATCCAGGATCTTTTCAAGTTTCATAACTTGGGGGTTCTAAGGGATTAAAAAAAGCGGTTCTCTAAAAGAATGAATCCAAGATGGAATCAAAACTTAAGAAGATGCATATTGATCTAAAGGTGTTTGATTGGTTCCGGTTTTATGCCCGGATGGGTGTGATAAAAGTTGGCTGTTCTACCTACCTCCTCCCATCCTTCCCGATACGCTTCGCATCGGGACAGGCTCTCCTTGAAGAGGAACCGATCGATCCTGCTCCAGAGGTTATTCAGAGATAAGAAGTAGGTTGGTTGTTCCCGAATCGCTTCGCTTATCGGGATTGAAATCTCAAAAACTAAAAGGCTGTACGCAAGAAAAGGAATAAATTGATACCAGCACATACCCTGTACAGGGTATTTTTTGGGAAAATGGGAGGAAATGTGAAGGAAATGAGGTGTTTTTCAGTCTGTTTACAAAATTCCCCACCTTGCAAAGTACCATCCTAATGAGGTGATCCGCTGGGTCTCTTCTCTGGGTAATTAATTGCAAAAGGGGTCGCAAATCCACCCTTTTTGCAAGTCAAAACTTGTCAAGACTATTGGCTTCGCTTCCCTTTCTTATCTATGAAATAGTGTCATCCTCTCCTAAAATGAAAGGGTAAATGATCCGCCTTTTAATGAAGCTTATGGACAAGAATTAGGTTAGTGGATCCCTAATTGCATTTTCCTCGTATCACTTTCCCGACAGGATTTATGTAAGTTAGATCAGCAGCAATTCCGCCCAATCATCCGGCCTCTAGTGATTGAAAAAAGGAAATCAAATCTGGTATGGTACAATAGGGATTTCTCTCCGTGACCATATTTTCTTCTTGCCTGCTATTCATCCGAGTGGCATGCTCCATGGCCAACGGCAGCTTGTCTTTCAATTCAGCAAAGTGGTTCAATTTGGTTTTATGGTATTGAGGCCATAACCTTCGAAGATGACTAAGTGCATCTTCACCCCGCTGAAACGCCCTTCCGCACTCTTCAAAATGAAGGATAAACCAATGCTCTAAGCAAAGCGCGGTAAAAGAAAATTTGAACCCTTCCGTCTCTATCAACCGGAATGCTTCTCTCAACTGCGGCCAGTTGTCATGGTCAAAAAATATCCAGATGTCATCGTATGGATTTTTTTCCTTTCTGGCTTTTTTCTTTTTTGCGATAGCCTCCCTAACCAGGTCCAAAGGATTCTGTTGATCTCCCTGGGTTACCTCCACAGCTATACTTCTCTGTAGATTTCTACCCAACTCTGCCCGAAGTGAGGTAGCATAGAGCTTCTCTGTCACTCCCTCACATAAAATCAAAATCCGCTTATTCGGTCTCCTCAAGGACATCTTCCTGCATTTTAATCAAAAAATCCACGTCATTGATGATAGGAGTCGCACCCAATTTCCCTGAAGCATACCATTTATCCAAGGGATTTTCAGTCCTAATTCCCTTAATATCAGAACAGGCGTACAATTCTGTAGCTCCAAATTCATTCTTCTCCGTAAACCAAATCTGATCTCTTCTAAACGCCCCATTTGCAAGTTGCGTAATGTCATGTGTCGCAAAGATCAATTGCGCATGCTTTGGATTGGTCAGGGAATTATGGAAAAGACTGATCAGGTAACTGGTAATGGAAGGATGCAGGTTTTTCTCAAACTCATCCACAACCAACACTCTGCCTGTTTCCAATGAATCCAAAATAATCCCACCGATCACCAAAAGGCTTTTAGTCCCCGTAGATTCCTCTTCTACGTCAAAAAGCTCCTGTCCTACCAGCTTCCCAGCATCGTACAAGGGGTGGGAAGTCTTGATGTCGTATTTATAGTCCTCTTGTATTTTTCGCTTGATTTCGTCGGGAACATTATCAGGAAATTTAAAACTATGTGAATCCACTTCCTTGGAGGAAACTGACAAAATCCCAGTGTCCAAGGCACAGATCAATGCATTCAGCTTTCTGGTAAATCCTGAATCCTGCTGTTCTGCCAAGCGCCTTGCATAGAGTCTTTTCAGATTGGATTCATGATCCTCGCTTAAAAACGGGAAGACCATCATACCCTGATCAAAAAAATGATAGGGAATCAATAAAGATTCAACGTTGTTTTCCGATGCTTTTGAAATAAACAGCTGATTGGGCAACAAGAGTTTTTCGATTGCTTTTTTAGCACCTTTGTAGTTCTCCCCAAACTTGATCTCTTTGCCTAAGCTACGCTGATACAGGACAGACTGCACACCATTAGGGTAAAAATACATTTCTTCCTTAATCACCTTTTTTTCAAGAAAGGCTAGATTAAATTCATACTTGATGCTGTCCTGACCAAAAAAAACCACGTGTAGCTCCACGGCCTCCTTTCTGAAGCCTTTGTCTAATAGATGCGGTTCATAGGGTGGTATGGATTGGTCCGGCTTAAACCCTGCCGAATGAACCACCAAATATTCCAAGGCTTTGAATGACTGGAGTACAGTACTCTTCCCTGATGCATTTGGTCCGTAAAGAACCGCAGTCTTTAACAGCTGGGTTTTGGCAGGTGCTGCAAAATAGTTTGAAGGCAGTCCTTTTAACCCCGTCTTCTCAAAACTGATATCTACCCGATCCTTGATAGACCGGAAATTCTGAACTGAAAAATGAACGATCATGGCTTTACGATTTGAATACAATGCTACGTGAAAAAAGTTTATTTACACGATTCTAGCGTAAGAATTTACGTTTTTTATGCAAATTTTGTTTACAATACAGAGTTTTTATCTATCCCAAGTATTTTTCCATTGCTGATAAATGAAATTCCTGAGCGGGGTTTTATCCTGAGGGTTGTCGGATTTATAGGTTCCCATTTGAAATCTGGCACTGGCAGATGGGGTAAGTAACCGCTTTACCGTTCCTTCTCCTGACCAAACAGTGAGGTGGAAGCATTGCATTAATCAGCAATTTTCAATAGCAAAGATCCAGATCCGCATGTAGGATCATAAAATGACTGGCTCACCTGATCCTTTCGAATCCCCAAGACTTTTGCCATGATCCGGCTTACTTCGGAAGGGGTATAAAATTGGCCTTTTGCTTTGCCGGATTCTGTAGCAAAATGCCGCATCAGGTATCCCGTCTGGGTGTAGTCATATTGTCGGTGGCTCTGGGTTGAATTTGTAATTCCACCCTACTATCCTTACCAATTTGTAATTGGCTTTCTTACCTTACCCCTCTCCAGATACGTTGCGCTATCGGGAACGATCGGCTCTGCTATCATTTTATTATCTGATTCAGAATAAAGTGGATTTCCGGGTTTATGTCCGGAAGGATACTATAAAAGTTGGCGTAGTTCCCGGATCCTGTCGGTCTCGATATTTGAAGAGTCACAGGTGATAAAGAACAGGGATAAGAAAGGAAAAAAAAATGATTCCATCCCAGCCCGGAGCCTGGCTACTTCGCTAAATCTCTTCACAGAAGAGATTTTTAACGCTAGTCCCTCCTATACAGGGTATATTTTGGAGAAATGAGGGAAAATGTGAAGGAAATGGGGTGTTTTTCGTTCGATGAGCAAAATTATCTGCATCCCTCTATGCCATTGCAGGCAAAAATGAAAAATGTGCCATATGGCCCCAGATCTGCAGATGCAGGTGATTGGTTTGGCTCACTATCCCCTTTTGTTCTAATTAAATCCACCGTTTATTTCATCACTTGGATTTCTCCATTTTTCATTACCATCTTCACTTCATAAAGAGATTTTTTGAAGTCTGCTTTCATATCCCCTCCAAATACCACTATGTCCGCTAAACTATTTTCCTTTATCACACCGATTTGATCCTTCATCCCCAGAGCCATGGCTGCATTGCCCGTGGCAGTTTGTAAAACGTCCTCCGGTGTCAACCCAGCATCAGCATATCCCCAGATTGTCTGTTTGGCAAAATCACCCCTGGGCATGTTCAGGTCTACATAGGCATCCGAACCTGCTACAATAGTCACGCCTGCTGCTTTAAGTTCCACCATCCATTTTTTCCAACTGGCAGCATTATTCTTTAGGTCTTCTTCGGTATAAGGTAGGTTTTCGGACTCATAAAATGCTTTAATGGTTCCGGTGGAACCATAGGTAGGGACAACATAAATTCCTTTTGCGGCTATTTTATCCAGCGTTTCTTTTTTAAACCCATAGGCATGTTCTATGCCATCCACTCCTGCTTCAATTGCATTTTGGGCTGCCCAGTCCCGATCGCAATGGGCAGTGACAGGTATACGCTCACTATGGGCAGTTTCCACTATTGCTTTCATTTCATCCAGACTCAGGACAAGCCTATTCCCGATGGCAAGAATTTTAATCACGTCCACTCCTCTGGCAATATGTTCCCTGACCGCCTTTCTGGCTTCCTCCACCCCACTCACCATACTGTATTCCTGTCGCTGGACCCGGTCAAAATCAGCAAGCGGTATCCCATCTACCTGCCCATCCATTGAACCAATAATTGGACCTGAAACCAGCATCCGTGGCCCTGAAATGTAGCCCTTGCTGATGGCATTGCTGACCTCCACATCAAGGTATTGCCCGGAATTACCCAGATCCCTGATGGTGGTGAAACCTGATTCCAGGTAGCTGTTTGCAAATTTTGCCGCCCGTAAGACGCGGGCTTCCGATGAAACCATCATAGCATCTACGGCGAGCGGTTCGTCGGCTTGCTGCTCCAGGAGAATATGGGTATGTGCATCAATGAGTCCGGGAACAATGGTAGAATTTTCAAAATCCAGCACCTGCGTATCCGCTGGTACAGTTAGTCCTACACCGACTTGAACCACCCGGTTGTTCTTTATTAATACCTCCTGATTTTCCAGAAAGGCTTTTTTTTCTGAGTCAAAGAAATGCCCTGCTTTTAGTAAAACAAACGTGTCCTGTCCCTGCGAAAAGGCGAAACTGTATGTCAATAACAGCAGGGTGATTGTGTTGAGCATAACTTTATGCATATGAAATAGGTCTTGTGTAACGTGTGAAAAATTAATCAGGACATGAAGAAAGCCGGGAGGTGACCCCGCCATCAAGCTGCCAGCAATTCCCGTAAACATCCGAGTAGATGATTTTTAGATTTACTTCCTCACCTTCCCAGAGATATATAATGTCATTTATCAAAGAATCGGGACGGTTGACAGAAAGCAATTCTATACCTTCCCCTGATTTTACCACATAGTCTTTGTTGGTTTCCGTGAATCCTACACCTGCGAAATTTTCGCCGAATAAGGCTCCATACATTTTTTTGGTATTCCCATAACTCACCCCATTATATGTATATTCTAGCTCTTTGATAATAGCTGGTCCCACACCTTTGTTTTCGATTCCATAGCTATAATAACCTTTGGTGAACATGAATGTAGCCTGAATAAAGGGCCAGACTGTGGCATTCTGTTGGTCTCTCAGAATGCTAGTCTGCACGATCGAAACGATCAATGCTGACGCACTTAAAAATACAGCAGATATGCCGATAAGTATACTTATGTCAAATTTCTTTTTTGGCAAGGGGGATTGCTCATCCATACGTTTATTCTATTTCTAAATTTAAATCAAAAAGAATCACATTTACTACTTTTTTTACACCCCCTGCTCGGCCTAGTCATAAAGCTCGTGCCACTGGGTTGAATTTGTAATTCAACCCAGATATTCTTACCAATTTGCAATTGGCTTTCTTACCTTACCCCTCTCCAGATACGTTGCGCTATCGGGAACGATCGGCTCTGCTATCATTTTATTATCTGATTCAGAATAAAGTGGATTTCCGGATTTAAGCCCGGAGCGCGTGCTAT
>JBMDXP010000083.1:0-42778 GCA_048819475.1 Algoriphagus sp.
TGATTCACAAATCTGGATCAAAAGTGTCCGACAGCGCATTTTGATATCGCCTTTGAGGACTGAATATCTATACTTTGTGCACCAAACTATATGAACTGTAAGACGAGAAACAGTATGTCCATTACTCCTTTGTTCTGACATTCCTCAAAGTAAACGTTTTTAGAAGCTAAAGCGAAATGCACTAAAGTGCATAGTTTAAACTATTTTTGAGACTAATAAAAAAGGCCGCTGGTATAATATCCAGCAGCACCTTCACCGAAAACAAGTCATGCTGGTGTTTTGCTGTGACAGGCTGTTTCTACATCCAACTGAGTGCATCAGCTCCTTTGTGTTGCAATACCCTCCATACCTTTGGGTATGCCTTCTTCAATGAAGGGAGTGTAGCCCTAATTTATTGCCCTCCGTATCGATGAACAGCGCAAAGAAACCCATTTCAGGACTGATTTCTGCTTTGGGCACTACTACCTCCCCTCCATGTCTCTGAATCCTATCCAGCACAGGCTGCAGATCATCACCTGCATTCAGGTACAAAACGGGACCATCCAACGTAGGGGTATAATCACTGCCATGGGCCAAAACCACATTTACGGCCCCTTCCTCTACAGGAAATACACCCATTTTGACCTCTCCCATTTCGGCTACTTCTATTTCCATTTCCAAAATTGCCTTGTAGAAAGCAATAGCGCGATGAAGGTCAGTAGTGGGGATTTCCACTATTGCTATTAGATTATTCATAGGTCTATTTTTTTTTAAATGTAAAAATGCTGATGATGTATTCCTAATGGGGCCAGTCTCTTGCCTTTATCACATGCCCTCGGGCTTAGCTGGTCTGGCACTCATTCTATAATTACCTGATCTTACAAATCTCCGGATAGATTTGGGGTGAAAATTGTAAAAATGCGACACCTCAGTCCTGGGTGTAGAAGCGTGAGGAAAGCAGCATGCTTTTGTCAGCAAAGAACTGCCCTGGACTTATTCCGGTAAACTCCCTGAAGTCTTTGATGAAATGAGCCTGGTCATAATAGTCACTCCCGTAAGCGATCTGGGTCAGGCTTTCATCGCTGCGGTGGAGGATCATTCTTAGCGCTGCCTGTATCCTGATTATTTTTCCCAGCTGCTTGGGACTTATCCCAATCTGCTTTCTGAACCTTCTTTCAAGTTTCCTCCTCCGGGCCAAGTCATCCTGGATGATCCCCCTGATGGCTTGGCTTCCGTTTGAGGACAGCATTGCCTCAACCGTTCTTTTTACCAGGCTGTCAATCGTGGCTTTTTCATTGAACCTGCAGCTTAGAAAGTCTTCTATAAGCTGGATGCGCTGTTGGGTATCACCTGCAGCAGCTATTTTCTGTTCCAATCCCGTGGCCACTTCTTTTCCAAACAGCTCTTCCAGTGGAGTCTCCCTATTAGCCAGATTCTGGATGGGCACCGGTACAAAGTTGGCAAAGCCATAAGGATAAAAGCGGACGGCGAAAGTGTGGACATAGCCAGTCGGCTCGATGTAAAACGGCTCTGTCAGCTGTCCGATCACCATGGCACGCGGCTGGAGGATATAGTCATCGCCGGAAGTATACCGCTTGATATCCTCTCCCAGGACAAAAGCCATCTCAATACATCCATCAGGGATGATGCGCTGTCTTTCGGGGCTATGACCAGCCGGAACTTCCAATGTCCAATAACATTTCACCAGAGCACCTAAGTCCGTCTGGGGTGGGAATGTCTGATAGTTCATCTTTAAGCAATGCTTGGGGAGACTAAAGTTATGCATTGCCGGAATCTTTAGCACGATAAGCCAGGGGCACTTTTGAGCAAAGTTGCCCTTCTAGTGACCCTTATCCCGGGGATGTAGCAGAGATCAACCGTGACGTACGATTTCCATTAACCTGTCCGGATTTCATCGGGAGAATCCCACATGTAGTACAATCATCCCAGTGTGTGTCGCTTGCGTCATGCCCGATTTCATTAAGTTGTTTTGCTTTGTAGGATAAAGCAACCTTTTCCCCGGTATGTATCCCACATGGTAGCCCTGTATTTTAACTGGTTATTTAAGTAAATTACGGGAAACAATTACTGAAAAACCTTTCAAAAGGCCTTACCAGTGAATTTGGGAAGGGATTTTCACATAGAAACCTTGAACAAATGAGGCAGTTTTATCTTGTTTATTCAAAACAGCAGACACCGTCTGTTAAATCTCAAAAAGCGCAGACACTGTCTGCGAAATCTTCAAAATCCGCATCAGGGCTGAAGAAATCCGAAACACTGTCCCGAAAATCTCAAAAAAGTCAGGCAATGCCTGACGAATTCAGGTTAAGTTGGTCACATTACTTAAAGCTGATGAGAATTGACAATGAACTCGAACGAAAATTCTACGAGATCGAAGCCTATAAAAACAACTGGAGTTTAAGAGAGCTAAACCGGCAATATGATTCAGCCCTGTTCACCAGACTTGCGTTGAGCAAAGACAAAAATGAAATCCTGAAACTGGCGCAACGAGGTCAGGTCATCGAAAAACCAAAAGACACGATCAAAGACCCGTATATTCTGGAATTTATCGGGCTTCCCGAACAAAACACCTATTCCGAAAGCGAATTAGAACAAAAGCTGATTGATAAGCTTGAGCACTTCCTTTTAGAGCTGGGCACAGGATTTACATTCGTTGCCCGACAAAACAGGATCACTTTTGACGACAAGCATTTCAGGATTGATCTGGTATTTTTCAACCGAGTTTTAAGGTGCTTTGTGCTGGTCGACTTAAAGGTCGGGGAGCTGAAACACCAGGACATCGGGCAAATGCAGATGTACGTCAACTACTACGACCGGAAAGTAAAACTCGAAGACGAAAACAAAACGATTGGCATTATCCTATGCCAGAACAAAAGCGAAGCTGTCGTTGAATTCACACTGCCCGAAAACAATACTCAAATCTTCGCGAGTAAATACCTGACAGTATTACCGAGTAAAGAAACGCTCATAAAACTGATTGAGGATAACCCAACGGGAAACAACATCGGCTAACCAGCTGTTCCCGAACGAATACTTTATTCTTATTGGTTTTTCCCCTAACAAATAGCTCTCTCCTTCTTTCCATCTATTGGATTACTGAAAATATATATAAGATATCAATATTTAAACTTCTAATTATATATTTGTCAGCACTTTACTAACCTTATAATCTATGACCTGGCTGAGCATTTTCCCAGCAGCAAAGGCTTTTCTGTCAGAAACCTTAAATACATGAGGGCTTTTGCGGACACCCGTGCCAAGTCTTTGGAAAAATGGTGAATAATGGGGTTAAGATCCACAATCCGGCACCATCCCCATCGTCATGCCATTGGGTCCCCATATCGGTACCATTCTCAGTGTACACCCGTTTTCATCTTCTTCCCCAAGCGTGCGTGATGCATTGAAAACAAGCTCCAGCACACTTCCTTCCGGGAAATCCCCTGAATCATCGAGAAACTCCACTTCCATCGTCATCGAGATCTGGGTAGGATCTGCCGATCCCACGAAGGCCATTTCCTGGACAGGATTTGTCACCGCGCCACCGATGGATCCGTCAGTAATCCCAAACCTGGAGTTTTCACCCCCATCTGCCACATAGTTTCCCCCTTCCTGTACTCCCCTGGTCTTGAAGTTCATCTCGCCCTCTCTTCCAAAATCAGCCCTGAAGGCCATAGAAACCGAATCTCCTACCACTTCAAGCAAGCCTATCGAGGCACTGCCATTCCAGGAATACAACTCCTCACCCTGCTGGCTGCGCAGGACTCCGCTGGCAGTTCCCGCATAGGGCTTCCCCCCATAACGTGAAATAAAACCCTCCCTTTCCGCTGGATCCTCCTGGTCCGTGCAGCCGGTAAGGGTAAAACCAGCCACACATAGTATAAGAATCGATAGGGAGCTAGTTAGCTTCTTTAGGATCATAGTCAGTCTGTTTTTATGGCAATAGCCCGAGGTAAGGTTTGATCTCAGGAATAAATCGCTGAATCAACTATTCCCGCTCACTCCATGGCAGTCTCTGGATATCCAGTAACAGAATTTGTCAAAAAGAATACCAACTCAAGGAAGATAGGACTACGCCATAGGCTAGAGATCTACAGACAGTCCTGTCTTAAATGCGTAGATCGCCGAGGTGATAGGCACGATAGGGCGGTCCTCATAGGATATATCAAACGAATTGGAGAAGGAAAAACGCTGGGAAAGCCGCGTGTTCAGGATGATGGATGCATTGACGCGGTTCCTTACCCGGCTGATGTCCTGATCGTATCCTACCTGATAGTAGACCACGGTATTCAGATCCACCAGGTCATTGAGTGTAGCCTGGAAGGAGAGGTAATTGGAACTCTTCAGCAAATTGATCTCCACGGTCTGCTCAGTCTGCGGATGGCGCCACTGCTCGTGCTCATAGAGCACTCCCATGCCCAGGATAGCCGATACGGATTCTGAATTAAAAAGCCCGACCCGGATACCGAGACCACCTAACCACCTCGGATCGAGTCCCCGGAAATTATCGAAGGAATACTGGGTGTACACCTCGTAGTTTACCGGATTCTCCCGGAAGAAGTTTACCCTGCCGTGTACAAAACCGAAGTTAAGAAAATCATCCTCGTTTATCCTCAGGTAATCAAAAGTGGACAGAAGGATGTAAGCGTGCTTCTTGGGGTAGTAGATCCCGTTCACATCGAGTGTATAGCCAAAGAGGTTGACCGGGGCATCGGCAGCAGCACTGCGGTTGTAGACATTCATGCCGAAGGTAGTCTTCATCAGGAAACTTCTGGCAGTGTCCTTCTCGAGGCGGAGACGTTCGATGTTGAGGATTTGGGACTGTACGACTGTGGGAAACAGTAAAATAGCAAGGACAAAAACAGCTGTTGAGGTTTTCAAGAAAAGGGAATTAGGTAAAACATGGCCCTGAGGCAGGCTGCCCTGGGCGTGTGATTAAGGATAATGCCTCCGGGAAAACCCGGCTCACGGGAGCATCCCATGGGGCAAAAATGAACCTAAAGATAGCAAATATGGATGGATTTGGAAGGCTGAGATGCTGCTAAAACATCCCGGATTCCCTCGAATAAAGGATAGTATATGGCCAGGCCACCTGTTTTGCATTGGGAAAGACCACACAGAACGTGTGGAAAAGAGCCGTCAATAGGAAATGGTTACTGACTTAAACTGTGCAAAAGAGTCCGAGGGCCCTTTGGCCACCAGGCCCAGTCTGAAGCCCATTCCCCAAGGTACCAGGTGGCTGACATCCTGTTCTTCTCCCAATGTAAAGGTCTTTCCATCCACAATGGCCATGGTAGTCATCTTGTACCCATCACGCATACTCAGTACCAGCATGACTTCTTTATCCTTTGGAATCGTCTGGCTGGCAAGCACGGTGGTATTTTGATTTACCGTTTCCCACAGGGTCAGGCTACCGTCTTTCACAGCGATGCCTATCCCAGCCACCGGGGCTCCAAACCCGTTGTTTGCACCACCTATAACGGCTAGTCCTGCAGCTGCTTTTGTATCGGGGATCACGGTGGCTTTATATTGGTAGTTGAGTGATTTCGAACCCTGCACAAGTAAGGTTCCAAGGGTTTCATTCTCTTCGGATGCCTGCAGGCGCAGTCCTTTCTCCCCCGTTTCATACTGGATTTTCTGGGTCACTCTCCATTGCCACACCGGATCGAGCCCTTTTCTGAAATCATCGCTGAACTCCAACGATTCCCTGCTGCGTTCGTATCCCGCGTTATTGGCCATGATGGGCCAGCCATCCTCTGACCATCCGATTTTCTCCAATACGCCCTGCCGGCCCACATATACGCTCCCCTCGGTGTTATAGGCATGATACAGCATCCAGAACTCGCCGTCTTTCTCCACCACTGTCCCGTGGCCGGCACATTTCCAATCTTGATTATCCTTTAAGACCGGGTTCAGTGCGTATTTTTCCCAAGGTCCCAGCAACGTCTTGCTCCTGGCCATTCCGGTCACATAATCGCATGAAATCTCACAGCATCCCCGGGCTGAATAAGACGCATAGAAATAGCCGTCTTTTCGGAATATCGCGATGCCTTCCACCAGATTTCCCTCCCAAGGCTGATCATTGCGAAACAACTCATGCTTCTCCCCAGTCAATGCTGTCCTCGCTTCGTTCACTTCCTGCGCCCAGATCGGCGTCTGCTGTCCCTTGCTGTTCCCATCCTCCTTCCAGAGCACATACAGCCTGCCCTTCTCATCACGGGTCTCGAAGGCATCTATCGACCCATATTCCTGTGCCACCAAAGGCCCATGGTCGGTGAACCTGCCTTCGGGTGAATCTGCGCTGGCCACCGCCACACTTAACCGGTTGCTTTCCTTGTCCCTGGCAGTGTAGTAGACATAGATTTTCTCCTGCTTTTCATCATAGGAAAGCTCCGGAGCCCAGAAGTTGTTCTTGGCCCAGGATGGTGCCCCATCCGGAAACACATAGTTCACCAACTCCCAATTCACCAAATCGGTGGATTTGAAGATAGGAAATAACGGTGCCCATTCATTGGACGTTGCGGAAGCATAATAATATCTGCCGATTTTCACCACGGTAGGATCCGGCCTGTCTCCGGCCAGCACAGGATTGTCAAAAGTATGCTCTTGGGCTATCCCAATACCGGAAAATGTGGCTACGAAAAAAATGGCTAGTGCTATTCTAAGGCAATGCGGCTGTCTATTCATGAGTCTTTTTGGGTTAGTTGTCCTTCGCGAATACATCGTGTCTCCCGCTTATCGTAGTGGAAGACCTGCTGGTGGAGTGAGCCCATAGGCACAGACTGGTCTACATGATGCCGGAGCGCTGGGTCCACCTCACCTGCCTGTCTATTTCTTACTTGCCAAAGCTACGTAAAATTTAAAAGCCAAAGTGTAGAAATGCCCATGTGCGGTCAAAGTCCGCAAGCCTTACAATAAACTGAATCGCAAATACCCAACGGGTTAAAAAGCTTCGTCCGTAAGTTCCTTGTTCACCAGTGCGCCGGTAAGATTGCCACTGTAGACCGCATTGGCTACGGAACGCATCATGGCCGAATTATCGCCACAGGCAAAAACACCATCGACGGACGTCTTCTGGAAACTGTTTAATTTGATATAACCGTGTTCTGTCAGTTCACAACCCAAGGAAACCGGTATAGTTGAATGCTGCTCAAAAGGCAATGCAGCATAAACAGCTTTGAAATCAGCCTTTGTCCCATCACTGAAGATCACATTGCCGACCTGCCCGTTGTCATGCTCTATTTCCACCAGCTCCTTCTCAATGATCCGTATGGCATGCTTCTGTAAGGTATGCCGTTGCTCCACAGTGAAACCGGCTTTTCCACCAGTCAAAATGGTAAGTTCTTCCGTCAGGTTATTGACCAATGATGCAAGATGGAAAGCCCTATCCCCATTCGCCATAATAGCGGTTTTCTGATTCCGGAATTCATATCCGTGACAGTAAGGACAATGGATCACCGAAATACCCCAGCATGCTGAAAAACCACGGATATCAGGCATAATGTCTGTAATACCTGTCGCAAAAATAAGCTTCTTCCCCTGAAACTCTTTCCCGTCGTCAGTGGTGACTACAAAACCATCTGCTGTTTTCTTTCCCCTGACAGCCAACCCATTTAAAGATTTGACGGTGTCATACTGTAAGACCTCCATCCGGCTCTTTTCTGCAAGTACTTCCGGCTTTTCTCCGTCCTGCGTGAGGAAGTTGTGTGAGTGAGGCGTCTGCCTATTACAGGGCAGCCCGCTATCAATGATCAATACACTGCGCAAGGAGCGGCCCAAGGCCATAGCCGCGGATAATCCGGCATAGCTCCCTCCGATGATAATTACCTGATAACTGGTGTTTTCTGACATAAGGTGATGGTTTACATATAAACTAACTAAAAGATAAATTGTACCACGTCCGGTTCCAGCATTATTTTGGAGGTACATGGTATTATGTTTAGCAACATTGTTGCATTAAAATTGATTCCGAATGGTGTCCTTTTTTTTCAGGGCGTGATTCCAATCGGTTCGTTTAGGCAGTACTCATCATGAAATGAGTTCTGAGGAAAAAAGCTCCTCCTACCGGATACAGTACAAGAGCATGATCTGCGAAAGAGAAAATCAATTTCCACCTTATCATTTCTAAAGCCATTTCCAATCACGTGAGTCCCATTTTGACATAATTTCTTGATATTCTATGCTTTGTGATTTTCAGGTTTTGAATTTGGGTGTCCCAGTGTCGAAGTCAGGAAAAATGTGCTAATTACTCAAATTGACAGCTTTTGATCTTCACCTGAGACTTTTTAAGCATGCCCTAGCAAGATGTCTAGCTAAAAATCTGTCTTTGAGCAGACTGAAGTTCTCATCTCTATTAAACAGCTATATTTTGACTATCGGTCAATACTATATTACCCATTTTCTAACGTAAGCACCCACCCGTAAGGGAGCATTGAACTCAATTAAGTGCAAAAACATAGGTATCGCTAACTATTTTTCAGCTCTGTAGCCGATGGGCTCACATTCCCCTCTCCAAAAAATCTCCCATCCGGATATAGTTCCGGTATACTTTATCATAATGCTCCACCAGTTCTTTGCTGGGATTGTAAACCAGGCCGGATTTTCCTGCCATTCTGCTTACAGCATCCTTAAAATCATGGTACACTCCTGAAGCCACAGCGGCATACATGGCAGATCCCAACGCAGGCGTCTGCTCAGAGTCGACCACCTCGATCGGTTTTCCCAAAACATTCGCCATGGTTTGAACCAAGAAAGGGGATTTCTTTGCTATTCCCCCCACTCCTTTGACGTGTTTAACCGTGACTCCGTCTCTTTCAAACCGCTCCACTATTCTCTTTGATCCGAAGCAGAGAGATTCTACCAGGGACCTGTAGATTTCCCCTACTCCTGTACCCATCCCTATCCCTGTTATCGCAGCCTTGAGCGATTCATTTACATCCGGAGACCGCCGTCCATTGATCCAGTCTATAGCCATTACCTGCATCCCAGCTTGGGTTTTTTCCGCCTCCCTGGTTAAGTGATCCCATATTCCATCGGAAATCTCCTCTTCCAACTTTACCTTGATGTCGCCCGATAAGAGGGTGGTGTCCCTCACTGTGTGCAGGGCATGGGCGGAAACCAGCTGCTTGAACCATGCCAGTAAGTCCCCAAACCCTGCCTGACCTGCTTCAAAGCCAACCATATCCGGTATAATTGATCCATTCACCTGCCCACTGATTCCGATCACCGGTTTAGGACCGACCTCGTCTGAGCGTGCTACCAGTAAGTCACAGGTGGAGGTGCCCATCACTTTTACCAAGGTACCCGGTTGGATCCCTGCTCCTGCTGCTCCTGCATGTGCATCAATGGTCCCTACTGAGACTATGGTAGCTGTGGAAAGCCCGAGCCGCTTAGCCCAATCAGAACACAGCTTACCAGACTGATCTATAGCTAGATAAGTATGATTTCTTAATTTATTTTTCAACTCTGCCAAAGAAGGCCGCAAGATTTCCAGGAACTCCGTGGACGGGAAGCCACTCCAGGATTCATGCCACATGGCTTTATGCCCGGCAGCACATCGGCTTCTCTTAATCTGATCGACCCCCAGCTGCCCGGTAAGCTCACCCGTGATGTAGTCGCAGTGTTCTACCCAATTGGGTTTGGCAGCCTCCAGTTCCGCATCGATGCGGTACAATTTGAGGATCTTGGCCCAGAACCATTCTGAGCTATATATCCCTCCCGAATAGGCTGTATAGTCTACACCTCCCCATGACCTCGCCAGCTGGGTGATTTCATCTGCTTCCCTGATGGCCGTATGGTCTTTCCAGAGAATCATCTGGGCGTTGGGATTATCTTGGAATGCTTTTGTAAATGCCAGGGGTACTCCCCCACCTGTGATAGGCATGGGAGAAGAACCTGTCGTATCTACCCCGATTCCCCTCACTTGCTCTGCAGGTACTCCTGCTTCTTTCACAACATGCCTGACCGTATACTCCAGCCCTTCCAAGTGGTCTAAGGGATGCTGTCTAAACCTATTGGCAGCCGGATCGCAATACAACCCCTGCTCCCATCTTGGATAAACGAAAACCGAGGTAGCCAAAACATCACCATCCGAAGCATCCACCAGTACAGACCTCACTGAATCTGTTCCAAAATCAACTCCGATCACATATGATTTTACCATGGTTATACTATTTTCTTTTGGTTAAAAGTGTCAGTAAAAATCCCAATAGGAATAGGGACAATGTTCCTACTACGATTGTCATATTGGTATGCAACGTACTTCTGAAAGCTCCCCCTTCAGAAATCAGCAAAGGGGAAAGGCTAACCCATGCGATGACTAGCACACCTAGGATCACTCCTGGGATTGCCTGGGCATTTTTGGCTTTTTTCACGATAAAACCCAAGAGGAATAGGCCTAAAATCCCTCCACTGAATATGGACGATAAAGCCCACCAGGCTTCCAATGCACTGCTCACACCGTTAAAAGCCAGTGCTACTGCTATACTTAACCCTCCCATTACAAAGGAGGAGACCCTCAAAAACCGCATAGCTTCTTTGTCAGAAAGGTCGGGGCGCAGGTAGCGTCTGTAATGATCCGACAGAAGTACCGTGGCTGAGCTGTTGATACTGGTAGAAATAGTGCTCATACCGGCAGCAAAGATAGATGAGATCAAAAGGCCGGTAATCCCTACAGGCAGCTCGGTTACAATGAAGTGGGGAAAGACCTTATCGGCATTTCCTGCCTGCATGAGTAGGTCAGGCAGACGCTCCGGCTGGGCCTGGTAAAAACTGAACAACGCTGTACCTATGAAAAAAAACAACAGCGAGACAGGAACATACAGCATGCTTCCCAGCCAGGTGGATGTCTTTGCTTCCTGCTCTGTTCTGGCACTGATGTAGCGTTGTATATAGCTCTGGTCTACCCCGAAATTCTGAAGGTTGATAAAGAGTCCATACACTAGGATCATCCAAAAGGTAGACCTGGAAAAGTCAAAATCCATACTTCCAAGACTGAACTTATCATGCTCAGCGGCAATGGAAAAGACCTGGCCGGGGCCTTCCGGCATGTTCAGCAGAATTACTGCCACACAAGCCAGGGCACCGACGATTAATAAGATCCCCTGTATGGCGTCCGTCCATACGACAGCCTCCAGCCCTCCCAACATGGAGTAGACGATTACAGACACTCCCGTCACTACGATAATCATAGGTATACTCCAGCCCAGCAGCGCATTCATCGGCAAAGCCAGCAGGTACATTATCGCTCCCATCCTAGCCAACTGGGTAAGTAGATAGCAAATGGAAGCATAGGTTCTTGCCCACGGACCGAAACGCTCTTCGAGATAGAAATAGGCCGACTCACTCTGTAGCTTACGGTAATGCGGTACAAAATACCTTACCGCTATCACAGCTGCCAACGGGATGGAAAGGCTGAACACAAAGCCGTTCCAATCTGACTGAAAGGCATTTCCCGGAAGTGCAAGGAAGCTGATACTACTCACAAAAGTGGCAAAAATGGACATTCCTATCGCCCAGGAAGGCAATCTGCCCCCTCCGGTCTGATAATCTGTAGCGGTCCTTTTTCTGAGAGAAAAAGAGGCTCCAAATAGAATGATAGCAGCCATATATAGAAAAAATACAACTAGATCCAATACGGGAAGGGTCATCTGGGTCTGGGGGTTAGGTGTGAGATCAACTATTTTACAGGAGCTTTTCCTGCGATTATATCAGAGAGTCTGGATTTCAACACTTCTTTTTCTTCTGGACTGAAGGCGCTGATCGGAGGAGCAAAGCATTCCTGGCAAAGTCCCAGTAAAGACATGGCCGTTTTCAACCCCATGATGTATCCGGACCGATAAGTGCCCAAGCCGTAAATATTCTTGCTGATATACATTACTTCCTCCTGCAGCGCCCGGATAACAGGCCAGTTTTTTTGCTCTGCGGCATAATACAACTCCACATACAGGGAAGGAAAAAGATTGGCACCTCCGTTCACTCCACCATGACCTCCCATTAATACTGTCTCTGCGGTCATTTCTTCCGGTCCAACAAGAAGTGTAAAACCTGGATTATCCTTCATTGCATGACAAAGCATCTGGAAATTACCACCGCTTCCAGAGCTGTCTTTCAGTCCGATTATATTGGGGTGAGTAGCCAATGCCATGACTGTGTCTATTTCAATGGAAATCTTGGTATGGGAAGGCATATTGTACAGGTATAGGGGAAGTGGTACCTGGTCTGCCAAGGCCGTATAATAGGCGATCAATTCGGCTTGACCGACATTCATATAAAAAGGAGGGGCAGCCACGACAGCGTAAGCCCCTGAGGCTTTGGCGACTTCTGCCAAGGAAATACTCTCCTCAATAGAGCAGTCTGTAATCCCTACGAGTACCGGTACCCTCCCTTCAACTAATTGGCAGGTTTCACGGATCAGCTGGTTTTTTACCTGGTAAGACAGTCCGGCAAATTCCCCGGTTGTCCCCAATAGAAATATCCCGTGTACTCCCCCATCTATCAGGTGGTCAATCAGCTTCTGAAGGCTTACACTATCCAGGGAAAGATCCGGGTTCAGCGGGGTGATGATTGGAGGAATAATCCCTTTGAGGGGTTTAGGTTGGTTTGATTGCTTATTCATAATGCTTGATTTTGTTTTTTAAATGGTTCAATAATAAAAATCTGAAAGTAACTTCCTCCTTCCCCATCTACTTTCCTGTTGTATGCCAGCTTCTTGCCTGAAAATGACCAGTTGATGTTGGATAAAGCCGGGGATGACTGGCTTGGTGAAGGTCCCAACGGAACTGTTTTACCCGATTCTACTTCCAGCAGATAAAGCTGATTACCTGCTCCGAAGGCGATCCAGAGTCCATCGGGGCTTAGGCTGAACATCGTATCCGGGGAAAAAGACAGGTTGCTCACCTGCTCTGGTTCTCCCCCGTTTGGTGAGATGCTGTAGATCTGGACCAGCCCATCGTCCGATTTGGCATAGTAAAATATCCGATCTCCCTCCGGAGAAGTCCTCAGCCACTGTCTAGGTCCCTGTACGCCTTTGTATTTTCTATCAGATGTGTATGTGATCCTTCGTTGAACAACTGCTTCCGGCACAGTGGGAAGTGAAGTACCTGTACCCTGCAGTCCCGGTGATTCCACCAGCTGTTCTATGTCATCGGGTATATCGGATACAAACACCTCTGTAAAGAGATTACCGTCCTTATCCAACAGGTCTCCCTGGTAAGCAAGTGCCCTCCTTATCCGCTTTCCCGAGGGATGCAGGTAGCCTTTATTTCCTATCCAGACCTCTTCATAGGCCTTCTGGATCTCATCGGATCCAGGAGATGGAAATGGAACCACACGAGCTGCCAGTACGGAGAAATGTGTTCCTGAAAAATCAGTCCTCCGGTGCGTTTCGGCAGGTATTACCGATACATTTCTCCCGCTAAACATAAAGCCAACTGTCCTCAGATCTTTGATCTCCGGATTGGTTGTGGCCTCTTTTTCAAGGATAAGGTCATTGTACGTGAAACTTACCCACTCCCCATCTGCACTATATCCATAAGCGTGAGTACCCCCGCGTAGTGCCCCTGCTGTGAATGGGGCATTCACATCCCTGGCATCCATCTGGAATAAGGTCGGGGATTCTTTATCTTCCAGATCCAGCCCTACTGCTGACCTTGCCGTAATACGATAGGGTTCCTCCTCACTGGCGTCCAGCAGTCCATGGATAAAGACCACCTCTTCCCGCCGGGGATTATAGCTCACAGCTCCCACTCCAGGTCCGAAAGACGCCTGCCCTGACACCTGATAGATTGTCTTTGTCTCACCGGTCTTTACGTCCAGCAATCCTATGCTGCCGTTTTCGCCAATTTTGGAGTCATCGTTTCTGCCGTCAAAGACGATGTATGCATCATCCGGCGAGAACACCTGGCGTTGATTGAGAAAATGGCCCTGAGGCTTGCTTGTCAGTTGCATTTCTTTTGCCCCGAGGTCGATTGTAGGTTTCAATGTATTATGTTGAGTAGTTTTGTAAGAACAGGAACTGATAAGTAGTGTCCACACCAGTAGAGCCAGGTGACCACTCCTGTGAAGAGACCATGCCAAGCCGGTAAGCCCAATCAAGCTGTGACCTGCATAGCCCATTTATCTTTCCAAGTAATAAAAGTGGCCATCTTCTGCTCCCAGCAATACATCCGGTATGTCGTTTTTATTCCAGTCGACTATCGTGGGGCTGGTCGTATGACCTGCAAGTACTGTAGGAGCTACTGGGCCGTGGTGCTTAAAATAAACTTTTCCGTCCTCCTGTCTGACCTGCTCATACAGGGTCACATTTACACTGTTTACCAACAGGTCTAAGTCTCCGTCATTGTCCCAATCGACAAAAGTGAGTTTCCTTCTGCCGCTTTTGCCTGCCTCACCATCGTTCAGACGCAGCAACCCTGTCCCTTCTTCCACCACCTCATCTTTATTGGTAAATACGGAACCGTTTTCACCATAAAAAATCCGCTGCCCAGGAGATAGAACCAATTTGCCTTCCACTTCCTTCCGCTCAAAATAGCTCAGATACCCTTCGTGATCCAGCATGACCAGATCCATTAACCCATCCTGATTCCAATCGATCGCAACGGGAGTTGTTCTCCATTGTGTGGCCAGCTCGTTTTTTTCGGGTTTCCACCAGTTCCATGCCGGAAAAGGGACGGCACCATTTCCCCAATCCAAAACCACAGGGAGGGGTGCATTCAGTGTACCATCCCCTCTGTTCTGGAGCCATTCGACTCTGCCCCAGATGGAATTGATCAGAATGTCGACCTTCCCGTCCCCGTCCCAATCGGCAACTGAAAGTGTGGTATACCCCCATTTGGCTTCTGCGGGCCCTTGAATAGAACCGCTATCTCCTGCCATGACACGGAATGGCTTTCCATCCACCTCCAGTAGCTTCGGCTCTGCCCATCTAGGTGGATTGGTATCTTCCAGGTTCTCAATCCAGCAGATATATCCTGCGGAATTACCTGCGACAATATCCAAATCCCCATCACCATCCCAGTCGAAGGATACCGGAGTGGCCAAAGCACCAAACTTCAGGTTATCCGCTTTTTGCCTGAAATACTTTGGAGATTCAAACTGGGGCATTCCGTCCTTCACCTCTCCGGTGTTACGCACCAGAGCGACACGGCCGTCCTCATCTCCGACCACCAGGTCGATGTGGCCGTCTTTATCCCAGTCCACTGCGACAGGTATGATCATTTCCAGATCCATCCTGATCTCTCCTTCCATATTGGTCAGGTATCTGCCCGCAGCGAATTTGGGGGCGGTACGGGTGCCGGTGTTTTCAAAGTAGGTCATCCGGTCCAGAAATTCCCCTGTGATCAAATCCAAATCCCCATCCCCATCGAAATCCGCCATGTTTGGAGACGGAGCTCCGTATACATCCAAATCCGCACCTTCTACCTGGATTCTTCCTTTGTTTTGGTAAGTCCCGTTTTGGTTTTCTATGAGATAGACATAGCCGTGAAGAGGACCATTTGTCCACTTTCCCTTATTATCGAATGCATTATCCCATCCATAGTCACTCCAATCATCTACACCCACCAGAATATCCAGATCGCCGTCCCCATCGTAGTCTACCATCTTCCATTGATTAAATCTCGGGGCTTTTTCAAAATCCTTAAGAATCTCTTCCGCTGGAAAAAGATCCAAAGGGTTATCCGCCAGTGACGTTCTAAAATCCGTCAGTTCCGCACCAGGAATCACTACGTGAAATCCCTGCTCAATATGGGAAATCTGTACTTGGGAAATAGCCTTACCCAGCCTCACAGGAGCTTCAAAAACCGGAAAAGCATCTCCGGACTTGTTTTCGAAGAAATACAATCCGTTAAAGGGTTTATCAGGGCAGGAAACAAGAAGGTCCATATCCCCATCTCCGTCGTAGTCAATTGGCAGCGGCCAAGCCCATAATCCTACTCCCAGGTAAGACGTGGCTTCCGGGTTGTTGTATTTGACAATCTGAAACTCTCTTTCAGCCTCCTGTGTGGGAGAGTCTGTCTCCCCATCCTGGCTGGAACAGCCAGCCAGGAGACTCAGTAAGGGAAAAAAGACAAGAAGTTTTCTCATAGTGCAATGCTTAAGGTTTCTTGATAGCATAAAGTAAGGGGTCTCCTATTTCCTCCATTTTGAAATGGATTTTTTCAGTGAGTAGGAGTATTCTCCGGGTGATTTCGGGACTGTTGTTTAGGATTAGGTTGGTACGTTCTTCCGGGTCAGTGGCCAGGTGATAGAGTTCATCCCGGCCAGGATCCTTCAGGTCTTTGACCAGCTTCCATTCGCGTGTCCGATAGGATCTCATCAGTGAGGTGCTGTAATTTACCATGCTGTACTCTGCGTACAGGTCATTGTCCCAATCTTCCACTTCCTCTCCTGCAAGCAGGGGAACCATACTCCTGCCCCGGATTATTTTGCCAGGCGGGACATCGGACTGGACCATCTCCAGGATGGTAGGATACCAGTCCAGGTTGGTAACGGTCTCCTCAATGCGAGACCCCGGGAGCACAACCCCGGGCCATCGTACCAACACGGGAACCCGCAGGGAATGGTCATACAGGTTGGGCCGGGAGTTTTTTGCAATATTCTCGGTAGCTGCATGATCTTTTTTTGTGATCCAGTAACCATTTCCTTTATGCTCGATTCCGTTATGTCCCATATTATAGCCGTGATCAGAGGTAAATATTACCACAGTATTTTCCTTCAGACCCAACTCCTGTAGCTTATCAAGGACCTTACCCACATTTCTGTCCACCCCGGAACAACTCGCCAGGTACTCTTTCATTCTGCTCTTTACACGCGCTGTATCCAGATCAGGGTAGTCAGGATGTGGCACCTGCATGTCCATATTTTCGTAAGGAGACCAGTCCTCCTCTGCCACAGGAAGCCATTTGGAATGAGGAGAGCGATAGTGAATACTGAGCAGGAAAGGATGTTCCCCCTGTGCTTCCATAAAATCAAGTGCCCGGTCAGTAAGAATGTCATCGGTAAGTCCTTGAAACTGCTGCACCTGACCATTTTCCTCCAAAATTGGATCCAGCGGGGAGACACCTCCTCCAGTAAGTCCCATAAAATACCCAAACCCGTGATTAGTGGGGTGAAACCTCCGGTCTGTCCCCTCCTCTATCCAATCCCCGAGATGCCATTTTCCCACCAAGCCTGTTCTATAGCCTTTGTGCTGTAACACTTCAGGAAAAGTAAGGCTTGAAGTATTTAAGCCTATGGGGTTTTCCGAATCATATAAGGCATGTCCTGGCTGGGGGATGAAATCCAAGATACCATATTCGGAGGCGTACTGGCCACTCATCAAAGCAGCCCTCGAAGGACTGCAGACAGGGGTGGTAACGAACGCATTTTCAAAAAACGCACCCTCAGAAGCCAGACGATCCAGATGTGGTGTAGACGCCTGCGTATTTCCTGAAGCTCCCAACGTCCAGTATGCCTGATCATCTGTATAGATAAAGAGGATATTGGGACGCTTGGTCTGTGCCGAAAGATCAGTGGACACTAGTAGTCCCGAGACGTACAGCATCAGCAGTTGTACCCAATATAATCCTGAAATATCCATTCGTTCAGACCAGAAGTTTACTTGAATTTTCTAAATTTTTTGACCCTGTGAAAGGTTAGGTAATTGGCATCATGGTTATTTCTGGCTCCACCGACCCCATCATCATAAGCGGTTCTGGATAGAAACACGATGTCTTTTCCATCCACTACCCAATCGAGGTATTGAAATCCATGATTGGCCACATCCTCATGCTGAAGAAGAACTTTATGCATTTTCCAGTTCTTGAGATCGGAAGATGAAAAAAGTGCTTGCGTGTTTCGGATACCGGAAGGGGACTTATCCGTGTTGGCTGCTTTTACTTTTTCCGGGATATGGTTCGCTATCGTCCAATAGCGCTTGCTCAGACTATCGTAGCGAATCGTAAATTTCTTGCTCCCCCCGTCAAAAGGAATGAATCCTGTTTCCACGGAAAATTCCGCAGTTTTGCCGTCTGGCGAGATTTTTACCATAGCAGCTTTCTCATCCAAGGTGGACCTGTCATCCACGCGTAGAATATCCCAGAGTTGTCCCTCTGGATCCACGACCGCATTCCCTTCCAGCCACCCTCCAAAATTGCCATCAAGGTAAGTGGAATCGTAATAAAGGACTGTACTGGCTGTCCAGGAATCTGCCGACAGGAGATCTGCGTCCACCGGTACAGACAGCATCATGGCACCGTAGCGCTTTCCCCACTTTGGTATAGGTCCCATTGCGCTTTCCATTGCCCGCCATAGTCTCCCGTTGTGCTCGATCACGGGCATCGGAGCACAATGGTACTCTCCTTCCAGCAGAAGTCCACTGGTACGGTCAACTGGCTCTGTCCATGTAACACCTCCATCATCCGAACGTCTGATGATGGTGTTTCCATGGTGACGGTCTGTGCCCAGAAAGTACAAGTTGCCTTGATGGGTGAAGAGCTTGGACCAGAATGCCCCGTTGATCTCTGCAATCTGCCTCCAGGACTTTCCTTTATCCGAAGATCGATAGACCCTGGAAGTCGCCTTGACATGTTCGTTGGATTCCGGACCAAAGAAATCATGGGAGGCCAGATAAGTCCCGTCATCCAAGATAGTGATGCTGGGTGATCCGATGTATTTCCCGCTCGACTGTGGACTATAGGCCACGATGCTGCCCGGTACCTTCGAATGGTCTGGGCTCTGGGAGAATACCGGCACTGCCAAAAAACAGGTCAGCATTCCGAATATAACTGTTGAAATTTTCATGTATCTATAATTTATTTTTTAAATACCGCCCCGATTAGTCGGGACTGATTACAGAATGAATGCCCTGACATATCTTTCCGTTCCGCGAAACCAGTTCGGGACAAGTTGAGTGTGACCTTTGCTCGTGGGCATTATATGGAATTAGTGGTATGGATAATAATGAATCGTTCATCCAGTCATGCAGTGGATCAGGCATGTGCTCCGTAAGTCCACTTTTCTTTACCGGGAGTCTTGCATCTGCATCCTCCAGCAACTCCATCATTTTCCCCATCAGTTGCTGCCTGATATCGTCTTGCACCTGAGATAGGTCACGGGATTCTGAAGGGTCCTCATCTAACTTGTAGAGTTCCGTTTTACCGTCCTCAAAATGATAGATCAATTTATAAGCTCCCCATCGCATCGCTGAATGAGGCTTGGTTTGGCTGATTAAGCCATCCCTGACCCCTATATTCTCTTTTGCTGAAAAAAAGGAGCTCCCTTCAGGATGATAATAAGGAAAATGCCAGAGAAGTGCACGCTCCTCACGTATCTCATCCCCACCACTCAACACCGGAATCATTGACTTTCCATCTCCGGCAAAACCGACTGGAATCCCTCCTGCCAAATCCAGAAAGGTGGGCATAAAGTCCAGTTGTGACACTACTTCATCGGAGACGCTTCCTTCAGGTACCATTCCTGGAAGGGAAACAAGCATAGGTACCCTGATACCTCCTTCGTAAAGATTCCACTTACTCCCCCTAAAGGACCCGTTATTGGCATATTCAGGATGGCCTCCGTTATCGGAGGTAAAGATGACCAGCGTATTCCCCTGAAGTCCTGCCTGCTGTAGTGCTCCGGTTATCTGTCCTACATAATGATCCATTAAGGACACATTAACCGCATAGTGGATCAGTTTTTCCGGTGTTCCGGGTGCAGCATTTTCTCTGATCTTCTGATGGAGCCAAGGGATGTTCTTTTTCAATGGCGTGTGCACAAAGTAGAAGCTTGCCATAAGAAAAAACGGCTGGTCATGCTCCTTTTGGATAAACTCAATCACATGCTCTGTCAGCTCATCCCTTGGGTACTCACCAACCGCTGCAGCAGCTTCATTGCCACCTGCATACGGATGGGTCCCGAATGTTTCCACTGCATAGTCAAACCCCTGTTGCCTAGGCCCGTGGGTCTGACTCCAGCCCTTATACTGCTTATGGTGGGAAGCCACGTGCCATTTCCCTACAATTCCTGTCCTGTATCCCCGCTCTTTCAGAGCCTCTGCCAGTGTCACTTCTTCCAAAGGCAGGTCAAGTGTGTATGGAGGAGGCAATAACGCGAAGTCTTTGTGTTTTTCCAGCCATTCCGGGTGGTCTATCGCCCTATCATCCCCTGGGTACTTGGTCACAAATTCAAAACCCAACCGGGCCACTCCCTTTCCGGTGAGCATGGCTGCCCTGGAAGGAGAGCAAAGTGGTGCCGGGGCATAACCTTGGGTAAAACGCATTCCAGACTCCGCCAACTTATCAATATTCGGGGTGTTCACCAAAGGATCCTTACCACTGCCGTAAACCCCTACATCACCATAGCCCAAGTCATCGATATAGATCAGAAGAATATTGGGAGGAGGCTGCGGATTGTTCTGTGACTGTACAGCCAGAGCCTCTCCGCTCCAGGATGTACATAAAACAAAAACCAGCAAGCCCTCCTTAACCCATCTATCTATGCAGTCAATAGCCTTCATTCTGAACCAACAGTGGATTTGCATCCATGGATGCAAAAGGAATCGGAAAACGCACATGGAAGGGTTGCGCATTGCTGATCCCACGTTCCCGGGCATTGGAGATGAGCTTGTCCATACGGATCAAATCCTGTCTTCTCTTGCCTTCTGAGTAAAACTCCCAACCCCGCTCTTTGAGAATGTGATCCCGCAGTGCTTCTTTACCGCCCATTTCAGCTAAGGTCATCGGCTCCAACCCAGCTCTGTCCCGGACCTGATTGATCAGATCCAATGCTTCCTGGGTAGGTCCATTCAATTCATTCAAGGCTTCTGCCCTCGCCAATAAAATCTCTGCATAGCGGATTTCGGGAATATCGTTTCCAAATGATGCGTTTATTCCATCCGGATCTGGCCAGTATTTGAATGATCGGGTGTTGTCTTTGGTGTCCAGCAGATTGATGAGCTGTCCACTCTGATTGATGTATTCACTGATAATCAACAACCTGCGCTTATCAGCCGGATCAAAGGAATTGTAAAACTCATCCCGTAGGCGGAACTCATTAGGCCAGTTTCTCCAGGCATTTGAAAACTCAAGACCTGTTCTCGGGTCTCTGGCAAAGCCATCGGGAAAAGCCGTATTCATCCAGGAGTTGGAAGCAGCCCGATCGGCACTGGTCTTTGCCGGACGTACCCAGATATACTCTTCATTCCGTTCGTTTTCCACTTTGAAAAGATCTTCATACTCTTCGAAAAGGCCATAATTCCAATCCGTCATAATCCTGGAGGTCATATCGGCCGCTTTTTGCCACTCCCTGGTATTGAGATACAGAATCACCAGCCATCCCTGTGCAGCTGCCTTATGTGCCCTGCCATATTGAGCTTCACTCCCCGGATTAGGAAGACTTGGAATAGTCGCCAGCAATTCTGTCTCGATAAATGAGAGCATCTCTTCCTCCGAAGCCCTCGGTATCTCCAGCGGCTGCTCCGAAGAAGTACGCAACGGCACCGGACCAAACTTCATATATAGCTTCACGTAGGTGATCGCACGGATAAACCTGGCTTCGGCTTCGTACAATACCTTGTCAGAATCGCTGGCCTCCAGTTGCCCAAGGGATTCCAGCACCTGGTTTGCATTCCTTACCGCCCTGTAGGGCCAGTCCCAGTTTTCCCCTTGCAGGAGTCCTATGGTCGGGTCTATAGTGTAGTTGATATATTGGAGTGCGGTGGCATTGACCCCATCACCCGTCTGGAAGGCCATATCTGTCATCCATTCTTCCTGAGCGAAAGTGTAGATTGAATTATTCGTCTGCATATTGGCAGCTGAAGCGTAAGCAGCGCCCATCAGTGATTCGATGCCTTCCCGGGTTTTGAGAAAATTATCCGGGGCAAGCTGTGAATAGGGGGTTTCATCGAGATATCCTTCACATCCTGATAGCAGTAAAGTCATCAGAGCTATTCCTACGATTTTTATATTTAGTCTTGAATTCATGGTTGGATGGATTAAAGGGTGAAGCTGATGCCACCGGTAAATGTTCTGGCCACTGGGAAGGCATTCCAGTCAATTCTGAAATTTGCTGAGCCATTTGGGTTGATCGCAGGATCCATACCTGAATAACTAGTGACCGTAAATAGGTTCTGCCCGGTTACATTCAGTACCATGGACCTGAAAGCCTTTCCTTTCACAGGGATTCTGTAGCTCAGTCTGACGGTATTTAACCGTAGGTAGGAAGCATCTTCCACTGTGAGGGAATTGACCCTTTTCTCTCCTTGGGCACTCGTCCTAACAAAAGAGGGATAAACCTCAGATGGATTCTCTTCAGTCCACCTGTTTAGCAGCGGCTCTGCATAGCGGTTTCTACGGACGCCTGCAGGAAAATAAGTGTCAACAAGCCCGTTGTTCAGCATTTTAGTGCCTTCCACGCCTTCAAAAAACACATACAGCTCAAAGCCCTTGTAGGTAAATGTGTTGCCAAAGGACCAGATCAGGTTTGGAAACGAATTTCCAAGGACCACGCGGTCATCGGCATTCACTATGCCGTCACCGTTCACATCACGATATTTGATATCTCCCGGCTGGACAGCGTCATTGGTAGAATCAAAATCATCCCCCTGCTGCCAGATGCCTAGCACTTCGTAACCGTAAAATGATTCCAGTGGCAGACCTTCTTCGATGATGGCGATTTGGCTGGTGGCTCCGGCACTTCCGGTGATGATTCTGGAAATCCCCCCCAAGTCCGTCACTTCATTCTTAATAGTTGTCAACATCAGATTAGACACCCAGGAAAAACTTCCCTTGGAAATATTTCGTGAAGTGAGACCAAACTCCCATCCGGAGTTCCGGATACCTCCAATATTGGTAAGCTGGGAAGTAAATCCACTGGAACGCGGAATCGGTAGGGAAAGGAGCATATCAGAGGTGTTTTTCACAAACCAGTCCAAGCTGCCATAGAGTCTATCTTCCCACAAGCCATAATCCACCCCAAAGTTTAGCTGCTCTGTAGTCTCCCACCTGAGGTTAGGATTGGCTATACGTGCAGGCTGTGTGGTGGAGTATTGCATGTCATTGTAAACCACAATGGGCCCTGCCCCAAAAGTAGATATGGACTGGAAGTTTCCGATTTCCTGGTTTCCGGTCCGTCCCCAGCTTCCCCGGAACTTGAACGTACTCAAGGTATTCACCAGAGGCTTGAAGAACTCCTCCTCATTTACCTTCCATCCCAGGGCCAGTGAAGGGAAGTATCCAAACTTATTATTCTGCCCAAACCGTGAAGAACCATCAGCACGGATTGATGCCGTTACCAAATACTTGTCATTCAAGGCATAATTGATCCGTGCCAGGTAGGAAAGAAGGGTATTGTCCACTTTGGAGCTGGACACCACGTTTAGCACAGGATTGCCCAGTCCCAGGTTATAGGTTCCTGTGGCGTCAGAAGGGAACCCTCTGGCTTCCGATGAAAACCTCGATGTGATAAATTTCTGTGTGGTGATCCCCCCCACAGCGCTCAGGGAGTGGTTGTCAAAAGTCTTGTTGTAATTCAACAACCCCTCAAACAGGTAATTGGAAGTAGTTCCCTGCAGCTGGGTGGCGATCCCCCCTGCTGCATTACCGTCAAGGGTGTTCCGGTCGATGTAAAACTGCCTGGTCTGGTTGGATACATCTCCTCCTATATTGACTCGGGCGGAGAGCGAAGGCAATAATTGGTATTCTCCATAGATGGTTCCAAATGTCCGGTAGGTATCCCCTGTACCTCTTTTTCCCATAGCCAATGCCACCGGATTGTCAATGTTGATATTCGAGGAAATCGCGTAACCTCCGTCCTGGTTTCTCACCGGTAAGGTGGGATCCATGTGCATAGCCGCAAATACTACTCCTGCATGCTCATTGAGCTGAAATCCACCGGGGGTGAATCCATCCTTGGAATAATTGCTACTCAGGTTTACCCCGGTCTTAAACCGCTCTGAAGCCTTATGCTCTAAATTCAGGCGTATCCCATAGCGTTCAAACCCAGAATTCATAATCAATCCATCCTGGTTGAAGTAGTTCATGGATACCAGATAGCTGGTGGTTTCACTTCCCCCAGACATGGAAAGGTTATGGCTTTGGATGGCTGCGTTGGGAACATATACTTCTGCCAACCAATCGGTCCCCTCTCCCACAAAATCATTCACACGGTCCTGGGGAGATCCGCCTCCTTCGTCTATGATTTCATTGATCACCCGCTGATAATCCCTACCACTCAACATCTGGATTTTGTTGGCCACATTCTGCGCCCCTGCATATCCGTCATAATTCACTGTCATTTTCCCGCGTTTTCCATTTCTGGTAGTGATCAGGATGACTCCATTTGCGCCACGTGCGCCATAGATAGCAGTTGCGCTGGCGTCTTTCAGGACTTCTATTGACTCAATATCCGCAGGATTCAGTGAGCTGAGAGGAGACCGCTCTGTTCTCGGAGCACCAAACCTATCTGAGGTACCGCTTACGGCGTTGGAGTTGCTGAATGGAAGACCATCGATTACATACAAGGGAGCATTGCCGGAATTGACAGATCCCACTCCCCTCACGTTGACTGAGATCCCTCCCCCTGGTTCTGCACTGTTCTGGACCACCTGTACACCCGCCATCTTTCCAGCGATGAGCTGTTCTGCGGAAGTGATTACACCGGGGTTAAAGTCCTCCTTTTTCAATGCTGCTACAGATCCGGTCAAATCACTCTTCCGGACTGTACCATATCCTACGACGACAACTTCATCTAGGGCACTGATATCCTCGCCCAATTCCACATTGAGGACAGTTCTGCTACCGACCGCCTCTTCGTGTGTCTCAAAACCTATCATCGAAAATACCAGCGTGGCTCCTTCATCAGGGACAGTGATGGTGTACCGGCCATCAATGTCTGTGACTGTTCCCACTGTAGTGCCTTTGACTATAATATTCACCCCGGGAAGCCCCATGGGATCACTGGAGGTAGTTACTTGCCCTGTGATCGTCCGATCAGGAATTTCTCCTGCATACAGCGTACTGGTAACCAGCATTATGAGCAGCCAGCTCATTAAACTTAACCGGGCTTGCCAGCCCGGAACAGGTAATTTTTTGTTCATTTGAATCGTGGTTAAATTGGGAGTAAGCTATTTATTAATCATATGCTCACCGCACCAGAATACGGTGATACCTAGCGCGGAAAAGACTTCGGCCTTCAGGTGAGCCGCTACAAATGCTTTTTCTATAGTGTCGGCATAGGCCACCTGGATATGGTTGGCTTTGTGCTTTGCCATCAGTTGATCCCGGGAAATTCCCGGCAATACCGCATGCATAATAGGCCAGACCGGGGTTGTAGCCAGCCATCGCCGCTGGGTTTCTTCCTCTGGGAGTTCAACTACCTGCCCCACTCCGATATCGCAGCACAGGCGGTCATCTTCACAATAGATCCGGCTCCAGACAATCGAACCAGGTTTAGAGATTCCCTTCAGCGAACCCCCGCCTTTACCGAAGTACATGGGCGGCTGACGTTCGCTTCTTGCTCCCTGATAACCCCCGATAAAATGTTCGGGTGGAGCAGCTCCGGATATCAGGAACACCCACACAAACTCTTCGCGATCTCCGAAATCATAGGACTCTCCCCATCGGATATCGTGGAGGGTATTCTCAGGGGACATATCCATCATTTCCCACAGCCGTGTAGTGAGTAAGGTGTCAATCCCCGCACATTCATCCACCTCATTAAAATGAGGCAGGGACCTCCCGGCAAAAAGCTCCCGGCCATCCGGTGCAAAAACAGGTGGTCGGTCAACGTTGTTGAGCAAACCTTCAACCAGATCACTTGCCGCCACCAGGTCTTTCAATCCCTGCTGGTACTGGATCCCTATGGTATCGCAGCCAAATTCATCAGCGATCCTCATGGCAGCTATATACATGGTGCATTGTTCCAGAGTCTGCTCACGGGTCAGCTCCTCCTCCGGGTCAGAACCCCAGTCAAATGTCATTCCCCTATCCAGAAGCCAGGAGAGCACCTCTTCTGCCTCTTTATCAGCTACCTTCAGCATCTCTGCATACAAGGCAGATTGACTCAGCCGCTCCTTGAAGATCCCCAAAGGATTCAATAGTTTATCCGGTACGATGGCATTGTACATGCCCATGCAGCCTTCATCAAACACGCCCATAATAGCCTTATTTTTCACAAAGCTGTCGGCATATTCTCTGGCTGTTATCTCCAGTTGACGGTCCACATCAAGGGACCGGAAAGGAATGGCATGGGATGTATCATGGATGATTTTTCCGGTCTGGAGCCATTCTTCAAGCTTGGCCAGGAAGAATCCATCTTCAAATGTTTCACTCCAAAGCGTACTGTAAGGTATTCCTGCTTTGGTAAGCGAACCGTTCAAATTCAGTAGCCCCACCAGTCCGGAGGAAGCTCCGTCCCAGTTTGCCAAGGTTAACAGTGGACCTCTGTGGGTGAAAAGTCCCGGAAGAACATGATGTGTATATTGCCAGACACTTTCGGCTACGATAAGGGGAGCATCTGGATCGATAGAGCGGAATACAGCCATACCCATTTTCTGGGAGTCTATGAATCCGTGCCCCTTTGCCTGATCATAAGCATGGCTTCTGATGGTTGCATAACCTAACCTGTCGAGTGCCTTCTCCAGTCTGGCTTCCATTTCTGCCTGAAATTTCCAGCCAACCTGATTGGCCGCAAGGCGGAGATCGCCGCTGGCTACCAGCTGGACTTTTTTTCCTTCGTGCATGAGTTGATTTTGGGTTATTGATTATGATCAAGACAAATATGAAAGAAAAAGGAAGCCTGATTTTATCTGATTTTACCAAGATATTGTACTATTTTATCATCCTTGGAAATTAAATATTGCCCATACGTCTTAAATGGTTAATTTGATTTACAGATCATACAATTACTTAAGCAACAAACCCAAATGAAACCTCATTTCCACAAAGTCCCCTCTTCGGGTGCCTCGTCGTTCAGTTTGAGACACGATACCCGGTCTAACTTTGGCACACTCTGGCATTTTCATCCGGAACTTGAACTCCACTTCATCCTCAAAGGACATGGAATACAGTATATAGGAGATACAGTAAGTGGGTTTTCCGATGGAGACCTCATATTCCTCGGGCAGAACCTCCCCCATACCTGGAGATGCAGCGAGGAATACTTCGGAGGACACCCAAGCCTCAAAGTAGAAGCATTTGTCCTTCAATTTTTGCCTTCCTGTCTGGGAAAGGAATTTTTGACCTTACCTGAGACCCAAAGCATACCAGCGCTGTTTGAAGTGGCAAAGAGAGGATTGAAGATCACTGGAAAGACCAAGGAGCTGATTGCAGGCATGCTATATAAAATGGAAGATGCGAGTCAGCTGGAACGGATTATTTATCTCCTTCAGATTCTCAATACCCTGGCGGACAGTCAGGAAATGGAGACCATCTCTCCAGGCTATACCTACAGCCACCTGCTCAATACTGCAGAAATGCAGCGACTGGAAAAAATCTACACGTATGTCCTGGCCAATTTTCGGGAAGATATTTCCCTGGAAAGGATTTCTTCCATTTCCAACCTCACCGTTTCCAGCTTTTGCCGCTATTTCAAAACGATGACCAACAAGACGTTTTTTGAATTTCTCATAGAGGTCCGCATTTCCAACGTCTGCAAAGGGCTGATCGAAGACAAGCTGCCCATCGAAATGATCGGCTACGAATGTGGCTTTCACAACATCAGCAATTTCTACAGGCACTTTAAAAAAGTGACCGGATTGACACCCAACCAATATAAGAAAAGGTATATCGTGGATCTTAGAAAAATCCCTGAATAGAAAGTGGAGTATCCAAAATAAATCTCCCAAATCGATCATTGGACTGAGCAAGCAGCATTCCATCCCTAGTTTGTTGACTATTGTTCAATCCTGCTTTCTCCCAGTTGACGGAATAGGATACCCATGCTTCCCAGAAATGGCCCGGCATCATCACGGTGGAGAAAATGACCACTGTTGGATAAATAGACCAAGCTTCCGCCTTTGGAAGAAGTGTAGATGAAATTTCTCCATCTCTTTATATTCTTATCCGTTCTGACAGAAAAAAACTGTTTTTGATCAAAATCCTTGCTCCAGAAGTTTTGTGGCACTTCAAACTTACCTCCTATAAAGAAATAAATCGGAACATCCGGCAGCGGCAGACTGTTCAACTCCGCAAAATCAGTCCTTCTGAGTGCCCGCAACACCTCATTCTCACTCCAAACCCCATACCTCGCTGAATCAGGGGTGGTAGGTTTATAGAGCCTGTCGTATAGAAGCTCTTCGATTCTCTTATCAGGGACACCGATCTCCTTGAATATCAGGTTCCATTCTACCTTGGTTTCTGTAAAATCTGCAGGGTCAATAAAAACCAATGCCCGCACTTCATCAGGATATAAGCCAGCAAACCCCCGAACGTATACTCCGCCTAAAGAATGGCCTATCAATACATATGGAGGTGGCAGATCCAGTTTATTGAGCATTGACTTTAAAGTAGATGCCACAAATTGGAAAGTGGGTTCCGAAAAACGTGTCTCCGAATGTCCAGTTCCTGCCCTGTCATAGGCAAAGACCGGTGCAAGCCCGGCCAGTCCTTCCATCACGATATCCCAATGCTCCAAACCAGTCCCGAGCCCATTTTCAAGAATAATCAGTGGCTGACCGGCCTTTCTGTCAGCAGTGCCTTTCGCTACATAACGGTACGAGGTTCCATCTATCTCCAGTGTGCTGGTTTGGGCCATCGCCCATGCCGGAAGTGAAACGATCAAGAAGGTGATGATACCTTTCATCTGTTAATCTTTTTTAAGAGGTCACCCGACTTGTCGGGACAGGGGATGGATCTTGCATGGCTGGTAATCATTGCTTGCGTCATGCCTGCCTGTGGTAGGGAGGCTCGATTTAATCTGTTTATAATTTGATTTTTAAAGGGTTCTACCTGTCCCGGGACGAATGACGCGGGATAGCCTATCCTGCATCACGGATTAATCATCCCGGCTTACTATCTCCTCTTACCATGCCCGGTTTGCTACTGTCCTGACAATCATCTTATCCAAACTGCATATCAGGTTTTCCCCCAAACTAGCAATCTCCTCGCTCACACATAGATACATAGCATTAAATTTAATAGATACAAACCACACGCGCTATTCATTCTGCAGACTTTCCACTGGGTTCATCAGGGCAGCTTTCACAGACTGGAAACTCACCGTCAGCAATGCGATTATCAAAGTGAGCATCCCCACTCCTGCAAAATACCACCACTCGAGGTCTATCCGGTACACAAAGCCGCTAAGCCAGTTCTGGGAAAGGTAATAGCTTAGCGGCAACGCAACCACAACGGCACAGGTCACAATTGCCGCAAAGTCCCTGGTAAAAAGAGCTATGATTTTCCATTCGCTCGCTCCTAAAACTTTCCTGATTCCTATCTCCTTCACCCTTTTTTCAGCCGTAAAAGCCGCTAGGCCAAACAATCCCAGGCATGATATCAAAATCGTGAATACGGAGAAGTAACCGGACAAAATAGAAACCCGTTGCTCTGCTACATATTGAGCCTGATAATCCTCATCCATAAATTTAAAATCAAACACCACCCCAGGCATGTGCTTTCCGTATACATTTTTGATGCTGGCGAGCACCGCTTTTTCTGAACCGGATTCGATTTTAACGGATATTCTTGGGGCATATTCCATTGGGGCCAAAAGAACCGCACAGGGCTTCACCTCTTCATAGAGGGATTCAAAATGAAAATCCCTGACCACACCCACGATCTGTCTCTCCTCCCCATTAATTGTGACACGCTTTCCTACAGGGTCTTCCATGTTCATTTTCTCTATGGCAGATTCGTTGAAAATCAGCTGATCGGTCGCTCCAAAATCCTCTGAAAAAGGATGTCCTGCCACCACCTCCATCCCCAGTGTTTCGATGAGCCCGTAACTGACCCAAAAATTGGAGAACAGTATATTTTGATCAGGACTTTTTCCTTCCCAGACCAAATCATTCGTGTTTCCGAGTGATTTTCCTGCCACCATATTTCCTCCCCCCACATGCACTACCCCAGGGATGTTCCTGAGCTCACCCAAAAATGTCCCACTTGGTTTATCCACATCAAAGTAAACCACCTGATCACGGGCGTACCCCAGGTCTTTTGATTGGATCAAATCGATTTGGCTATAGACCACCCATACAAACACCATTAAGATCACTGCCACCGCAAACTGAAAGAAAACGAGTCCTTTCCTGATCCAGACTTCTCCCCCTGCTGCCGAGTCAATCTTTCCTTTCAGCACACGGGAAGGCTTGAACCCTGATATAACCAAAGCAGGATAACTACCTGATAGCAAACCCGTAAACACCGTGAACCCCACTAAGATAAACAGTGTTTCACTGCTCAGATCCAGCTCAAGGGATTTGCCCGTAATATAGCTGAACTGGGGAAGGAGGAGTTTGACGGCGACAAGTGAAACGATCAGGGCAATAAAGGCCATCATTACCGACTCTCCCAGATACTGAATCACCAATGATTTCCGATCAGCTCCCATTGCTTTTTTAACCCCCACTTCTTTGATTTTCCTGCTAGCCTTTGCCGTGGATAGATTCATGAAATTAATGCATGCTATGATCAGCAATAGCCCTCCGATTATGGAGAACAGCCTTATATATTCTATCCTACCTCCTGCTATTTTTCCATTCTCATAAGTTCCATAGAGATACCGACTGGAATACTGCTGCAGAAAAAAAGTTGAATTGGAGTCAGGATTTTTAGACCGTACATAGTCATTGATTTTTAGGTCAACCTGACTGTAATCTGCTTCCTCTTCCAATACTACATAGGTTCTGGGACTACTGCTTCCCCATCCTGCTGCAGGATGGAACTCCTCGAACCACTCATAGCTCAGCAGAAAATCAAACTGCACCGTAGCATTGGATGGTGGTGACTCAAACACCCCGGAAACAAAGCATGCCCCACTGACGGTCTGGGAATTCCATTCAAGCGTTTTTCCAAGGGCATTTTCAGCTGAGGTAAAAAGCTTGACAGCAAGCGCTTCCGAAATCACCATCCCATTTTTGCTCGATAAGGCTTCCTCTTCTTTCCCCTGGATCAGCTTATAAGTAAACAGATTGAAATAGTCTTTGGACACGTATTGACCAACAGATTTGATTTTCACATCATCCACCGAAATCACCCCTCTGCTACTATTGAATGACGGTGGAACCACCGAAACCGCATACTCCACTTCGGGTATCTCTTCCAGCAGGCTAGCAGCAAGTATAGCCGGTGTAGCTTCCTGGGTTTCTATTCCATCCGTCTGCAATACCTGGTACAGACGCCGGTCTTTTTCGTGGAATTTATCCACCCCCAATTCATCGTTGATCCAGAAGAAAATCAACAGGGCGCATGCCAGGCCACTTGAGAGACCTATGAGGTTGATCAGAAAAGTACTTCTGTCTTTTTTCAGACTGCGATAAATCAAAATAAGGTTATGTCGGAGCATGATATGTCAAAGTGGTTATCTTTCCTGATTCCATTTTCATGCTAATCAGAATCAGTGAATAGAGGCTGTATCAGCTATTTTTATGCTGATGTGCTCAGCCTTTCCGGACAAAATTGTCCGTCCACGGTCGAATGAAAAGGCTATCTCCTTCCTGTCGTTTCCCTGTAACCTGCCTGTTTATCAAGGTTTATGGAGAGATTGCCAAAGGGCATTCCAGGCGCACCCCAATACCCATTTTTGTTACTCGTCCTTCAACACTTTGGCTGGATTGGTCTGGGAGGCCATATAGGAATGGATGCCTACGATCAGCAGGCAGATGCCCATTACACCAAGTCCAGCTGCAACGAAAATCAGGTACGGCATGTCCACACGGGTATGGAATCCACGTAACCAGTCATTTAGGAAATAATAGGTGGGATAGATTGCAAGCAGGAAAGAGATGCTTACAAGTATCACGTATTCTTTGGAAATCAACACCAACAGTTGCTGTAAACTTGCCCCTAGCACTTTACGGATACTGATTTCCTTGGTACGCTGAGCGATAGTAAAAGAGGAAAGCCCAAATAATCCCATGCAGGAAATCACAATCGCCAGGCCACACGCGAAGCCGAGCACATTTCTTATTTTGACATCCTCTGCATAAAAACGCTCAAGTTGGGCATCCATATACTGAAAAGAAGCCTCCTCATGGGGATAGCTTTCTTTGTAAATGGATTCGAGCTTCTCTTTGGCAAGGGCCAGGTTTTGGCCAGGAGCCAGTTTGACCGTCACATTGGTGAAGAATTTCCTGTTAATCGTGAAGATAAGCGGACGGATATCCTCCCTTAGAGTCCGGGAGTGGAAATTGGCAACTACCCCAATAACTCTTCTTTGCTCCCCGCTAAAGCGGATGCTCATCCCCACTGCAGCCTCCGGACTGGAAAACCCGGCCTCTTTTACATAGTTTTCATTGATAATGATTTCGTCCTCTTTATCGAGTGCGGCTTTGCCCGCAAGCAGTTGAATCCCATTTACCCTTACAAATGCAGAGTCGACGTTCATCACCTGCATATAGATCTGCTTCTCTGAAGTGTCTTGGGCCACATAGGAATCGGACGTCCAAAGGCTGGTGGAAGACACCAGGCTTCCACTTAAGCTAGCTCCCTGCACCGTACTCTCCTGATTGATGCGGTCCTGAAGCTGCAGCATCTTTTCAGGGTCAGACATAAACGGAAGGGAAGAATAAAGTACTGCTTCCTTATCAAATCCCATAGGCTGGCTCGTAACGAATTTGAGCTGATGGTTCAGCACCAGTACCAGAATTATAAAACCGATGGAAGATGAAAACTGGAGTACGGTCAGGTTTTTCCTTAAAAACACGCCAAATGAAAAGCCAGTTTTCGACTTAAGCTCACCTTTCAAAGCCCGCTGAGGTTGATAGCCAGAAAGCAACAGGGAGGGATATATCCCTGTCACCAATGACACCACGGCAGGAAACCCAAGATAAAACAACAGATTCGAAGGAGAAATAAAGTCAATCTTAAAGTCGGCAGGCAGATAATCCGCAAAAAGCATCCGGATAGCTTCTACCAGAACCATCGCCAAAACCGTACTAAAACCCACCAACAGAAACGTCTCTGCCAGAAACTGTACGATCAGCTGCGTTCTGGTACCTCCTATCGCTTTGCGTATACCTACTTCCTTTGCCCTGCTTATTGCCTGGGCTGTTTCCAGGTTGATAAAATTCAAACTTGCCAACACCAAGATAATCAAACCTATGTAAATCAGCCCATTTAGGAAGACCTTCGAAACAGAATCCGATGCATAATTCTCACCAAAATGCATCTCCGTAAGGGGCTCTGCGAAGAAACTTGTCTTTGAGTTTTCCTGCTCCTCATAATTCTTGGCTATCAGAGGCGTGAATCCCCCATCAATGGTCTCCTTATCCACCCCTGTGGCCACCTTGATAAACAACTGGTTACTGGAATTTACATTTCCCCATTGATCAAGCCCATACCAGTCTTTCTTTTCCTCCGACAGGATCGTGCTGAAGGAAATAAATTCCTTGAAAATCAAGTCTGTCTTTTCTTCATAGTCTTTGACTACACCTGTGATCTTGGCATAGATGGAATCAGAATCCACGTATAGCATCTCTTTCCCCAGAACCTCTTCAGCTTCAGACCCAGGAAAATAGTGATGGAGTCTGCTCTCGGTGATCACCACAGAAGCAGGAGCATCCAGCGCGGTTTCTGAATCACCTGCCAGCCACTCACGTGGAAAAATCCCGAAAAACCCCTTATCGGCAAAGGTCACCTCATTGCTCCTGCCAAAGAACTTATTGGCTTCCGGATTGACGACCAACGCATTATATAATATAGATAACCTCCCTTTTTGCTCAATCCCCGGCACCTCATCCATAATCACTTCACCCAATGGTCCTGGAGTACCGGAATTGGGAAATGCCCCTCCCTCGCCGAAGTCAGTGACCGTATTCACCCTGTAAATCCTGGCTAAATCCGGATGAAACCGGTCAAAACTATATGAGTGAGTGACCACATTGAAAATCAAAAAGCAGATAGCGATCCCAAGGGAAAGCCCCAGGATATGGATCACAGCGCGCATCTTGTTATGGAGAATGTTTCTCCAGGCGATTTTAAAATAGTTTGTCAGCATATTCTTGAATCTAAAATGGGTCTAATTTAGGTGTTCCTCAGGAGTAGGGTTATCTATCCGTTTTTTACTTATTTAATCAGGGTAACCTGAAACGTCTCAGTCACTTCTCAGACTCTCACTGGGATTGGCCAGTGCTGATTTTATGGCCTGAAAACTTACCGTGATCCCGGCAATCGCAAGTGCTGATACTCCTGCCAGGACAAAAACCCACCAGGATATTGCGGTCTTGTACACAAAATCCGCCAGCCACTGCTCCACGATCCAGTAAGCAATCGGTGCAGCTAAAAGGACCGCCAGCAACACCAACTTGATGAAGTCAATGGAAAGCACTTCTACCAGCTGGACTAAGGAGGCTCCCATCACCTTTCTTATTCCAATCTCTTTTACACGGCGCGCTGTAGTAGCTGCAATCAGACCAAACAATCCAATAGAACCGATCCATAGGGACAGGATGGTAAACACCCCAAATGTCACCCCGGATTTTCGGTCTTGGCGGTACAGCGCATCTATTTCATCACTCAGAAAAGTAAGCTGGGGCGGAACACCCGGTTCCAGTTCTCTCCACTTGGCTGCGACAGCCTCGTAGGTTTGGGCAGCCAAGCCTTCATGCAGCCTTACGGAGATATACAGTTGCCTGGGATAGAATGTCCTGGAGGAAAAGTGAAAGAAGGCAAAAGGCATAATCGGTGTATGCAGCGATTCATTGTGGAAGTCCTTTACCACTCCTATCACTTCAAACCGCTGATTGGCATTTCCGGGATAGGAAAAATAATTGCCAATAGCAGTCTCAGGAGTCCATCCTATCTGCCTGGCCGCCGTTTCATTCAACACAACAGACGTTGAATCATTAAACTCCTCTGAGAAAACCCTGCCATGCAAAACCTGCAGTCCAAGTGTCTCCATGTAGGAATCATCCACCAGAAAAGAACTCAATGCAATATCTTTGGTCACATCCTGAGCTGACCCTGAAGGTTCTGGGACATAAAAATCCCCGAAAGGATTTTTGCTGGGCACACCGGTGGAAAGACTCGCAGTACGCACCCCAGACAGATTCCTTAATTCCTCCAACAATGCATCCGGATGGTTACGGGCCTTTTCAGCCTGACTCAACAGCAGGACATGCTCGCTGTCAAACCCCATGTCCACTTCCTGGGTATAGCGCAGTTGTTTGTAGATGATCATAGAGGCGATGATCAACGTAGTGGAAATGGCAAATTGGAAAACCACCAGCCCGTTACGGGTCAATTGCTCACTAAAAATACTTCCCGTACGTTGGTTCTTCCTGAAAATCGAATTAACTGCAAATCCACTTAGATAAAAGGCAGGATAGATTCCCGAAGTGAGGGCCGTTAATACGAACAAAGCAAAAACTGCCAGGAAATGCCCCAAGGTAAAGAAATCAGCCGCATTGAAAGATTTTCCCGTAAGCTGATTGAACACGGGCAGCAGTCCATAAAAAAGAAGTAAACCAACCCCCAATGCCAACAGGCTGAATAGAGTTGACTCAACCAAAAATTGCCCCATGAGCGCTTTTCTCGACGATCCAAGCACCTTTTTCACACCAACTTCCTTGGATCTGCGCAGCGCATTTGCCGTGGTCAGATTCATACAGTTGATGCAGGCCATGGCCAGGATCAGCCAACCGGTAAACTGAAATGCCTTCACCATGGTTGCATTGCCATGAGCAATATGCTTGCTCTGGATCCCCGAAGAGTTCAAATGAATTGAGGTAAGCGGCTGAAGTTGAAGGTTCCATCTGCCTCCGTCCTCAATAAACTTCTCAAAAGGCTTTCCCACCCGCTCAAAAGCACTGGCCGCCGAAAGACGGATCATGGAGGGAAATTTTTCTTCCATGCTTGCTACCGAGCCAGCATTGGACGCTTCAGGAATCAGCTTGACAAAAGTTGTCATTTGCAACCATACCCAGCTCCAGTCAAACCGCTGGACTATCGGATTGGCGCTGTTGGGAATAAGAAGATCAAACTGAAGCGAAGAGTTGGAAGGGATATCCTCAAGGACAGCCGTTACCTCAAAAGGCTGTCTCCATTCATCCAGCTGAAGTGATTTCCCCACTGCTTCCTCTTCGCCAAAGTATTTCCTGGCTGTGGTTTCAGTAAGAATAATGGAGTAAGGATGATCCAGTCCTGTCTTGGCATTTCCCTTCAAAACACGATATGAAAAAAAATCCAGGAAATTGGAATCCACAGAGAACACCCGGGTCTCATTGAAAAGCCTCGTATTTCCCCCGTTCTCATAACTGATGTTCTCTGGAGATAATTGATAAAGCCGTGTGAAATCCGACACTTCCGGAAAGTTATCCAATAGGGCCTTTCCAGCAGGAGGTGGTGTGGACCCACCCAAAAATTCATCTGGACCCATCTTACCGTCTATATTCACACGGTATATCATCTCCGAATCCGACAGGAATCGGTCGAAACTTTGCTCTTCCTCTACATATACCCCAATAAACAAGACACACATCAATGCCACCGACAGCCCGACCACATATACCCAACTATTAAGCTTATGCTTAAAAAGGTTTCTTACGGCTATTTTAAAGTAGTTTCTCAGCATAGAAAAACAGATTAATGGAGAATTTCAAGATTAGGGGTATGGTGGTTGTAGGCTGGAATAGTGAATGCTTGTAAGCCCACTTTTTTATGAGCCAGCGTTTTTATGTAGTTATCAGCCATCTTATTCATTTTTCAGACTGTTGACAGGGTTTGCTCTTATACTTTTGAAAGACTGGAAGAAAATAACCAGCAGTGCCAGACTAAATGATGCCAGGATAGCTACGCCTATCAGCCATAGTTCCAGTCCGATCCTGAACGCAAAATCCTGTAACCAGCTCTCCATGAAATAGAGGGCCAGAGGGACTGCAACCAAGGCAGCTAGTAGAAGTAACTTCATGTATGAGGAGGCCAGCATTACAAAAATCTCCGACATGGAAGCCCCAAACACTTTTCTTACTCCTATCTCTTTGATTCGCATATGGGTGGTGTATGCCGTAAGTCCAAAAAGACCCAGACAGGCTATGACCATGGAGATCCCCGTCAGGGTCTGTAGTATACCTGTCATTTTCAATTCAGACTGGTAGACCCTTCCGAAATCTTCGTCCAAAAACGAGTAGTTCATCGGTACGCGGGACTGAAACTTCCTCCATCCGCTTTCCAACTCCTCTATCCCTTTTTCCATATCTGCCCCCTGCATGCGCACTGTTATGAAATCCCGGAGAAAATAATCATGCATGTACTCTATCACCAGAGGTTTGATTCCGTTGCGGTAAGTCTCGAAGTTGAAATCCTCTAGCACACCTATTACTTCCAGGGTGGCCTCATCTTCAGCCCCTTTGTTTTTCACGATCAGTTGACCTATTGGCTGGTGGGGGATCCCCAATGTTTGGGCGGCGGTTTGATTCAGGATCACTTTCTTAACGTCTGAACCAGGCGTGGAAGAAAAGTTTCTCCCGGCTATCAATCTAAATCCATAGGTGCTGATGTAATCCGCGTCAGCTTCATACCAATTCATCCCCATTTCCAGCTTCTCTCCAAGAACACTGAAGGATCTCATGTGGAATTGACCGGACATCGGAACTCCCGTGGAAAAGCTCACTGCCCGTACGGAGCTGTTGGATGCAAACTGGTTTTTGAAGTCTTCCCTTTGCCCATTCCTGATTTCCCCATCACTGTGAATAAGCAACAGTTGCTCTTTGTCATAACCGGGATCTGAATGCTGTATAAAACCCATCTGTCGCTGCACCATGAGGGTGCAGATGATCAGAGTCAGGGAGGTGGCAAACTGAAACACGACCAGTCCATTTCTAAAACCAGAACCATTTTTCCCACCAGAAAGCTTCTTGATCACCACAAGGGGACGGAAGGAGGAAAGGTAAAACGCAGGATAGAATCCGGACAACAAAGTGAGGAGCAGTACCAGAAAAGGAACAGTCCAGAGAATCAACCCGTTATCCAAAAGATCAAACCGGAGGTCTTTTCCGGAAAGCCCGTTGAAGACTCCATTGAGGAGCTTGACAAAAACCAGGGATGAAATCACACTGATCAACACCAGGATAAATGCCTCGGTGAGAAACTGGTACACCAGTTGGGATTTTCCGGATCCCAGCACTTTCCTTACCCCTACTTCCATGGCCCGAAGGCCTGCTTTAGCCGTAGCCAGATTCATAAAATTGATACAGGCAAGCAACAGAACAAAGCCCGCCACTAGACTAAAAAGATAGATATAGCTTTTGTAACTGTTTGCCTGGTGCTCCCGAAGCAAGTGTGAATGCAGATGGATGTCCTCTACCGGCATCAGCTGAAAATTAAAATCTGAACTTTCATCTGCCCCGCTGAAGGATGGGATTGCATAAGTCGAGGTAATCACATCGAGCTTTTCAGCTACAACTTCCCTCTTTTCCTCTGCAGTCTTGATATAAGTATGCAATATGGCCCAATTCCAACTGTCCATTCTGAATATTTCCTCATGCATTCCCGGCTCGTACACCAGCATGTCAAACTGGAGATGCGATTGGGCCGGAATATCTTTAAGGACAGCCAATATTTCTTTAGGCGTGGTACCTGAACTGCCCATCAGCAGCACTTTACCTATGAGTTCCTCAGGAGGAAGATTTCCAAAATATTTCTTGGCTGTAGATGCTGTGATCACCACCCCACTGGATTTGGAGAGGGCTTCCTTCCGGTCCCCGGCGATTGCTTCCAAATCAAATACCTCAAAAAATCCCGGTTCGGTATAGAGCACCCCTGTTTCCCTGAAAACCTGATCAGCATTAGGGCCTGATCCAGGCTGTATGGTAAAATCGTTCCACTTGAGCAGTCGGGTGACAGCTTGCACCTCCGGTATATCCTCTTCAATCCTGGGGCCCAGTGATGGAGGAGCTGTGGCATAGCCTCCGGATGCATAATTGCCCCAGTGCGTACTTATCCGAAATACAGACTCATGCCCGGGAAAGAACCGGTCGTAACTCAGTTCATCCTGGATGAAAAGAGCAATCATCAAAAACGCGGTAATACCCATCGTAAGCCCGGTCAGGTTTAAGACGGTATAAAGCCTGTTTTTTTGAAGCACTCTCCAGGCTATCTTGATGTGGTTCTTGATCATTTTTTATGTGCTAATTATCAATAAATCAATCCTTGATTATCCTATTATTACTTGATATATAATCATTCATCTTTGAGCGTTTTCACGGGATTCATCTGTGTGGCACGGTAAGACTGTGCAAATACAATGAACAGCGTAAAGACAATGCCCGCTATGGTGAGGGTTAGGAAACTCATCCAAGAGGGCCATTCCTTCACGGCAAACTGCTGAATCCATCCCTGCATCAGGTACCTGCTTAAGGGCATGGCGACTAACACGCCGATCAGCGTGATCAGCAAAAACTCTTTGTTGAACATCCAGGAGATACTCCAGCTGGAAGCTCCCAGGACTTTTCGGATTCCGATTTCCTTGGTCCGGCCGGCAATGCTCAGTGCAGCCAATGCAAACAACCCCATGGCCGCTATCAGAATGGCTATACCAGCTGCAAGAAAGACCATTTTACCCAGACGTTCGTCTGCAAGGTACTCCGCCTCTACAGTTTCATCCATAAAAGAAAAACTAAATGCTTCCAGTGGATAAAGCCTTCTCCACTCCTCTTCCAATGCGGCTTTGAAGGCCCCGAAATCTGTTCCGGCACCTTTGACCATCACCTTGGGATTGGAGGAAGAATTAATATTCAGCGAATTGATTCCGCTGAAAAGTGATTGCGGACTTTTTGCCAGAACTACGGGCTCTATCTCCTGATACAGGGAAGAATGGTGAAAATCCTTTACCACACCCACTATCTGATGTGGGTGAAACCGCGGCCCCGGGAAAATTTCCGCAAGAGGATCATCCCAGCCCATTGCACGTGCAAACGTCTCATTGATCAGAAAAGAAGTACTGTCTGCTCCGGGAGATGGATTGAAATCCCGCCCTTTTGCCAGGTCGAGACCCAATGTGCCGGTATAATCGCCGCCGACAAAATTCACCCTGAAATTAAATTGCCTGCCGTCTTCCAATGGAAACCCGGCTTTCCAGAAAGCATCATCCCCATAGGTGGCAATAGTAATGCCTGCAGACTTAACTTCTGTTCTCCGCTCCAGGGCCTGTCTATATAGATCGGCATTTTTGAACCCCTCATTGATGGACGTAACGAAGCTTTGTGCAGACACTTCCGGGATATTCACCATGACTATCATATCCTGGTCAAATCCCAAATCATAACTCCGGATAGCTTTCATCTGATTCACCATGATCAGCGTGGATGCAATCAGAAGAAACGACACAAAAAACTGAAAACCCACCAATCCTTTCCTCAATCCCTGCTTCCCGAAATGAATGGACAAACTCCCCTTCAGGACTTGTAGGGGCCGCAGATTGGACATGAAAAATGCAGGATAAGCTCCTGCCAGAAGCGTGATAAATACCACCAGTCCCACCAAAATCATAAGCTGCACCGGCTGATACTGGAGTACCAGTTCTTTCTGGAAAAGGTCATTGAACACAGGTGTCATGACCTCAGCAATGATCAGCCCAAAGACCAGCGCACTTACCGTGGTCAGAAAAGCCTCCATAAGGAATTGGCCGATCAGCTGCCTGAAGTCTGCTCCCATTGTTTTTCTTACACCGACTTCTTTCGCTCTGGTGGTCGCCTGCCCAATCGCCATGGTGGTAAAATTGATCGATGCGATCAACAAAATCAGAAAAGCTATACCTGCCAGTATCCAAAGTAAGGCCGGATTGGTGGCTTCTATCATACCATTCTGCACCCCATCTGCCAAGTGCATGTCCAGAATAGGGTTTAAGCTGAAGGTGTAGGCACCCGGTATGTATTTTTCACCGAGAACCTTTCTCATCATAGCCTCTACCCCCGCTTCTATTTCATAGCGTTGCTGGGCATCCTGCAGTTTCACGTATGTCTCCCCATACACTTGGAACCAGGAGCTCTGACTGTCTTCAGCTATTATATAATCCAGGTTTTTGTCATTGACCAGTACTTCAAACCGGATACTTGAATTACCCGGTATCCGCTTCAGCAGGCCGGTGACTTGATAGGACTCAAATTCGTCACCAAGTTTCATCCGGATGCTTTTTCCCATCGGATCAGATTCGCCAAAGTATTTCCTGGCTGCATCCTCTGTAACCACCACACTGTATTTTTCCTGAAGTACTTTGCTTACGTCTCCCGCCAGCAGTTCAAAACCGAATAGTTTCAGAAAGTCCGGACTTACCATAAGGATGTTCTGATCCTGGACAGTCTCATCTGTCAGGTAAGCACGGGCAGTACCTCCGATCACCGGGGAAACGTGGGTGATCTGCGGGAATTCATCTTCAAAAGTGGAAGCTGTAATCACCGGAGTGGAAAAAGATTCCTCCATCACCCCTTCTACCAGTTCAGCTCTCTTCAGCCTAAACACCTTCTCCCCTTCGGTATGAAAGGTGTCGTAGGTCATTTCGAACTGGACAAAAAAGAAAATTATAATGGCCACACCCAATCCCAAAGACAAGCCGATCAGGTTTATACCTGTGTGCAGCTTATTTTTTAGCAGGTTTCTAGCGGCGATTTTGAAGTAGTTTTTTAGCATAGGTTATTCATTTTTCAGGATTTCAGCAGGATTTACACTTGCCGCTTTGAGGGCTTGGGAGCTTACAGTAAGGAACGTCAGGAGTAATGACGTGAGTCCTGTCCACAGGAATATTTTCCAGTTGATGTCAATCCGATAGGCAAAAGACCCGAGCCAAGACTCCATCATATACCAGGCTACAGGCACAGCGATAATCATGGCAATAAAGACCAGCTTGATAAATTCTGAGGATATCAAAGCTATCAGCCCATGAAGGGATGCTCCAAGTACCTTCCGTACAGACAGCTCCTTTCTTCTTTGTTCAGCGATATAGGCTGCCAATCCAAATAAGCCCATACTGGAAATAAGAACAGCCAGAACCGAAAAAACGGCTATCAACCTGCCGGTACGCTTCTGGCTGACAAACTTACGGGCATGCATTTCATCAACGAAACTATACTCAAAGGGAAAGCCAGGGCTATACTTTGCAAAAGTGTCCTCCAGCTTTGCCAGGGTGGCGGGAAGGTCATCACCTGAAAGCCGAATATGGACAAAACTTGCAAACAACTTAGGCCCGAAAATCACAATTGGTTCTACACGGTCGAACGGTGAATCCATGACAAAATCCCTCACCACTCCCACTACCGTAAAATCTTGGTTATTGTCCCGTATTACTTGCCCCAGGGGTTCATCAAATCCCATAATCTCTGCCGCTGTTTCATTGATCAGCACGGAAGCACTATCTGTGGAATAGGTGTACACATCTATGTCTCTGCCTTGTATGAGTTCAAGTCCGGCCGTTCGTACCACGTGGGCATCAGCTCCCATTCTACTTATATTCGGCTTGTACGCCTCATTCCTCCCCTGCCAGTCCATACCACCGGTGTTGCTCTCTATAGCTGTAAAAGGAGAAAAAGTCTTGGTGACAGAAATTACTCCGCTGATTTCCATTATCCCATCTCTGTAAGCCTGATAGCTTTTATTTAAAGGGGAAGTGAGAGGATGGTAAATGAGGTTTTCCTGATCCAATCCCAAGTCTCTATTCT
>JBMDXP010000084.1:0-42737 GCA_048819475.1 Algoriphagus sp.
ACCAATTTGCAATTGGCTTTCTTACCTTACCCCTCTCCAGATACGTTGCGCTATCGGGAACGATCGGCTCTGCTATCATTTTATTATCTGATTCAGAATAAAGTGGATTTCCGGATTTAAGCCCGGAGCGCGTGCTATAAAAGTTGGCTGCTCGTCTTCTACTAAAGGCTTATTGCAAGAAAGGGGATTTAGGTTTAAAAATCAACCCTGCAAGCTGGCCTTCCGATACGCTGCGCTGCTCGAGACAGGCTCTCAAAAGAAGACATTTTACAAAACTCAAAGGCAAGATTTTGTCGCTTCACCAAAAGTGACGAAGAATCCTACTTCGTCGTTTTTTGCACATCGTGTTGGATACAACACAAAATGCTTCACATTTCTGTAAAGCCTTTGAAGCTGAGACGCAACTACTATTTTATTTTTTAGTATGGAAAGCACTTTTTCCTCTACCTTTTTCTCTTTTAATGATGACTTGGTAATCCAATTTGATTAATAGGTCAATGTCACGGTGATGGGAGGATTATCGTTTCCCAATTGCCATGAATTTGATCCCTTAGAAATTTGGGTAAGATAACTTGGATAGCCTGGTACATTAAATTTACAGATCAACGTATCTGTTTTCTCCTCATTCCACTGAATGATACTCATAGTTTCCTCATCGTCTCCCTCATACCTGAAAGTAAAGTTTACAGCGTGTTCCTCGCCTATCATTACCGGCATTATACCATAAGGATTGTCAGGAATATATCCATTGCCAGTATCATCAACCATACGGGTTTGACCATTTTCGACAATATAATGTCGGATTTTGGATATATCTATCGCATCAGGTGATTCAGGGTCAAGCAAATTCACTCCGTTTTCATCAATCAATTTTACCTGATAGCTGTTTGTGACGATGTCACAGCACTCCGGTTCGTCAGAACACGCCGAGAGTACCGTAGCGATCATTATGACAAAGAATAGCTTTATTCTATCCATGGTTGTTTTGTTTATGGGTAAATATTGTAAATCATTTGCTTGTTGTAAATATAACCAGTGCCTCCCGGATTCCAGTTTGAATAGGAAAACCAACCATCATGCGTACCGCCCCAACCCCAATTCATGTGTAAGGAAACATAGACAGTCCCCGACTGGCATGCAGCATCCCACACCTCATTTTCTATATACCCATCAACAACCCATGCATGACCATTTGTTGCAATGCACCAGACTAGGAAACAGTTCTCTGTTCTTTTGGCTGACAGGATAACTGGTCTGGCGGCGTTTAAATTTGTTTTGACTGGATGAAACTGCCAGTCAGCAAATGATGCAGATTGATAACCATAGAGATTCTTTAATACATTTACTGGATCCTGCGTGATTGCACCGGAACCTGAACATCCATAGTTCATATCGACAGCGTCGCCTATGTCCCTCAAAAGTGCTGAAGTCAATGTGCTTCCCCCTATATTGCGCATTCCAGCCCAGTTGTAGGTATTGGGAAATCCATGATATTTCATCACTTGACCGACAGCAGTGGCTACGCACCCAGCTGGAGCTCTCCCGTTTGAGTAGGAAGTACAGCCCATATGCGGTGCTTCATTATTAAAGCCAACCCCTTGTGACCATCTTGTGCCCAACACTTGATATGCGGATAATAAGTCTAATTGAGAACACTTTCCTCATGATCGCAGCTATGGAAATAGTAAGAATCAATGAACTGGTGAAGTTCCAAAGCAGGCTTCACAGAAATAAAATTATCCAGACTATTCATCAGGTATTTGATCTTAAAAACATATCTGAGCCATCTCCATTATACTCTAGTTTATTACTAACTGTTCTTTGAAAGATGCTTCATAAGTAAACAAGTCCAAAAGGGCAGCAATATTAGCTTATTACTAGTTATTCTAAAATACACGCCCCTGCTTTCTACGATGCTTGTCCGATCCATCTTCGATTTCTGATCGGACAAGCATCGTAGGCGAATCGAAGGTGAATTAGGTCAACGCTCACAAGATTCCCATGCAATTCCTTAGTTTCACCCAAGAAACACCCTTACACATTAGGTGAATCATGGGAACCGCAATGCCGGAATCATCTCCTATTCGAAAGGAAACGATAGAAATTGATTGTAAACTCTATTCACTAACAGCAAAAAAGCCAAGCGAATAAGGGGGTCTTGATTGCATAATATTTATCATACACGTGGACAAGGCTATTCAGGCTTGCAACGAAAAGATCTCAAAAGCAAGGGATTTATTTCTGGAAGTCAAACGGATAGTTCAGACTTCCAGGCAATTAAAGCAAATTGTCAAGAAGAAATCAGAAAGAGCGAAAGGGTGCTTTCAACCCTTATAGGACAGCTTCCCTCTCAGAAACTCACTTCCTCTCGAGGTCTTGAAGTACCTCTCCCTTTTGATGGCTTCCTCACGGCTCTGAAACGCTTCAAAGTAGACTACCTCAACAGGAATATATGGGCGAAGAGAAACTGTCATGCCCGAATTATGCTGTTCAAGCCTTTTCTCCAGATCCCTGCAATGCCCCTTGTAAAAATAATCATGCCCAATGCTCTTTACCACATAGGCATAGAAAACGTCGTCCACAATCTTAAAAATCTAAATAGTCGTAGCCCTGCTAGGAATCGAACCTAGATCTAGCGTTTAGGAAACGCTTGTTCTATCCGTTGAACTACAGGGCCATATTAAATGGAGATCCTTTTACTTCCCTTTCCGGATCATTCATTATGAATACCTATGGACTGAGAGCCGGTGCCATTTGCAAATTGCTCCGCAAGATAAAAGAAAACCGGAATTCTAACCAAATATTCTTTACACAACTTATGGCTTTCCAATGAATAGCCTTATCTTTGCACTCCAAAATTAGAATGGACGGGTTCCATTCACACACTAAATACAACAAATTTATGTCAGTAAAAATCAGATTAGCACGAAGAGGTAGAAAGAAAATGGCTATCTACGACGTGGTTGTAGCTGATGCAAGAGCTCCACGAGATGGACGCTTCATCGAAAAGATCGGGTCTTACAACCCTAACACAAACCCCGCTTCCATCAACATCAACAATGAGCGTGCTCTTAAATGGTTGTTGAACGGAGCTCAGCCAACCGACACTGTGAAAGCAATGCTTTCGTACAGGGGCGTCATGCTGAAAAAACACCTTCAGATCGGTGTATTGAAAGGCGCTATCACACAGGAGCAGGCTGATGCCAAATTCGATGCGTGGCTGAATGAAAAAGACGCGAAAATCGCGGGCAAAGCAGACAGCATCAATAAGGCCAAATCCGATCTCCGTGAGAAAGCACTTGCTGCCGAAACAGCCAAAAACCAGGCTAGACTGGATGCCATTAAAGCCAGAGAAGACGAAGCCAAAGCTGCTGCAGCTGCCGCCGAAGCTCCTGCAGCTTCTGCCGAAGGCGACGAAGCGCAAGCTTGATAACTGACTGTCCCCCATGAACAAGGAGCAATGCTTTCAACTGGGCTATGTAGCCAAGGTTCATGGACTTCGTGGAGAAGTAATGGTGGTCCTGGACGTCGATTATCCTGAGGATTATGAAGACTTACAGCATCTCTTTCTGGAGCAAAAATCCCGGCTTGTCCCTTTTTTTCTGGAGCACTTTGTGCTGCAACCCGGAAACAAGGCCCTGGCAAAGTTTGAGGATCTCAACTCCCTGGATCAGGTAGAGCAGTTGGTAGGCTCAGAGGTGTATCTTCCGCTTACCGCACTCCCTTCTCTTGAAGACGACCAGTTTTACTTTCACGAATTGATCGGTTTTGAGGTTTTTGATGAAACCAAAGGACTGATAGGACCCATCCAGATTATTTATGATCTGGAAACACAGAATCTCCTCGGGGTTACCCACCAAGGAAAAGAAGTGCTGATCCCTATTCAGGATGGCATTCTCATCAAGGTGGACAAAGCAGCTAAAAAAGTTTACTGCAACTTACCCGAAGGTTTACTTGAAATTTATCTGGAAGACTGACACATGCACATTGACATCATCACCGTGGTGCCCGGGCTGCTGGAGGGTCCTTTCTCCCATTCTATTCTGAAAAGGGCGGAAGACAAAGGGATCGCAAGCGTCCGTGTTCACAACCTACGTGATTATTCAACAGGCAAACAAAAGCAAGTCGATGATTATGCCTTTGGTGGAGGAGCCGGAATGGTAATGCTGATAGAACCCATTGCCAGGTGCATCGGGAAGCTCCAACAGGAGCGGACATACGATGAAATCATTTACATGACACCTGATGGGGTTACTTTCGACCAATCTATGGCCAATGGGCTTTCACTCTGCCAAAACCTCCTGATCCTCTGCGGTCATTACAAGGGGGTGGATGAGCGGGTGAGGGAACGCTTCATCACCAAAGAAATCAGCATAGGTGATTTTGTCCTCTCAGGAGGGGAATTAGCTGCTGCCGTAGTAGCGGATGCCGTCATACGGCTCATCCCCGGCGTGCTGAATGATGAAACATCGGCACTTACAGATTCTTTCCAAGATGGACTGCTTGCGCCACCGGTCTATACACGTCCCGCAGAGTATGAGGGAATGAAAGTACCGGAAGTATTGCTTTCAGGACATGAAGCAAAAATAAACGATTGGAGATTTGAAGCATCGGTTCGCCGGACCCGCGAAAGAAGACCTGACCTGCTGGGCAGACAGGACGGCGGTCAAAGCGATTTGAAATCGAAAAAGAAGTAATTCAATAAGCCACGTGTTGGCAAACAGCGAAAGCATAAAAAGATAAAGCTATGAGCGATTTAATGAAAATAGTAGAAGCGGAATACAGCGAAGCAAGAGCTAAATTCCCTTCATTCAAAGCTGGTGATACCATCAACGTACACGTACGCATCAAAGAAGGTAGCAAGGAGCGTATCCAACAGTTCCAAGGAACTGTCATCCAGCGTAGAAACCCGAATTCAAATGGTGAAACTTTCACTGTAAGAAAAGTTTCCAATGGAGTAGGCGTAGAAAGAATTTTCCCGATCATCTCTCCGGCAATCGAGCAAATCGATCTACTGAGAGAAGGTAGAGTAAGAAGAGCCCGTCTTTTCTACCTCAGAGGTCGTCAAGGAAAAGCAGCCCGTATCAAGGAGAAAATCAGACCAAGAAGCTAAGAATTCTTCCTATACCTCTAAAAAGGAATCCTCTCCGGGATTCCTTTTTTTTGCTCTTAGCCTATTCTTTTTTCTATAGTAGGCTTTAAATTAATAGGTATTACACTTGCTGGGGTCTTCTAGCTGCCTGTAGCTTGCTCTAGCTGCTGACAAACGTCCAATCAATACCGGACATGAATGTCAATCCTTATTTTGTGTTAAACCCTTGATTTAAAATAGATTCTGTTGTAAGTTGGCAGCAAAACAACCTGTCTATGCATCAAAACTTAATCTCCGATCCGATGAACCGCCTTGCCATTATCCTGGTAAGAGCCATGATGGCTTTTTCTGCGCTATTAGTCGCTTCCGGGATAGTCATGGTGTTCCGCGCAGCACAGGGACAGATCAGTGACTGGGATCTGTCCATTCAGACAGACTTTATCGAATACTATCCGGCACAGGGTTCGGTGTTGTGGCACACATTGGTATTTGCCGTTCCGACGGTTGCTTTTATTATGGCCTTCTTTATGCTAGGCTGGCTGGAAAGGCAGATCAAGCAGGAGCAAAGCTTCTAACTCCTCCTCCCAGCAGACTATTAGTTTGTATTTATAGTCACTCCACATCCAACTGAATAGTGATCTAAATCGTAGAAAGGAGTCTACATAAGGAAGAATGATCACTCTTAATTATAGAACGTTCATTGCCTGCTCCTTGATTTTTTCCAGCTCATCCTTCATCAGGATCACATGTTTTTGCATTTCTGCATCATTGGCTTTGGAGCCTATGGTATTGATTTCCCTTCCTATCTCCTGACTGATGAAGCCCAGTTTCTTGCCCTGATTTTGCTCCTCATTCAAACATTTGACAAAATACTTAAGGTGGGTATCCAGACGTACCAGCTCCTCGGTGATATCAAGCTTCTCGAAATAATAAATCAACTCCTGCTCGAAGCGGTTTGCATCAAATGCGTTCTCGTCTAACCAGTCGTTGAAGTGGTTTCTGATCTTTTGTTTTATTTTCTCTTTCCGCTGGCCTTCGCTGGACCGGATCTGCTCCAGTCCGAAAGCTATTGTCCTGATGTTATCCTTCAACTTATCTTCCAACGACCCTCCCTCATCTTTTCTGAATGAATCGCATTTGAGGAGTGCTTCCTGAAGGACTTTCTTGATCTCTTCCCACTCTACTCCCTCTTCTTCCGGATCTGCTACTAACTGGCTGATTACGCCGGGTGACTGCAGTGCGAGCTTAAAAAGATCATGGGATTTCTCCTCCACACTGTCTGAAAGACTTTTATACCTGACATAAAATGCTTTAAAAAGGTCTTCGTTGATTTTCACAGGAAGTTCCACCGATCCTTTGGAAAGAAACTCTATGGAAACACTGACTTTACCTCTGTCCAGAAGTGTCTGCACCAAGTTTCTTATTTCATGCTCCCTGTCGGAAAACTGCCGGGGGCTTCGGATCGAAAGATCCAAAAATTTTGAGTTAAGCGATTTGACCTCCACGTGGATGATCATCTGCTCGTTCTCAACTCCGGCATTTCCAAAGCCGGTCATAGATTTGATCATAGCAAACTTTACAATTAGAAATTAAAGCCCAAAGTTACATAGAACTTCAGGTCTTCTGTCACATAGTTTCTGACTGGCCTTGCCACGTCGAATTTGACATAGTAATTGAGCAATACTGTCCTCACCCCTGCCCCATAACTCTGGAGCCATGGATTGTTGAAGTTATTAAGCACAATTGTAAATGGTGAACCTTCTGTGTTGATCACTTCTGTATTTTGATCATTTACCCGCTCCCAGGGGGCAAAATCATTCCAGGCAGACCCTATGTCATAAAAGCCCACCAACTGAAAGTTCCGCACAAAATTAGACGTGATATTTCCTCTCGTCAGGTAAGAGAATACGGGGATTCTCAGCTCAGTGGTAAAGGTGATCACATTCCTTCCTCTGATCTCATCGTAATCATAGCCCCGGAGATCCACAAAGTCGGCAAACAGGATATTTGAGTTTTCCACTCCAGTGGGATTTCTTACCGGGGAGGATTCAGGTCTGTTTGTCGGCGGCCTGTAAAAAGCATTGAACAGCCAGTTATCCATCCCCCCTACCAGATAGGTCTGGGGATTGTTACCCATAAATGATCCCGTATACAGTCGTGAAGCCAGCACTATATTTTTATGGATACGCTGGTAATTTCTCAGATCCATGTAGAAGTTACTGAAGGACCTGCTTGAATTGTTCAATGCCTGATACTGTACATAGCCGATTTTGCCTTTGAATCCAGCCTGGGAATATAGCCCCAACTGCTGGGTTCTGTCATAGACAAACTCTGCCCTGCCTCCTATGTAATTGACATCAAACCTGTTTTGGTCTGGATCCTGCCCCAGGATCAGCGAATCAGGATTGAGGTTGAAGTACTGGGTCTTTGCCACAAATGGGGATAGGGTAAAGCGGGCATTCACATTTAGCGGATAAGACACCCCCAGTTCCACCTTACTCAGGACATATTTCTGGAATGTAAGATCCCCTTCAGAGACCCTTATTGTTCTCCTGTCAAACCTACCCCTGAAATCCACCCTGCTCTTCAGGTATTCGTACTCAAAGAAAAGGTCTCCACCCGATCTGAAATCCAGCGTAGTCATCACCCCTCCGGTAAAGGAGTGATTATCCAGCAGGTCTGTCATCTTACCCGTAAGCCCTATTCCAAACCCCCTTAACGGATCTACCACAAACCGGGTATTCACATTGTTAATAAAGAACTGAGGCTCCATCCTCCGGGGACCTGTCACCCTCTTCTGAAGACTCTGTCTCCTAAAGCTTTCCAGAAGGTTTATCTTGTTCGATTCAGTGGCCACCTGCTCTCTGCTCAGCACCGGATTGGGAAGTGAATCAAATGTGTAATTATCGGTATCTATGCCTCGCCTCGATTCAAACCTCAGCCGGTTAAGATCGATGGAGGATGTGGAGTTCTTAGTGACTGTGTCGATGGGAATAAGCTCAGGTTGTTCCAGAACAGGCGGCACAGTGTCTGCTACGACAGGAGCTTCCGGCTGTTGACTGCTCCTTTCCTCCATAAGCCTCCTCGCCGCAAGCCGCTCGTTCAGGCTCTTGGCCTGGGCTAGCTGAACACGTGGAGTGCTTGGTGTAAACTGGTCTGAATTTGAAAAACCCTCCAAGATCAGAAAGGATTCCTTGCCATCATTGATGGAATAGGCAATTCTGTTCATCCTGCTGTTCACATCAAAAGCTTCTATACTCTTATTGTATGCTGATATCTGATTTGAGATCTTGCTCCCTATACTCAGTCGCATCAGGTTGTTGATCCCACTCAAATCACTGAGATACACGACGGTATTGTTGTTTATTTTTCTTGCGTGTACATTTTTACTGTTCGAGTTGGTGAGCTGGGTCGTCTTCACCGTATCCCCTACCTCCGCCATAAAAATATTGTAATTCAGGGACATTTCGCTTAGATCCATGGGCTGATTGGCCACAGAGTCCGGCCTGTCCACGAAGTTGGAGGTATAAATGACGGTGGAGTCGTTAAGAAACACCGGTGTCAGATCATCGAAAGAATCATTGGTCAACCTTTTCCCCTGACCCCGCACATTCAGTGTGTAGATGTCCGATTTGCCATTTGAAATTGCTGAAAGCACCATATTCCTCCCCGTACTGTTAAAGTCCAGGCTCAGGATCTGGGTAATGTTACGCAGGAAGATTTTATCCTGTGCTGATCCATCGATAGATCTCAACCGAAGGGTAGTCACACCCCGTTTGAATGACGCAATCGCAAGGTTGGCTGAATCTTTCCATGCGATCACCGGAGCTGTAAAATTTGGGACCTGATCTTCCAATACCGTACCTCCGGTAAACAGGGTGCGTTCACTTCCACTGGAGACATCCCGGATTATTACTTTGAACTTACCGCCGCTATTGATTACATAAGCCAGGTTAAGCCCATCCGGACTGAATTTAATATCGTTGATAGCCCCCTGAACCCGGGATGAGGTGGTGGCAATTACCGCATTCTTATTTACTTCCTTGAAAGTATTGAGCACCTGTTGGTTTATCCCCAGATAATACTTTTTCCAATCGTCCGTAAATGTCCGGTAATTGACCCCGACTGTATTGGCAATACTGTTCTCTTCATTTCTGTTAATCCTCGAGAGATTCAGCACGCTGGATATATACCTACGCCCATAGCGTTCAGCGATATAATTCCAGACTGATTGTCCCACCAGACCTGCTTCATTATCCACTGCTCTCAGGATTTTAGGATTCTGATCTTCCTTGAAATAATGGCGGACAAAATCATCCATCTCCCTGCTCCAGCCTTTGGCGAGGTATAAAGCAATCCCGTCCACGTACCAATCCGGAAAGCTGTTCATCAGGTTTGACTGAAACGCATCTGCCACCGAAGAACCATAGAGCATTTCCTCTACAATCACCTTGGATGTGGCAAAGATTAAATCCTCTTTAAACAAGTCCACCTGTCCTTTGTAAGCGAGTTCTGCAATCAGCCTGCTGAAGTTTGTCTGCCCCTGCTCGTTGTATTCTTCCTTATTCAGGTTGAGATTGCTCTGCAGGAGCTCTTCGGGGGAATTGTAGATGTAGATTTTGGGTTTGGTGTAAGCGACATAACCGATCATCTGGGTGATGCGATCAAACTCGCTCTCCAGATACTCTATGGCCAGCTTGGCATTGGGACCACCCCTACCATAATAATATACTTCAAAATTGTTTGAAGTATAGGAATACCAATCGAACTGCTGGTGTTGAATCCTGTTTTTCCCGAAGCGCTCCTGATCAAACTGGGCAAGCGCAAAAAATGAATTCAACCCTAAGCCGACAACCAGTGCTATTCTGAATAGGTAATATCGCATTCGGCGTACTGAAAGATGTTATTAAATATAATTAAAATATCGGGCTATGTCCACATCCTTTTCAATTGCTGAATTACTGAGCAGGTATGAACACATTAATTTACTAAAATAAGGGATGAGTGACACTCCTTTAGCACCAAAACCATCGAATATGTAAACGCTTTGTTCCGTAGGATGTTTTCCCAAAAACGGTTTTCTATCCCTCGTGGCAGGCCTTATTCCTGTCTTGTGCGCAATGATTTCCTCTACAGGCAAATTAACCAAATCCCCAAGCCGTCCGAGGATTTCTTCTTTCCCGGATTCAGTGACACCTACTTCCAAATCGTGCTGGGAATAGGTGGACCCCACGCGATGTATCCCTTCGCCAAGATGGATCCGGAAAACCCCACGGTTCACGATATAGCCGGGGCAGAAATCCTGCCGCAGCTCCATGATCTCCCCCTTCACCGGAGCAAAGGGCAGAAACCCAAAGTACCTGGATGCCATCGCTCCCAGTCCATTGCAATACACCAATGCACCGGCTCTGATCTCACCGTACCTCCAATGGGTATCCTCCCTTACAAGGCGTTCTTCCTCGAATCTCTCCACAATCAAACCGTCTGCAAAATACGTAGCCATGGCATCCAGCAGACTATTGATATCCAACCATCCACAATTTTTCAGCATCACTCCCCCAAAACGGTCTTTTAAGTGCTCCGACTGGCTCCCGGTTACAATCTTTTCCAGATAAGGGACAAAGTTGGGGTCAGCACTGTTTCCCATCCATTCGTTCTGCTCCTCTACAGTGAGAAAAGGACGGTAAATTGGTTGCTCATTAAAAAAAAACTTTCCCGTCAGCTTTTCCAACTGCTGATAAAAAGGTGCTATTTCCGGAAACAGCTGGTCAGCTTTCCAGGTCTTTACCATTTTACGCCCAGTCACAGGATTATAAAGCCCTGCTGCGATACGGCTGGACTTATTGGCTAAGGGTTCATCTACTATAACTATCCGCTTGCCTTCCTGCTTCAATCTGTAAGCCAGCGCTGTTCCTGCCAATCCTTGACCTACCAGCAAAAAATCAATTTCCATGGCCCAAAATAAAGGTTTAATTCCTTATTTTGCCCGATCAGACCCGAGATTTTCCATGCTATCTATCAAATCGTTTACATTCAACCCGTTTCAGGAAAACACCTATTTGCTCTACGACGACACAAAGGAAGGAGTACTGGTAGACCCCGGTTGCGCTGACGCAGCAGAGCGGAAAGAAGTGGAAGACTATATCTCCGGTAAAGGGATCAAACTGACACTCCTGCTCAATACGCATTGCCATGTGGACCATGTATTGGGGAATGCGTGGGCCAAAAGAAACTATGGCATCCCTCTCCTGATCCACCAGGGCGAAATCCCCGTGCTTAAATCAGTGGAAGTTTATGCCCCAAATTACGGCTTCCATGCGTATGAGCATACTTCGGCTGACGGATTCCTCGAGGAAGGAAAAGAGATCAAAGTAGGCAAAGAATCCCTGAAGGTACTTTTTGTACCGGGGCACGCACCTGGTCATGTGGTCTTCTATCATGCCCCTTCCAAAAGGTGCATAGCAGGGGACACGCTGTTCAGGGGAAGTATCGGAAGGACCGATTTACCTGGGGGAAACCACCAACTGCTCTTGGATAAAATCAAATCCCAACTTTTTACGCTTCCGGAGGATACGGTCATCTATCCCGGACATGGCCCGGAGACCACCATCTCCTTTGAAAAAAACCATAATCCGTTTGTAGGTATAAAAGCTTTCCAGTGAAAATCAAATCCCAAATCCCCAACACCATAACCCTGCTCAACCTTCTGGCCGGTGTGATAGGGATCATCTGGGTGCTGGAAGGTGACGTGACCTCAGGTGCCTATTTCATCATACTGGCGGCAATTATCGATTTTTTCGACGGTTTTGCTGCCCGGCTTCTCAAAGTCCAGAGTGAGATTGGGAAGCAACTGGATTCATTGGCAGACTTGGTGTCGTTTGGGGTTCTTCCCGGAATGATCCTATTCGAAATGACCCGTTCAGTTACGGAAAGTGAATACCTCCCCTTCCTTAGTCTGACTGTGCCTCTCTTTTCGGCTTTACGGCTGGCAAAGTTCAACTTAGACACCAGGCAAAGTGACCGGTTCATTGGCCTGCCCACCCCTGCGAATGCTTTGTTTATCAGCACACTACCCTACTTAGGTCTGCATTGGCCCCTAGTGGGCACCTGGCTGGAGATTCCCTGGGTGCTCCTACTCATCGCCTGGGTATTTTCTATCTTACTCGTCCTGGAGCTTCCGCTCATTGCGTTGAAATTCAAAAGTTTTGCGCCTGCCCAAAACCTATTCCGATATGCTTTACTCGCCATTGGCCTAGCACTGCTTCTCTGGCTTGGATTAGCGGGTATCCCCTTGATAATTCTCGCCTATATTGGTCTCTCGGTCATCGAAAACGGTAGGGAATGAGGAACAGCTGGATCAGGTTTCTTATGTTATCATTTGGCTTGTGTCTGATGTCAGAAACAGCAACCTGCCAGGAAAAACTCTTCAAATTCAAAGTAGCTGTAGAAGGCGTATACCGGATTTCCGGGGAACATGCCCAGCAGCTTGGACTTGGGAGTCTCAGTGAAGTAGCCTTGTTCGGATATCCCGGAATGCTCCCCCAGAGATTGGACAGCATCAACCTCACACTTCAAGAGGTACCAGGATTGGAAAAAGACGGTTCACTTTATTTTTACCTTACCGCTCCCCACATCACTACCGCGGAAGCGGATTACTCCCACCATCGGTTTTCAGATTCCCTCAGCTTCTTGATAGGAAGAAGTGAATCGCCACAACGAATGCGGTCTATCCGTGCGGAAGGCGTTGGTCAGGAAGCTGCGGTACTCTATAGCTGGAGCTGGCTGAAGGAGGAAGAAAACAACATCCTCACCTCTGGAAGGAAGTGGTACTCCCGACCCTTATCCCCAGGCATGACCAGAGGCTACCCGTATCCACTATCCTCCAATCTGGATGCTTCATGGAAATTAAAGGGGGTACTCATGGCCCAGTCACTAGATCAGGCAGAAATGGCTGTTTCAGTAGATGGCCTGCAGATTTTCAATGGTATGATAGCCCCTATACCAAGTGGCCAATATGGAATAAAAGGCAGAGAGATCGTCGCTGAGGCCACCTTTGTCCCTCCTCAGCGGAAAACTGAACGGCTACGGCTTTCCTTCAGTTCTTCCCAAGCCAATGCGCTAGGTTTTTTGGATTACCTCGGAATAGGTATTCCACATGCCAGTATTGGCTTGGAAGAGGGGGTCTATCAGGCAGTGGAGAAATCCCGGATTCCCATCCGGGTAAACCCCGGACTGGTGGTGCTTGAAGCAAGTGATTTCCATGCTGTACGCAAGGTCGACCTCTCCTCAGGCACGCTGGTCAGCGGACAGAAATTTGTGGTATTCAACCCGGCAACTGCCAGAGCTATTCCGAAAGTACAGGAATGCAACCCCTCGCTTAGACATCAGGCTTCATGGCCTGAATTACTGATCATAGCTCCCCCCAGCCTGTCCCATTCAGCAGAAAGGTTAAGGATACATAAGCTATCACAGGGAGTCTATGCAGAGGTAGCATTACTCCCTGATATCTATGACAGCTTTGGCTATGGCAATACAGACCTCCACGCAATCAGGAATTTTCTGGCCTGGCACTATCAGTACGGCAAGCGGCTTGAAAACGCATTGCTCTTGGGTAAAGGTACGATAGATTACAAGTCCAAACTCGGCGGGAGGCCTAATTTAGTACCCATATATACCAGTAGGAACAGTCTGGATCCGCTCACCACGTTCAGTTCTGACGATTTTTTTGCACTTCTGGACTGGGGGCAGGGTGTATGGGAGGAAAACAAGGAAGGCGATGAACCTATGAGGATAGGGGTAGGTAGACTTCCCGTGATCAACCCCCACGAAGCACGGCTGGTAGTAGACAAAATCATCGCTTATGAAACATCACCCAAACCAGGCAACTGGAAAAGGAAGGTGAGCTTTTTTGCGGATGACGGAGACAATAATATACATCTCCGGGATGCGGAGGCACATGCTGCCTATCTTTCAGAGCACCATGGGGAATTCGTCCAGCAGAAACTCTATCTGGATAGATATGAACAGGTCAGCAATGGAAACATTCAGTCTTCCCCAGAAGCAAAACTGGCACTGGCGAAAACACTGGAAGAAGGCACCCTCCTACTGAATTACATCGGACACGGAAATGAAACAACCTTGACGGCAGAGGAGGTTTTCCGGGTATCTGATATTCAGGACTGGCCCGATCAGGAGCAATTGGCCCTTTGGATCACGGCTACCTGCGAATTTGGCAGACACGATAGTCCCTTTATCAGATCAGCAGCTGAGGAATTACTGATCGCCCCAAATAAGGGTGCTATCGGATTATTCACCACAGGCAGACCTGTATTCAGCAGTGTCAATTATATACTGAACCAGGCATTTATTGAGGAAGTATTCAAATCCGGCCACAACACATCGCAGGATTTGGGAACCATTTTCAAAAACACCAAGAACGGCAGCCTCAATGGCCCGTTGAACAGGAATTTCAGTCTGTTGGGAGACCCCAGCATGCACCTATCCAGGGCGCCTTTATCAATCAGGTTTACCGGATATACCTCCGGACAGCAGTCACTCGACACACTTCCGGATCTGACAGAAATCACGTTTGATGCGGAGGTGCTGGACCCGAAGACCGGTGGTGTAGCAGAGGACTTTACGGGATTTTACGAACTGGAATTCAGCGACGTGCCTTCCACTGAAAGAACATTGGGCCAAGAAAGCAATCCTGTCGAATTCAGTGAGGAGCAGACCTTACTGTTCAAGGGGAGGGGGAAAATAGACGGTGGAAAACTGAGCGGAAAATTCCTGCTACCCAAGAACACCAAAGTGGATTTACGCAAAGGAAAAGTGCGGATCACGGGCCTGGAGAGTACCTCCTCCCTGGAGGCCTTTGGGTATGATACCCCCCTGCTGGGAGAAAGCCGTGGAGCGGAATTGCCCCGGGATACCCAAGGCCCTGTGATCAGGGCTTCTTTTGGGGGAAAGCCCGAAGGTCCCTGGGTATTCCCCTCACGGCAGATACGGCTGGAGGCTATGCTTTCTGATGAGTCAGGTATCGCTGTGTCAGGGTTGACGCGAGGACAGAATTTGATGGTAGAAATAAATGGTGGAGCCCCCATCATCCTGAATGACTTCTTTATTGCACAGAACGGTAATTACCAAGAAGGCACTCTCGAAGTGGATCTGAAAAATCTTCGGGAAGGCACCAACTCAGTCAAGCTTAGTGTATGGGACAATGTGGGAAACCTGAGTATACTTGAAAAAGAAATCCAGATAGCCGGAAGCACTATACTTCAGATCATCAGCCACAGGACTTTCCCCAACCCGACAGAACTGGAAAGCCACTTTGTAGTTGAGCACAACAGGCCCGGGGAAAACATACGGGTCACGCTGTCAGTTTATCTTAATACCGGTCAAATACTTTTTGAGGAAAGCCAGCGTTTTGTAGGTGCTCAGGCTAAAATCGATGATTTGTCTTGGATTTTTTTACAAAACCAAACCAAATATCCAGCAAAAGGAACTTATATTTACAACTTGACGCTTCACTCAGAAACCGATAATTCGAGAGCAGCAGTGAGTGGAAAAATCGTTATTAAATGAAAAAAATGGCCATTACGAATAGGAGAAATCTACTTCTTGCAGTTTTCACACTGGCTTCAATATCTGTCCACGCACAAACTGCCCCTAGCGTACGGATTTCAGGTCAGGATCCTGACAGGAGAGTAATTACCACGGCCGTCCCATTTCTAAACTTCGCTCCCGACAGTAGACATTCCGGAATGGGTGATGTGGGTGTGGCTACCAGTCCAGATGCCAATTCAGCACATTGGAATTCGGGTAAGCTTGCATTTGTAGATGGACAGATGGGGTTCTCACTTTCCTACTCGCCATGGTTGGGCAAGCTGGTAAATGACATGTCGCTGAGCTACCTCACGGGCTATTTCAAAATAGATGAAGTCTCTACTTTTGGTTTCGACCTCAGGTATTTCAATATGGGGGATATCATCCTCACGGATATCCAGGGAAATGAATTTGGTGAATTCAACCCCAGGGAAATCGCCATAGGAGGAACCTATTCAAGAAAGCTCTCCGAAAACCTCGGACTGGGAATTTCTGCCAGGTTTATCCACTCCAACCTCTCCGGCAATATATCTTCGGTAGGAGGGACTGAAAGCAGACCCGGAGTCACCGTGGGTACAGATGTAGGCTTATACTATCAGAAGAGAATCTATGCCGGAGGCAAGGACGGAACTTTCTCCTGGGGGGCTAACATTTCCAACATAGGCCCTAAGATAACTTATAACAGTGCCGAAGATCTCGATTATATCCCTACTAATTTTCGGATAGGTGCTGCCTATTCCATCGATATCAACCCACTGAATGCTATCACTTTTGCCCTGGATTTCAACAAACTTCTGGTACCTTCTCCACCCATATATGAAGTAAACGAGGATGGTTCACTGGAAGTAGATGCCGATGGGAACCTGATCATTGCTCCCGGTAATGGCAAAGATCCCAACCGACCACTGATTTCAGGGATTTTCGGCTCATTTGCTGATGCTCCAGGAGGATTTAGTGAGGAGATGAGAGAAGTAATGATCTCTTTTGGTGTGGAGTATGTATACAACGAAACATTCGCTTTGCGCACGGGCTATTTCTACGAAAATCCCAACAAAGGAGGAAGAAGATACTTTACAATGGGAGTAGGTTTTGACCTGAAAAAATTAGGTTTCAATTTCTCCTACCTAGTCCCCCAAACACAAAACCATCCTCTAGCCGAAACCTTACGGTTCTCGCTTCTTTATACCATTCCCAATAATTAAATGAGTTTAGACCGATCCAAAGCTCCCGAATACCGAGTTCCGGAGGATTTTGATCTAGTGTCTCCCTGCAGGTTTACCCTTGCTAACGGAGCTACGCTTTTTTTTCTGCCTACTCCCGGATTGGACGCAGTGAAGCTTGAGGTGATGGGAAAAAGTCAAAGAATTGCTCTTCCCATGATCCATACGCTGGTCCCTTCTTTTACGCTTCATATGCTCCAGGAAGGAACCAAGCATAAAAACGCGGAAGAATTGGCAAATTTCTTCGATTTTCATGCTACCGAGGTAAGCCCAATGCTGACCTATTCCCACGACGGACTGAGTCTGCTCACCACCAGAAAGCACCTTCACGATGTACTCCCTGTTTATTCAAGCTTGTTCACAGAGGCTATATTCCCGCAGGAAATGCTTGAGAAAAGACTTTCCCAGAAAAAATTAAGCCTCAGACTAGAGAGGGAAAAATCCTCATCAAGAGCAAGTCAACTTTTCAGAAGCTGTCTTTTTGGTGCTGCCCATCCGTATGGTGCGGAGACCACTGAAAATCATGTGGACGTGATAACTGTAGATTTGCTCAGATCGTATTACGAAAACCTGCTCTGGCAGGAGCTTGAAATTTTCCTCACCGGGGATTTTACTGATCAGGAAGTAGCTGCGCTCTGTTCTTCCTTGGGAAGCTTACCCAACAAGCATACTGCAGCTCCCGTGACACTTCCGGATTCCGCCTCCTTACTCACCGCCATAGAGTCGAGAGAGAAGGCTGTACAGAGCAGTATACGGATAGGAGGCTGGTCTATTCCAAAAAGCCACCCCGATTTCATCGCACTCTCCGTCTTTAACACCATATTGGGCGGTTATTTTGGTTCGAGACTGATCAAGAATATCAGGGAAGATAAAGGGCATACCTATGGCATATACGCTACACTAGCCGAAATAGGCGATTTAAACTACTGGTTTGTTTCCGCTGATGTGAAAAAGGAATTTTATCCTGAGGTGATTGAAGAGATTTACGGTGAGATCAGAAAATTGACGGAAATCCCACTGGATATGGATGAACTGGAAGTCGTACGCAACTATATGATAGGTCAGATGCTTAGCCGCTTTAGCTCCTCGTTTGATCTGATGGACCGCTTCAGAGCTGTACACCATTCGGGATTGGACTTCGGTTTCTATGAAGCCAAACTCTCCTATCTGAAAACCTTTACAGCAGATGATATGCTGGATGTGGGTAAAAAATATTTTGGAAACCCACCGTTTATTGAGGTTGTCGTAGGCTGATCAGGTGATTTTGGCATACACCCAGGAAATATCCACCCTAAGTTTCAGCCAGAGCTTGTAAAGCCAAAACCTTACTCCTTTCAAGCCTATCTCCTCACCTAACTGTACCAAGCCTGCAGCGGGTTCAAAATTAGCAGACCAAAGCGCATGTTTCAACTCATGCAACACCCGGGTACCGAGAGCCTTGTCTTCCCTGGAGTGTTTGTTCATCTGTTGTGCCTTCCTACAGACCTTTAAGGTACTGGGCAACATCTCTGACTGATATCGCTGGTACTGTCCTGAGGACAATGACCTGTCATGCTTTCTCTTCAGCACTCCTATATGATCTGAAAAGACCACCGTAAACTTTCGGGCCAACCTAAGCTGGATGTCAAAATCCTCGTAGGCCAAAGAAGCGTCATACCCTCCCTCACTCATTAAAAGCGGAGCATTAAACACGATAGTGGGAGAGCAGATGTAATTCTTCCTGACAAGTGTCTCATAGATCCCCAAGGTCTCCACCTTCTCTACCAGCTCACCTGACTCCCTCCTCTTATAGAATGTCTGGATCATCCCATCTTTCTCCATAATGTAGGCGTCGGAGAAAACAAATGCGGCAAAGGGCGCTTTTTTAAGCTGGGCAATGGATAAGGAAAGATGCTCAGGATATAGCAAATCATCTCCAGCAAGATCCACCACATATTGGGAATTCACATGCTGCAATGCCTCATTGAACACCTGGCAATACGGTAAGGAGGTCTCATGGAAAAATGTTCTCACCGATAGTCCCCCAGAGCTTTGATTGATCCACTTCTTGACAACATCCACAGTCTCATCCCCACTTCCATTGTCCACTATTATCAGTTCTTTGGAATAATAATCCTGCATCCGGACGCTTTCCAGCGTTTCCTCTATCCAGTCTTGGTGATTGTATGTAATGCAGATAATGGTGACTGTATCAGATAATTTCATCTCTTTACACTTATTTTTTGGCTGTCCTAACCTGTCCCTGTCTTATCCAGGAGAATCCTGCATGGTTGATAACAAATCCCCACCACACCATCTACGACCTACCCAGCTTCAATTCAGATTCTCTTGGTCCACGTGATTTTATTGCTAATATCGTTGGAAAATCGTGATTTAAAGAACATCAGGCTGTGATTGGCCCTTTTCTCTAAGTCTGAGGATCCCAAATCAATAAATTCACACCTTTCCCCATAAGCCAGCTCAAAAAGCTTAGTCAGCAAAAGATCCCCGCCATGGCGCAGGTTTGCCTTTGGGTCTACTGCTGAAAGGTAATAATAAATGGATTTCCCAGTCAGTTTCACTGCAAGAGAATGTGCAGCAGCCAGTCCTTCCCTGCTTACAGTAAGGAGAAAATACCTCTCCGGAAAGTCCGAAACCTGCTGTATCAATCCCGACTCGTCGAAATTGCTTACATAGCCCCGTGAGAGATTCCATGCTTTGATCTCTTTCAAAAACCCGAAATTATTGACTGGTCCCGATGATACTCTCAGCCCTTCTTCTTTCATCTTCACCTGGAGCCTAGCCGATTCATTTTCAAACAATTTCTTCATCTTCTTTCTGCCTACAAAAAAATGGTGGCTCAGCATCCCTTCGATTTCAAACCCCATTTTAAAAAGCAGGTAATTGATCAACGCTTGGTTGGAATCATAATTTTTGGGAGCCTGTACAATTTTCAGGAAGCTTATACCGAGTAGCTTTAACTCCATGACCACCGCCGCAATAAATTCCTCCGCTGATGAAGAACTTAGAGAGCTATCGGTCCAGAATCCCCCGAAAGGTGCGTTAGGTAAAGAGTGCGCTTCTCCATTTTCTGTAAGTGCAATTGATATAGATGCTTTGGTCTGCTGCTTTTTTTGCCAGTTAAAATCCAGTTGATCCAGATACCCAAAAGTCTTTATCCCTCTGAGAAAATAATCTTTCTTCTCCAGGAAAGAAGACTGCACCTGAAGCCGGTAGGTATTACTGGATTCGTTGTCCAAGGCTTCCAAAATAAGTCCTATCCCTGATATAATCCTCTTCTGAAAATGCTTGATCTGACAGCCCGAGCAATACTGAATCCGGGCTAAACCGCACTACCAACCAATGTAAAGGAGGCACAAATAACCCCATATCCGGTGAAGTAAGCTGAAAAGTCATAGTCCCACCCAATGTGTCTTCCACTTCCAGCGAGAGACTTCCGCTTAACGCCACAATCACCTGGGACTCTTTCCAGTGTGCATGGTTTCCCCGCGTTTCGCCTGGTGTGACACCGCTGATCCAAAAGCACCTTCTGATCCCGTTAGGAAAAAGATCCGCATGCTCCCAAAAATAGAGCTCTCCAGTTGGTGTTTTCACACCTGGAAGGTGTACTAGGTAGGGTACTGTTGTAAGTGATGGCTGGTTCATCTTATCTAGATCCGACTGCCCAAAATTAAGATAAATCGAATGGATTAAAGATTACCGGACCGTAATTTTCTAACTTCGCGCCAGACCAATAGACTGAGCAGCATGTCCAAACAGGCAGAGGACTGTAATCCTGATGACACCTATCTGACGCTTTCCAAAATCAGTAGTGGAATTTACAAGGAAAAAAACAGTAAGTTTTTCTACTTTGCCTATCCGGTAGGGACCGAAGAAGAAATCAAAGCACATCTGTCGGACCTCCGGAAAAAACACTTCGATGCCCGTCATCATTGCTTTGCCTGGGTACTGGGCAGGGATGGTGAAAACTTCCGTGCGTTTGATGATGGAGAACCAAATCACTCAGCCGGAGATCCTATCTTGGGACAGATCAGATCCTATGGACTCACCAACTGCCTGCTAGTAGTGGTGAGGTATTTTGGGGGTACCAAGCTGGGTATGGGTGGACTCATCCAAGCCTACAAAACCTCGGCCTCACTCGCCATCGAAGAAAACACCATCATCCAGGAACACATCAAAGCCAGTGTAACCATCCTTTTCCCCTATCCTGCGATGAATGATGTGATGAAGCTGATAAAAACGCACGGCTTACTGATCTTAGACCAAACTATGGAACTGGATTGCACCATGGTTCTGGAATATCGCACGGGGTTGGAGGAAACTGTGATCCGCTACCTGAAAGAAATAGAAGAACTGGAAATAGCTAAGGATTGAAGAGGGGATCAAGATACCCTTCGGCTTTCAGAAGCTTAAATACCTCCAGGCAAGCCCAGGCATCTGTGGCAGCATAGCGCTGTTGCTTCTCAGTAAGCTTTTCGGCTTCCCAGTTGGAAACTTGCTCTGCTTTGGATATTCTCATCCCAAGAACCATCCCACATAGATTTCTCACTCCGACGTTATGAAAACCGATTTTTTTCAACTCATCATTCAGGTCAAAAAAAGCGTTGGGATAAAAGGAATCTGTGAGTTTTGCCAAGCCTTTTATATCATCATGTACTGCTGCGCCTACTTTAATGATATGCTCTTTCTCCATCAGGTTACGTAAGGATTCTGGAAATCCGGTTGCTTTTAACCGAAACAGGAAGGCCTGCTTTGAGGTGGCCAACTGTAAGAGCGATACCTGGTTGACCACCCCTTTGCGGAATGCAGGCTTGGTCTCTGTATCAAACCCCAATAGAGGTTGGGTTTCCAAAAACGCCACTACTTCCTCCAGGTCATCCACATTGTCTATCAGGAAAATCTCCCCGTCAAACTGCCCCAACGGGAGTTCATTTATTTCTTCTTTCGTAATTTTATAGGAAATCATACCAACTCTTCTTCTTCCTCATAATAAGCAATACCGATCTTAAAGTACCCATATAAAATCGTCATAAAGGGACTGATGATATTAAAAAAGCAATAAGGTGCATATACTAACGTCGCCACTCCAAGAACGGATGCCTGGGTAGCACCACAAGTATTCCAAGGTACCAATACCGAGGTCACTGTTGCAGAATCCTCGAGTGTCCTACTGAGATTCTCCGGCTTAAGTCCCCGTTTTTTATACACATCCGCATACATTCGTCCCGGCACCAAAATGGCCAGGTATTGATCCGAGGTTGTGAAATTGAAAAAGACACAGGTAGCCGCAGTGGATGCGATCAGAGAACCTACACTGTGGACTTTCCTGATCACCGCCTCGGCCAGTGTCTGCAGCATTCCGCTCACTTCCATGATCCCGCCAAACACCATCGCGCAGATAATCAACCAGATGGTATTGAGCATCCCTGACATACCCCGGGTAACCAGGAGTTCATTGACAATATCATTGGAAGTCAGAATACTGATTTCCCCATACATCGCAAGCATAACGGCCTTAAATGACAGATAAGCATACCCCTTCTCCTCATTGGCTATCAACCTTATAATTTCAGGCTGAAAAATCACCGCAAGTACCCCACCAAGCAATGCTCCTGTGAGCAAAGCCGGTATAGCAGGGACTTTACGGACAATCATTACCACTACAATGGCCGGTACCACAAACAACCATCCAGTTATGTTGAATTGCCCGTAGATAACATTTGAGATCACCTTCACATCCTCAACAGAACCATTGGTTTCATAATTCAAGCCAATTATCACGAAAAGGAGCAGGGTTATTATGATGGATGGCGAGGTGGTTTTAGCCATATACTTGATATGGGTAAAGAGATCCGTTCCAGCCATGGCAGGAGCCAGATTTGTAGTATCAGACAGAGGAGACATCTTATCCCCAAAATAAGCACCTGAAATAATAGCACCTGCTATAATCCCCTCTTCAAAACCAAGTGCCTTGCCTATCCCCAGCAAGGCTACCCCCACCGTCGCCACGGTGGTCCAGCTACTCCCTGTGGCTACAGATACTATCGCACTTATGAGGCATGCGGCAAATAAAAATATACCTGGACTTAGCACTTGAAGTCCATAATAAATCATTGCAGGAACTATTCCACTTAACAGCCATGTACCAGCCAAGGCCCCGATAAGAAACAAAATCAGGATACTGGACATGGCAGAGCTGATACTTTTCACTATTCCATCCTGAAGCGTATCCCAATTGTATCCCAACCTGAAAACAGCCACCAGAGCCGCGACCAAGGAAGACAGAATCAGCACAATCTGATTGGATCCGGATAAGGCGTCGGTACCAAATACCTGAATATTGATTACTAGCAGAACAATTAAAAAAACCAGGGGAATGAGTGCATCAAAAACTTTGGGGGCACGAGTCGAACCTTGCATTAATAGCTGTTTGGTGTGTTTAAGGTTTGAATCTAAGCAAAAAAAACCATTTTATTCCCCTGATAAAAGTTGGGAAAGTTCGCTCCCAACCTGCCAACCTATGGCAACTCCCATGCCACCAAGCCTAACTGCGGCAAAGGTTCTTTCCCCTATCTGCTGAATTATCGGGGATTTATTGGGGCCAAAAGCCATGATTCCAGTCCACTCCATCTCCCATTCAATTTTCTTTTCCGGAAAGATCAGCTCCGACGCCAACTTTCTCAGATAGGTTCTAATCCCAGGGTTTACTTCAAAATCCAAACTTTCTTCCGACTCAAAATCCTTATTTCTGCCCCCTCCTATCAACAGCCTTCCATCCAGTTGCCTGAAGTATACATATCCTCTGTCTCTATGAAAGCCGCCTTTCCAGGGTATGGTAAACCCTAAAGGCTTGCTTATCTGTACCAGCCCCCTCCCTGGCCTGAGCTCTGACTCTGACCACAGTGCTTTCGTAAATGCGTTGGTACACACTGCCAGTTGATTGGCCCTGAACTCCATTTCCTCTCCTTTGCAGGTATCATGAGCATAGACTACTCCCTGGTCACGGTCAAGCCCGGAGACATTCACTCCTGTCAATATCCGTATACCTTCGCTGGAAGCCAGCCTCCAAAGTGCCATGATATATTTTCCAGGGTCTAGCTCACCTTCGAATTTATTCCTGACGATAGTGTCTATCTGAGGCGAAAAACCCAGTTCGCCGGGATTCCTCTCTACTGAAAAAACATCTGTTTGGAAGATGCTTCTCAGCCATTCATTGATGCTCTCCAAATGGTCCAAAACAGGCAATTCGTCTCTGTCCAGAATCTCATACCCTCCCGACGGTGAATAACCAAGCTTCTCATCACCAAATCTTTTCCGGATTTGGTTAAGTCCACTGTACCTCCTTTCCACCAATGCCAATGCTTCGTCAGGGGACATTTGCCCTAAGTCCTCCACGAGCTCCGAAAGACTTCCAAAACAGGCAAAACCCGCATTTTTTGTACTTGCTCCGGTGGGAAAAACACCTCTGTCCACTACCAGAATATTGGCCCCGGGGTTTTTCTGCCTGAAATGGATTGCAGAAGAAAGTCCGACAAAGCCCGAGCCTATTACTATTAAATCATACGAAAAAAAGTGCTTTTTCTCCCAGTAGCTAAACATTTTAATCTGATGGAAAAGGTTATTTGAATAGATTTCTTAATTTGAATTAAATCTAACTTTTATTATCCCAAAAAGCCATGAGAAAGATCGATGCACTACTTCATGAATATGGGTTAAGCCATCAAAATCAGACTAATAAACTGATCCACTGGTTCTGTGTCCCAGCAATTTTTTTCAGTGTGGTTGGTTTGATCTTCAGCCTGCCTTCCGGACCACTACCCGAGCTGCTTCCATTCCTAAGCCGTTTTGCAAACTGGGCTACAGTCATTCTCGCTTTGGTCCTGGTCTACTATGCTACCCTCTCAGCCCCCCTCTCCCTGGGAATGCTATTTTTCTCATCCTTGTGTCTGGCCCTTGCAAATTTTTTGGATTTGGCCTTTCCCGGCAAACTTTGGCTCATCAGCTTGACTATTTTTGTGATCTCTTGGATTGTCCAGTTCTATGGCCATAAAATAGAAGGAAAAAAACCATCTTTTCTGAAAGATATTCAGTTCTTGATGATCGGACCCGCATGGCTAATGCATTTCATTTATAAAAGATGGGGGTTCCTGTATTGAAGAGCGCAGGGAAAGTCAATTCAAAGGGAATCTTTGGTCAGGATACTTTTGTCAAACAACTCTCTCAGCCGAAGCATCGCACCTTGATTCTTCAAAGTCATCATACTCGACTTGATCGATTTCTTTTCACGCGCAGTCAGTCTCCAGTTAAGCGAAGCGCGCTGCATGGTCTGCTGACTTTCTGTCAACTCCTCTACCTGGACTTTTTCAGGGGCATACTCAAACTCCACTTTTTCCAAAGAAAAGGGCATGGACTCATCCATGTAATTGAAGAGCACCTCATTTTGAATCGTCTGAATATTGTCCCAGTTGGAATAGATGTTTTTCAAGGGGATAAAAACTTTGTCAAAGACCTTGGGAAGTATGCTTGGGGCAATTTCGCTTGATTTCTCCGAGTCCCGTATAGTAACCAATACCACGCCGCTTGTATTTTCACTGATCCAATCCTTAAACACATACATAAACCTTAAAGCATCCTGAATCCCAAAATTATCTGAAAGACCCGTATCCATGGTCTCCATCACAGGGCTGGAAGGCAACTCTATATTGGGTGTAATAAATGGAAATGTGGCACTCATCCTAAGTGCTGAGAGGAACCTGAGCTTTCCTGAGTCGTGTCCGGCATAAAACCTCAGAAAATCAATCGTCTGTTTCTTCTCATCCATACCCGTTTTGCCCAGCATCGAGGTACCTAAAAAAGACATGGAATGAGGTGATATCACCAGCTTTCTCCCATCATTGGTGATCAGGGAAGTCACTGGCAGCAAGGGAATCTGTGCAGCATATTCAGGCTCTTTATAAGCCGAGATGGGCTTATCCATTACCCTTTCCGTGTTCAAGTTTAGCTGACTCTCAAAAGAATATCCTCTGTCTTTCAAGTATTTCCGCCCATTGTAATGAAAATATTGATTACGGATCAGTAGGTCATTGACCAGTAAGGTGAAGATTATCGGATTAAGATTATCCGCTGAGATCTGGTCAAGGTATTTGCTATCCCGTGGGTCGATGGTCGTATCGGTCAGTGAGCGGAGGTAAATCTCCCTGAAAAAGGCTTCTCCCAACACTCCTCCTGAAGCTCCTGTAAATAAGCTGGTATGCCGGATAACTTCCCCTTCTGAAATAGAATAGAGATTCTGCAGAACCAACAATGTCCAAAGGGCCGCCCGCTGTCCTCCCCCGCTTGCAGCCACCATCACCAGTTTGGGGTTTTCCTCTTCGGGAAACTTTGATTTCCAGTTTTCAAGGATCCTTCGGATGTTTTCCTGATCCTTCATCACGGTATCTCTATGGAGCAGCGAATCCAGATGTGCCAATGTATAGGGAACCGGAGGCTGGGAATAATCTATTCCAAAAGCTTCATTGGGTCTGTTTAGAAATGGGAAATTGCTGAAATAATTAAGCAAGACCAGAAAAGCCGCCACCGTAAACGTGGCCCATCCCCTAAGCCAAAAACTCACCGCTCCTACGAGCATAACCATGATGGAAAGCAATAAGGTCGCACTCATTCCTGCCGGAAACTGCAAAAGCGGCCTTTCTCTGAAAAAGCCTAGAAGAAGCACTAGAAGAATCAAAAAAACCTGTACCAGAAATAGGTTGAGGTGGTTTTGGTCAAACACACGCAGAAGCTTGGTACCTTCAAACCTAGCTATATCCGGCCTTACTTTTTCTGGTCTGAGATTCAGATTTACAAAGTAAAGTACCTTATAGCGTTGTATCTTTAATTCTTTGTATTGGCTGAGAACATTAGCCCTGGTCAGTTTCACTTTTCTGAGTCTCTTATCAACTGATCCGGCAAAGAGCACAAAAAAATCCTTATTGGTAAGAGCAAGGTACCCGAACAGCAAGGCATATGAAAGTCCACTACCAGCTAAAAAACCACCCATATAATAAAGTACATCCCAGTCATTTGGCAAATCATTACCCAGCTGAAAGTCAACAAACCGTATGCAGTAAAGTAGATGAAACAAGCCTGGCACGACCGCATTGTTGATACAATAATGGATAAAAGGTTTCCTCACCACGGCGAGAAAAGTAAACTGCCTCCCATCCATAATATAGGTGGTCATATGAAAGGCCATAGTCAAAAAAGCAAAACCCACTCCCATTAAGAGAAAACTCAACCATGAAACTTCATGCATGTACTCAGGGTCAAGAAACAGAAACGGGATACCCAACATGACCCCAAAATTTTCCAAAACAATCCCGGCCAACAAAATCCAAATCAATACAAGCGCCAGATTCTTCCTTAGGTGGAGCAGAAAAAGCTGAACCGGAAAACTGTACCAAATTTTATCCCACATGAATTAGGTTTTGCGATAATTTACGGCTTTTCTCCAAATACCCACAACCCCAGGATTTTCCCATTGACTGGATTTTTTTATTTGACGTACACGATTCTGAAAAAATATTTGATTTACAGCCAGTTAAGTATACTTTGATTTTTTGGCACTAAGTCTTCACCAAAAAAGCATTGTCCTTAGCCGGATAACTTTTACCTTCATCATCCAAATTGAATGATGATGAGAATCTGGTTTTTGTGTAAAGTCAAGTACGCCAAAGAAAATGAAGAAGGGCTACTAAAGAATATTTCTGAGCAATATCTGGTCGACGCAGTATCTTTTACTGAAGCTGAGGCGATATTATATGACAGGCTGGGATCACAGATAAGAGGGGATTTTCAGGTGACTGGGATCAGCAAGAGCAACATCGTGGATGTCTTTTACTATGAGGATGCAGACATCTGGTACAAATGCAAGATCACTTATCTGGTAGCCGATGGAGACAGCGGCAAAGAGAAAAAAGTAACCCAATATATGATCGTAACCGCCGAAGATGTCAAGCAGGCTTACGATAGGATCCAAGAGAGTCTGAGTAATATGCTGGTAAGCTTCAGGATACCGGATATCGTGGAAAGTGCTATAGTGGAAGTATTCCCTTATGAAAAGGATGAAGTCGCGGAGCAACTCCCTCCCGGCAACTTCAGGCCTGTGTCTGAAGTCACGGAAGAGCAAGAATAACGAATGGCTGCTGAAAAGCAGCCATTCCTGTTTTCTACAGGTACAGAGAAAGATTTGACTGATAAAACGCTTTGTCAATCTAATGCACTAGGTTGGTTCTCCACCACAAACCCAATCAGCTCATCCAAATCAATCCCGGCCCGGTTTGATGCATCCGAAATATCTTCCCGGCTCACCTGTGCGGCAAAAGCCTTGTCTTTGAGGCGCTTCTTCACTCCCTTCACTTCCATTCCGCTATAGCCATCGGGCCTCATTAATGAGTAGGCATGGATGAGACCACTGAGCTCATCAAACGCATACAGCATTTTATCCATTTCGGTCACGGGATCCACCCCGAAATACTTCGGACCATGGGAAGCTATTGCCCTGATCAGTTCAGGATCCACATGTCTTGCCTCCAGTTCCTCCACGATCTTCCTGCAATGGGTATCGGGCCATTTATCCCAATCCGCATCATGGAGAAGTCCTGCCAAAAACCACCTGTATTGATCCTGTGCGCTGTATCCCTTAACTGCCGCATACCTCCTCATCAAATGCCCCACCTGCCTCATATGTACTACAAGCTTCTCGTTTTCCACCCAATCCTCCAAAAGCCTAAAGGCTTCCTCTTCTGTAATAACGTTACCTTTATTTCGGGGATCCCCGAATTCAGAGCGGTTTAACAACATATTAGATAAATTCATTTTATATATAATTTTATGTATTTCAAATAATTTTTTATGTTTGTGGGATTGTTCTTTCGAAAGAACAGATCAGCTGTCCCATATGAAACACCGTGAAGCTCTAAGCGATACATTAATCCAGCTGCTCACAGCGTCCAAATACTTGCTTCAGGTTTCCTTGGACAGTACGGGTAAGGTGTTGTCATTCAGCCCCAGCTTTGAACTTCCCCTTTTTTCATCCACCACAGGTGAAAAGGCAATTTACTTCTCCGATTGTTTTTTAACGAGCGATTGGCAGAAATTTAAGGAAAACTCCCTGAAAGCTGCCTTGGATCCTATCCCTTCATTCCGGATCGAACTGCATAAAATCGATCATGCTACCGGCAGGCTGCTTCCCACTGTATGGGAATTCACTTCTCTGACCAACGCCCCTGAAACCTGGGCTGGAATAGGCTTCCCGGTCATGCAGGAAGGAGCTGCTCTCACCACTGGAGGCATCACTGTGTCCCTCGACAAAAAAGAAGAGCTGATCGACAGTCTGTTTGAGGATAGACTGATCGGATTTTGGGAATTTGAGCCTTCCCATCAGAAGGAGATCCTGAACAGTGATCTCACAGCTCTGCTTGGTTACAGGGAAGATGATGCCGGTACCGGCGCACTGGGATCAAAACCGGCAAAAATGGTCATCCATCCAGAAGATTACAGCGACTTGGTCGCGGAACTCAGTGATCATTTCAAAATTAAAACAAACCTGACGTTCAGAAGGAATTTCAGGATTTCTACCGACAGGGAGCACGATATAGCGGCCCTGTGTTTCGGGAAAACGGTGCTCTGGACAGATACCGGTCTTCCCAAAAAAGTATGGGGATGTATCATGGATGTCTCTGAGCGCAAAAAGCAGGAAAGCTGGCTTTATGACCATTATGGTTTTTTGAAAGATCTCGCTTTTCAGCAGTCCCATTCTCTTCGCGCACGGGTTGCCAACATATTAGGTATCCTCGAAATTCTCGACTCAGAAATCCATGGAACCGAGTTGAGACGCCTGGTAAAAATCATAAAAGACGAAACAAAACAGCTTGATCGTGCCTTAAAAAAAAGCATCAAAGAATCAGTCGAGGAAAACCAGTCCTTCGAAAAAGAAATTCTCCCCGACTGACCCCAGACCGGAAATCATAATTCCCTAAGCTTCCATTATCCCTTACATTTCCCCAAAGCACCTGGGGCTCATGCCTTTTTTCCCCTTGATGCTTGCATCAGATCCCACATTTCGTCAGGGATCTGATCTAGATTATTGAACTCCCCTGCACCTTTAAGCCACTCGCCTCCATCTATCGTCATCACTTCCCCATTTACAAAGGAAGAATAATCGGATACCAAGTATGCTGCCAAGTTGGCCAGCTCCTGATGCTGCCCCACACGCCCCAATGGCACCTTCTTGGCAGGATCAAACTTCTTCACCAGCTCTCCCGGAAGCAACCTGCTCCATGCTCCTTCCGTCGGAAATGGCCCAGGAGCTATTGCATTGGAGCGGATCCCGTATTTAGCCCATTCGACTGCCAAGGACCTCGTCATAGCAAGTACTCCGGCTTTTGCCGCGGCAGAAGGCACTACATATCCGGAACCAGTCCATGCATAGGTAGTGACGATATTCAGGAATGTCCCAGACTGCTTCCTTGCAATCCAATCCTTTCCTGCTGTAAGTGTAACCTGTGATGTGCCTTTCAAAACAATATCGAGTACGGTATTGAAAGCATTGGTAGACAGGCGCTCTGTGGGACTTATAAAATTCCCTGCCGCATTGTTTAACACCACATCTATCTTTCCCAACTTACCGGAGGCTTCCTGCCACATTTTCTCAACCTGACCAATCTCCCGCACATCACAAACCAGAGGCAACACCTTTCCTCCTTTGGCTGCCATCATTTCTTCTGAGGCTTCCTGCAATACTTCTTCCTTTCGTGAAGTAATAACCAAGTCAGCTCCCAATTCCAGAAAATATTCACCCATCGCCCTTCCTAATCCCGTACCGCCACCAGTTATCAGAATGTCTTTCCCTTTCAGTGCTCCATCCTTCAGCATTCCTTCGGCTAGAATCATATAATTTTGGTTTATCATTAGTATCCAATATAAGAATTCGGCCTAGTAATTGAAAGGTGATGGTAAAAGCAAACCAGGCTTTTTTAACTTTGTCATTGAACATGAAATACGTCCACTACTTGTCCATTTTACTTTTGCTGATTTATACTTCCTGTAATGAAGATGGGGAGCGAATTATCCAGACGGACCTACCAACAGAAGCCGGGCAACTTTTTAAAGTTTCCCAGGCAGTAGGGGAAAGTCTTTATTTTGCATTGCTACCCCTTGATAGCTATATCAGTATGGACAGTCTCAACCTCCCTGGTTGTCCCGTAATAGAAATAGACGAAACAGAAAAAAAGGTGAGGCTTACGTTTGATCCTGCAGCAGCATGTGAACAAGCTGGGGACAATACACGCTCCGGGAGCCTTCTTATTTCTTATTTTGAGCCTGAAATACGCCCCGCTTTCCGATACCTGGAATATGAAGACTATGTATTTGAAGGAGATACCCTTACCGGCTCGAGGCTCTTTACTTTTCTCACATCCACCCAGGTAAAGGAGGAGTTTCCTGCGATGGGCATGCTCAGTCCGAGGGGCCTCAGCCATCACCAGCGTGGAGAGTACAGACATGAATTGCAGTTTGACGGGAATGCGCTCACTTCCATAACCACCTCAGGAAAGTTGACGGGCACCAATCCTGTAGGAAGAGATTTCTCCATTGAAATAACGGTACCAACGCTTTTATTACTGCCCTGCATCCAATCCGATCTGCTGGTCCCTGTTTCGGGCCGGGAACGGTGGGAAGTAAGGCGGGGTACTGTAGCTATCAGCCATACGCTTGAATACGAGCTCAGGGAGAACTGTGAGGTGGATGCTTATGCAACACTTCAGGACGGAAGAAGACTATTAGTAAATCCTTAAAAACTATAGGCAAAAAACGAGTACCACAGAGGCCTTGCCTATCCTGTAGGGTGGGCTGGCCTAATGCAACCCAAATTCCAGCCCTATTCGGACTGGTTCTCAATCAAGGAATACGGAGCTTGGACAAACACCATAAAAAAAGCCCCGGGGTAAGTCCCCCAGGGCGATATGTTGCCGATGGCTGTTTTTATTTAATACCTGTAGTACTCCGGTTTGAATGGACCCTGCACTTCCACGCCGATATAAGAGGCCTGATCTTGTGACAGTGTATCCAGCTGTACACCCAGCTTAGCCAAATGCAGGAATGCGACTTTCTCATCCAGGTGCTTAGGTAAAACGTATACCCCAGGCTCGTAATCTTTATGATTTTGCCATAATTCCAACTGGGCTAATGTCTGGTTGGTAAATGAGTTTGACATGACAAAGGAAGGGTGTCCTGTAGCACAACCCAGATTGACGAGACGGCCTTCCGCCAGCACGATTAATTCTTTTCCATCCAGGTCATACAAATCTACTTGGGGCTTGATCACATTTTTGGTAGTCCCATAGGTCTTATTGAGCCAAGCCATATCTATTTCATTGTCGAAATGGCCGATATTACATACAATCGCCTTGTCCTTCATCGCCAAGAAGTGCTCAGAAGTAATGATATCCTTGTTGCCTGTTGCTGTCACTACGATATCCGCTTCTTTTACAGCATCTACCATCTTCTTCACGGCATAGCCGTCCATTGCAGCCTGAAGTGCGCAGATCGGATCGATTTCGGTAATGATGACACGAGCGCCCGCCCCTCTAAGAGAAGCAGCAGAACCCTTTCCGACATCACCATATCCGGCCACGACAGCTACTTTCCCAGCCATCATCACATCTGTAGCCCGGCGTATCGCATCTACCAGTGACTCTTTGCAACCGTACTTGTTGTCAAATTTCGATTTAGTCACTGAATCATTCACATTGATGGCAGGCATTGGAAGTGTTCCGTTTTTCATCCGCTCATACAGCCTATGGACACCTGTAGTGGTTTCTTCAGACAATCCCCTGATACCCGCTACCAATTCAGGATAAAGATCCAATACCATATTGGTCAGGTCGCCTCCATCATCGAGAATCATATTCAACGGCTGGCGGTCCTCCCCGAAGAAAAGCGTCTGCTCAATACACCAGTCAAATTCTTCAGCAGTCTGTCCCTTCCAGGCATAAACCTGGATTCCTGCAGCAGCTATGGCAGCTGCAGCATGATCCTGCGTGGAGAAAATATTACAGGACGACCATGTCACTTCTGCTCCGAGGGCAACCAGCGTCTCGATCAATACCGCAGTCTGAATTGTCATATGAAGACAACCGGCTATTCTTGCTCCCTTGAGTGGCTTGGAAGGGCCAAACTCCTCGCGCAGGGCCATGAGGCCGGGCATTTCGGCTTCTGCCAGCTTAATTTCCTTTCTTCCCCATTCTGCAAGGGAAATATCCTTAACCTTATACTGGATGAACTTTTCAGATTTGATTTCTGACATAATATTGGTAGTTAACTGATTGAAATCTCCTATAAATCAGCACAAATGTACCGGATAAAATCTGGAATTTAAAATGAAGTTGTCACTTGGGAAATACGATCTCCTTCAGTCCAAAAACCAAAATATCACCGGATCTGATTTCCACCTGAAGCTTGCCTTCCCGGGTAATGTCAACTATTTTCCCCTGAAATGATTTTCCCTGAGAAACAAAATCACTCCATATTCCCATCAAATACAGGTTCCGAAGGTATTCTGCTTTGATCTCGCCCCACCTCCTCTTTCTCAACTGAATGTAACCCTGCTCCAGCTCGGTGATCAATAACCTTAACAATTCTTTTAAGTCAAAATCACTTCCTGTGATTTTTTTAAGGGACGTGGCTTGATCCGTTTCAAACTCCGATTGGTTGATATTTACTCCCACCCCTACTACAGCATGCTCCCATCCCTCGTGAGAAAGCGTGTTTTCGATCAAAATTCCTGCGATTTTCCCAAATCCGGACACTACCAGATCATTTGGCCACTTTACATGTATGTCCGGAATATATTCCTGAAGGAGTCTACGGATACTGTTTGAAACAGCCATATTCAGAAAGAACTGTTCGGAAATATCCAAAAACACAGGTCGGAGAACCAAAGAGAAGGTTAGGTTTTTTCCCGGCTCAGACCACCAGGAGTTACCACGCTGCCCCTTTCCCCTGGTCTGATTACCACATATAATAATACTTCCTTCGCCTGCCCGGTCTGCACGGATCATTTGGAGGGCTATGTCATTGGTAGAATGACACTCTGGCAGGAAATGAACATCTTTCCCCAAAAAAATCGTGTTGGCAAGAATTTTATACATAAATTTTGGGTTCGCCTGTTACCGCGTTTAAATTACAGGCATTTGCAAAATAAATGAATATTATGACAGCAGAAGAGCTGAGCAAAGTTATCATCAAAGGAATGGAAGAGAAGAAAGCTTCAAACATTGTCTTGATGGACTTAAGAAATATCAAAAATACGGTGACAGATTTTTTTGTGATCTGCTCAGGCAATTCAGACACGCAACTCGATGCGATTTCTGACTCAATCGAGGAAGAGGTGATCAAAGCAGGTGAGAAATCACCCTGGAGAAGTGAGGGAAAAAGCAATAGACAATGGATCTTAATGGATTATGTCAATGTGGTAGCACACGTATTCCTAAAGGATCAAAGAGAATTTTATGGATTGGAAGACCTCTGGGGAGATGCTAAAGTTACCAGAATCAGTTAAAATGCTCCAAACTTTCAAGTTTTCAATCCGTTTTACCTTAAGTTTATAGAATTACATACTAAGCAATGAGCGACAAAAATAAAACAAAGAATTTCGTCCCCAAGCCACCTCAAAAGCCCAATTTCCAGCTTTGGTTAATAATAGCGGCTGTTTTGGTACTGTTGGGATTGACGTGGATTCAGAATAGAAATTCGGTAATAGATATTACCCAGAAGAGATTTGAGGATATTTATTTGGCCGGAGATGCCGCTAAGGTAGAGATGGTCAAAAACATGGAGCGGGTCGATGTCACGTTGAAGTCGTCGGCTTTAGCTAAAGAGAAGTATAAGACTGAACTGGAGTCAAACTCCTCCTTTTACAATCCTGCAGGCCCTCATTACTCTTTTGAAGTGGCCTCTGTGGATAAATTCGCCACCGACTTTGACGCGCTCAAGGAGCGGGTCAAACCTGAAGACAGAATAGAACTGTCAGTCACCACCGAAGAGAACTGGAGCAGTTACTTTGGAAGCTTTGGGTTTCTCATTCTGGTTTTTGTGCTGTTTTGGTTTATGATGCGCCGCATGGCAGGTCCATCTGGTCCAGGGGGGCAGATTTTCAATGTCGGTAAATCAAAGGCACAGCTATTTGATGCGGAGAACAAAGTCAAAATAACTTTTGACAATGTGGCAGGATTGGATGAAGCCAAAGAAGAGATACAGGAAATAGTGGAATTCCTTAAAAACCCCGGAAAATTCACCAAGCTTGGAGGAAAGATCCCTAAAGGTGCATTGCTGGTAGGACCTCCGGGAACAGGTAAAACCCTTTTGGCGAAAGCGGTGGCTGGTGAGGCAGGTGTGCCTTTCTTCACTCTTTCAGGTTCTGATTTTGTGGAAATGTTTGTAGGTGTGGGAGCTGCACGGGTAAGGGATCTCTTCAAGCAAGCCAAGGAAAAAGCACCCTGTATCATTTTCATAGATGAGATTGATGCGATAGGAAGATCCAGGGGAAAAGGACAAATGCCAGGATCCAACGATGAAAGGGAAAATACGCTGAACTCACTTTTGGTTGAAATGGATGGTTTTGGGACCGATTCAGGGGTTATCGTCCTGGCCGCGACCAACAGGCCGGATGTACTGGATAGTGCGCTTTTGAGAGCGGGTAGGTTTGACAGGCAGATATCTATTGATAAACCTGATATCAATGGACGTGAAGCGATCTTCAAGGTTCACCTGAAGCCAATCAAAATCTCCGATGATATTGATGCCAAAAAACTTGCTGCCCAGACTCCTGGATTTGCCGGTGCGGAAATAGCTAATGTGTGTAATGAGGCTGCCCTAATCGCCGCACGACGCAATAAGACCGCCGTGGATATGCAGGACTTCCAGGATGCTGTAGACCGGGTGATAGGTGGCCTCGAAAAGAAGAACAAAATCATCTCCCCTGAAGAAAAGAAAATAGTAGCCTATCATGAAGCGGGTCACGCAGTGGCTGGGTGGTTTCTAGAGCATGCCGATCCCTTGGTAAAGGTAAGCATCGTGCCGAGAGGGGTTGCCGCATTAGGCTATGCACAATACCTTCCAAAGGAGCAGTTCCTGTATCAGACAGAACAGTTGTTTGACGAGATGTGTATGACACTCGGTGGAAGAGCCTCTGAAGAAATAATCTTTGGGAAAATATCCACAGGGGCATTAAGTGATCTGGAGCGGGTGACCAAGATGGCCTATTCGATCGTATCGGTATATGGCATGAATGAAAAAATAGGGAATGTCTCATTTTATGACTCCAAAAGTGATGGCTATAAAATGAACAAGCCGTACTCAGAAGCCACTGCGGAAACCATCGATGAAGAAGTAAGAAAACTTATCCTTTCGGCCTATGACAGGACCCGGGAACTACTCAGAAGCAAGCTTGCCGAGCTTGAAACATTAGCTAAAGAATTGCTTGAAAAGGAAATACTGTTTCAGTCCGATCTGGAGAAGCTTATTGGAAAGAGGCCCTTTGAGAAAGAAACTACCTATGAAGCTTTTACAAAGAAAAAAATTCTTCCGAAACCCAATCCGGTAGACCCCGAAAAAGCTGATTTTGCACCGGGTTCAGACACCACAACCCAACCTTCGGATGATCCGATTCCGGTGCCTGAATCGAAAGAAGACAATTAGAAACTGACCGAGAAAGCCCCAATAGATTTTGGGGCTTTTTAAGTTACATCCGGGCATTTACCTTTACCTATGCAACCCACACCAATGGATTTCCCTTTAAACGGTAAAAAGCTGTTTTTCGCCTCTGACTTTCATCTAGGAGCCCCCAATCCCATGGACAGCAAGGCCAGGGAAAGAAAAATAATCAAGTGGCTAAATCATATTTCACAGGAGGCTGCGGCTATCTTTCTGGTAGGAGACATATTTGATTTTTGGTTTGAATATGGAGAGGTGATCCCAAAAGGCTTTATTCCTTTTATTTCGAAAATTTCCGAACTACGCGATCGAAAGATCCCTGTAATTTTCTTTACAGGGAACCATGATTTATGGATGAAGGATTATTTCACAGAGGAACTTGGAATACCTGTTTATCAAAACCCCATCGAACTTATGGTGGAAGGAAAATCTATTCTGGTAGGACATGGGGACGGTCTGGGGCCTGGGGATAAATCCTATAAATTCCTCAAACAGCTATTTACCAATCCTTTTTTGAAGGGTGCATTCAGATGGTTCCACCCTGACTTAGGAATAAAACTTGCAAAGGCATGGTCTGGTCACAGTCGGATATCCAATCTACAAAAGGATGAAACCAGATTTCTTGGGGACGATGAATGGCTATGGCAGTATTGCAAAGAAATAGAGGCTAGCCAGCATCATGATTATTATATTTTTGGACACAGGCACTTGCCCTTGGAGCTGGAAGTCGGAAAAAATGCCACCTATTTCAATTTGGGCGAATGGGTGACCCAATGTACTTATCTTGAGTTGGATGGGAATACCGCTAAACTAAAAACTTTCGGAAAGTGACAAAGTGCCTCCTTTCGCTGATCATCCTACTGGCCTATTTCGACGGGTTTTGCCAGCACTTGATTTCCCTTGGCAACCCTATAGCTACAATCGAGCTCGAATCCCTTGATTTGGTTTCATTTGACAACAAGGGACAGCTATTCGCGACCACTAAGTCAGGCGATATCCATCAGTTCGGCAAAGACGGGAAATCAATTAACCAATACTCTCCTGTACGGCAAGGAAAACTCGATCAACTGGAAGCTGCCTGGACTGTCACCATTTTTGGATTCTCCTCAGATTTGCAGGAATACCGTATTTTCGACAGATTTCTTAATCCTATCGCTGAAAATAGGTTCTCCTCTGCCGGCATAGACCTGGCAAAAGCGGCCACTCTGGGAAACAACAATGTGATATGGGCATGGGATGAGTCTGACCTCAGTTTAAAACAGGTGGATTATTTAAGGAATCTGGTTATCCAGTCACAGCCTATGAATCTTATTTTAAACTCAAATGATCTGGATGTACTGGAAATAAGGGAGTTTAAAAACAGATTGTTTTTGAATGCTCCCGGGTCAGGTGTGTTTATTTTTGATAACCAGGCAAATCTGATCCGCACGCTTGCTGTAAAAAAGAATCAAAAGATGTGCTTTTATAATGAGCACCTTTTATGGATTGAAGGGGAAGGTATTCAGATCCAGTCCATCGTGTCGTCCGAAGTGGTCCGTTCGATATCCTTACCTGTATCCCATGCGGACTATCTCCAAGTAAGCCAGGAAAACTTAGCCGTGATCAGCCGCAACAGGATTACATTGTTTGCACTGCCTGAATGGCTGAAAAAAATACGCTAAAGAAGTCCGGCAGAACCGGACTTCTCAGATTTATCAGCTGATTTTTACGAGCTCAATATCAAATATCAAGTCTTTTCCGGCCAACTGATGATTGGCATCCAAAGTTATTTTTTCTTCATCTACATGAATCACCGTGACAGGCATGGGCTGGCCATTACCTCCCTGCAAAACAAGATCCAGTCCAACTTCCGGTGTAATATCAGGCGGCACCTGTGTTCTGGGCACATCGATCATCATTTCTTCTTTACGCTCTCCATAAGCTTCTGCTGCCGGTATGGTTACCGTCTTTTTGTCTCCGATGGCCATGCCATAAACTGCAGAGTCAAATCCTTTGATCATATTTCCATCGCCTAATGTGAATCCTAGCGGCTCACGGGACTGGGAAGAATCAAAAACACTCCCGTCTTCCAGTTTACCAGTGTAATGCACCTGTACGGCGTCACCTTTTTTAGCTTCCATAATATATCGTTTTAGTTAAAACCCAAAGGTACAAAAATCTTATGGGGCATAAAACCCCGGAAAAATGTCCGGTTTTATTATAAATATGCACAATAACGAACACAAACATGCTAAAAACCCTTTTAAATAGCCTAAATTTGGGTTGGCATCATTTTCCCCTATAAATAGCCTAAACAATCAATTATGGAAACTCAAGCGCTAGGAAAAATACTCATCATAGACGACAACGAAGATCTGCTATTTGCGGCTAAAATGCTTTTGAAAAAGCATGCAAAGGAAGTTATGATTGAAAAAGATCCTCGTAGAATCCCCTTCTTGATAAACAACAACAGCTATGATGTCATCCTGCTTGACATGAATTTCCGCGAAGATACCACCTCAGGAAAAGAAGGTTTTTATTGGCTGAGCCAGATTAAGGAAATAGATCCAAAAGCTGTTGTGATCCTTATCACGGCTTTTGGGGATGTGGAAATGGCTGTGCAGGCATTAAAGGAAGGCGCTACAGATTTTATCCTCAAACCCTGGCAGAATGAAAAATTACTGGCAACACTCTCGGCAGCAATCAAACTAAAGGAAAGTTATAACGAAGTAGACAAGCTCCAAAAAAAGCAGAAGCAGCTTCAGACAGATCTTAAAAAGCCTTATACAGACATTATCGGCCAGAGCGCCTCTATGAAGAATATATTTTCCATCATAGATAAAGTGGCCCAGACAGATGCAAATATCCTGATTTTAGGAGAAAACGGTACGGGTAAAGAACTGATTGCCCGCGCTATCCACGAGCGGTCCCATCGAAAAGATGAGATTTTTGTAGGGGTGGATATGGGCTCCATCACTGAGTCACTCTTTGAGTCAGAGCTTTTCGGCCATAAAAGAGGGGCTTTTACAGACGCCAAAGAAGACCGGGCAGGAAGGTTTGAAGTTGCAGATAACGGGACATTGTTTCTCGATGAAATAGGTAACCTGTCCATGCCTCTTCAATCCAAGCTTCTCACTGTTCTTCAAAAAAGGGAGGTAACCAGGATCGGCACCAATAAATCCATCCCTGTGGATATCCGTCTGATATGCGCCACCAACATGCATGTCCACGAAATGGTCATGGACAATACGTTTCGCCAGGATTTGCTTTACAGGATCAATACAGTGGAAATCTTCTTGCCTCCACTTCGCGAAAGGCAGGATGATATCCCAGTTCTGGCCAATCACTTTCTGAAAAGCTACTCCCAGAAGTATAGGAAGAACTTTGCCGGATTTACCTCTTCTGCGATGGAACTCCTGCAGCGGTATGGATGGCCAGGAAATATCCGTGAGCTCCAGCATGCGATAGAAAGAGCTATCATCATGGCTGAAGGGGACACGCTTGATTCAAGGGACTTCTTCTTCCTTTCTGCAAAGCCAGCTTCAGACAAGGCCCCAGCCGCCGTGACGCTCAATCTGGATGATATGGAACGCAGCACTATCCAGCGGGCAATTGATAAAAACGGAGGGAATATCTCCAAAGCGGCAAAAGAGCTTGGCCTCACCCGGGCCTCGCTTTACAGAAGATTGGAAAAATATGGATTATAAGGTCGGATTGCTGGGAAGAATTGCCTTTCTGGCGGCTTCTATATTTGTATTGGCTTACACTATATTTGATGATTGGGGGGTCTTTATGATCTCCCTGTTCCTCATACTGGTGGTATTTCAGATTATCTATCTGCTGAAGTACTCCGAAAGCTCATTTCAGAAGGTGCGTACTTTTTTGGACAACATTAAGCAGGACAAGTATTCCCAACTCTATCCTGTGAAATTTGATGGTACAGAAACAGACGATCTCCACATCGAGTTCAATGCCATCCTGGCTAAGCTCAAAGAAGATCAGGCAGAAAAAGAAGCTAATTACCACTACTTCCGTTCCGTATTCAAACACCTGAGCATCGGACTGATCACTTTTGGGGAAAACGGTGAGATCCAGATCATCAACACTTCTGCCAAACGGATATTGGATGTAGAGGAGCTTACGAATATTTCCGGGATCGAGCGCATCAACAAAGAACTTCATCTGGCTATAAACAACCTCAGAACAGGAGGGAGTGAACTGATTAAAATCGCCCATCCTGATGGCATAATGCAGCTATCTGTGTATGTAATCGAGCTATTGATGAGAGGGGAGAAATTCAAACTCGTATCCCTTCAGAATATCCAATCGGAACTTGAGGAAAAGGAAATGGAAGCCTGGCAGAATCTGGTAAAAATCCTCACTCATGAAATCATGAATTCCATCGCACCCATCTCGTCTTTGGCAGGGACGATAAAAAGTGAAATCGAGTCAAAAATAGACCAGGTAGAACCTATTTCTTCCCAGGATATGGAGGACTACCTGATGGGAATGACAACGATAGAAAAAAGAAGTGAAGGGCTGATCAGTTTTGTCTCAGATTTCAGATCCCTTGCCCATATACCTGCACCAAAATTCTCCAGCATCGGGATTTCCAGGCTTTTTGACCAGCTGGAAACACTCCTTCAGCATCAGCTTGAAAACAATGATATCCTGCTGAAAAAGGAGCTCAATCCAAAGGAACTTATCCTTTTCGGAGATCAGACACAGATCGAACAGGTCATGATAAACCTGGCTCAAAATGCCATACAGGCCCTTGAGGATGCTGAAGAGAGAATAATTACTTTGAGGGCATTTATAGATGAAGCCGGCAAAATCATCCTGGAAGTAAGTGACACCGGCTCAGGAATTGAAGAAGAAGCCTTGAGCAAAATATTTATACCCTTCTTCACCACCAAGAAGAAAGGCTCAGGGATAGGGCTCAGCTTATCCAAGCAGATCATGCGCAGGCATAAAGGAAATATTCAGGTAAGGTCGAAGCAAGGGGAAGGCACGACATTCAAGCTCATTTTTAATGGGTAATGATCAACACCCTTCCAACCAGCCATTCCTATGCTGAATAAAATGAGTAACCCTGCTTTATATCTTTGGCTGGAAATAGTCTAAAATAGGAAATGCTGAACAAAGCTCAGTTATGCCTAATTCCAGGTGCCTAAGCGAAGAGATAGGCTGATACCTCGAATAAGGCATGAAGAAGATGGTAGGACTGAGATATGGATCAATATCTATGGTCGTCATAAGCCTGCATTTGCGAAAAGACCGTCGAAAGAAAGGTGGTGCATCATTCAGTCCGAAATATGCATCGGCAATCTATTACAGCCATTAATTGCTTCAAAATCAGCCCTTGTAGTAATGTTATCAACTTCACCATAGGGGCTATACTTCAGTTTACATAAATCCTGATTTACTTTGCAATTAATCCCTCTACCGAATAAAACCGGAAGAGGCTATCACGAAACCTAATCCATAATGGGGGTTCAATTGATTCCTTATTGAACAAATATTGGCGTTTTTCAACACACCCTAAAAAAGCTGGGAATCCGAACATGAATAAAGAAAGGGTTCTATTACTTGCTTTTGTGCCGCTGAAGTTTGTAATCCAATATGCTGTAGTGCATCCTGGTTTTGAGCTGCACCGGGATGAGTTTCTGCATCTGGATCAGGCAAACCATCTGGCATGGGGGTACCTTTCCGTCCCGCCCTTTACTTCGTGGGTTTCTCTCCTCCACTAGGGAGGGCTTGCAGAAGAAGCCATGGGCATAAAACCGAAGATGTCGTAAGTGCCACACAACCGGAGGATTATTCTGGATGTGGGACTCTATAAACTGTCCCGGGTAAATGGGAGACTACCTCACCAACCTCAAACCAAAAGTGATAGCCTGAAAACAGGGTGAAGCTTGTCCAGTATATTCCGGATATACGATGCCTTTTACTTAGGGCTTGCTGAAAAAGTCTCAGCTGTACCAGCTTCAAGGCGTCCGAATGATGATGTATGCTTATACTTCGAATGAGGGCAACGTAGAAGATGGTGGGGCTGAGGCTAGCTCAAAAAAATACTGTTTTTGGATTTT
>JBMDXP010000085.1:0-401068 GCA_048819475.1 Algoriphagus sp.
CCGGAAAATCCAAAAACAGTATTTTTTTGAGCTAGCCTCAGCCCCACCATCTTCTTCGTTGCCCTCATTCGAAGTATAAGCATACATCATCATTCGGACGCCTTGAAGCTGGTACAGCTGAGACTTTTTCAGCAAGCCCTACTTAGTTTACCCCACCACCTAATCCAGTAATCCAACTACCAAAGATCGGCGCATTTCCTGTCAACTCACTTTAACCCGGATTTGCTAATACATATTTTTGGTTTAAAGGTTGTTACTTACCCTCATCAGCCTGATCACCGACTACCTCAATTACCTTTATATTCAGACAACCATCCAGCAGCATTATCCTTGTCAAAGTGGATGCTTTTTGTAAATTCAGGACCTTAAACCCTTGACCTATGAATCCATTAAACCGAAGAGAATTTTTAAAAGGAAGTACAGCATTGATGTCATTGGCAAGTTTTGGCTTGTTGGGAATGGATTTCAAAGAGCGGGAAGGCCCTTTACGGGTAGCGCTGATCGGGGCTGGCTGGTACGGAAAATCCGATCTTTTCAGATTGATTCAGGTGGCGGAAGTGGAAGTCGTGGGGTTATGCGATGTGGACAGCATACAGCTGCAGGAGGCTGGAAGGCTGGTTGCCACCCGTCAGAAATCAGGAAAAACACCTGCACTATATGAAGATTATAAAGAACTTTTGGCCAAAGAAAAACCGGAGTATGTCCTGATCGGTTCGCCTGATCATTGGCATGCGTTGATGGCAATTGATGCACTAAAAAGCGGTGCCCACGTATATCTTCAGAAACCGATTTCCGTGGACGTGATAGAAGGCGAAGCGGTATTGGCTGCTGCGAGAAAATACGACAGAAAAGTGCAGATCGGCACACAGCGCCGCAGTACGCCGCACTTGGTCAAAGCAAAAAATGAAATCATCGACTCCGGTAAACTCGGCAAAATTTCGCATGCGGAGATATGCTGCTATTATCATATGCGTAACAACAGCAATCCACCCGTGATTGAGGTCCCCGGAAATTTAAACTATGAGCTGTGGGCAGGCCCAGCACCCATGCTCCCATACCGGGGCATTCTGCACCGGGGTTGGCGCGCCTTTATGGAATATGGCAACGGCATTGTCGGTGATATGTGTGTACATATGCTGGATGCTGTACGATGGATGTGCGATCTGGGTTGGCCGGTGCAGGTGACTTCCAAGGGAGGAATCTACGTGCAGAAGGACAGCATTTCCAATATTTCGGACACCCAAACGGCACTTTTTGAATTTGATGAACTGAATGTGGTCTGGCAACACCGTACTTGGGGAAATCCTGTGGACAAAGATTATCCTTGGGCTTTCAAAATTTATGGGGAAAAGGGAATGCTGGCAGGAAGTCCCATGAGCGCCGACTTTATCCCAGAAGGAAGAGGAAACGGCGAGCCCATTCACTATCCTGTACTGCTGGAGAAAGAGCAGTATCCAGAGGATGTTACCGAAAAAGATATAGAAATACATGCAGCTCCTGCCACCCGGGCACAATTGAAGGACTGGCTTCACGCTGTGGAAACGAATACGCTGCCCGTGGCAGATGTCCTAGAAGGCCACATTTCCACCGCATCCTGTGTTCTCGCAAATATGTCCATGGAGCTCGGCGGCCGGCCACTTCGGTATGACCCTAAAACGATGACAGTCATCGGTGATAAAGAGGCTACGGCTCTGTTGAGGAGACCGTACAGGGACGGCTACGTCTATCCTGAGCCGGATAAAATTTAGTATCACAGAGACCGTAGATAGCTCAAACCCTGGAATCCGCCTATCCGATTTTGGTTGGCGGGAAGTGGTCTTTTTGTAACTTAAGCAGTACAATAAACCTAAAATACAAATTCAATGAACCATCTCAACCGCAGAGATTTCCTTAAAGGCTCTTCTGCATTGGCAACACTCGCCAGTTTTGGATTAGTAGGAATGGATTTCAAGGACCGGGAAGGACCTCTCCAGGTGGCACTGATTGGTGCTGGATGGTATGGAAAATCCGATCTTTTCCGCCTGATCCAAGTGGCAGACGTAGAAGTCGTAGGACTCTGCGATCCAGACAAAAACATGCTCAAAGAAGCCGGCGAAATGGTAGCTACCCGCCAAAAATCCGGAAAAGTGCCGGCACTATACGAAGATTACAAGGAGCTTTTGGCCAAAGAGAAACCTGAATACGTATTGATCGGTTCACCAGACCACTGGCATGCCCTGATGTGTATTGATGCGCTGAAAGCAGGAGCGCATGTATATGTACAAAAGCCGATTTCCGTGGATGTGATCGAAGGGGAAGCCATGGTGGCTGCAGCAAGAAAATACAAGAAGAAGGTCCAGGTGGGGACACAGCGAAAAAGCACCCCCCATCTAATAGATGCAAAAGAGCAGATTATAGACTCCGGCAAACTCGGAAAGATCTCCCATGTAGAGATCTGCTGCTATTTCCACATGCGGGCCAATGACAATCCTGCTGAAGAGCCTGTGCCTGATTTCCTCAATTATGAGCTGTGGACCGGACCGGCACCACTGAGGCCTTATGACGGTCTGCCACATAAGCGATGGTGGAGAACATTCATCGAATATGGCAATGGCATCACAGGGGACATGTGTGTGCACATGCTGGATACCGTAAGGTGGATGCTGAAACTGGGATGGCCTACCCAGATTTCTTCCACCGGAGGGATCTATGTCCAGAAAAATGGTAAGTCTACTATTTCGGATACGCAATCGGCAATTTTCGAATACCCGGAGCTCAATATAGTCTGGCAGCATAGAACTTGGGGGAATCCCGATGACCCGGAGTATCCTTGGGCATTCAAGATCTTCGGGGAAAAGGGGATGCTGGCAGGAAGCACCATGCAGGCAGATTATATCCCCTTGGATAAAGATGAAAAGCCCATTCACTTCGAATGCCTTTTCGAGCGGGAAAAATATCCAGAAGATGTAAATGAACCTGATATAGAATTGAATGCCGCACCTGCTACAAGACTACATATGCAAAATTGGCTGAAGTCTATAGAAGCCGACTCACTTCCCGTTGCGGATATTGAAGAGGGTCATATCTCTACCGCGGCCTGTATCCTGGCCAATATTTCCATGGATTTGGGAGGAAGAGCGTTGAAATACGATCCGAAGACCAAGTCTGTGATCGGTGACCAGGAAGCGACTGAAAGATTACGAAGGCCATACAGAAAGGGCTATACGCACCCGGAACCTAAAAACGTGTAAGACTTCACTCCATTTCGTTGCAAAACCGGCCTTTTATCCTAAAGCCCGGTTTTGTTACTTTATACCAAAAGATCCTAAAAATGGTAATCCTAGTCCCTGCAAAAAAAGACGAGTTGATCCAGGTGCAAGCCATCGCACACCTCACATGGCCTGCTACTTTCGGCAAAATCCTGAGTCCGACTCAGATCCAGTACATGCTTCACTGGATGTATAGTCTGGAGACATTGGAGAAGCAGGCAAGTTCCGGACATCTCTTTTATTTTGCTGAGGAGGATGGGGAAAAGCTGGGTTTCACGGGTTTTGAACTCAATCAAGAGCCTGGGATAACCAAGGTCCATAAGATCTATATTCTTCCAACAGCCCAAGGAAAAGGGATTGGCAAGAAACTCATCGATCTGGTAAAAAACACAGCCTTGCAGCATACACAAAAAAGCCTGCTGCTAAATGTGAATAAATACAATCAGGGAGCAATTGATTTTTACGAATACTTGGGCTTTGTGAAAACCAAGGAAGAAATCATCGCCATAGGAAACGGTTATGTAATGGATGATTATGTGTTTGAGTTGAAGCTTTGAAACAAATGGGCTGTCCTGGCTTACGGGCTGGCTAATACTGTCTCCCACAGTACCAAGCCATTAGCGGGAGCAGGAGATAATTTTTCGAATTTATCAGGAGAATCAAAACGCTTTTCGATTTCAGCTGTTTCCATCTCTCCACTTCCTATTTGCCAGATGGCGGACATCATCATCCGTACTTGGTGATGCAGAAAGCCAGTTCCGCTGATTTCAAAGTAGTAGATTTTCTGTGGGAAATATTGCCCAAGAAACCCGTCAGATTCAAAAATCCCAGCCGAAAAAACCTCCCGGAAATAATCGGTCTTATTTTCCGAAGGCTTGCAAAAACCCCTGAAATCATGCTTGCCTACAAACAACTGGCAGGCTTTTTTCATCTTTTCCCAGTGTATGATCTGGGGCATGTGAACCATAAAAGCGGAGGCAAAAGGATGAAAGTCGCTGGAACATGAAAAATAATACCGATAGGTTTTCTGCTGCACAGATTGGATCAAATTGAAGTAGACAGGCACCTCATAGGCAAACCCCACCTGGATATCCTGAGGAAGGGACTGATTGATCTCCAAGGACAGCTGCTGCGCGTCCAGTTTTTCCCTAAAAAAGATCTGGAAATACCCTTCCCTGCAAGTTACACCCGAGTCGGTTCTACTAGCTCCTATCAATGAAAAATCATCATGCCCAAGTATATACCTGATCACTCTCTCCAGTTTCCCCTGAATGGTCGGTTGGGCTGGTTGGGCAGCCCAACCTTTATACCTTGCCCCAAAGTAGGAGATCCTGAAAACAAATGAATAAGGACGGGACTGCACCGTATTTGATGTGGGTAAGTAGGCGGTAAGAAAATGAAAGCTGACAGAATCCAGAAGCCAATCTCATCTTTCCAGTATCACGGAGATTGGGACAGTCCGCCTTAGCAGCTGCTAAATAAGGATAATCACAGGGAAAATAATATGTTCCGCTGAAACTTCTGTATCCAGTTTCCCTCAGAATGCTCTATTGGGGGCTTGAGTCGAGGTCTCAGCCCCACACGAGCTGAATCAGCCCCCAAATAATTATGGTTTTTTCTGTAACTTAAGCTTTTCAGCCAAATCTATTATGAAAGCATTCCTAGCTATTTGTCTTGTCGTATGCAGTCTTCCTGCATGGGCACAGCGTATTCCAACCCAGGAAGTTCAGCTCAAAACAGCGATACTTGCTGCTCCGCAGGATCTCCGCGAAAACGCTACGGTGTATGGGTACGATCCGAATGGAGTATTCACACTTCTTCGACAGGGCTCCAACGAGCTGATCTGCCTTGCCGATGATCCTTCCGGCAAAGGATTTAGCGTTTCCTGCTATCACAGAAGTATAGAACCCTTTATGGCGCGGGGAAGGGAGCTTAAAAATGAAGGGAAGTCGTTTCAGGAAATTTTCGATATCCGTGAATCTGAAGCCAAATCCGGCAAACTCATATTACCTGAGAGTGGGACTACACTTTATGTGCTTACTGCAGAGGATGCGGATGTAAACCTCCAGACTGGGGAAGTAAAAAACCCCTATGTCAGGTCCGTAGTGTATATCCCATGGGCTACAGCGGAGAGCACTGGGCTTCCACTTAAGCCATTGGCTCCGGGGATGCCTTGGATTATGGATCCGGGTACTCATCGTGCCCATATAATGATAAATCCTGCAAAATAGAGACAGCTAAAGAGGTTTGTTTCCGCTCTAGCTGGCTTTACCATATTGCGCATGATATGCGCTATTGCGGGTAATCCCGCCCTAAAACCAAAAAGAGGGATCTCCTAGATTGAAGATCCCTCTTTTCTGCAGCATCAGGCTAATATCTTCGCAGCTAGCCAGTCGCCAACTTCAGAGGTTTTGTAAGCTGTTCCGCCATCAGCGATATCTTCGGTTACATAGCCGTCGGCCAAGGATTGATTTACTACATCAGAGATCAATTGCGCTTCTTCTTTCAGATCAAAAGCATAATCAAACATCATTGCAGCAGACAGCACAGTGGCCAAAGGGTTGGCAATATCCTTTCCGGCAGCCTGTGGGTAAGATCCGTGGATAGGCTCAAACAATTTGACGTCCGTTCCCAGGGAGGCACTAGGCATCAACCCCATGGAGCCTGATATCACGGATGCCTCATCAGTAAGGATGTCCCCAAAAAGGTTTTCAGTGATCAATACATCGTATGCTTTCGGCCATTGGATCAAGCGCATGGCTACGGCATCCACAAACTCATACTCCACTTTCACATCAGGGTATTCGGGAGCCAACTCCTGCACCGTTTCCCTCCAAAGCCTTGAAGTGGCCATGACATTGGCCTTATCCACACAGGTCAGGAGCTTTCTGCGCTTCTGTGCTGCTTCGAAACCCATTCTCGCAAGCCTGGTGATCTCTTCTTTGCTGTACACATTGGTATCAAAAGCCTTGGTACCCTGCTCATTTCTTCCTCTTGGCTCACCAAAGTATATCCCCCCGGTCAGCTCCCTGAAAAAAACGAAGTCCACTCCTTCCACGCGGTCCAGTTTCAAAGGCGACTTGTGCACCAATGAAGGAAAAGTAAAGGTAGGACGCACGTTGGCAAACAATCCCAGTTTCTGGCGCATGAGAAGAAGTCCCTGCTCAGGTCTCACCTTTGCTTTCGGGTCATTGTCGTACTTTGGATCTCCTATAGCCCCAAAGAGAACTGCATCTGCAGTCGCACATACCTCATGCGTGGCATCCGGATAAGGAAGTCCCGTGGCATCGATGGCTGCTGCTCCTACTACTGCTTCTTTGAAACTGATCTGGTGGCCAAACTTCTGGCCTACTGCTTTGACTACTTTGACTGCCTGTGCAATTACTTCTGGGCCAATGCCGTCACCCGGCAATAGCGCGATATTCATTTCCATAGAACTTGGATTCTTCTTGGGTTGGATTTTGATTAAATGATTCGACGATATTGAGCATTTTCTCAGTGGCCATCATCGCTGCCACCGTTTGATCGGGATCGAGCCCTTTAGTTTTGAATATTTTGCCATAATCCCAAGTGATTACCGTCTCCACAAATGCATCAGTCTTTCCGCCTGGAGGAATGGACACGTGGTAATCAATGAGTTTAGGCAGTTCCTTTTTCAAGGATTTATAGATCTTCTTCACTGCTTTCATAAAGGAATCATATTGACCATCCCCTGTAGCAGTAGCATTATAGGATTGACCGTACATATTCAGTCGAAGTTGCACTGATGGCTTCAACCCCTTGGAGTGGGTCATGTGATAGCCTTCTATGTGAATATGCTTGGAAATGGAATTATTCTGCAATACGTCCGAGATAATATACGGCAAATCTTCGGTGGTCACGCGCTCCTTCTTGTCACCCAGTTCAATAATCCGCTGTGTGACTTTGGCCAACTCATCCTTCTCGAGGGAAATCCCCAATTCCTCCAGGTTCTTCATGATGTTGGCTTTCCCGGATGTTTTACCCAACGCGTATTTCCGCTGTCTACCAAAGCGCTCAGGCAGCAAATCATTGAAGTACAGATTTTTTTTATTATCTCCATCAGCATGTATCCCTGCAGTCTGGGTAAAAACATTCTCTCCTACCACAGGCTTGTTGGCAGGGATATGTTGGCCAGAAAACTGCTCGACCAGCTTGCTTACGCGGAATATTTTCTGCTCCTGTACGTTGATCTGGAAATCGGTAAAATCCTTGATCACAGCTATTACTGATTCGAGTGGGGCATTACCGGCACGTTCGCCCAGTCCATTGATGGTGGTATGAATCCCAGAGACCCCATGCATCAATGCTTCCATCACATTCGCAACAGATAGGTCATAGTCATTGTGTGCATGGAAATCAAAGTGCACCCCTGGAAATTTTTCCGAGATCTGCCTGAAAAACACCTTGGTTTCTCCGGGTGCCAATAAGCCTAGGGTATCCGGCAGCATGATCCGATTTACTCTCTGAGTAGTTAAAAAACCAATTAACCTCAGCGTATAGTCGGGAGAGTTGCGCATTCCATTGGACCAGTCCTCCAGGTAAACATTCACTGCGATTCCATTTTCCCGCGCATGGGTGATACTTTGGGAAATATCCGAGAAGTGTTGCTCTTCTGTTTTTTTCAGCTGGTGGGTGAGGTGGTTCAGGGAACCTTTGGTCAGGAGATTCATTACCTTGGCCCCGGCTTGGATCATCCAGTTAACCGACGCAGGTGTATCCACGAAGCCCAGTACCTCCACACGGTCCAGATATCCTTTCTGGGCTGCCCAATGGGTGATTTTTTGTACACCTTCCAGCTCGCCTTCCGATACTCTGGCTGAAGCTACCTCGATCCGGTCTACTTTCAGCTCATCCAGCAATAGCTTGGCAATCTGAAGCTTTTCCGAAGGTAGAAAGGAAACGCCTGAAGTCTGTTCGCCATCCCGCAGTGTGGTGTCCATTATCTCTATTTTCCTGCTTTCCTTCATTTTATTCGTTATCCAGGTCAAACTGTAGTTTATAACACTGATATCACGTAAACTGATTTTACTGACTGATATATCCTATTTTCTGGATGCTTCGAATGCATCTATTTCCGTTGACATACTCAGGAGATAGTCGATATCATCAAACCCGTTTTGCATGTTGTCTTTCTTGTACTCATTGATATCGAAAGACTCGTACTCCCCTGTGGCAAGGAGTGTGATTTGCTGTGCCGGAAGATTGATCTCTATAGCTGTATCAGGATCCGCAGCGATGGCATCGAAGAGTTTGTCAGCAAATTCCGGTGAAACCGTCACTGGCAGTACCCCGATATTCAGGCAGTTGTTTTTGAATATGTCGGCAAAGAAACTGGAGACAACAGCCCTGAATCCATAATCATACAGGGCCCACACAGCGTGCTCCCGGCTCGATCCTGAGCCGAAATTCTTCCCGGCCACCAGGATTTTTCCACTGTAGGTGGGATCATTGAGCACAAAGTCTTTCTTTGGGTTTCCCTCCACATCATATCTCCAATCTCGGAAAAGGTTATCCCCAAATCCTTCCCGCTCGGTAGCTTTCAGAAACCGTGCAGGAATGATCTGATCCGTGTCTACGTTTTCGGTAGGCAGGGGAACTGCAGTACTTTTCAGTACCGTAAATTTATCATAAGCCATAATTCTGTCTTTTTAGTTGTCAAAAACCTCACGTGGATCTGTGATATATCCTGTGACAGCCACGGCAGCCACTGTGAGAGGGGAAGCTAGCATGGTGCGGGCGCCCGGACCCTGACGTCCTTCAAAGTTTCTGTTGGAAGTAGAGACCGCATACTTGCCAGATGGGATTTTATCATCATTCATCGCGAGACAGGCAGAGCAACCCGGCTGTCTCAGTTCAAATCCGGCATCTTCCAGGATTTTTACCAGTCCTTCGTCATGGGCCATTTTCTCCACCTCCCTAGAGCCTGGAACAATCCACGCAGTAATATTGTCGGCCTTCCGACGGCCTTTCACAAATTGAGCTACAGACCTGATATCCTCTATTCTGCCATTGGTACATGACCCAACGAAAACAAAATCAACCAGCTTACCTTTAACGGCCTCTCCCGGCAGGAATCCCATGTAGTCAAGGGATTTCAGGTAAGAGGTCTTATTGCTGCCTTCCATTCCATCCGTGGTAGGTATGGTTCCTTTTACTTTGATCCCCATCCCTGGATTGGTACCATATGTGATCATAGGCTCTATATCTTCCGCCTCAAATGTGTACTCTTTGTCAAAAGTGGCCCCTTCATCTGTTTTCAATGTCTTCCAATAGGCTACTGCTTGATCCCACGCTTCTCCTTTCGGAGCATATTGCTTTCCTTCCAGGTATTCGAATGTGGTCTCATCAGGAGCGATCAGGCCTCCACGTGCCCCCATTTCGATAGACATATTACAGATAGTCATCCGGGCTTCCATGGAAAGACTTTGGATCGCTGACCCGGCATACTCCACAAAGTAGCCTGTGGCGCCTGCAGCTGAAATTTTTGATATGATATAAAGAATGATATCTTTCGAGGTCACTCCATTTCCAAGTGTCCCATTCACCGATATCCTCATCTTTTTTGCTTTGGATTGCATGATGCATTGGGTAGCCAGCACCATTTCCACTTCGGAAGTCCCTATCCCAAAAGCAATCGCACCGAATGCCCCATGGGTAGAGGTATGGCTATCTCCACAGACGATGGTCATTCCAGGCTGGGTGATCCCCAGTTCAGGACCTATCACGTGCACGATTCCATGATGCGCGGAGCCGAGGTCATGCAGTTCTATCCCATATCTGGCACAGTTTTCACGCAAGCGCTCCACCTGCATCCTGGATAGTTTGTCCTTGATCGTCTGATCTTGGTCCACTGTAGGCACATTGTGATCTGGGGTTGCTACGGTACGATCCGGGTATTTCACCCCGATTCCGCGCTTCTCCAGATTAAGAAATGCCACTGGGGAGGTTACCTCATGGATAAAGTGCTTATCTATAAAGAACACATCAGGCCCAGCAGGCACTGATTTCACCACATGGGCGTCCCAGATTTTATCAAATAATGTTGTCTTTTCCATAATTATGCAGTCGCATATTCTTTGACCGGTATTTTGTTTAATCCATCGACAAAAGCCTGCGCTGAGGCAAGAACGATGTCGGCATTCGAGGCAAACCCGTAATAAGGTTTGTCTCCTTTTATTAATCTCATATGCACCTTGGCCACATCATCACTTCCATGTGTAATCGCCTGGATAAGAAATTCTTCCAAATCCACCTGGGGTTTGGCAATCTTCTCAATTGCTTTCAGGACAGCATCCACTGGCCCTACTCCATGTGAAGAAGCATGATGTGTTTCTTCCCCTACTTTTAGCGTGATCTGTGCACTGATCTGCCCATTGGAAGTATACGTCACTTTTTCGATTTCAATGAAATTGGACTCCTCCATATATTTGCCCACAAGCCCTAGCAGGTCTTTTCTTCCGATATCCCGCTTACTGTCTGCCAGGAGCAAGAATGCTTCATAGACTTCCCTCAAGGCCTCTCCTTCCAGTTCGACTCCGAGTGCATCCAAATGGTGTTTGAGAGCGGCACGTCCTGACCTTGCTGTCAATACAATAGTGGACTCATCCACTCCCACATCCTTTGGATCGATGATCTCATAGTTTTCCCTATGTTTCAACACGCCATCTTGGTGGATTCCTGAAGAATGGGCAAAGGCATTTCTTCCCACAATCGCTTTATTAGGTTGCACAGGCATATTCATCAGCTTGGAGACCAGCCTGCTGGTACCATAAATTTTCGGGGTGACAATATCCGAATGCACAGGAATACCTTTGTGACATTTAATTGCCATTACCACTTCTTCCATGGACGTATTCCCAGCACGCTCTCCGATCCCATTGATGGTAACCTCCACTTGCCTGGCCCCGTGCTGCACTCCAGCGATGGTATTGGCAGTGGCCATACCCAGGTCATTGTGACAGTGGGTCGCTATGATTGCCTTATCGATGTTAGGCACATTGTTTTTCAGGTGGGAGATGATAGCTCCATATTGTTCAGGAAGGCAATATCCCGTCGTATCCGGGATATTGACTACTGTGGCTCCAGCCTTGATCACTTCTTCGATGATCCTGGCAAGGAAATCATGTTCTGCCCGTCCGGCATCTTCAGCATAAAACTCCACATCCTCCACAAAACGCTTGGCGTACTTGACAGCAGCCACTCCTCTTGCAATGATATCATCCGGTGTAGACCTGAGCTTGTACTGGATATGGTAGGGTGAAACACCTATTCCTGTATGAATCCGCCCCTTTTTTGCAAATTTGAGTGATTGTGCAGCTACGTCAATATCTTTTTCCACAGCTCTCGATAGGGCACAAATAATTGGATTGGAAACTGCCTTCGAAATCTCAACCACCGAATTGAAGTCTCCTGGGCTTGAAATCGGAAATCCTGCTTCAATAATATCTACTCCTAGTGCTTCCAAAGCTTTCGCCACCACGATCTTTTCCTGGGTGTTCAGCTGACATCCGGGAACTTGTTCCCCGTCTCTCAGGGTCGTATCAAATATCCATAGCTTATCACTCATAACTCTTTGGGGTTTGGGTTTTTTAATTGTTTTCTGGTCTCAATTGTCTGACGACAGCACCTGCCTGCCACATTTCAGATTCTCTCAATTCCTTCAGCTCATCTTCAAGCTTAGCTCTATAGTCAGATTTGCTGTTGGAATCAATCGATTTTTGGGCTTCTTTACCTGATTTCACTGAATTATAAAGTTCCTCAAATACCGGCTTGGAAGCATCGCGGAACGGTTTCCACCAGTCCAAAGCACCACGCTGCGCCGTGGTGGAACAATTGGCATACATCCAATCCATGCCATTCTCAGCCACCAAAGGCATCAAACTCTGGGTAAGCTCTTCCACCGTCTCATTGAAAGCCTCGGAAGGGGTATGTCCATTCTCTCTCAAAACTTCATATTGGGCCGCAAATATCCCTTGGATCGCTCCCATCAAGGTCCCTCTTTCCCCTGTCAGATCAGACGTTACTTCACGATAGAAATCCGTTTCGAAGAGGTATCCCGATCCTACTCCTATACCCAGTGCCACTACTCGATCCTTGGCCTTGCCTGTACCATCCTGATAGATTGCATAGGAAGAGTTCAACCCTCTGCCTTCTACAAACATTCTTCTAAGGGAGGTTCCTGATCCTTTAGGTGCTACCAGTATCACATCTACGTCCGCCGGAGGGATTATTCCTGTCTTTTCTTTGTAAGTCACTCCGAAACCGTGGGAAAAATACAATGCTTTTCCGGGAGTCAGGTGCTTTTTCACAGTAGGCCAAAGTGAAATCTGCCCGGCATCAGATAGCAAAAACTGAAGGATAGTCCCCTTCTCGCAGGCTTCTTCCAGTTCAAAAAGTGTCTCTCCCGGAACCCAGCCATCGGCGACTGCTTTATCCCAGGTCTTGGAGCCTTTTCTCTGTCCCACGATTACATTAAACCCATTATCCTTTAGGTTCAATGCCTGACCAGGACCTTGGACACCATAGCCCAGCACTGCTATTACTTCATCCTTGAGTACTTCTCTTGCTTTTTCCAGCGGGAACTCATCCCTGGTAACTACGTTTTCCTCTACTGTGCCAAATTTCAATTTCATATGTTTATAATTTGATTTTTAACGGTCATATGGAATCTCGCGTGTCCGATAATCATCCCAGTGGGTGAGGATTTTCCTCATGCTCGATTTCATATGTTTATAATTTGATTTTAATAGGTCATTACCTGTCCCTAGTTCGATTCGGGAGAATCCCTTGAATAATCATCCCCTCTGTGAGAATTTTCCCCCAGGGGCATTTCATGTGTTTTTCGGTTTGTTGTTTAATTGTTACATGGACCTCCGCTGTCGTTTTGTGTCACTAATCGGCGTACTAGTCGTTCTTTTGCTACACAAAGCCAGACTTAACGGAAATCACATGGACTTTAACTGTTTATAAATAAGTGTTTAATAGGTTCGAAAGCCTCTCGCTTTCTCTCAGTTTATTGCTATTTCACATAACTATCTATGGTGAGCATCCTCTTGGCCACCGCTACCCTTCCAGACCTGGCAAACTCGAGCAGCCCATATCCTTTTAGAATTTCAAGCAACTCCTGTGTCTGCTCCTTATGTCCTGTAAGTTCCAGCACCACAAACTCGGGTTCGGCAGATATGATTCTTGCGTTGTGCTGTCGGATTATTTTCTCCAGTCCACCGTCCAGTCTGGACACGGGGATTTTGTACAACGCAATCTCCTGATACACCACTCCATCATCTTCGTGATGGAATGCCTTGATCACATCGATGATTTTCTCTATCTGATGAACGAGCTGGATCACGGTATCTTCGGTAGCCGTAACCTCAATTGTGATTCTGTGAATCCCTTCAAGGCGGCTTTCAGAAGCTGTAAGTGCATTGATATTGATACCTCTTCTGGTGAAAATAATCGTAATTCTGTTGAGAATACCGATAAAATTCTCTGTAATGACGAAAATGGTATAACGCTTCATAGGTGTGAATTAACTAAGTCTGACCTCTTCCACGGAGCATCCCGTGGCAATCATTGGGAATACATTATCTTCTTTTTCCACCACCACTTCCAGAAAGAACGGTCCATCGTGGATCAACATATCCTCGATAGCTTCCTTGAGGTCTCCCCTTTCGGTTACTTTTTGGGCGCGGATGCTATAAGCCTCAGCGATTTTGATAAAATCCGGATTATCCAGCTCGGTAAATGAATACCGCTTATCGAAAAACATCTGTTGCCATTGCCGTACCATCCCCAGAAAATTGTTGTTCAGCAGGACTATTTTCACGGGAGCTTTGGTCTGCATGATTGTGCCCAACTCCTGGATCGTCATCTGTATACCTCCGTCTCCCACTACACAGATCACTTGCCTGGTGTAGTCATGCAGCTGTGCTCCAAGTGCCGCAGGAAGGGCAAACCCCATCGTCCCCAGTCCCCCAGAGGTAACCTGGGTCCGCGATTTCTTGTAGTTAAAGTACCGCCATGCTATCATCTGATGCTGTCCTACATCGGTCACCAATACGGCATCATCTGCTTTGTATTGGTTGATCTGGTGGATGACCTCCCCCATGGTAAGCCCTTGCTTGGTAGGCATCAGGTCGGGTTGCATCACAGCAGCCTTCTCTTCGAGTTCCAGTTCACGGAACCTCCCCATCCATGCTTCATGGGTCTTAGGAGTAATCGCATCGGTGAGCATCTGGAGGCTATCCTTGCAGTCGCCTAGTATGGCGACCTCGCATTTCACATTTTTGTTGATTTCCGAAGGGTCAAGCTCCAGGTGGATCACTTTGGCCTGCTTCGCATACCGCTTCAGATCGCCAGTGACCCGGTCATCAAACCGCATTCCCACTGCGATGAGCACATCACATTGATTGGTCAGTAGGTTTGGTGCATAATTCCCATGCATCCCCAACTTACCCACATAGTTGGGATGGTCCTGGGATAGTGCTCCAGAACCCAAAAGCGTCGATGCGGCAGGAATACCGGATTTTTCCAGAAAAGCTCTAAGCTCTGGTTCCGCTTTACCCAAAACTACCCCCTGACCGAAAAGCACATAGGGTCTTTCTGCAGTATTGACCAATAATGCGGCCTCTTTGATGGCGTTGGTCTCCACAGGTAGGAACGTTTTATAGGATCTAAAGCCCAGACAAGGGGCATAATTATACTCACCAAAATCCACTTGGGCATTTTTGGTTATATCTATCAACACGGGACCTGGACGGCCCGATCTTGCGATATAGAACCCTTTAGCAATAGCTGCTGCAATGTCTTCCACCCGGCGTACCTGGATATTCCACTTTGTCCCTGGCATAGAGATGCCCACCACGTCTGTTTCCTGAAAGGCATCGGTACCCAATAAATGGGACGCTACCTGGCCGGTAATACATACGATCGGGGTACTGTCAATCTGGGCATCGGCCAGGCCGGTGATCAGATTGGTAGCTCCGGGGCCAGAAGTAGCGATGCAGACCCCTACTTTACCCGATACACGGGCATAACCCTGTGCAGCATGGATAGCGCCCTGCTCGTGCCTGGTCAGGACATGCTTTATCTGATCATGATAATCGTATAAAGCATCGTAGACAGGCATGATAGCCCCTCCAGGATAACCAAAAATAATCCCGGCCCGCTCAGCAATGAGTGACCTCACTACAATATCTGCTCCTCTGATCATCGAATCCTTCATAGGCTTAGAATTTATCTGTAACACATCCTTCGGATGCCGTGGCAACAAGTTTATTGTATTTCTTTAATGTTCCCTGCAGCCCGCTTATCTCCTTTTGTTTCCAGGCAAGCTTCCTTGCTGCAAGCATTTCGGGAGAAAGCTCTACACTCAGCTCCAGTTTGTTTGCTTCAATCGTAATAATATCCCCATCTTCCAGTAAACCTATAGGTCCACCGGTCCACGCCTCCGGGGTCACGTGCCCCACCACAAATCCATGCGTACCTCCTGAAAATCTGCCATCAGTAATGAGGGCTACCTCTTCTCCGAGTCCAGCGCCGATTATCATTGATGTAGGCTTAAGCATTTCGGGCATACCGGGAGCTCCTTTTGGACCTACGTTGCGGATTACCACGACGTCCCCGGGCTGAATCTTGTGGTCCCTGATTGCATCATTGGCATCCTGCTCAGAATCAAACACCCGGGCAGGACCCGTAAATGAGCTTCCTTCTTTACCGGTTATCTTTGCCACCGCCCCATCAGGAGCCAAATTACCCGAAAGGATACATAAATGGCCTGTAGCTTTGATGGGGGTCTCAATAGGATGGATCACATTGACCATAGAGGGGACTACCGGATCAATATGGGCCAGATTCTCTTCCAGGGTCTTTCCAGTCACAGTCAAACAATCTCCATGCAAAAAGCCCCTTTCGAGGAAATATTTCATAAATGCGGGTACTCCCCCTTGCTGATGAAGATCTTCCATAAGGAATTTTCCGGATGGCTTAAAATCACCCAGCATTGGAGTCTTGGCATTAATGGCTTTAAAATCCTCCAAGGTAAAGTCCACACCTGCGGTACGCGCAATGGCGAGGATATGCAAAACAGCATTGGTGCTGCCTCCCAGCGCAACAGCTACCCTGACAGCATTTTCTATACTTTTCCGGGTTATTATATCACTAGGTTTGATATCCTTCTCCAAAAGAATTCTCATGTAGCGGTTTACATCCCTGCATTCCTGGAGCTTTTCCGGGGAATTGGCCGGATTGGAAGCGGAATAAGGCAAAGACATGCCCAGAGCCTCAATAGCAGAAGACATGGTATTGGCAGTATACATCCCACCGCAGGCACCCGCACCGGGACAGGAATTGCGTATCACCCCGTCATAATCCTCATCGGATATATTACCGTTTACACGTTTGCCAAACGCTTCAAACGCAGAGACGATATTCAGCTTCTCCCCTTTATAGTTCCCCGATGCAATCGTCCCTCCATATACCATGATAGCAGGCCTGTCGATCCTCAGCATGCCCATAATGGCCCCTGGCATATTTTTATCGCAACCTGCTACAGCCACGCAGCCGTCAAAGGAGTGCCCCAAAATGAAAGATTCTATAGAGTCGGCAATGATTTCCCGGGACACCAGCGAATAACGCATACCCAGTGTACCCATAGACGTGCCGTCTGAAATACCTATGGTATTAAAAACCAAACCGGTCAGATCGTGATCCTGGGAGGATTCTTTGATCAGACCGGCGAAGTCATTCAGGTGCATATTGCAGGGATTGCTTTCGTAGCCGCAGCTAGCTATCCCCACAAAGGGCTGTTTCATCTTTTTGTCACTCAATCCTGTGGCATAAAGCATGGCTTTGCCTGCGGGATGCTCATCATTGTCGCTTATTTCCCAACTGTACTTTTTAAGGGTCATATCTTAGGGTATAAAAAAAGTGCCTCAGATTAGTGAGGCACTTCAGATTTTTTATTTCGTAATATAAATAGTCTAGTGCCTCACATTAAGATCCAATGAGAATAATAAAGCTTAGCAAAAAGACCACTTGGTACATACTGTTGTCTAGGGTTGATAGAATTCGATGACGAATCACATGACAAACTTAAAACCGAAATTTCACACTTACAATATTTAATTTTACTTCTTTTACAAAACTCAGCTAAATTATAGAGGTAAAAATAATTTTTACAGTTCTAAAAATCGTTTTTTTCATCAAAACACGCTACTTTACCACAAATGATTTGTCTCTTTTTTCGATTTCCAGAATATTGTATTGATTTTCACTTACAGTAAAATTTTTCAATTTTCTTTTCCTTTTTTTTAACAGAAAAAATGATACACTCCATTCTCTTCAATAAAACTAAAATCTTTTAGCAAATTCTCAAAACTTGGATTTCAGTGCTTTGCCCGGATTTTTTATTCTATTTTTACCCTAAATTGCCCCAAATACAATGATCAGTTTCCCCAATGCAAAAATAAACCTCGGTCTCCGCATCACCGGAAAGAGAAAAGATGGCTATCATGAAATCGAGACCTGCATGGTTCCGATCCCATTGTATGATGCTTTGGAAATGATTGTCGATACAAAAAAAAGCAGCTGGACACAAACAGGCTTACCTATTCCCGGAGACGCGAAAGACAACCTTATTCTGAAGGCATACCAGTTGCTTAGAAAGGATTTCCCTAACCTGCCCCAGCTCACTATCCATCTGCACAAAAATATTCCTACGGGGGCTGGATTAGGAGGCGGATCGGCCGACGCAGCATTTGCCCTGACCCTGATGAACAACCTTTTAGACCTGATTCTGGATGATTTCTTTCTGGAGGAATATGCTGCCCAGCTAGGTAGTGATTGTCCATTTTTCATCGAAAACACCCCCAAAATTGCCAAAGGCCGAGGTGAAATCCTCGAGCCAATAGCACTGGATCTGACTGGGACATTCCTCGTGCTGGTAAATCCGGGGATCCACATTGGGACTAGGGAAGCTTATGCTGGAGTCACCCCTGCTACTCCGAAAGTGGGCTTGCGGGAAATTTTGCTGGACAGGAAGAGATGGAAAGACGAATTGGTCAACGATTTTGAGAGGCACATTTTTGCATCGCATCCGGTGATCGGCTCCATCAAGGAAAAAATGTATACTGCAGGAGCCTATTATGCAGCGATGTCCGGATCCGGATCCTCTGTTTTTGGACTTTTTGATGAGAAACCTACAGGCCTGACTTGGCCAGATGACTATTTCGTGTTTAACACTCTGCTGGAAAGATAAGTCCCTCCAGCCTATCAATCCAGGACTACTGCCTAGCATGTTGCATAGACCTTTACTATCCGGGATCAGAGTAATACCGGTAGCTCCGTTCCAAAGTCTCCTCAATAGCGCTATTGAACCTAGACTGGTTCGGATTATCCATAGGGGAATGTTCAGCCCAGCGGTACGATTGGTTTTTTTCGCTTATTCAGGTAATTCACTACAGGATAGGTCAGGACCGACACCAGAATGATCCCTGTGCCCAGGTAAAACTGCGGTGTCATTTTCTCGCTTTCTCCAAAGATCAGAACAGCTAGTACTATCCCATAGACAGGCTCCAGATTCACGGTAAGGTTGATTGAGAAGACAGACAGCCTCTTCATCAGCTCCACTGAGACGGAGAATGCATATACAGTGCAAACGCCTCCAAGCAGAAACAGCCAAAACCAATCATATCCTTCCCAGTTCATCTTGAGGCCCTCAGTACCTATAAAGGCCGTATATACAGGCATGAATAGAGCAGAGATGAGGCAGGCACCCGCCATTTCGTAGAATGTAATCTGATAGGGATCATGTTTCTGGGTGAGTTTCCCGTTAATTACGGAAAAAACAGCTGCCAAAAAGGCGGATACCAAGGCCATGAATAAACCGAGCCAGTAGCCAGACTCAAAGCTGAAGATGACCAATAACCCCACTATCACCATCAAACCCAGTGCTACCTCATACCATTTGATTCTAGTCCGGTTGAAAACCGGTTCCACAAAAGCCGTCCATAAAGAAGTGGTAGCCATCCCCGCCAGGCAGACAGAAGCAGTGGACAGCCTTGCTGACCAAAAGAACAAAATCCAGTGCATGCCAATGATAAATCCGGTAGCAGTGACTGTCAGCATATCCCGCGAACTGATGCGCAGGGATTTTTTCCTGACGAAAAAGAGTCCTGCCACTCCTACTGAAGCGATAAGGGTCCTATAGAAAACCAATTCGATGGCCGGCAGGCTGATCAGCAAGCCCAGAATCGCTGTAAATCCCCAGATGAGCACAATCATATGGAGCATGAGATAGTCCTTGACCGCAGGCTCCATCTAGCGGGGCACTGTTTTATAGAGGAGCAGTCCTGTCAGGGCAAACACAATATTAGGAAGCCACACAGCAAAAATAGGATATGCGGTACCATTCTCCGCAAACGTCCTGGAAAGGATAAACAGGATAATATAGACAAAGGCCAGCAGGAACCCCATGGCAATCTGAAAACCTGAGCCACCCCTGGTTTTCCGGGCAGACATGATCACGCCTATAAAAGTGAGGATAACCGCAGCAAAGGGAGACATGAAACGGACATACCGCTCAATTCTGTAAAAAGCTACGTTATCTGCTCCACGGTCTTCCAATATTCTTATCTGCCTGCTTAGGGCGGGGAGTTTGAGCGTTTCGTGGTGCTTCTCCGGCAGGTCAAAATCTGTTGGCCTGATCGATAGTGTTGTGTCGAGTGCCTCTCCTACGGAATAAATCTCCTCCCTTTCCTTGATTTCCCTCATTCGCCAATTGCGCAAGGTCCAAACATTTTTTGCCGTGTCCCACTCAATTCTGTCGGAGGAGATCTTTGACAGCAGTTTGCCGTCCTTAATCGTTTCCAGGGTGAAATTATATCCGGTATTGGATGCTTTGAAGAACCTGTTCAGGTAGGCATAAGAATCTGGGCCTACCTTTAGGTGCATATTGCCTTCATTGGTGGTTTTACCCTTGTCCAGGTATACGATCCTGAAGTGTGAAACCCCTGCAGTGGCTACAGGCAAGACCCATCCATTCAATAGGAAACTCACTCCGCCAATCAATGCAGCGGCAAAGAAAAAAGGCCTCAGTAAGCGAATAAAACTTACACCACTGCTCAAGATAGCAATGATCTCCGTTCTCCCCGCCATTTTTGAGGTGATGAAGATAACCGAAATAAATACCGTGATGGGGGTAAGCAGGTTGTTCAGATACAGACCATAATTCATCATGTATTTGAATATCTCTCCTGATGGCACCTCATTTCTGATATACGTATCGTTCTTCTCCGTGAAATCCAGAACCAATACGATCAGGATCAGCATCAGCACTACAAAGAAGTAGGTTTTCAGAAAGTCGGTAATAATCAGTTTGTCGAGAAGCTTCATAATTACAGTCTGGTGCTTACTTTCTTCACCATCATATCCTTCCAAACGTCAAAATCACCAGCTAGGATATGTGCCCTCGCCTGGCCGACCAGCCAAAGGTAGAAACCCAGGTTATGGATACTGGCTATCTGCGCTGCAAGAATCTCCTTGCTCACCGTAAGATGCCGGAGATAAGCCCTGGAATAGAATGTGCTCGCATATCCTCCGATAGCTGGGTCTATCGGTGAAAAGTCGTCTTTCCATTTTTCATTGCGGATATTGATGATCCCTTCGGAGGTAAACAGCATTCCGTTCCTGGCATTTCGGGTAGGCATGACACAGTCAAACATATCCACACCCAAGGCGATGCATTCCAGAATATTTGCCGGGGTGCCTACCCCCATGAGATATCTTGGCTTATCTTCAGGTAAGATAGCAGTGACCTGTTCTGTCATCTCATACATCATTTCCGCAGGCTCCCCTACAGACAACCCTCCGATCGCATTTCCTTCGCGGTCGCAAGAGGCTATGAACTCCGCTGATTTCACCCTTAGATCCTTGTATACAGACCCTTGCACAATGGGAAATAGGGACTGGCTATACCCGTATTTTCCTTCTGTGGCGTCAAACCTCTCAATACAACGGGTGAGCCAGCGATGCGTCATTTCCATCGAATTCCGGGCATAGCTATACTCACAGGGATAAGGAGTGCATTCATCAAAAGCCATGATGATATCAGCACCGATCGTCCGCTGGATATCCATGACATTTTCCGGGGTAAAATGGTGTTTGGAGCCATCAATATGGGATTTGAACATCACCCCATCTTCCTTGATTTTCCGCGTGCCGGACAGCGAAAATACCTGATAGCCGCCGCTGTCCGTAAGTATCGGCTTTTGCCAACCGTTAAAGTGATGAAGTCCTCCGGCTTTCTCAAGAATTTCCAGGCCCGGTCTAAGGTAGAGGTGATACGTATTTCCCAGGATAATCTGGGCTTTGATGTCCTCTTTGAGTTCGCGCTGATGGACAGCTTTCACACTTCCCGCAGTACCTACCGGCATAAAAATCGGAGTCTGGATATCCCCGTGATCCGTGGTGACTACTCCAGCCCTCGCTTTGGTCTTGGTATCTTTCTTGTCTAATCTGAACTTCATATGGTATACTGCTGCTGTAGAGACTATAAACAACCTGCCCCAAACAGCCTACAAAAATATACGCTTATTCTTAAATGACTTGCTGAATTTGATTTTATATTTGCCCAGCAAAATCGACCTATGGGCCTATTTTTACTTTGGTTATTCTTTGGCATTGGGATATTTGTTCAGGCCATTTATCTGTTAGTGATATTCGGAAGAGTGGCATTCGCCACTGATAAAGAAACGACGACGCCTTCCTCTCAAGACGAAGAGGGGGTAACGGTAGTAGTGGCAGCCCATAATGAATTCCACCATCTAAAGACACTTATTCCCAAGCTCTTTGAGCAAGATTATTCCAGGTTCGACGTTCTGATCATCAACGACCGCTCTTCGGACCGGACCAAAAGATTACTGGAAGAAATGATGGCCAGATACCCCAAGTTACGTTCGGTAACGATCAAGTATACACCGGCACATGTCACGCCTAAGAAATTTGCTCTCACGCTTGGCATCAAGGTGGCCAAAAATGACGTAATCTTACTCACTGATGCAGATTGTCTGCCAGAATCCAACCAATGGATCCGAAAAATGACAGCCCCCGTCCGGTTGAGAAAAAAGACTTTCGCAATAGGCTTCTCAGGGTATCAGAAACAAGAGGGTTTTCTCAATACCTGGATCCAGTTTGAGACGCTGCTCACAGCCCTCTTTTACATGTCTTTTGGACTGTGGGGCAGACCATTTATGGGAATAGGAAGAAATCTATGCTATAGAAAAAGTTTTTTTATGGAAGTGAAGGCTTTCCGTGGCATATGGCACCTGGAAGGTGGTGATGATGATCTCTTTGTGAACCAGCATGCTTCCCGCAGAAATGCCTCCATCGTGATAGACCCGGCTGCCAATACCACATCCCATCCCAAAACTACGCGGAAAGAATACCTACTCCAGAAGAAAAGACATCTTCATGCCGGAAAATACTACCGAGGGGAAGACAAGCAGAAAATTGGATTTTATTCCCTTTCCCATGCACTATTCTGGCTTGCTGGGTTAGGGTTGCTTATTTATTCCGGAATAAACCAAAGCTGGGAACATTTTTCCGTCGTTTTCGGTATTATTCTTTTAAGAGCTTTTCTTGTGTCGGCTATATTCGCTGCGGCAGGAAAAAAAATCCAGGGGCTCAAACCTCCAAAATCAATCTGGATCCACGATTTCCTCTACTTAGGTTATTTTTGGATTTTGGGAACCATTTCGCACCAGGCTAAAGACATCCAATGGAAATAAACGAACGAGGATTTTCAAACAAAGCATTAGAAGATTTTGCCCTGATAGACCAAGCTGTACAGCAGAAGGATCAACAAGCGTATGCTTCGCTGATGAAACGGTATAAAAAGGCAGTGTACTATATGATTTTGAAGATGATCCGGGATGCTGATGACGCCGAGGACCTGACCATGGAAGCTTTTGCCAAAGCGTTCAAAAACCTGGAACGGTTTAAAAAAGACTACACCTTCAGCACGTGGCTCTTCCGCATTGCGACCAATAACACCATCGACTTTATCCGGAAAAAGAAGCTCAAGACCATGAGCCTGAACAACACCCTCTCTGATGACAGTGGCAACGCTGTGACTATAGACGTGGAGGATGATGACAATAACCCACAGGATGTGTACATCCGGACCCAGCGGATAGAAATGGTCAGGATCTTTGTGGACAAGCTTCCTGCCAAATACAGGAAACTGGTCCAGCTGAGGTATTTTGATGAGCTTTCTTATGAAGAAATCGCACAGGAGCTTGATAAACCCTTGGGAACTGTGAAAGCACAGCTTCACCGATCTAGGGAACTTCTATTCGAGATTGCTTCCGGAAAACAAAAACATATCTGATGAATACCGGAACCGAACTGATACAAACTTACTTTCCTGAGCTATCAGAGACACAGCTAGGACAGTTTTCCAGATTGCAGGAAATCTATGAGGACTGGAACTCCAAGATCAATGTGATCAGTAGAAAGGACATGGAGCAATTTTATATACACCACGTACTCCATTCATTGGGTATAGCCAAAGTAACGTCCTTCACCCCCGGCACCAAACTGCTCGACATCGGGACGGGCGGTGGTTTTCCAGGAATCCCCCTTGCGATCCTTTTCCCGGAGTGCCATTTCCATCTGGTAGATTCCATTGGAAAGAAGATCACCGTGGTAAAGGATGTGGTAAAACAACTCAAACTCTCCAATGTGGAGGCCCAGCAGGCCCGTGCCGAGGAATTGGTAAGAAAATATGACTTCGTCATCAGCAGGGCTGTTACCCAGATGGCTAATTTTTATCCCTGGGTAAAAAACAAGATCCGAAAGGAGGACCTCAACGAATTTCCCAATGGGATTCTCTACCTCAAAGGAGGAGAAGTGGATGAGGAGATGGAAGAGCTCGGCAAATCCTACGTGGTTTACCACCTGGAAGATTACTTTAAAGAAGATTTCTTTGAGACAAAAAAGGTGGTGTACATGCCCTGGGAAGATAAGCGGTGACATTACCTAATCGAGCTATTTCCTAATATCCTCTATCTCTATCATATTCCACATCTACAATTTCCCCATTCACAAATCTAAAATGAAAAAAAAGTCCTACACTATCCGTTTTAACTATAAGATGATCATATGATTCAGGAGCTTCCTCTATAAAATTAATCTGATATCCATCACCATAATAGTTTCTTAAGCTATAAGACTTAGGAAACATCTTTTTAAAATCTTCAATACTATAAGATGTGATATCCTTACCCTTTAACTTGAGTTTGTCCAAGGAAGAAATTGTTATTGAATTCAATGTATCCCCTACATAAGACAACCTTAATCCTCTCCCTTCATACACTGAAATTTCCCTTTCCTGAACCTGCTTGTTGAGTTCAAAATCAGTGATAAAAAACTGAAGGTCTTTGTTCCAGATAAATTCTCCGGAATACGTAAGGTCAGCAAAAGCCAGCGTATCCTTATCATCAATCAATTCTATAAATTTAGCCATATCCAAGCTATCCCCTTCCCTTTTCACTAAAGCTAACCAGCTTGGCATGTCTCCATGAGTGATTTTGCTGATTTCAAATTCCCCATCATGATCCAGCTCGAAAGCTGCTATGGGTTGCTCTGGGTTAGTTGGGTCTATCTTCGAATTGGAATCATTTTCAGAACATCCAAACACTGATAAAACCAGTAATATATAAATGAAATCCAATAACTGACAATATCTCATAACAAACAATTTCCGTAAAATAAACATAATCACCATCGTTAAGTAAAAGATAAACCTCTTTCACTATACTGATTCTTTATGATCTTGATATTTGGGCCATTTGCTCTAATGTGGTGATCAACTCCAAAAACAAGGTACAATTCACCTGACAGAATATCGAAATAAAACCTAAAATCAGGCAATTTGATATATTCCCATAATACCTTGAAAGATCTTACATTAGAACTTATTCCCATAGTAGATTTAATTCCCTTCCCTTTTTTACTAGCTGAAGGGAGCTGTTTTAAATCCAACAACCTTCTTATATCAAGATATCCATTATCAACTAATAACACAAAAATTGGCAGGCAATATATTAATTGCTACATCTTCGAAGAAACGGGGTGTATTGCGAGCTGATCTGGGTTTTTAAAATTCACCGACAATTACCGCCAGCACTTCTGGTTCCTTAGCAGGATTAGTCCTAATTTGAAGCCTCAATTTCTGAAGTTCCATGTACCTTGTTTTTGATACTGAGACCACCGGTCTTCCCCGGGATTATAATGCTCCCATGTCCGATGTGGACAACTGGCCCAGGCTAGTTCAGCTGGCCTGGCAGCTCCATGATGCCAAGGGAAAACTGATCTCCAACCATAATTACATCATTAAGCCTGAAGGGTTTACCATACCCTATAATGCCGAGAAAGTACACGGCATCTCTACCAAGCGGGCGCTTGCCGAAGGTCACGACCTCAGGGAAATCCTGGGGATTTTCGAAAAAGACGTTGCGGGTGCCAGCTATCTGGTGGGCCACAATATTGAATTTGACATCAACGTCGTAGGCTCCGAATTTATCAGGGGAGAGCTGGGCATGCCCCTGACGGCCAAGCAGCTCGATACCAAGGATCTCTCCACGGAATTCTGCGCCATACCGGGAGGGAAAGGTGGTAAGTTCAAGTGGCCGACACTTACTGAACTCCACCAGAAATTATTTGGGGTAGGATTTGGCGATGCGCACGACGCGGCATACGATGTTGACGCCACCGCCCGCTGTTTCTTTGGCCTGATCACCCATCGGGTGATTGAGCCTGCTCTTGGCCTAGCTGTAGAGGAAGTGATCTATGAGGCCCCAAAGCTTGCCGAAGCCAACTTTGCCCAGGCTGAGGATACGCAAAAGGCAGCTGCCAAAGACGTCCTCAAGCAGGCTGGAAAGGCAGATATCTCCGATCTCACAGATGTTCCTTTTACCCACCTGCACGTACACAGTCAATATAGTGTACTTCAGGCTACTTCCGAAATCCCCGCTTTGGTCTCCAGGGCCAAAGACTTGGGCATGAAGGCTATTGCCATGACTGACCATGGCAATATGATGGGGGCCTTTCATTTTGTGAAAGAGGCGATGGGAAAAGAAATCAAACCGATCCTGGGATGTGAGTTCAATCTGTGCCGGGACCGCAAAAACAAGGCTTCAAAGGACGATGGGTTCCAGACAGTGCTGCTTGCCAAGAACAAAGCAGGCTACCATAACCTGGCCAAATTGGCCTCTTATGCCAATATCGAGGGATTTTACTACCTCCCCAGAATAGACAAAGAGGTATTGGTCAAGTACAAGGGAGAGCTGATAGCCACTACGGGAGGACTGTGGGGAGAAATCCCTTACCTGATCTTAAACGTGGGTGAAACACAGGCAGAGGAGGCTTTTCTCTGGTGGAAGGAGCAATTTGGAGAGGATTTCTACGTAGAGCTAAGCCGGCATGGCATCCCCGAAGAAGAGAAAGTAAACGAAGTATTGCTCGAACTGGCCAGGAAGTATGGCGTGAAATATTTTGCCGCCAATAATTCGTATTACACGGATAAACCGGATGCCAAGGCACATGATATTCTCTTATGTGTAAAAGATGGTGAACTGGTGACCAAGCCCAAAAAGTATGTGGGAAAACGGGGCAGGGAATTCCGCTATGGGTTTCCCAACGATGAGTTCTACATCAAAAGTCCCGAGGAGATGAAGAAACTCTTTGCGGATATCCCTGAAGCCATCGAATGTACCCAGGAGATTGTGGACAAAATCGAGGCCTATAAGCTGGCCAGGGAAGTCCTTCTACCCAAATTTGATATACCTGAAGAATTTAAGCATCCCGAAGATGAAATCGATGGGGGTAAGCGGGGTGAAAACGCTTTCCTCAAGCACTTGACTTATGAAGGTGCCAGAAAACGGTATCCCGAGATTACTCCTGCGATTGAGGAACGGCTGGAGTTCGAGCTTGCCACTATCGAAAAGACCGGGTATCCAGGCTATTTCCTGATTGTCCAGGACTTCACACGGGCAGCCCGCGACATGGGTGTGTCCGTGGGACCCGGCAGGGGTTCTGCCGCCGGCTCTGCCGTGGCATACTGTACGGGTATTACAAATGTGGATCCTATAGCATATGACCTGCTTTTTGAGAGATTCCTGAATCCAGACCGGGTTTCACTTCCCGATATCGATATTGACTTTGATGATGAAGGCCGTCAAAGCGTGATAGACTATGTGATCAAAAAATACGGGTCAAACCAAGTCGCCCAGATTATTACCTACGGCACCATGGCTGCTAAATCCGCCATCCGGGATACAGCGAGAGTGCTCAATCTGCCACTGGCAGAGGCTGGGAGGCTGGCAAACCTAGTGCCGGACATCAAGCTTAAAGCCCTCTTCGGGTTAGCCAAAAACAAGCCTGCACTTTTGGAAAAACTCAAAGGCCAAGGAGAACTGCTGGCCAAGGCGGAAGAGCTGATCCGGATTGCGCAGGGACAGGATGAGTCGGCCCGCACAGTCAATCAGGCCACCATGCTGGAGGGCTCAGTCCGTAACCTGGGTATCCATGCCTGTGGAGTAATCATCACGCCAGACGATATTACCAACTTTGTGCCCGTAGCCTTAGCCAAAGATTCCGATATGGTCTGTACCCAGTTTGACAACTCAGTGGTGGAGAGTGCGGGATTGCTGAAGATGGACTTTTTGGGGTTGAAGACTCTGACACTTATCAAAGACGCGATCAAGATCGTGAAGGAAAGGCATGGCATCACGCTCGATGCAGATGAGTTCCCCATAGACGACGAAAAGACCTATGAGCTTTTCCAGCGGGGTGATACAGTGGGTATATTCCAGTACGAATCTGCCGGAATGCAAAAGTACATGCGTGAGCTGAAGCCTACTGTATTCGCGGATCTCATCGCCATGAACGCCCTGTACCGACCAGGGCCCTTAGCTTATATTCCATCCTTTATCAAGCGGAAACACGGTCTGGAACCCATCACCTACGATCTCGACGATATGAAAGAATACCTCGAAGAGACGTATGGAATTACAGTCTATCAGGAACAGGTAATGCTCCTTTCCCAGAAGTTGGCAGGATTTACCAAAGGTGAGGCTGACGTCTTACGGAAGGCAATGGGTAAAAAGCAGAAAGATGTCCTGGACAAGATGAAGCCTAAGTTTGTCCAGCAGGCAGCCGCTAAAGGGCATGACGCCAAAAAACTGGAGAAAATCTGGACGGACTGGGAAGCCTTCGCATCCTATGCCTTTAACAAGTCCCACTCTACCTGCTATGCATGGATAGCGTATCAGACCGCTTACCTGAAAGCCCATTATCCTGCAGAATACCTCGCCTCGGTACTGAGCAATAACATGAACGACATCACCCAAGTGACTTTCTTCATGGAAGAGTGCAAGCGGATGGGCATCCCCGTACTCGGCCCTGATGTAAATGAGTCCAAGAATGGGTTCACGGTAAATCAGGCAGGAGAAATCCGTTTTGGTATGGCTGCCATCAAAGGAGCAGGCTCATCTGCTGTAGATGCAATCATCGAAGAGCGGGAGAAAAACGGCCCGTTCAAAAATATATTCGACTTTGCCAAGCGGGTAAATTCCCGGGCATTGAACAAGAAAACCATGGAAGCCCTAGCCATGGCCGGCGGGTTTGACTGCTTCAAAGAGCATCACCGCAGACAATATCTTGAGGCACCTGAAGGTGATATCACACTGATAGAAAAAGCGACCAAGTATTCGCAAAAAGTCCAGCAGGAGGAAGACAGTGCCCAGGTGAGTCTGTTCGGAGGTGGTGCCGGCAGTATGGAGATTCCTTTGCCTACAGTGGCTCCGATGGAGCCTTTCTCACAACTCCAGCAGCTGAACATTGAGAAAGAGGTGGTGGGGCTATACATCTCGGGACATCCGCTGGATCAATACCGCCTGGAAATAGAGTCTTTCACAAGTGCGGCACTTCCTGCCCTTAATGACCTGGAAAGCCTCCGAAACAAGAGTGAAATCAAGCTGGCCGGCTCCGTGTCCAGCTTTGCACACCGCACCACCAAAAACGGCAAACCTTTTGGCACACTTACCCTGGAAGATTACCAGGGCGCCTTTACCTTCTTTCTGTTTGGTGACGACTATGTGAAGTTTAAGGAGTATTTTATGACTGGGTGGTTCCTGTTTATCACAGGCGCAGTAGCCTCCAAGAGATGGGCAGAAAATGAGCTGGAATTCAAGATCAACAGCATCATGCTCCTCAGTGAAGTGCGGGGCAAAATGGTCAAAGGACTCCGCGTCAATATTGACCTGGACGACTTGAATTACGAGCTGATGGAAAAACTGGAGGCCATCACCGAAAAATATAAGGGGGATGCCAAGCTCTACTTCGATGTGGTGGACCGCAGGGAGAATATTGCCCTAGAGCTGTTCTCCAAAAAGTTCTCCATAGACCCCAGTGCTGAGATGATCAAGGAACTGAAGGAGATTCCGGAAGTAGTATATAAGGTAATTTAGACTGGCTTGCGCCTATTTCTTAGCCATTGGTGTCAGCCCGACAAATAAAGGGGGGGGACGATATTCTATCCTCTACTTTAGGCATTTAATGTCGTTGCCTGAGGCAGGGGTCTCCCTATTCACTATTCCCTTCATCTGAATGTGAATCGGTTTTGGAAAATTGGCATACCTCCTTAAATTTGTTCCCATGAGGATGACTGTCATGCTTTAAATCTTTTTTGGCTTAGGCGCTAAGTGAAGCTCCGATAGCTCTTATCGGATGCGCTAATTTTTATTGTCCAGTGTCCGCCCGTGCCTGGCTGGGTAGGGTTTCCGAAAAAGCTGGGCCCCATCAAAAAAGAAAAAACATGTCAGCTATACTCAACAGTAAAGAAATAGATCAATTTATACGTGATGGCTTCATCCGTATTGATCATGCATTTTCCAGTGAAATAGCCTCCCAGGTTGTGGAAGTCCTATGGAATGATCTTCCTTATGACCGAGCATCTCCAAGCACATGGACTGAGCCGGTAATCCGGCTGGGTATGTATACTCAGCAGCCATTCCTTGACTCTGTCAACAGCCCTGCATTATATTCCATTTTTGACCAACTCATAGGACGGGATAAATGGCTCCCCTGTAAAAGCGTAGGAACATTCCCGGTGAGATTTCCATCACCCTCTATGCCAAATGATACAGGCAGACATGTCGATGCAGGTTTCCCAGGAGATGATCCCTCCGATTTTTTCGAATGGCGGATCAATGTCAAATCGAAAGGCCGGGCATTGCTGATGCTGGTACTTTACAGTGATATCACTGAAAACGACGCGCCTACAGTAATCTATAAGGGGTCTCATAGGGATGTAGCCAGCCTACTCCATCGGGAAGGTGAAAAAGGATTGTCGTTTAGGGAACTGGCTGATAAGCTAACTACGCTTCCCAAACGTGAACAAGTTAGTGCCACAGGCGAGGCAGGCACTATCTACTTATGCCATCCTTTTCTGGTCCACGCTGCACAGGTGCATAGGGGACAAAGCCCAAAATTTATGGCACAGCCTCCGCTGCTTTTACGGAATGAACTGGTTATCACAGATTCCAATACAGGATACTACCCTGTAGAAAAGGCGATAGAGCGGGAATCAGTAAGTGAATAGGGTAATAATATCCGGAGAGAGGCTATCGCCAGGTAGCCTCTTTTAAGTAGGGCTTGCTGAAAAACGCAACAGATTAAAAGCTTATCGTTATGACTGATTAGCTCATTTTTCATTCGAAAGGGTTTTCAGCAAGTGCAAGTTTTTTTACTACAAATAGGTCTATACCCATGCACTCAAAAAGACAAAAATCGGAATTTTCAAGCTAGTCTCAGCCATACCATCTTCTGTGTTGGCCTCATTTGAAGTATAAGCATACATCTTCACTCGGCCACCTTGAAGCTGGAATAGCTGAGACTTTTTCAGCAAGCCCTAAGGATATCTTAAACCTTTTCCAAGTTCCGGTTTAGTCTATATGCACACTACAAACACAACCCCCGGGATAAACTGAATCCCAGGGGTTGGATTATATTAGACAATAGTGGGTTCTAAGGCTACTTCTTAAGAAAATCCAATAACAACCCATTTACTTCTTCCCGATGAGTGAGATTCAATCCATGAGGACCTCCTTTGATCAAATGATAGTCATTGTCAGCAATTCCTTTTGCCGCCTGTTCAGCCGATGTTTTATACGGCACTATGTTATCCTCGTCACCATGAATGATCAAGGTAGGGACAGATACATGCTTCAGTTCAGGCCTGAAGTCTGTGCCTCCCCAAGCCTCTGCTGCTTTAATCGTAGCGATAGGAGAAGCTTGTGACGAGATGGAAAAGTCGTAATCCAGATCAGCTTGACTCATCCGGTCTTTGTTGTCTTTATAATTGTAGAAGTTCTGATGAAACTCTTTCAAGAATGCCACCCGCTGGGTATGGAGGGAGTTCATGATATCCTCCAGCACTTCCTGAGGGACCCCTTCTGGGTTGTCATCCTTTTGGGCTACCAATGGAATAATCGATGCAATCAGCGCAGCCTTTGACACCCGGTCCGCTCCGAAGTCTGTGAAATACCTGACTACTTCTCCTCCACCCATACTGAATCCTACCAGCGTGGCATCCTTCAGGTCCAGCTGTAAGATAATTTCCCGAAGATCTCCCGCCAGAGCACCATAGTCGTAACCCTCCCAAGGCTGGGAAGATTTTCCAAAGCCTCTCCTGTCATATGCGATTACCCTGAAGCCTTCTTCTACCAGAAACTGGATCTGTCCTTCCCAGGCACGGTGGCTCAATGGCCAACCATGGATAAGAATTACAGGCTTACCTTTTCCATAATCCTGATAGAACAATTCTACCGGTTCACTTCCTTTCTTATTGATTAAAAATGGCATTGTTGGTTGATGTTATTGGTTAAATTGAATAAAGCTATACTGCATTACAATACGAATCCGGTCAGCGTAATGTTCAGTCTTAACAATCCGCTAGTTCCTTCCATTACTTGATCCATCCAACTGAGACTAACTTTTTTCTACCGGATTAAGTCACCAACCTTTTTGATAAAAAAACAAACAGCACTCCTGGCTATAATCCAGGGATAGAGTCTCCCCAGCGCACAAAGAAAAGGAATCAAAGCAGGATAAAGAGGCAAGGCAAACTCTTATCCAAACAGGTTGGGCTTATTAACTTATGGGGTGGGTGGTCAAAAAATTAGGCCTGCAATGAACTTATTGTCCGGCAATTCCATTTCAATCCTATATTTGAAAAAAACTGAAACTTATAAACCAAACATACAATGGCAAAAGCAATTGAAATCACTGATGCTAACTTTGAAGAAGTAATCAAATCCGAGCAACCTATCCTGGTTGATTTCTGGGCAGAATGGTGTGGACCTTGTAAGATGATTGGACCCCTCGTAGAAGAATTGGCTAATGACTACGAAGGTAAAGCCATCATCGGGAAAGTGGACGTAGACAATAACCCTTCTGTGGCCCAGGCATTTGGAATCAGATCCATTCCGACGTTATTGTTCTTTAAAGGTGGGAATGTCGTGGATAAGCAGATTGGAGCAGTCCCTAAATCCATTCTGGCCAGTAAACTTGATGCCCAGCTTTAATTTAGAGCAAGCAATAATTACTTGATTAAGCCATAAGGAAATCCTTGTGGCTTTTTTTGTAGCCTAGCGTTAAGCCAGACCAACCACACACAACCAGTGGCGCTTCTTCCAACTTCCTTTCAATTAAATCTGGAATCTGCATTAGGTTTCGTAGCGAAGGGCATTGCAAAAGAATCAGGATGTTTGGAGAATAAGAACCGGCCACCGCGATGGTGAATTCGAGAACAGCAGCAAAGCGAGTGATTATTAAGCAATTTTAGCCCGAAGTAGATTAGCTAAAGCATATTTCAGGTTAACACTTTAGGTTCTCGATAAGGAATGACATCTTTTCAGAGTGAATAAGCATTCGAATCAACTCCGATGACAGCTGTCTTCCAAATATTGTCTTTTAGGCTTAACCCAAAGCTCTTTTAGGTATTACGGATTTACGGAGTTTGGAAGATCATCAGATCGGAACTCCGTCAGTGGTGAGACACCGCCAGAAACCATAAACTTCATTACATCGGAGCTTTTTACACCTGTCAGGGCACGTATCTTTTCCCGGGGCACTAAGAACACATTGCCTGAGACATTGTAACTATGTGGGAAGTACACGGCTACCAGTTCCGGCTCGCCAATCACATTCATGTCTTCCTGGGTAATAAAGCCCAACCTGGAAAGTGTATCACTGATCTGCACCACTACCGGTGAGCTGAATTTTTTCTTGTCTCCTACAAATGCTCCCATCAAGTCCTTGATACTCGTATAGATCAAACTTACCAATGGAATCCGGAAGACCCCGCGCTCAAACCAGTCAAATATGGGGCGGGTGAGAAAGAGTCCTGCCAGATAGCCCACGAAAGTAATCAGTCCAAGTACCATCAGTATCCCAATTCCCGGAATAGGTACCGGAATCAGATTGTCGAGAAACACCATGATCTGGTAGATGATATAGGCTGTGATAGCCAAAGGAGTTACAAAGAGTAACCCTCGGAGGAAATAAGACAGAATACGCTTATAAGTAAATGACATCATGGTCGTGGCTTAGACAGGATAGTATGGATTGTGATCACAAGGTAAAAATCACTATTGTACTTATTATTTCCAAAGTATCGCACTAATTGTGATTCCTGCTTACATCATCCCCATCGGCTTGTGGATAATTTTTCCGGTCAGGTACCCGGAAGGAAAAAACGTAACTTCATACCAGCCTGAAAAAATTGATATATGCTATTATCCCCCTCCCTGAAAAGTTGCAATCTGTCAGGAAGGGGACAATATCATTTTCAGAGATCAGTCAGGAAGCACCTTGACCTTAACACTCCTGAAATAAATCACACTTTCAGGATCGTGGGCTTGTAAGGCAACTGTCCCTCTATCGAGTTTCTTATTGCCTGCATTGTCAGGCCTATTGGTATCTTCTGCCTCATTATACTCCATTACAGTCTTGCCATTGATTTTTACTGTAATCTCATCCCCATTTACAATAATGTGCTCGGTATACCACTCTCCATCTTCCACATAAACTTCCTTCACATCATTAAAAGAATATAGACTTCCGGTCTTTCTCCAGTCGCTATGGCTCTGGTTTACTTGTATCTCATAGCCTTTATCAGGCCATCCTTTCTCCTGATAAGTGGTATGGATGAATATCCCTGAATTGGCCTTAGGCATCGTTTTTACCTCTGCTATCAGCTCAAAATTCTTGAAATCATGGTTAGCCACCTCTCCCTCGTAAAAAGCGTGGGCTCTCGGTCCGGCCACCTTGATTACCCCCTCTTCTACTGAAAACGATCCTGGATTTTCGGATACCTTCCATCCGTCCATGTTCTTTCCATTAAATAGTTCCACCCACTCGCCATCTTGTGCAAAGAGGTGAAAAGAAATAAGCAACAAGCAGGTAATTGTCGATACGGTGCGTTTCATAGCAATACGGTTTATTGTTTATACTTCAAAAGTTATGCGGTTCTTGGTAAAATCCTGCTACCGCTAAAAATAAAAAGCTCCAAGAAAACAATCCTGGAGCTTTATATACAAATGACAAGCTGAATTTTCTTATAAGTCAATTCCCATAAAGGACATGAAGGCCAAGCCCATCAGACCCGTCAGAAGCATGGTAATTCCCAATCCTTTCAGTCCATTAGGCACATGGGAGTATTTTAGTTTTTCACGGATGGCAGCAAGTGCTACGATAGCCAAAAGAAAACCCGTACCAGATCCAAAACCATATACGGCAGACTCTGCAAGTGTATAATCACGCTGAGCCATAAACAGTGAACCACCAAGAATGGCGCAGTTTACCGCAATCAACGGAAGAAAAATTCCCAAAGCGCCATAAAGCGCTGGCGCAAATTTCTCTACAATCATTTCCACCAACTGTACTATTCCCGCAATAATTGCGATAAACATAATAAATTGTAGAAAAGAAAGGTCGATATCAGAAAAGCTTGCTGAAATCCACGTAAGAGCTCCTTCTTTCAGTACATATTCATTTAACAGCCAGTTTACTGGGGTAGTGACCCCGAGTACAAAGACTACTGCAGAGCCAAGTCCAATAGCGGTACTTACTTTCTTTGACACTGCCAGGAATGAACACATCCCCAAGAAATAAGCAAAAATCATATTGTCGATAAAGATCGACCGAATCCCCAAATTAATTAAATCCATTTTCTTCTGGTTTTAGTGTTCTACATAACCGGTTTTAGTCCGCTGCACCCAGATAATAAGCCCCAGGATCACAAAAGCCCCTACTGGAGAAACCATCAGGCCATTGGTGGCCAACTTAAAGTCTGGCCCAAACAATTGGGATACATAGGAGAATACAGGCAGTCCAAAAACCGAACCTGACCCCCAAAGCTCTCTGAAGAAGGCTACGGCAAGAATGATCCACGAATAGCCCATTGCAGATCCCAATCCATCCAGCACAGAATCATAAGGCTTATTGCCTAATGCAAAAGCTTCTAACCTTCCCATCACGATACAGTTGGTAATAATCAGTCCTACGAATACGGAAAGCTCCTTGTACATATCGTAGGCAAATGCTTTCAATACTTCATTTACCAAGGTAACCAAGGTAGCTACTACAGCCAGCTGAACAATAATCCTTACGCGGCTTGGGATCGTATTCCTCATCACGGAGATGACCAGATTAGACATCACCACCACAAAGATCACAGAGATGGCCATTACCAGAGTGGGTTTCATCTGGGTAGTCACCGCAAGGGCCGAACAGATTCCTAGCACCTGAATGGTAACGGGATTATCATCGATCAGCGGATCTGTTACCAGCTTTTTCCTACGCTTCGAGAACAGCGCCTCAGCGGGCTTCTTCTCTGCCTTTTTTTCTAATGTTTCAGCACTCATATTCTATAGATTAGTGAGTTGATTGTTCTTTTATAATGCAGCTACCGACTTGGAAGACTTTTTGGAGTCTATATAAGCCTTATAGTAGCCAAGATAATTTTGCAGCATATTGTTCACACCATTTGCGGTAATGGTAGCTCCCGACATTCCGTCTACCTCATGTGGCTGGTTAGAATAATCATTTCCTTCGCCTTTTTGCATTTGGACTGCTACCAGTTCCCCATTTTCGTCAAAAATCTCTTTTCCAACATACCGGTTCTGTACAGCAGGCTCAGTAATTCTCGCTCCCAAACCAGGGGTTTCTCCAGCATGGGCCAAAGTGATCCCCCCCACCGTATTTAAATCTGTATCAAGTGCGATATATCCCCAGATGGAATTCCAAAGACCTGCTCCATATAATGGAAGAATATATGATTCAACGTCCTCAGAGTCTCCTTCGGAATGAAACATGAACACAGGATAGAGTCGCTCGTCAGCTGGCCTTTTATAATCTTTAGCGATATCCACATTCTCAGCAGTTACTGAAGCCCCATCTCTTTCATCTACTTCTTCCCCCTTAATATTCACGACTATTGAAGAAATCCTATTATTATAGAATTCATTGATCTGCTGCGGGTCCATCGCATCAATTTCCTCTGCACTGATAACAGCGCCAAGAATCTGCTTTTTCTTATCCAAAGCAATCGCTTCCCGCTGCCATGGCCCTAGAAGCTGGGCTGAACCTGAAAGAAGCAATCCCAGGATCACGGTCAAGACCGTGGAAAATATTATAATATAAGCATTAGACTGTTGCACGTTGTAACCTCCTTGTTTTGTTTGCCTTAACTACATAATAATCGATCAACGGTGCGAATACATTCATAAACAACACCGCCAACATAATCCCTTCTGGGTAAGCCGGATTGGTTACCCGGATAATCACTGTAAGGAAACCAATCAGCAAGCCATAAATCCACTTACCTGTCTCAGTCTGCGAGGCAGATACCGGATCAGTCGCCATAAATACTATCCCGAAGGCTAAACCTCCCATAACCCAGTGGTACTGTGGCGGAAGGGCCATATACTCATTTACAGCAAATAGGTTCATAATAAGCCCCATGATATAAGCTCCTGCGAATCCTGAGACGATAATTTTCCAACTGCCAACACCGGTAGCCACTAGTATCAAGGCTCCGACAAGTGCCATCAAGGTAGAGGTTTCTCCTATGGATCCTGGAATCCAGCCCATAAACAAATTGCTGAAACTGAATAAGTCGGCACCAAGAACCGAGTTATGCGAAGACAAAGCTTCTGTAGCAGGCACTCCATCCACTCCCGCATTGTAAACTACTGCCAAGGCTGTAGCGCCCGAAAACCCATCAACAGCAGCCTTGTCACCAAGATAAGTCCATACCAGGTCTCCAGAGATCTGCGCAGGATAGGCAAAATATAAAAATGCCCTGGCCGTCATGGCCACATTGAGTATATTCATTCCAGTCCCTCCAAATACTTCCTTGGCTATAACTACCGCAAAAATAGTAGCCAAGGCCACTTGCCATAGCGGAGTGGTCGCAGGTACTACCAATGGAATCAGCATTCCAGTCACCAGGAAACCTTCATTGATCGGGTGCTTTCTGATCACTGCAAAAGCAGCCTCCACAAGACCTCCTGCTGCATACGCTACAATCACCAGTGGCAATACCAAGGTCAATCCCAAAAGTGTTTTGTCTCCAAAATTGTCCCAGAGTCCCGTAGTACCTCCTGTAGCCAGAAAATGCTGGTGACCGGTGTTGTAAATTCCAAAAAGCAGACAGGGGATCATAGCCACAACCACCGTGATCATCATCCGCTTCAAATCAATCGCGTCCTTTACCTGGGCTCCTTTGATGCCCGTCGTATGGTTAGGGCTGAAGAGGAATGTCTCCCCCGCCTCAAATGCATAATATAAACTTTCAAGCTTTCCACCTTTTTCGAAAAGTGGCTTCTGCTTGTCCATTAAATCTCTTAGAAACTTCATATGGATTAACTGTATTGGATTAATTCTATACCTTTTCTTACCAACTCCTGCACCGGATGCTTGGACACATCCACAAATTCGCAAAGTGCCAGGTCTTCTTCTATGATCTCATAGATACCCAATTCTTCAATCTCATCATAGTCTTCTGCCATGATCGCTTTTAGCAGATAAACAGGAAGAATATCCATCGGGGTGACCGATTCAAACACACCGGTTTGCACAAATGCTCTCTCCTCTCCCCTTGCATTTGAGTCCAGCACAAACTCCTTCTTCGGAGTAAGGAATGAAAGTAGGCCAAGCGCCCTATGATAGCTTAGTTTATTTGCTGTAGGCTTTGCCCATCCCAGAAACTCATAATAGTCCCCTTCCGGGATCACTGTGATCTGGTTATGGTAGAAACCCACAAATCCATCAAGCGAAATTTTCTCCCCTGTGAGAACATTTCCTGAGATTACTCTTACATGACCTGATTTCAAATTGCCCTTTACAAAATTGGTGACAGCCGCTCCGACACATGTCTTTACATAAGCCGTCTTGGTAAGCTCGGAACCTGTCAGTGCAATCACTTTGGACGCATCATAGATTCCTTCCAGTATGAACTTACCGATCTGTACTACTCCAGAAGGGTTTACTGTCCAAACAATATCCCCCTTATTGATGGGATCAATATGGTGGATCTGCACCCCTACGTTTCCAGCGGGATGCGGTCCTGAGAATTGGTTGATCTGTGCTCCCTTCACTCCGGAAAAGATCGCCGGAACTGATTTTGACCCGTCTACATTCAAGTGGACTTTTCCCGTGGTAAGTTTAGTCAAGGCATCTATTCCTGCCTGAAATGCCCTTTCTTCACCCTGAAGAGCGAAACCGTAATCAGGTGCAAGCGGATGGCTGTCAAACGCCGAAACGAAGATACTTTTTGGGGTATCATTCGGATTTGCCACTATGCCGTACGGTCTTTGTATGATATTTGGCCAGACGCCGCTCCCTGCCAGCTTCGCTGCCAAAATACTTCTGTCAATAGTTGGCAGATCGATACGTTCAGGATTCTCATAAGAGATGGTCTTATCTGCCAGGATTTTAATCTCCAGCAGCTTTCTCCTGTCCCCCCTTTTGATCTCTACGATCTCGCCGGATACCGGAGAAGCATATACTACCTGATCCATGGCTTTATCGATCAGAATGGGAGTACCGGCCTTTACGGTATCTCCTTCATTGACAAGAACTTTAGGACGCTGAAGGCCTATAAAGTCAGTCGGCTTAATGGCGAAAGTTTGAGCCGATGCGAAATTAGCCAGCTCCTGCTTAGCCTTTCCCGCAAGGTTGATGTCAAAACCTTTCTTAAGCTTCACTATTTTGGACATATCTGTTTTTGAACTATGAGCTTTTGAAAAACGCCCCAAATCTAATAAATAACCTTTTTATTTTGAGGGTAATTGGACTTTAATGTTTCAAATTTAAATAAGTGGTTGCCACAAACTTTTTGTGCGTATTCTGCCTATGCGGGTTGTGCATTTTCTTCAAGCGCTTCTATGTGCGACTTCACTTGCTCCATCAACCACATGGGGGTGGATGTGGCCCCGCATATGCCTACTTTGTCGGTAAACTGGATCCATTCCGGGTTCAGCTCGGTCTCATTCTCTATGAAATAGCTTCTCGGATTCTCTCCCAGACAGACCTGATACAGTGCTTTTCCGTTAGAACTTTTCTTGCCGGAGACAAACAGAATCACATCATTCTCTTTCGCAAAACGCATCAACTGGGGCTCTCTGTTTGACACCTGCCTGCAGATCGAATCATTGGCATTGAAATCTACCTTCGTGAGCTCGCCTTTTGCCGCGGTGATCCGCTCTTCTATCTTCCTGGAAATGTCATAGAATCCCTTGGTGCTTTTGGTAGTCTGACTAAACAGGGTTACAGGCCGTCTGAAATCGATTTTTTCCAAATCGGATTCCTCCATCACCACAATCGCCTTTTCCAAGGTCTGCCCCGTAAGCCCTATTACTTCAGCATGTCCCTTTTTCCCGTAGATCACAATCTGACCTTCCTGCCGCTCCATTTTATCAAATGCTGTCTTCACCCTATGCTGCAGCTTCAACACCACGGGACAAGAAGCATCAATCAGCTCAATATTATTCTCTATTGCCGTCCTGTACGTTTCCGGTGGCTCCCCATGGGCCCGGATAAGCACCTTGCAGTCGCTCAATTCCTGTAATTGCCCCCTGTCTATCACCACCAGGCCTTTCTCACTTAGCCGCTTCACCTCCATATCGTTATGCACGATATCCCCCAGACAATACAGCTGGTCACTTTGCTCCATCTCGTCCTCCGCCATCTTGATGGCAAATTCAACTCCAAAGCAATACCCTGAGTTTTTATCAATGGTTACCTGCATAGCTCTGTTCTTTTTTGATAATTTCTTTCGCCTTTGACACGATCTGATCTACCTGCTCTTCAAAATCCATGTAGCTGGTATCGATCTCTATCGCATCCGGCATCTTTTTCAAAGGACTCTCCTTGCGTGAAGAATCAATCCTATCTCTCTCAGATAGGTTCTTTTTTATTTCTTCCAGAGGCACCAGATCATCCTTCTCTAGCAACTCCTGCTGTCTCCGCCCTGCGCGGGTATCCAGATCCGCCGTCATAAACACTTTCATCTCAGCCTCCGGAAACACCACCGACCCTATATCCCTTCCATCCATTACCACCCCTTTTTTTCTGCCTAGGCGCTGCTGCAGTCCTACAAGTTGCTTACGGATAGCCGCCACTGTGGCCACCTCGCTTACCCGCTCCGACACTCGCATGGTCCGGATTTCATCCTCTACGTTGAGCCCGTTCAGATAGGTCTCCTGCCTAAGCGTTTCAGGCTCCAGATGGAATGATATGTCAAGTGTCTTCATGGCTTTCTCTACGTCCTGCGGGTTGGAAGGGGAGAGGAAGTGGTTCAAAAAATGTAATGTCGCCGCCCTGTACATGGCACCGGAGTCGATGTAGGTGTAACCTAGCCTTTTGGCAACTGCTTTGGCTGTAGAACTCTTTCCGCAACCTGAATATCCATCAATGGCGATGACAATTTTACCCATTCAAAAGACCTGTAATGGTTCGCTTTTTAATTATAGCGCAAATATAGTAGTTTTAATCCAAACCAATTTCCGGACACGTTTAAGCTTAGCTTAGTTTTTGACATTCCCCCGGGAATTTTTATCCTTGATTTTCATGTACATCCACGCACAGCTCGTCGATATTCCAGCCCGCTCCATCTATCCCGTCTCCATCCAAATCCAAGGCGGGATTATTAAAAGGATTGAAAAAACCGATCCTGCCCCAGATCTTCCCTATTTGATGCCCGGATTCATAGACGCGCATGTCCATGTGGAATCCTCCATGCTGGTCCCTTCCGAGTTTGCCAGGCTCGCAGTGGTGCACGGTACGGTGGCTACCGTGTCTGACCCGCACGAGATTGCCAATGTATGCGGCATGGCAGGAGTCGAATATATGATCCAAAACGGCAACAAGATTCCTTTCAAATTCTATTATGGCGCACCTTCCTGTGTCCCCGCCACCCCATTTGAAACCGCGGGGGGAGAGATAGACACTGCGGATATAGAAGACCTGATGAGCAGGCCTGAAATCCACTACCTCGCGGAGATGATGAACTGGCCCGGCACTGTCTCCCGCGACCCGACCGTCATGGAAAAGATCCGCATTGCCCAGAAATACAATAAACCCATCGATGGGCACGCTCCAGGTCTGAAGGGCGAGTTGGCTGAGCGGTATGTGAGTGCCGGGCCCAGTACCGACCACGAGTGCTTTACAGCAGAGGAAGCGCTGGGGAAATTAAAGCTGGGAATGAAAATCGCCATACGGGAAGGCTCAGCCGCCAAGAACTTCGACGCGTTGATCGATTTGATAGATGATTATCCTGATATGATTATGTTTTGCTCGGATGACAAGCACCCGGACAATCTGGCCGTTTCCCATATCAACAAACTTGCAGCCCGGGCAGTCGCAAAAGGAAAGGGTGTATTCAATGTTCTTCAGGCAGCTTGCCTCAACCCCATTTCGCACTATTCCATGGATGTAGGACAAGTCAGGGAAGGAGATCCCGCTGATTTTATTCTGGTGAAAGATTTGAAAGATTTCCAAGTCATCAGCACCTACATAGAGGGACAGAAAGTAGCGGAAAATGGAAAGACATTGATTGCACCAATTAAAAACGAGATCATCAATAATTTCAATACTTCCCTGAAAAAACCCGAAAACTTCCGCCTCCAAGCAAAAGATTCCAAAGTCAGAGTCATAGAAGCCTTGGACGGACAATTGATCACTCCTGAGATCAGTGGAGAGATACAGGTCAAAAATGGATTTGCAGAATCGAATCCTGCAGAAGATATCCTTAAAATCTCCGTGGTCAATCGCTATGAAGATGCAGCTCCTGCAGTGGCCTTTATCAAAAACTTTGGATTGAAAACCGGAGCCATTGCTTCCTCAGTCGGGCACGACTCACATAATATCATTGCTGTGGGCATAGACGATGAATCCATCTGCAAAGCGGTCAATCTGATAATAGCAGCAAAAGGTGGAATCTCCGCTGTATCTGAAGCCCTGGAAGAAATACTTCCGCTTCCCGTCGGCGGAATCATGTCCGCCTCCGATGGATACGAAGTGGCGGCTTCTTATACAAAGATTGACAAATTGGCCAAAGAAATGGGATCCAAACTCGACTCCCCCTTCATGACGCTAAGCTTTATGGCCTTGCTGGTGATTCCTGATTTAAAATTGAGCGACAAGGGGCTTTTTAATGGCAGGGACTTTACGTTTTCAAACGTTTTTTTCGTAGAATAATTAATTTTTAAGAATATTCTCAATACTTAGTTGCATTTCCACCCCCCCGCCTATATTGCTAGTGATCTTTTGGCCAATTGATTAGGAAAAAGAATCCGCCTACTCAAAAGGATTTTTAACTATTAAATTCTTTATGAAAATGAAAAAGTTGAAATTATTTGTTCTAGGAGCATCTGTATTAGGGATGGCTGCTTTTGGGTTCTCTTACTTTGGGGCAAGTGATGCTGAGGCTCAAGGTGGCCCAATGATACAATGTGATTGGGATGGGGATTATTGTAAAAAACCAATTGACAAATCTCCATGTGGATGCGAAGATCCTCAAGCAACCTAACTAATTAACTTTGAGACCATTTCCTTAAAAATTTATTTTTTTTTGGGAATGGTCCTTCGAAACCATAAGCATTGAAAATGAAAAAATTCTACCTCATAATCACTTTGATTTTATTATTAGGTTGTAATTCTGAAAAGTCCCAAAACACAACTATCTCTGCAAACAGATACCAATCACTTCTGATTAAAATAGAAGAAAATTTTTCCCCAAATATTCAACGCACTCAATTAATTGACACCGATTCTGGAGAATATTTAGCAATGATGAATAAAGCTTATCCCTCAATTCAACTATTCAGTATTGAAAAAAAAGTTCCAGTCTTAACCATACCTCTTTTTAAAGATGGCCCCAATCGATTAGGGGTTGACAATGGATTTCATATCGCTTCGAAAGATTGCCTTTTGATCGCCACTATTCCTCCAAAAATTCAGATTTTAAATTTTAAGGGAGAAATAAAAATGTCAATCCCTGTGAATGACCCGTCAAATTTGGTTAACTACCTGTCATCAACAAACGAAACTCCTTTCCTATTAAGCGGAACAGCCATCTATGGCGCTCAGCCATTTTTCCAAAATATTTATAGAGTAAATGAATCTGACATAACAAAATCAAAACACATTTATAAAGTTTCCAAAACTAAAAAAGATCAATTCGAAACCGAGTGGCTACCTGTCTACAGACCTGAGAATGTATGGGATGAGGGTAAAAAAAGCATGGATTTTACTTGGGCCCAAAAAGGTGACAGCATAATCGTTTCACCTCATACCGATCATAGACTTTGGGTGATTTCAAAAAAAGACAATTCTATTATAGACTATAAAGAAGTTAAATCAAAAAATGTCACCTCATTTAGAATAATTGAAAGTTATCCAAGTGGAGACCAAGGAATCATAGAGACCTTGGAAAATGGGCAATATGACCTTTTCCTTTATGATACTTACCGGAACGTCTTTTACCGATTCTATTTCTTGGGATTTGATCTACAAGACTTTTCGCAATTTACTCCAAGAGCCCTTTTCGCAAATCGCCCCAAAATGGGAGTAATGATTTTAGATGAGAATCTTGAAGTTCTCGGCGAACATTTGTTTAATAATTTTCAAGTAGAACCCTGGAATTATTTCGTCGGCCGTAAAGGCCTCTACCTGTCCACCAATAACCCACACAGAGACGATTTTGACGAGAACTTTCTGCGTTATGATATTATCCGATTTGAAGGACTGAAGTATGAGGATTGAGTTAATATCCTTTTTGGCAGGAATTCTTTTGCTTTCAGGTTGCTCACATTCCTCAAAATCAGAAGTAGCTTCTTTACTAAGTATCCCAGAACCCAACGAATGGATTCTCGTGATTCACCCTGAAGGATGTAAAACCTGCCTCGATAGTTTTTACAACTTCAAATTCTTCCGAAAGAAAGTCCGGGCGCTATCGTGTTGATGGCAAAAAATTCGAAAACATTACGACTTCATCCCCTGATTGAAAATGCTCCGATTCCACTTTACCTCGATGAACAAAAAACCCTAATCCAAGAAGGATTGGTACAAATGACGGATCAAATTCTGCTTTTTAGGAATGACAACATTAAATCCTTTGATATTTTGGATTATGAAAGTGCTTTGACCGAAATAAAATGATCTTACTGGGATTTGTTTTAAAATCAAAAACTGGAAAAATCCGGAATCAAATTCCATATTTTTTCAGCTTTTCCAAGCTTTAGTATTGCTGCTAAGCCAGCTTGATTAAAAAATCGTCCAGTTTCTGGAGAAGCAGGACAGCCCAAGAAAAAATTAAACCCTCCAAGGGTTCGGAACGCTTGGAGGGTTGATGACACTAATACTCCGATGTAAAGTGAAACTCGATGGCAGGATAGTTGTCCTGTACCATCTGGAGCCAGGCTTTTGACTCAGCCATAAAGACCACCTTTCCGTCCTTATCACGGGCAATATGGCGATTTTTGGAGCGGATAAACTCCTCCAGCTGCTTCTTGTCCGTGCTGCTGATCCAGCAGGCTTTGTAGAGATTCATCGGGGAAAACTCAACCGTGGCATTGTACTCATTCTTCAGCCGGAACTGGATAACCTCAAACTGAAGTTGCCCCACGGTACCGACTACTTTTCTGGACCCCATGTCAAACGTAAAAAGCTGTGCTACCCCCTCTTCCATCAGCTGCTTCAGCCCTTTCTCCAGTTGCTTGGTCTTCATAGCATCCTTGTTGATCACTTCACGGAAGATCTCCGGCGAAAAACTTGGAATCCCGACAAACTGCATATTCTCCCCCTCAGTAAGAGTATCCCCTATTTTCAGGTTGCCTGTGTCGTATAATCCCACGATATCTCCCGGAAATGCTTCATCGATGATTTCCTTGTCCTGCGCCATAAACTGGGTCACATTCGAAAAACGCAGTGGCTTGGGACCACGGACATGATTGTAAGGCTTGTTGCGCTGAAAGGTGCCTGAGCAAATCCTCAGGAAAGCGATTCTGTTGCGGTGATTGGGATCCATGTTGGCATGGATCTTAAACACAAATCCGGAGAATTTTGACTCATCGGGCCTCACTTCCCGTTCGTCTGTAGTTCTGCTTTTGGGGGCCGGTGCGATCTTGATAAAGGTATCCAGCATCTCATTCACACCAAAATTATTCACCGCAGAGCCAAAGAACACCGGGGCGATCTTACCCTCCAGATAATCATTTACATCGAACTCCGGATATACTCCCTCGATCAGGTCCACATCTTCCCGCAGCTGATTGGCATTGTTTGCCCCGATCAACTTGTCGAGTTCCGGATCCTCCAGATTCTCAAACTGCTGCCGGTCATCGCTGAGCTTACGCTGAGAAGGGGTAAACAGGTTGAGTTTCTGGTCATAGAGGTTGTAAACCCCCTTAAACCCCTTCCCCATACCTATGGGCCAGGAAAGTGGGCGGACCTGAATATTGAGCTTATTCTCCACTTCATCGAGCAGCTCGTATGGATCGCGGCCTTCTCTATCAAGTTTGTTGATAAAGCATATCACCGGGGTATTCCGCATCCGACATACCTCCATAAGCTTTTCTGTCTGTATCTCCACCCCCTTCACACAATCGATCACCATGATCACCGAATCGACCGCAGTAAGCGTGCGGTACGTATCTTCGGCAAAGTCCTGGTGACCAGGCGTATCCAGGAGATTGATCTTCATATCTTTATACTCAAACCCCATCACTGATGTCGCCACCGATATTCCCCTCTGCTTCTCTATATCCATCCAGTCAGATTTGGTAGCGGTATCAATTTTATTCGATTTTACCGCGCCAGCCGTCTGTATTGCTCCACCAAAAAGCAGTAACTTCTCAGTCAAAGTGGTCTTTCCTGCATCAGGGTGAGCAATGATGGCAAAGGTTCGGCGCTTTTGGATTTCTTCTTTCAAACTCATGGGAAATGATTTTCAGGGGGCAAAGGTAATTAAAAATGCAACAGAGGCTTTTTTAAAATCATAAAAGACCATACAGGTCAATGGAAACTAGACGCTTCCCTTTTCTTCTGAAGCTCTGTAAAATGGGCATATGTAAACCAAAGCTCACAAATAAAATACTCAATCAATTCTACCGGTTTTTGCGGGGGCATTTTCGCACTTCCTCAATACTCCAGTATTCCTTCTGTAATAAACTGGGAAGCTCCTTCCAGACTGCAATGCAGGACGATCCGGAACGTAGTGCCTTTTCCCAGTTCAGAATGCTTCACAAAAATCTTTCCGCCGTGGTATCCCTCTATGATCCGTTTGGCAAGGGTAAGCCCTAGTCCCCACCCCCGCTGTCGGGTGGAGAATCCCGGATTAAAGACCCGGTTATACATTTTCTTCTCCATCCCCTTCCCTGTGTCTGTGATATCTATCAGTACAAACTTGTCACTGTCCTGGATCACATCTATTGTGATTTTCCCCTTTCCCCGCATCGCATCCACGGCATTTTTACAGATGTTCTCTATCACCCACTCAAAGAGCGGCCTGTTCATCATCGCCTCCAGGTCCTGCGCATCGGAATTGATGACAAGGTCTACCTTGGTGGATATCCGCGGCCTCAGGTAGTTGATCGTTTCGTCAAGGGCAATGTAGAGATTTTCCGGCTGGATCACCGGCTTGCTTCCGATACTGCTAAACCGCTCTGTGACCATCCGGAGTTTCACCACATCCTTGTCCATCTCCTGGATGATCTCCTTGTTTTCATCCCATACGGGTGAGTTGCGCAGGTAATCAATCCAGGCCATCAGCGAGGCTATGGGTGTACCGAGCTGATGGGCTGTTTCCTTAGTCAGTCCCGCCCATACCCGGTTTTGCTCTGCTATTTTGCTTTGGTTAAACAGCGCGTATGCCAGCACCCCGAAAAGCAGGATTACTGCCAACTGCACATAAGGATAATATTTCAAGTTTATCAGCAGGGCAGAATTGCTGTAATACACATGGATATCAGCCTCCTGAAGATAAATAGGCTCATACTGCGCTTTCATTGCCGCCAACTCTCTTTCTACATACTGCAGTGAATCCTCCCGGTCCGCATTATTCTGAAACCGGATATTCCTGAATTCAAACGGTTCTCCTGAAGCATCCACCATGATGATGGGAATGGAGTAATTCTGCTGGATAATTTCTTTGTTGATAAACGTGACATTATCTGTGGTGGACGCTGCATACTCCAATGCATCAGCAAGCAGCTGGATCTGACGCCGCTCGCGCTCACGCAATTCCTCCACCAAGCCACTGGTATACCAGATGGACCCTGCACCAATCACCACTGAAACCAAAACCACAAGCCATTTGACTTGTTTCTTGTTGTTATAAAGATCGAGTGAGGTAATGTCCTGAAACCGTTTTTTCATCAAACAAACTTGAGCTGTTATGCTAAGTAACTTAGTAAAACCATAGATAGTATTGCCTGGGGATAGAAATTATCAGTTGGCTTGATTAAAGCTCTTTGGTAATCCTTAATAATCCATCAAGAAAAAGGAAAAAAACGTAATATGAAAACGTACGACATCAGACAGGAAATCCCGGCGAGCAAAGTACCACTTAAAAGCTCGACCAGCTCTATCCCTTTCCGGCATCTAACACTTATCAGACTTCCTGACTCACAAGATAGACCGTATAGCCAATGTAGGTGAGGAGTAGCAAGCCTGCTTCTACCCGGCCCAAGGATTTACGCTTGCCTACGAACATCACCAGAAACAGGAAAACCGTACCCGCGCAGAGCAGGTAGATATCCCTGTTGAACGCTTGGTCATAGGCTAGAGGTCTGATCAACGCGCTTACCCCAAGAATCAGGAAAATGTTGAAGATATTGGAGCCAATGATATTGCCGATGGCGATATCGTTGTTTTTCTTGATGGAAGCGACGACCGAAGTGGCCAGCTCCGGAAGAGAGGTACCTGCTGCCACGATCGTCAGCCCGATGATTTTCTCACTAACCCCCAGCGCATTGGCCATATTCACTGCGCTGTCCACTACAAGTTTACCTCCCAACACCAATCCCGCCAATCCTCCCAAAATCAATCCCCAGATTTTAAGGTTAGAATAGTCTTTGTGGACTACTTCTTCTGTCCCTTGTTCGGACTTCAGCTGCGTGGCCACATACCATAGAAACCCTGCAAACAGTGCCAGCAGGATCATCCCATCCCAAAAAGACAGGGAAGGATCACCTGCCATCAGGTAATTGTTGGCAAGAAACAAAAGTACTATGGCCGCCACTAGGGAATAGGGAATCTCTTTCCACACAGTACTGGATTGCACAGCCAGAGGACCGATCAGTCCGGCTATCCCCAGTATCGCAAAAAGATTGAAGTTGTTGGAACCGATGATATTCCCGAATACAATATCCGGATAAGACTCAAAAGCAGCAACTGAATTCACCACCAATTCCGGGGCAGAAGTACCAAAAGCCACGATGGTCAGACCTATGGCAAGATCTGACACATTGTATTTCTTAGCCAGAACGGAAGCGCCGTCCACCAGCCAGTCTGCACCCTTTACCAATAGTAGTAAACCAACGATGAGCAAAAGAACGGAAATAAGCATATAACCGACGACTAGAGGTTAGGAACAGATGTGAATGGAGTCTTCAATCAAAAGTAAACTGATTATCAGTGTAAATATCGAGTCTGGTATTGAATTATTTTCATTTCATGCCCCAGTTATCCAATTCCTGATCAGAAAGTGGCACTTGGATTTCTAACTCTAACGCGACTGATGTAACAGCTGCTTTTGAGGTTTATGGAAACCTTTCCGCAAAATAGATAAGCCGCGTAGACTACAGCGATCAGACAACTTCTGTAATCAGCTTATAATGCCTGTCTGCAATCGATTAGTTTTAGGGAAGCAGCAAAAAACGCAGTAGGCCACCCTATTTATCACATACTCAAAATGACTCTCCTACGAAGATATAGATGCCGGATCCCTCAGAGGTGAAGGCATAGTCAAAACGTGTATAGACGTCTTTTTTAGGAAAAAGCAAAAATCTCAGCCCAGCTCCTGCAGACCAGGCTATCTTGTCCAGATTGAGGTTGGAGAAATCAGGAAAGACAGTGGCTACCCCACCGAACACCGCCGCTCCAAAACGCTGGGTGAAGCCCAAGGGAAGTGGCAAAAACCTCATCTCCACCTGGGTTGCGAGCTGGTTGTTGTCCCGGAACCTCCCTGTATAGTAACCCCTCATCATACTGTCACCTCCCATCAAGGCCAATTGATTGAAGGGTACTGTACCTGAATTGAACTGACCTAGCAACTGGGCCGCAAACACATTGTGTAAGCCTATCGGTCTGTAAATCCGGGTATCGGAAATTACCGAGTTAAATCCAAAGGTGCTGATAGCCGGTGAATATCTCAAATAGGCCAACTCTGAGAAGAACCCATCTCTTACATTCAGGACATTGTGCCTGTTATCATACACTATCCCCAGCCCTAAACCGATGTTGGTAGAGCCCTGACTACCGGTAGGCAAATCAAAATCTGGAGCCTCGGGCGCGGTCCTGAAATCAGCCCCTCCCAACCGCTGGAAATCCACTTCCACTCCGAAAAACAGGTTCTCGCGCAACTTCCTTAACACCCGCTCCTTGATCAAAATCTGGTTCGCATCCACCAAGGCCAGGTAATCCGGCGAAGTCCCCATCCCGATCCCATAATATTTCAACGGAAAACTCTGGAATCTCAGCCGTCCTAGGAAAAACCACTTACTTTGATCTGAATAAAGCGCATGGTCAAACCACAGCCCATACTGGTTCTCCAGTGTCACAAAGGTAAATCCGCTGATCTCACTTAATCTATTGGTCGTATCCCTATTGGCATAATAGACATATAGGGATGAAAGACCTATCTCCCAGCTGGTCTCCGGAGAATAAGCCAAGGTAGGATAAATCAAGAATTGGGGCCTGCTGATCGAAGAAGTGTCATTGATCAGCCCATTGATGTATCTTTTTACAAAATTCTGTGCATGACTTCCCGTAGTCAGGCATAGAAACAGTACGCATACAGCAAGGATTTTCTTAGGCATGGATCAAATGAATAAATAGGATAGAAGGCTCAAAAGTGACCTAAATCTCCCAGTAACCCCTGTAATACTGATAAAATGGACTTCTGGTTCGGTTTGACCGGAAAATAGTTGTGAAAATATCGAGGCAATAATCTGATAGGGGAAAATAGCAGGGGTCAGATCAGATTCTTCTTGTGAATGGGAAATAATGCCTGTTTTGATATCCATGGATACCTGAAGCCACCAAAAGAACGGCAGCTACGGTCACCGCAGTGTACTGGATCACCGGAATTTGCCCCCAATGTCTTACTGCAATGGCCACAAGCGCCCATACTCCTACTAAGGAAAATTCCCGCATATTGCGCGCATAAATCAGGAACAGATTGACTGCTCCTGCTACCAATATCATGATTACGGCCCATGTTTCTTCTGAAAAAGGGCCAGACCATCCCAGTTTGGCCAGATAAGCAGAGACGTTGGCAATAGTGGCAACAGCTATCCATCCGCTATACAGACATATTGGCCACCAGATCCAGAAAATTATCCGGGCAGGTGCATCCCATCGCTCCATGTTGAGGTTCAGTATAACAATTATCAGACTTAAAAGGATAAGTGTTATCAGAAACACACTGATACCAGTATACTCAGAAAGCCAAGCATACAGCCATATGCCATTGAAAACGTTGGCCATAATCAGATAAGGTCCGATCTGGGAAATAAAATGGCTATCCTTAGCCGGATTATACGCACTTCGAAGCATAAATATGGCTTGGGCCAGCAGGCCTATATAAATGATTCCCCAGATGGAAAAAGCATAACCAGCCGGGGTAAACAGATTTTCATATTCAGCACTCACCGAACTTACCGTATTCCCGTTTATCCCGATTATGTTGGTGAGGTAATTCCAACTAATCACCAGGATCAGGACAATCAAGTTACTTACCGCGTATAGTTTATGTGATGCATTCATGTGCTTATAATTTGTCTTTCAACTCCTAAATGAAATTCCGTATGATTGCCAATCATATCCGCTTATACCTTTTGGCTTTATGCGTTTGCTTTAACTGATCTTTTCAAGTTTTTGAAGTAGGGTGGGGATGAGTTCTGCCACAGTAGGATGGGGTATCACTGCATCCATGAGCACCTTGTAATCCAGTTTTCCATACATGGCGGTAAGAAAAACCGCTATAATCTCGTCTCCTCCTGTACCTAATACCATTGCTCCGATGATATGGCGTGTTGTCTCATCCACGATTACTTCCATTTTGCCTTGAGTCTCCCCTTTCTCTTTTGCCCTGGCGATATTCTTCATATCCATGCTGGCATAGAGCAGGTTTTTCCCGGAATCCCTAGCCTGCCCGATGGTCATTCCTGCTCTCCCCATCGGCGGATCTGTGTAGAGCGCATAGGTAGTTATCCTGGCTGCCAAGGTTTTCTTGCCTGACCCGACCCATTGGTCCTTTAATATTTCAAAGTCATGGTAGGCGGTGTGGGTAAAAGCTCCCCGTCCATTGCAGTCTCCCAAGGCAAAAATCCCCTTTTCAGAAGACTCCAATGTATCATCTACAGAAATGTACCCCTTTTTATCCGTCGCTACCCCGGTATTCTCCAGCTTTAGTGTATCCGTATTGGGTTTTCGTCCGGTTGCCAGGAGCAGGTGTGAACCAGAAACCTGGCGGAGACGACCTGAGCAATCCATCGTCACAGTCACTCCGCCTCCTTTCCTATCTTTTCCTTCGATACACTCAGCACTGCAGAGGACACGGATTCCCTCGGATTCCAGTATCTCCTGCACCAGTCGGGAAGTTTCCGGATCTTCCCTCGTGATCAGTCGGTCTCCTTTCTCTACCACCGTGATCTTACCGCCCAGTCGCCGGAAAATCTGCGCAAACTCAAGCGCGATATAACTTCCCCCTACGATCAGCAAATGTTTCGGAACCTCTGTGAGCTGAAGGATAGTCTCATGAGTTAGAAAATCTACATCTGAAAATCCTTCCGGGACGTGGGTACGGGCACCTACATTAACTACTATCCTCGGAGCAGTAAGCACCCGAGAGCCGGCTTGGATGGTATGGTTATCGGTAAAATATCCTTTGGCCTGGAGCAGTGTAATGTTTTTTTCATCCGCCAGGGATTTGGAGACACCCCGATGTGAGGCCTCCACCAGCTTATCCTTCCGTGCCTTCACTGCCATCATGTCTATTTGGGGCGAGATGGGCACTTTTATACCCAATTCTTTGGCGTGATTCACGGCCCAAGCCCTTCTGGCACTGGCTACATAGGTCTTGGTAGGGGTGCAGCCGGTATTCACACAGGTACCTCCCAGTTTTCCTTTTTCTACCAGGGCTACTTTCCACTTTTCGGCTGCCAGGGTAAGTGCCAGAGGATTCCCAGCCTGGCCAGAGCCCAGTATTATCACGTCAAATTCTTCTGGTTTTTTCATTTTTTTGTAAAAATTTAGCCCCATCCTTCCAACTGGGGATACGATACCAGCTCAAAACCAATTCCACATCTGTACATCAATTTACAAATCCCGTTCATATCCTGCATGTTACCTCCTAAAAATAAAACCTGACTCCAAGGCTATCCTACGCCATCCCTCCTGGTTAGCCCATAGCGATTGCACTTGGAGGAAATGGCCAATCAGACTCCTCCCCTTATATCTGAAGATCGGCAACCGTAACAGATAAAAGGTCAGCACTTTCCTCTTCGGGCATAAAAAAAACTCCCTTTGAAATGTCATAGACAAAAAGGGAGTTTTTCATTAATCCGATATAAAAGCTCAGAAGGCCCGCTGCTCCAGGTGATCACCAAGCTTCAGTTTTTCTATCCCCTTTTCCATCCAGTCCGGGGCATCCGCTCCCTTCAGGTGGTGGTCAAAGAACTCCATCATCCGCACGCTGTAATCTTTCCTGTTTTCCAACTTGCCCAAACCATGGTTTTCACCTTTGTACTGAACCAGAATCACTGGTTTTTTCAGTCTCCTCAAGGCATTATAATATTCGATCCCCTGGGTGAAATCTACCGCTCCATCCTTGTCATTGTGCAGCATCAATAGCGGGGTTTTTACATTTTTCACATGATATACGGGGCTGTTACGCTCGTAGGCCTCCCAGTTCTCCCAAGGTCCTCCGCGGAACCTTCCCTGTGATGCCTCAAAAATCGACATATTCCCCCCTCCGGAATTCCAGTAAATCAGGTCATACATAGAGATCATGTTGGTCAGCGGTGCACCCGCAGCCGCAGCTTTAAACATGTCCGTCTGGGTGATCAGGAATGAAGTCTGATAGCCTCCCCAAGAATGGCCATGGATGCCAATTTTATCCGGATCTATCACTCCCGTGGCTATAGCTGCCTTCACTGCAGGAATCACACACCACACAGCAGACATACCGGGATCATCCATCGTATACACGATATCCGGGATAAATACGGCATAACCATTACTCGTATATACTCCTGGATTCCAGCCAGTGCCACTGAAGCCCGGATTGGACCAGCTATGACGGGTCTGGGAGAGTTTTTCATAATAATAGACCACCGTAGGATATTTAGTTCCCTCCACATACCCCGCAGGAAGAAACAAGGCACCTTGCAGCGTATCTCCTTTGTCAGAAACGTAATCTACCAATCTTGTTCCGGATGACCAACTGTACTTCGCCGCATCCGGAGAACCCGCAGTCACCTGCTTGGCATTGGCCAGGCTGGCATCAGCCACATACATTTCTGAAGGCTCGTTGAATGTCTCCTTACTGAAAACATAAACATCCGCTTTCTTGGCCTTCTGGAAGGATCCGAGATTTATGTCTTCCCATAACAGACGCTTTGCTCCGGCAGCCAGTCCAGCCTTTGCAGGAGTGAGCAGAGCTACACCGCTCTTCTTATCCCACTCTCCGTAGATCCGGATATACTGCGGTTTCTTGAGATCGATTCCTTTTTCATCGGGATCGGTAACAAAGCGGTATTGATACCTGATCTTCTCTGATTGACCATTCTGTGTCAAGTTCACCGGATTCTCTTTAGTAGCCAGTGGCACTTGCCAGATATCCCAGCCGTCCCTCAGCAGCAGGTACTGGCTATCACTACTCCAGCCAAGTGCATTTTGGAGTGGCTTTTCTACATTGTGGTCATCCTCTGCGTTCACGAAGGATACCGGTAAGTTTTCTGTAAGATTTCTGGTGGTTGCTGTAGGGATATCATACACCAAGAAGTGTCCCGCTTCACCGTAAAGCAATTTGGTGCCATCAGGGGAAGGTCTGGGCATAGAGGCATAGGAGGGCATATAGAAATTAGTGAAAAGCGGTTTACGCTCACCTGTTTTCAGATCCACGATGAAGTAGTCCCGGTAATTCTGTCCATCAAGGTTGATATCCAATTCATAGGCCTGGATATCGGAGCCTAACGCATATTTCTCCTTAGGTAGAATGCTTAGGTCACGCATGGTGCTGTCCTGAAGCTGGATATGCTTGCCCGAGGCCACCTCGTACATGGCCCAGAAGCTATAGGTCTTGTCCTGGTTTTCCAGTACCTGCTGGCGGGACTGGAGACGCGTGTCCTGCCAATGCCATATAGTCATATCGGGCTTGTCAGCCTCATTTTCCTTTCCACCGGATTTGTTTTTGCCCGAATCCAGTTTGGCAATAGCCTTCTGCAGATCCGCGATTGTTTTGACTGTGGTATCAGCCATTATTTTTTTCATTGCAGCAGCTTCGGCTGTGGCGACAGAGTCTTTGTCCAGTTCCTTTTTGGACTCTTCTTTTTTTGCCAGCTCCAAGGGGTGGATTCCATAGAACAACCGCGTGAGATCCTCAGACCATACCGGTTTCCTGTTTGGACTGATAGTAAATGTCCTGGAGAATCCCGTGGAGTCTTTCAGCGGATCATAAACTGTGACCTGAGGATTGGTGACATTTTTCACCCCGATGAGTTTTCCCTGCTCCTGCTTATATTTTTTATCTTCCACCAGCTTCAGGGCAGCAAATGCGTCTCCTTTCTCTGTCCAGCTAATGGATTTGTAAGTTGCCTTATCAGAATCCAGCACCACTGTGCTGCTGTTGGAGAGATTCATCAGGTAAATGCCGTTTCCGGACTTATTGGAAGCATCTACTGCATAGGCCAGGTAGGAGCCAGCTTTGTTGAAGGCAAACTCTATCACATTGCCCAGGTTCTGGGTCTTTTCTGAAGCAAGGTGATACAGAAGCAAGTCTGACCCTTTGGCATCGCTGTTGCCCTCCTTGGGTAGGTTAATCGCCAGATGGGTGGACACGGTGCCGTTGAAGGAAAAGCTTCCTGCATTTTCAAATGTCTTCTTTTCCTCTGTCCCCAACTTGACCAGGGTCAATTTATCTTTCAGCGGTTTTCCTTTGGATTTTTCATTGGCTTTCTTCTCTGTAAAAGTAGGGTGCTCTTTGAAAGCTATCCATTTACTGTCCTCACTGAATTCGATAGATGGGAAAGTCGTAAAGCCTATTTTGAATGTCTTTTTCCCTGCCGGATCATCTACCCGCTGAAGGATGACCTCGCCATCTCCTTCCAAAGCCACCACACCATAAGCGACCCATTGACCATCCGGGGAAATTTTAAAGCTCCCTCCCTGCATATATTTCCAGGTAGGTACATCCTTCCAAGTGATCGGTCTGGTATCCTGGCCCATCACCAGCACAGTGATCAGGCAAAACACCCATACAAATGCTATTCTTTTATTCATATTCCTGCTAGTTAATGATCTTCTCTGCTGTTATTTTTAACGTAAATGAGCTCACCGGCTTTCTGCCTGATAGACGATCTGTCCTCCCATCACGGTCATCTTGACGCGTGTCTCCAGGATCTCCATTTCCGGGATCTCCATGATATCCCTGTCAAACACCGTGAAGTCCGCTGCTTTGCCCACTTCTATAGAGCCTTTGAAGTCTTCTTCAAACTCTCCATAAGCTGCATCCAGGGTATACGAGCGCAAGGCCTCTTCCCGGGTCATCTTCTGATCAGCCTCAAAGCCCCCTTCCGGCATGCCATCGAGTGTCCTACGGGATACAGAGGCAAAAAATGAAGGCAGAGGATCCACCGGCTCTACCGGGGCATCCGTTCCGTTGATCACTTTGGCACCGGATTGCATCAGCTTTTGCCAGACATAAGCTCCATCTATGATCCGCTTCTCTCCCAGTCTATCGATTGCCCAGGGTCTGTCCGAACTCAGATGGATTGCCTGCATGGCAGCGATCACCCCCAGCTTACCAAATCTCCCGATATCGTCCGGATGTAAATGTTGGGCATGCTCTATGCGGAAACGATGGTCTTTTAGCTCAGGGAACTTCGCAAATGTGGCTTCGTAACGATCCAGAATCTCCTGGTTTGCGCGGTCACCGATGGCATGCGCACAGACCTGGAAACCCAGCGGCAATGCCTTTTCAGAAACTTCGGTCACTACTTCCATAGGAAGTGTCTCATGACCGGTATGTCCTGGTCTGTCCGCGTATTCTTCCAGAAGCCAAGCACCACGTGGGCCCAGTGCCCCATCGCAGTTCAGCTTGATCGACCTTACCGTCAGCAGGTGATCCTGATCTATCATAGGGCCTTTCCCATACCATTCCTCAAGCAGTTCCGGAGATCTCCCCGTAAGCATCACATATTGTCGGACGGTAAGTTTACCTTCAGATTTGAATTGCTGGAGCAGATCTATCACCCGCTGATCGCTTCCTGCATCGTGGAAGCTGGTGATTCCCTTCTCGGTCAACTCCTTCAACGCCAGCGTAAGCGCTTCGGCCGCACGCTCAGGGGTCTCTGCCGGGACCAACCTTGCTACCAGCCCCGAAGCCCGCTCGGTCAGTACACCGGTGGCATTTCCCAGCTCATCACGGATGATCTCCCCCCCTTCCACGTTATCTGGCCGTTCACTGCCAAACTGGGAGATCCCCGCCAGTTCGAGTGCCTTGGAGTTGGCAAAGGAAGCGTGTCCGCTGGCATGGCTAAGGTATACAGGGTTGTCTGGGGAGACTTCGTTTAATGCTTTGTTGGTCTGGAAACCTTTCACCATTGTTTCAGGCTTTTCGATCCATTTGTCCTGATGCCAGCCCCTTCCGGTGATCCAGTCTCCAGGTTGGGCTTTGGCCACAGCCTCTGCCACCTTTTCCACCAGTTCATCATAGGTCTTTACATACATCAGATCCAGTTCCAGCTTGTTATAGCCAATGCCCATCAGGTGGGCATGGGACTCTATCAGGCCAGGGGTCATGGTCTGGCCCTGTAAGTTTATCACGTCGGTCTGGGCACCTATGTATTTCTCCACATCAGCGGTGCTTCCCAAGGCTAGGATCAGCCCGTCTTTGACTGCCACTGCCTCCACTTTAGGATTAGCCTCATCCACGGTGTAGATGACACCTTTTGTAAATACCTTGTCAGCGGGGTTGATTTTTTCCGGAGAGCAGGAAACCAGGAAACCAGCTAGGATTGCCAATAAGTAAATTTTCTTCATGAAATTAAGTTTCTGTATCGAAAGCTAGGGTTTTTGGGCTTTACGAGCAAAACCAATCCTGTAATTACCTCACCCAGATTTTGCGTGAGACAGTGGATCTGTCTGCCATCTCTAAGGTGAGAATATACAGCCCAGGAGTCAAAAATCCAGCCTGAATCTCCACTTCCCTATGGGCAGGGATAGCGATATTTTCCTTCACCACCTGTCCCATTGCGGTGATCAGCCGGCCTGTGGCAGCTTGGTTTGCAATGATTCTGATTGGGCCTATGGTAGGATTTGGGTACACCTTCAGCTGCAGGCCATCTCCCGGTTCTGTACCCTCTGCCGCGGCCATGTACAGCAGCCCGCCAGCACGTGTTCCGAGCAGCAGGTCTGCTCCTCCCCCGAAGACCGGGTTTACCAGGGCGATCCAGGTATTTCTTCCCAAGCGGGTGGGCAGGTTTCTATTGTCTACCTGTACCAATACTTCCTTTCGGACCGCAGCTCCCATAAAATCCTCCACCATCATCATGCTGCCTAACTGGTCCACGGCATAGAGGTCGGGAGCTGACCCAGCACCCACGGCCACATTCAAGTTACGGTTGGCAGGATTGTCCACAAAACCCAGAAAGCCCTCTTCTTGCAGCTCTGCGGCCATGCGTTCGAAGTCGACCCCGTAGAGATCCAAGCTTCCATTCTGCCCGGCTACCAGCATGTAATCCCTGTTAGTGTAAGCAAAAAACCTGATCTCATCGCCACGGGAAGGTACATAACCAGTAAAAGATACGGTTTCCCAACCCTCCCCTGTAGACCTGAATATCGTCTGACTGGGAATGTTGCCAGTATACCGGATTCCAGTAACCAGGGTATGGCCGACAGCATTCCTATCGGTATAGCTGATCCATTGCACATCCAGCAGATCCAGGGCCGAGAGCGCTCCCACATCACTGTCAGTCAAGGTAAATTCCCCTTCGGAAAAAGCGAAACGGAATGCTTCCCCTCTCACGGATCCATCCCGGGTGACATTGGCCGTGACGATCAGTTGTCCGTTATTTTTATTACCTGTAAAAAATGGCCGCGAATTCTCTCCCAGATCCAGGCTCTGGTGCTGCAAAAAGCCCACATCCTGATCACCTTCAGAAGTCACCCTTAGAATAGAGGTGGCAAAGTCTATCCCAAAGTTAAATGCTGTCTCGCTGGTATTGAGACTGATAATCAATTCATCCCCGATCACCGAAGGGATATGAAACAGGGGAAACCGGGGGAAAGCTCCATAGCCGGGAGCCTCGCCTGCCGAGGTAGTGAACCTGGGGGAGATATTGGTCCCTGAGTTTGGGAGGTAATATAGCGTGCTGCATTCGTCGCGGCCCAAAATCAGATCCCGCACCCCATCTCCGTCCAGGTCACGGTACAGCAGCGAATGTCCACCTGCGTGCTGAATATTGAGATTGTCCCCTGTGGGGAGCATTCTGTTCATCGGCTGCCCAGTGCACGTCTGGCCAAAGGAGAACTCCCCACATCCGCAGAAGGCGAAATTGCCCCAAAACACTTCCGGAAAGGCAAAACCGTCAATATCTGCTGTGCCTTTTCGCTCTACAGAGGTGTTTTTATAGAACTCCAGGTAGTCTCCAGCGGCAAAATTAAATATGACTAGATCCAGGTCACCGTCACCGTCCAGGTCCTGGATCAGGGGGATATCCAGGTTATTGGCTTGGATATTACCTGCACCATCCAACCGGAGAAAATTCTGTGCTACCGTCCATGATATCCTTCCTCCCTGCGAGGTATTGAGGTAGGCCTTGATCCCAAGTGGTGTAGAGGTGAAGAGGTCTTTCTTTCCATCTCCGTTGAAATCCACCAGAATCAAAAAACCGTTGATATCCTCAGGGAATAAATAGCTGAGTGCGGGCAGGTGGGTGAATACCTCGCCCTCTTTATGGTACACCTGGAGCTGCCTCGAATTAATGTCCCAGACCACCCATTCCTCGGATCCATCTCCTGTAAGATCGATAGTCTGTATCTGGGCAGAATTGATCCCTCCGGAAAACGGAGAAGTCAGCTCCCTACCCTCCAATACCATCCCTGGGTGCTGATTCAGCCGGAAGATCTCTTGCGCATAGACACTTGAACTGAGGATCAGAAAAAATAAAATCCGGATTACACGCATGGATAAAGATAGCTTAAGACTGAAATTAATACGGGAGTCCCGCCCCAAAGATGTGAATGATTCCTTTATTTTGGGAATAAATCTTAAAGACAGGCAATGACTAGTTCCATTTTGTACCAGCTCTTCAAGAAGAGTACTGGGGTGAGCACAGATACCCGTAAGATTGCTCCCGGCAATCTCTTTTTTGCCCTGAAAGGCCCGAACTTTGATGCAAACGCTTTTGCTCCCCGGGCATTGGAAATGGGAGCCTCAGCAGTGGTTATAGACGATCCCGGTCAGTATGTCGAATCCGATTCTCGGTATTTTCTGGCAACCGATGCACTCAGGACACTGCAGGAGCTGGCACACCACCATAGGATGCAGCTCTCTATCCCTGTAATCGGCCTGACAGGTTCCAATGGCAAGACTACCTCCAAGGAACTCCTTCATGCGGTGTTGAAGCAGTCCTTCCGTACCGTGGCCACGGTGGGAAACCTGAACAACCACATCGGCGTGCCGCTAACCCTCCTTACCCTGAAAGAGGACACCGAGCTGGCCTTGATAGAAATGGGCGCCAACAAGCCCGGGGATATCCATGAGCTCTGCGAAATAGCGTCCCCCACACATGGCTTCATTACCAACATCGGCCGTGCCCATCTTGAGGGAATGGGTGGTCCCGAAGGGGTCCTAAGAACCAAGACTGAACTTTTCCAGTACCTCCGTGAGCATGACGGTACCGTATTTATCAATTCCCAGGACCCTATTCTGGCCAACCTCGCCAAACGCTTTGAGCGCCCGGTACTTTATCCTTCTGTAGGGGATTTTTGCGAAGTCAGCTTTCAAGGTGCAGACCCCTTTGTTCAGTTCAGCATAGCAGATTCAGGCCTCGTGTTCACCACGGGATTGATAGGCGCCTATAATTTCGGGAATATTGCTACGGCTCTTACCATCGGTAAATTCTTTGGAATCCCGATGGAGCAAGCAGTGGAAGCCGTGGTCACGTACCGCCCATCCAATATGCGGTCGCAGCTTATCAGCAAGCGCAGCAACCTCATCATCCTGGATGCGTACAATGCCAACCCATCCAGTATGGAAGTGGCCATTCGGACGTTTGGTGTGATGACAGGCAAACCCCGGAAGATGGTCATCCTCGGCGATATGTTTGAGCTGGGTGAGCATGCTGCAGCAGAACACGAAAAACTCGGAGAACTCTTGGGAGAATATGCCATAGACAAGATTTGTCTCACAGGCAAGCTTATCACCTCCGCTCTCCCCAAAATCCCCGAGGCACTTTACTTTCCGGACCCCTTTTCACTCCGAAACTGGCTGGAAGACAGCAAGTTCGAAGATTACCTGATCCTTATCAAAGGAAGCAGGGGTATGAAACTGGAAGGATTGGTGGATTTTATCTAAACCAGACGAGAAGGGCTGAATTCCTTTTCCCTACCAAAAAAACTCCTGCAATCGAATCAAAAACCGCCTTGCATGGTTATCATTATTCCTTACCCAGTTGTCACATTAACCTCCTCAATCCCATGCGACCTTACTTGAAATTTCTCACTGCCCTAGCTGAACACAACCAGAAAGAATGGATGGATGACAACAAGTCGTGGTACTTTGAATGTAAGGCGGAGTTTTTGGAGGATGTAGCCGTGATGCTGAAGGGAATAGCGGAATGGGAGCCTGCTCTAGCTGCCTTCCAACCCAAAGACTGCGTATTCAGGCAAAACAGGGATGTGCGTTTTTCACCCAACAAAGCTCCCTATAAAACCAATTTTGCGGCCTATTTTTCTCCGAAAGGAAAGAAATCAGAAGGGCCTGGATATTACATGCATGTGCAGCCTGGGGCCTCTTTTCTGGCTGGAGGAATCTGGATGCCTGAAGCAGACACGCTGAAAAAAATCCGAAAAGAAATTGATTACTCCGGGGCTGAACTGGAGAGAATAGAGCAGGATCCCGAAGTGCGTCAGGTCTTTTCAGGCATAACTGGTGAGCAGCTCAAAACGAGCCCCAGGGACTACCCCATTGACCACCCCTACATCGCGTATTTAAGACTGAAAAGTTTTATACTTTCTTCACCTGTAGCAGATAGCGCAGTGGATTCCGGCCAGTTCATTACACTTGGGCTGGATGGATTTCGGCGGATGAAGCCATTTCAGGACTTTCTTTCCCGTGCGATCGAGGATGTGGAGGATGGGGCAGGGCTGCTTCAATAGTCCCGGAGACCGGTACAGAAAACATGGGATGTGACTGTGCAACTGTGTTTCAGCCCTGATGATACTCCAGGGATAGCCTCTCCAGTACGGCTGCCACCCCATCGTCTTTATGATGAAGCGAAACCTCTTTAGCCACAGCTTTTACTTCCGGTCGGGCATTGCCTACAGCCACCCCCCAGCCTACCTTCTGTAACAGATCGATGTCGTTGTAGTTGTCTCCGAAGGCGATCACCGACTCCAGCCCGATATCATAGCGCTTTTCCAGCAACAGACGAAGTGCAGTGGCTTTGGAGATTTTCCGTGGTGCTATCTCGATATAGGTGTCTTTTGATCTATAGAGGTGTAGCTCTGGTGCATACTCAGCATGTAGCTCTCCAAATAGCCAGGATATCTCTTGTGCATCTCCCATGCACATGACCTTGTGTGCGCCGGCTCCCTCCTTGGACCACAGATCCAATACCGCCTTATCCGAAAGCCAGGTCGGTAATACCTTTGTGTTTTTTATCTCCCGCTGTGTCCAGTAATCTTCTCGGGGCTCATACCAATTCTCCCCGTTATAAAGACTGATATGGAGGGTACTCCCTGCTGTGAGATCGAGGATTTTGGCAACTAAGGACAGTGGGATTTCCACGGAGTCCAAAACTTCCCCCTTACCGTCTATTACGTAGCCTCCGTTGTAAGCTATCAAGGGTTCCTCTGGCCTACCCAGGTCATTGAGCAAATGCCGCATGGCATCGGGCATACGTGAACTGGCCAAAATGACCGGGATGTCTTTGGGAAGTCTATGGATTGCTGTTTTTAACCGTGGGGAAAGATCACGCTCCGCATTGAGCAGTGTACCATCGATATCTGAGCAGAAAGCTTTGAAATTCATCTAGTCGAATTGGGACCAATCGATTTCATCCACGAATCCCGTGAAGAAACCTAAACCGATTATAGACACAAAGATGGCAATCAAAATGAAAACTATCAACTTTACGATCAGCTCGGCCTTTGCCCAGTTGGCTTTGTTGGGGTCTGTATCTTTATCGACAGCCCATACGATCAACATGATAAAGCCGATGAAGGGCAACCGTTTGATGAGCACAGTTATCACCCAGTCACCCAGAGAGGTGGGCGGTTTCTGAAATTCGGGAGGGATCTGCATAGGAAAACAGGGCTTTAAAAATCCTGGGTATTGAATGTATACTCCTGCATTGCAAAGTTGTCCCGGTTAGCCGGATCAGCCTGTACAAACTGCACTGTAATTTGCTGATAATCTGTGGATTTTTCAAAATCCCTAAGGTATATCTCTGCACATTTCCGTGCCAGTACCTCTGGCTGGTTACCTAATAGTACCGGGTCTCCGTTTTCCAGCCTGAGAAAAATGGTGGAGGAGGATGTATCTCCCTCTTTGGAACTGCTCAAATTTACGCTTACACCCGCAAACCCACCCAGCTGTCTGATTTCATCTGAAGGCAAAAATCCCTTCCCCATCAGGGTTTCCATTCCACGAAAAGCATACCTGCTTAACTCTTCTGGGCTACAGGAGCAGGAGCAGAGGATACATAGCGCTGTAATCCATAGGATAGGTTTAGAATGCTTCATGTTATTTGTTTTCTCTAATATACAGCCGTAAGGCAGATATTCCAGCTGCACAAAGCATTCCGCCATTCACATGGAGGCTCAGGCTAAGAAAACCATTCCGTGAATTATCCCTGCCATCCAGGCCAATACGTCTTATGCGGAATCTCCCTTCGTATTTAGCTTTTGCTGGGATAAAGAAAGATAGCTTATAACCCGCTACCTCCACTTACGTGTGCCCTCTTTTCCAGTAATAAAAAGAAAGCAAAAGAGAGCCCCAGATTAGTGAGACTCTCTCTACTAGGTGTTAAGCATTATCGGGCTAATCTGCCTGACATTTTACTTAATGGAAAAATCATGCCACTTGCATACAGGACTTGCTGTTTTCTTCCAGCGGGAAAAAAGTGAAATAAAAGGGGATTTTTGTATAGCGGTGAGTGTAGTCTTGTATAGTAGATCGCATATTCTGGCCGCTTTGTCCCGTTACTGTACGGATTGTCCCGGGCAGGTTGTCAGGGAGGTATGCTTAAAATCCGGAGACATACGCTCTGAATTTAACATTGGGGGGACTAAAGTTATAGCCTCAAACCGCTTCCAGGAGACTTCGTAGGACAAGGGCAGTGCTAAACGAGATAGGGGATCACTTCTGATCCCCTATCCGATAAGGTATTAAGTTTTAAGCGGGTAATGCAACTCTAAGTTTAAATATAATATGTTAAAAACTGTTAAACAAATAAACTATCAAAATAATGTTAAGAACATTTGAGTTGATTCCCTAGTGCTTGATGGGAAAAACCTTTCAATGCATGAAGTTTTAATTGAAAGAGAACATTTTACTTGCTGCTCTCCTGTTTTTTTAAACTTGGCTATCTCTTTGGCTAAACCCCAAATTCATGCATATGATGGCGAAGACACAGACTCATCCTCTATCTTATCTTTATTGCTTTCTCTATAAGTTCGGTTATTTCGGCATTACCATTTTCTTTAGCTAACTGCAATGTAGTTTTCCCTTCCGGATCCTTTACATCCAAAGGGGCTTTACGACTAAGTGCAAGCCGAACCATTTCTGGATTTCCGGTTTTAATTGCTTCGTGGATTATTGTTTCTCCGTCACGCCCAATTACATCGACGTTGGCATTGTGAATAAAATAGTATGCCGCAATTTCAAACCTTCTTGAATGGAGTGCTGCCATTAGAGGCGTCCCTTTGTCGTCAGGGGATGACTCCATATCTGCGCCGCTTGAAAGTAGAAGTTTGACCAAATCCAATGACGCGCCTTGGGAAGCCCATCTTATGGGTTGCTGGTTTCGTGATGCCGGAGATCTCCAATTGACATCAGCTCCATTTTCAATTAAAATCCGAACACTTTCGTACGAGTTGGCGATACATCCCGCCATAATCGGAGGAAGTCCGTTTCCCGAAATAAGATTAGCGTCCGCATCATACTTCAATAATAGACTAACCGCCATTGTGTCGTTTTTGATTACCCCCTCCCACAAGGGCGTCAGTCCTTTTTCATTATATTGTTGTGTCGATACTTCCTGTAGCAGCATTTTCTCCAGCTTCACGAAGTCTCCGTTCTCTATTGCCTCAAATATATCTTGACCAAAAGCATTCGAAGTAATGAATAACAAGCAAAAAATTAAACGTCCCATATCTCAAATTTAATCCTTATAATCAGATGTATTCTGTCTTCAAATTACCGCAATCAACCGGATAAGGTGGGAAAATTTAATCCACCCTCCTTTAAACATCTACCTCACCATAGTGGGGGGAAAATCAGTTGTCCACTGCTATTTCTTTCTGCTTTTAGCGTCCCTTATCTGCACATAGACCAAGAATACCAATGTTATCAAATACACCGTTCCCAAGGCTGGTTTTTCCAGACTCAGGTTTTGGAAGTCAATCTGCTTAAAAAGCGCCACTCCAATAATTAAAGTAGCAACCCGAAGCGCAAATAGCAGTGCTTTTTTTTCCTCCATATAATTTTATATCCTATCAATTAAAGTCCCTAAAAGGATTGCTGAAAGCATAAACGTAACCATTCCCAGCACATAGGAAGCAATTGCCTTGAAGTAGCTTACAGGTTTTTTCCTGTCAAAAAACTGTCCGATAGCCCATGTGCAATACACAATGAACAGAATACCTGCTACCTGCAATAAAGCCAGTTTTGTCAGCCCTTCAAAAACCGCAAAAACTGCCAAAAGCAACATTCCCATACCCATGACAAAACATAGCAGTATTAATATTTCATAGAAATTATAACCGTATTTTCTAAAGAATATCTTTGCCCAGAAGGCTATAAATATGCCCATAACAATATTTGAATACCCATAATGATCTTGAATCCATTTCATAATGATCATTGCCGTTGATGCATCCATCCCATCGTAGGTCATGTAACCTTCCTCAATAAGGAAAAAACTGTTCACCAGAGAATAAACCAAAGAAGTCACAATGATGAAAACAACCGGTTTGACAAGACGGTTTCTGTCTTCTGCAATAAACCGTCTCACACTCTCTCCCGGCCGAATCAGCAATTCCCGGATGGTGTAAAAAACACCTTTTTCGAAGTTTAGTACTTGCGTGATTTCGTGTACAAGGTAATACCCGTTAATCCGTTTGAGAGCAACAGGTTGCCCACAGTTGGGACAATAGTTAAGATTTGCCTCGATGTGGCATTTTTTACAATTCATATTTTTGTCTCGCAACCCGCAGGTACAGCATGTTTACTGATCGATGTCTATCGGTTTTGTCTCAATCACTTAGGCTATGCCACTTTCACAACAATTGGGTTTGTAAAACTTACCCCATGCTATTTTCCTGGGTCAGTGATCCAGGTCGCACTAACCGAAAAGCCAGATTTGAGTCCGCCAGAAACTGACGAATATACGGCCATAATGCATCGTTAAGGCTAATAAAGCAAATAATATGAGATAAAGCCAGACTGCCGCTCCTTGCCAAAAAAAATTTCAGACCTTTTCCATATGGGGCAAGGAACTGGCTTAAAAAATAAAGCAGAGCTGAGACCCTGCTTTAGACACCAAAAGACCACTTATTGATAAGTCAATACTTTTCCTCCGGAGCTTAGTTTTTTTCTGCTGAAGCTTTAACCGATGATCTCAATTGACCCTGGTGAATATCTGTTCACCGATACACATGGATGCTGCCCCTATGATGTCATTACAGGGAAAAGCGATTGCTATTCTCGCCCCATTTTCCATACGCCTTAATACACCTACTTCACCTTCCCTTCTAAAATCATGAATGGCAGACAGCTCCTCTTTTGTTGTAACATAGATCACGTCCTGCTCTTCATAGTTTATCCTGTTTACCTCTTCGTGGAATTCCTGATACTCCTCCCCACGAAGCTGGTAAGTCCCTGTTACATAATCTACGAATCCCAAGTTCTCCCCCCTTTCCGACTCTCTCACTACCGACTGGCGCTCAAATGATCCATCCGCATGAAAGATGAGTTGCCGGCCAAACCAAAGCCCGTTATCGGTGTTCTCCGACATCAATTCATACGTCCCATCCATGTAAGAAAGAGGGAGGGTGTCATCCTTATCGTTACATGCACCGAACACCAGGAGTAAGAAAACAGAATACAATACATGATTTTTCATAGAGCTTAACGTTTGATTCACTTCTTGATGACGAAACTTAATCTTAAAACGATACACTTAAAAATAACTAATTCAACAACCTATTCAGAAAGTACGCCCCTTCAAGCGTGCACAACTCTTTGCTTGGTGCCAACGCTCACTTCAAATGTGACATTTCCTTTATCCGTTTCGCAGGATTTTTTCCATCTTTTTCCCTTTTGCCAGTTCATCCACCAGCTTATCCAGATACCTCACCTGCTGAGTTAGCGGGTTCTCGATTTCCTCCACCCTATATCCGCAAATAAGGCCCTTAATCTGGTTGGCGTTAGGATTTAGTGCTGCTTTCGCAAAGAATTCCTCAAAAGTTGCTTTCCCATCAATAAACTCCTGTAAAATTTTTTCATCAAAGCCGGTAAGCCATGTAATGACTTGATGCAACTCTTCTTTTGTCCTGCCCTTCCGCTGGACTTTTGTCACGTAATGTGGATAGACTGAGGAGAATGTCATTTTTGACATACGCTCGTCATGTTCTGGTGTTGTTTTCATACGGCCCGTTTCCTTTTTGCCTGATACATGGAACTCTTCTTTCTCGCAATTCAACGTAATTCCCAGCCTCTGATCGTGCTGGGGTGCTGGACGATATAGGGAAGTTACTTTATTCCAAACTTTAAAAGAACAGGTGTATCATAATCTTCCTTATCCGAAACCAGAATTTCAGATAAAGGAGCCAAGGCATTCTTCCACTCCTCATCTTCCGCAAAAAGCTCAGATAGTTTAATTTTAGAGATATAGGCATAAAAACTATTACCTTCCACTGCCAAAGGACCTTTCATATTGATCAAAAACGGCTGGCTCTTGCTCAGATTGCTCTTACCTGAGCGGTGGTCGTAATAGCCAATTCTTGGATCCACCACGTTTTGTCGGCCACTGGATTTTTTAGCATTCAGTCCAAAGAAAAAACAATCCCCACCCTCCCCATAATATTTAGATAAAAAAGATAGGTCTCCAGTTGCTAATTTTTCAAAATAGGCATTCAGCTTGTGTCGCTCCTTTTCGGGCCAAAAGTCTCCGGCTGCGGTGAATTTATATTTTGGGTTCAAATCCATTTCCTCATTCATAGCATACACCGTGGAGGACGCGGGTTCATTTACAAGGATTCCTGTCGATTTGGCAGCCGTCAGGTTACCTGAAATATGGTGCAAGCCTATGGGAAAGGTCTCTTTAGGAAACGGGAAAGCGGTTTTTAATGTATCCCCATTCTGATCGAAAACCCCCAAATAGCGGTAAAATGGATTAAAATAAGTCAGTGTCAATACAGGATGATCCCCTATTAAGGCAATATGATCTGCCTGGACTCCCATTTTCAAATTCCTTACAAACGTTCCATCCGGCTTATATACCTTAACCTGTAAACTCCCAGATGCGATTACATATAATTCCTCCTTCCCGGGATCAAAGACAAAATCACTGACTCCTGGCATTTCTGCAGGGCCATCGCCTATTTTGCATATCCTGTTTAGAAGTTGACCCTGGGAGTCATATCTGAAAAGTGCATCAAGATTCTTATCCAAGACCAGAAAACCATCTTCTGTTACAACGAGCTTACTTACTTCTGCCAGGAAGTGGTTCGGATTGTATGTTAATTCCTTGACTTCCCTCAGTTCAAAAATTTCAAAAAAACCCCCTTCACTGAATGTATCCGAATCATCCAATGAGATAATCAGGGGTAAATCACCCTGCTGATTTTCGTTTTCAGAGCAGGAGAACAAAATAAAAACCATCAATGCCAGGGCATTCCACCGGGTTGAACACCTTTTACTCTTCATAATTTGAACGGGAAACTTTGAGCAATTAATGTAGGGAAAAATATTCACCCTGACCTCAATATGTAACGAAGAGCCTTTTCCCACACGTACGCTATGATGGACAAGTGCCATTCTGAAACTAAAACGTGGAAGGATGCTGCTGAAGCAAGACATTTTACCCCTTCACCTGAACAAGCTCTGTCAAATCAACACGTTTTCTGTCCGTTTAAAGAATTTCAAAATCAATCCTATTTGATCGTGATTTTATTATATAAAATTTTTTGAAATTAACATAAAATAAAATTAACAACTCCCTATGTACAAATTCTACAAACTTCTGCTAACCCTCAGCTTCCTTTGGATCTCCTCAGGATGGGCATGGGCGCAGTACACCGTTACCGGAACTGTGACGGATGAAAGGACGGGTGAAGCTCTTATCGGGGCAACCATTGTTATCCGCGGCACGACCACAGGAGCTATCGCTGACTTGGATGGAAATTTCACACTTGCCATCCCTTCAAATGAAGGGGTAACGCTGGTGGTTTCTTCCATCGGATATATCTCTGAGACTGCCACAGTCTCACCAGAACTCAGAGCTCTAACTATCAAGCTAAAGCAAGATGCCACTAATCTGGAAGAAGTGGTCGTCACAGGTCTTGCTTCATCGGTGAAGCGAAGTAATCTCGCGAATGCCGTGTCATCCGTTTCTGCCCGGGAGCTCACGGGCACTACAACGGTTCAGACCACAGATGGGGCCTTGTATGGAAAAGTCGCGGGTGCCACCATACGGTCTAACGGCGGTGCCCCTGGAGGGGGTATTTCCATCCAACTCCGCGGAATTTCCAGTTTAGGAGGAGCCTCACAACCTTTGATCATTGTGGATGGGGTCTATATCAATAATGCCTCCCAGCGGTCTGGGCGCGCTACAGTATCCGGTGCAGGAGGAAGTGAACAAGATGACGGCGCAAACAGACTCGCCGACCTAAACCCAGCTGATATCGAAACCATTGAAGTACTGAAAGGCCCCTCAGCAGCAGCTATCTATGGTACCAGAGCCAATGCGGGTGTGATAATTATCACTACTAAACGAGGGACAGAGGGCCGAACCACCGTTTCCCTTTCTCAGGATATCGGGTTTGCGGAGCCTCTGCGGCTGTTAGGGGTGGATAACTGGAGTGAGGAAAAAATCAATTTCTTCTTCCCAGAAGCCCGAAGACCTATAGAACTGGAACGCTTCAGGGCAGCCCAGGCATCGGGAACATTCATAGATTATGAAGATTACTTTTATAACAACAGAGCCACGCTTTCCAATACCCGTGTAAACATTTCCGGCGGAAATGATAAAACCAAATTCTTTGTATCCGGCAACATAGCCAATGAAAACGGTACCATTCGGAATACTGGGTTTGAGCGCTACTCGGTCCGTGCAAACATTGACCATAAAATTACCAATTCAATCAGGCTGGGCATATCCTCTAACTACATTAGGTCCAATACTGACCGGGGATTCACCGGAAATCAAAACAACTCTGGAGCAAGCATAGGCTATAGTATCGCTTATGTCCCCAATTATTTTGACCTCAGGAGAAATTCAGATGGCACCTATCCTGTCAATCCCTACTTCTCTGAAAACCCAGTGGCGGTAACAGACAATGGCATCAACAATTCTACGGTAAACCGCTTCATGCAGGCATTTACCTTGGATATAGATATCTTAAAAACTAACACCAGCTTCCTGAGAGCCCAAATCTCAGGAGGGCTGGATTTCTTGCAAAACAGCACATTAATTTATCTTCCTGAGTATTTACAGTTTCAGAAGGCCCAGGCAAACCCCGGCGATGTGTTTGTGGGTAAGCAGGAAAGCTTCAACTCCAACTTCCAGGCTGCTTTAGTGTACAACTGGAATCTAGGCAGGGTGAATATGAACTCTCAGGCTGGAATGGTAAGGCTGGACTTCCAGAACAATGCCCTGTTTAACAGGGGCCGTGGGCTGGTACCAGGACAGACCAATTTAAGGCAGGCGGCAATCCAGGAAATCAACCAGGATTTTGCAAGCAGGGCACAGGATGTAGGTATTTTCCTCCAGCAAGAGGCCAACTATGACGATAAGCTGATCGGAACTGTTGGTATCCGCTGGGACAAGTCCACCCTGAATGGGGACTTTCAGAAATACTATGCTTTCCCAAGAGCTTCACTCGCCATCAACCTTGCCAATTTTGATTTCTGGAGCAGCTCTTTCTTCAATCAACTCAAACCACGGATCGCCTATGGAGAGACCGCAGGACCTGTCAATTTCGGGGCTACTTTCACCCCCCTTAATGGTACTAATATAGATGGGCTGCTTGGCTCTGTAGTATCAACCACGATTGGCAATACATTCATCCGTCCAGAAACTGCCACAGAACTGGAATTCGGTGTAGATGCGGGTTTCTTTGGGAACAGACTCAGCTTAGAGGCTACCTATTACATTAAGAACACCCAGAATAATATCCAAAATCTAAATCTATCCCCTTCTACCGGTGTGAATACTACCCCAAGCAATGAAGCTGAGATACAGAATAAGGGTATTGAACTGGGGCTCTCCGGCACAGTGGTGGACAAGTCCAATTTCCGCTGGTTTTCCAGGGTATTATTCTGGAAAAACAAAGCAGAAATCACCAGATTAGGTATACCTACTTACATCTCCGGGGCTTTTGGCTCTGCCTTGGGTACTTTTCTATACGCGGAAGGCTACTCTCCCACTACTATCGTAGGCACACCAGCTGTGGCAGAAAACCCCGGAGGGTTCACTTTCTGGGGAGATGCCCAGCCCGATTTCAACCTCTCTTTCTCCAACTCCTTAACTATTGCCAAAGGGCTTGAGTTTTCCTTTCTCATCGATTGGAGACAGGGAGGGGATAACATCAACCTTACTTCATTCCTGAACGACGGAGGAGGGACAACCAAAGGCTGGTTTGACGATGATGATGGGGATGGTGTACCTAATGGCCGTCAGCGGGATCCTGAACCTTACAACAATGCTGGGCGATGGGTACAGGATGCCACATTCGTCAAGGTGAGAGAAATCGGACTTTATTATACCATCCCCAAGACTTCCCTCTCACAGTGGTTTGGCAACGCTGTTCAGAACCTTCGCATCGGAAGTTCTGTAAACAACGCTTTCCTATTTACCAAATACGAAGGTTTTGATCCGGAAACATCCACTTTTGGGGCACAAGCAGTAGCCAATAATGTGGATATCGCTCCCTATCCTACGCCCAGAAGAGTCTTTTTCCATCTTACTATTGACTTCTAACCAGGCATCCCCATGAAAAATATAGCTAAAAATATAGGACTAAGTTTGGTTACCGCTGCCGTAGTCGCAAGCTGTAACCCGTTCCAACTAGATGAAATCGTAGATCCCAACAACCCGCTGGTGAGCTCAGTTTCTACCAATGCCAGCCGTGAACAAATCCAATTCCTGATCACAGGGCTTGAATCCAGACATCGTGGGTATGTCAACAACATATCCCAGGCCTGGAACACATTCGGCAGAGAGGTGTGGTACCTGAATGCCTCCGATCCAAGGTTTCAGACCGATTGGCTAGGTCAAAACGGACGTGTACCTGATCGGTCCTACTTTGGGTTTGGCACAACCGGAGGAGGATCCTGGGCCTCTCCTTATCAAGCCATCAAACAGGCAGAGGTACTTGTGGCAGCCGGTGCGAATACCAGTAACATCCCTGAAACTTCCAAAAGTGCCGTGGTAGGCTTTGCCAAAACCATCCAGGGATACCAGTTTATGATTCCGGCAAATTTTGTGTATCAAAACGGGATCAGGGTAGACGTGGCAGATCCGTTGAATCCCGGGCCATTCGTTCCCTACGAGCAGGCACTGGATTACATCAAATCTTTACTTGATGAGGGAGATGCTGCTCTGCAAGCTGCCGGAACCGGGGACTTCCCCTTCTTGCTGACCAGGGGATTTGATGGATTCAAAACCACCGAAGGACTTCGCAGGGTTAATAGAGCCATTACGGCCAGGCTTAATGCTTACCGAAAGGACTGGCAAGGCGTGCTCACTGCTCTTGACGATTCCTTCATGAGCTTAAGTGGCAACCTGAATACCGGGCCATCACATCCTTATGGTGCGGCACCAGACATCTTCAATCCGTTATATTATGTGCCCAATGCAGCAATTAACACGATCATAGTTGTACATCCTTCTGTAATCCAGGATGCCACCCCCGGGGATCTGCGGGTAGCCAGGAAATTTCTGCTGCGGGATACACCCGTCACTGTAACCACGGATGCCGGGGCATTGGTGGGTACTCATCAGGATGCCAGATGGCCTTCCAATACTACTCCTATTCCATTTATCAAAAACGAAGAGCTGATTCTACTGAAGGCTGAGGCCCATGCCCAGCTGAACCAAACAGCACTGGCCGTAGAAGCTATCAATGTGATCAGGACAGCTGCAGGCATAGGAACTTATTCCGGCGCGACTACACAGGATGCCCTGATCGATGAGATCCTTTACCAACGGAGATACTCGCTGTGGGCAGAGCCCTGGGGTCATCGATGGATTGATGCCAGACGTTATGATAGGTTGGGAGAAATCCCCACCAGTTTTGACGGTGGTACGATATTCACTCAATTTCCCCATCCCCAAGCTGAACTCAGCTGGGATGAATATGTAGGTGATAACTGATACTAAATCCCATAAAACCCGGACATGCTACCTGTCCGGGTTTTTTGCTTTAAATCGTATTTATTATCGACACAGTTTTCATAATTTAAAATAAAACGATAAATATTATTTGTTTTATTTTAAATTATTTTTACTACTGTGCACTTTAAATTATTTTAAGTAATGGATAACATGACCCCACTAAAGACCGTTCTTGTAAAATCCAGCCTATGGGGCGCCATGCTCCTTTCTACGCTGGCACTGGTGTATCATATAAGATGGTTCTTGCATTTTCTGCTCAATTCAGCATCACATCACGTCCCCAGCGGGCAATCACCCATCGTATGGTTTACCGCTCAGATACTTTCAAACCTTATCTTTCTCTTCGCTGCATATTTACTCACCCGGCTGTTTGACCGGTATCAACAACTAGGCTTCTTTGACCAAGAGAGTTTGAAAGTTTTTGACTCCATGATGACCTCATGCTTATGCCTTGGCCTTTTGGGCTTCATAAAGCTGGCTTTTAGTGATTTCCATCCGCTTCCTTTAAGTGAATACAACTCCCTTTGGGGAGCTGCCAACCTTGTTTCTTTTTTGATCGTGGACACTGCTACATTCAAAGACCCTCAGACAATGTATTTCTTGTTGACTCTCTTGCTTTGGGGAGTGAAGCAGTTTGTGATCAGAGCACTGTCTATTAAATCAGAAAACGAAGGATTTATTTAGTATGGCGATTATTGTGAATCTTGACGTAATGATGTCTAAGCGGAAAATCTCTTTGAATGAGCTCTCGCAGCGAGTGCAACTCACCACAGTGAATTTATCCCTTTTAAAAACAGGAAAGGCCAAAGGGGTCCGGTTCAATACGCTTGAAGCTATCTGCAGGGTACTGGACTGCCAACCGGGAGATATCCTGGAGTATATCCCTGATGAAATTACAACGTGAAGGAACCTCCCATCAACCTGGATCAACGCCTAAAACCGATATATCCACAGGGGATTAAGCTCGCGAAATCATATTTTCAATCAAGCATCCCGTCAAACCAATGCATAATGTTAAGCAGAAGCTGAAAATTCCGGGATGCGGTTTTTTGGTTCATCCCCATTTTGTTTTTACCCTGTAACTGTGCCGTGAACATAGCTGCTTCACCAAAAACCACTATTCTACCCTTTCCGTAATGCATATATGCCCCTTGAATAAGATTTTCCGCCGACACCGTAGTCGACTTACTATCAAACTGCCAGGCTGTTTCGGGCATTTTTAGATCGTAGTTCGAATCAAGAACAAGGACGGGAGAGGCATTTTCCGGAATTTCGAATGCCTGCCCGGTAAAACTCTGCAGGGATGTGACCTTCTCATTTTCATTTCTGCCCTCAGTAAGTACATTCTCAACCAACCCGTTCCCGTAAGTAAAAATATCTTTCCCTCTCCTCTTCCTCATAGCAAAACCATTGTAGAATTTTATGCCAAAGGAAGCCGCCAGTTCTTCTGCTGCACCAGGAAAAGGCATGTGATCTGCTATCAGAAAAAGACACCCTCCTCCCCTCACCCAGTCGTTGACAGCTTTTACTTCCGCATCTGTAAATGCAGAAGGATTGGGTGATGTCCACTGCTTGAGATTAGAAGGGTGCAACGCATTGGCTATGACCAGAATCTCCCCTTTGTCCAGCTGTTCCTGGGTAAAGGGTTCTGTGGATGCATGTACCTGATAGCCATCTTTCTCCAGTACATGGGCAAAAGCGCTAAACTTTCCTTTTAAGGTATGAAAATTAAAGTGGGCTTCATCTATTAAAACAATCGGACCTTGGCCTTTTCCGTATACAGGATTTAAAATTTCCGGGTTATATAAGGTATCAGCTACCTGCTGCGCAAAAGTCCAACCCGAAACCAGGAATAAGAAAGCCGCGGCTATATGACAGTTTACTTTTCTCATTATCCAATTTAGCGATTGGATTATACGAAATACCGTCAACAAGCAATAAATTACATGTTATTGTATTCTATTTTCCTATTTAAGAACTGAACTGCAGGGCTAGCCAAACTTTCGGAATGCTTTAGCTGGTAGTTCCAACCATTTCACAGCTTAATCCAATGCAAGCTTATCTGATCGTCCCTTTTGCCGAACGCTACGACAAATGGTCCAAAACAGATTTAATACACGTGCCCAACTCTTCTTTCACCTGAAAGTCCCAGAAGCGTAACACCGTCCAGCGTAAATCAGCATAATAGGCATTGATCTCCTGATCCCGCTGCATATTCCGTTCAATCTTGGCGATCCAGAACTCCCTATTGGATTTGATACTGTGCTTTCTCCTTTCCCAGTCATGACCATGCCAGAAGGTCCCATCTATGAAAATGACGACTCTGTATTTCTTTAAACTGATATCCGGTTTTCCAGGCAATTTTCTCTTTGGTGTCTTATATCTTACCCCTGCCTGCCAGAGGGCTTTTTTCAATAGTTTCTCAGGCTTGGTATCCTTGCCTCTGATCCGAGACATGTTGTAGGACCTGGCCTCCGTTGTGTAGAAGCCATTTGCCTCACTGAAGTGCGGGACTGCTACTTTTGGTATACGGTAGGTTTTGGGCTTCACACTAGCAAGTTAGCAAGGGTTTGTCACATATGCAGGGCACGCTGCTGGTAGGTATAGGTATGAACCAGATGGCCATCCCTAGTTATGCCGAATCGTATAGATCACATTGGACAAGAGCACCACATAGGGTCCTTTCGCTATTGTTTCATTTTGCTTGTCTTATAATACTCCTCTATTGACGGATCATTTGCGATTTCCAGCAAGTCCGCCAGCTTTTGATACACGATAAGGCGATCTCTCGCCACTCCCTACCCATCTCCCACTTCAATTGCTGAGACCTGTTGGATGTAAATGTATTTCAATCTTCAGCGGGGACAGCCTGCTTTTCTAAAATCTGACACACGATTTGGATACAACATTCGAGGATTCACCTAGCTCCGCCCTATCCTGAACAGCCAACTTTGTCCTATCATTTAAATCTAAAAAAAGAGAATTGTATGGAAACTAACAAAGTATGGCTGGTCACAGGTGCTTCAAAAGGGTTGGGGCTGGCTCTCGTAAAAGAACTTTTGGCTCAAGGCTATCGTGTAGCCGCCACTTCAAGAACCCACGCAGCCTTGGTTGAGGCAATAGGTAAACACCCAAATTTCCTACCTGTTGAAATGGATATTACCGATAACACGGCTGTAGCAAAGGGGGTACAACTTGTCCTGGACAGATTTGGGGAAATCAATGTCGTGGTGAACAATGCCGGTTACAGCCAAATCGGCACGTTGGAGGAACTGACAGACGAAGAAGCACGAAACAATTTTGAAGTGAATGTTTTTGGGTCGTTGAATGTCATCCGGAATACCGCACCCTATCTGCGCAAACAAAAGTCCGGGCATATTTTCAATATTGCTTCCATAGGAGGGTTAGTCGGCAGCTTTCCTGGCTTTGGTATCTATTGCTCGACCAAATTTGCGGTTACCGGTTTTTCTGAAGCCCTGGCCGTGGAGATGAAGCCCTTTGGTGTACACACCACTTTAGTGTACCCCGGTTATTTCAGGACCGATTTTCTTTCCAAGGGATCCGTACAGACACCCGCAACTCCACTGGCAGCCTACACAGATGCAAGAGAAACAGAAGCTGCCCACCTCAACCAGATCAACGGGAACCAACCGAATGACCCCCAAAAAGCAGCTGAGCTGTTTATCAAAATCAGCAAATTGGAAAACCCTCCCATTCATCTCCTCATGGGAGAAGATGCCTATGGAATGATACAGGAAAAAATCAAACTACTCACAGAGGAATCAGAGAAATGGAAAGAATACACCTTATCCACAGGTTATTAATAATCCTGGTATTGACTATAGCTACGGGTTGCGTAAAACGTCAGGAGAAGCCATCCAAAGGAAACAAAGCAATCGTCTCGGATCAATTTGAAAAATGGAGAAATGGAGAAGCTGCTTTTTTTGAGCTTCTGGATGAAAACGTCATTTGGGAGGTGAGTGGAAAATCCCCTGTCTCAGGAGTATACACCAGCAAATCAGACTTTATGGAACGTGCCGTAAATCCGATAGTAGCACGTTTTAAGACACCATTGAAGCCTGAGCTGGTCAGTCTATCAGAAGATGGATATTTTGTCTGGCTACACTTCACTGCAAAAGCAACCACCCTAAGCAATCAGCTGTATGAGAATTACTATGTATGGAAAATGGAGTTAAAGGAAGGAAAAATCACCCGCGCAGTAGCACTTTTAGACACGTATGAGTTGACACACTTAATGGAAAACAACGAATTGACAATGGGCAAAACAATAGAAGAAACCAAAGAATACCTGGGTATGTGGGTAACAGAAGATGGCCATATCAGGCACGGGTTGTTGCCTGGAAACCGATATGATGAAGCCCGTGGAAACCGAAAAAGTGCTTACCAGGGAAGCTATAAGGTAACGGGAAATCACATTGATTACAAAGACGACACCGGCTTTACCGCTGATGGTGAATTCCGGGATGGCATCCTCTACCACGCCGGAATGGTATTGTATAAAGAAAAAAAGTAAGTTCGTAAACTATGCAACAGACATTCCGCTTTCACTCCATTGCAGAGTTTCACCGCTTCTGCAAGCTGCCCACTCCAGAGCACCCGTTGGTCAGCCTGATAGATTACAGCAAAGTTGTGTATCCTATAAACGACACCGAACTTAAATGGATCCAGGATTTTTATTCTATCGGCTTAAAGCGGAATGTCAATGCCAAATTCAATTATGGCCAACAGCACTATGATTTCGATTGCGGAGTGCTCACTTTTGTTTCACCACTTCAATTCCTGAAAGTAGAGATCGATCCAGCGGCTCAAGTGGAGCCTACAGGCTGGCTACTACTCATTCATCCCGATTTCTTGTGGAATACCCCGCTGGCCAAAAAAATCAAATCCTACGATTTTTTTCAGTACGCCGTACACGAAGCTCTTTTTCTTTCAGACAAAGAAGAAAAAGCAATGGAGAATATTCTTCAGAACATTGAAAGAGAGTACAGGTCCAATATTGACAGATTCAGCCATGACCTCATTGCCAGTCAACTAGATATGCTGCTCATCTATGCGGAACGCTTTTATGAAAGGCAGTTCTTCACCAGAAAAAAGTCAAGCCATGAGCTGGTGGAGCGGTTTGAGGAAGCCCTTGTCCGCTATCTGCAAAGTGAAGAGCCCATGGAAAATGGGCTTCCGACTGTATCCTACCTGGCTGAACAATTAGCTATATCGCCCAATTACCTAGGCACGCTGCTCCGTCTACACACCCGACAAAACACACAACAGCACATTCAAAACAAGCTGATCGAATTTGCCAAAGAACGGTTGAGCACAACCCAGCTGTCCATCAGTGAAATCGCCTACGGACTTGGCTTTGAACACCCCCAGTCCTTTAGCAAACTCTTCAAGAGTAAGACGGAGATGACTCCCATTGAATTCAGACAGACTTTCAATTGATGGATTCCAACCCTGTCATCTGTGGCATAGTTAGGACTAAGCTGGATCAAAAAAGAGGATAAGCAATGGTGAAAACAGGTAAAACTTACGCTGAACCAAACTGACATCCAACTATTCCATTCTCCCTTCCACTTCGGTAAGCCAGGGATCAGCTATCCAGTAAGGCTTGCCGGGAATTAACCTTACTACAAAATAATTTCATCGAAAGAATTCAATGTAAAATTATTTTACATACATTTAATGAATAAATATAAATCCAACCCATAAGAAGTATGAAAGGTACGAATCTGGGCGAGTTTGAAGAGCTTGTCCTGCTGACTATAGCCACATTGGTCGAGGATGCATACAGTGTGGCTATCTGCGATGAGCTGGAAAGGTCCACCGGCCGTTCTGCCAAATTGGGGGTAGTGCATGCCGTACTCAACCGACTGGAGGAGAAAAATCTGGTAGAAAGTAGGCTTGGAGAGGCTACCAAAATACGTGGAGGAAAGCGGAAGCGCTATTATGAACTGACTCATGCAGGTAAAGAGGCCCTTACAAACGCGAAAGAAATCCGTGATGAGCTCTGGAGTCGTATCCCAAACTTCAGTTTAAAGGGAATCTGATGGAATCGCGCATGATGCAGACCACAGACATTGGGATATTTATATTTCATGTGACAGCTAAAAGTCAATTATAAGCAGATGAAAAAAAACGGTCAGCAGCCTCCACGATGGGCTGAGCGATTTCTTAGCTGGTATTGCCGTCCCGAATTACTGGAAGATCTCCAAGGCGACCTCAATGAATATTTTGAGCGAAACCTGAAGACCAAAGGAAGTGGAAAAGCCCGCCTCATCTATATACTGGATGTATTGAAGTTCTTCCGTCCCTATACCTTACGAAAACCAGAATCCCTAAACTTCTTGATCAATTGGATAATGCTTGGCAGCTACATTAAAACCTCTGGAAGGACAATCGTCCGAAACAAACTCTTCTCCGGGATCAACATCATCGGACTTGGTATCAGTATGTCCGTGGGGCTTCTGATGATCGCTATGCTGGTAGATGTGTTTTCCTACGATAGGTTTCACCAGGATCACGACCGGATTTACCGGATAATCAGTAGACTGGAAGAGAATGGCATTTCCAACGCAAACTTTTTTGCTACCTCATCCCTGAAAGCAGGACTTTCGATCCAGGAATCCTTCAGTGATACCGAAGCTGTTGCAATACTCCGGGGAGGCTTTTCGGGAGATCTACAGGTAGGGGAAGAGAAGTTTCCCCTTTCAGGATACTGGGCAAATGATTCTTTTTTCGACGTATTTTCTTTCGAACTGATACAAGGAAACCCCTCGACGGTATTAAAGTCTCCTTATGAGGTGGTCCTGACTGAGACAGCTGCCATGAAGTTATTTGGCACCACAGATGCACTTGGGATGTCCATCGCCCGCGACAGCAGTAACTATACCGTGTCAGGGATCCTGCAAGATCCTCCGGTCTTCTCACATATCTCCTTCGACATACTTGGTTCACTCAGTACTGTAGAGTTGCTCGAAAAAGACGATCCGGAATTGATGAAATGGAACAATATCTGGAACACATGGACCTATGTAAAGCTGGATGGAAGCACTAGTCCCTCCAAGATGAAAGAAAACCTGGATTTACTCAGTGCCAGGCTTGATCAGACTGTCCTGAACACCCACATCGAGCTGGATCTGGAGCCACTCAGTCAGATTATGGTGGGTAATAACCTAGGCAACCAGATAGGGCCTACCTTAGGAAAAACTCCTATACGGATATTTCTTGCCCTGACCATTGTGGTCTTACTCTCCGCCTGCTTTAACTATACCAACCTTTCTATAGCCCGGGCGCTCCGCCGCACCAAAGAGGTAGGGATAAGAAAGACCATCGGGGCTTTGAGAGGCCAGGTGATAGGACAGTTTATCATTGAATCGATCACCGTTTCCTTGCTTTCGCTTAGTTTTTCCTTTCTGCTATTCCTGCTGATCAGGCCCCACTTTATCAATATGGAGCCCACTTTCCAACGGCTCTTGACACTACAACTTTCCCCCTTACTGATCATCCTGTTTATCGGATTTGCATTGGTTATAGGTATCCTTGCCGGGGCTGTCCCTGCGCTGTCTTTTTCCAGAATCAGTACTGTCCAGGCCTTTAAGGGTTTCGGAGGAGGTCCTGGACTGAAGGGTATCTCCCTCCGTAAAATGCTGACCGTATTTCAATACAGCATTTCACTGATTGCCATCACCGCTACCTTGATTATCTTCAAGCAGTACAGGCATTTCATCCATTATGATTTCGGATTCAATACAGAAAATACCTTAAATATCAGACTGCAGGGAAATAATGCAGAGGTTCTGAAAAACGGGCTACGTGAGTTGGCTGAGGTGCAGGATATCTCGCAGTCCCAACTGGTCCTCGGTGTCGGTAATTATTGGGGGGTGCTGATGAAAAACCCTGCTGATCCGCTGGACTCTGCTTTTGTGTTCCAAAACACCGTGGATGAAAACTACCTTCCCCTACATGGACATCAGTTTGTAGCGGGAGAGAATTTTCACGCCAAAACCACCGACTCCGTCGAGAATGAGGTAATCGTAAATGAACACGTCCTCAAGCGTTTTGCCCTGGCAGACAGCCCGAACCCAGAAGATGCCTTGGGCAAGGTGGTGACTATAAACGGGAAAGACCTCGCCATAGTAGGAGTATTAAAGGATTTTGAGTACGGCAAGCCCACCAATCTAACCGGGAAAGAAGTGGTATTGCTCTATTCCAAAAGCAATGCAGAATATCTCAATGTAAAAATCCTCTCCTCAGACTGGACCGGTACGTATGCAAAGCTTGAGAGCATCTGGAAAAAAATTGATCCTGTGCATCCTCTTGATGCACAGTTTTACGACCAGCAGATCCAGGATAGCTTTAAAGGCTTTCAAGCCAGTGTCAAGATCGGGGGATTTCTATCCCTTCTTGTAATCTGCATTGCATCCATTGGGCTTTTGGGCATGGTGGTATTTACTACAGAGCTTCGGATCAAGGAGGTAAGCTTAAGAAAAGTCTTGGGTTCCGGTGAAACTGGACTCCTCCTTTTACTCAGTCGGAGCTTTCTTGTATTGCTTGCCCTATCGGCAGTCGTAGCCATACCGGCCACCTACTTGTTTTTTGACAAAATTCTTCTTCCCGACATCCCCAACTCACTTCCGCTACAGCTTCCGGAAATGACATTGGGAAGTATCGCAGTCTTGCTGCTGGCCTTGCTTATGATCGGCTTTCAGGCTTTGAAAGTGGTCCGGACAAATCCCGCAGAAGTGTTGAAGCGGGAATAATATCCGGCACCTTTAATGACTCTGGCCTTGAGATTCGACCCTATTCATCCGTATGGTAAAACGGCAGAAACACATCAGAGTGCCTGTATGTATACATAGGCCGTCTTGATCTCCGGTACATTATTAGCTATCGCTGTCCATGCAAAATAGAGCTTGTCATCCAGCCGTTCCATCTGCGGAAAGCCGCTTTTCCGGGCAGGGTCCATCTCTGTGATGGTCACAGGCGGGTATTTTCTACCGGACTTGCCCACCTTCATGGCCTTTAGCCACGTGGATCCATCAGCAGTCTCCATCCAGCTTACGACCGCGTGTTCAGGATCAAGGAATGTAACATCTACACGTCCAGGTGTCTCCGGTCCGCTGATGACAACAGGTGAACCAAAATGGTCTCCTCCATCCTCAGAGAAGGCTACCTGTACCTTGGGCTCCGAATTGACAGCCGTAAACCATGCCACGACGACGTTATTTCCGATGGCCTCCACTTTCGGGCCGTTTACCGGACATCCATTGATCTCCCACCCATCTTGATAGATAGGTTTGGGCTCAGTCCATTTTCCATTTACATGGCGCGTGATGGCAATATCCCGGATTTCCCTATCGGACCGGTTGCGATAGACCACGATCGGACCATTGGACGTGATCGCCACGGTGGTCTGACAACAGTCGCATGTCTTCCCATCCAGCAGCTCATCACTAAGTACGGTACCATTCACCCCCACTTCTGCCGCTCTGATGGACATGGAACCTTGATGTCCAGAATGCTCATGTCCCGTGCCTGCCCCAGTATTTCGGCCATCCAGCCATGCCACAAAAAAAGATGTTTCGTTGTAAGGTACAGCTGAAACAAACCCATGCTCAGTCTTGGTGGAATCAGTATGCAGGGGCAGCCCTGTTTCCCATGTTGAAGCACCTTTGCGTAGCACATTCAGTTTCACATCGTAAGAAAATTTTCCGGAGGATGATTTCTGCAGAAAATGCGTCAGGAGATTTCCTCCATGGTCAGTGATGGCTGGGAAATCAGCCCAGTTCACAAACCAGTCTGTGCCACTGTGAATTTTCCTGGGCTGCTGCCAATCATTGTCCACCAGCCTGGAATACTCCAATTGTGCAGTGGAGTCATCCACCATTTTTACCCACGACATAATCAGTCCGTCGTCTCCGGCAAACAGATATGGCAAAGAGGTCTGGGCTCCTCCTGGAAAAGTCATAAAGTGAACCGTCTCCTCCTCACCCTCTTCTTCACGGCTGCACGAAAGTAAGGACAATAAGATGACGGGAAAGATTATTCGTCTCAGTATTTTCATTCAGTCAAGCTTAGTGAGTTCATCGATCACATGCGCCGAATCCCATTCTATCCGGCCCGATATTTCCTTTATTTTCTGCCCTTTCTCATCTAGGATAAACGTGGTGGGAAGTGCATAGACATTCAAATATGAAAGGGCTCCGGCAAATCTGATGAGGGTGATACCGGGATCGTTGTTACTTTGAAAGGTTTTTATTTCGTCTGCAGTTTGATCAGAAGCCATAAGTATTACAAAATTCTCCCTTTCCAACAGTGGCTTTGCGCGTTTTAAAGAAGGCATCTCCTCTATGCATGGCTTGCACCACGTCGCCCAAAAATGGAGGATAATCTTTTTACCTTTATAATCAGATAAGCGGACTGGATTACCATCCAGATCCTCATACGCTGTATTTTCAATTCTGTGTGGGGATTCTCCTGAAGGCAATATTTTACTGCGCCCGCAGGCAAGCAGGATCGGTAACAGGAGTATAAACAAATACCTCATGGATAGATTCCTGCACCTATCCCAAAAGATCCAATAGGAAATCGTTCCCCTTCCCTGAATCATCCTGATAGGTACTGTTGATATAGGGTGTGCCACCATATACGGTGAAAGATCAAAAGCCATTTCACTTTTGGGCCTGATTTCAGTTTTCAGCACGATAATAGACATGCGTTGCTAAGGTAGGAATTCGAATTCAAGAGCTTGCCCCTAAAATACACTAATTTACGCTAACCCACGATATGGGTGAATCAGTGCATCAGCAATTGCATGTCTGCCTATTCTTACTTCCTGTATTGCGAGGGCAATACACCAAACTGCTCCTTGAATACTTTTCTGAAGTATTTCATGTCATTGAACCCTGACTCAAAAGCGACCTGGGAAATGGTAAGTTTATTATCCGAAATCAATTCCGCTGCCCTGAGGACTTTTGTCATTCTGATATAGGTGTTGATATTATATCCTGTAATAGCTTTCACTTTTCTAAACAACGATGATCTGCTCATACCCATCTCCTGTACTATAGTCTCCACCTGGGTCTCTTCCTTGCCGATCTGAGCCAGTACAATCTGATTTAGTCTTGAAAGGAATTTTTTCTCTCCTTGCAAAAGGTCATTCTGTCTCTCATCCAGTGTCTCAGCAGTATAGTTCTGTCCCATGAAATGCTTTCTCAGGGTTCTCCGGTTTTCCAGCAGGTTCTTGACACGGGCCTGAAGCAACTGACTGTGGAAAGGTTTGGAAATGTAGGCATCAGCACCTTCACGGTATCCTTTCTGCATACTATCCACATTGCCTATCGCTGATAGCAAAATGATGGGGATATGTGAGGTAGCCGGATTCCGCTTCAGTGTGGCACATAAATCCAACCCATCCTTGATAGGCATCATGATGTCAGAAATAATCAAATCCGGCACGTGTCTAAAAGCTTTGTCCAGGCCATCCTCACCATCCTGTGCATGGATCAGATCATATTCCTTCCTCAGCAAGCTGTCCAGGTAACTCAGGACATCCGTGTTGTCATCAATAAGCAATATGATCTGCCGCTCTTCATCGCCATTCATGAGCACCTCCTGATACGGCAGGCTGCTGTCCATAAGCACGGACTGGGTTTCAGCAGGCTCATAATTCCATTTTTCCGGAGCAGAAACCCTCAGATCCTTTGGTATCTCCACGATAAATGTAGATCCTTTACCCATTTCACTGGTCACCTTTATTGTTCCGCCGTGTAGTTCTGTCAGGCTTTTTGCCAAGGCCAGTCCAATACCGGTACCACTTTTTTTGATCTTGGTCCCTGATCTATAGAACCAGTCAAAGATCCGCTTGCTATCTTCAGCTGGAATACCCAACCCTGTATCAGAGACAGCAATGTAGGTCTTGTTCACGTCGGAGTACAAGCTGACATGCACCTTGGCACCGGACTTTGAGTATTTCAGCGCGTTGGAAAGCAGGTTGTTTACGATCATCTGGAGCTTACCGGAATCAAACCTGGCGAGCATGTTACGCTCTGAAAGGGACCAGGTAAGCATAACTTGTTGCTTCTTAGCCAGGCCCTGATAATTTTGTACCCATTCTTCCAAAAGCAGGGACAGGTTATATTCCCCCACCACCAACTGGCTCATTCCTGTTTCAGTCTTTCTGAACTCAAGAAGGTTCTCTATTAGCTGGTGGAGATAGGCTGCGTTTTTCTGTATGAGCGCCAGTTTATAGCGCTGGCCTACTGACTTTAGTTGCTCGGCCAACTCCTCTAACGGGGCGAGAATCAGCGTCAAGGGGGTTTTCAGCTCATGGGAAAAATTAGTGAAAAACCTGATTCTCTCTTCATTGATTTCATGCTCCAACAGCCGCTGCTGCTTCTCCAGCACCAAGGAGTTTTTCAGCTTCACCCGCTCGCTATAATAGCGGAAAAATCCTACCATCAATGCTAAAGCGATTATTCCATAGAGTAAATAAGCCGGAAATGTCTTCCAGAAAGGAGGCGTTATCATAATCTGGACCCGCTTTTCTATCTCCTGATCATTGCCGATTCTGGCTTTGACCAATAGTGTATATGTACCTGGTGGAATATTGCTCAGATTGGCGGTGCCATTACCCTGTACCTGCACCCAATGCTGATGATAATCCTCCAGCTTGTATGCAAAGGAAACATTTTGGGCATAGGGAAATTTAAGAATTGCAAAATCAAAGGAAAACAGTGTCTGGTCATGGCTGAGCGTAAGATGATCTGTATATGGCATAGCTTTCTCCAGAAGCTGCTCCCCTACATTGACCCTGTTGTTAAATAGTTTGAAATTCTCAATGACCAGTGAATAATTCTGTGCCTGCTGTTCTAGTTTTGCTGGATTAAAAAAATTAACCCCCTTGTTTCCCCCAAAATAGAGCACATTATCCTGGGCCAAAGTAGCCGCACCTATATTGAACTCGCTCCTTTGGATATTGTCATATGTATTGAGATGGTCTATTTGGTCTGTTACGGGATCGTAGAAGCTGATTCCATTATATGTGCCCAGCCAAACCAATCCCCGGCTATCCGTGACCATGCTGCTGATGGTATTGTTGCTCAGTCCGTCACTTTCGGTAAAAACACGGATGTCTTGGTTGGCGGGGCTGATTCTTACCAGCCCACCATACCTACTTCCTGCAATCACCTCCTGATTAGGCAGGACGTCAATGCAGAAATAAATATTTCCGGGCATATTTTCGACCGTAGACTCATGATACGGGATTACCTGTTGCGTTTCAGGATCATAACAGATCACTCCTGATCCGAAAGTAGCCAGCCAAAGTCTCCGCTGTGAATCAAATGCGATGGCCCGGATATCGATCTTACCCAGTGTCTCAATGTAATCAAACGAATCGCTGGATTCTGAATAGCGATAAAGCCCTCCCTGATTGGTGCCGACCCAGATGTGCTGATTCTGGTCTTCGGCAATTACCCGCACATCCACACCATCCTGCACCCCTCCCTGTAGATAATGGTAAAATATCCCTGATCGCTGGTCCAGCCGGTTTAGCCCCCCATGATAAGTACCTGCCCAAAGTCTTCCTTTGCTGTCCTCTTTCAGTGAGATGACATAATTATTGCTGAGGCTGCCGCGTACTCCAGGCTGTTGGTGGTAATTCTTAAAGGTTCTGGTTTTGGGCTCATACAGATCCAATCCTCCACCATCAGTACCGATCCATACTTTATTATCCACTCCAGTAGCCACAGCCCCTATACGGTTATGTGAGAGGGTTTGAAGGGAATTGGGGTTCCGCTGAAGTAACTTGATCGGCTCACCTCTAGGCGAAACAAAATTCAACCCGGTGCTGGTACCCAGCCACATGCTTCCATCTTTAGATCTTTTTATAGCCGACACAGTGCGATTGAAGACACTGGAGCCATCAGACCTGGGCAAATACCACGTGAAATCAATCCTGCCTGATTCCAGAAAATCCGCTATGGGAAGGATATTCAATCCGCCATTTCGGGTACCTACCCACATATTGCCCAGCTTATCCTCTTCAAAGCTCAACACCTCACCATCACTCAGCCCTTTCGATTGATCATCTCCCTGACTGATTGCCAGCGTGTCCCCCTTTCCTGTGATCACCTTAATTCCGGCTTTGGTGCCCACCCACACATTTGCTTCTCCATCTGTATACAGCGCATTAATCTGGGATGCCGGTGAAGAAGAAGTCTCCTGAAAGAGCCTCCGGTTGCTTTTGGTCTTGATGTTAAGCTTGTTTAGCCCCCCGTTAAATGTCCCTATCCAGGCGATGGAATCGCCCTGCATTGTGATAGCTGTCACCTGGTTAGAAGATAGACTTCCAGCATCCGTGGCATCATGGCTTAAGGAATACGCTACTTTTCCTTTGGCATCGATAATCTGTATACCGTATCTATAAGCCCCTACTATAATTTTTCCTTCCGGGGTTTCATACAGGGAACTAATACTATTGGTGAGTAGCCCGTCCTTCTGCTGAAATAGATCAAATCTTTCTTCTTTAAGATTGTAAATATTCACCCCCCCATCCGTAGCGATGAGTAGTTTACCGTCATCGCTCAGCCGGATCTGCTGGATAAAATTGTTGGCAAGTGATTGGTCTGCCGCTTGGGCATTTTGTTTGAAATTTAAAAAATGGCTGCCATTGTACCGGCTAATCCCCTCTATGGTTGCGATCCAGATATATCCAAGTGAATCCTGTTCTATACTGTTCACCACGTTGTGGGCCAGGCCGGACTCCATATCCAACAGGTAGAAAGTAAGTTGACCGCTCAGACCTGAATCCGCAGGATCTTCACGCTGTGCAACTGCCTGGAAGCAGATGTACAAGGCTAAAATCGTATTCAGAATTGGTTTTGGGTTCATTACAGGTGACTGATCGGGTGCACAATATTTTTGATTAAAACTGAGATTTCCAATGTTTGAACGATTTACCCCCTATTTTTTGCCGATTTGATCCCCTGCTTTCTTAAACCAAAGACAGAATATTGACCCTACGTTTCCAAAAATTTCTGAGGGGAATCATTTGGTGCAATTAATTCAGTCAATAAAACGAACAACCCAAAAAATATGATGAAAAAGCATTACTCCAGATGGGTATCATTGTTTACGATGATACTTTTTTTCACACTACAACTTTCAGTATTTGCCCAGCAAACTGTCATCAGTGGGCAGGTTTTGGATGAAAATGAAGTTCCCCTACCAGGTGCTTCCGTTGTGGTAAAAGGCACTACCCAAGGTGCTGTAACCGACTCAGAGGGTAAATTCTCACTTACACTCAATGTAACCCCAGAAACGGTACTACGGATTTCATTTATAGGATATGCCACCCAGGAAATCACGCTGGGTAACCAGACGCAACTTACAGTAGCTATGGAAATGGATACAGATTCCCTGGATGAAGTAGTGGTGGTGGGCTACGGCGAGCAGAAGAAAGTCACCCTGACGGGCTCGGTATCCCAGGTGGAGGGCAGGGAACTTACAAGAAGCCCTCAGCCTAACTTGTCCAACTCCTTCTCCGGGCGGGTATCTGGGGTAATCGCCAATAACCGAAGCGGGGAGCCAGGTTATGATGGCTCCAGTATTTCCATCCGCGGCCTCGCCACTACTGGGAATAATGATGTACTCGTAGTCGTAGACGGTGTGCCTGGTCAAATCGGTGGTCTGGAAAGGCTAAACCCACAGGATATTGAGAGTGTATCTGTACTGAAAGACGCTTCTGCTGCCGTGTATGGTAGCCGGGCAGCCAATGGGGTGATTCTCATCACCACAAAGCGGGGCTTATCTGGCAAACCAAAGATTTCTTACAGTTTCAACCAGGGATTCTCTTCCCCAACGCGACTGCCTCGACTTGCTGATGCGGCCACGTATGCCACTATCCGTAATGAGATCGCTTTTTACAACAACAATCAGAATGGCATGAACCAAGTCTACAGCCAGGAGGAAATAAATCTCTTCAGGAATGGTTCGGACCCCCTTAACTATCCCAATACCAACTGGCAGCGGGAAACTCTTCAAAACTTCGCCCTTCAAAATCAGCACAACCTGAGTTTACGTGGCGGAAGTGAGAACGTCAATTATTTTGTATCACTGGGCATGCTCTCTCAGGATGGACTTTACAGAGACGGTGCCAACAAGTTCGATCAGTACAGTTTCCGTTCCAATATTGATGCTGATATTACAGACAGGCTGAGTGTGGGACTGTCACTGTCGGGCAGAAAAGAAGCAAGACAATTCCCTACAGAAGGTGCCGGCTATATTTTCAGGTCCATCTACAGAGCCTATCCCACTGTAAGTGCATTTTATCCCAATGGCCTTCCTTCCAGCGGAATTGAAAATGCCAACCCTGCCATCATCGCAACAGACCTTGGAGGTATCAACGAGAATCCAAAGTATGTATTCAACGGAATACTGAGAGCCAAGTATAAGCTTCCTTTTCTGGAGGGTCTTTCCGTGGATGGCTTCTACTCGGTGGATGAGAGTTCAGATCGTTCCCGAAACTTCCGGACACCCTATACGCTCTACAACTACAATAGAAATGAGAATCTGTTCAATCCCATCGTCATAGGCGGTGGCCCTAACCAACGGCCCTCATTGGAAGAACAGCATATCAACATGTCTATGATCGTAAGCAACATCAAGCTGAACTTCTCCCGGGCTTTCGGAAATCACTTTGTGGATGCATTCATAGGCTATGAGCAAAGTGAAAACCGCTCGCATACCATGGGAGCTGCACGTATCAACTTCCCCACTGCCCAGACTCCTGAACTATCCCAGGGTGGCTCTGCCGCGACAGATTATAACAACTGGGGCAGCAGCTATAACTTCACCAGAAGAAGCTACATCAGTAAATTCAACTATAACTTCAAAGAGAAATACTTACTTGAAGTGCAGGCAAGGGTAGACGGCTCATCTATATTCCCACGAGGAAACCGCTATGGGTTCTTCCCTGCTGTGGCAGCGGGCTATAGGATTTCAGAGGAAGATTGGTTCCGAAACAGTGTTTCGGCCGTCGATGACTTGAAGTTCAGGGTTTCACACGGGCAATTGGGTAATGACAATGTGGGCCAGTTCCAGTTTTATGATAATTACTCCTTCAATAACCGGTATGTACTGGGAGATGTAGTAAGCCCGGGTATTGACCTGATCCGTCTGGGCAATCCCAATATCACATGGGAAACTGCCAATAAGACTGATATCGGTCTTAATGCAGTCTGGCTGAAAAAATTCACCACTGAATTGATCTATTTCAACCAGAACAGAACCAACATTCTCACCACAAGAAATGCCTCAATTCCTGGGACTTCCGGTATAGTCAACCCTTATGATGATGATTCACTGGTGCCTTCAGAAAATATCGGAGAGGTAAAAAGCCATGGTATAGAGGCCACCATGGGATATCAGCATGTGGGGGATTTCAGCTTTGGTGTATCAGGTAACTTCACCTATGCAAGAAATGAGGTCGTGTTTATGGATGAAGCACCGGGAGCACTGGATTATCAGCGTGTGACGGGGAGACCGATGAACACCTACTTACTGTATCGTGCTATTGGTATCTTTACTTCGGAAGACCAATTTGACCAGTTTCCACATGTACCGGGAGCACAATTGGGAGACTTGATCTATGAGGATATCAACGGTGACGGTGTAATCACAGCAGATGATATGTATCGGACCGATCTGGGCAATCTACCCCAGATCACCTTTGGCCTGAACCTGACCGCATCCTACAAGAATTTTGACTTCTCAGCTCTCTTCTCAGGCCAAGGCCGTGCCAGACAGTATGTACTGCCTGAATCCGGTACTGTTGGAAACTTCTACAGCTCATGGGCGGACAACAGATGGAGTCCTACCAATCCTGGGGGCTCCTATCCAAGAGTGAGCGAAAGATCTTCTACCGCCGTGAGTGGAGGACTTTTCCCAAGCGACTTCTGGCTTCAAAATGTCGCATTTGTACGGCTGAAAAACATTGAGATCGGGTACAATTTACCTCAAAACATCCTGGATAAATATTCGATAGGCAATTTCAGGGTATATGCCAATGCATTCAACCTGTTCACCTTTACCCAGGTGAAGGATTTTGATCCGGAAGGTTCAAGTGGCAGCGGGCAGTTTTATCCGCAGCAACGAATCATCAACCTAGGTGTCAACATCCAATTCTAAACCCAAAACATGAATCAAATGAAATACTTTAAACTATATATAGTAGTGCTTGTGGGGGTTTTTCTAGCAAGCTGCAGCGAAGATTATCTGGACATAGCCCCTACAGACAGGGTTTCAGATGCTGCTATCCTAGCAGACTCTACGTTGTTTGAAGCCTATGTGATCAACCGCTATCTCGGTGTAAGGTTGGGTGATAAAGAAGGTGATGGATCCGTACCGGGCTTTGGAAGAGGCTTTGAGTACGCCCTATGGTCGTCACTGACCGATGAGTCTATCTATAACAATGACGATAACACGTGGGTGATTCAGCAAGGTCTTCTATCTCCTGAAAACACCGGTATTGCCGGAACATTATGGGGTAGAAGCTACAGAAGTATAAGAGAGTGTAATTATGCACTGGCCAACATGTCCGAGGTGACCATGAGCGAGACCGGAAAAGCATTGCTGACTGCCGAACTGAAGTTCATCCGGGCGTTCCGTTACCATGACCTGATCCGGAATTATGGATCAATAGTTTTGATGGGTGACGCAGTAGCTTTGCTGGGTGACGACTTTACTGATCCCAAACTATTTGAAAAAGCTTCTGTGGAAGCAGCTTTGGAGTACGTAATTGGTCAGTTGGACGAGGCCATTCCGGGTCTTCCACTACAGAATGGATCAAACTGGCAGGAAGGCAGGGCTACACGTGGCGCAGCTATGGCCCTTAAGGCAAGATTACTACTTTATGCGGCCAGCCCTCTGTTTGACAATGGAAACGGCATGGATGCACAGAAATGGCAGCGTGCGGCCCAGGCGGCGAGGGATGTGATGGACCTGGGATTATATGGACTCTATCAGCAAGGATACAGCGAAATGTTCCTGACTTCTGGAAGTCACCAGGAAGTGATCTTTGCCAGGTACTATAACCTTAACCAGCGGCATACTGCCCTCGAAATAGCCAATGGACCAAATGGCTATGACGCATGGGGAGGAAACGCACCACTTCAAAACCTGGTAGATGATTATGAAATGATGGACGGAACTCCTTTCAATTGGGATAACCCCCAGCATGCCGCCAACCCTTATGCCAACCGTGATCCGCGTTTTTCTGAGACCATTTTACACAACGGCGCTCCATACAGGGGAAGAAATGTAGAAACCTTCCTCCCAGGTGGAAGAGACAGTCAGGATGGTCCTTCCAACTGGAATACCAGCAGGACTGGTTACTACATGAAAAAATTCATTGACGAGACACTGCCGATCCAGAATCCATGGCAAGTAGCGGGTACCCAGAACTGGATCTATTTCAGGTATGCGGAGATTCTTCTTAACTATGCGGAAGCGCAAAATGAAGCCAATGGACCAGACGCCACGGTGTATGAGGCAATCAACAGTATCCGAAGAAGGGAAGGGGTAGGTATGCCGGAACTTCCGTCAGGACTCTCAAAGGATGACATGAGGGAAAGAATCAGACATGAGCGGAGGATAGAGCTTGCATTTGAGGAGCATCGATTCTACGATGTGAGAAGATGGATGATTGCAGAGACTACCGAAAACGAGCCTGCCTATGGGATCGACATCAGGAGAACACAGGACGGGGCCTTTACTTACAATAGAAAAATAGCCCTGCAAGGCCGAAGTTTCCAGCAAAGACATTATTGGTTGCCCATCCCACGGAATGAGATCTTGGCTTCCAATAACAAACTGGAACAAAATCCAGGATATAATTAATCACCTATAAAAGTCAGGGGAAAGAGCAGTTTTCTTTCCCCTCTTTAATTAAATAGCAATGAAATTACATCTTTTAAACTCATCCGCTCACGTTGTTTTAACTATCCTAACCCCACTTTCAATTTTTCTTTTTTCGTGCAGTGAAAATGAAAATAACGTGGACAGCACGCCCACTCCTCCTGTAGCTTACCGCATTGAGATTGATCCCCAGGATATCCATCAGGAAATAGCACATTTTGGTGCATCCGATGCCTGGTCAGGCCAGTTTGTAGGTAAATGGCCGGAGTCCAAGAAAAATGCAATAGCAGACCTGTTGTTCAGCAAAGACCTGGATGAACAGGGAAACCCAACCGGAATCGGCCTTTCACTATGGAGATTCAATCTGGGAGCAGGCAGTACAGCGCAAGGAGAGGCAAGCGGGATCAGAGACCCATGGAGAAGGGCTCCTTCTTTTATGGATGCCAGTGGCAATTTTAACAGGGAAAGCCAAGCCGGTCAACTTTGGCTTGCGAAGGCTGCCCAATCCAGATCGGTAGAACACTTACTGGCATTTCTCAACAGTCCACCAGTATGGCTGACCAAAAACGGAAAAGCCTATGCCTCCAATGCAAATGAATCGAATTTAGCCCCTGAAAACCACGAGGCTTTTGCGTCCTATATAACAGCGACTCTCCAGGGCATGCAGCAGGAAGGTCTCCAGGTGGCTTATATCAGTCCGGTAAATGAACCGCAGTGGGACTGGACTGACGGAGGGCAGGAAGGAACCCCATTCTGGAATGATGAAATAGCGGCAATCGCCAAGGCACTGGATAAAAAAATAACCCAAAGTGGCCTGCAGACCAAGATTGACATTGCCGAAGCAGGGCAGATCGAATACCTGTATGGTGTCCACAACCGGCCGGGGAGGTCAGACCAGATATCGGAATTCTTTGATCAAAACTCCCCCAATTATGTGGGTGATCTCACTAACCTCAGCAAAAATATCTCGGGGCACAGCTATTTTACCACATCGCCTTTCCAACAGGCTGTAAGCAATAGAAAGCAGGTAGCCCAGGCTGTCGCCTCAATCCCCGGTCTAGGCTACTGGATGTCTGAGTATTGTATTCTAGGTGATAATGACGGAGAAATTGAAGGCAATGGAAAGGATCTTGGCATCACCCCTGCATTGTACATGGCCAGAGTCATCCACAACGATCTGACAGTGGCACAAGCTTCAGCTTGGCATTGGTGGCTCGCGATTTCACCTTATGATTACAAAGACGGACTGGTCTACATCACCAAAACAGAATCAGATGGAGAATACCAGACCAGTAAAATGCTTTGGGCACTCGGCAATTACTCCCGGTTTATCCGACCAGGGTTCCATAGAATAGGAGTTAAGATCAACGGACAGGCGGAGCAGAACCAAAACCTCCTTGCTTCAGCATATCAGGCTCCCGACACCGGCGAACTGGTGGTGGTGGTAGTAAATTCCTCTATCGAAGATGCGCAACTCACCCTGGATCCCAGTCCTCTGAATAAACCTGCGAGCTGGAAAGGTTACTTGACTGATCAGGAAAACGACCTTGCCTCCCTTACTTTTACAGACGGGGAAAATATGCTTATCCCTGCACGTTCTATTGTGACCCTGATTTCTAAAACCCCATAACCGCTATGCTACTTTCTTTCAAATTCTATCCAAAATACCGACAGACAGCTGTCTTCCTACTTCTACTATTGACCTCCTACAGCCTCTATGGGCAGCAGGCAGGAAAACAGCTGTTCAACGAGGGATGGGAGTTTCAATTAGGTGAACTGGAATTAGAAGAGGCCCAATCCACTGAGCAGGGAGGATGGCGAAGCGTAGCTATTCCCCATGACTGGAGTATAGCGGGCCCATTTAGTCCTGAATGGGCAAGCGGCACAGGTTTTCTACCGGGAGGAGTAGCCTGGTATAAGAAAGCGTTCTCACTGGATAATTACAATGAAAATACCCAGTATAGCATTTATTTTGACGGGGTTTATAAGAATAGCGAAGTATGGATCAACGGGCATTATCTGGGCAAAAGGCCCTTTGGCTTCATCCCTTTTCAATATGATCTCACACCCCATCTGAAGCCAGAAGACAACGAGTTGCTAGTCAAAGTAGACCACACCAACTTCGCGGATGCGAGATATTATACGGGATCGGGGTTGTACAGAAATGTATACCTGATCGCTTCAAATCCCATTCACTTCTCCCAGTGGGGGGTATTCTTCCACACGCCTGAAGTATCTGATAAGCGGGCATTGGCCCAGGTGGAAATAGAAGTGGATCAGCTGCTAAGGGAAACTACAACGCTGCAGATCCTGACTGTTCTCAGTGATTCGGAAGGCACTAAAGTAAGCAGCAGCACTCAGGACATTCCGGCAAAAAAAGGAAAGGGGATAAAAACCACAATGGAGCTATCAGTGGAAAACCCCAAACTATGGTCTCCTGACCATCCTAATTTATATACGCTGAAGATTGAGATCCGCGAGGGGGGACAACTAATGGACCAATGGACTGAGAAAGTGGGGATCCGAAGTTTTCGTTTTGATGCAGATAAAGGTTTCTTTCTGAATGGTGAGTCTACACTGATCAAGGGTGTATGCATTCACCATGATGCAGGAGGGCTGGGAGCGGCTGTGCCAAGGGAAGTATGGAAAAACCGCTTGGCTACCTTAAAAGCCCTCGGCAGCAATGCCATCCGGATGAGCCATTATCCACATCAGGATTACATCTATGAACTCTGTGACGAGATGGGTTTCTTGGTTCAGGATGAGGCTTTTGACGAATGGGAATATGCCAAAAACAAATGGATAGAGGGGTGGAACGCCGGTAAGCCAGGAAATGACAGAAACCATGATGAATTCCAGGAGTGGGCTGAGCAGGATGTGGCAGATATGGTGAGACGCAATAGAAGCAGACCATCCATCATCATGTGGAGTATCGGCAACGAGATTGATTATCCAAATGACCCGTATAGCCACCCGGTATTGGATGAGGGAAGAAATCCCCAAATCTATGGAAAAGGGTATCAGAAAGGAAACCCTCCAGCCGCAGAACTGGGAGAGATCTCAGCACGGTTGGTCAAAGCTGTGAAGCAGTGGGACGAGACCCGCCCCGTAACGGCCGCACTCGCCGGTGTATCCATGTCCAATGAAACAGACTATCCCGGCAATCTGGACATAGTGGGCTATAACTATCAGGAATATAGATATCAGGAGGACCATGAAGCCTACCCGGATCGGGTGATCTACGGAAGTGAAAATGGTGATGCTCTGGAAGCCTGGCTTGCGGTCACGGAAAATGAGTTCATTTCCTCCCAGTTTTTATGGACAGCCTTTGACTTTATAGGAGAAGCCAGACCATGGCCCCAGAGAAGTAGTGGTGCTGGAATTATAGATCTGGCCGGTAACCCCAAGCCCGACTACTATTTCCGTCAAAGCCTGTGGAATGATGAACCTATGGTATACCTGGGCATAGCAAGCAATGAAAGACAGGTTCTGAGGCGTGCTAATATCACGAATTCGTGGACAGGTACTTCCGGGGATTCCCTATGGGTAACTTCTTACACCAACGCCGATGAGGTGGAGCTGTTTCTGAACGGACGCTCACTAGGCAGGAAGGAAGGGGTATACCGGGTAGACCAGATGATTTCATGGGGTGTACCCTATGAGCCCGGGAAGCTGGAGGCAAAAGCTTACAATGCAGGTAGGGAAGTAGCTACTTATACCTTACAGACACCAGGCAAGGTCTCCCGTATAGCAGGTGATTTATCCAGGCCAGATTATAGCAAAGCAGGTGACATAATAGAATTGAACCTCAGATTAACCGACGACAAGGGCACACTGGTGGAGTTTTCTGACACCTCCTTGTCGGTTACCATCGATGGTCCCGCAGAGATTTTGGCAATGGAAAGCGGGGACCTTTCCAGCCATGAAGATTACCGTTCTCCTACCGCAAAAACCTTTCAAGGCAAGTTAAAGGTTTACATGAAGGCCACAGACGCTACTTCTCCACTCAAAATTACAGTCTCTTCATCCAGTTTACCTGATGTTCAGTTCACCGTCGGGCTAGCTAAGTAGATCCGTTCGCTGGCAGAGGCATCACAGCACGGTTAAATGTTAAGGCATTAGACGTCAGCTCCTGCAGTATATCATGTACCATTTACTCCATTTATGAGGGTATATGGATATGACAAGATGACAGCAGGACATGCGCGTCAGCCTTAACATGTATTCTTGAAGGAGTCCGCCCAACAGGGCCACATTGGGCGGATGTGGTCGCAGGTCCTCCGCATAGTTGTAGCTATACTATGTGAAATCGAGCCTGCCTACCGCACGCAGGCATGAGACAAGCGACACATCGGGTTGATTATCAATCATGCAGAACAGGCTCTGACCTTTGAGAAAAAAGTATAAACACATTAAAATGTTTTTTCTCCGGTAAATAGACTAAGCCGATAAATCCATATTTTGCGGAGATGCTGTAGAGGGTGTTTGATCCCTCTGCTTTTAGCCAGCCAAACCAGGCCATTTCATTCCTGATTATATCTCCCTGTGTAGCAATGCGTATTTCAGCTAAACTTCTTCCCACCTTAAGCATTTTACTTGTGGCTTTTTCGGCCTGTAAGCCGGAAAGATCCCCTTTTGATGTTTCACCATCAGAGTCATTGGATCCAAAAAGAATGGAAGCTCCGTATCCTTCCATCAGCATTCCGGAAGGGACAGACATGGAGTCTCCCCGATGGAAGGGAATAGACCTCTCTCCTAAGCCTCCTGTGGTGCCTTTATCTGCGAATGAAGAGCAAAAGACCTTTATCCTCAAGCCTGGCTATGCCATGGAGCCGGTACTCTCCGAACCACAGATCAGAGAACCGGCTGCTATCCAGTTTGATGGAAATGGAAGAATGTATGTATTGGAACTAAGAAGCTATATGCAGGACATCAATGCCAGCGGGGAATTATTGGCTACTTCAAGAATATCCAGGTGGGAGGATAAAGACAATGATGGACACTATGAAACCGGCATTGTTTTCTTGGACAGCCTGGTATTTCCAAGGTTTGTCGTGCCATTTGGGCCTAATGCGATTCTGTCCATGGAATCCAATGAGGATAATGTATATAAGTACACGGATACAGACAATGATGGCAAAGCTGACAAGAAAGAGCTCTTTGCGTCGGGATTGGGAAGATCCGGTAATGTGGAGCACCAGACGAGCTTCTTGACATGGACCATGGATAACTGGATGTATAGCACCTATAATTCGCGCAGGATCCGCTGGACTCCTGAGGGGGTGATCCAGGAGCCTACAGGCAATCCCTATGGGCAATGGGGGGTAACCCAGGATAACTACGGCCAGATCTGGTTTCAGGATGGCGCTGGGGGTGTTCCCCAGAATTTCCAGTTCCCCATCGTTTACGGCAATTTCAAGGTGGATGGACAATTTAAGGATGGTTTCAGAGAACCCTATAGTTTGGTGAAGTTGGCGGATTTTGAACCGGGTATGAGAGAAACCAAACCCGATGGGTCATTAAGCAATGTGACCGGATCTGCAGGCAATGATGTGTTCAGAGGAGACCGACTCCCACAGGAAATCGTAGGCCAATATTTCTATGGGGAACCTGTGGCTCGGATCATCCGGGAAGTAACCTCCGAAAAAGCAGAAGGACTGACCTACGTGCAAAATAAATACATTGGGTCACAATCGGAATTTATCCAATCCACCGATCCTTTATTCAGACCAGTGGATATAGCTACGGCACCCGATGGGACCATGTATATCGTGGATATGTACCGTGGAATCATCCAGGAAGGTAATTGGACACAGGAGGGGAGTTATCTCCGTACCAAGATCCAGCAATACCAAATGGATGATATCATCGGGAACGGGAGAATATGGAGGCTGACCTATGAGGGAATGGCGAGAAATACGGAAAAGCCTAAAATGTATGAGGAAAGTTCCCAGGAGTTAATCCGACATCTGAGTCATCCAAATGGATGGTGGCGTGACCAGGCCCAGCAAATATTAGTCATGAGACAGGACAAATCAGTGGTCAAAGCACTGGAGAACCTGCTCAACACGTCTGAAAATGAATTGGCGAGAATTCATGCCCTGTGGACATTGGAGGGATTGAATTCACTTTCGATAGATGTGGTAAGAAACCTGCTAAATGATGCCAGTCCCCTCATACGTATCCAGACTCTCCGTGCAAGTGAAAGCCTCTATAAGTATGGCGAAAAGTCTTTGGCAGCGGATTACCGATCCCTCACTAAGGATCCGGATATAGATGTGGCTATCCAGGCCTTACTCAGTGCCTATATCCTAAAAACAGAAAATATCGAACAGCTCATCCAGGCGAGTTTGAAAGAAAACAAAGCAAAGGGGATGCAGACGGTAGGAAGCCAGCTACTGGAGAGAATGGCAGAAGAAAAGAAATTAGCGGCTACCCAGTATAGTCCAACAGATCTTGCATTGTTTACCAAAGGGAAAACGATATTCGACAGCTATTGCGCTACTTGCCATGGTGCGAAAGGTCTCGGTACACCGACAGGTGGTGGCCAATTGATTGCTCCGGCCTTTTCAGGGTCTCCCAGAATACTTGGACATCCGGAATATGCAGTGAAAACTTTGCTTCACGGGTTGACCGGTGCGATAGAAGGGAAAGAGTATGAAGGCGTGATGATCGCCATGGACACCAATGATGATGAGTGGATTGCCGCTGTTGTCTCTTACATCCGAAATGAGTTTGGAAATTCAGGAAGCTTTGTAACCTCTGAATTTGTAGCCCAGATCAGACAGGATACACAGGACAGGACATCCAACTATCAGTTTGATGAGCTGATTGATGAGATCCCAAAAGCACTCTCTCTACAGGACAACTGGATCACCACTGCGAGTAGCACGGCATTGCAGGGAGTAGGCTCCACCAGGGATCCCTCCTACGCATTCAGCTTTAAAGGATGGAAAACGGAAACCACACAGGAGTCAGGAATGTGGTTCCAGATTGCACTGCCCAAAGAACGGAATCTGGTTGAACTACAATTTGTATCCCCTGAGAATGAATTTCCAAAAAATTACTCCGTCCATATATCCACAGATGGAACAGAATGGGAGAAAGTTGCCAGCGCAACAGGAGTCAACGGAATGAATGCTATTCACTGGAAAACTGACGCGGAAGTCAGGTTTATCAAAATTCAGTTGACCGAAAAAGGGGATCAGCCCTGGGCAATGAAGCAGCTGGTACTTTTTGCCAGATAAGCTTTTACAACAATAGGTCTATCCAGAAGGAAATCCGTTACTTTAAATCCGAATTCCTTCTGGATAAACAGGCATTTTCATTTCATCCCAAAATCGGTAATCTGTGAAAACAGCAAGGCGGCATAGATTTGAAAATCAACAATTTAATTTTGTATAGTAAGTTCATTTACGATTTTTTAAACAATCCAAGTAGTACTTAAGCTTAATTGAAATTTTAATCAATCAAAACCCCGAATTTTATTTGGTTGAAGGTCTAATACTTCCTGTATTTTTAGCCTAAGCTAAAAATCAGAGAGGTAAATTCAGGTTGGACTGTGCCGCTGTTTCCATTTATCAGAATGAGCTGATACTCATTGGAATCATTTTTGCCGGAAAGTTTCTGGCCATAAGGAGGAACTTTTCCGTTGTATTGGCTAGTTTAGATCATCAGTTTAACCCTTCAATTTAACTTTTATGAGTGAGACACAACTACTCGATATCAATGAGCAAATCCAAGCCTTAGAGGCAAAATTGACAGGTAACATGTTTGAAGACATGGAGATCCGGGACGAGATCCACAACCTGAAGATGAAACGTGACGGTGTGAAGCCTATGGACTCTTCCATCGACTGTATCGGCTGTGGAAGTTAATTGACTGACATTTGTTCCGGTATTTTATTATTTACAAACCCTTTGGGGTTCTGAGTCAATTCAGTGGAGAGGGGCAGACACTTGCCTCTCTTTTTGCTTTTCCCAAAGATATCTATCCCGTCGGAAGACTCGATAAGGATTCTGAGGGTCTCTTGCTGCTCACAGATGATAAGTGGCTGAATAACCAGCTACTCAATCCGGGATTCGGACATCAGCGAACTTATTATGTGCAGGTAGAGGGGGAGCCTACCTTGGAGGCGTTGAAATCTCTGGGCCATGGGGTGGAAATCACCGTGGATGGCCGACCATATTCTACCAAGCCTGCCATAGCCAGGCTGCTGGATCCGGTCCCTCCTATTCCTGATCGTGATCCCCCAATCCGATACCGTGCAACTATTCCTGATACGTGGGTCTCGCTTACCCTTATTGAAGGGAAAAACAGGCAAGTCAGAAAAATGACGGCAGCGGTGGGCTTTCCTACACTCAGACTCGTACGATGGTCCATGGAAAGCATGACCATAGCGGGATTTGCGGTGGGCGAGGTCCGTGAAATAGACCAGAAGACAGTCTACCACCAATTGGGATTGACCGGATTTGCCAAAACAAGCTTATCGGGTAAATCTGGTAAGAGACCGGGAACGTCTTAAAAAATCCTAAAATCCCGTTCCAAAACAAGGCAATACCACTTCTAAGATTTAAGATTGTCCTTTGGGACAAATTCCAGTAAATTAGCCGTAACGATTCAGTATTAAAACGTTTCAAGATCCATGCATCAGGAAAAAATAGCAGAGGTAATCCAGGAAGTAAAAAAAGTAGTCGTAGGTCAGGACCGTATGGTGAACCGGCTATTGATAGGATTGTTTACAAATGGCCATATTCTTCTGGAAGGTGTACCCGGCCTCGCCAAGACCCTTACCGTAAATACACTGGCCAAGGTACTTCATCTGGATTTTAACAGAATCCAGTTTACCCCGGATCTGTTGCCGTCCGATTTGATTGGAACTATGATCTATAATCAGCAGACGGCAAGTTTCGAAGTAAAAAAAGGACCGATTTTTTCAAATGTAATCCTAGCGGATGAAGTAAACAGATCTCCGGCCAAGGTCCAGTCTGCTCTCCTGGAAGCGATGCAGGAGAAGCAGGTGACCATCGGTGAGACCACCTTCTCACTGGATCGGCCATTCCTTGTGTTGGCTACCCAAAACCCCGTAGATCAGGAAGGTACTTATCCGCTGCCTGAGGCGCAGGTAGACCGGTTCATGATGAAGGTGCATATCGACTATCCGAGCAAGACTGACGAAATGGAAGTAATGCGCCGTATGGCCAATATGTCTTTCAGTTCTGAAGTAAGGCCAATTCTTTCCAAGCAGGACATTTTTGACATCCGCACAGCGATCAACAGTGTGAAAATAGCAGAGCCATTGGAGCATTATATCATTGAACTGGTATTTGCCACAAGGTTTCCAAACCAATATGGTCTACGTGACGAAGCAAAATATATCCAGTTTGGAGTATCTCCACGTGCCAGCATTAATCTGAATCTCGCCGCAAAGGCTGTGGCCTATATGGATGGTAGGGATTATGTACTTCCTGAAGATATCAAAGAGATCTCCGAAGATGTGCTGAACCACAGAATCATACTCAACTATGAGGCAGAGGCGGATGGGATCAACACCCGTGACCTAGTGAAAATACTCATGGAAAAAGTACCGATTAACAAGTCGGTAACATTGAAATAACGTTCCACTCATTACTGATAAGGCTTTCCTGAAGGAAGGCCTTTTTTTGTGTCAATCTTGTTAATGCAATATTAAATTCCGGTTCTTTTTTTAAAAAAAGGATAATTCAATTAATTCTTTTGGGGTAGAAAATTGAGACAGTTTTGCAGCACCAATACGGCAAAACCATAAATCAATTTTATAATCCATGAAAAAGTTTAATTACTTACTCCTCATGTTTACCGCTCTTGTGATCAGTTTCACAGGATGCACTGATGACGAAACGCCAGATAACGGCGTGACGATTTCCGGAGTGCCTGCCACAGCTACGGTGGAGGTGGGAGGCACGGTGAGTGCAGAAGCTACAGCTACTGCGCCAGACGGCCTTGCACAGCTCGTAATCACCAAGGATGGTGCAAATTTCGCAACAATCCCCCTAAGTGGCACGACAGCTACAGCTGATTTTGAGTATACTGCCACCGCTGAGGATGCGGGTAAAAACCTCGTCTTTGTCTTCACGGTAACAGACACCGATGGGGACTCAGCCACTGCCACGCATGTGCTCACTGTCGGCCAGGCAGCCACCTCCATACGTGTGGAAGGAAATATTACTTCCGACGCAACCTGGGAAACAGGTAAAACCTATATTCTAGGAGGAAGAATAGTGGTTACCAGTGGTGCCACGTTGACCATCGAGGAGGGTGTAGTAGTAAAAGGCGAAGCCGGTACGGGTGCTAATGCTACCGCCTTGATCATAGCCAGAGGTGGTAAAATCAACGCAGTAGGAACAGCAGCTGCGCCGATCATCTTTACATCGGTTGCTGACGAAATACAGCCTGGAGAAATCGCTTCTCCTAACCTTGATTCAGACATTAATGGATTATGGGGTGGAGTAATTGTCCTTGGTAGAGCACCGAGTTCGTTTGCCGGAGACGTAAGCGAGATCCAGATTGAAGGAATCCCAGCTTCTGATACCAACGGCCTTTACGGGGGAAATGACCCTGCCGATAATTCCGGTGTGATCAAATACATCTCTATCCGTCATGGAGGAGCAAACATCGGCGAAGGAAATGAAATCAATGGCTTGACGCTAGGGGGTGTAGGCTCCGGAACGGTAATTGAAAATGTAGAAGTCGTGGCAAATCAGGATGATGGTATCGAATGGTTTGGCGGTACGGTGAACGTAACCAACGCTATCGTATGGAATGCAGGTGATGATGGGCTTGACACGGATCAGGCTTGGTCAGGCACCATGGACAACTTTATCGTCATCTGCGGTTCTGAAACTGATCACGCACTTGAAATAGATGGCCCTGAAGGCTCATTCAATGCTGCACACACTTTGATCAACGGCTCAGTGAAAGGTTCTGCTGCCGCAGAGATGGGAGACTTCAGAGATGGAGCCAGAGGAACTTTTGAAAACATCTATTTCTTTGGTTTCCCTGATCCAGCTGCAGGTGGAAGAGGTGACTTCGCTCTCAGTGGTGACAAGACGCTTGCAACATTTGCGGCAGGTACATTGGTCTTCAAAAAACTTGAAGCTACTCTAGCTACAGGCGTCAGCCTGAACAATATATTCCTAAACGGAACAGCAGCACACGCGACAGCAGTAGCAGCGGGAGCCAACACGGTAGGAGCAGACAAATCAGCCTTTGCGGGTTGGTCTTGGGCTGATGTAGCCGGAGCATTGGCAGATTTTTAAATCCATGACTTTTTGAAAGAGGAAAGGAAGGGCTTGCAAGGTTCCTTCCTTTCCTTCTTCATTTCCAATTGCTGTATGAAAAACACATCTTCTAACCTGTTCATGAAACGGACATCTATACTATTCTTGCTGGTGATTTTACAATTGCTGGCAGGTTTTGCTTTTGCGCAAACCGGTACTATAAGAGGTGCCATTTATGAGCAGGCTACAGGCGAACCACTCTATGGGGTTTCCGTCCTGATCAAAGAAACCGCTACAGGCTCAGTGACTGACTTCGAGGGCAAGTTTGAACTGAAAATTGCCCCAGGTACTTACTCGTTACAGTTTTCTTATATATCCTTCTCTGCTGTGGAACTCACAGGAGTGGAAGTAAAGCCTGGCGCCACCGTTGTACTTGGGGATATCCTCATGGTGGATGAGGCATCTGAACTGGAAACAGTGACAATAGCTGCCTCTGCCATACGGACAACAGAATCCGCTTTGTTGTCGGTAAAGCGAAATGCAGCGAACCTACTGGATGGGATCTCCGCCAGTACATTTAAACAGATCGGTGATGGTGATGCGGCTTCTGCCATCAAGCGGGTTACCGGTGTATCAATCGAGGGGGGAAAATATATCTATGTGAGGGGATTGGGTGACCGATATACAAAGACGGTACTGAACGGGATGGATATTCCCGGGCTCGACCCGGATCGGAACGCCATACAAATGGATATTTTCCCGACGAATGTAATTGACAATATCCTTGTGTCCAAGTCATTCACAGCAGAGCTGCCCGCCGATTTCACCGGAGGGGTTGTAGATATCGAAACCAAAGATTTTCCGGAAGAAAAGGTCAGAACCCTTAGCGTATCGGGAGGATTTAATCCCTCAATGCACTTCAATTCCAGCTACCTCACGTATGATGGTGGTAAAACAGACTGGCTGGGCTACGATGATGGTACCAGGGCGATCCCAACGGGTGGAAGGTCTGACATCCCTCAATTCGGTGACGTGGTGGGCAATCCAAACACTCCTGCCGGACTGGAATTCCAAGAGACTCTTCGTGGATTTAACAAGACACTAGGAGGATACCGTACCAATAGCTTAATGGATTATGGCTTGAGCTTTTCGCTGGGTGACCAACTCGCAAAGCCTAAGGTAACCTGGGGATACAATTTCTCTTTCACGTACAAAAATGAAACGGAATTTTACCAAGATGCTGAATTCAACCTGTTTGCCAAACCCAGAGAATCAAACCTGATGGAACTGGAGCCACTGGAGAGACAGACAGGCGACTACGGAGTCAACAATGTTATGCTCGGTGGTTTGGCAGGTATTGCCATGAAAACCAATTCATCGAAATTTAAAGTCAATCTGCTTCATCTGCAAAATGGAGAATCCAAGGCAGGAGAGTTTGACTTCATCAATACTAATCTGGGGTCAAATTTTGAGGCCAAACAGTATAACCTGGAATACAGTGAGCGGACGCTTACGAGCATTTTGCTCGCGGGATCTCATTTTCTCAAGGGTAAGGACTGGGAAATCAACTGGAAGATCGCCCCAACGCGATCCACTATGAACGATCCGGATATCCGCTTTACCAGATTCAGACTTCCCAATAACACCGTTTCCACAGAAGTAGGGCTCCCCACTCGGATCTGGAGAGATCTGGAAGAAGACAATCTGGTGGGAAGACTGGACTTGGCCAAAAGCATGACGTTGTTTCGTCGAAGTGCCAAGCTGAAATTTGGTTCCAGTTACATTCTCAAAAACCGGGATTTCAATATCCAAAGCTTCCAGTTTTCTACCGGAAATATCGTGTTGAATGGTGATCCAAATACCATTCTGGACGAGGCGAATCTATTCTCTCCCAGCAACAGAAATGGTGTAAGGCACAATCCGGATTTTATACCCGTGAACCCCAACAATTACCAGTCAGACCTGACCAATATTGCCGGATACGTCTCGGCTGAGGCTTCTCCTATAGCAAATCTAAAAGCAATCGTAGGACTAAGAATGGAGAAATTTACACAGTATTATACTGGAACCAATCAAGGTGCGACCATTGTCTTGGATAATGACAAGCTGCTCGACGATTTAGATTTTTTTCCTACTGTAAACCTTATTTATAATTTGAAGGAAAACCAAAACCTCCGATTCTCTGCATCGAGAACCATCGCGCGGCCATCGTTTAAGGAAATGTCTTATGCTGAAATTTTAGACCCCATTACCGGAAGAACCTTCATCGGTGGGCTATTTCCCGAAACATCCAATGGGGGTACGGAAATACTCTGGGATGGAAATCTTACCTCGACCCGTATTGCTAATTTCGACCTGAGATGGGAAGCATTCCATGAAAGAGGGCAAATGCTATCATTAAGCTCATTTTATAAGAGTTTTGACAAGCCCATTGAGATTGTACAGTTTCTCTCCGATCCTGGATCCTTTCAACCAAGAAATGTAGGGAACGGTACCGTGCTGGGGGTAGAACTGGAATTCAGAAAATCCCTGAAATTTATCACTCCCTCCTTCGAGAAGTTTTTCTGGAACACCAACGTGACTGTGACGGAATCAAGGATAAAAATGTCAGAATCTGAGCTGAGATCCAGAAGACTTACTGCCAGGGAGGGAGAGAATGTGGATAACAGCCGTGATATGGCAGGACAGGCACCTTACATCATCAATACAGGGTTAAGCTACCAGTCGTTTTCCACTGGATGGGAAGCTGGAATATTCTACAACGTACAAGGATCGACGCTTAATTGGGTAGGATTCGGCAACCGAACAGACACCTATACCGTACCGTTTAATAGTCTGAATTTCAATCTCAACAAAACTTTTGGAGCAGATGAGCGGATACAGGCAGGACTGGGTGTCCAGAATATCTTAAATGCTAAGCGGGAAATGGTATTTAAATCCTTTGGAGCCGAAGATCAGCTATTTACCAGTCTTGCCCCGGGAACTAAAATAGACTTAAGATTCTCTTTCAACTTCTAGCTCAAATACCTGTCAAATACGGGATTTCATTTCCTGATTTAACGAACTCTAGCGTAAAAGGCTTCCATCACATTTTGGAAGCCTTTCCTTTTTGCGGGGTACTCCATTATGGAACCATGAAAATATGATATAGGTCTCCCGAAAACACCAGCGCAGCAACTGACTTCCGATGCTTGTCAACCCGGGGAATAGATTGGTAGAGTAAAAGACATTAAGCTTTATTTTCACCTCCTAGGTGCTAGCTGGTTGTCATTCTGTGATGAATCCTATGGATAATATCCCTATTGAAAGCTACTAACTCTTATCTTAGGGAAAAAGAATCCGATCGGTATGTATGAAAAGCTCTATGATCTGCGCAGAACCTTACACCAGTACCCGGAAATTGCCGGTGAGGAATCTTCCACAGCAGTTCGTATCCTGGATTACTTTCAATCTCTCCATCCGGATTTAACATTCGGGAATCTTGGAGGGCAGGGGCTGGCCTTTGTATTCCAAGGGAAAGAAAGTGGCCCTCGATCGCTATTCCGCGCTGAGCTGGACGCCTTACCCATTCACGAGCAAGGAAAACTGGACTACATAAGCAAGACACCGGGTAAAGCGCATCTTTGTGGGCATGACGGGCATATGGCCATCCTGTGTGGGCTTGGAGAAAAGCTTGCGGCTGAACGCCCAAAAAAAGGAGAAGTAGTATTACTCTTTCAGCCAGCAGAGGAAACCGGTGAAGGCGCAAGCCGGATTCTGGAAGATCCGGATTTCGAGGCAATATACCCAGACCAAGCATTTGCGCTACATAACCTCCCAGGCTTTCCCCTTCATTCTGTCATCGTGAAAGCAGGTCCTATCACGGCTGGTAGCACGGGCATGACCATTACTCTTACAGGAAAGACTTCCCACGCGGCACATCCCGAGGATGGGATCAATCCAGCACAGGCACTTGCTAAACTCATACAGCTTCTTACTCATTTACCACAAAAGATTCCTGGGTTTAGCCTGGTAACTTTTATTCATGCTGAACTCGGCAGCAAAGCCTTTGGCACCAGTGCAGGAAAAGCAAGCCTGAGTGTGACTATCCGGGCATTCGATCAGGATGAACTGGAGATGCTCGTAGACTTAGCCAAGGAAATGGTTATCCAAGAAGCTACCTCTGAGGGGCTGGAAGTTGAATTCAGCTTTCAGGAAAGTTTTGCTGTATCCGAAAATGATCCGGAACTAACCGATTTCGGTAAAAGAACTGCTCAAATCCTGGACCTTAATCTTATCCGGCGGGAAACCCCATTTCTCTGGTCTGAGGATTTCGGCCTGTTTACCCAAGTATGCCCTTCCTTCTTTTTTGGCTTGGGGTCTGGCGAAGATACTCCCCAACTCCATGAGCCTACCTATGATTTTCCCGATGAACTGATCCCTACGGGTATCCGTATATTTCACTCCATAGCCCGGCAAATCCACCATTGAGCTGGTTCCAATAAGCAGGAGAAGCGTAACAAAGCATGGGTCAACCCTGCATTTCCATTGTTCCTATAACCAGAAGGGATGTCAATGACCGGGAGTCTATACTATTTCTTCCTCTGGGCCTTTTTCATCGGGTTGTCTCCGGTGGATGCACCTCTTACCCCATCTGTGCCTTTGAAGAGCTCAAAGCGGCTGGGCTGATACGCTCTGGGCCAATAGTTGTTATTCTCATCGATATCCGCTGTCTCCCGTAAAGGGTCCAGAATCAATTTCACCAGTTCCTTCTGTTTGGGAAACACCTTGGTGACCTGGGACTCATTTTTTCTCCAAATCTCTGCCGGGATCCGTTCGACCTCTGAACTCCCATCAGCATACTGAAATTCAAGAAGTATAGGCATCACCAACCCTCCCACATTTTGGAAAGTCACCTCATAGAAATTCATATCACTGTTAAGCAACTCCCTTTCTTTCTGGGATAGATTGGCCATGAATTTCTTATAAGAATCCTCATCCTCAGGTGTGACCGCGAATGGATTATAGCTGTTATAGAAATCCCTCGCAGCCGGATCTGCTTCCACCACTGTCTCCGGTATGGAAGTTTTGTTGAATTCCTTAGAGATGTAGGACTCCTCCCGCTCAAACTCTTTTGCCATCGCTGCTTTTTTCTCCGAAGGGGTTCTGTTGTCCAGCTTATACCAGGCTACCTTATCGATGGAAATATCCACTGGATCCGTACCGAAGAACCACCCTCTCCAGAACCAGTCCAGGTCTACGGCAGAGGCATCTTCAAGGGTACGGAAAAGATCCTCTGGTGTAGGGTGCTTAAACATCCACCTGGTAGCGTACTCTTTGAATGCGTAATCAAACAACTCTCTTCCCATCACTGTCTCCCTTAAAATATTAAGAGCGGTTGCCGGCTTGGCATAAGCATTCGGCCCAAACTGGATAATATTTTCAGAATTGGTCATTATAGGTTCGAGCAGATGCTTTTCGCTTCTCATGTAAGGCACGATCTTGTGTGCAGGACCGCGGCGCGAAGGATAATTCCTGTCCCACTCCTGTTCAGCCATAAACTGCAGAAAAGTATTCAGTCCCTCATCCATCCAAGTCCATTGGCGCTCATCCGAGTTGACGATCATCGGAAAAAAGTTATGTCCCACTTCGTGGATTATCACAGAGATCATCCCGTATTTTATGGCATCTGAATACGTGCCGTCCTTGTCAGGACGCCCATAGTTAAAGCAGATCATCGGATATTCCATACCATTTGAGGCCTCCACAGAAATAGCCGTAGGATATGGATAATCAAAGGTCTTCGAGGAATAGGATTTCAGGGTGTGGGCTACTACACGGGTAGAATATTGCTCCCACAGTGGATTTCCTTCTTTTCCGTAGTAGGACATAGCCATGACATCTTTTCCGCCTAGCTTCACAGCCATGGCATCCCAAATAAATTTTCGGGATGAGGTCCATGCAAAATCCCTTACGTTTTCCGCCTTGAACACCCATGTCTTCTTACCGGAAACTTTTCCTTTTTCCAATTTTTCTGCCTCTCCCTGAGTCCGGATCACCACCGGCTTATCGTAGGTCTTTTTCGCTGTATTCCACCTCTCCAGTTCCATGGGAGTGAGCACCTCTTCAGGGTTTTGAAGCACACCGGTAGCTCCCACCATATGATCTGCCGGCACGGTAATTCTCACTTCATAATCCCCAAAGGTAAGGGCGAATTCTCCAGAGCCGAGAAACTGCTTATTCTGCCAGCCTTCGAAGTCGGAGTAGACCGCCATTCTGGGAAACCATTCTGCAATGGTATAGAGGTAATTTCCGTCCTCTGAAAAGTATTCATATCCTGGGCGACCCCCGATAAAGCCCATGCGGTCATGGATATTGAAAGACCAGTCCACAGTGAATGCAAACGATTTCCCGGCAGCCAACGGCTCCGGCAGGTTGATCCTCATCATGGTCTGGTTCACCGCTACAGAGAGGGGTGATCCCTTCGAATCCTTGACTTCCAAAATCTGGTATGCATAGTCCTCATTATGCCAGAGAATGCTTTCCAACTGGCGCAGGGACATGCCTGGCGTTATACCGCTTTCAGTCACTTTCGGGGTGTCAGAATCCTTGCCCCGCTGGTTCTGCTCCAGCTGCACCCAAAGGTAGTTCAGTTGATCCGGGGAATTGTTGATGTAGGTGACCGTTTCCTTTCCTCTGATGGACTGTTTATCGTCATCCAGTTCTACTTCGATCACATAATCGGCCTTCTGCTGCCAGTACATATGTCCCGGAGCTCCTGACGCGGTTCTATAAACGTTAGGACTGCGAAGTTGCGGTCCCAGTTGCTCAAATTTTATTGCGTGGTTCTGTTCCACATCCTGTCCCTTAGCCGGTCTCATCCCCAACATCGCTACAGCCACAATTAGTACTAATTTGGTCTTCATAGTCAACTAGTCAATAGTATATACCTACCAGAATTTGGTGTCCAGCATCAGCATCAGCGCTATTCCCAATACCATGGAGGAGACCACCAAGGTCCATTCCCTTCGGCTGACACCCACGATCCCCACTAAAATACTGACAATAAGGAGAAATACACCAACAATTATCAATTGCCCCACTTCCAGACCTAGATTAAATGCGAGCAATGGCTGCCAAATACTAGCCTCTTTCCCCAACAGTTCCCTCAGGTAATTGGAAAAACCAAGACCGTGGATCAGTCCAAAAAACAAAGCAAAAAAATAGTTTACTTGAACCCCCTTACCGCTCGAAGGTTTGGGCTTTAGAATTGTCATAAATGCAGTGACGGCAATTGTGACCGGAATCAAAAACTCAATAATGTCGGAGCGGAACTGTACCAACCTAAACGTCGCAAGTGCTAAAGTAAGGGAGTGTCCAACCGTAAAAGCGGTGACCAATAGCACAATTTTCCTCCAATCCCTGGGAATAAATACCGCGCAGAGTGCCAACACAAACAAAATATGGTCGTATCCTTGGATATCCAGAATATGCTGAATACCCAAGCGGAAATACAATTGAAATGAACTCATAAATCAGCTGAAAACACCTTCTATGGTGTTATTTGCGCAAAATTACTTCTTTATTAGCAGAATAATACGTACCGCGACCACAAATGCCACAGCTTTACATATATCTGACTATTATAGGATGGTTGGTTAATCTGCATCCTTTTTATCTGACTCTAACAGAAATCCGGCAGAATCCAGACAACAGACGGCTTGAAATCGCCCAAAAGATTTTTTGGGATGACCTGGAAGTAGCATTGGCTGATTTTCATGATACTAAAATCGATTTCCTGCATCCGGATGATCCGGACAAATTGAACAGCCAGATCCGGGAATATCTACTGTCCAACAATGAGCTGGTCCTCGATGGGACAACGATATCCGTCAGCTACCTTGGCTATGAAGTTGAAGAAGAGGCTGCCTGGTTCTATCTCGAGTCAGAGCCTGTGGACTGGCCCGAGCGCATTTCCATACGCAATACGCTACTTATCGACAACTTCCCCTCGCAGCAAAACATCGTACATGTGTATCATCTTGGCAGCAAGAACCCAAAAAGCCTGCTTCTCAGTAAGAGAAATGAATGGGGTGAACTGCGCTTCTGATCTGTAGATAAGAAGACTATCGGGAGCGGTCTTCTTGCAACGATCACATTTGGTTTTCCCTCTGGAATTACATGCTGCTAAATTAAAAAAGCCCTGCATGCCTGCAGGGCTCTATGTGGAGGATAACGGAGTCGAACCGATGACCTCTACACTGCCAGTGTAGCGCTCTAGCCAGCTGAGCTAATCCCCCCTGATTGATAGATTTCTATGATCTTAAAATCCTTCAAATTCGGAGTGCAAATATAGACAGGTCTTTTGTCTACGCAAATAAAAATTACTGGATTGAATAATTTATTCGGGTCATGATACTCCGGCCCAGCGTTACCTCATCGGTAAATTCCAGTTCTCCCCCTACAGGTATTCCCCGGGCAATCGTACTTACCTCCACTCCTTTTTCCTTTAATTTCTTTGCAAGGTAAAAAGAGGTGGTATCTCCTTCCATTGTTGCACTTAGTGCTAAAATAACCTCCTTCACGGGCTCGGAAGAACTGGCCCGATCCACTCTCTCCAAGAGGCTATTGATCTTCAATTCTTCCGGTCCGATTCCCTGTATGGGAGAAATAACCCCTCCCAACACATGGTACTTCCCCTGAAATTGATTGGTGTTTTCTATGGCCAGGACATCTCTGATATCCTCTACCACACATATCAACCCCGCATCGCGCCTGTGACTGGAGCAGATACTGCATTTCTCGGCATCAGAAATATTGTGGCAGATCACACAATATCTGATCTCAGAGCGCATACGGGTCAACGCCAAGGCCAAGGCCTCGGTGTGTACTTCATTTTGCCTGAGTAGATGCAGGGCAAGTCTCAGCGCTGTCTTTTTCCCTATCCCCGGCAGCCGGGAGATCTCGGTGACAGCATCTTCTATGAGTTTGGAAGGAAAATTCACAAATGCAGGAGGTTAAACTATAGCGGCTTGGATTCCTGCATCTAATATAGCCTCACACATGGGCTTTAGCTCTTCATACCCGCCCTTTTTTACAGCGCATTTTCCTCTGAAGTGGATGGTGATGGTACATTGCTCTGCTTGCTCCGTGGTATGGTTACAGACTTTGATCAGAATGTTGATCACGTGATCAAAGGTATTCACCTCATCATTGTAGACCACAAGGTCATACGCATCCAAATCCACTAATTCTTCCAGGAGAACTTCAGCCTCTTCTATCATCGGAAGTGTTGCATTCATCTGATTCATTTTGCAAAATTAAGAATATTAGACAACTTAGCGCACCTACAGCACAACCATTTATGAATCCCCAAGTAGTTCTCTTAGTAATTCTTTGCTATTTTTCACTTCTATTCCTCATCTCTTGGTTCACCTCCCGTAATGTCTCCGCGGATACGTTCTTCACAGGAGACCGACAGTCCCCCTGGTTCCTAGTGGCCTTTGGCATGATCGGAGCTTCCTTATCGGGAGTGACTTTCATATCAGTTCCCGGCGAGGTCGGAAACACCAACTTTTTCTATTTTCAGGTGGTACTGGGCTATACTTTGGGGTATCTTACCATTGCGAAGGTATTGCTCCCGCTCTACTACCGACTCAACCTGATTTCCATTTATTCCTACCTCGAAGACAGATTCGGCTTTTGGTCCTATAAGACCGGCGCTTTTTTCTTTATTCTCTCCCGCACGCTAGGGTCTTCCCTACGTGTATTCTTGGTAGCCAGTGTACTGCAGCTCATCCTTTTTGATTCGCTGGGCATTCCATTCTGGGTGTCAGTCCTGATTACTGTGGGATTGATCTGGCTCTATACGCACCGGGGGGGTATCAAGACAGTAGTCTGGACGGATACACTGCAGACCCTATTCATGCTGTTGGCCGTAGTAGTCAGCATTATCCTAATTGGAAATGAATTGGGCTTGGATGGCTTTCGGGATTATTTTTCAGCGATTTCCGGAGATTCCAGGTCACGTATTTTCAATTGGGAATGGCGGGATAGCACAAATTTCTTCAAGCAATTTGTCTCAGGAGCATTTATTACCATTGTGATGACGGGGTTAGACCAGGATATGATGCAAAAAAACCTGACCTGTAAAAGCATCGGTGAGGCCCAGAAAAACATGTTTTGGTTTACTATCATCCTTGTTTTCGTGAACCTGCTATTCCTGTCGCTGGGTGTGATGCTTTATCTTTATACGGAGACACAGGGCATCAGCATGCCAGCTAAGACAGATGACCTTTTCCCGATGCTTGCTACCCAACACTTTTCCGCATTTGCGGGGATTGTTTTTGTATTGGGTATTGTAGCGGCAGCGTATTCCAGTGCTGATTCCACGCTGACAGCACTTACCACCTCATTTTGTATTGACTTTCTACAGCTGGAGAAAAAGTATCCTGCTGGTGAAAGAGTGAAAATCCGGAAAAGGGTACACCTGGCATTCACTTTCATCATGTTTGCAGTGATTATTATGTTTCATTGGATAAACGATCAAAGTGTAATCAACTCCGTATTTATCATTGCCGGCTATACGTATGGCCCTCTACTGGGTCTATATTCTTTTGGACTATTTACCAGGTGGCAGGTCCAAGATAAATGGGTGCCTTTACTGGCTGTTTCAGCCCCTGTATTGGCATACCTGATCAGTTCCAATTCGGAGCGTCTCCTGTGGGGCTACAAGTTTGGCTTTGAAGTATTGATTTTGAACGGCTTGCTCATGTTTGGGGGGCTGATCCTGCTGCGTAAGAAATAATCAGACGCCCAATTCCGTTTCGGGATCCCAAAAATGCCTTTCAAAATTCTGGACTTGGTCATTTGCTATTGTCACCCCCTCAGCTTCCAGCAATTCCTGCATCGCAGTGGGTGTGGAAAAATGATGCCTGCCACTTAGCAAGCCCACCCTGTTAACCACACGGTGTGCCGGTACATCGGGCATCGAATGAGCAGCATTCATAGCATAACCTACCATTCGCGCACCACTTTTCAGCCCGAGGTAATGCGCTATTGCACCATAGCTGCAGACTCTTCCGCTGGGGATCTCCTTCACTACCTGATAGACCAGGTCAAAATAATTAGGCTTTTCCTCTTTCATGACTCCAGTTGATCAAGGTCTGGTTGATGACTTTTCTTACCTTCATTTCTGTGGATCTTTCCCCTGACTTAATGGGAAACTGAAACCTCACTAAGACAGTATCCGGTTTTCGCTCCAATACATTTAGCTGGGCCCCTTCCACGTAGACCAATTCGGAAAATTCGCCTAATGAACCCAGGAGTTTCTTTTCCAGCAGATCCAGCTGCAGCTCACTTTTATGGGATAGCTCCGTGTCGAAAATCATTTGGTGCGCATTGTTCTTGGAGAAATTGATCACCTCAGAGGCCAAAATCATCGTGTTTGGGATGATAACTATTTCTCCGGTATCATTTTTCAGCAGCATGTTTATCAGTGTAATATCCCTAATGAACCCGGTGTTTTTTCCGATCTGGATCTTATCTCCAATCTCCATCTGATCAGAGAACATGATAATCAGCCCATTGATTATATTATTGATGTAGTCCTTGCTGAGTATGGCTATCGCTGCTGCCACGATGGTAATACTGGTTAAAAACTCCAAAGGCTTCACCCCAAAGGAGAGAATCAGCGCAAAGAGGATGGCAATCATATTGAGTATCTCCGAAATCCTGTCAATGCCAATCACAAAATTGGGCTGGACTTTAGAATCTTCCCTCCTTTTGAGATAAAACTGGAGTGTGGCTATCCTCGCGAGCGAGATGATAAGGTTTGCACTTAGGAGGAACATGGTAGCCCTGACCAGATTGGACAAGATGGAATACCGCTCCAGAATATGCTGGACAGGTCCGGGTATTTCTGTACCGAAAATCAGCAAAAGCAGTATAAACAGCTTCAACACAAAGTTTCTTCTGCGTATATTCTCTTTGCTTCTTATATTCGTTTTTAAGTGATTCATGCCGTTTTCGAAAAATTAAGGCTAATTTTAGCAAATATCAGATAGAAATTTCCACAAGTATGAGCAGAAATATCATAATTACCGGAGCAGGAGGAAGTTTAGGTTTGGCAGTAGTCGAAAAATTTAAGCGTGAAGGATACCATATCATCGCCCTTACCCATCCGGGCAAAGAAGAAGAAGTGGAGGAGGCTGACGATATTTATGAGGTAGATGTAACGGATGAAAAGGCCGTGGGCGATTTTATCAAAGAGTATCATCTCCAATATGGTGACCTCGACGCGCTAGCCTTGATTGTGGGTGGTTTTGAGATGGGAACTATAGAAAATACCGGTCAACGTGAGCTGGAAAAAATGTTCTCCCTCAATTTTTTCAGTGCTTACCATTTGGTGAGGGGATTTCTACCCATCCTGAGAAAACAGCATAAGGGTACTTTCCTTTTTGTCGGGGCAAGGCCTGCATTGCAGGCAGCAGATGCCACGGAGAGTTTCGCATATGCACTGAGCAAAAACTTGGTCATTTCACTCGCTGAGATCGTGGCAGAGGAGTCCAAAGATACTGCGATAAGATCGCACGTATTTGTGCCTAGTATCATTGACACACCGGCCAACCGGGAGAGCATGCCTGATGCTGACTTCAGCAAATGGGTGAACCCAAAAGATATTGCTGAAGCAATGCACTATGCCGTAAATACCCACTCGCTACGCAACATGACATTCAAGCTTTATGGGGAAGTCTGACGGTCTCAGAAGATACAGCTCTCACAAAGCGCCAGTGTTTGAGGCCTCATAGGGTATCTGATCCCAGTTGATGCGTCTGAAATTAAGCATAGTCAAGCCCACACACTGGTATGGATCGAACTAGTGCGGGGTTATGCCCATCAATTGGGAGGAAGTAATCTAAACGGTTAAAAAAATGAAACATACATACATTCTTCTGGTAGCAGCCTGGCTTATATCTTTTACTGCTTCTTCGCAAACGAACGAAGAGCGGGAAGTTCAGGCCGTTATCGAATCCCTTTTTAATGGCATGCGGGATAAAAACCCGGACTTACTGTCCAAGGCATTTGCCGCTGATGCTATAATGCAAACAGTAATTTCTAAACCGGAAGGAAGTGAAGTAGGCAGTAATTCCGTAGCGGATTTTATAAAGCGGATTTCCGAAACCCCCGCAGATACACATCTGGATGAAAGAATAAGTGCATATCAAATTAAAGTAGACGGAAATCTGGCTGCAGCGTGGACGCCTTACCAATTCTTTGTCAATGGGAGCTTAAGCCATTGCGGAGTCAACTCGTTCCAATTGGTCAAAAAAGCTGAAGGCTGGAAAATTGTCTACATTATAGATACACGTCGAAAAGAACCTTGTCCCAACTAGTTTTTATGAATGAATTCAAAAGCAAAGCCTATCAGGCTGCTATTTCTTATGTAAAGGAAAAATTACACCTGCTTACTGAAGAGCGAAAAGCAATACACGAGGGGATTTTAGAGGAAACGAAGAGCAGTGCAGGGGATAAATTCGAGACAAGTAGAGAGATGATGACACAGGACCTACTTACAGTGGAAGGCCAGTTGAAACAGTGTAATTTCGATTTGGAGGAGTTGTTACGGTTACAGACCATCAAAGAAACTCCTATCACGGTCCAGGAAGGAAGTCTCTTAAAATTGGGTACGGACTGGTTTCTGCTTACAGTAAGCTTGGGTCAGTTGAACGTGGCGAACGAAAAAGTGTTTTTCCTCAGTAAAAACTCACCCTTAGGACAGACACTTGTGGGAATAAAGAAAAATGACCAGGTGGCATTCCGGGGAAAGAGCCAATCGGTCACCGAGATTCATTGATCTCCTTTCGTGGCACAAAAGTCATTACTTCGGTATTTCCCTGAAGGAGGGTAAGCTTGTTCCGGACCAGCTTAATATCCCCTACCTGTTCCAAAAGCCTCAGAAAATCCTGCTCGCCCTGACCGGGACAGGCCATTTTCGTCATGATACCCGGGTCAAGTTGTATGGAGCTGCCTTCCAGTGCGAAGCTCCCCGAAAAATTATTGCAGCCGGTAAACCCTGTGAGTTTACCGCCTTCCATAAAGTTGAGGGACGGGATACCCCTGCTGAATTCCTGCATGTCCAATCCATTTCCCTCCAGGGAAGAAAGCGCCCAGGTGGTTGCTCTCAGCTGCCCCAGCTGGTTTATGGTACCCCCACCCCCACAGCGGCAAAAAAGGATTGTAATCAGTCCTAAGGATAAGATTTTCAGTGTTTTCATACTGTTGAGCAATAGGTTGTCACTAAGTTAATAAATAACTATACCAAATTCCATTTTGCCATTCTATTGATACAGGACATTTTTCACCCTACAATTAATTAATTGCCATTTTTTTAATTTATTTCTAATGGAAATTCCAATTTTTTTTAAAATCTCCAATGGAATGTTTGGCTAATAAAAAATTTGGCAGTAAGATTGTCGAGTCAATTCTTCAAGCATGGTACTTGCAGCGAATATTTCTTCCAACGAAAACCTTTTTTCAGCAATGGGAACAAGTGCGCGCACGTTTTTTTTGATGACCGGCTGGATGTACACCACCATTACGGGGTGATCCCGTTATAATTTATAAAGTACCCGCCCTACGAGGCCTGATTGAGGTCTTTTCCATTTCCAAGTAACTTATCTCTAAGCGTATTTATGAAAATCATCAAGTTTGGTGGTTCATCCGTAGCGAACCCCGAAAACATCAAACGAGTTTTTTCCATTATTCAAGACAAGCTTAAAAAGCATGAAATAGCGGTGGTTTTTTCTGCTTTTGGCGGAGTTACAGAAACCCTGCTTAAAATCGCCCAGCTTGCCCGCGAAGGAGATGAAGTCTACCGGGATATGCTTCAGACTCTCGAAGAAAAACACCTGACGATCGTGCGCCAGCTCATAGGCGTCCAGAACCAATCTACCGTGATGACCTACGTCAAAGTCCGGTTCAAAGAACTTGAGGATCTCTTCCATGGAATCTATCTGATCAAAGAGAATTCTTCCCGCACACTGGACTATGTGGCCAGTTTCGGAGAGCGGCTTTCTGCATTTATCCTGGCAGAGTCCATGCAGGGCCAAGGGCTTAAAACACAGTTTTTGGATACCCGGGAAGTAATCCGTACCAATGACCGTTTCGGACAGGCCAAGGTGGATTTTGAAGTTACCAATGCGCAGATCAAGGATTACTTTCTCCAGCATGACGGCATTAAGGTAGTCACTGGGTTTATTGCCGCCACCGCTAAGGGAGAAACGACCACCCTGGGAAGGTCCGGCTCTGACTATACCGCTGCAATACTTGCAGGTGCCCTGGATGCAGAAGATCTTGAGATCTGGACCGATGTGTCCGGTGTACTGACCTCAGATCCTAAAATGGTCTATACCGCTTTTACCATTCCACAACTCAGCTATAATGAGGCGATGGAGCTTTCGCACTTTGGAGCGAAAGTAATATTCCCGGCCACCATGCAGCCGGCGATGAAGAAAAGTATCCCGATCTATATCAAGAATACATTTGAGCCGGAAAACCCCGGCACCTTAATCAATGGCGACGTCAGCAATGGACCTTTGATAAAAGGAATAAGCTCAATGTCGAATATTTCGATAGTCACCGTCCAAGGGGCCGGCCTGATGGATTCTGCGGGTGCCAGCAGCCGGGTTTTCAAAGCATTGGCAGAGGCCAAAGTCAACATTCTTTTGATTTCCCAAGCTTCTTCCGAGCACAGTATGTGCCTGGCAATCAAATCCCACGAGGCTTATCTGGCCAAGGATTCGGTAGAAAAGGAATTCTACTATGAAATAAAATCAGGGGAAATGGAAGAGGTATCGCTGTTGCACGGTCTGGCAACAGTAGCCGTGGTAGGGGAAAACATGAAACATAACCCAGGAGCATCAGGTAGGATGTTCCGGGCATTGGGCAGAAACAACATCAATGTAGCTGCAATTGCCCAAGGGAGTTCAGAGTTGAATATTTCCGCGGTAATCCCCCAACCCGATCTGCAGAAGGCCCTCAATGCACTCCATGAGGCTTTTTTCCTTTCTGAAAACAAAGTACTACACGTATTTCTGGTAGGCACTGGCCTTATAGGTCAGGCTTTAATCAAGATGATTGCCAACCAGCAGGATAAACTACGGGGAGACAATGAGCTGGATATCCAGATCCATGGCCTGGCAAACAGTAGATTCATGGCTTTTCACGAAGATGGGTTTGACCTTAAAAACCCACACCAGCTAAGCGATGCGGATGAGAAGACCGACCTGGCCAAATTCATCCAGACTATGGAAGAGATGAACTTCTCCAACTCCGTATTTGTGGACTGCACCGCCAGTCAGGAAGTAGCGGAAACCTACTCCAAAATCCTCGAGGCCAAGGTAGCTATCGTCACCCCCAATAAAAAAGCAAATTCGGGGTCCATGGAACAATACAAATCCCTAAAAAGGCTAGCTAAGAAGCGGGGCGTGAAGTTTCTATATGAGACTAACGTGGCGGCAGGACTTCCAGTGATCAATACCCTTCAGGATCTTATGCTCAGTGGGGATAAGGTAATCCGGATTGAAGCGGTATTGAGTGGCTCCATGAATTTTATTTTTTCCGAACTTGAGAAGGGGGATCCATTCTCCGAAGTAGTAAAAATTGCCAAAGAGAAAGGCTATACCGAACCTGATCCCCGGGATGATCTCAGTGGAATGGATGTAGCGCGAAAAATCCTGATCCTCGGGCGGGAAGCGGAACAGGAGTTGGAATTCGACTCGATTACTATCCAGAGTATGGTGCCTGAAGACTGCGAGAGCGCGGCATCAGTTCCGGAATTTTTTGAGAAACTGAAGACGCATGATCAAAAATTCGCGGACCTGCTCCACCAAGCCCAAGGGAAAGGTGAGAAGCTGCGTTTTATGGCCACTCTGGAAAACGGAAAGGCAAAAGTAGGTCTGAATGCGCTTCCCGAAGAACACCCATTCAGTAGCCTGAGTGGGAGTGACAACATGATTCTGCTTACTACTGACCGGTATCATGACCGACCTATGATCATCAGAGGACCGGGTGCAGGTGCTGACGTAACTGCCGCCGGCGTATTTGCTGATGTGATCAGGATAGGTAACTATACCCGGGAGTAATGAAGTCCGTGAAAGCTTTTGCTCCTGCTACAGTAGCCAATGTGTCCTGTGGATTTGACATCCTGGGGTTTGCGATTGACGCCATGGGCGATACAGTGGAGCTCACCTTACGTGACAAGCCAGGGCTGAGCGTATGCGCTATAACAGGAGATGGGGGCAGGTTGCCATATGAGGCGGAAAAAAACACCTGCGCAGTAGCAATACAGTCCATGCTTGATGAAATGGGATCAGAAGCGGGCATGGATATTTTTCTTTCCAAAGGTCTCCCATTGGGTTCCGGCATGGGCTCAAGTGCGGCCAGTGCCGTAGCAGCTTTAGCGGCAGCCAATAGGTTACTGGGCAATCCCTTTGAAAAAAAGGATTTACTGCCATTTGCGATGGCAGCAGAAAAAGTGGCTTGCGGAGCCGGCCATGCAGATAATGTGGCTCCAAGCCTGCTTGGAGGATTTGTATTAATAAGAGATTATCACCCGCTGGATGTAATCAAACTTCCCGTCCCCCAAGGATTATACTGTACGCTTTTGCATCCTCATTTCGAGCTGAAAACCTCTGATTCACGTTCCGTGCTCAGGGATCAGATTTCGCTGAAGCACTCTACCATCCAATCGGGAAACGTGGCAGGACTGATTTCCGGATTATATGAATCCGATTTTGACTTGATTTCACGATCCCTGCGGGATGTGATCGCCGAGCCTTACCGTGCTGTATTGATACCGGGTTTCTATGAGATGCGTGAAGCACTGAAAGCAGTAGGAGCACTCGGAATGGGGATTTCCGGATCTGGTCCCACACTATTTGCACTCTCTAAAGGTGCTGAAAAATCCCAGGCAATAGCCCAAGTGGCTAAAGAAATATATGAAAGCATCGGGCTGGGAGTGGATGTATACTTCTCCGCTATCAATACCCAAGGTGCATATGTGATTGAAGAAAAATAAGCCCATGAAGTTTTACAGTACCAATGATCCCACACATCTGGTTGACCTCAAAGAGGCCGTAATCAAAGGTCTTGCCCCCGACCAGGGGCTGTACATGCCATCACATATCCCTAGGTTATCCCCCTCGCTCATTTCTGAATTCAGGAATATGACATTCCAGCAGATCGGATTCAAAGTAATTCAGGCTCTTTTCTCTCCCACCCTCCCGGATCGACAGCTATTGGATCTGGTGGAGCATACGCTTAGTTTTGATGCACCCCTGGTCCAGGTAGAGGACTATGTCTACAGCTTGGAGCTTTTCCATGGCCCCACACTGGCATTTAAGGATTTCGGGGCGAGGTTCTGTTCCAAGCTGATGAGCCTGCTTCTCACAGACACCACCAAAAAAGTGCGTGTGCTGGTAGCTACCTCTGGAGACACCGGAAGTGCTGTCGCCAACGGTTTCTTGGGAGTGGAAGGGGTGGAGGTTGTCATTCTTTTCCCCAAAGGAAAGGTAAGTGAATTGCAGGAGAAGCAATTCACCACACTAGGCCAGAATATCATTGCCTTGGAAGTGGATGGTGTATTTGATGACTGTCAGCGCATGGTAAAGGAAGCTTTTCTTGACCGTGAATTAAACAGGACACTTCTGCTCACTTCAGCGAATTCCATCAATGTCGCACGATGGATTCCCCAAGCATTGTATTATTTCTACGCATATTCCAGACTTCCTATAGCTGACAAGAAGGTCGTATTCTCTGTGCCAAGCGGGAATTTCGGAAATCTGGCAGCAGGAATATTAGCCCAGCAAATGGGACTACCAATTGACCACTTTGTAGCTGCCACCAATGAAAATAAAGTGGTGCCGGATTATTTGTCCGGTGAACAATTCACGGCCGTAGCATCCAAAACCACCATTTCCAACAGTATGGATGTGGGCAACCCCAGTAATTTCTATCGCTTGCTTTCCTTATACGGCGGAAGTGAGACTGAACTCCGGCGGCAGGTTAGCGGGTATTTCTATGATGACGGGGAGACCTTAAAAGCTATGCAGGAAGTAAGAGATAAAGGATACACTCTGGACCCGCATGGAGCTGTGGGATATTTAGGATTAAAAGAGTTCCAGTCAACGCACTCCGGATATCTGGGTGTATTCCTGGAAACGGCACATCCTGGAAAATTCCGTGATGTCGTGGAAAAAGCACTGGGAGAAACACTGGAGCTACCGGAACGGCTGTCAAAGTTTCTAGAGGGGGATAAAGAAGTGATTCCTATGAAAAATGAGTATTCAATTTTCCGGGAATTCTTATTGGAAGGAATTTAGGACCACTTAAAGACTTCTATTTCTTACGTTCTATGGTGTAGCTTACCAGGTTTGCCAGAGAGTTTTTGTATTCAGAATCAGGAAAGCTTTGCAGAATATCCATGGCCTCCTGGTAAAACCTATCCATAATGGATTTGGCATATTCCAGTCCTCCGCTTCTTTTAACAAAGTCAATCACATCATTGACCGCTTTCTTATCTTCACTCCTGTTGCGAATGAGATGGATGATGCGTTTTTTTTCCAGCCAATCTGCTTTTTGAAGCGCAAAGATGAGCGGTAATGTCATCTTTTTTTCCTTTATATCTATTCCTACCGGTTTTCCGATCTCATCTTCGCCAAAATCAAACAAATCATCCTTGATCTGGAATGCCATGCCCACTTTTTCTCCAAATTCACTCATTCTGGCAATGACTTCGGGATCATCCTGGATACTGGATGCACCCACTGCGCAACAAGAAGCTATTAAGCTAGCTGTTTTTTGACGGATGATGGTATAGTAAACTTCCTCTGTGATGTCCAGTTTTCTTGCCTTTGCGATTTGCAGCAGTTCTCCTTCAGACATTTCCTTTACCGCGTTGGAGACGATTTTCAGCAACTGAAAGTCCCCATTATCCACACTCAGAAGCAGCCCACGTGAGAGGAGATAGTCCCCCACCAAAACAGCTATTTTATTTTTCCAGAGCGCATTGATAGAAAAAAAGCCCCTCCGGTAATTGGCATCATCCACTACATCATCATGGACTAGTGTAGCCGTGTGGAGCAACTCAATCAGTGCAGCTCCTCGATGGGTAGCGTCATTTACCCCACCGCATACGCCTGCGGTGAGAAAGACAAACATCGGCCGCATCTGCTTGCCCTTCCGCTTGACGATGTAGCTGGTGATATGATCCAGAAGCTTGACCTTACTTTTCATAAAGTCACGAAATTTGAGTTCAAATTGAACCATCTCGGACTCTATCGGGATTTGTATTTGCTTCAGGTCTGGTTTCATCAGGAGTTTGATGCCGTAAAAATAATACCCTTTCTGTCTTGGACAAGGAAATCCACCGCTATGCCAGAGAAACTGTTGAAATAGCGGATCGTTTTCGGATTTTGTGTATATTATACCTGCCAAACTTCCCTATATACCTTTCCCTGCTGTCAATGAAAACCCTGAAAATTGAAATTAAATGGGCACTGCTCTTTATGCTCGCCACATTGGCTTGGGTGGCCTTGGAAAAAGCACTGGGCTGGCATGACGAAAAGATAGAAGTGCACGCTACTTACACCAATTTCTATGCTGTGGTAGCCATTGCAATTTATGTTTTTGCCCTGATAGACAAGAAAAAAAATTTCTATCATGGCAAGATGGATTACAGACAGGGTTTCATGACAGGTCTTATCTTGACCCTCTTCATTACTCTCCTCAGTCCATTCACCCAGTATCTTACCAGTACAGTGATTACCCCAGACTATTTTTCAAATGTAATCACCTATGCCGTGGCCTCTGGCAATATGAGTCAAGAAGAGGCAGAAAACTATTTTAACCTGAAAAACTACCTGTTTCAATCTGTGGTAGGAGCCTTGGTCATGGGGTTGCTCACCTCTGCTGGCGTCGCGTTCTTTGTCCGGACCAAATCATAATATTCAAGCCAGTCCGTTCTTTCCGTGAAGAAAGGGCTTTTTCACTATCTTTGACCTGATTTTTAAAACCAGCAGACCAATTTGGAGGAGAAATATATCAAGCATCGGTACAATCCCATCCTGCCCAGCAAGGATGAATGGCCGGTGGTAAAGCTAGCGAGAGAGCGAAAGGAGTTTGTGAAAAAGGTAGCAGAGCTCTCTGAAAACAGAATTCTAAACCTAACAGATCACAATCCGGAAATCTTAAAAGAGGAACTGGAAACCACGCTTTATCGGGAAAAACTCCGGATAAAGCAAAACCCATGGGTGGTGGATCCGGACGATGACGGCTCCTTCTGGAACGAAGTAAGGTCCGCACTGGTACAGATAAGCACTGAAACCGGCAAAAACAAGCAAAAGCGGCTTCAGGGTTACAAAGCAGTATTGAACCGTATCACTTCCCGCTATGCAAACGAGATCGCAAGTAATTTTAAACATACCCATTACAAGTTCACCAGAAGTGTCGTCGCATATGGTTTTTCACGACTGCTGAACGCAGCCCGGGTGAAAGGGATAAAGTCTATTTTTAGCAATCAGTACTCGCTCCAGGATAAGATTCAGATCACAGGGCATACGGATCAGTTGAGGGATCTGGCTACGAAAGGCACAGTGGTCATGGTGCCTACCCACTTCAGCAATCTGGACAGCATCCTGATTGGTTGGACGATCTCTGTGCTTGGTCTGCCGCCATTTATTTATGGTGCAGGCCTCAACCTGTTCAATATTTCCATTTTCGCATATTTCATGAATGCGTTGGGTGCTTACAAGGTGGATAGGAGAAAGAAAAATCTTATGTACCTGGAAACGCTCAAAACATATTCCAAAGAAGCTATTCAGTTTGGTTGCCACAGCTTGTTTTTCCCCGGAGGAACCCGCTCCCGAAGTGGGATGATTGAATCAAAACTGAAACTGGGCCTGCTCAGTACAGCTATAGAAGCACAGCGGGCCAACTATCAGGCAGGAAACCACACCATCTCCGGTAAAATCTTCATTGTACCCGTCACCATCAATTACCACTTTGTGCTGGAAGCGCCTGGCTTGATACGTGACCACCTGAGTATTACCGGCCAAGAACGCTATTATAAGGAAAATGATGAGTTTTCCAGTTCTTACAAGATTTCCAAATTCCTGGTAAAATTCTTCACCAAAGGATCGGATATCTCTGTGTCTGTTGGACGGGCGATGGATGTGTTGGGGAACTATGTGGATCAAGATGGAAGAAGCATGGATAAGAATGGAAGAATTATAGAAACCAGAGACTATTTTATTTCCGAAGGTGCCGTGACAGTTGATCCACAGCGGGAAGAAGAGTACACTGATGTATTGGGGAAACGCATTGTGGAGGAGTTTCATAAGATCAACCGCGTCTTCAGTTCCCACCTGGTGGCTTTCACTGCGTTTGAAATGATCAAAAGAAAGAACCGAAAACTGGATCTTTTTGATTTGCTTCGGCTACCGGAAGAAGATATACTACTTCCTTATGGGGAGTTTAAGGAGTCCTGCCAGATGGTCCTTGCCAAAATACAGGAACTTAAGACCCAAGGCTTGATTAACACGGCTCCACATCTCAATGAGCCAATGGATACTATAATCGGACACGGGATAGAGAATGTGGGAATGTACCATGCACACAGACCCTTGATCAAAGATGAAGCAGGTAACATCGTCACAGAAGATATGAGCTTGCTTTATTTTTACCATAACAGACTAAATGGATATGGCCTTGAAAAACTCTTCTAAAGAAAAGACAATAGGTGTGGTAGGTGTCGGGAGTTTCGGGGCAGCCATCGCCAACATGCTGGCAGAAAAAAATCCAGTCATCGTATATGCACGCAAAGATGAGGTAGTGGTAGAGATCAATGCCAACCATACCGCACAAGGGAAGTTATTGAACAAGGGGATCCGCGCCACAAGTAGCCCGGAACACATTTGTCTACACTGTGATATCCTGTTCCTTATGGTTCCTTCTTCAGGGTTTCAGGATGTAGTGCGGACTTTTGCCCCGTTCTTGTTTCCCTACCACCTGATCATACACGGTACCAAAGGGCTATGTGTGAATCTGAATAAAGGGGAGAATATGGAAACTGTAAAAAAGATCAAGCGGAACCAGATCCTAACCATGAGCGAGGTGATCCTACAGGAAACAGTAGCGGTAAGGGTCGGTTGCATGGCCGGGCCAAACCTCTCCAAAGAACTGGCACAAGGGCAGCCAGCTGCCACGGTGATTGCCAGTAAATACAATGAAGTGATCCTGGAAGGTCAGCGACTGCTCCGGTCGGAAAAATTTCAGGTGTATGGCAATTCTGATATTATAGGCGTAGAGCTCAGCGGCGTATTTAAAAACATCATTGCTATCGCATCCGGTGCGCTGGCTGGTTTGGGACTGGGGGAAAATGCGAGAGGACTGCTAATCTCGAGAGGCATGGTGGAGATGATCCATCTCGGCAATGCCCTTGGCGGAAGCATTAAATCTGTGATGGGTCTCGCCGGAATCGGAGACCTTGTGGCTACCTGTAATTCTGTTCACTCCCGTAATTTTTCCGTAGGCTATAGGTTAGCCAGAGGTGAATCCCTTCACTCAATTATGTCCGATATGGATGAGGTAGCCGAAGGAATAAATACCGTGAGAATCATCAAAGCCTTTCTGGAAACTGCAGAGCTTCGGGCGCCGATTACTGAAAACCTTTACCGGGTATTGTTTGAAGATCTGGAGATTGAAGAGGCCTTACAGTTTCTTATGAAGTATCCTTTTAACGTGGATGTTGATTTTGTCTGACTATTTCCGCCTAAAAACATAGACCCGCCTATCTAACGGGCAGCATTTTAATCAATAATCCTGTCCCTTCAGTGATCGCATAGAGGTAACCGTCGGGACTTTCTGACACTTGCCTTACCCTTCCGATGTTCCCAAGTAGTTTTTCTTCCCTGACGTATTGCGTACCATTTAACTCTATCCGTGCTATGTGCTGGCCCGCCAATGCAGCAACCAAAAGGTTACCCTGCCACTCAGGGTAGTTTTCCGAAGTCACCAATGTCATCCCACACGTAGCAATAGAGGGAACCCAGTAATGTACCGGCTGCTCCATCCCTTCTTTTTCCTGAATATCCGAGATGGGTTTACCGTCATAGTTAATACCATAGGTGATTACCGGCCAGCCATAATTTTTACCCTTTTCCAGTAAATTCAGCTCATCTCCCCCCATCGGGCCGTGCTCTACCTCCCAAAGTCTGTTATGGGCACCGTCATAGATCAGTCCCTGAGGATTTCTGTTCCCATAGGTCCATATGGATTTTACTGCACCGGGGGTAGTGAAAAATGGATTATCAGTAGGAATTCTGCCATCATCATGTATCCGGTGAATCTTGCCATGGGAATTAGCTAGATTCTGGGCATTTTCCGGATTGGATCCGCGATCTCCATTGGAAAAGTAAAGGTAACCATCCTTGTCAAAGACGATCCTGCTGCCGTAGTGTGTCCCTCCACTCCACACAGGAGTGGTGACTATCAACTCCTCCTGCTCTACTGCACGATTACCATCCAGTTTGAATCGCATCACAGTGGTAGCTCCCGTATTATTTGGAGTATTCTTGGCGTATGCTATATATATCCATCCGTTCTCGGCATTGTTGGGATGTACAGCTATGTCGAGTAACCCTGCTTGTCCGTTAGCATAAACTGATGGGAGGCCTTGGATTTTTTCCCCTGAGAACTTATCCTCCCTGAATAGAAGAACTTCCCCTTTTCGTTCGGTGACCATGAGTGTACCATCAGCTAACCATGCCATACCCCATGGGTTCTGAAATCCTGTATACAAGGTATCCACCTTGAGCAGCATCTTTTCCGTCTGCGTCGTGAAGGTAGTATCACTTAACTCTGGGTCTGCTTCCCTATCCGCCGAGGTACAGGATTTACTCAGCGTGACTACAGTCAACATAAGTGCTAGTGTCAAATAAGCTTTGAATCTGATCATGGCTACAGGGTTTGTTATCCTTTCAGGACATTAAATCACTACTAATGAACGGGCTTGACTTCTGATTGTTTTAGCTGGGAAAAACATGAATCAACCCTCCAAATTCATTTACGAAACCAAAAAATTACCGGATTTATCAACTTACTGAAAAAATGAAGGCCATGGAATCATTCCCACGGCCTTTCATCAAAACAATGTCCCAATTATCTTATTGGAAGTAGCTTCACAAGGAGACCTGTCCCCTCCGTGATCGCATAGATATATCCGTCGGGACTTTGGGCCACTTGACGGACTCGCCCTATGTCCTGAAGCAATTTCTCCTCTCCCACATAACTTGTTCCATCCAGCTGAACCCGTGCTATATGCATTTTAGCCAAGGCTGCTACCAGGATATTGCCTTTCCATTCCGGATACTTATCTGAAGTAACCAGTGTCATTCCACAGGTAGCTATAGATGGCACCCAATAGTGTACCGGCTGCTCCATCCCTTCTTTTTCCTGAATATCCGAGATGGGTTTACCGTCATAGTTAATGCCATAGGTAATTACCGGCCAACCATAGTTTTTACCCTTCTCCAGTAGGTTTAGCTCGTCACCTCCCATGGGGCCGTGTTCCACTTCCCACAACCGGTTATTGGCCTTATCGTATACCAACCCTTGTGGATTTCTGTTTCCGTAAGTCCAGATTGAGGAAACTGCACCTTCCACGTCTACAAAAGGATTATCCGTAGGGATTTTGCCATCATCATGGATTCTGTGCACCTTACCGTGGGCATTGGTCAGATCCTGTGCATTAGCTGGGGTGTCCCCTTTGTCCCCATTTGAAAAGTACAGGTAGCCGTCATTGTCAAAAACAATCCTGCTACCAAAATGGCGGCCGCCTTTCCACGCCGGGCCTGCTACTATCAGCTCCTCCTGCTGAACAGCATTATTTCCCTCAAGTTTGAACCGCATGATGGCTGTAGCCCCAAGGCTGTCAGGCATATTTTTAGCGTATGCGATATAAATCCAGCCGTTATTCGCATAGTCAGGGTGGATAGTGATATCCAACAGACCTGCTTGGTTAACCTCGTGAACCTCTGGAAGCCCTTGGACTTTTTCTCCTGTAGACGCATCGTCCTTGAAGATAAGAATCTCCCCTTTTCGCTCAGTTATCAGCATGGTCCCATCTGGAAGCCAGGTCAAGCCCCAAGGATTTTCCAATTCCGTGCTAAGGGTGTCTACTTTGATCAAATGTTTTTCCGTTTGCACAGCGTAAGTGGAGTCAATCTTTTCTTCCGAAACAGACTCCCCTCCCGGACCACATGAGACCAGTACCGAACCGGCGGCTAAAATGAGTAAAGGTAAATAGTGTTTGATTGGTTGCATAGCTTTGATTTTTATCCCGCAAAGATAAGACAACTTCGTCAGACTAAAATCTGTTCCTGACCTAAGGGTATTAAACCGGTATTTTGACTTCAAATGAGGCCATCAGCCGCTCTGCCTCTGTCACCATGGTCTTCGAGCCAATCAATAATGGGGTACGCTGGTGCAGGGAGTTGGGCTGAATATCCAGAATTCTGCGGATCCCATCAGATGCTCGTGCACCACACTGCTCCGCAATAAATGCCAGCGCATTCGCTTCATAAAGCAAGCGCAATTTTCCCGAAGGGTTCTTTCGGGTCGCTGGGTAGAGATAAATCCCGCCTTTCAGGAGATTCCTGTGAAAGTCCGCCACTAACGACCCTATGTAACGGGCTGCATGCTTCCGCTCCTTACATAGGTCGATATATGCCTTTATCCCACTGTCCCATTCTCTCTCCAATCCTTCATTTATAGAATAAATCTGGCCTTGCCCAGGTGCCTGGATATTAGGATGCGAGAGGAAAAACTCACCAAGTGAAGGTTCATAGGTAAATCCGTTGACCCCACACCCAGTCGTATAAACCAGCATAGTGGACGAGCCATACAGCACATATCCTGCTGCTACCTGATTCCTTCCTGCCTGCATGACGTCTTCCAACTGGATAGGGCTCCCTACAGGTGTTATCCTTCTGTATATGGAAAAGATGGTTCCTATACTGATATTCACATCAATATTGGAGCTGCCGTCGAGCGGATCTATAGCCACCACATATTTTCCAGAACTGTTTTGCAGATCGATAACTGAATCTTCTTCTTCAGAGACGATGGCACACACTTCCCCCCCTTTGCTGAGCGCACGCATAAATCTGATATTTGCAATTACATCGAGTTTCTGCTGTTCTTCGCCTTGTACATTTGTCTGACCAAAGGCACCGGCTATACCCGAAAGACCGGCACGGTTGGTTTCCCGATTGACTATCTTTGCTGCCAGGGCAATGTCTCTAAGGAGTTGTGAAAGCTCACCTGAAGCAAACGGGAAATCACTTTGCTTGAGTTTGATAAATCTGTCCAGCGTGGTGCCGACGGAATAGGCAAGTCCTGTCTGATCCGGTTTATAGGGTAAAATTTTCATATACTGGAAAAGTACAATTAATGATATACACTTCTGAAAATTAAGAATAATTTCCCATGGCAAAAACCCTGATTTATAAATTTGGAGGAGCTTCAGTGAAAGATGCGGCAGCAGTCAAAAACTTAGCAGAAATATTGCGTAATCGATTGCGAAATAATTTGGTTATCGTAGTATCCGCTATGGGAAAAACCACCAATACATTGGAGTCGATAATTTCCAATCGGCTAAACAATGAATCATATTATCAAAATAGTACAAATTTAAAGCTTTATCATCTTGGGATTTGTGAACAGCTGTTCCCTGCAGACCATACCATTTTTCCCCAGATAGAAAATTTTTTCATCCAGCTCAATCATTCCTTAGAACATCCGGTCTCGGAAAAAAACTATGATGAATATTATGACCAGGTTATCGGCTTCGGGGAACTGATCTCTTCCCGCATCGTCATGGAGTACCTCTGTCTTCAAAATCTGCTGGTACTATGGCAAGATGCACGCGAATTAATTGTCACCAACAGTGATTTCCGGTTTGCAAAAATCAACTGGGAAGCGACCAAAAGGAACTGTCAAACCCAGTTACAGCCTAAACTGGAGCAGTTCCCCGTGCTTACCCAAGGTTTTATAGGTGCAGCTCCATCGGGCAGGCCTACAACTTTGGGCAGGGAGGGATCAGATTTTACAGCGGCCATTCTGGCAAGCAGTCTGGGAGCCGGTTCGGTTACCATCTGGAAAGACGTGCCGGGTGTACTGAATGCGGATCCGAAAATTTTCCCGGATACCCGGCTATTTGAAGAACTGGATTACCACCAAGCAGCCGAAATGACATTTTATGGAGCTTCGGTAATCCATCCAAAGACCATAAAACCTCTGGCGAATGCATCTATCCCTTTATTTGTCAAATCCTTTCTTCAGCCAGAGGCACCCGGTACGAAAATCCATGCCAACGCCAAAACGCATCCATTTCCCACTATTGTACTTAAACGGGATCAAATTCTCGTGAGCATGAAGGTCATTGACTTTGCCTTCATTGAAGAGAAGCATATCCATTTTGTGTATGACCAACTGCAGGTGCTGAAGTTACGGGTGAATATGCTTCAGACGTCAGCTATCAGTATCTCTATAGTAATCGATTCCCAGCTGTTCAAGCTGGATGAGCTGGTATCCCGATTAAAAAATGAATTCGAAGTGAGATACAATTCAGGGCTTGAACTTCTGACTATTTTACATCCTGATGAAGAAACAGTCTCTGCCAACACCCAAGGCCAACTGATTCTGCTTGAGCAAAGAACCAGAAACACATTTCAGACTGTGAGAAAGCCTACGAATCCCCTGAATCAATAATAATAGCGGTTAATTGATATTAATTTGATATTTTAAGGGTAATGAAACCTGTTTTAACCATCACACTATGAATACACGAAGAATTTTTCTACAAAAAGCAAGTCTTTCAGCTATGGCACTTTCCATCCCTTCCTTTGAATCATTGGCAACCATGAACGATACAGCACACACGCAGTCCCAGGACACACAGCCACTCAAGGTAGCTATCATGGGCTTAGGCAGCTACGGGACCCGCGTAGCGGAAGCTATGTTAGAAAGCAAGCGCGCTAAGCTCACCGGGGTAATCAGTGGCACACCCTCCAAAATCGCAGACTGGCAGAAGAAATACGGTATCCCGGAAAAGAACTGTTACAATTATGAAAACTTTGATCAGATCAAAGACAACCCTGACATAGATGCGGTATATGTGATCACTCCGAATGCGCTGCATAAGGATCAGTCCATCAGAGTGGCAAAGGCCGGCAAGCACGTTATCTGTGAAAAACCCATGGCTGTAAACGCCAAAGATGCGGAGGAGATGGTAAAGGTATGCAAGGATGCCGGTGTCCATCTATTGGTGGGTTATCGGATGCACTTCGAAGCAAATACACTGGAAATAATCCGGATGAGGGAAGCAGGTGAACTAGGGAAAGTCCTATTTTTCCAAGGGTTGAGTGGGTTTAATATCGGCGATCCTTCTCAGTGGAGATTGAACAAAGAGCTCTCAGGAGGAGGAGCTATGATGGACATAGGCATTTATTCCATCAATGGATCCCGTTACATGGTCGGGGAAGAACCCATCTGGGTGACAGCACAGGAAACCAAGACAGACCCTGAGAGATTCAAGGAAGGAATAGATGAGACGATTCAGTTTCAGCTCGGTTTTCCCAGCGGGGCTGTGGCTTCCTGTCTCTCTACTTATAGCATGAATAATCTGGATAAGTTTTTTCTCAACGGAACCAAAGGCTTTGCAGAGCTACAACCCTCCACTGGGTATGGGCCTATAGAAGGCAAAACCCATAAAGGTCCTTTGAAGCTTCCACACAAGACCCATCAGGCTGTCCAGATGGATGAAATGGCTGCGATTATACAGGATGGCAAAAAACCAGTGGTGCCTGTGGATGGAATAGAGGGATGGAAAGACATGAAAATCATTGATGCCATCTATGAAGCCGTGCAAAGTGGGAAAAAGGTGGACTTAACCTGACCCCTAAGTTTCTTACTGAGCATCAGTCGTACACGCGGTTATACAAGGTGCGGGGGCAGGGGTTTTTGCTCCCCATTTCCCCGCACCCTATTTAGGGCCTGCTGAAAAACGCCAGTAAAGAGATTGGAAGCCATAGTTTTGAATTATCAGACCATTTTTAAACCAAGCTGTTTTTCAGCAAGTGCAAGCTTTTTGACCACAATTGCTCCTTATCCATGCACCGGAAAATCCAAAAACAGTATTTTTTTGAGCTAGCCTCAGCCCCACCATCTTCTACGTTGCCCTCATTCGAAGTATAAGCATACATTCATCATTCGGACGCCTTGAAGCTGGTACAGCTGAGACTTTTTCAGCAAGCCCTAGATACGACTGATTGGGGATTTTCCAGTTATATGGGAACCGGGCAAAAGATAGAAGAAACTCGGAAGTTTGGACTTGATCTGAATTTAATGATAGCCTCATGTCTTGGTTAGAAATGGGTGTCAAAGTAAATTTCCTGGATTTTGGTCCCGAAAGGGAGTGCATCTAAGTCTTCATTTTTCACCCTTTTTCACAGGAAAAAGACAAGCTCAGTAATTCCTCTTACCTTTGTAGAGAACTAATTTAGCATGAAGCTACATAACAATACCATAAGAGGCGTACATACCGCATTGGAAGCGATTTTTGAGGAAGGTCAATATGCGGATAAAGTAATTGAAAGAACACTGAAGTCCAATCCTAAATGGGGGGCCCGTGATCGTTCTTTCATTGCAGAAACAACATACGAAATGGTCCGCTGGTGGCGCCTGATCAATTACCTCAGTCCAACCAATGATTATTGGGATTTATTTGGCACTTATTGGTTAATGCAAGGCCATAGCTTACCAGGTTGGGAAGAGTTTGCAAGGATCAATACGGACAAGCTCAAGCTAAAATATGATAAGCTAGAGGATCCTGCCAAGTTGGAATCCGTTCCGGATTGGCTATATGAACTTGGGCAAAAAGAGCTTGGTGACAAATGGGAAGCTGAGATTCACAGTCTGAATCAAGAGGCTCAGGTCGTACTGCGGGTGAATACCCTAAAAACCACACGGGAAAGACTTCGAAACCTGCTTGCCGACAGCAACATAAGTACTTATACCATCAAGGGATATCCGGATGCATTAATATTGGATGAGCGGCAGAATATTTTCCGTCATCAGGCTTTCAAAGAGGGACTTTTTGAGGTTCAGGATGCGTCATCCCAGCTGGTAGCAGCTGCCTTAAACGTGGAGCCAGGAATGCGTGTGATAGACGCATGTGCAGGTGCGGGAGGCAAATCGCTTCATCTGGCGGCTCTGATGGATAACAAAGGAAAGCTTCTCTCCATGGACATCGAGGAATGGAAGCTTCAGCAGACAAAACTACGTGCCAGACGGGATGGGGTGTCCATCATCGAAAGAAAAGTGATCGAAGGATCCAAAACCATCAAACGTTTAAAAGAGTCCGCAGATAGGTTGTTACTGGATGTGCCTTGCTCTGGATTGGGAGTGTTACGGCGCAATCCTGACACCAAATGGAAGCTAAGCCCTGAGTCAATTGAAAAAGTAAAGGAAACCCAACAGGAAATACTTCAGAGTTATTCCTCCATGCTGAAGCCTGGCGGTCAAATGGTGTACGCCACATGCAGTATCTTACCTTCTGAGAACCAGGAGCAGGTGGCAAAATTTCTGAACAGTGATGCAGGCAAAAATTTTGAACTGATAGAAGATCAAAAGGTGCTCACGCAGGAAAGTGGGTTTGACGGATTCTATATCGCAAGGTTACAGAAAAAATAGACCCAGTGAGCTGAACCGGAACCGAGGGGCGATCCATAGCTTCCCGGTTCCGGTTTCCCTGTCATAAAACCGTATTTTTAGGCTAGCGCAGGAAAACTTGTCCATGTACTTTGGCTTAAATTCTTCTGCAGGATTTTTCTTGCGGCCATTCATTCTTCTGACAATTTGTGATTGTTACACTCTTTTCCACATTATTTTGAATCAAAGCTAGTTTGACATACATTTTTGTTTGTAACTTTGACGGGCAAATAGGGTTACCTACAACCAATATTTGCCATGAATCGAAACTCCGATAAATTTCTCTACGAGGCGCTCACTTATGATGATGTGCTGCTCGTCCCAGGGTATTCAGAAGTCCTTCCACGTGACACCAATACCTCCACCCAACTCACAAAAAAGATCCGGCTGAACATCCCGTTGGTTTCTGCGGCCATGGATACTGTTACGGAGGCAGAGCTTGCTATTGCCATCGCCTTGGAGGGTGGACTTGGCTTCATCCATAAAAACATGTCCATCGAAAAACAGGCAGCGCAGGTGCGTAAAGTGAAGCGCTCCCAAGCTGGTATGATCCTGGATCCCATTACCCTCCATATTGATTCAAAAGTAAGGGATGCAGAAACGATCATGCGTGAATTCCACATTGGGGGCATTCCGGTCGTGGATGAAAATAAAGTTTTAAAAGGTATCATTACCAACCGTGATTTAAGGTTTATCAAAGATCAAAACCGTCTGATCCGGGAGATCATGACGAAAGTGAATCTGATAACTGCGAAGTCAGGCATCTCACTCAGCCAGGCAGAGGAAATCCTACAGGAACACAAAATAGAAAAACTGCCTATAGTAGATGACGACAATAAGCTGACAGGTCTTATTACTTATAAGGATATATTGAAACGAAGGGATAAGCCAAACGCCTGCAAAGATGAATATGGCAGACTGCGGGTAGGAGCGGCAGTAGGTGTGACACCGGATATCGTGGATAGAGTAGAGGCATTAAAGAGTGCAGGAGTGGATGTCGTATCCATAGACACAGCCCATGGGCATTCAAAGGGTGTGATTGATACATGCAGAAGAATCAAGGAAGCATTTCCCGACCTCGAAGTAATCGTAGGAAATATTGCCACACCTGAAGCAGCCATAGCTTTGGCTGACGCTGGAGCTGATGCCGTGAAAGTAGGTGTGGGCCCAGGATCCATCTGCACGACCAGAGTAATTGCAGGAGTAGGTGTTCCTCAGCTTTCTGCTGTGTTTGAATGCGCAGAGGCTCTTAAAGACAGGGGTGTTCCCATCATTGCGGATGGAGGAATACGCTATTCCGGGGATTTGGTCAAAGCAGTGGCAGCCGGCGGAAGCTCAATTATGATAGGATCTCTCTTGGCGGGAACTGAAGAGGCCCCTGGTGAAATGATTATATTCGAAGGAAGAAAATTCAAGTCTTATCGTGGAATGGGTTCATTGGAGGCTATGGAGTCAGGCTCTAAAGACCGGTACTTTCAGGATGCAGAGGATAATATCAAAAAGTTGGTTCCGGAAGGAATCGTAGGTAGGGTTCCATACAAAGGACTGGTGAGCGAAGTACTCTATCAGCTGGTGGGTGGACTTCAGGCCGGTATGGGCTATTGCGGTACCAAAACTATAGAAGATCTTCAAAAAAACGGGAAGTTTGTAAAAATAACAGCTGCCGGTGTGAAAGAGTCCCACCCTCACGATGTAAGTGTGACACGGGAAGCTCCGAACTATAGTATCAAATCCTAATAACAACAACCGGCCCAGTGCCGGTTTTTTTTTCGGTGGTTTACTATTACCCGCATAATTAGAGGCAAAATATTTTTACCATTAATGGCTCTTACTTATCTTCAGGCGTAAACAGATCCTATTACAATGCTTAAAAAACAGCGATACGAAGCATTCATCAAGCATTTTTCGGAAAATATGCCTATTGCTGAAACGGAGCTTCATTATGAAAACCCATTCCAGCTTCTCGTCGCAGTAGTCCTTTCCGCACAATGTACTGATAAGCGGATCAACATGATCACCCCTGCCTTATTCAGAGACTTCCCTTCTCCTGCACATTTAGCCTCATCCCATTTCGATGAGCTGTTTCCATACATCAAATCAGTATCGTATCCCAACAATAAAACCAAGCATTTGCTTGGACTGGGGAAAATGCTCGTAGAGGAATTTGGGGGAGAGATCCCTGCCACCGTTAATGAACTCATCAAACTTCCAGGCGTAGGACGAAAAACCGCAAATGTGATTACTTCCGTGGTCTGGAATCAACCCAATATGGCTGTGGATACACACGTTTATAGGGTTTCAAGGCGGTTGGGATTAGTACCTATGACTGCCAAAACACCTTTGGAAGTTGAAAAACAGCTCGTTAAACATATTCCTAAACAATACATCCATGTAGCACATCATTGGCTGATCCTGCATGGACGGTACGTCTGTCTGGCCCGCAAACCCAAGTGTGCCGAGTGTAGTATCACTCATATCTGTAGGTTTTATGAAAAGACTCAGGGAAGACTGCAACTGGAGACTAACTTCTAATGTGTGGCATACATCTGATTTGGGGTAAAGATGCGACCCAGGAGAAGATTGAGCTATTGACAAAATCAGCCCGGCACAGAGGCCCTGACCAGGAAGCTTTTTACTCTCCCTGGCCAGGATTATGGGTGGGCGTAAACCGCCTGAAAATACTGCATCTTGGACCGGAAGCAGATCAACCTTTTTGGTCACCTGACCGAAAGGCTCTCCTCCTATGGAATGGTGAAATATACAATTATCAGGAACTCAGGCTTCTTCTTGAAAACATAGGTGTAGAATTCCTCACATCCTCTGATACCGAAGTGGTACTCCACACGTTGAAGATTTTTGGTCCTAAAGGACTTGAAAAACTTCAGGGGATGTTTTCTCTGATATATCTAGACATCATAGAAGAGATTGTACTGGTTGGTAGAGATCAAAATGGTGAAAAACCACTTTATTATACCCAAAATGACAATTTACTGGTTATATCCTCAGAGGTCAGAGGAATTTCAATAGTAAAAGAGCCATCTCTTGACAGAAAACAGATTACCAACTATTTTTTTCTACGAACCCCTCATCCCGGAAATACCTTCTTCCAAGGAATCAGTGATTGGAGACCTGGGTATTTTTCCCTGATACAACAGCCCTCCAAGCTCTTCTGGGAACGTATACCATCATCCATTAATAGAAATCATTCTCCTGATAGTAGGTCTTTTGAAAATGCTTTAAATCTAGCTGTCTTAAGTCAATTCCATGCGGATGTGCCTGTCGGTGTCTCACTCAGTGGGGGTACGGACAGCAGTCTACTCTATGCTATCTGGTATAAGCAGACAGGCCGCCGTCTGCCCACGTATACCATCCAGGTAGAAGATAAATTCAGAAAAAAATATGGTGATGGCGATGCTGCAATCCGACTTGCTAAAGAACTCCCAATGGATCACCGGCTTATAAAAATAGACCAAACAGTGTTCTGGGAAAACTGGGAAGCCTATATACGAGATGTGGATTCACCCCTAGGAGATTCTGCGGGATTTCTCACTTGGATGATTGGAAAAACCGCCAAAGAGCACGTCAAGGTGATGATTTCAGGTGTAGGGGCGGATGAGCTTTGGGGTGGATATAACCGCCATCGTGCTATTGCCTTATTTTTAGAGAATAAAGAACTCCTGATAGCCTTGAATCCTATTCTCAAAAAACTGGCCCTGGGAAGACTGGGGGCAAAATTCCTAGCTGGACTACAGCCGGATCCCAAATACACTTTCTTAAATTTTTCTGCTCTTCATCCTGTGCCGGATGCTATCTATGAAGCTTATAGACCTATCTTTAATACATCTCTTCCGGAGTATAAGCAAATGCTTGACTTTGACAGACAAATGTACTTAGTTGAGGATTTGTTAAAGATTCATGATAATGCACTGATGGCCCATGGTATAGAAGGAAGATCCCCCTTTCTGGATGCAAGACTAGTGGATATCTGGGAAAGTGTAGTGAACATGCGGGATTTAAAAGGAAAAAAATGGATCAAAGAGCTACTCGCAGCACTGGGAATGAAGTGGATAAATGAGAGGAAAAAATTTGGCTTTGGGTTACCGCTGAAAGAGTGGTTTGCACAAGAGGGCGAGTTTGCCCAACGTATTTATTTTTCTCTAGGTGAGTTTGAAAAATCACATGGGGAAGGCCTGCCAACTGTTCTTCGGGACATGTTAAAATGCCCACAGCGAAGTGCCAAAAATCACTTTCTGACCCTTTACAACCTCTTTGTTCTGGCAGAATGGGTAAAACTGCATAAGCTATGAGAGTGATTTATATTCATCAATATTTTAAGACTCCCCAAGAGGGGGGAGCTACCCGATCTTATCACTTGGCAAAAGGCCTTGTAGATGCGGGAATTACAGTGGAAGTAATTTCTGGGGGAGACCAGGATTCCTATGACCAGCAATGGATTGAAGGAATCAGAGTCCATTATTTGCCGGTTAAGTATAAGCAGCAGTTCGGTTTTTTCAAGAGAATCAAAGCATTCTTACGATTTGTAAATAAGGCAAAAGCTTTGCTCAAAAAACTGCCCAGACCAGATTTACTCTACATTACCTCTACCCCTCTAACTACAGGCTTGATCGGTCTCTGGGCCAGAAGGCAGATGGCAATACCTTACATTTTTGAGGTCCGTGATTTATGGCCTGAAGCGCCGGTACAAGTAGGTACAATCCGCCACCCACTACTAAAGAAAGCACTCTATCGACTCGAATCCAAAATCTATAAAAATGCCCTTAGCCTAGTAGCCCTCTCCCCAGGAATCGCCGGTCATTTGCGAAAAATCTGTTCTGAACGCACCGTCCACTTGATCCCTAATTTTTCTGACGTGCGTGAATTCTATCCTCAGGAGAAAAAACAGGGTATTCTTGATAAGTATGGTTTAAAGAATGTTCTTACGATAGCCTATACTGGAGCATTAGGTAGGGTAAATGCCCTCGAAGAATTACTTCATTTAGCTGAAATGGCTAAGTTAGAAGGGAAAAATTGGCAATTTCTTATCATGGGAAAAGGAAGTGAAGAAGAAAGGCTACATCAATTAGTGATCGAAAAATCTTTAGAGACAGTCCATTTTATACCTTTTGGATCTAAATATCATGTAAATGAAATATTGGGCATTTCAGACCTGGCCTGGATTTCATTTGATCACCTACCAGTTCTGAGAACCAATAGCCCGAATAAGTTTTTTGATGCTATAGCCGCTGGAAAACCCATTATTGTCAATCATAAGGGATGGGTTTATGATTTGGTGAAGACCCATAACCTAGGGATAACATGCTTGCCAACCAACTTGAAAGAGGCCTTTCTTGAATTGGAAAAAATCAATATAGACCGAAATTCCCTCCTTCAAATGGGAATTAATTCAAGAAGACTTGCTGAAAATCATTTTAACAAAGAATTGGCAGTTGACCGGATAAAACAGATTATCCTACCCGATAACCATTCAGTTACTGTGGGCGACGAGGCCTATACCCTGACTGCCTGAATATCTTTTCAGCATCGGATTCTGACATAAGAGTTGCAAGATCTGTTTGCTGATTAAACTGGTAGTCATCCACAATATTCCAACCTAACCACCTACCCAGTCTCCCAGGAGCTACCGTGCTGATCGCGTCCGTAAACGGGGCTTCACCGATGTACTTTCGTATTTCGAAAGGATTAGTCTCGTATAACAGCTCATTCTCCACAAAATGCGCCCAAATGTATTCTTCGTTAGCAAAACTTTCTGAAATCTGCTCAGGGGTGTATCCTATGATAAACTGATCTGAGACACATGGCAATATAGCTTTTGTAAAATGATAGGATTTCCCATAGTAGATCATTTCAGCCAGCAGGGTATTGTCTTTGGGGTTGATTTCGTTGAATCTCGATGAGATGGCCAAGACAATCATGGGAACTATATAGTCCTTCTCATACCTATCTGCCATATACCGGGGAAGATCTGGTTGAAAAATATGTGTAGCGGGCAAAAAATAATCAAGACCAATTACAATCACATCTTCGGTTATGACCAGATCAGTGTTAAACCCAGATACAAACGTATATACTTTAGGTATGTTAAATTTAGGAAAGTAGTATTTGATGGCTTTAAAAGCATCCTCAAGATCATGTTCTACTTCTGAAAAATCCATAAATTCCTTTCTTACAGAATCATACAGAACCATCATTGAAGAATCCTGATGGATAGCCAACAGTTCATTGACTAGACTATCACGGTCAGGGTATAAATTCATTTGAAGATAGGATTCCGCAAAATCGGGATATTTCTCCATCAAAAACCGGTAGTCCTCGCCGGTTTTAGCATTGAAAAATTCATCCTCCAATCGGACTATTTCTACCGTAAGCTCTTGATTCAAAATATTGGAATCCATTTTGCATGCATTTTCCTTCTTTCCACAGGAGAAGAAAATGGTCAAAAAAATCATTATTATGTAAAGCTTGGACTTTTTGGTCATGATTTGTTGATTTCGGGTCTCAAAAGTAGAGAATTCATTATAGCAAAAATCATCATTTCATCATCGTAGTTTATAGATTCCGTCAATCTTTTGCTCTTCAAAGAGCCAACGCTTGATGGATCATGTTTCTTATATCGTGGAGAAGGTGGTAATCTACCCATGTGAGATTCTCCTGAATAAATTCGGTGTATGCTAGGTATCTTCAAAACAAAGTAAGCTCATGAAAAATAGTTTCCACAAATCTCCTCCCTTTCTGCTGTTGATAGCGATAATTATACTGAGTTCATGTAACAGGGATAGCGATATGCCCTCAGCAACTGTAGAAAATAATCTATTGGAAATTGCTTCCTCCAATCCGGGGTTTTCTACTTTGGTAGCAGCACTCAACCAGTCAGGACTAGCTGATCCTCTTTCACAGCGAGGCACTTATACGATGTTTGCCCCAACTGATGAGGCGTTTGATTCTTTTCTGGAAGAAAATGATATGACAGCTTACGACTTATTAGCCAGCCCTATCCTTGAAAAAACATTAACTTATCATGTTTTGTCATCCACACTTTCTTCCGAAAATGTGAAAGCGGGGGGGATTACTTCTTTGTCTGAAGAAAACTTTTATATCAGCGAAGATCCTACAGGAAGACTATGGATCAATGGCAGTAGTGAAATCATCCAGACTGACATTGTAGGAGGAAACGGTGTGCTCCACATAATCGACCATGTAATCACTCCTCCCCAGCAAAGTATAGCAGAAATCGCTGTTGCTTCCACTGAAACTGAAGTTCCTGAGTTCACGCAACTGACTGCAAGTCTGATCAGGACAGAGATGCTTGAATTGTTGTCCAGTACGGAGCATAGTTTCACTCTTTTCGCTCCCACTGACGCTGCATTCGAAGATTTTTATCGCTCATTGGGCGTAACTGGAGTAGATAATATTCCTGTGGAAACCCTTAAAGATATCCTGCAGCTTCACCTGCTGACTGGAAGGTCATTTTTCCAGGACTTCAGGGATAAAGATAGGCTTCCAACACTCTCAGAGGGTCAGTTTTTGACTGTCGATCTGGCTTCCCGGCAAGTTAACGGAAGTGATTTGAAGTTAACTGCCAGTAACATTCATGCGACTAATGGGGTCATCCATACCATCGATTCTGTTATATTGCCTGAATAACCATTCTATCCTTAAAATTTAAATGTGCATGGGAATAGCATTTTCTTTATTCATCCCCATGACGAACCTCTACGGTGAAAAATAAGCTCATCATCGCTATAGCTTTCCTGAAGTACCTGACTCTGGTTAAAATCTGGAACTTACTGCTCTTGAGCGTTTCATTTCAGTTATCCAGAATTCTGAAGAGGCCTATTATCTGGGGGCGGCCCGCTACGTTGAGTATAGAGCCAACTACCAGCTGCAATCTGAGATGCCCGGAATGTCCTTCTGGACTTCGTTCTTTTACAAGGGCTACAGGTATGCTCGAACCGAAACTTTTCAAACGTATTATCGATGATGCAAAAGACCATCTCAGCTGGCTGCATATCTATTTCCAAGGTGAGCCCTTTCTTAATCCGAGATTTTTCGAAATGGTGCATTATGCGGATTCCAATAACATCTTCACATCTACCTCAACCAATGCCCATTATCTTGGAGAAAAACAAGTTAAGCAGGTATTGGAAAGTGGATTGAAACAGCTTATCATATCCGTGGATGGTATCACTCAGGAAGTCTACCAATTGTACAGGATCGGTGGAAATCTAAAAACCGTACAACAGGGTATAGAGCTTTTACTCAGAACCCGCAATGAATCCAATGCCCGTTTTCCAAGGATAATCCTTCAGATGCTGGTTACAGGCCAAAATGAGCATGAGATTCCAGCGATGAAAAAGTGGGCCATTGCACATCAAATAGATGAAATTCAGTTGAAGACAACACAGATTTACAATTTCGGAGATGGCTCCCAACTGATTCCTTCTGATTTGGGATACTCCAGATATGTCCCGACACCCGAGGGGAAATGGAAGCTTAAAAATACCCTTGAAAACAAATGCTGGAGAATGTGGCAGGGATCTGTCATCACATGGGATGGAAAATTGGTGCCCTGTTGTTTTGACAAAGATGCAAAGCATGTATTGGGGGATTTGCAATCACAGTCCATTTCATCCATTTGGACTTCACAATCCTATCAAAATTTTCGCAGCCAGCTGCTCAAAGACCGGACCTCCATCGAAATCTGTAGAAACTGTACTGAATAGATGAGTCTTTCAACGGTTCTTGGAAATGGGTTTTTGGAACTATATTTGGTAAAATTTAGATTCCATAGGGTTTTAAATCTTCATATTTGTTGGACATTCAACCCGGGTTGATCAGATTACTACATTGCGCATGACTTCATATACACAATTCTGGTACTTTTTCAGCATTCTAGCCTTCATGGGATTGGCAATTCTTCCATCAGCTGCACAACAAACCCTCGATCCCTCTCAGATAAAAGTAGATGAGTTAAGTGACGACCAGGTGAAGGAAATAGTAAGCCGTGCTTCTGAAGCAGGTCTATCCACAGAGGAATTTCTGCAGCTGGCCCAGGCTCGTGGGATGCCCTCTTCTGAATTGACAAAACTTAGGAACAGAATCGAGCAGCTGGATCTGGAAAGCTCGAAAGGGAATAGAATTACAAATGCTTCCAAGCGTGAACCGAGACAGCAGGTAGATTTCAATACGATCACCCAAGGAGTATACGATCCACAGCAACAACTCGAAAAAGAAACGGATGGGGATGAAATCTTTGGATCTTCTCTTTTTTACCATAAAAACCGACGGCTAAGTTTTGAACCAAGCCTCAACCAGGCTACCCCCCAGAATTATGTCCTTGGCCCTGGAGACGTTGTCTTTGTTGATATCTATGGACAATCAGAGCAATACTATGAGGCCACTGTCAACCCAGACGGTTTTGTCTTACTGGACAATATCGGTCCGATCTCTGTATCCGGAAAGACTATAGAAGAGGCCACAGGCATAATTAAAAGCAGGGTTGCCCGCTTTTATCCTGGACTTTCAGGAAATAACCCTTCTACTTTTCTGCAGGTTACATTAGGAAATGTGCGTACAATCAAAGTAAATATTCTAGGAGAAGTACAACTTCCCGGTACTTTTACCCTGAGTGCTTTTTCCACGGTGTTCAATGCGCTGTATTCTGCCGGTGGTCCCAATGAGAATGGATCTATGAGAGCCATAAAGCTAATCCGAAATAACCGGCAAATCGCTGAAATTGATGTGTATCAATTGCTAACTGAAGGCACTGCTGAACTGGATATGCAGCTTCGGGACCAGGATGTCATACTAGTCCCTCCTTTCCTTTCAAGAGTTAAAATCAAAGGGGAGGTAAAAAGGGCAATGACTTTTGAAATTGGTAAAGATGATACCTTCGCAAATCTATTGGGATACGCGGGAGGTTTCACGGACGAGGCATTTAAAGACAGGGTAGCTATTTCACGAATTTCGGGAAACGAACGGTCAGTATCCGATGTGTATCAAAACCAATACAGTCTTTTTATACTTAAAGGTGGGGATGAAATCTCCGTGGGAAGAGTATTGAACCGCTATTCCAACCGGATACAAATCAAAGGAGCCGTATTTAGAGAGGGGGCTTTTGCTCTTTCTGAAGGTTTAACGTTGTCTCAATTAATCAAAAATGCAGAGGGGCTCAGGGGTGATGCCTACACTTCTCAGGCAAGTATTCTGAGGACTAAGGACGACTTGAGCACAGAAATGATCCAAGTCAATCTTAAGGCAATATTGGATGGTGCAAGCCCTGATATCCTGCTACAGCGGGAAGATGTGGTGAGGATCGCAAGTATATATGACATAAAGAATGAACAGTATGTACAGGTGCTCGGTGAAGTAAAAAGACCTGGGGTGTATCCATATTCCCAATCAATGAAAGCCGAAGAATTGATTGTGATGGCGGGAGGTTTTCAGGAGTCTGCCAATTCACAGGATATTGAGATAGCACGGAGACTGGAAGATTCTGACCTGGGTACACTTTCAGATATCATTGCTGCTAAAATTAATCCAGATCTCTCTTTCAATTCAGAAAGCACGACATTGCAACCATTTGACCAAGTTATTGTGAGGAAGAGAGCAAGTTTCACCATGCAGCGGCTGGTTTCAGTAGATGGGCAGGTAAACTCACCTGGAATATTTGCGATTCAGACGAGTGGTGAGAGAATCTCAGATCTTGTAAGGCGTGCTGGAGGATTGAACCAGTTTGCCTATGCGAAAGGAGCAACGCTGATTCGGAGAACCGAATTTTTCAATACGGAATCAGAGCAGATCAGAAGACAGCGAAATCTGGAAGATCTGCGCGCACGACTGGCTATGGACCCGACAAATTCTGAAGCTCAGCAAGAGTTGTTGAATCGATTGTTCAGGGATTTACCGGAAGGACAGATCCAGGACAAAAACCAATTGACCCAGACAAAGCGGGAATCTCTTGACCAGATATCAGAGGAGACGCCCGGGGTTTCAGTAAGAATAAAAGAAACAGAGGCAGTGGCAATTGATCTGGTGTCCATTATCAATAATCCGGGATCCGAAGATGATCTGTTACTGGAAGAAGGGGATATCTTATCGGTACCAAAGCTTCTGCAGACTATCAGAATGCGTGGAAGTGTGGTCTATCCCACGACTCTTCGGCATGAATCAGGAAGGGGTCTGAAATACTACATCAATGGAGCAGGGGGCTTTGAAAAACGTGCAAACAGAAAGCAAACCTATGTAGTCTATGCAAATGGAGCTGTAAAGCGGACCAAATCATTCTTGGGTATAAAGGCTTATCCTTCAGTAGAACCCGGCGCTGAGGTAATCGTGCCTACAAAAGGCCCACGCTTACCTTTACGGTTGGGTGAGGTCGTTGGTGTTACCACGGGACTAGCCACCTTGGGTCTGGTTATTTCCCAAATCAATTGGCGGTAATGAAAGGATCAAAGCATTTTACTGATAGTCAGTTCACGTTAAAGGAGGTTTTTCAAAACATTAGTGAATGGCTGTCCTATTTTATTTCCAGATGGAAAACACTCGTTGTTGCAGGTATTTTGGGGCTTGGGTTAGGGGCACTTGTATCCATCTTCAAAAAGCCGGTCTTTCATGGTGAGACTTCCTTTGTATTGGAAGAAGGAGATGTCGGGGGAATGGGGCAAATGTCGGGTTTAGCCTCACTGGTTGGTGTTAATTTAGGATCTTTGGGAGGTACAAGCGGGCTGTTTCAAGGGGATAACATCATGGAACTCTATCGATCCGACAGGATGCTGGGAGAAGCTCTCCTGAGCCCCCTGACGAATGATCAGCTTTTAATTGACCGGTTCATCACATTTGAAAAACTGGATAAAAAATGGAAGAGCAAAGTTGATTTTTCAGCATTGGATTTTTCTCTTCCCAGAGAGCAGTTTACAGTAACACAGGACTCAGTAGTGAAAGAGGTTTCGAAGCTGATCCGTGAAAACCAGCTTACTGTACAAAAGCCGGATCGAAAACTCACCATAATCCAGGTGACTGTTTCCTCCAAAGATGAGCTTTTTGCTAAAGTGTTCAATGAGCAACTTGTAGAAAAAGTCAACTCATTCTATCTGAGTACCAAAACGAAAAAGACGGGAGAAAATCTGGAAATACTTCAAACACAGGCAGACAGTGTGAGAAAGATCCTGGATGAAAGCCTTGGAGCTTTTGCTACATCAACTGATAGGGTACCAAACCCTAACCCGCTACTTCAGTCTGCAATAGTAGAAAGTAGAAAGCGTCAGATCGATGTACAGGCAACAGGAGCGGTATATCAGGAAATTGTCAAAAACCTGGAAATCGCCAAGGTAAACCACCGGAATAATTCACCTTTGATACAAATAATTGATTCTCCCAGACTTCCGTTAAGCAGATCAGAAATCCGTCTTGTAAAAGGAATGGTATTGGGTGCGATCATAGTAGGGCTTCTGACTGTCTTTGGCCTTTATTTTCGTAGGCTGTACGATATGAATTTGCGGGAAAGCTAAAACTTAACCTGCAATGCTTGAAAAACTCTCCTTCCTTCCCTTTTCAAATTTTATCAGGAATAAATCCATACAGAATTTCCTGTTTTTAGCGATTATTCAATCTTCCAATGTACTGATTTCTATTATATCCATGCCCCTTTTGATACAAAGCATCGGAGTAGATCAGTTTGGGTTGGTTAATCTTTCACTCTCCGTTATAATAGTATTGAACATTATGGTTGGCTTCGGCTTTAACCTAAGTGCTCCCCGGGACGTAGCAGTAAACCAACAGGACAAAACAGCTCTTTCCCATTTGGTATCCAATATTTTCTCAGGTAAAATCATACTTGCTTCCGCTGCTGCATTAGCTATCCTAATAGCAGTTTATGGGTTTAATCTATTTGTAGAGTATCAGCTCATTCTGGTTTTTTCTATACTTCTCTTATTTTCTGAAGCCACCCTACCTCTTTGGTTTTTCCAAGGGATGGAGAAAATGAAACTCATCAGCATAGCCAATATTTTCAGCAAGCTGCTTTTTTTGATGGGTATCGTATTATTTATCCAAAGCCCAGAGATGAGTAAATGGGTCAATTTCATGATGGGATTTTTCGGGCTAGGGATAAATCTTTTTTTGCTGGTTTATATTCATTATTTTCTCGGAATACGATTCTACAGACCGGAATTTTCTGCCATTTGGGGAAGCTTAAAGGCCAACTTACTGCTTTTCTTCAGTAATCTTGCAAGTTATATATCAGTTAGTGGGGGGTTGATTGTTTTAAGCTTTTTCGCGTCCGCACAGATACTGGGTATGTATAGTTTGGCTGAACGGGTGGTCATGGTCCTAAGGCTTTTTCCTTCTCTGATTGTGCAGGCAATTCTACCCAATGCTTCGAAACTCTATACTTCTGACCGTGACAATTTCTATTTATTTCTTAGAAAAGTATATGTCCGGGTTCTTCTATTGGGAGCTGCGATAGCTCTGGGAACGTACTTTATGGCACCCTGGGTGATTAAGATCCTATCCAGATCAGATTTAAAGGAATCCATATCGTTTCTTCAAATATTAGCTCTTATTCCTTTTTTGGCCTGTTTGAATATAGCTAATATCACCCTTATCCTTGTCGCCGACCTGAAGCCACTGCTATTTAGAGCAAGTTGGCTCATGTGTCTCTACATGGTTTTTGCCTCTGCCATATTGACTTCCACATACGGACCTATTGGTCTTTGTGTAGCAATTGTATCAACAGAGGTAGTAGTGTTTATTATTTGCCTATTCCTATTGTATGGGTCTAACCGTAATTTGATACATGGCTTTTATTCCTGATCCATCGGTAGCTATTATAGTCCTTAATTGGAATGGATATGACTATACGTATGCTTGTTTGAGCTCATTGCAAAATATTGATTATCCCAATTTCAATGTGATATTGGTAGATAATGCTTCCCATAATCAGGAGGGAGTGAGATTGAAAGCTGATTTTCCAGAGGTTGATCTCATAATAAATGCCCAGAACCTTGGGTTTTCAGGAGGCAACAATGTAGGTATTCAATCTGCGCTGGACCAAGGATACGACTACATCATGTTGCTTAATAACGACACCGAAGTAGAGCGGAATTTCTTGACGGAAATGATCCATACCATGAAAGGTTTACCCGATACGGGCATAGTGCAACCGTTAATATGCTTTCTAGATTCCCGTAACCAAGTATGGAGCGCGGGGGGCAAATGGGTTTCTAAACTGGGTCGGGCTGTAACAATGGGAGATAGGAAAACACTTACCCACTACCCATTAAAAGATAAAACACTGGATTGGGCCACCGGCTGCTGTATGCTGATATCACAGGACGCAGTGGTAAAGACAGGGTTATTGAATGAAAAGTATTTTGCTTATTTTGAGGATGTGGAGTGGTCACTTAGGTTCAGGAAAAAGGGATTTAAAATTACGCTGGCCTCCAAAGCAAAAATTTATCATGCAGCGGGAGCATCATCCAAGAAAAAACACTCTGAAGGGACATTAAGCCCACGGGTATTTTATTTTCATGTCAGGAATCAACTCTTTCTGGTTAGATCCGATGTACCCAACTTTTTTAAACCCATGGCAGTGTTGTACCATAGTGCACGCTTTTTTCTATGGATGCTATATTTCTTTTTAAGGGGAAGGTTTAGAAAATTGAGCGCTGTAGCTAAAGGCTTTAAGGATGGGATAGGTACGCCATTAAAAAGATACCCAAAATGACAGTCGCGTTTTTTCTTCTTATAGTAATTTCGGTTGGTTTAGGGTTTAGTTGGGTAATCCAAGAAATGCTCTTCAAAGGAAAATGGAACTATTTTATTTTTTTCCTCTTAGGGTTTCTTCCTTTCTATATCACCAGCTTAAGTGTAATTTATCTTTACTCGGGATCTCCAGGGTTACTGACTATATTTCAGGTTGTCAAAGAACTGATTGTGGTCGCTGCTGCTATACTATTTGTATTTTATCAACGAAAGCCATTTGAATACCCAATCAGCTTAAGGAGTACAGATGCCTTTTTCTTGGGATTTATGCTACTCGCAACACTCTATTTATTCCTGCCACTCGGTGAAGCGACATTTCTCAATAAGATGCTTTACTATAAGAGCATACTGATTCCAGCCTTAATCTACTTTCTAGGAAGAAATACCTCATTCAGTGATTTTGAAATCAACAGGGTGTTCTATTTGATTTTTGCTGTTGCCGTAGGAGCCTTTTTAGTCAATTGTATAGAAAGCTATATCCTAAATGCCCATCTACAGCAATTTTCCGGATACGCACTTTATAATCAGGAAATTAACAATATTGATCCGACTGGTCATTTTGGATTGACTTGGACCTTTGAAACTTCAGCAGTCACTAAAAGGCTAGCCGGTTTTTTCTCGGATCCGCTGGAGTTGGCCAGCTCAGTGCTAATCGGATTTTCGTCCGGGTTAATTTGGTTTCTTACATCAAGAAAAGAATACAATTGGCCTTACTTGATTATTATGCTATGTTCGGTGGGCAGCTTGACTTTTTCAGCATCACGAGCAGCATTTGTTGCCTTTTTTGTGATGCTCTTTTTTATTGCCTTGGTTTTTAAACTTTATAGACTGATAGCAATGGGATTCATAGGGATCAGCGTCTTTGTCATTTACGTTCTTTTCTTCGCCTCTGATGATTTTTATTATTTTGTAATAGACACCCTTACTTTCGAAAATACATCAAGCGTTGGGCATGTAGTGGAATGGCTGCTTGCATTGGAATCGATGATAGCCTCTCCAACAGGAATCGGAATGGCTATGAGTGGGAATTTTGGCAGTGTCGAAGATGATCTTCGGGTAGGTGGGGAAAACCAATTCCTGATCTATGGTGTACAGTTTGGGTGGCTGGGAATGCTGTTGTATATAGGTATGCTATGGACAGGAATCAGACATGCCATAAAAGTTTTCAATACATCAGATAATTTAAATATTTCGAGAATTGCTTTTGTGGCGGGAACAGTAAAAGTCGGCTTGCTTCTTCCATTATTTACAGCCAATGTAGAAATCTATGCCTATGTGTCGTGGGTTTCCTGGTGGATGGTGGGCATAAGTGTACGTGAATATTCTTTGCTAAAATCTCCCATCCATGCTAAGGCTCTTTGATCCTTTCGCTTAAAAAAGTGTTACTCCAAGAAAAGATCTATTCATCTACTACTGCGCATTGAAAAAAATAGCCTCATTGGAAACCCTTGAGAATATCTCTCCAGATGGTTTCTGAGCAGGTTCAATTGGATTTTGCAGGACAGTATTAATAACAGTTGGAAATAAACTTGGGTATGAAATATGCATATGATAATTGGAATAATATTGGGTTTGACTGGATTGATGATCCCCTGCTAAGATTACCAAGCTTATAGTTCATTTAGCTTACTGATCCGCAAATAAAAGTCAAATTTTAGTAAAACATGCTCTATTTTGAAAGTTCTACTTGACCTTCAATATCTAAATGTTGCCACTACCGGGATTAAAACCTACATGATGGAATTGGCAAAAGCCTCACAGGCTTTTCCACATCCAGCCATTGAATGGATTTTTACCCACGATCCGGAAGTACAAGCTGCAGATACTACATTCAAAAATCCAAAGTCAAAAATCCAGCGGTTAAATTACCACCTGGATTATTTTAGATGGAAAGAATTTCAATTGCCGGATTTTGTCAAAAAAATCAATCCTGATGTTTTGATCTGTCCTGATTTTGTTTCTCCGGCAGCGTCTCTTTCTTGCAGAAGATTAACTGTGATACATGACGCATTCTTCTGGCAAATGCCACAAAACTATCCGCTGTGGTGGAGAACGTACTTTTTGAGTCTCATCCGGAAGGGGCTTAAAGAGCAAACTGAAATAATAACAACCAGCAATTATGCAAAGGAATCAATTCTTACGCATCTTAAGCCTAAGTTTCCCATATCGGTTATTTATCAATCTCCTAAAGCATTTACTATTGGATCAGACAACGGGTTTTTAAATCATCTGGGAGTGAGTCCAAAATCATATTTTCTTCATATAGGAACATTTGATCGTCGTAAAAATCTGCTTCTACTGGTAAAAGCCTATCAGCAATTCTTAAAGGAAACTGGGTCTAAAAAGAAACTTATCCTTCCAGGTGGATCCGGCCAAAGCAAGGAAATGGATGACCTTCCCAGAATAAAAGACCTAATTAAGAAGTCGGGTTTGGAAAAGCAGGTCATTCTGACCGGATACATATCTGACAATCAAGTTAAAGCACTTTATAAAGATGCTTTCGCGTATATTTTTCCCTCTGAAAATGAAGGGTTTGGAATCCCAATTATAGAAGCAATGGGATATGGCTTGCCTGTAATCCATTCCGATCAGCCAGCGTTGACTGAAGTTTCCGGAGGAGCAGGATTAGCTGCGAAATCAGGAAATATCCCTGACTTGGCAAGGAAAATGGTACTTTTGGATCAAAATAAAAATGTGCAGGAAGATTTAATCGCCAAAGGACTTAAAAGGTCACAGGATTTTTCTCCGGAAAAATTCATCCAAGCATTCTATAATCAGATACTTACCATATAACCCACTACCTATTTGAATGAAATTTTGCCCTGTATGTGAGGAAACCTCATTTCAATATTACAATGCCCAAGAGCGGATGTTTGGGCTAGGAGGTGAGTTTCAGTATGCCCAATGCAAAAAATGTGAAGGTTTATATCTTAATTATAATGAACCAACTCTACCGAATTGGCTTGAATACTTATCAACCTGAATGAATTGATTGTTTATCAAATCGATTATAAATAGACAGTATTAAAAAATTCCGATAAAATTGACAGCTAAGTTCTAGTTTTGAATGAATGCCCGCTTTTTAGCAAGCAGTTAATTATCAGTATCAAAAGAACAGAAAAGCTACTAGGACTACTAGTAATTTCGTCTTCTATCATCGGCATTTCAACTCAAATGAAAAAGTAAATTCTTTCACTGGCAAAATTACGTATTTACATATAGTTTTATATGATTAACAAAACAAACAACCAGAAGGGGTTAAATAAATCAATGAGAAAATGTGAAGTTTGTGGGGGTGCGGATTTTTCCACAGTTTTGGCAAAGGAGCGGATGTTTGGACTTAATGATTCCTTTGAGTATTGGGAATGCAATTTCTGCAAAAGTTTGTTTTTACAGAACATTCCAGTAAATCTTGACAAATATTATCCCTTTAACTACTATTCCTTCGGTGAGTATGTAAAAAGTAATATTTTAAGGAAAATACTGAAAAGATTGCGATATAAAGCATTTTCTTTGGGCGTTTCTGTATTTCCGCCCGATTATTTCACTTGGATAAATCTACTTCGTGTTACAAGTAAAAGTAAAATCGCAGATATAGGCTGTGGCAACGGACAGTTATTAGCAGAATTATCCTACTGTGGCTTTCAGAATCTTCATGGATACGACCCATTCTTGACTAATTCAGGTCAAAACAAAGATTTTTCATTAAGGAGAAGAGATTTTTTCGATATAGAGGAGAAGTATGATTTGATCATGTTTCATCATTCTTTAGAACATCTCCCCCACCCAAGTGAAGTCTTCAATAAGCTTTGCAAAATTTTAAACCCCCATGGAGAGGTTTTAATAAGAGTACCAGTAACAGACGGTAAAGTTTGGAAAGAAAACAGAGCATATTGGTTTCAGCTAGATGCCCCAAGACATCTTTTTATTCCTCATACCGAATCTATGAAAATACTTGCTGAAAGATATGGACTTGATCTTTTTCATATTTCGTTTGATAGTTTGGATAGCCAATTTTGGGGGACAGAACTTTATAAAAAAGGTAAGCCCTATATGGGCACTGATGTTACTAAAGAATTTACAAAGAAGGAATTGTCGAATTTTAAAGAAAAGGCTAAAAGGTACAATCAATTAAACTGTGGTGATCAAGCTTGTTTTTATTTAAGAAAAAAGTAAAATGGAATATTTTAAAAAACTCGAAAGCGAGATCAATAATAACTCAATTAATGGTTCAAATGACCAATTGTATTTTGACTTTCATAGGAACAGATTTTTGAGGTTTGATAAATTTTTGGATTCTCTGCCTCAAAGAACTCAGCATACTTCAGGGAGTATTAAGGTTCTAGAGATTGGTAGCCATTATTTACATACTTCTATCCTTCTTGCGAATAGATCATTTGAAGTTGACACAATGGATGTGGAGGAATTTTGGGAACTTGATTTCGTAAAGGAAAGAGCAAAAAAATATAAGCTGAATCCTATTATAGAAAATGATATTTCAAGACTTAACTCATTTAGAAAGATTTATGATAAATATGATCTGGTAGTATTTACAGAGATTTTGGAGCATATCACATTCAATCCTATACAATTTTGGAAGTTGGTTTATCAAATTCTGAAACCCGGCGGACTGATCTATATATCCACCCCCAATGCCTTTGCGCTTCCAAGTTTGGCTCGAAATTTTAAAAATATGGTTCTTCTGAAATCAATCGGAATTACTATAAGTGATATAATGTCCAAAGTCACATATGGCCATCACTGGAAGGAATATTCAGCTAAGGAAATTAAAAGGTATTTCAGCCTATTGTCTCCCGACTTTGGGGTGGAAGTGAATCCGTACAGTTATAAGGTATATGATTTCAAACGACCACAAATAGTATTTAAGCTACTTGCCAAACTCGGTAATATGACCAATCTCTTCGCTGAGGATCTAGAAGTAATAATCAGTTTAAAACAGAAGAGTAGGTGGGGGATTGATGAGCCAGAATATTAATTTATAGATCCGATTTGTATTAAAAAAGGAAGGTGAAAAAACACCTTCCTTTTTTAAAAACCATTTACAAAATTTTCTCCACATAGAAGGCTATTCCTCCACCTATCCACCCAGGTCCACTTGTCCATGTATCTCCGTAGTTGGTTGTGAAAAAATGACCTTCATTATTGTTATAATATTCAAATACAGGTATCCTATTAAATCCAGCTGAAGAATATACATACCCAACCATCTTATCCATTGTGAACGCTGGAGTTGAATTTGACAAGTTGGGATCAGTCGTTAAGTAAAAGGTATTAGTAGGATGAGCGTATCGATATAACGGAACTGTATTTGCTTTCGGGTATAGATAAATGAACCCAGTAAATCCACGATAATTATATCCATTGTAAGCTGATCCGAATTCTGACCATTCTCCAGACCAGTTATGGGACTTGGTGGTTGAAGTGACATTTTTAGCATAAGTGAATAGAGGGCTTTCACCTGGGTCAATCGGATAAACTGCCCTGACAGCTAGAATGTCCAAAACTGAAAAACCATTCCAACTTTCTGTTGCAGTCATACCATTCATAACGGAACCAATATCATTTGTCCATGTTCCTGGAATCTCATGCAAGCCTATAGTGCCCGAGCCTTCTGGTCCTCCATTATTTGATACCGGATGATTTGTGTGCCTATAGCCTATGCAATGTCCGATTTCATGGACTATATTCCTCCTTTTAACTCCACTGGGAACTATCCAGCCCCCTGGCTGATTGATAGTTGCTAAAAAACTTAGATTGACTTGAATTAAAGGTCCGGGATTTCCACTAGCAGGCCAGCTTGCTTGAGCTATTACATTATTTGGCAAAGCACCCATATCTGATCTTATTAAAATATCATAGCTTCCACTTGCAACTAACTCAAAATGTAAGCGGAAATTATTAATAGAGTTTAACTCTTCCAGAGCCTGAGCAATTTCGGGCCTCCAATTGTCTTGTCCTGAAGTTGGCATTGAGCTATCGATTCTCACTCGAATTGTTCTAATGTTCCACGGAGTGCTATTGACTATTGAAGTAGTTCTGGCTTGGGCATTTGGATTTGACTTTATCAAGTATCCGCCATCTCTTAACGTTTGCTTATGTACACCAATGTCATTTTCAATTATATAGTAATCTGGAAGTTCCGTAACATCCGACATTCTAAATCCATAATCTTTTAAAAATTTCTCTAAATCTTGATCTTCAATATGTGATTTTTCAATTACTTGTTCTTGATCATCAATTATAGGTAAATTTTCTATAGTACAGCTAAAGAGAGCTACTAATAACCCTGTGAATATCAACTTGTTAAAATTAGTTTTCATGAGTTCAGGTTTTATAGTTAAAGTACGAAATTGCTGTAAGCATTCATCGCAACATCAATATTTGTTGCCCAATTGTTTGTCCCGGTCGTGGGTATAGAAGTATCTATTCTATACCTTATAACCCTATTAGTACCCGCCACCACATCGACATAACCCTTCGTGTAAGATTGATAATTCGCGCCCTCCTTCTTTTCGTCCTCTTGATCAAAATTTTCTAAACCAGTCTTAAGTACTTGGATACAATTGTCCAATATATAATACTCACCAGTGCCGTACACCTTCGCTATTAGTAGGTTACTTCTTTTCAAAAATTCATTCAATTTCAGATCAGTGATTGGATCAGCACCGGTTTCAGAATTTGACTCATCCAAGAAGGGCAAATTCTCATCAGTTTCGCAAGCAAAAAAAGCAAGCATGAAACTGGCAAGCAGAAAATGTTTAAATTTGTTTTTCATAGAAATTAAAAGTTAAGTGTTTTACAAACTAAAAATAAAATTACAAAGTCGCAAGTTGTTAACTAACTTTTGTTCACAAAGCGTTTAGGCTTATTCAAACTGCATCTTTCTGCTATTAAAAACCTCGTGAACATACTCCTTTTATCCTCAAGCTCAGATCTTTATGGAGCGTCAAGAATATTTCTTCAAACTGCTCTACTTTATAAAAATGAGGGTATAAACATCCTTGTAGTCCTTCCCAGCCCAAGCCCTTTGAGGGATGAGTTTGTGGCCAACGGGGTTGACGTGCGTATAAAAAACCTCGGGATTCTACGCAGAAAATACATTAATCCAGCCGGAATGCTTAATCGGCTGGATAAAAACATTAAAGCTTACCGCTATCTGAATAAACTTCACAAGGAATACGCATTTGATCTGATCTATTCCAGTACACTTTCCGTAGTTATTGGAGCGCTCTGGGCAAAAATGAAGGGAGTCAAGCATATCTGGCACAATCATGAAATTCTTCCTGGTCCAAGAGCCTTGGTAAAATTCTATGCAAAACTGATGGATAGCAGTACTCCATTTCCTATAGCTGTTTCCCAATCAGTGGCAAACCATTGGGCTCCATTTCTTAAAAAATCATCCCAGGCAGTAATTCATAATGGCATCTCATATACAGAATTTTTAACGGATAACCCTAATGCAAAAAGCGAAATTGGCGTTAGCGAAGGAAAGTTGCTTATTACGATGATAGGGAGGATCAATCCAGGTAAGGGCCAGTTGTTCTTCCTTAAAATAGCAAAGGAGATCCACACTAGGTATCCCAATGCTCATTTTGCATTGATAGGCAGTCCCTTTCCAGGGTACGAGCCCATCCATGAAGAAATAAAGTCGTTTATTGTTGACAATAAGTTAGAATCCTGCGTAGATGACCTTGGCTTTAGAGAAGATATAGCCAGAATTCTTCAGGCAACGGATATATTTGTGCTCCCTTCAGTCCTACCTGACTCCTTTCCTACTGTGATTCTTGAAGCAATGGCCTCCGGAAAACCGGTGGTCGCTACCCGTTCAGGGGGGGCTGTGGAAATGGTGCTGGATGGACAAACAGGCTTCCTGATTCCGATTGGAGATGTTAAAAAAGGAGCAGAAGTTGTAGAAGAATTAATCAAGAAAGAAGATCTTCGGATTAAATTTGGAAAATCCGGGAGGGAACGGGTACTAAGAGAATACAGTGTGGAGAGCTTCGAAGAAAAAATCAAATCCCATTTATGGCTTCATCTGAAAAAAAGTTGAAAATTGCCATCATGGGAGCCAAAGGATATCCGTATGTATATGGCGGATATGATACCATGATCAAAGAGTTAGGAGAACGGCTAGTTTTGAAAGGAGTGCACGTCCGTATCTATAACCATCGTGCATTGTTTACCAACAGGCCGAAATATGTGAATGGAATTGAATGTGTTTACACCCCTGCCATCGAATCCAGAAGTTTAACCCAAATCACCCACACTTTTATTTCCATGCTTCATGCATGTCTATCCGACGTAGACGTGATATTGGTGGTGAATAGTGGAAATGGTCCATTCGGGCTGATAGCCAAAGTTTTTGGAAAACCAACAGCCATAAATGTAGATGGCCTGGAATGGTTACGGCCTAAATGGAAAGGATTGGGATCACGCTATTTTCTTTGGGCATCCAAATTGGCTACTAAATTCTACGACCAGCTGATCAATGATTCCGATGAGATGCGGAGGGTTTATCTTGAACTTTTTAATGCTGACTCCAAGGTAATCGCCTATGGAGCCAACCCCCGTGAATCTGTGGATCCCACGCCTATTGGAAAGTGGGGGTTAATTCCCAAGGACTATTTTCTGATTGTAGGAAGATTGATTCCTGACAATAATGCTGACCTTATTATACAAGGATTTATCCAATCCAATTCCAAGCGAAAGCTCGTTATAGTGGGTGATGTCCCCTTTGAAGATGAATGGGCCAACCAATTGAAGGATATTCCCGATGAACGGCTCCTTTTAACAGGATATGTAAGAGATCCGGATGTGCTGGCGGCACTTTATAGTCATTGCTATGCTTATTTTCATGCCCATGAGTTTGGGGGAACCAATCCGACCATGCTAAAGGCAATGGGTTATGGATGTGCTATTTTAGCACTCAACACACCCTTTAATCAGGAGATGCTTCAAAAAGGAAAACATGGATGGTATTTTGAAAAAAACCTGGCATCTGTTAAAACGATTGTGGAAAAAGCAGAAGCCACGCCTGGAACAATGGAAGAACTGCGTAGTATCGCAAGATCTGGGTTAACCCAACGATACAATTGGGATTACGTCACAGAGCAATATCTTGAAGTATTTAGAGAACTGGTCAAAAAGGCCTAGGCTCTGGGTTTGTACCTGAAAACATTCATAGGGTAACCCTAGAAGGAACTTTTGTGATAGGATTTCACTTATCCTTCTAACTTTTAACCACAAACTCTTTTAAATCTTATGATAAGGAAAGCAACCGCCGTATGGCAAGGATCTGGAAAAGAGGGCAAAGGTCATCTGACTACGCCCAGTACTGTTCTGGATAAAACACAATATTCCTTTAATTCCCGTTTTGCTGACGGAGTAGGAACAAATCCAGAAGAATTAATAGCTGCTGCCCATGCAGGATGTTTTGCAATGAAGCTGAGTTTCAATCTGAGTGAGGCAAAATTCCCACCAAAAGAACTTGACGTCACCTGCAATATAACCTTTGCAGATGGGGCAATCACTAAATCCCATCTTGTTCTCAAGGCTAGTATCGAAGGAATTGAAGAAGATAAATTTGCAGAGCTTGTTAAGGACGCTGAAAAAAACTGCCCTATTTCCAAATTGTTGAATACCGATATCAGTGTGGAGTATACCTTGAACGGTTAATTTAGATCCACCTTTATCAGAAAAAGGCCGTCTTAATGATGGCCTTTTTTATTTCCCCATCTCCCGAGCTTCCATTTTTCCTTTTGTGAAGCGCTCAGAAAAGTCCAGGCAACAAAGCGGCTCTTTTTATTCCCTTGAGACATGGAAACTGTTTTGACCTCCACTGCACCGATACTCGCCAGTTGGGAATAAATCACCTTAAGACTGCTTTCCTTGGATACCAAGCTTGTAAACCATAAACAAGAGAAACCAATCTGGGCGCTCTCCTGTATCATACGACCAATAAAATCAATTTCCCCTCCTTCACACCATAATTCATTTGACATCCCTCCAAAATTCAAAAGAGGTCTGGGTTGTCGCTTTCCTGTAAGATTCTTTATTTTTCTGCCTGTGCCAGCAAGGGCCTCCTGCTCCGAAGCATGAAAGGGAGGATTACACATTATCAGGTCGAAAAACTCACCTGCTTTCACCACATCCTTGAAAATACGGGAAGGGTCATTTTGAAGACGAAGCTGTATTTTTTTCAAGTGGTCATTCCGGTCTATGATTTCTTTCCCAGAAGCAAGGGAGACTTTGTCAATATCAGATCCCACAAAATTCCACCCAAAAATAGAAATACCCAGTATCGGATAAATCATACTGGCTCCAGTACCGATATCTAGTACATCTACCTGGTCCTCAAGGGGTATCGTTTGATCATTGCTCTCTGCAAGCAAATCAGCCGCATAATATAGATAATCTGCCCTTCCTGGTATGGGTGGGCAGAGGTAGCCATTAGGTATATCCCAAAAGTCAATCTGGTGATAGGCCTTCAGCAAAGCCATGTTCAAAAATTTGACAGCAAGAGGATTTGAAAAGTCCAGGGTTTGGTTACCATAACGGTTTCTAACAACAAAAGCTTCAAGCTGTGGGCATGCTTTGACAAGCTTGTTAAAATCGTACATCCCCTTGTGAATATTGTGTGGATGAAGTCCCGCAGTTTTTTCTTCCTCCAATTGCTTCTTCATAGCATTGTCCTACCTATTGCGTACATCGCAGTTTCATTGGTCTCCTAGCAAAAACCAATCGATTTTTATCCCTAATTCATAATCCTTCGAAGTCCGATCCCCTTGAATTAAAATGTAATAGTACTGAAGTTAAGTGGAAGTCTCATGAAAAATGGGAGTTCCTCTGCTTCTCTTACCCGTAACAATCGGCCATCAGTAAGAATGTCTACTACATGAATCTTCTTACAGAATACGCTGTTTGATTACCTGCTCTAGGGGTTTCTCCAGATCAATCAAATATCCGTTTACTACAGCGTACTTCAAAGAACCTCCCTTCGAAAGAAAGAAATTAGGGCTGGAACCTATCGTCCACCCATAAGAAAATGATTCTGCGTTCTTTAAAACCAAAATAGGCAAGTTGTGGAGTTCATTTGGTTCTGCCTGTCTTACCTTCACTGCTAAATAACCTTGCTTCAATAAATCCATGGCCTTCGAAAAATTGATTTCATTCCAATGTTCGAAAGCCTCACCATATACTTTTCCAGGGATAAGCTCGAGACCACTGGCATCCAGTTCGTCCAGGCCAAAATAAACCTGCATGTCCCCAAGGTCCTCTATCATTCCCGTGGTATAATAAGTCGAATCCGCAGATGATTCCCTTCTTTTGATCGCCAAATCCATTGGATAGTGTTTCCCAACTACTTTTACATTCACCTCATTCAATATCAAATCCATCAACTGAAACCCATTGTCCGGGATGTCAAAATACTGCTCCACAGAATATGCCAAATAACCCTCTGTTGCGATCTGATGCAAGGCGTTGAGTATCATGAAAAAGTTCAGCTTTCTGATATACTGTTTCTCAGGATCATCCCTATAACCTCCTGACTCAATTAAGATCGTACTTGTACCCCACTTTTGGATATTGTCCCCAAATGCCCTTGGCTCGTATGCGTCATCATACTTTCCTACCTGGCCAGGAATCAAACGCTGTAGGAGGTCGTTCATACCCACTATCACCTGCATGGCACGCCCACGCACTTCATTGACTTCAGTAGCTTCGTTGTAAGCAGGTGCCAATACAGAAACAGTGGCCTGCTTTGGGGTATTCAGTACGTTGTAATAGATCTGTTGGTCATGTAGGTTAAAACCAAATTTCGGTTCGAAGCTATCTCTAGTGCTTTTTAGAATAGCAGCCTCGGGGGAAATCAGAGATATAGCATCCCTGTTGAGATCTATATCCAGCGCATTCCTTCTTTTAAAGACCTCTGCCCCGTCTGGATTCAGCATCGGAATTATCTTTACAGATAGCTTTGCCCTTAATTCCTTCCTCAGGGGTTCAAATTCATCTCCTGTAGCCTCCAAAAAGTTAAGCAGATCAAATAACGCCATGGTTGCGGTGCTTTCATTGCCATGCATCTGAGACCATAACATCACCTTTGTGGGGCCCTCGCCCCAATCAAATCCCGAGATAGACCTGCCCTCTACAGATTTCCCCAACTCTTCAATTTTAAAACTCTTTTTATGCTTTTGGATCAAGGGCTGAAGATCATCGTGTTTAAATCTTCTGTGGGTCAATTCTGCTTCTTTGTACTTCTCATAGGAAGTTTCTAATACTTCCAAAGAAAGCTTAGTAAAAGAGGTTTGGGCTGCTGTTTTTTCAGTAAATGGCAATATTAAAAACAGCAAAAAAAAGCTAAAGTGACAACTTAATCGGTTTTTCATGATCATTGGGATTTAATCATCAAATATTTATTAAAACTAGGCATCTTGAAATAAAAAAGCCCTTATTTTTGACTCTAACTGAAATTTTGTAGCCATGAATCTTTCCTTTTTAGTCGAAGACTTACCTCTGAAACATACATTTACCATTGCTCATCAAAGTCGCGATGTACAGGACACGCTTATAGTGAAGCTGGAAGATGCCGTTTTTTACGGTCTTGGAGAATCTACCACCAACCCATTCTATGGCGTAACCATCACGAATATGATTGAATGTTTGGAGAATCTAAGGCCTACAATTGAAAAAGGGGAGTGGTTGAACCCGTCTCAGCTTTGGGATTTGGGAAAAGAAACATTTCAAGAAAACCCTTTTGCGCAATGTGCCTTGGACATGGCTGCGTGGGATTATTACACCAAAAAACAAGGTAAACGACTCTATGAATACCTCAACTTAAATCCATCAGGAATTCCTGTAACCAATTTTACCATTGGGATTGACACCATTGAAAAGATGGTGGCCAAAATGAAAGAGGTACGGTGGCCTATCTATAAGATCAAGCTGGGAACAGAAAACGACATGGAGATAGTACGGGAGTTGAGAAAACATACAGATGCTGTTTTTAGGATTGATGCAAATTGTGCCTGGACCGCTGAGCAAGCAATCAAGAACTCTGAAGAACTTGCTATCCTAGGTGTAGAATTTATGGAACAACCTTTAGGCAAAGACGATCTGGAGGGTATGAGGGAAGTATTTGCACATAGCAAGCTGCCTGTTATAGCTGATGAGAGCTGCATCGTGGAATCAGATGTCAAAAAATGCCATGGGCTTTTCCATGGCATCAATGTAAAATTGGTAAAGGCGGGAGGAATTACCCCTGGCCTACGAATGATACAGGAAGCCAAATCACTAGGGATGAAAACAATGGTGGGCTGCATGACTGAATCATCCGTAGGAATCTCTGCTATTGCCCACATTGCCCCTCTACTGGATTACGTAGACATGGATGGCGCCATGCTTCTGGCTCATGACCCTGCCAGGGGAGTCGTCATTACTCCTGAATCAGTAAGTTTCCCCCCTGGTAATGGGATAGGCGCAGAGATGGTCCACTGAGCACTTCACAAGAAATCCAACTGGCATTTTATAAAACTAAAACGCGCATAACTGTCCCGTACCGCTGTTCGGGTTTATCAGGATTCTCCTACAATTAATTTAAAACCTTCACCATGGACTGTGATAATCTGGACCTTGGGATCATCTTTTAAAAGTTTACGGATCTTACTTAAGTAAACATCCATACTCCGTGCATTGAAGTAGCTATCGTCTCCCCAAATTTGCTTCAAAGCATGACTTCTGATAACCAATTTATTGATTTCCGAAGCCAGTAGCCTAATCAGTTCATTTTCTTTTGATGTCAGCTTATTCTTACCTAGAGGGCCCTCCAGGATCTGCTCGTCATAATGGAGGATAAATTCTCCAAAACTATAGACTTTCAAGGGGGAAATTTCACTTGATTTTTGGGTTCTACGCAGAATAGCATTGACCCGCAATAAAAGCTCCTCCATGCTGAAGGGCTTGGTAAGATAGTCATCCGCTCCTATTTTAAGACCTTCTATTATGTCATCTTTTTGATTCTTTGCCGTCAAAAAAAGTATAGGCAAGTCTTCCTGCACCTTTTTGATTTCCTTTGCCAAAGTGAATCCATCCTTCTTAGGCATCATTATATCCAGTAGACAGAGATCAAACTTATCTTTTTTGAATTTATTCCAGCCCTCTTCACCATCGCGGCAGAGCGTAGGTTCGTAACCTTTCATTTGAAGGTATTCCTGTAAGATATCCCCCAGGTTTGGGTCGTCTTCGACCACAAGTAGTTTGGCTTTACTCATTGTTTTTTAGGTAAGTTAATAGTAAATGTACTCCCCTTTCCAAGCTCGCTTTGGACCTGGATTCCTCCTTTATGTGCCTCAATCATCGTTTTTGCATAGGAAAGACCTAATCCAAATCCTTTGACATCATGAAGGTTTCCGGTAGGAACCCGGTAGAATTTATCAAATATTTTTCTTTGCGCATCTTTATTCATCCCTATCCCATGATCCTGGATAGAAACTATCACCTGGTCATGATCCTCTTTGGCCTCAATCAGGATTATAGGAACTTCTCTGGAATATTTATTGGCATTATCCAGCATATTGTTGAATATATGGGTTAAATGAAATGAATCACCCTCTATCATAGGATCCTCAATCGAATTTATCAACTTAATCTGTCCACCCCTTTTTTCAATCTGTAACCCAAAGTGATCTACGGTATTTTCAAGTATCTCGGCCAGATTTATTGTCTCTATTTTCAGCTTAAAGTCATTCTTATCCAATGCAGCGGCTTGAAGGACGTTTTCTACCTGGGATACTAGCCGCTTGTTTTCATCTTTTATAATCCGTAGATACCTCATCCTGAACTTGTCCTGATTGGATAGTTCAGGATCCTGTAATGCCTCCACCGCAAGACTGACTGTGGCAAGGGGCGTCTTGAATTCATGGGTCATGTTGTTAATGAAATCATTCTTGGTATCCGAAAGGGCTTTTTGTCTTATAATCACTCGTATAGCATACACAAAGCAGAAAATAATTATGCCAATGAAAAGAATAGAGCTTGAAATGGGAAGCCAAACTTGCCTTATTACATGATTGTTCTTCTCAGGGAAATACACATATAAGTAGTTATTCTTTCCAAGAATATCATTTGGAAACAGTTTTGCCTGAATCCCTTTCTGAATAAGTATAAAAGGCTGACTCACCCGGCCAATGGGAAGAACCAAACCGTCATCTTTCAGAAGACCCAGCTCAAAATCCTCTGAAATCCCTCTTTCCAAAAGATACCCTTTCAGGATCTTTCTGACTTGGGAAGTATCCATTCTTTCCAATATGGCCTTCTGTCCAGCTGCCATCTCTTCCCATGCCCTGTTCAACAGATCAATTTTGAGATTGGTCTTTCTTATCTTATCAAGCCAATCTTCGGATATAGTCAATTCTGGAACAAGCTCTTCAGGCCGTCCAGTTTCTATTTTTCTGGAGGTTGATCTGCTTTCTATCCTGCTGAGATATTGGAACTGACGCTCTTTTTCCTGAAGAAGAATCTGCATCTCGTCCGGGGTAAACATTTCCGAGGCTGTCTCCGGTGTCATATAGGTAAAAAAACGCTCAAGCTCCTCCAAAAGAGTAATATTCACCCCTCGGGATTCCAATATCCTTCTAAAAGTGGAGCTCAACTCCGGGGCCGGTTCCGAAAAAAAACTATCTACAACGGAAGGCCTCTGGTACACAGGCCGTGGCCGGATTTGAAACTCTATTGGGTCCAACTTCTCAAACAGGGATTCTTCCAAGACTGAATCCTTCATGAGTGTATTTAGGATAAGATCACTTGTCTCTCCTTTTTCTACCTGATCTATGGTTCCGGAAAGAGCCTGGTAAACATTCTGGTCAAACCTCTCCTGGTTGATCCGCACTGCATTGCTTACCCAATAATATTGAAACCCCATAAGTCCAAAACTGGCAAGGGACATCAAAACAATAATGACGGTGATATTCGTCTTCGACATTTTGCAAATTTAGTCTGATAATTAGCCCTTAATTGCTGGTTAACAATCTTTAACGGCATAGAAAAACGCCTGTTTCAGATATAAATCAAACCTGACCGGCTATATTTCCACCATTCATGAAAATTTCTTAATTACACTACCCACTAGGAAAAGAGGAGGCTTTTGTCTCCTTTTTTTGTTATTTATCTATCTTTGCACGCAAATTTTAGATGATGCACAATCCACAAAACCCTCTAGAAATACAGGGAATTCCCCTTAAATCTATAGCCCAACAATTTGGCACACCACTATTTGTGTATGATGGGGAAAAGATCACCCATCAGATTAAGCGCATTCAGAAGGCATTTGGGCAGGTAGATGTAAAGATCAAATATGCGACTAAAGCCCTTTCTAATATCAATATACTTAAGGTTATTCGCAATGCGGGAGGTGGGGTAGACGCTGTCTCTATTGAAGAGGTTCGTTTAGGGCTGCTGGCAGGCTTCCCAGCTGATCAGATTATGTATACACCAAATGGTGTCAATTTCGAAGAAGTTAAAGAGGCTGTAGGCCTGGGAGTCATGGTTAACCTCGACAACCTGCCTATTCTGGAGGAATTCGGAAGAACGTATGGAGGCACCGTTCCTGTCTGCATTCGACTTAATCCCCATATCATGGCTGGGGGAAATATAAAGATTTCTGTTGGCCATATCCACAGTAAGTTCGGGGTCTCTATCGGACAGCTTCCTGAAATCATGTCTTTAGTCGCCCAATATGACTTGCAGGTTACAGGTCTTCACATCCATACAGGTTCAGACATTTTGGATGCTGAGGTTTTCCTAAAGGGCGGAAATGTTCTCTTTGATGCTGCTATAAAATTCCCCGATTTAAAATTCCTTGATTTTGGAGGTGGTTTCAAAGTAGCCTATAAAGAGGGGGATATCACCACTGATATATCGGAAGTAGGGGAAAAAGTTACGCTCGCCTTCCAAAACTTCTGCAAAAAGTATGGAAGGGACTTACAGCTTTGGTTAGAACCTGGAAAATTTATTGTAAGTGAATCAGGTTATCTCGTGGTAAAGACAAATGTTGTTAAACAAACTCCGAACATCACATTTGTAGGAGTGGATTCTGGGTTGAATCATCTGATCAGGCCAATGATGTACAATGCCCATCATGAAGTATACAATCTCAGTAACCCTGACGGGGACATAAAAACATATAATGTAGTCGGTTATATTTGTGAAACGGATACATTGGCAGCGGAGAGAAAACTGGGAGAGGTAAGACCCGGCGATCTATTGGTTCTGAAAAATACCGGTGCCTATGGGTTCAGCATGTCGTCCAACTATAACTCGAGACTTAGACCTGCAGAAGTTTTGGTCTGGAATGGAAATGCACATCTTATACGTCAAAGAGAGGTTTTTGAAGATTTAATCCGAAACCAGAAAATACTTGATATTTGATTTTAATTTAATAATTCCCTATCTCCTTTGGTATAGTTATTGAGTTTGACACACTTGGATTGTGAGGAGGTCAATTCACCAAATTTTCCTCTACTTAAAGTTATGAAACCATCTTTGATTGCCAGCCTCAATCAAAAGCCCTAGTAGTTTCGCAACGTAGATTTCAAATTCAATTTACCTGCGACTAACTCATATTTGAGTAAATTGGTCGTTGGAATTGGTGAGGCAGTATATGGTGAGGAAAATAGTAGGTATGCTATCCTTTTTGGGAGTACTCTTTGGGGCTTCACAGGGAACCTTTGCCCAAGATGTCCAATATTCACAGTTTTATGCGGCTCCTCTTTATCTCAATCCAGCGCTTACAGGAGCCAGTGAGCTCACGCGAGTGGGAGTAAACTACAGAAACCAATGGCCTGGACTGGATCACAATTTCAACTCATACTCTGCCTATATAGATCACTACATTTTCGACTACAACAGTGGTATCGGTCTTATATTCAATGGAAGTCAGGAAAGTATGGCAAATCTATCCACCAACGAAATAGGACTGACTTATGCCTACAGACTAAAACTAGGTGAAGAGCTTTATTTCAGAATAGGTGCACAAGCCAGCTACATGCAAAGGGATGCCTTGTTTAATGATCTCGTATTCGGCACCCAGATCGACATTATCAACGGAACTATAGGAGGAATCACAGACGAACTCAACGGGATTCCCATTGACAGTAGGTACAATTTTTTCGATTACAGTTTTGGAGGAATGTTTTACTCAAAGAAGATTTGGCTTGGTGTCTCCGCCCATCACGTATCAGAGCCAAACAGATCTTTTGTAGAGGATCAGATATCGCGACTCCCAGTCAAACTTTCTGCCCAAGGCGGTATAAAATTTGATCTCGTAGGAGGTAGGCGGAATTATTTCACACATGCTTATGCGGAGAGGTCTATTTCATTTGCTTTCAATTATAAACAGCAAGACCCCTTCACCCAGTTGGATATAGGCACTCAATTATTTTTGGACCCGCTCGTTTTGGGGGTGTGGTATAGGGGATTACCTACCAATAACGCGCTACCAAACAATGAATCAGTGATCGGGTTGGTGGGGGTTTCTCTCGAAAGTGGCCTTGATATTGGCTACTCTTACGACTTCACTATTTCCAAACTTGGGATGAGGAACAGTGGAGGGGCGCATGAGGTTTCGCTAACTTATACTTTTCTATGGGGAGAAGCTAAAAACCGAAATCAACGGGCTAGAACTATTCCTTGCTTCAGGTACTAGGAATATCTCTGTAGGCTTTGGCAAGCCCATGAAACCGTATAAATGAAGCCCCTTCATTCTATGTGGATAAGAATGGCCTGGCTAGGGACCCACCGCAAAAAGAAGCCCATTCGATTACAGAATTTCGGTTAAGCCCGGATTATGCATTAGGTTTCGTTATAGCCTATCCCAATTTTATTCAGAAAAGGCATTAATTGGGGCTTGCTGAAAAAGTCTCAGCTGTACCGGCTTCAAGGCGTCCGGGTGATGATGTATGCTTATACTTCGAATGAGGGCAACGTAGAAGATGGTGGGGCTGAGGCTAGCTCAAAAAATACTGTTTTTGGATTTTCCGGTGCATGGCTAACGGGCAATTGTGGTCAAAAAGCTTGCACTTGCTGAAAAACAGCTTGCCTTAAAAATGGTCTGATAATTCAAAACTATGGCTTCCAATCTTTTTACTGGCGTTTTTCAGCAGGCCCTAATTGAAGGGAAATCCACGCTGTTCTGAAATTGAGGCATAGCCCCGCTAGGGTGAGTTCGAAACAGCAAGAGAATAACCGATTTTGAAGCAAATAAGGACTGTAATAGAATTCTGTACATTTTGGTTAAATGATCCTCCTTCCTCTGTGGATAAAAGCAGCATATCCAAGAAACAGGTATTATCCAGCAGATGTTAGGAGCTTATTGATTTACTGTCCAGGACTACGCGTGTTTTTGGTAAACATTCCGGATAATTTTTCTGTATAAACCCGATCATTTTCTCCCTTACATATACCCTCAAGTCCCATGCGGTGGGAGAATTCTTGGCGCTTACCAGAATCCTAATTTCAACAGTCTGCTCCTTGGCATCAGTCACCTGCAGCACCTTTACTTTTTTATCCCATAGATGGGTATCTTCCAAAATGCGGTCAAGCTCTGCGCGCAATACATCAAAGGAGATGGTATAATCCGTGTAGAGAAAAACTGTACCTATGATCTCGGCTGAATTTCTGGTCCAGTTCTGAAACGGGTTTTCAAGAAAATAAGTGGAAGGAAGCACCAACCTCCTTTTGTCCCATATTCTTACTACGACATAATTCAGGTTGATCTCCTCAATCCAACCCCACTCACCTTCCACCACTACTGCATCATCAAGGCGAAAGGGCTGGGTAAATGCAATCTGTATACCTGCAATCAATGTTCCAATAGCCTTTTGCGCCGAAAAGCCTATGATTATGCCTGCCACTCCTGCAGAAGCAAACAACCCTACGCCTATCTGACGAATGGATTCAAATGAAACAAGAACAAAACCGAGTCCCAATACGACGATAATGAACTTGCTTACCTTCTGAAGTATATTAATCTGGGTATATACCTTACGGGCCCTGAGATTATCCTCCTTTGAAATATCAAATTGACGCAAAAATAAGCGTTTGAGGATTCCGGTAAGTACCAGCAAGCATGAGGTGAACCCTACAATAATCAATATTGCATTCACATGTGGTAAGTAGGACCAAAGCCCAGTCCATTCCTTTGCATCCTTTTCAAAATATAACTTCAAAAAAACAAGTAATCCGGTAATAATCAACGGTAATATCAGCCTATTGTAACGTTTCATCTGTTTACAATTATTTTTCAATTGTCATATGCCCGCCTGTCGTCGGACAGGGAATCTCGCATACCGGATAATCATCCCACTGTGCGTCGCTCTGCGTCATGCTCGATTTCATCTGCAAGATTTTGAGACATTAAAGAGAAAATCCTCCAAGTAAGATGATCAGGAGGAATGGTCATAAAGGGCTAAAACTAAAAATACGCCAGATTATGGATAATTCCAAGAATGAAAACTGTCCGTGCCGGATCACGCTTTACCTGCAGCCTATCGGTACGAGAGTCTCAGATAACGAATAGTCTAAAGAATCTAAAGACGACATCACAAATCTTCCTTCTACTTCTTTCATCGGTCCATACCCCTCTTTCCATCCACCCTCCACTTTTTTAAATACCACTTGACGTGTAGAAGTAGTCCCTTCTGCCTGGAAAGTGTAATCAGCGATAAGAAGACCGTCTTTTAATTCTCCATCAATTGTGCCTCTGCTCTTGTCCTTTTCAAAAAAAAGATACTGCAGCTCTCCGGTAACTTTATTACCTTCAATCGACGTCTTCAGACTCACGGTATCCTTATTCATGATATATTGGAAACAATCACGTATCTCCTTGGAATCCATTTCTTGCTTTTCAGCGGTTACGATTTTATTATCCTGTGCACAGCTAAACAGAAGTGCAAAAACTGTAACCCATATTATTGATTTCATCTATTTGTGATTTTATTGTCTTAATCCGGCATGAAACGGAATGATGACCATTACGGATACCAAGCCTTCGGAGTAGTGTAGATTATCCTAAATCATTACTCAAATAAAGCACCAATTTACAATTCTTCCTGATTGTCAATCCATAGTAGCTCTACCAAATCCTATACCAGACAACTGCGGTTGCTTAGCTTTCGAAACGTCTTCCCTCCAATTATAAAAATGCATTTGAGCACATGCTGCATCCCAACTGGCATAGGCGGCTGGAATACCAGTAAAATGTCATTGAATGAACGCTTCTGCATTGTTTCCTCCACAAGTCAATTGCTTTTCGCTTTTCAAGTATTCATTTCTTCCGGATGAAGAAGTAAGGAATCACTTGGGGACCTTTCACCTGATAGTTTTTCAGATTGAACCTTATTTTGGGGTATACATGCTACACTAAAAAAAAGCCGACCATTACCACAGGTAACTCATCTTCGATATCGAATTTGGGAGAATTGTATTAGCCAAGATAAGGATTATTATATTTGGATTAAATCCAGACCGAAATGAAAAACCTTAACTACACCTTACTGATCCTTTGTGCGGGATTGATGATTTTCAGTTGCGATCAAGCTCCGAACGATTCCGATATATTAAAAGGGCTCCAAGACGATGTGGCTTTTCTGGCATCTGATGAGCTTGCCGGCAGGGCTATTGGGACAATTGGAGAACAAAAGGCTGCTGAATATATAGCCGATCAATTTGGGAAAATAGGACTGGAGGCAAAAGGCACAGAAGGATATTTTCAATCATTTACTGTCTCAAAACCAAGCAATCCGCATGAAGAGGCTGTGATCGGCAATCATGGTGAAGGAATTATAGGCAGAAATGTAATCGGATATATCGATAACTCATCAGATAAGACCATTGTAATCGGTGCTCACTTTGACCATCTAGGCATGGGTGGACAAGGCTCACTTCATCGTGGTGACTCTGCTATCCACAACGGTGCCGATGACAACGCCAGCGGAACCGCTGCCTTAATGGCACTTGCCCAAATATTTAAACAAGGAAAGCACAAAAACAACTTTTTATTCATTGCCTTCTCAGGTGAAGAAAATGGGCTTTGGGGCTCAAATTATTTCGTAAAGAACCCGACTGTTGACTTGGAATCCATCAACTATATGATTAATATGGATATGGTAGGCCGGCTCAATGAGGAAAAAACACTTGCCGTCAATGGTGTAGGAACCAGTTCTGGATTCATTGCCGCTTTGGACAAGGTAAATACTGATAGTTTAAAGCTTATTACCTCAGAATCAGGGGTTGGGCCTTCAGATCACACCTCATTTTATCTTCAGGATTTGCCGGTTTTACACTTTTTCACCGGCCAGCATGAGGATTATCATAAACCGACGGATGATTCCGACAAGATTAACTATGAAGGGTTGTTACGGGTAACAAAGTATATAAGCAGGTTGGTGAATGAGCTCGATGGAACCGAAAAGCTTACCTTTATTAAGACAAAGGATTCCAGCGGAGACACTCCACGCTTCACTGTATCGCTGGGAGTAGTACCCGATTATTTATTTGATGGTAAAGGGATGAGAATTGATGGTGTCTCCGAGGATAAACCGGCCATGGCTGCAGGCCTTCAGAAAGGGGACGTGGTGATACAAATGGGAGATTCATCGGTGGTGGATATGATGAGTTATATGAGAGCTTTAGGTGGATTTGAGAAAGGAGATTCAACCCTCATACGTTATGAGCGACAAGGGAAAAAAAAGGAAGTAATGATCAAATTCTAAGCAATGCAGGTATTTTAATATCCCGATTTACTTGAGATAGTAATCAACTTCATCTAAGTTGTGAAATAAGAATTTATGTAGCGCCATTTCCTAACCCCACTTATACTGAGTTTGAAGGAGTTTGATTTAGCCCTGTTCACAAGCTTGGATGTTAGAATGAAAACCTTATGACATTACCCTTAAATATCATTACACTTATCCTCGCTTATTACCTGCGCAAGCCATTGGGTACGGATAGCGTTTCACTCTACTGGAAATCATTTTTTAACTGGGTGATTACAATTGCAATTGTGCTGATTACAGTGGACACTATCTGGGATAGTCTGGCAATCATCAAGTTATTGCTGGCCTTGCTTCTTATGGGAGCGGTAATCTATATTGTACTTACTTTTCCGGAATTCCATCATAGAAAGTCTCTGATTTATGCTTGGTTGCCTATTATCATTGTAGAGGCTTTAAGTAAAATTACTGAAACCGTCAGCCCAGAGCTTTACAATACTGTGGATGATTATTTCACTACAGCGGGAGTCTTTGCATTTCTGTGGGGAGTGGCCATGTGGATCAACAACCGGAAGCAGAGAAAGGCATTGGAGTTGGAGCAGCTCAAAGCTATTGAGCGGGAAAAGGAATTTAGGATCACTGAGGCCATAAAAGCAAAACTTGAAGTGCAGGTCGGTGAACGTACCGCCGAACTGATGCGGCAAAAAGAAGAATTGGAAAAAGCACTGGAAGAATTAAAGTCTACCCAAGAGCAGCTGATTCAGTCGGAAAAAATGGCGTCTTTGGGAGAGCTGACAGCAGGGATTGCCCATGAAATCCAGAATCCTCTGAATTTTGTCAATAATTTTTCCGAGGTGAGCAATGAATTGTTGCAAGAGATGAAGGAAGAGTTAGAAAATGGAAACAATGAAGAAGCAATTGCTATTGTGGAGGATGTGATCCAGAATATATCAAAAATAACCCATCATGGAAAAAGGGCCGACTCTATCGTAAAAGGAATGCTACAGCATAGCAGGTCTGGCTCTGGGCAAAAAGAACCAACTGATATCAATGCCTTGGCAGATGAATATCTTAGGTTGTCCTATCATGGGCTACGGGCTAAAGACAAGTCTTTCAACGCCGACTTCAAGCTGGACCTGGATCCCGACCTTCCTAAAATGGAACTCTATCCGCAGGAGATCGGTAGGGTTTTATTGAATCTGATCAACAATGCCTTCTATGCGGCGATAGATAAAAAGCGAATGATGGAAAATGAAAAAAATCCAGAATCAGCCCAGTTCGTACCATCAGTTCTAGTGAGTACCAAATCCTTAAAAAATGGTATAGAAATCCGTGTTAGGGACAACGGAAACGGAATTCCAGAAGAAATTAAATCCAAGATATTCCAACCCTTCTTCACCACAAAGCCTACTGGAAAAGGTACTGGACTAGGTTTGTCTATGAGTTATGAAATTATAACCAAGGGACATGGCGGCAAACTTACCCTGTCTACCCAGGAAGGTGAATATACCGAATTCGTAATTACTTTGATCAAATAAAGGTTAGATGAAAATTTTGATAGTTGACGATGAAAGAGATGTAGAAGTACTTTTCCGTCAAAAATTTCGGAAAGAGGTTAGGAAGGGAAGTTTGGAGTTGGCTTTTGCATTTTCAGGAGAAGAAGCCTTGGAAATTCTTGGAGAAAAAAACCCTCCCGAGTTCGTGTATGTCTTCTCTGATATCAATATGCCTGGAATGACTGGCCTTGAATTGCTTAAAAAAATCAAGAACAAATTTCCCAATATAAATGTCAGCATGATTTCAGCTTATGGTGATAGTGAAAACTACGAAAGAGCTATGAATTCGGGAGCAAAGGAATTTTTCACTAAACCTATAGATTTCGAATCTTTGAGGGCAGAAATTGGAAAATTGATCTCGCAAAATAATACCGGTTAATGTATGATAAAAATATTGGTAGTTGATGATGAAGCAGATCTTGAGATTTTGATCAAACAGAAGTTCAGGAAAAAGATCCGGACGGATGAATATCAATTCCTTTTCGCTTTCAACGGACGCATGGCTTTAGAGGTATTGTCAGAAAACCCTGACGTCGAAATGATCCTCAGTGATATAAATATGCCTGAAATGGACGGTTTGACCTTATTATCCAAGGTAAAGGAGAAAAACTCATTACTGAAGACAGTAATCATCTCTGCCTATGGTGACATGCAAAATATCCGCACTGCAATGAACCTAGGTGCTTTCGATTTTATAACAAAACCGGTGGATTTTCTTGATCTGGAAATTACAATAGAAAAAACCATCCAAAATATAGATCAGATCAGGGCTACACTTAGGGCTTTAAAGGAGAATAATATTCTTAAAATGTATGTGGACGAGACCGTCCTGAATTTTATGGGCGCCCGGGAACTTGAAAATGGACTTACCGAGAATGAAACCATTGAAGCAGCGGTTTCATTCATAGATTTATGCGGTTTTACTGCGATAAGTGAGAATGAAGAGCCTAACGTAGTCGTGAGTTTAATCAATGAATACTTTGATTTGATGGTCCGTGAGATTGTGGATCAAGGGGGAGTCATAGATAAATTCATTGGAGATGCAGTAATGGCTGTGTTCAAGGGTAATGATTATGAGGAGCGTGCCATAAAAGCCGCAATTGCAATCCGCGACAAAATGGAGTTGATCCCTCCATTTTCATCCACAATAAATTTCCGTCCCAATGTATCCATAGGAATCAACTCCGGAGAGATGGTCTCTGGAAATATAGGATCTATCTCGTTGAAGAAACTTGATTTTACAGTGATAGGGGATACCGTCAATGTGGCGTCACGGCTTCAGTCAAAAGCTGGGCCTGGGCAAATTCTAGTCTTGGAAAAGTTTGCACAAAAAGTATCTTCATTTAGCTACAACCGCATAGGGGAGATTACACTAAAGAATAAGCTTTTGCCAGTGACAATCTGTGAGGTCTTAAGCTAATCTTTTCCCACGAAGACTTTTATCCGAACTTTTTGATCAGTGTCCGTAACCGATCTATTTCGGCTAAGAGCCCTATTTCTATTGTGCAAAATCAAAGATTTGCATTAGATTCATCACGCAAAATACTTTCCGTATGAAGAAACTAACCCAACCTCTTTTACTGCTGATTTTGGGTGCAGGTGTCAGCTTTGCTGCCATGATACCCCAGCACGTGCAACAGATCGTTTCAGCAGAAAATCTGTCTTTTCCAACCTCTGCTGACAGCACAAAAAAGGACTCCTTGGATTATCCCCAATTCAAAGATCTTCCCCTTAAGCCTGAACGTGAAGTCAAATTCACCACAAAGGAAGGCACATGGATGAGTGTAGATGTAAGTCCTGATGGAAAAACAATTGCATTCGACCTCCTTGGAGATATTTATACAATCCCGATAACTGGTGGTAAGGCTACTCCGATCACCACAGGTATAGCTTATGAAACACACCCCCGCTTCTCTCCGGATGGAAATAAAATACTTTTTACATCTGACCGTGCCGGAAGTGATAACCTCTGGTATATAGATATGGTGAAGAAGGATACAATCCAGATCACCAAAGACAAGAATGGGGATGTACCTGGGGCTGCATGGACGCCTGATGGTAACTATATCATCGTGAGCAAGGGCAGGAGGATTACCAAGCTGTGGATGTACCACAAAGACGGAGGAGGAGGCATTCAATTGAATGAAACTCCAGCTCAAATGAAAACCATCGACCCTGTAGTGAGCCCGGATGGAAAAAAGGTATATTTTTCCCAACGAAACGGCTCTTGGAATTACAACGCATTACTCCCCCAGTATCAGATAGGAACTTATGATTTCGAGAAGGGAAATCTTTCCAGAATTACTACCCGATATGGATCAGCATTCACTCCTACGCTAAGTCAGGATGGTAAGTGGATGGTCTACGGTTCAAGATGGGAGGAGAAAACCGGCCTTGTTCTTAGAAATCTCCAGACAGGGGAGGAAAGATGGCTGGCATATCCAGTGCAGCGGGATGAACAGGAATCCATCGCTCCACAAGGCGTACTACCGGCTATGGCTTTTACACCGGACAGCAAAAATGTCATAGCTTCCTACGGGGGTAAAATATGGAATATACCGGTGGAAAAAGGCGAAGCAACGGAAATTCCTTTTGAGGTGGATGTCAAACTGGCAATGGGCCCGAGGTTGTATTTCAATTATGATATCAAAGATACCACAGCCAAGCTAGCGACTCAAATAAGGGATGCTGTACCTTCACCAGACGGCAAAAAACTTGCTTTTACCGTGCTGAACAGGCTCTATGTGATGGACTATCCAAATGGGGAAGCCAAGCGGATTACATCAAATAATTTTACTGAGGCTATGCCCTCCTGGAGTCCCGATGGATCACAGCTCGTATTTACGACATGGTCAGAGACTGATGGCGGACATCTGTATAAAGCATCCCTGGCAGGTAAAGGGTCCGTCTCCAGGTTAACTAGCGAAAGTGCATTGTATGTAGGACCGGTATGGAGTCCAAATAACAGAATAGTCGTATTTAAAGGACCTAGAAGATTACTTCAGGATGCGGAGGGACCCAGTTTTTCCGGAGCTGAAGGTGAGCTGGTGTGGCTACCATCCTCAGGTGGTGATTTCAGGAGAATCATGGATGCTGGCAATTATGGCAATCCACACTTTACCAAGGATACAACTAAAATATACCTGAATGGTGCAGGAGGGACGCTACTTAGTGTAAGATGGAATGGAACGGATGAAAAAACTTATGCCAAGATTACCGGAATTACATCTTTTGGATCAGTAGCAGACTCCCACAGCGATCATGATCATGCAAATCCGGAAGAGATTTCTACTGTGAAGTATGTGATGGGCATGCCTATACCCAATACCGATGCTGTTAACTTCTGCATGCTTCCTGAAGGAGCAAGTGCGCGGGAACCGCAGATGCAGCCAGCTAGTGCCAGCACTATCCTGATGGCTCCTGAGGGAAATCATGCGTTGGCTCAAGTAAATAACAATATTTATGTAGTGACCATCCCGACAGCTGGTCAAACGCCTACAATTAATGTGGCTGAACCAAGCTCCAGTAATTTCCCTTCCAGACAGCTCACTGAGATCGGGGGTGAATGGCCCGCATGGGAGGCGAATGGCAAAAAAGTCCACTGGTCACTGGGAAATGGCCACTGGGTTTATGATATCGATCGGGCATTAGCTGTGGAAGATTCAGTAAAGGCTGCGAAGAAGGCCAAAATGATTGCTGATGCGGACAGTGTATCAGCTTTGAAGGCTAAAGGTCCAGAGGCTGTAAAACTTGCTGATTCATTGGCCAAAAAAGAAAAAGAAGCTCTCGCAGAACTGCTGAAAACCGACAAGGAAAAAGCAAAAGCGGACAGCACGCACAAGGCACAACAAAAAGAGAGGGAGACCTATAAGCCGGATGAAAAACAGGTAAAGGTATATTTCGGGAAAGATATACCTACGGGTAAGATATTACTCCAAAATGCCCGTATCGTAACTATGAAGGATTCAGAAGTCATCGAGAAAGGGGATATTCTGATTGAAAACAACAGGATAAAAGCCGTGGGGCCAACCGGGACTTTGGAGGCAAAGGATGCGAAAATTATAGACGCCTCCGGTAAAACCATTACCCCTGGGTTTATAGATACCCACGCCCACATGTGGCCTACCTGGGGCTTGCATAAGAATACCGTGTGGATCTACGCAGCAAACCTTGCCTATGGTGTCACCACCACGAGAGACCCTCAAACTGCCACTACGGATGTATTGACCTATGCAGATATGGTAGAAGCAGGTATGGTGCCAGGTCCACGGGTGTATTCCACTGGTCCAGGAGTAGGCTATTGGATGTACAATCTCAAATCTCTCGACCAAACCAAAAACGTACTGAAACAATACAGCAAGTACTACAATACCCAGTATATTAAAATGTACCTTGTGGGTAACCGTCAACATAGACAGTGGGTCATCATGGCAGCTAAAGAGCAAAAACTAATGCCTACCACGGAAGGCGGGCTTGATTATAAGCTGAATATGACCCAACTTTTTGATGGATATCCAGGACATGAGCATTCGATCCCGATCCACCCTATTTATAGTGACGTCACAAAAACCATTGCAGAAAGCAAAATGGCTGTAACACCAACATTGCTTGTTGCATATGGCGGTCCTTGGGCGGAAAATTATTACTATACTACGGAAAGCCCCCTCCATGACCCTAAGCTTAACCGTTTTACACCCTACGAAGAGCTGAATGAAAAAGCCCGGAGACGTGCTGGAGGACTAGGGGGATGGTTTGCTCCAGAAGACCATGTTTTTGAGAAGCATGCCCAAGGTGTAAACGCTATTGTTACCCAAGGCGGATTGGCAGGAATCGGTTCTCACGGTCAATTGCAAGGATTAGGGTATCATTGGGAAGTGTGGTCTGTTGCCAGTGGTGGCATGAGCAATATGGATGCACTCAAAGTAGCCACCATCCTAGGTGCACAAGCGTTGGGACTGGATAAGGAACTGGGAAGTATTGAGGCCGGTAAATTGGCCGATCTTGTCATCATGAATAGCAATCCACTGGAGGACATCAGAAATACGAACACAATCTCCCATGTGGTCAAAAATGGAAGGGTGTATGACGGAAATACCCTCGATGAGATCTTACCTACACCACGAAAAATGGACGTTACCCCTTGGACAAAAGTTGCCCCGACAGTGACTACCAGCCTGAAATAGCATAAACATAGCAAAGATCAATCGCTTTGGACGTAGAAAACTGGAAGACTAGGACATTCCCTAATTTGCTTTGGGGGCAGTAGCTCTGACCAAGACTACTGAAATTTTGGGATTTTCCGGTGCATGGATAACGGGCTATTGTGGTCAAAAAGCTTGCACTTGCTGAAAAACAGCTTGCCTTAAAAAAGGTCTGATAATTCAAAATTATGGCTTTCAATCTTTTTACTGACGTTTTTCAGCAGGCCCTAGATGCAGCAATAACCAATCACAGTGATTGGTTATTGCCTTTTTATGAGCGTATCAGTTCAGGCGCCGACACAAGCAACATATGCTTATTCGTCTGAAGACTCGCGCGATGCTGGCGTGACCTCACATTCGTACTCCAGATTGGACACATCGTCCTGGGAAAGCCACTTCTCTGACGTTGTCAAAATATATACACCACTTCCTTTATCTTCCAGTTCCCATACAATTCCCTCTGCCTCCGGAAACGGTGCATCACTCTCCAACTGATCTCCGAATAGCCTCACAATTAGATTACTATCGGAAAGGCCAGGTCTCAGAATCTTCAAAATAAGTTCTTTGGAAACATCTGTTGCTTTCTCACCTTTCTCTTTCGCTTCCAATTCTACAACTATTGCCTTGGTATGGGGAAATTTTCCATTGTATGCTTTAAAAAGAAATTCATTGATCACAAATAGCTCTTTGTGGATGTAGATGTCTGAGTAGTTCTCTGCCACTTTTTCCCGAAGCATTTCGTGGCTGATATTCTCGATCTGACCTTCTGTCAATACATCCGAAAGTTTATATGCCAATACGATAGCTGCTGCCTCATGGGGTTCAAAATCCGCAATAGCCAAAAACAAATATTCTTTCAGTTCGCCAGGTTGTATCTTGTCTGCATCCTCATAATCGAACCGCTTTAACAGTTCAACATAATCTGCGTCTTTCCACGCACCTGCAAGCTCATCTATTGTTTTTAGCGAATGTATTTTAACTGAATAATTCATTGTGGTGAGTTTTATAGTTGGTTAGGTTTTCATGCAAATCTTTTCAGTCTGTGCACTTCTCCTTAGACTGACTAACCCAGGGTTAGGTTCGGAAGTAGGCCATTCTATCAGAAGATTGAAAAATTCAGCCAATGGTTATTGATTCTACATCACCTTACTGATTTCCAGCAGAAAACATCCTTGACCCTTAGGCTTCATTGCACATGCATCTCCCAAACCAGACCATCACAGCCGGGAGATACAATTTGAAATCATTGCAAAAAGATAAGGATAGAAGGATACCTAGCTCCTGCTATGATAATTGCATAATGGGGTTCACTTCTTCACGACAATTATAATCTTACCGTATGGCTTTCAAAAGTAAATCATATACAGCTGTTGGAGCTATCCTATCCTGCTCAGTAAGTCCCTTATTCTGCGACACAAAAATTGGTTTATCCAGATCACTTTCGCTGATACGCCCGTGGGAGCCCTTTATCAAAGTAGCATCCAAAGGAATCACATCCATTAAATACCGGAAGCCGAGTTTCTTCTTCAATACTTTCGACCCGACAGTCAGCATCGGAAATTTAATGGCAGGATTCATTACCATCTCCACAGGATCATAACCCGGCTTTCTATGAATATCAACACATCTGGCATAGTCCGGGGCCTTCGCGTCATCCAGCCAAAAATAATAGGTAAACCACGAATCTTTATCTGCTACTATAACCAGATCACCGGCACGCTCATGAGCCAGGTTATATTCCTTTTTGCCTGAGTCATCCAGTACCATTTCAACGCCAGGAGTATTCTCCAACAATGATTTTATGAGTTGCTTTTTCGATTGGTCGTTAATATATACATGTGCCAATTGATGGTCTGCGACAGCAAAAGCTTTGGATGTGCCAGCGTCCAGTGTCTCTAAGCCTAGCTCCTCCTTCACCTGAATCATCCCTGCTTTTCGGAGTAGTCGATTGATGTGAATGGGTTTACTTACTGAAGTGATGGCATACTCTGAAACCAATATAACCTGTGTTCCCTGCTTCTCGAAATACCCTATCAGATCTTCACAAAGCTTATCTATTTCCAGTAATTCCTTTCCGATTTTGTCGAAATCAATACCAAACTTCTGAAGTGAATAATCCAAATGGGGTAAATAAATCAGATTCAGCGTAGGATTATACCATTCGTCTACCTTTTTGGATGCTTCAGCAATCCACTTACTGGATGCAATATTTGCGTTGGGACCCCAAAAGGAAAACAAGGGAAACTGCCCCAATTCCTGCTGTAGTCTATCCCTCAATTCCATAGGCTGACTGTGGCAATCCGGAAGTTTGCGCCCATCCTGTAAGTATAGTGGACGGGGAGTTACAGCGTAATCCACACTTGAGTACATATTATACCACCAAAACATATTGGCTGAAATAAACCCTGGGTCCTCGGATTTGAGTTGATCCCAGATCTTTTTGGACTGCACTAGGTGATTGGACTGTCTCCACAGCTTGATTTCACATTCATCTTTGAAATACCAACCGTTCCCTACAATTCCATTTTCAGAAGGCCATTTACCAGTGAGATAAACCGACTGGGCGGAGCAAGTAACTGCTGGAAGGACCGGTTCTACTGTAGTCCGCTTTCCTTTTTCAATCCATCGTTTTAAGAAGGGGGTATGCTCACCTATTACCCGTGGGGATAGCGCTACTACATTTAGAACAACAGTTTTTTTCATTTAAATTAAGTTTCTTATTACCCAGTTAAGTTCGCGGGAAATTGATTCTCCCAAGCTAAGTTTTGTGCTTTCCGGCAACACCTCCCATGTATACGTCTCGACCTCAAGATGTTTGGTCAAGGAAGGATTGTGCTTAATTTCATTGAGCACAAGTGAAATTGACGATTGGGTGGAAAGAAGATTTCCATAGTTATCCAGAAAAACCGGCACATGAAAGTGAATCCTCCACTCCTGATCGTTGGTAGTTTTCAGCACCTCCAATGCCTCTGGAAGATCGGGATAAGACTTTAATTGCCCATTTGCTTTCTTTCCCACCACCTGATGTAGATACGTTGATTCAGCAAACGGAAGGAGCTTGTTTAGCAGACCATCCCTGTCATCATGGTTCCGAAGGTCCAGTTTCAAGGCAGCTGAGAGCTGGATTTTTCCTACCTGTATCCCATTCTCCCGGAATTTCTCAAAAACTTGAGTCGGATCTTCATACATAATTGCAAAATGACACACATCATAGCAAACCCTGACATGTGTTTTGAGCGCTTGCTCTGCCTCAGCCAACGTAATATCGAATCTATCCGAGACCCATTCTCTACCCATCTTAAGCAGCCATTCATTAAAAAACCAGATCATTTCATCTGAGTTTTCCAATATTCCATCCGGCTCAGGCTCGATGTCAACATGAAGCACTTTACCTGTCTCCCTATATAGCTTAATCAGTTCCTCTACTACCTCGAGTAAATTCAGTGTAGCCACTTCCATGGCTACCTCAAGTTCCTGAGAGGAATTAAACCAATGCCTGTAAGAAATGGGTGAAGTGGATATACCACCATCCATTCCTGATGGTAGAAGTTTTGATAAAATTCTGAAGGATCTGATCGTATATTCCTTCCGCTGATGAGTTGTCCAGTCCGGAACGTGCACCTTTTCCTTGACTACCTGTCTATGAAAACCACCATACGGGAATCCATTTAACGTAAATACATAGGCATTTTCGCTATCCAGCCACTCGTGGAATGCCTGGAGCTCAGATGGCTTCTCCAGTGTCCTGCTCGCTTCATCGGATAGTCTCAATCCAATTCCAAATGGTGCTGCATGCTGCAGGTTATTCTTTATCTCAGGAATATATCTCTTAAGGTTTTCGAAAGTTGCCTCCCATGATTCCCCAGGATGAATATTGCTGCAATAGCTGAGATGAAAGTCTTTGATTTCCATTTTTCTTTTTTAAAAATTTACAGCCGGTTCATTATGAAACCCTTCGAGAAGCAGTATGGATTTGCGGATGAGGTCATGGTCCATTTCATGGACTTCTTTTCCCTTTCCCAGCTGCTCCAGAAGCATTATGGTAAGCTGACCTCCCAGGTGTTCCTGAAACTCTTTCAGCCCTTCAATTATTTTTTCGCCTACGAGCTCTTCCGCAAAAAGATCAAATCCCAATATCCTCATCAGTGCGATGATTCTCCGTAAATCCTGCTCGGTTAACCATCCCATCAAATAAGAGTATGTTGAATCCAGTGCTATGCCGATAGCAACGGCTTCACCGTGCCTGATACTGAATGAACTTAAATGCTCCAGCTTATGTGCTGCCCAATGACCAAAATCCAACGGGCGGGAAGAGCCAAATTCGAAAGGGTCCTTCCCTGAAATATGATCTAAATGCATCTGTGCACAACGGATAATCTGCTCTTTCATAGGACCCATCTCCCGACTCGCCATAGCACGTGCATTCTCTTCCATCCATGAGAAGAAATCAAGGTCTTTAATCAGTGCTACCTTTATCGCTTCCGCGATACCTGACCTCCAGTCCCGGTCATCCAATGTCTCCAGAAAATCAAAGTCATTCAATACACAATAGGGAGGTGTAAATGTGCCCAGATAGTTCTTTTTCCCAAATGCATTGATACTGGTTTTTACCCCAACACCTGAATCATTCTGGGACAAAACGGTAGTAGGAATACGAATAAGCCGAATCCCTCTATGGGATATCGCAGCAGCATAGCCAACCATATCCAGCACAGCCCCGCCTCCAATGGCAACTAGGTAAGAATGGCGGTCTATACCGTGTATATGGGTAGCCTCCACTACTCTTTGGTAGACGGAATGGTCATTTTTACAAAATTCACCACCTGGTACCACTATTGGCGCGGACGACAAAAAGAAGGAGTCAGCATGGGCCAACGCATAATTCTCAATAGCTGGGATAAGTAGCGGATGGGCATCCACCACACCCTTATCGATCACCACAAGAATTTTAGACTTTCTATTCTTCTCCAATATATCCCTGAAGAGAACATTATCCGGCTCAAATATTCCCTCAGAGAAACAGACTGGGTAGCTATAAGGCACAGAAAACCTCTGTTCTAGAATCGTATTCATACTGTCAAATCAATTTATAACGGATAAAAGCAAATGCTCTAATTACCATGTAGCAGCAAATTAAGTTTAGCTCTGGTTAGGTTACGGCAAACTTTTTCGCTAGCCAAAGAGAAATTGGGAGCAACAACAAAACCAAAATTCCAATCATCCATCCTGCAAAAGCAGATGCAAGGGAAGCATTGAGAATAATGAGTGAAATCACAGCGGCTTTAACTGATTTTCCAATCAATTTGGGCTGTTGAAATCTGATTGCTTTTACTAAAGGGGGGAAAATCATATATCCAAGCAACGCCAAGAATGGAATCACAGCGGTCAATTCGGAGGTTTCCAGATAGGCAAGGAGCATGATCGAGATGATAATGAATACATATATACCCACCCCCCCATAAAGAGCCCCTTTGTTTTTACCATGAACCTCCCCTCTGCTTATCATTGTAATCGCCGCTACATAGATCAGAGGTATAAGGCCTATTGCCCAGTATTTCAGCATATTCTCTGGAAACACACTCATGCCCAGTAGCAAATTCCCCGTTCTGCAAAGGCCCATATTGATCGGCCCTAGGATAAACTGATGTTTTCCCCAGTAATCATAGATAACCGCCAGGAGAGCTACTGCCACGGCTAATACAAAACTGGGAAGTCCCACCAGGGAAGCTGCGACAATACCGAAAAGCAAAAGCAAAGAAGACATGGATGCTGCATGGCTCTTCTTTACCCTTCCACTTGGAATCGGTCTTTCGGGCCTTTCCAGGGCATCCAGCTCTGCATCAAATACATCATTGAACGCAACTCCTCCTGCATACAATCCAATTGTGCTCAAAGAAAGCAACAGTAGTTTGACCCAAAAGCTATCATCGGGTGAGGCGGACAGTAATAGGCCTCCGCCTACAATTGCAGCGCCTGCCCAGATGTCTGCAATAGCAGTGATGACATTAGCGGGGCGTGTTAATTGTAGGTAGGCAAATAGCCGGGAAGATCCCATGGTTTAATTTTCCACAATGTCAGAAGCACCATCTATTCTTGGGGTTTGTCCTCCTCGCAACACGGAGTTTCCACTTAGCTTTTTCGATTGATCGATAGGTCTGGGGTTAAGCCAGTCCTGTTCATCCATTTGGCCACTCTGACCGTAGGCCGTAAGGGCATTCTGATAGGTAGTCAGGTGTATATCTTTTTCGGAAATACCACTTTTTCGCATTAATGCTGCCGTTTTAGGTACCGCAAGGGGATCTGAAATCCCCCAATCCGCAGCCGAATTTACAATTATCCGCTCCGAACCATATTGCTTAACTATATCGACCATCCGCTCACTTCCCATTTTGGTGTGGGGATAAATGGTGAATGCAGCCCAATAGCCCCGCTCCAAGACCTCCCTTACCGTTTCCTCATTATTATGATCCACGATGACCATTTTAGGGTCTAGACCATGCTCTTCACTTACATCCATACTACGTACCGTTCCTTTTTTCTTATCCCGGTGTGGGGTGTGGATTAGTACAGGGAGATCCACCTCTTTTGCAAGCTCCAGCTGGAGACGGTAAAACCGATCCTCAGCCTCGGTCTGATCATCATATCCTATTTCTCCGATAGCCACTACACCCTCTTTACCAACATATAAAGGCAGTAACTCCATCACCTGCTCAGCCAACGGAATATTGTTTGCCTCCTTGGAGTTAAGACCCATCGTGCAATAGTGAACGATGCCAAACTGACTGGCACGAAAGCGCTCCCACCCAACCAACGTACTAAAATAATCCTTAAAACTCCCCACCTCAGTTCTCGGCTGCCCTAGCCAGAATGCAGGTTCGATGACCGCTACAATCCCGGCTTTCGCCATGGCTTCGTAATCATCAGTGGTTCTTGATACAACGTGGATATGAGGGTCAATGTACATAGGGTAATTGTTATTTTTCAAAATGGCTTCAGCCGTCTGTTCAGTTCTTACTCAATTCAAATTCCTGACCTATTATCAGCCAGGAAATTTCTCCCTTCTCAATCTCTTCTACGATGTCAGGAAATCCAAGAGCTAGTGCTTTGGCCGCAGGGAACTCACTTTCATAGCAGGTAAGCACACCGGCTTTTACTTCAAGGGGATCTGGCGAGTCCAAGACTCTTCTTATATCCCTGAGGAACTCTTCATTCATAAACGGTACTGTCAACTGCCAAAGTTCCGGCATCACTTTTCGTCCGGCGGCCCAGCGCTCATGTGCGTAATCACTTGCAATATTGGCGAGAGCAGCATTATTCCGGTCATCCAGCCGTTGTATCTGATACAATGGTCTTTGCATAAAAATAGCTTTCAGCACCATTTGATTCCAATTTGGCTCCGGAAAATAGACCGCGGGATAAGGATTGTTTAATGCTATCGCATCAAAAATGAGAGAAACGTTTGTTCTTAAGCCATCTATAGCCCGAGGAATCATATCTTCCGGATAAGGCATCACGGGCAATGAAGCAAATAGGGCTTGATGCTCGTACATATCAGCTGTCTCAAAAAGCTGATTAAAAGCGTGAAACCAACCTGATTTTTGCAACGGATACTGAAGTAAAAGAAACGTACGCGCCGTCTGGAGAACATCCCAGTGGGTCAAGTCAAGCCCTTCTACCAGGCCGGAAGCTTCCATGTTCTGTACCGCTCCAATGGTCAGTGGAACTCTTTTAAAATACCTTGAAGCCCTACTGAATGCCAGAAAAAACTTGGCTTCGGAACCACTGCTTTGCACTTGGCCTGCCTGCACTTTGAGCCAGTCCAAAGCTGGACTCCCGGAATTACTCTCCAATATTCCCATAAGAAAATCAGACAGGTTCTCTATGTTTTGATGTGTCTCCATGTATTTTATAGAGTGCGGGGAGGTACTGCCCCTTTGTTCGGGCGCAAAATACCTCTTATTGTTTTAAAATGGAACCTAGGAATGAGAATCGGTCATATATTGATAATAAGTCAGGCAGCTTTACTGATAAAGAATTACAAAATCGCACAAAAACAACTGAGTACACGCAAATTCTACCCATGAACCCGCCCCAAAAATTCGAAAAAGCCCACGAAATTCCAGTGGGGTTATAGGAAATTTCTTCACCCTCATACTAAACCGTAGCAGCATAAGCACCATCAGCTGTAAGGAAACATAAGCTCACCCCAATCCTCGAAGGCTTCTTACACCTTTAAAATATTTCCTGATTATTGTCATTAAAAAGTAGCTTAATGCAGCCAATTTCACCTATCCCATTGCATTCAGCGAAAGGCTTCTTAATATATCCCAAATTTTCATTTCAAGTTGCTTTTTTATTGTCCTACACGAATAAAAAACCGTAACTTTTGAGTCAATTATCCACATTAGCTTTAACCTACATATGAAAATAACGAAAAAAGATTTTGAAGAAATGCGGGGAAAATACCGCGAAGAAATTAAGATTGGCAATCCCGGTGAAAATCAGCAAGGTGCCATTCACAATCAAACCAATTGGGTGTTTTTTGATCGGGAAACGATCGAAAGAGTCCTGGCAAAAGCGGATGCAGATCCTAAGGTGGGGGGCATAAAATTCTATATGGTGGAATATACTGAGAAAACCGCCAGTGATGTCTCCTACATCGAGGATCCCGATCAGCTTGTAGGACGGCTCACGCTGGTGATGTCACCAGCAGACAAAAAGGTGTCTGGTGTCGAAGATATCCAGACCAATGAAGAAGGTGATTATGAAAATTTTGGTAAAACTTGTCCTCCTGCATGTGACGAAATTGATTGATGGCTAGATTTTATAATTTGATTGATCATTATATAATTTTGGTATATGTATTAGCGATAATTGGGGTAATGGGGTTTTTCAAAAATTCTGAGATCTATAAAAAGCAAACACAATATATCCTATTACTTTTACTATTAGTGCTAATATGGTTTTACGAAAGCTTATCCTACCTATTAGTTTATAACCGAATTGTAAATTTTTGGGTTTATAATATTTTTTACTTTCATTTCTCCTCAATTATGCTTTTACTTTTAATTAGAAGTTTCTTAAAAAGTTGGAAATTTAAAACATTTATTGCCTGTGAAATTAGTATATTTCTCTGTATCTCAATCTTTTTGCATAGTATTGGGTTCTTAAAACTAAATGATTCACCGGAGGTAATGATTTTTCTAGTAGCCTTTGTGGTAATCTTAGCTTGTGGGTTATTCTTTTATGAGCTGGTTTCTTTACCATATTATTTAGAGAGAAATATTCTGAGACTTTTTGAGTTCTGGATAGTGACAATTAACTTTTTTTATTATTCGTGTAGCTTTATGGTATTTGTTTCATATAAGTATCTGTATACAAATCATTTAAATATTTTCTTTTCCATAGTAGAAATTCCCCGAAACATGGCCTTGCTATGTTGTCTAATATATTGCTTAGTCATCTGGTCTGAAACATTGGAGAAAAGTTTTAAAATTAAACTATTTGATGTCAGAGGAAACTAGCCAATTTTTGCTAATCGTATTCGGAGGAATATTTTTAGCAGTTATAATGTCTGTCTTCATTATAGGACTGATTCTTATTCATCGGCAAAGACAGATCCAAAATCGCCAAAGAATAAGCCAATTACAGGCAGAGTATGAAAAAACACTGCTTAATATTGAGAACGAGATCCAGCAAGAAACGCTTTCAAGGATAGGAAGGGAATTGCATGATAACATCGGACAACTTCTATCCTTGGCCAAACTGAATTTTGGGTCTGTGAAACCGGAAAAGCATGCAGAGGGAAGATTGATACTTACCCAGGTAATCCAGGAAGTAAGAAACCTTTCCAAAACACTTAATCTGGATTGGGTGGAAATGATGGACCTCGAGGGGTTTATACTGCAGCAGTTAAACCAGATAAAATCTACCGGCTTCTGTGAAGTCTCCCTCGAGTCGGGAAAGGATTTACCTCCACTTTCCAAAGACCTGAAATTGGTATTGATCCGCGTTATCCAAGAGATTCTGAATAATGCCATCAAGCATGCGAACCCTGATAATATACGTGTTCGAATCTCAAAGCAGGATGGTTGGGTTATTCAAATTAAAGATGACGGTAGAGGTTTTGACCCCTTGATAAAATCAGAGGGAAGTGGGATGTACAATCTGAAGAAAAGAATGGAAACGATAGGAGGTAAATTTGAACTGATTTCCAGCGAAGGCAATGGAACTGAAATAAATTTAGCCTTGCCTATATGAATAATTGGCTATAATTTAGAATCAATTCTTTGATTTACTTTCTAAGATTAATTCCCATACCATGATCAGGATAGCCCTGGCCGATGACCATAATTTATTCGCAAAAGGCATTGAAGGCCTTTTGAATGATTATGATGATTTTCAGGTGGTTGGGGTTTTTCCAAACGGAAAGGAACTGATGGATTTTTTGGAGGATTATCAGGCTGACGTAGTTTTGACGGATCTCAATATGCCGGTGATGGATGGGTTTGGCGTTCTGCGCGCATGCAAAAAACGATTCCCCAGAATCAAAGTAATCGTACTATCCATGTATGATGAAGAAAAAATCTTCAAAACATGCCTAGCAGAGGGTGTAGATGCCTTCATTTTAAAAGATGCAGATCCCGACGAATTGGTGTTTACCATCCATGAGGTTTTCGAAGGGCGGCACATCCATAATTTTGAGCGGGTGAAAAAACAAGCCAATAATGGTGAATTCTTCGATGCATTTAGGATGAAGTATAAACTATCCAGACGGGAAGCAGAGATTATCCAGTTGATCAAGGACGGTGTACAGAACAGGGAAATAGCCATTAAGCTCAATCTAAGTCCTCAAACTATTGAAACCCACAGAAAGAATATTCATAGCAAGCTTCAGGTTTCCTCCAGAGTGGAACTGGTGAATATCGCCTATGAGATGAAATTATGAAGCCACCTATAAAAGTCGCCATCTTGGGTTATGGCTCTGTCGCAGAAAAAATCCATGCTCCTCTGATAAGTGTATGCCCTGATCTTGAGCTGGTGGCCGTGCTGGAAAGAAATGGCAATAGGTGCGGGGAAAAATATCCCGAGGTAAGAACATTTCGAAATTTAAACAACCTTCTGGATGCTGATTTGGCTGAGTTGATCGTAATAACTACGCCAAATGAATATCATTTTTCGATGGCCAAGCAGTGCCTTTTGGCTGGCAAGCATGTAGTAGTGGATAAGCCGGTCACCGTTTTTTCTTCCGAAGCTCAAGAGCTGAAAAGTATTGCGTCGGAAAGGAATCTAATCTGCAGTGTTTTTCAGAACCGAAGGTTTGATGGAGACTTCTTAACACTGCAAAAACTTATAGGTGAGGGCATTTTGGGAGAGATCGCATACATTGAATCCCATTTTGACAGATTCCGTCCCCATGTCTCTGAAAATTGGAGAGAAAGAGATGTTCCTGGAAACGGAATAACCTATGACCTGGGTGCCCACCTCATTGATCAAATGGTGCTCCTTTTTGGTCTGCCCAATTGGATCCAGGCTGATATCCGTTCACAGCGGGCCTTAGCTGTGGCAGACGATCATTTCGATATTGTTATGGATTACGGAAAAACCAAGGTACGCGTCACAGCCGGAGTCATGGTCAATGTACAAACTCCAAAATTTCTTGTTCTTGGTTCCAACGGCTCTTACCAGAAGCTTGGGCTCGATGTGCAGGAAGCTGCGCTCAAATCAGGTAGGATACCTGAGGGAGAAGAATGGGGTCAAGAAGCGGAGGAAAAATGGGGGAAAATTTTCCACAACGACACCATCACTCCTTACCCCACTCTTCCCGGTAATTATAGGATTTTTTATCAGAACGTGGCAGATGCTATCCAAAACGGGGCAAATCTTGAGGTAACTCTTGCGCAGGCTATCAGTACATTACAACTCATCGAATCCTCATTTTTAAGTTCTGAATTTGGTAAAAGAGTGTACCGAAAAGACGGCGCCTGGTAAAGTTCATTAAATCTGGCTTGGGGTTTGAAGATCTTCGTAGCAATGTTAAACCAGAATGTTGCTTGCCGCGATTAAATTGGGCGGGGATTCGACATTCTAAAACCCATTTATTTATGAAAAAAATACTTTTACTTAGCACTATTCTATTTGCATGTATCTCCATGGCAAAAGCGCAGGTAAGTGCAGGGGTAAACCTGCAGAGCTCGGATACATTCGTCACCATCGGCACAAATCCCAACAGTGAGTTCTTTGGAGAAGCCCGGGTGAGCACCGGTAGATCGATCGGTTTGGAGCTGATGGGCGGTTACAATTTAGTCCAAAAAGATGATGTGAATTTTTATCTAGGATTGGGATTGGGGATAGAAGAGGAAGGATCAAGAGACGACTTCTATTTTGGAGTACCCTTTGGACTGTTGGTAAAACCATTTTCTGCTTCAAGAAACCTAGGAATTGTTTTGGAAGCAGCGCCTATCTTCCCCAATGAAACTGGAAGTTATTTCCGGGGAGGGTTTGGGTTTAAGTATACCTTCAATTAACCTCCCGTCCAATATTTTTTGGTCTGCAGCTTTAGTGTTGTAGCCCGGGATCTCTTTTGACTCTTAGCAGGGATTACTTACAGCCCGCAAAGGAACCAGATGGACTTCTTTGCGGGCTTTGTTTTTATCGGTCTATCCTAAGGGTTCGATTAAGTATCTATTTACTTCAATTCAGCACAGCAGAAATCAGATAAAGCAGCATGCGGTGGATTCAATGATTCTCCCCGCTTTGAGCCAATAGTATTTGACTAAAGATGAGCCGATGTTTTTTACGTGCTATTCACTCATTTTACTTAATTTTGCCGCTATGGCACAAACTGAAACTCCGGCTGATCACGCCCAACTGAAAGATATTATCTCCCATGCTAAAGAGTATGGGTTTGTATACCCAAGTTCTGAAATTTACGATGGTCTCCAGGCTGTGTATGATTATGGAGCCTATGGGGTAGAATTAAAGAACAACCTGAAGAGGCTCTGGTGGGAAACGATGACCCGGGTATCAGACAATATTGTGGGGATAGATGCTGCTATATTTATGCACCCCACGACTTGGAAAGCATCTGGACATGTGGACAGCTTCAATGATCCCATGATTGACAACAAGGACAGTAAGAAACGCTATCGTGCCGATGTGCTAATTGAGGAGCATGCAGCGGTTTTTGAAAGGGCAGGGGATCTGGCTAAAGCAAATTCACTTACTTCTGCATTGGCGAGACTGCTGGAGGCAGAAGATTTAGCCGGGGTAAAAGATCTCATTGTAAATGAAAACATCAAATGTCAAGTAAGTGGTACATGTAATTGGACGGATGTGCGCCAGTTCAATCTCATGTTTTCTACCCAAGTAGGATCTGTAGCCGAAGATGCTTCCACTATCTACCTTCGGCCAGAAACAGCACAAGGAATATTTGTCAATTTTCTGAATGTGCAGAAAACTGCCAGGATGAAGGTTCCTTTTGGAATTGCCCAGATCGGTAAGGCATTTCGGAATGAAATAGTCGCCAGACAGTTTATATTCAGAATGCGGGAATTCGAGCAAATGGAAATGCAATTCTTTGTGCGCCCTGGTACCGAACTGGAGTGGTATCAGAAATGGGCAGATACACGCATGAAATGGCATCTTGCTCTCGGAACTCCCGGTGATAAGCTAAGAAAACATGACCATGAAAAGCTTGCTCACTATGCAAACGCCGCAATGGATATAGAATTTGAGTTCCCATTTGGTTTTAAGGAGGTAGAAGGTATCCATTCGAGAACTGATTTTGATCTTAAAAGCCACCAGGAATTTTCCAAAAAGAAACAGCAGTACTTTGATCCTGAAGTAAACCAAAATTATATCCCCTATGTAATCGAGACTTCCATCGGTGCAGACCGCCTGTTTCTCCTCACACTGTGCAATGCCTATACCACCGAGGAAGCTGAGGGAAAAATCAGGACCTACCTGAAGTTTCACCCTTCCATCGCTCCCGTGAAAGCCGCCATTTTGCCTTTGACAAAGAAGGATGGACTTCCTGAAAAGGCCAAAGAAATTGTGGATCTTCTCAAATTTGACTTTAATATTATCTATGAAGACTCGGCTTCGATTGGTAAGAGATATGCCAGGCAGGATCTGATCGGTACCCCGTTTTGCATCGCAGTGGATCATCAGACCTTAGAAGATAACACCGTTACCATACGGCATAGAGACACTACTGATCAGGAACGGGTGGCTATTTCGGAATTACATTCACGTATATCTGAAGCCACTAGTTTTAGAAGGGTATTTGAAAAGCTCTAAATCAGCAAGAGAGCAATCCTAACATACTGTTAATCAAAAAACCTCCAGCATAAGTACTGGAGGTTTTTGCTTTTTCTAAAGTTTTAACGGGCTTGCTCCCTGTGGAATTCTAGAATAATTACGGATCTATCCTCAATAAATTACCTTGACTAAGCTGGTAATCACTGATGCCATCCGAACTGATTCAAAAACCCGTTCCTCAGAGCTCTCGAGTTCCATCAATGATTTCTCATGGGAAGTGACACACATCTCACATCCATTTACAGCTGAAACTGCCAGTGAGATCAATTCAAAAAACTCCTTTCCCAATACCGGATTCATCATGATATTCATCCGAAGACGTGCAGGAATCTGAGTATATTTCTCCTTTCCCACAAAATGCCGGAATCTGTATAACACATTATTACTACTTAAAAGTGACGCGCACGCAACTGCCTCCGCCATCTCTGCTGAAGTAGCCTCTTTTTCAATGGCCAGATTCTTGAAAAACAGTTGCAGTGGATCATTCGCAGCATTGGCAGCCAAAGCAATGCCCAAAAGAGCAACCTCTTTTCCAGTAAGTTTATCTCCTTTTAAAATAGTCTTGAAGTTTAACTTTAAATCCCGGAGATATCTGGAATCACCATCGCTTAGATTTCTTAGGGATTCGTTGCTGAATGTTTCAGGAAGACCTACTACCTCCAGCAATTCAGCCACGGATTCATTTATATCTATTGCTTCCATTCTTTCATTGATTAAAAACAAGCAAAAGGAGATCTTTCGACCTCCTTTCATTTACATCAGTATTTGGATTAGTTTAAGGTAAGGGTGGCTTCTCCCTTTTCCCAATTACATGGGCAAAGCTCATCTGTCTGTAGTGCATCCAGTACACGAAGGACTTCTTCCACGTTTCTTCCCACGCTCAAATCATAGGCAGAAACCCATCTGACGATTCCCTGAGGATCAATTATAAAGGTAGCTCTGTAGGCTATCTTCTCATTGGCTTCAAGAATACCCAGTTCTTCCGCCAATGATTTTGATGTATCTGCAAGCATCGGGAATTTCAGATCACGAAGATCTTCGTGGTTGTTTCTCCATGCCAAATGGACAAATTCAGAATCTGTGGATGCACCTACCAATACAGTATCTCTATCCTTGAATTCTCCGGCATTTTTGTTGAATTCGGCGATTTCTGTAGGACAGACAAATGTAAAGTCCTTTGGCCACCAAAACATCACCATCCATTTTCCTTCTGCAGTATGGATATCATTGGCGATGTTTTTAAATTCATTTCCCTTTTCTCTGGAAACAACGGCGATTTTGTCGAAAGCTGGAAATTCAGCTCCCAAACCAAGCATTTTGTTACTCATAAAGTATTATTAGGTTTAGTTATCAAACTTATGACACAAAATTGGATCGGAATAATTTATAAATCAAATTAATAATTGTTATCTATTTATAACTTTGGCTTATATGAATCTACATCAACTGGAATACATTATAGCGCTGGATAATTATAGACATTTCGTGATAGCCGCAGAACATTGCTATGTTTCCCAGCCCAATTTGACCACGCAAATCAAAAAATTGGAAGACGAAATGGGTGTTAAAATTTTTGACCGGGACTCCAAGCCCCTGAAGCCCACTCCAGCAGGAGAACAGATTCTGGTCAAAGCACGTCAGATTCTGAGAGAAGTGGCGGAACTTCGTGAGTTTGTCATGGACGAGAAAGAATCCCTGGAAGGGACTTTTACCTTAGGGGTAATCCCTACCGTGGCGCCTTATCTTCTTCCGCTATTCCTTCCGCAGTTTGTCCGGCAAAACCCTAAGACCAATCTTATTATCCGGGAGATGCAGACTTCAGAAATTATTTCTGCTTTACAAAAAGGTACACTTGATATTGGGTTATTGGCTACTCCTTTAGATGAGCGAAATGTCAGGGAGATTTCTCTATTCAATGAGCCTTTCCTTCTCTATCTTCCAGAGGACCATCCTTTTACCAGGAAAAACCACATCCTTCCCGCTATACTTGACCCCAACCAAGTGCTTGTATTGGACGAGGGACATTGTTTTCGTGAACAAACACTGAAAATCTGTGAAAGTGAACGCAACAAAAACAATTTCGGGTTTGAATATCAAAGCGGCTCCATAGAATCCCTCATCCGCCTGGTAGATAAAGGTGTCGGTTATACGCTAGTTCCTGAACTAGCTGTTGAAAATGAAACACAAAACGGGCGGATACGACGATTTGATGCACCTGAACCTGTAAGAGAAATCAGTCTTGCCGTGCAAGGCGGATTTACCAAAGAAGCATTAATTGAAGCATTGAGATCATGCATTCTCGGTGCCATACCTTCACGGTTCCAGAAAATCGATGAATATATCAAAGTAAAATGGAGGTAGGCCCTGAAAAACAGCTTTTCCCTCTATCCGATTTTCAGCCGCAGTTCACCTTGTCTCTTTATCACTTTCAACTCAAAGTGTTGATTGACAAATGCTTTGCAATGATTCTCTGCCCACTCTGCTCTTGATTCAGTATCAAATAAAAGAGTCATCCGTAACATAGTCTTCACGTAGGGCTCATACATTCCCAGTTCCCTTACATAATGCACCAATGCGTCAGACCAATCCTCCTGGAATTTTTCTGCTTGTGTTCTCCCATCAAACAGCAATTCCAGTTGGTTATCCCCATGTTTATATCTGTAAATCCCACACAGCTGTCTATAAATCATCTGGACACGGTCCTTAGGGTACTCCTCAGTAGTTAAAATAAGCGCATATGTCTGATCCATTAATTGCAATGGGTTATACAGATAGGTATATGACCGCTTTAATTCCAGAACCATCCGGTCGATCAGCTCATCTTCGAGTACAGACTGTGCCTGCCTGAGAATATAATTTTTATCTAATGGGAATAATTTCTGGATCATTCTGGAATTACTGGATTGCCAAAAATAATAAATTATAGTTTTGAAAGGTAAATCAGACTGACAAATACACGGTTATAATCTATAATCCACCTCATAAAGGATGTTAACCAAAATCACCAATCCGCCGGTCTTCTGGCCTGATATGCAGCCATCTGGTCGAGAAGATCTATCGGATCATCTGAGATAAGAAGTAACTCCTCCTGCTCTGGGTATAAAAACCCCTCTTTCATGGCATGGTTTAGAAATTCTATGAGTTTATCATAGTAGCCATTGACATTGTAAAGTGCAAGAGGTTTTTGAATATAATGGAGCTGGTTAAGTGTCATAATTTCAAACAACTCCTCCAAGGTCCCAATCCCACCTGGCATAGCAATAAACCCATCTCCTCTTTCCGCCATCAGCCATTTTCTATCCCGCATCGTCTCTACGATGATCAGCTCAGTACAACCTGTATGTGCAACTTCCCGGTCCACAAGTTTCTGGGGGATAATACCCAACACCTCCTTTTGGGAAGCTAGCATTTCATCAGCTATAATACCCATGAGCCCTACTCTTCCGGCTCCGTAGACGAGTGAAAGATCCCGTCGGACCATTTCATGTGCAAGTGATCTAGCGGCCGATTCATAGACTGAATTAGTTCCTTTCCTTGATCCGCAGTAGATGGTCACCTTCTTCATAAGAATAGTTTTGAAGCCTGTAAGGCTATTAGATTAAAAGCATGTCTCCCGAATCCCATTCCTTATCCCCTCAAGCTCACTAAAACCAAGCCTAAAATAGCAGGAAATGCCTGAATCCAAAAGATCTTTTTCGCAGCACTCAGTGCACCAAATACCCCTGCCACTACCACACAGCTTAAGAAAAAAAATGCCACATAATCACGCCATAAAGGATCGTCAATAATCAATGACCAAACCAAGCCCGCTACAAGAAATCCGTTGTACAACCCCTGATTTGCCGCAAGCCCTTTTGTTGCAGGGAAAAGTGCAGGAGGTAGCTGCTTGAAAATCCGCTTGCCGGTCGTCTCCCAAGCAAACATCTCGAAATACAGGAAATACAGATGAAGTGCGGCTATGAGACTTATGAGAACAACAGAGGCTATTTCCATGAGCATTACTTTTAATGAAGTTAAGCATATTCGCCAAACTTTCCATGATCTTTGAACTAAGCAGTTTCATTATATTTGCGCTCACCGAATTATTTCCCATGGATATGTTCTCTTTACCTGAAGACTTCGAATCCCAAATGCTGGATCTACTGGGTAAAGAGGAGTATGCCGAATTCAAGAAAGGTCTAAATAAGACTTCACGGACTTCGATTCGCTTAAATGAGTCAAAAGCTTATCTGCCTAGTTGGGATAAATCACCTGTTCCGTGGTCAGCAAATGGGTTCTTTCTGCAAGAGCGCCCCTCGTTTACACTGGACCCCATGTTCCATGCAGGAGCTTATTACGTTCAGGAAGGCTCATCCATGTTTATTGACCATATTCTGAGAAGCCTGAAAATTCCCACCGGAATTTATCTTGATTTAGCCGCTGCACCGGGAGGCAAAAGTACACTCCTCTCCTCATGGTTAGGTAATGAAGGGATGCTCGTGGCCAATGAGGTAATCCAGCCCAGAGCACAGATATTAAAAGAAAACGTCATCAAATGGGGATTGGGAAATGTGGTGGTCACAAATAATGATCCCGATCATTTCAGCCCATTGGAGGGTTTTTTTGATCTGGTATTGGTGGATGCACCGTGTTCTGGTGAAGGAATGTTCCGAAAAGATCCTCAAGCACGCAATGAATGGTCTACAGACCATGTCCAGCTCTGTTCTTCCCGCCAAAGACGAATCATGGACCATGCCGGTGCTTTGGTCAAAGCAGGAGGATATCTGATCTACAGTACATGCACTTTTAATGAAACGGAGAACGAAGGCATGCTCCGCTTCTTGATAGAAGAGTTTTCCTATACACCGGTAAGGATCCCTTTGGATCCCACCTGGAATATAAAAGAATCATACATCCAATCCGATGGGGGAAAATATTACGGCTATCGCTTCTTTCCTCATCTTGTCGAGGGAGAAGGCTTCTTTATCACTGTACTGAAAAGGGCAGAGGACGCGCAGATTCTGGAGCCAGGTAGGATAAAGGATTTCAAGCACCCTTACCTCAAATCTGCAGGGGAAAGAGAGTCCTTCGCGCTGGAAGCATCATTAGGCTTTGATGGATCTGGTACCTATTATACGCTCAATGATTCTTTCTTCAGAATACCTACTGCTTTCTACAGACATTTTGAAAAGCTCGCCCTCCATCTTAGCCTCCGATATTTCGGTGTGGAGTTGGGAAAAAGGCAAAAAGACAAATGGATCCCCTCCCATGAGTGGGCAGTAAGTATACTTCCAAAAAATGGATTTTCTACTTGGGAAATGAACGAAGTGGAGGCATTGGGCTTCCTTCGGAAAAATGAGGAAGACTTTGGCTCTCTTCCTACGGGGTGGGTTTTAATGTGTTATAAAGGAATTCCTATAGGGTGGGTAAAAAATTTGGGGAATAGGGTTAACAATTATTACCCTAAAGAGTGGCGGATAAGAATGAACTGATATTTCCCAATCTTCCATGCCTGGTCAGCCTGCAGGAACCCGCCACCTTAAATTAAGCAAAACCATTCCCATTTCCAGATAATTGTCTACTTCTGAAAGATGTCAGGATTTTACCCCTCTGATACCTGGGATTTCATCCCTCATTCTCACGCGCTCTTTGCTTGAATGGCTCTACTCAGCGCATTGCTTCTCTTCTTATGTTGCTGAACAACACGTTTTATTTCCATTCATCAAAAAGAAGAATGAAAATGGTGTGACCCATTGAGTGTCACATTTTTAACCAAATATCTATAAGGGTTTGCACATGTTCAGGCCTGCGAGTAAGGGAAGTAATACCAAAACGCATAATAGGTATAATTATATTATTTGTTACTTAAAACCAATAATTCAATAATTAATACAATAAAGTAATGCGGAAATTACTCCAGACACAATCAAAATCATAAATTACAAAAACCTAAAATTGTATAATGCTTGCTTTAACTCATAAAAATGGTCAGAATTTGAACCAAAAAAATTGAATTTAATGTAAATTTTCAAAATATATGTTCAAATTAAAACCTGAAAATACAATACTTATGATTCTTCTAAAATTCAAGCAGTAAATTTCATTTGTGGATCATTTGCTTAATTTTTATTAAATCAAAAACATAATATCAGAATTTAATACTGATTTAATCACGTTGTAGGCAAGTTATCTTCAATAATATTGGTTACATCATTAATTCATACTTCAATATTTTTAATCTTGGAATATTCCAATCTATTGAATAGAATTGGCTATATCAAACCAAATTAAACTCTATATGAAGAAACTTTCACTGTTCATTTTTCTGACATTTCTGTCAGTCTCATGCCTTTTTGCGCAGACCAAAACGGTCTCTGGAAAGGTAGAATCATCGGAGGATGGACTGCCCATCCCCGGCGCAAGCATCCAGCTTAAGGGTACCACGGAAGGGGTAATTACCGATGTGGATGGAAATTATACGATTACGGTACCGGGAAGCGAATCCGTCTTGGTTTTCTCCTTTGTAGGACACACCAGTCGGGAAGAAACTGTCGGAGACCGTTCTATATTGGATGTTGTGCTAAATGCATCAGTAAGTGATCTTGGTGAGGTGATTGTAACAGGTGTTGCCATAGGAACGCCCACCAAAAAACTTGGATTTGCTATCGGTAAAGTAGGGGAGGAGCTTCTGAGGGACGTACCGGCGACAGACCCTGGAAATGCTATCCGGGGGAAAGTATCCGGAGTACAGATTGTCCAGGGAACAGGGCGCCCTGGTACAGAGCCCACGATCAGATTAAGAGGTGTAACGGCTATTTCCGGAAGTCAACAGCCGCTGATCATTGTGGATGGTGTAATCACCCAAGGTAGTCTGGCAGATATCAATATGAACGATGTACAAACAATTGAAGTATTGAAGGGAGCCGCAGCATCCTCACTCTATGGTTCTTTGGCAGGTAACGGAGTGATTCAGATCATAACCAAGAGAGGGGCAGAAAGAGATGGGATAACCCGGGTCACTCTCCGACAAGAGATAGGAAACAGCTACCTGGCTAGAGAAGTCCCTTTAGCCTATCATCATAGGTATCGATTAAATGATGACGGTTCTTTCTTTCTCACCAACCCCAGCAATCCCAATACCCGGGTGGAAGAAGCCGATGGAATCATGGATAATCCCTATCCTCAAACCTTCAATAACCAACAGTTGCTATTCAGTCCCCAGCCATTCTACACCTCCAATGTGTCTGTAGCAAGCTCAGGAGCAAAAACCAACTTTCTTTTGGGTTTTGAGAACCTCAATCAAGGTGGGATTGTAGTCGATATGCCGGCTTTCAAAAGACAAAACCTGAGACTGAATGTCGATCATCAGCTCACAGATAAAATAAAGCTCAGTAGCTCTACCCTGTATGTGAACTCCGACAGCCCAAACAATGGGGAAAATGGTCAAAGCGGATTATTCTATCCCGTTTTGGCTCATGAGCCTGATCAGGATCTTTTCGCAAACCGTGACGGAGGCATTCTTCCAAGGTCTCAAAGCAATCTTCAAAATCCGTTGTATGAAATCAGGAACCGCTTCTTCCGAAGAGAAAGAAAAAGACTCTTACAAAACCTTCAGGCATCCTATAAAATACTTGATTGGTTGACGCTAGAGGGACAATATTCCATGGACAGGGAATGGAACACCAACCAAAACTATACTCCTAAGGGATACATAACTCAGAATATGCCTCAAGGTGGCTTAGGGTCTATTTCCCAAACCTGGAGAAATAAAAGTGCCGAAGTAGCTACTGCCTCTGCTTATATCCAAAAGAAATTTGGTGACTGGAATACATTGGTGACACTTCGGTACCAATTCGAAAAATACCTGGACGAACGTACAGACGTAAGTGGGTCAAACTTTGCAGTAATCGGTATTCCCCGATTCCAAAATGTGGATCCGACCACCATGAATATCACCAATTCTTTTTCTGACATCAGGGCCGAAAACCTTTTTTTCAATTTGGGTTTTGATTACAAAGACAAATACATTTTCGAAGGGTTGGTCCGCCAGGACGGGTCATCCTTATTCGGCTCTGCGGAAAGATATCAGCTTTTCTACAGAGGCACCAGTGCTTATCGGGTGACTGAGGACATTACTATACCTGGAATCCAGGAGTTGAAACTCCGCGCCTCGTATGGGACATCCGGAGCCAGACCCCGGTTTGAAGCGCAATATGAAACCTTTAACTTAAATAGGGGTGTCGCATCCAAAAGTGTATTGGGAAATGAAAACCTAAAGCCATCCAGGATTGGGGAAATGGAGCTCGGTATCAATGTTTCCTTCCTGAACAAGTGGAATTTTGAATTCAACTATGCAGACATCACCGCCAAAGACCAGATTCTACAAGTTCCTTTATCAAGCGTGGCCGGCTTCAGCTCACAGTGGCAAAATGCCGGAACAGTCAGAACCAAAGCATACGAATTTAGTCTTGGTTCATTCATAAAGGAGACAGAGAATTTTTCGTGGGATTTCAATATAGTGGCAAGCCGTTCAATTTCCACCGTTGAATATTTAGGAGTACCCACTATACTAAGAGGAGATGGTATCACCAGCGGAATGTTCAGGATCGCTGAAGGCGAACAGTTCGGCGTAATGTATGGTAACGTATTTGCGATGTCTCCAAATGACTTCATACTGGACAACGAAGGATACATCACCAATATTTCCGGTTATGTCCCTGGAGCCGCTGACAACAATCGGGTCCCCTCTGATTTCGAACAGAATTCAGAAGGTTATATGATTCCGGCCGGAACAGAATACACCCCTTCAGAAACAGCAGTATTGCTTTTTGACCCGGAAACAGGTCAAAAGCTCGATGCAAAAATCGGTAATTCAACTCCGGATCTGATTATGGGTCTCAACCAAAATCTACGTTATAAGAACTTTTCTCTTTTCATGCTTCTGGATGCCCAAATTGGAGGGGATATTTACAATTCATCCAAACAAAATCTTTACTTCCAGGAACGCCATGGCGATATGGATCAATCGGGTAGACCTGAAGGTCAACGCAGGGCCGCACCCTATTATTCCGGAGCTGTCAGCTTATACAACGGTGCTACACCCTCCATACATTTCGTGGAAGATGGAACATTTCTGAAGCTAAGAGAAGTGGCATTGACCTATAGGCTTGATGAAACACTGATGGCACGCTTAGGGTTGGGAAAAGTAATACATGATGCCAAATTCTCTCTAATAGGCAGAAACCTGCTCACTTTTACCAATTATTCCGGCTTTGACCCTGAAGTGGCATCTCTGAGCGCTGATGATCCAACCACCTTTAGGTCTGACTCATACGTGTATCCCATGTTCAGAACATTTACCGCATCTCTTGAAGTAAGGTTTTAATCTCTAATAGCGAACAATGAAAAAATCACTAACTATATGGATGAGGATTGCCCTCGTCAGCTCCATTTCAATTTCTGGATGTGCAGATCTGGATGTGGAAAACCAAAACAATCCTAATACGGTAAAAGTACTAGCCACCCCTGAGGATCTAAAGGGAGTGGTAGGAGGAGCTTTCTCAGATCTCTATGGACTCTTTCGGGCGTATAGAGCCCATGTCAATATGGAGTTCACAGCGGACCACACCACCCAAACAAACAATGTAAGTAACTGGTGGTCAGAATTCAAAATTGAGCCCAGGCCTCAATTTGCCAACAGTTTAGCAAGTGCGAACCGCGCCGGAATCATTGACAATCCCTTTCGACTCACCAATTCAGCTATTTCAGCCTCTCTTGATGTAATAAGGCAAATAGAAAATGATGGTGTAGAAATAGGAGCCAATGGATCTGAAACACAAATGGTACTAGCCGCATCTTACTTTGCAAAGGGTATGGCTGAAGGATATCTCGCATCAACTTTCGATCAAGGCTATGCTGTAAACAAAGATACCGACATCACTGCCATTGAACTCGCTCCTTATTCCGAAGTGATGGATATGGCCATTGCAGATTTGGACCGTGCTATACAAATAGCCAATAGCAATAGCTTTGTCCTGGATGAAACCTTCATCAATACTCCTTCTCCCCTTAGCAGCGCGCAACTGTCACAGTTGGCCAGTACCTATGCGGCCCATTTTATGATGTCCAGAAGCAGAACCAAGGTTCAGAATGATGCAAATGACTGGGCAAAAATCAAAGCATATGCGGAAAATGGAATTACACAGGACTATATCATAGTCCAGGATGGGTCCAACTGGACAAACTCATTCATTGGTATTTCCGGTCTTGACTGGTACTTTAGGATTGATCATCGGATTATTAGGATTTTTGATCCTTCCTATCCCCCAAGATATCCTTTAGAGCCTACTGCGTTGCTTCCCAGAGCAACGTCGGATGATAAACGACTCGAATTGTATTTCTTTTATGAAGAAGACCTTTCGAGATTCAACCTTACCAGAGGTGCCCAACTTCGAAGTAATTACCGAATAGGACGATGGGATAGTTTCTACCTGAACAACAGTATAGGCCCTATTCCCTATTTCTTTGAGTACATCAATAAACTGATCATTGCGGAAGCAGAAGCAATGACAGGAAACACTGTAGCCGCTATTGAAATACTTAATCAGGGGAACCGGATCACGGTAGGGGAGTTGTCCCCACTTCCTACTTCTCTAACTAAAGAGGAGGTACTAAAAATAATCTGGGACGAACGGGATATTGAGGTATGCCGTACTGACTGGGCTATACCTTTTATGGATGCCAGAAGAAGGGGTATTCTCCAAAGAGGGGTGCTGTTACACTTTCCTGTTCCAATTACAGAAATGCTGGTTCTTGGACTACCTGAATATACCTATGGGGGACAGACCGCAGCAGATGGGATAAATACTTCCGACGGGGTAGGTGCATGGTACACACCTCCAGGACTCTAACTAATTGCTTTTCCTTGCCTGTGCAGACGACATGCTGCACAGGCATATTCACCCTTATGCGCTATCTCACGCTACTGTGCCTTATTCTATTTATTTCTTCCTGTGAGGAAGCTGAAATAGATCACCTTTACCAAAGCGAAACCATCTCTTTTAAGGTAACTGGAGAGTTCAAGCCAGGTGACTGGATGGAAATTGATGGAGTGAAATTCTCTCACATCATGTATTCTACAACGTTGGAGGAGAGTGAAGAGCAAAATATATTCAGCATTTCATCAAAACAGGTACGTCTGCCTGCCTCAAGACAAATCATTATCAATCCTGATCACGGAATGAGGGAGAATTACCTGGTTGATGATCTGGAGATGTTGGTCTTTATAGCCAGGTATTTGAATTTAGTTAAAATGGATGGAAAAAATATCATAAGTACCCATGACCTTCCTTATCGGTTTGATTCAGGAGCAACATTCTTTCTTGGCAAGAAACTCGTATTGAGTAAATCGGATGGTAGTCTTATCAGCATCAGACACAGCACAGGCTATCCCGTTAATTTCAATAACGTTCCTTAGTCCAGCCTATTTTCAACAGGTCTAGTCCTTTCGGTATGGACGAATGGCTGTATCCACTAATTTCAATTCCTTCATAAAACCCACCTGGTCCAAAACGACTACCCCTTTTTCTGACTGGTCGAAAATAAACCGTATCTCATTCAAATCGTGGAGCGTGAAATCTTTATTTAGATCCTTCAACTCAGAAAGAGGGAATAGAAATTTTTGAAACACCTTTTCGGACTGCTTATCTCCCAAAAGGAAATCCATTTTCCATATTCGAACATCAATTTCCCGCTGTAAGGCAGAGAATTTACTAAGAGGAAAACGTATACGCATTCCATTCAGATCTTTCAGTTCGATAGTCATATCCAAGGGTTGTTGTTTCTGCTCCCTATCTTGTTTTTCTTCTGTAGGCATCTTTGGTGAATTCGTATTATTCCGGTCTTCCGTGCTTATTCTATTCTGACTGTCTTCCAAATCAACCCATTTACCTTCTGATTTGGGATTAGTCGACTCTCTTGACTCTGCCATAGAAAAAACCAGTACGGAGGTAGAGTCCACCGGGAACGAGCCTATTTCCTTTTTTATAGCATAAGTAGCTATTAAGGAGTCCGTAATCCAAGACCGGAATGGGATGGAAGCGCTGGTATCTGAATTTATATCCGTGTAGTCCCACCCCAGAAAGACTGCGCGGGAACCCTTTTTGTTGTTTTTAAGCTGGATTTCCCCTTCACGCCATATTGTAAGTTTATACCCCTCCAAGCTCACGGCATCCAAAGTAGCGCTCAGCACGTCAAAATCTTCATCATAAGTGGCTATGTAGCTGGTGTTCGAGTCTTCGAACTGATTCATATAGACTGTTTCGGGTAACCATCCTCTTCCCGAACGGCTATCGGCAAACAATGGGAGATATTCCGCTTTTCCCTCCAGGGTTGTTTTTAAAAATGCCGAAATATATACTTTGGCTATTTCCTGTTGATCTCCTTCCGTCATCAACTGTCCCAAATTAAATAAGCCCTGAAATGGCAGCCCATAATCGTTTTCGCCCCAACTGTTATTGAATTGGCCATGATTGGCTCCATAAATGTATAACCCTGCCTTAAAATGGTATGATGAATCCTCAAAGCTAATCCGCTCAAACTTCATTGATCCCATGTAAGAAGTCACATCGGCATCCTGTGCTCCATGTAATACGAGATAATTTATATCCTTTATGCGGTTAAGCGTTTGGCCCGGTTGATATTGACCATCCACAGGAGCTATGGCCACCAAAGCGTTTATATTGAAGTTATAATTCAATGCTATCGACGCATCATCAGGATAAAACCCAAGTTGATTCAACATTGCAGCATGTACTACAGCCTCACCTCCACGTGAATGCCCAATAAGTGCGATTCTATCGGTATCCACTTTTTCGAAGAAAACATGTTCAGTTGCTTTATTCCACCCGTGCCAAACCTTCAGATGCTCCAATAACAGCCAGCCCCGGGCGTCGTTTTCTTTCTCCAGTCCACCAAAGATATTTGTCCAGTTGCTGTTGATGAAATTCTCGTCTACAGACGCCACTATCATTCCTTGGGAAGCCAGCATCTCCCCGAGATAATTGTATCCGATATCAGAGAAATCTGTCATGGAGTGATTTCCATGTACTATAAGAACCAACGGGAAGGGGCCATTACCCTCAGGATACCAAACTCTTGCATTCAATGGTAACGACTTGGGATCAAATCCCCAGTATTTTTCTCTCCACCATCCTGCGATTCCACTCCAGTTGTCAAGAAAGGCCACACCGTTAACCGGGTCGGTTTCAATAGAAACCCTTTTACCAAACTCTGGTCTTCTCTTATCAGTCCCACTACCATAAGTCAGCATTTTAACCGAAAAAGATCCTTTTTTAGAAGGAGATTCTCCAGGGATAGCTGGGATTTGATCAGCATTTAGCCTGGCAGCATTTACAAATTGCTCCATTTCCAACCCTCTCAAAGAGTAATAATATGCTCCGGCAATGAGCCCAACAGTCCCTAGGGTGAGTCCCAGGACAAAAACAACTTTCTTGGGAACAGCTAAGTTTCCCAACCCTGTCCTTGCAGCAACCCAGACTGCTGCCCCTATCAGAGATGCAGTAAATAAGATATAAATCACCAGGATTTTCTGCACCATAAAAGTGACAGTCAATAATGGCAGACAAATAAGCAGGCTAAGCTTATAGCTCCTGGGTATCCTGTAAATCAACTTAATAATCCATGCCATAAAAAATGCCAGCAAAATGACCAATGCGGCAGTCAATAATGGCAAAACTACTAGAAGTGGGTCTTTGATATCACTTGCAAGAGCAAGCATATTAAAAGTATAAAGAAGAGCAGTGATGAGAACCAAGCCCATGGTAGCTCCTCTAAAAGCAGTAGGTCCTGGTTGTACCAAAAGTATTTTTGACTTAATCCAGGTTAGTAATTTATCAATCCATTTTCTCATCCTAGGATTTGTTGTATACCGGTCGTTTGGCTTATCCAAAACTGCATACTACCAGCATCTGCTTGACACACTAATCGCTGCAAAAACCTTTCATTGTACGATAAAATGTCCGTACGCGTAGCCTAACCACCTGGAATTGGACAAAAAGCTAGTGGCCAAATGGAATCATTGGTTGAGTTTCTTTGCCAAATCCTCTGTTATTATATTTCCGAAATGGCCCTTCATTGCAGGGTTTCTCTCTAGAAATTCTTTTAATTCTTCCTGATTCCAGTAAAGTATTCTGGATGGGACCGCAACTACAACGTCTGCATTGGCGGGTTTGGATAAACTGAAACTCATTTCGCCAATAAAGGCTCCATCCAGAAGTGAGACTGTTCTATCATTTCCCAGTATGACTTTAGCTTCTCCGTTGTATATAAAATATATGGAAGGAGCCACCTCACCTTTGGTGAGAAGGATTTCATCTTTTTCAAACGTTTTCCAATGTCCTGTTTTTACAAGTTTGAAAAACTCGAACGCCGATAACCGTGAAAAAAGACCTTGGTAAATCTCTTTTTCCTCTTCACTGAACTTGACCATTTTTTGTCTGTAGGCAAGTAAAGCAAGCATAAATACGTTGATGAGGATCAAAATACTCTGTGTTCCAATATCAAGCCACAGTGGAGACTCAAAGAAAAAGTAATAATACATCACATAAAAACTCGCCGAAACGGCAGTAAAAATTCTAAGGTAAACAATGGAATTAAAACTAAAGGCACAAATGGAAGCTGCATATGCTAAAAAAAAGACAACATATGCGGGCCAGGTTAATTCATCCATAAATCACTGATTAGGCTGATCGAAACTTAATTAAATCTAGGCATTCGTTCGCTCAAAGAAGTCCGAAAATATTTCGGACCTCCTTGAGTAAACAGCATTCTGCTTCGAAGATAAGCCCTTAATACAAATTGAAAAATTATAATTTTTATTATCTCCTGTCAATAGCCTCTTTTCAGCCGATTCTACAGGATCGGGATAAAGAAGGTATAAATGTAAAGGCAAGGCTATTCTATTTCTTGAGAGAAAAGAATTAAAAGGGGTATTTTCCCTTCGAAATCATATGATCAGCGATTTCCCTCCTAAGCTTTTTCGTATTGACAAGATCAATCTTGGTAAATCTTTTCAATCCCATCAGCATTACCTTCTGCTCATCTCCCTGTGTGAAACTTCCTATCGCCTCTTTCGCAGCAGCATTGATCCGGTCTACCGCTTCTGAAAGATAGACCTGGGACATGGCTATCTGATTACTGCAAGCTTCTTCCCCCTTCATACTGATCAGCTTTTCTGTACGGAGAATCGCGGATTCAGCTGCATAGATTTCTATCATCACATCTGCCAGGTTCATCATGATCTCCTGCTCATCTTCAATTTTGTCCTGTAATGCCATTGCTGCTTTTCCTCCTACCATAAGGAAGACTTTCTTTAGCTTTTTCAGTACATCCTTCTCAGTGGCAAACAACTGCGATGCATCAATTGTCTCAAAGGAGGGTACCGATGTCAGCTCCTTGGAAACAGCCATTGCAGGTTCAAACAAGTTTACCTCCCCTTTCATTGCACGCTTCAGCAGCATTCCCACCATCAGCATGCGATTGATTTCATTCGTTCCTTCATAAATTCGGGATATTCTGGAATCCCGATACGCTCTTTCCATGGGGGCATCTGCAGAATATCCCATACCACCGTAGATTTGAACTCCCTGATCAGCCACATAATCCAGCACTTCAGAGCCATGGATTTTTGCGATCGCACACTCTATGGCAAATGCTTCTACCCCCTTCAACTTCGCTTCAGCCTCTTCCATACCTTCTGATATATAGGTATTGATCCGGTCTTCTATGTCTTGGCCAGCCCGATAGCACAATGACTCTGAAACATACGTCCTAACCGCCATCTCAGCCAGCTTTGCTTTGATTGCACCAAACGAATTGATACTCACACCAAACTGCTTTCTTTCAGTGGAATATTTTATAGCCAACGAAATAATCGTACGGACTCCTCCTAGGACTCCTGCACCGAGCTTCACTCTTCCTATGTTCAGGATGTTGACTGCAATCTTGAATCCGTTCTGTCGGGCAGACAGCATATTCTCCACCGGAACTGGACAATCATTAAAGAAAACCTGTCGGGTAGAAGATCCTTTGATGCCCATCTTCTTCTCTTCCTCGTTCATTGAAATACCGCCAAAACCTTTTTCAACGATAAATGCCGTCAGATTTTTATCATCTTCCAGTTTGGCAAACACTATAAAGATATCAGCAAAGCCCGCGTTAGAAATCCACATCTTTTGGCCATTGATCAGATAATGCTTTCCATCGGCAGAGCGTGTGGCCTTTGTCTTTCCGCTATTGGCATCCGATCCCGCATCAGGTTCTGTGAGGCAGTAACACGCTGCCCATTCTCCCGTTGCCAGTTTTGGAAGATACTTTTTCTTTTGTTCCTCATTCCCATAGTATAGAATGGGTAAGGTACCGATTCCAGTATGCGCACCATAGGTTGTAGAAAAAGACCCTGCAGCTCCAATAATATCAGCAATCAACATGGACGTATTGAAGCTCATTCCCATCCCTCCATACTGCTCTGGAACAGAGACTCCCAATAATCCGAGTTCTCCTGCCTTCTTAAAAATGGAAGGGACAAGTTCCGGGTTCTTCATACTGTCAATTTCTTCGATATTCGGTGTTATTTCCGTATCGATAAAGTCCTGGCATGCCTGAGCCATCATTTTTTGCTCCTCGCTGAATTGCTCCGGAATAAAAATATCCTGCGAATCTGTTTCCCGAACCAGAAACTCTCCTCCCTGTATCGATTTTGATAATGTATTCATATGGAAATTTTTTAGTCTTTAATTCTTTATCAATCGGAAGTCAATTCCTGGCCTTGCTGTGCACACCTCATAAAACCCGGACTGCATGGGCCTACCGAAGCAGTTCATATACCCCAGCTACACCTTGACCTCCTCCTACACATGCTGTCACAAGGCCGTATCTCTTGTTTTGGCGGCGGAGTTCATTGAAGATCTGTACAGAAAGCTTTGCCCCTGTGCACCCTAACGGGTGGCCTAAAGCCACTGCTCCTCCATTGACATTTACGATGCCTGGGTCCATATCCAAGGACTTTATTACAGCTAAGCCCTGTGCTGCAAATGCCTCATTCAACTCTATCAGATCAATATCACTTAAGGATAAACCTGCCTGTTTTAACGCCTTGGGAACTGCTTCTTTTGGTCCTATTCCCATAATCCTGGGATCGACACCAGCCACGCTATAGGACATCAGCCTGGCGATAGGATCCATATTGAGGGATTTCATCATTCTTTCTGACATCACCACTACAAAGGCAGCTCCATCAGATGTTTGCGAGGAATTACCTGCAGTGACCTGACCTCCATTTTTAAATGCAGGTTTTAAAGCAGCTAATGCTTCCATAGTCGTTCCGGGACGTGGCCCTTCATCTGTGTCTACCACAAACTTTCTCGATTTCTTTTTTCCCTTGTCATCAAGAAAAATTTCCTCGACTTCCACCGGCACGATCTCTTCCTTAAATCTATTTTCCGCTATAGCTGACAATGCCTTCTCATGTGATTTCACAGCAAATTCATCTGCCTCTTCCCGACTTATCCCGTACTCTTTTGCCAATTCCTCAGCCGTCAGGCCCATACTCAAATAATACGATGGATGATTTGTAGCTATCTTGTAGTTTAAAGCCGTCTTGTACCCCATCATAGGTACCAGTGACATGGATTCCGTCCCTCCGGCAATTATACAGTCCGCCATGCCTGATTTGACCTTTCCTACTGCAAGAGCAATAGCTTCAAGGCCAGAGCCACAATAGCGGTTTACTATAAAACCAGGATTGGCTACTCCAAGTGCCAGAAGTGATATCATCCTTCCCATCTGCATTCCTTGCTCAGCCTCGGGAATAGCATTCCCCACTATCAAGTCATCCACCATGGCAGGTTCAAGACCCGGTGTATTTGCTATGAGGTATTTAATTACATCAGCTGCTAAATCATCGGGCCTATAAAATCTAAACCCACCTTTTTTTGCCTTTCCTACAGCTGATCTATATCCGTTTATTATGTATGCTTCCATTCTTAAATTGGTTATTGGTTATTTCGTAATTGAGCGCGGTTTTTACTTAATTCAACCTATTTCAATTTCTCAATGGTTTACCCTTAAACAAGACACTATGAATTCTTTCCAGGGTCTTCGGCTCTCCAGTTAAGCTGAGGAATGCTTCCCGCTCCAGTTCCAGTAAATATCTTTCTGAAACCTCTGTAGGAGCCGAGAGGTCTCCTCCTGACATAACCCAGCCTAATTTTCTGGCTATTTTAGCATCGTGCTCCGAAATATATGATCCATACAGCATACCGGTGATACCAGCCTCAAAAAGGGCCAAAGATGTTCTTCCTAATACTTTGATGTTTGTCTGTTCAATGGGTTGCGTATATCCAGCCTCATGAAGGGAAAGGACCTTTGCCTTGGCGTCTGCCAATTGTCTTTTTTTGTTGAGTGATACCATGTCCTTTTCCCTCAAGTAACCTAAACCCCTGGCTTCTTCCGCGGAGGTGGAAACTTTCGCTGTAGCAATGTTCATAAAATATTCCTGCAACTGATTTACTTCCACATCACCAGCGATAAGACTGTTTGAGAATCTCAGTGTCATTTCTTTGGTTCCTCCCCCTGCAGGAATAAGCCCAACACCTACCTCTACCAGCCCCATATACAATTCTGCGTGGGCCTGAATATGGTCTGAATGCAGAGAAAGTTCGCATCCACCACCCAGAGCCATATTATGTGGTGCTACTACAACCGGGATAGAAGAGAACCTCGCTCTCATCATGGTATTCTGAAACTGTGCAATCATCATATTGATCTCATCAAAATCCTGATCCCCGGCAAACATAAAAAGCATAGCAAGATTAGCACCTGCTGAGAAATTTGCCCCTTCATTTCCGATCACCAAGCCTTTATAGGATTTTTCTGCCATCCCGATTGCCGTATTGATGCCTTCTATTACTTCAGCTCCCATAGAGTTCATTTTAGTATGGAACTCCAAGCCAATCACATCATCTCCAAGATCATAAACACTGGAGCCCGGGTTTCCCCAGATCTTTTTACCTGAGGATTTAAGTGTATCCAGAATAATAAAATCTTCTATTCCAGGAATCTCTGTATACATTTTACTGGGTATATCGTAATAAAGCTTCTTGCCATTTTCTACTTTGTAAAACGTATCATTTCCAGCTGCAAGCATTTCATACACCCATTCGGCTGGTTTCTCTCCAGCGGCTTCCATTTTCTCCAGCGTCTCTTTCACACCAAGTATATCCCACGTTTCAAAAGGGCCTAATTCCCAACCAAAACCCGCACAAACAGCCTGATCTATCCGATACAGTTCATCTGATATCTCCGGAATACGATGCGAGCAGTAATTAAAAAGATCATAGAATGAAGCTCTATAAAATTCACCGGCACGATCATCATAATTGACCAAGAATTTAATCCTCTTCCTAAGATCCTCGATTTCTTTGGATGCCTCTAATGCCTTGAACTTTGGTTTCTCGACATCCTTGTATTCAAAAGTGTTGAAGTCCAATTCCTTGAGTTCCTTACTTCCGTCTTTATGACGTATCATTTTAAAATAGCCCTGTCCTGTTTTATCACCGAACCATTTGTTATCATAAAGTACCTGTACAATCTTCGGCAGCTTGAACTTATCCCGGGACTCATCGTGATCCAAGGCTTTAAACAGATTATTTGCGACATTTACAGTCGTATCCAATCCTACCACATCCATAGTCCTAAAGGTAGCGGACTTTGCTCTGCCTATAACCGGGCCAGTGAGCTTATCTACCTCAGATACTCCCAATCCCATTTTTTCGATGGTATGCATGCCGGAAATAATGGCATATACCCCAATCCTATTGGCTATAAATGCAGGGGTATCTTTACAGAGAACTGTTTCCTTACCGAGGAATCTATCTCCGTATTCCATTAAAAATTCTATGATTTCAGGCTTTGTCTGGGGGCCTGGTATAATTTCCAGAAGCCTCAGGTATCTAGGCGGGTTAAAAAAGTGGGTTCCAGCAAAATTTTGCTGAAAGTCTTCACTTCTTCCTTCACACATTAAATGCATCGGTATTCCGGAAGTATTGGATGTAATCAATGTTCCTGGTTTGCGGTGATTTTCCACTTTTTCAAACAATTGCCGCTTGATATCCAGCTTTTCCACCACCACTTCCATCACCCAATCATAATCCTTGATTTTGGAAAGATCATCATCGAAGTTTCCCGTTGTAATCCGTGATACAAACGACTTATCAAAAATAGGGGAGGGGTTGTTCTTCAGTGTAGTCTGTAAAGCCGTATTGACTACCCGGTTACGGACAGCGGGATGTTCCTTTGTCAATCCTTTTTTCTCCTCATCCTCTGTCAGTTCGAAAGGAACAATATCCAGTAAAAGTACCTTTACACCAATATTGGCGAAATGACAGGCAATTCTGGATCCCATTACTCCTGAACCTAAAATGGCTACTTTTTTTATGGTTCTGTTCATGTTGTTGGGTTTTGGTATCTCTGGTCACCGAAGTAGCTGACCAGAAGGTTTATAGTTCAAATAAAGTCTTCCTTGTTTCCGGTACTTCTGTTTGAATCTGATCAATAACTGACTGAATCTTTTCAAACATCCTGAAGAAAGCATCAAGTTCTTCTTCACTTACCTGCTGCCTTACCTGTTCATTAAATTCACGGATAGTTGTAACGGAAGTTTCTTTTTTTCGCTTTCCTTCATCTGTCAGATATATTCTCACTGAGCGCTTGTCCACCAAATCAGGTTTCTTATAAATAAGGCCCTTTTCCTCCATTGTCTTCAGCATTCTGGTGAGACTTCGGGTTTCAAGACCTATTAACGGGGCAATCTTGGTGGCTGGTGTTCCCTCCTTTGAATTGATATTGATCAACACAAACCCTATTGCTGTGGTGAAACCCTCCGACGCAGCCTTCTGATTGTACATCCGTGATATAGCATGCCAGGCACTCTTAATATGATAATCTATCGTTTCTTCTCTTTTCATGGATTTGATCTACCTCCAATTCTTAAGAAACCTAAGGTAATAAAAGAAAAGTATGCATGCATACTATATTCTAAAAAAGTTATGCATGCATCATAAATAAAATTAGAATTTTTCAGCCTTTACCTATGGGTTATCTGGAATAGCTCTAATTACCAATTTGGACGACTCCCGAATGATTAAATCACTTATCCACATCTTTATTACTTTAATAGAAGTATTGAATCTTTTAATTAAAAAACCTTATTAAGGTTATTAGGGGTGTGGATTTGTGGATAACCACTCCTTTTTTTCTTTCCCACAGTGAGAAATGAGATTGGATACCTCAATCCACTAGGTTTGTCAGGATTGTCAACACCTATCTATTTGATTTTTAAAATAGTAGCTATTTGGGAAGAATAATGTGGATAAGTGTTGTTCTGCTCTTGTTGGTAAATTGGCTGTGGACTACTGGATGGATTCGGGTGGATAAGTATACGATTATCCCCGCCAAGGAGAGGGGTGATGGGTATACGGAAGGTTTTGGTGGATAAGGAGGGGGTTATCCTTCCTTGTCCGTCTCTTATCCACATAGAAATCTTGGCTTATCCACTTTAATTATTCTTCTTGTCTTAAGCCGGTGGGTTGGGAAGCATTGATGATCTGGTCCGGCGCGGTCCAACCGGCGCGGACCACTATTTCCTTTGACCCGGAATTCTCATCTTTATAGTAAAATACCTGTTCCGCATATTGGTTTTTAGAGACGTTTGCAGGATCCCATCTATTGTTTCCGTTTTTATCTGCTATTACGCGTATTTGATAATTGCCAGGCTCAATCAATGAAAACTTGAAGCTGTTGCCATCCTTGAGAATAGTCTGCCTGTATAATTCTCCTTTGGAATCCATCAATTGGACAATGAATGGGCCTTCTGCTCCAAGGATTCTTCCTGAAATTTCATCTGCCAATTTATCTCGTTGCAGGTTTCTATAGTTGGCATTAAGAGTTTCAGCGTTGTACATTCCTTCTATATCCCTGAACGTAGAATCTGCGGCCTTAAGAGTTATTGTTTCCTTGGTGATTGTGTCTGGTAGGGTTACAGAGATGAGCAGCTTATTGCGGGTTAATGAATCCCTAAATGACATCATTTCACTGGTAATAGGTATTCTTGTGGCTGTATCATAGGTCAGGTACAGTGAATCTGTATTAATTGCCACAATAGGCTTGTTGAACGTGAGTTCCATGTTCATGCTCCTATAAAAGCCTTTGCCTGAATTAGCAGATACGGTAAGTTTTTCAGGACGTCTTTCGGACTCTAAGAATTTAGCATAGATGGTAGTATCTGCAGTAAAGCCTACTGAGTCCTGCAGGAGAATATTGAATTTCAGACTGTCGGCAACAGGCTTCTCTGAGTAAAGCCTAATGCGTTTTTCGCTGGTGGTATAGAATATCCCATTGCCAAGCTGAGGGTTATCAAGCGTTATCTTAACAGGATCTCTGTTCAAGACTAGATCATAATTTCTCGAAGATGGTGAGGATCTGATTAATTTAATGGGGGTCTGATCTCCGCCTGAGAGGTTAAAATTTACCCCTGCAATAGGAGAGTTTATGGGAATTGTATCATTGATAAAATCGAATACTTCGGACTTCGATTCGGCTTTCAATGAATTGTTATCATCTTTCCAGGCATATGCTCTATAGTTACCGGACTTTATGTTGGTAATCATAAATTTTCCGGAGCTGTCGGCTTGACTGAGATAATAGGGAGGGGCGGTAAAGATATCTGTGCTATCCTGTGCTAAATAGAGCCCTATGATGATATCATCGAATGTTTCCCTGGATTTGGGAAAGTAATAGTTAACCTGTCCTGAGAAGGTAAGGCTATCAATACTTGAACCTGTGGAAAATACCAGTTTAAGATTTTCTGCCGGATTTCCCTCAGATAGATCCTGAACAGATTTTTGAAAGTTGAACACATACGTGGTATTTTCTTCCAATTCTTGATTGAGGTCTATAATCAAGGCGTTTTTCAGCGCTGAAATAACTACTTCGTCTTTGTTGATCCTTGGTGTTATGATTATGTTTTTATTGGGATTATCAAGTTTGATATATTCGTTGAATGTAATGGTTATTTTTTCAGGTTTGGAGTTCAGACTCTGATCTTTGGGATTCATCGAAATGACTTGAGGCGGATCCCTATCCTGCGGTCCTCCCATGGGGGCACCTTGCTTGGCACAGGAATAAGACAAGATGGATAGAATGAAGATGAATAGGAAGTTTATTCTCACGTCTTTTGGAAAATAAATAGGTTACTTGAATAAAAGGATTTTTCGGCTTTGGCCTGCGCATTGGATTTATATCCCGAAATGATTGCTTTTAAGTACTTGCTCAATAAGGATTGGTTAGGCTGTTTATATCCTTCTGATAAAAGGGAAACGTAATAACTGTCGAACGGCATGGGTCTGACTTCTATTAATTTCATGCGGGAGTGTTCTTCCAGAGCGGCCATAGCGTTAGAATTAAAGTGGTAGAGATGTCGGGGCACATCCCATCCAGCCCAGTATGTGCCATACTGTTTCGCATCCAAACTTTCTGGATTTGGTACAGCGATCAATATATAACCATCTGATTTTAAGTGTTTTATAATTTCTTTTAACGTCTTTCTTAAGTCATGGATATGCTCCAGTACATGAAATAACATGATAATGTCGAAAAATTTATCCTTCTTTAGATTTTGTATGGACTCATGTATTTTTCCTTTGATTTTTTTGTTGGCTTGCGTCCGTGCTTTTTCGTTTGGTTCGATCCCGGTTACTTTCCACCCTTGTTTTTTTGCTTGCATGAGTAGTGCTGCCGTTCCGCAACCATAATCCAAGACACTGCCTTTTTCAGGTTTTAGTTGATTCAGTAGATCTATTTTTTTAGCGATTGTGTATTTTCTTACCTTTTGATAGATAAACTGGGTTACACTTTGGGTTTTGTCATCATGCGAATAGTATTCAGGAAAATCATAGTATGGAGCAATTTCATTTACTGCCGGCCTGGGATTGGTAAAGAGGAGTTCACATTTTGAACATTTGCATAGCATGAATTTCTCCTTAGAGACTGAATGATCCACCACTTCATTAGCGTTAAGAAAATGCCCACTTTTGCAGAGTGGGCATTTATTGAGTAACTCAGACATGCTATCGTCCTAGATATACGGTTAGAATAGATAAATCTGCAGGTGTAACCCCACTGATTCTTGAGGCTTGACCCAGTGTTGCGGGCTTAATTTTGCTAAGTTTTTGTTTGCCTTCAGCAGACAGTGCCGTGATGCCTCGATAGTCAAATTGAAGAGGGATTGGATAGTTTTCCATGTTGCTAAGCTTCTCTACCATTTGCTGCTCTTTGTCGATGTAGCTGTCGTATTTAATTTGAATTTCTGCCTGTTCCAAGACCTCTTTTGGATATTGGGATAGATACTCCTTAAGATCTGAGTCTAATTCCAGTAAGTTGAAAATGGTAATCTGGGGTCTTTTCAGAATTTTTTCGGCAGATATCTTTTCTTTGATCGATGCGGAGTCCATGGAGTTTAACCCTTCATTAATGGCTTCTGGGGAAAGTTTTTTTTGTTTCAGATCATTGATGAGTTTTGCGGTTTGGGTCTTTTTATCCAGCATTTTATGCAGTCTCTCATCTGAGGCCAGTCCAATTTGATGGCCTAATGGTGTGAGTCTCAGATCAGCATTGTCCTGTCTTAACAGCAACCTGAATTCTGCTCTGGAAGTAAACATTCTGTAGGGTTCTTCGGTCCCTTTGTTGATTAGGTCATCTATCAGTACACCTATATAGGCATCTGACCGTTTTAGGAGTAAGGGATCTTTCTCTTGAACTTTGAGGCTCGCATTTATTCCTGCTACCAACCCCTGTGATGCGGCTTCTTCATAGCCTGTGGTGCCGTTAATCTGTCCGGCAAAGTATAAGTTCTCTATAAGCTGTGTCTCGAGGGTAAGTTTTAGCTGTGTAGGAGGAAAATAGTCATATTCAATAGCATAGCCTGGGCGGAACATTTTCGCATTTTCGAAACCCTGAATCTTTCGAATTGCCTTATATTGGATATCTTCGGGCAAGGAAGTGGAAAAGCCGTTCACATATATTTCCACGGTATCCCATCCTTCTGGTTCTACAAATATCTGATGCCTCTCTCGCTCAGCAAATCTATTTATTTTATCTTCTATGGATGGACAGTACCTCGGCCCTAGGCCTTGTATTCGACCATTGAACATCGGAGATCTATCAAACCCCTCTTCCAGTGCACTGTGAACGTCTTTATTGGTATACGTGATCCAGCATGTTTTTTGTTTGGTAAGGATAGACGTTTCATCAGAATAGCTGAATTTTTCTGGATTTTCATCGCCATATTGAATTTCCATTTTTGAATAATCCAAGCTTCTACCATCTACCCTGGGTGGAGTACCCGTCTTCATTCTGCCAGCCTCAAAACCTAAACTGACTAACTGTTCGGTAATCCCTTTGGATGCCCCCTCTCCCGTTCTACCACCCCCTAATTGCTTTTCACCAATATGGATTATTCCATTTAGAAAGGTACCGTTCGTAAGAATTACAGTTTCTGACTCTATCTCTATCCCAATCCCTGTTCGCACACCTCTTACTTTTCCGTCTTTTATAAGCAAACCCGAGACCATTTCCTGCCAAAAATCGAGATTTGGGGTGCTTTCCAATGCCAATCTCCATTCTTCCGCAAATCTCATCCTATCATTCTGTGACCTTGGAGACCACATTGCTGGACCTTTAGAGCGGTTGAGCATTCTGAATTGGATCATTGATTTGTCAGAGATGATCCCTGACAGTCCACCAAGCGCATCAATTTCTCTTACAATTTGGCCCTTGGCCACGCCGCCCATTGCCGGATTACAGGACATTTGTGCGATGGTGTTCATATTCATCGTGCATAGCAGCACACTCGAACCCATCTTTGCAGCGGCATGTGCAGCTTCACAACCGGCATGTCCTGCCCCCACTACAATGACATCATATTTTGGAAACATGTTATTTCTATTTGCTGTTCCACGTGAAACATATTGGAATCTCTTGACTGTTCCACGTGGAACAGTTAGCTTTTTTCAAATAATTCTATAGCGTATTCTTCTTTCTCCCGCATAGCGGCTGCCTCTTTATCAGATTTATCTTTTTGACCCATAAGGTGAAATAGCCCATGACTAAGTACTCTGGCAAGTTCTTTCTCTAATGATGTATCAAGGGATTTGGAATTATCCATTACCCGTTCAATACTAATGAATATATCCCCTTCTAGTCTTCCTGGCTCCTCTGAATTGTCAAATGTAATTATATCAGTATAGTCATCGTGGTTAAGGTATTGTAAATTGATTTTATGTAGATATTCATCTGAGCAAAAGATGTAATTCAGATTCAGAATTTCATGGTTTTCAGATTTGGCTATTTTTTTCAGCCAGTTCTTCCTTTTAATCTTATGGGATAATTTAAACGGTACGTCTTCTGTAAAGAAATTTATCGCCATGCTGCTAAATCATATAAAAAGATAGAACTGTTCTTTTTCCCCCTTCTTCGAATTTAACATCATCACTTAAGTGTCTGATCAAGAAGATTCCTCTTCCGCCAGCCTTTTCAATATTCTCCGGAGCTGTAGGATCGGGCAATTCGGTTAGATCAAAACCATCGCCTTCATCTTCTATTATGAATTTAAGCTGCTCATCTCCTACTTCAAGCTCCAAGTGTACTAACTTGTTTTTATTAGCCCTGTTACCATGAATGATAGCATTGCTGATACACTCAGTGACAGAAATCATAATATTTCCATAGATATCATCATTGATTTCAAAGTTGTCACGAGCATTGTCGATGAAACTTTCTATAATCTTTATATTCTCAATCAGAGAAGGAATTGAAATTTTAATGGACTTCATCTGCTTTTTATTCAATGAACTTATATCAGCTATATTTTTTATTCGATTTCTAGAACTACTGGACAGTGGTCTGAATGGACCACATCCTGTAAAATTACGGAGCTTTTTAATCTGCTCCGCATATCATCTGAGGCCATATGGTAATCTATCCGCCAACCTAGATTTTTTGCCCGACAATTAAACCGATAGCTCCACCATGTATAATGATGGGGGTTAGAATTAAAATGCCGGAAACTATCAATAAATCCCGATTGTGTGAATTTATCCATCCAAGCTCTTTCCGCAGGAAGAAATCCTGAACTGTTTTTATTTGATATCGGATTATGAATATCTATAGGTTTATGACAGATATTGTAATCCCCGCTCAGAATAAGATTGGGATTATTTCTTCTGATATCCTGAACATACCCAAAAATATCATCAAGAAATTCGTACTTGAAAGCTTGTCTTACGTCACCTGTGGTACCAGAAGGGAAATAGGCATTGATAAACGAGAAGCCTTCAAAATCGAGCTGCAGTAACCTTCCTTCATCATCGTATTTATTCAACTCCATCCCGTATTTCACTGATGTGGGTGTTTTTTTACTTAGTATTGCTACACCACTATATCCTTTCCTTACCGCGGGGTGCCAGTAAACTTGGTATCCCATATCTTCAAATATAGCAACGTCAATCTGAGAAATTGTAGCCTTAACCTCCTGTAAACCAATAATATCTGGATTTGTAAGGCGTAGCCAATCTGCAAAACCTCTATTTATTGCTGCTCGGATTCCATTTATATTATAAGAAATAAGTTTCACAATCGGCTACTTTATTTCTATTTGATATTCTTTTTCAAAGTAATCCAAAACTTGGATTTTTAGTAACTTTTCCTGCTCCAGCAAATCGAAATGCGGCAGGTCTTTGATTAATCTCCAATGAGGCCAACCGTCCTGATCTACAAAATCCAATTCATAAAAACCTGCATAACTCAACACCTTGCATACAGCGATATGCATCAGATCCTGCTTTTGCTCTTTGCTGAAAGACCTTGTGCCCAAACCTAACTCCTGCACCCCTATCAAGAAAAGAACGCCATTTAAGTCTGCAGGTTTCTTTCCAATGGTTTCTTTTAAACCTTCTAGAAGTTTAGACCAGCGTTTTTCCAGTTCCAAATCCCTCTTAAACATCACAAACTACTGATTTTCAAGTTCTTCCCAATATTCTGTAGCTCTTCTTAGGTGTGGGATCACGATGGAGCCTCCTATTATTGTAGCTATGGAGAAAACCTCAAAAATTTCTGGTCTGGTCAACTTCTCTTCATAGCATTTACCCAAATGATATTTGATACAGTCATCACACCTGAGTACCATTGAGCAGGCTAAACCTATCATTTCTTTGGTTTTCACATCCAATTTCCCCTCTGCATAGGTATTCGTATCCAGATTAAAGAACCGCTTGATCACCTTATTGTCCGCAGCCAAAATTTTTTCATTCATTTTGCCGCGATATTCATTGAATTCCTCTATAAGACTCATTAACTTAATTGTTTAGGAAAGCTTTGGGCGTAAATATACCATGTATTTGCCCATAGCAATTAATAACAAGCCTTTTTAGAGATGCGTTTATTTTTTGTCAATGATTTTTTTGATTTGCTCTTTCCGAGAAGTTGCGCTCTATGCAAAAGACCATTATTTGATTCCGAATTATCGCTGTGTTCAATATGCATTGAAATGCTTCCTGTCACAAGCTACCACTTTAGACCAAGCACCAATGATTTGATGTATAAAATAGATGGTTTGACTAAGGTGAGTTGCGCCATGGCCTATTTAAAATTTACCAAACGAGGTAAAAGCCAGCGGATTTTGCATGAAATTAAATACAGAAATAATCCAGACCTTGCATTAGAGTTAGGTCAGCTTTATGGGAAAGTATTGGCTGAATCAGGGTATAGAGGAAGGTGGGACTGCATAGTTCCTGTCCCTTTACATCCCCTCAAACAGCGGCGGAGAGGTTATAACCAAAGTCAAAAGTTTGGAGAAGGAATAGGCCGATTAATGGGGCTTAGGGTGGTCAATGCCATGAAGAGAATCCGTTTTACAGAAACCCAAACCAACAAAACAAGGCTAAAGAGAATGGACAATGTTGCCGGTGTCTTTGAGGTTTCCGATCGGCCTTCTATCGAAAATAAGTCTATTCTTCTGGTCGATGATGTGATGACTACAGGGGCGACCTTGATAGCCTGCTCCAATGTACTTTTGTCAAATGGAGCAAAAAAGGTAGATTTGGTGGCTCTTGCAGCAGGAAGCTAGCTGAAATATGACAGATATTGATCTTCTAAAGTATCCCATAGGCAGATTTGAAATACCTTCTGAGATTTCAGGAGCCATGATAACTCAAGCAATGCTTTACTTAAAGGCATTTCCAGGGTATTTGAATACCACGGTCCAATCCCTTTCCCAACCGCAACTGAATACCCCATATCGGCCAGGAGGGTGGACTGTGAATCAACTGGTGCATCATCTGGCAGATAGTCACATGAATGCATACAGTCGCTTTAAGCTTGCACTCACGGAAGAATCCCCTACAATTAAACCGTATTTTGAAGCAAAGTGGGCGGATTTGCCGGATTCGGAATTGCCTATGGAGATTTCCCTTCAGCTAATCAAAGGTATCCATTTAAGATGGGTCACAATTTTGGCCCACTTGACCCCTGATAAGTTTGAGAGAAATTATTATCACCCTGAATCACAGGAATATATATCTTTGAAAAAAGCGTGTATGATGTATGAATGGCATAGCAAGCATCATCTGGCACATATACAGCACTTGATAATCAGAGAAAGCTGGTAATTCATTTACTGTTAGAAACAGCCCGAATTGGACTTGCTTTCAATTTCAGGTTATTAAAGGTATTTTCAATCCATGAATATTTCTTTAGAGAATCAACGGATTCTGGTAACAGGAGCATCCAGAGGTATAGGAAATGCGATTGCGAGCCAATTATCTGAATCTGGTGCCGAGGTCATAATCCATTACCATTCAAATTCCCAAGAGGCAGAAAAGCTGCAGCATAGTCTTACTGGTTCTTCATTTATAGCGGCCTGTGATCTATCGGACAACAATGAGGTCAGGGGCTTTATCCCTGGTCTTGTGGAGAAATATGGTCCTATTACAGCTTTAGTCAATAATGCCGGCGTCGCCATACCATCACCTGACGATCTGGAGACTGATAAATGGCTGGAAATCTGGCAAAGGACACTTCAGATAAATGCAACTGCCGTGGGAATCCTCTGCAAGGAATTTCTAGAGCATGCCACATCAATGAAGTCAGGACGCATAGTTACTATCTCTTCCAGGGCAGCTTTCCGTGGAGACACACCGGATTATTTGGCCTATGCGGCTTCTAAAGGAGCACTTGTAAGCCTTACCAGATCGATTGCGAGACATTACGGAAAACACGGTGTCAAGGCGTTTTTGGTCGCACCAGGTTTTACACGTACAGCGATGGCTGAAAAAATTCTGGCAGAATACGGAGAGGAATTTGCACTGAATGATATCGCATTACCTGAGCTCACTACCCCAAAGGACATTGCGCCTATAGTCACTTTGCTTTGCTCTGGCCTGGCCGACCATGCTACAGGTACTACAATAGACATCAATGCAGGATCGTATGTCCATTAGTTAGGAGATGGACATAATTCCAAATAATACTGTTTGATTGGATAGGAAATGGTAGGATATCAGTACTCAATCTCTACGGCTTTTATTTTGAATGATGACAAGGATACAAAAGTTCTGATTACCTATGACCCAGCGATCTGATTCTGTCTTTACACCAGAATTACTGAAAATTGTCAAGATTTTTGGAATGCTTTCCGTGGGAGTCGTTTTAATATTCTCATTTTTCAATGAGAAAAAAGCTTCTAATACTGGAGAGAACACTGAATTCAAAATGGCTACTTCAGATAGAATCTACTTTTTGAATGTGAGATCCATTAATTACGAGCGGGAAGTGAGGAGAGATGCAGGTATGACGTTATTCCGCTACAAAAAAGGGGAACTATACGATAGACCTACTGTGGGTTTAGTAATTATACTTAATTTCAAGCAGGATGAAGCTTATATTTTCCTTGAGCCAGTACATTCAGATTGGCCAATACACTTGAGAATAGCTAAAGAAACGGTTTCAAAGGAATTGAAATGGGAGAATGAAGACCGTTTTACGCATATGTCAAATGTCTTACAGATAGAAGATTGGATAGCCAACGGGTCAACCGTTGAGATTGAAACTTCAGAAGGCTGGCTTTCTTTGTGGGAGACGTCCCAAGAAAAGGATGCGCTGTCAGTTATCTTAGACGATTATTATACACTTCTAAATAGAGCGCAATGAATCCGGTAGAAAATCAGCAGTTGAATTTTTTCAGATCATTACTTGGTAAAAAGCTGGACCAGACTCCTTCTGAAGCAGGAAATTGGTTAGGAGGAACTCTTTTGGAAATTGAGGCAGGAAAAATAAGAGTTTGCTATACTGTGAGAAAGGAAATGTGTAATCCAGCAAAAATACTCCATGGGGGAGTGGCCTCCCTTATGATTGATGATGTCATCGGAATGGCAAATTATGCTACTGGAACAGAATATTTAATGACTAGTATCAATTTGAATGTGGATTTTCTTGCATCAGCTCAAGTGGGGGAATACTTGGAAGTGACGGCAAGATTGATACGATCAGGGTCAAACATAAACCACTGGGAAGCTATCATTGCCAAGGAGTCGGGAAAAATAGTTGCAAAAGCCACTTCAAATATGATCAAGACCCACGTGAAACTTTCTGATTTAAGCTTTTAACCAATAGAATCCGTAATGAAAAAACTTCTACTGCTCACTTCCATTTTGCTTTTCTCCACCGCAGCATTTGCACAGTGGACAGTCTCATACCACCAGAGTAACTTACCATTTATAGGAGCCGCTAAGCAGATTGGAAATCATTGGATTCCCGAATTTCGGCTGGGCACAGATAATTTTGTGGAGAATCTAAGCGTGGAACTGGTGGCCAATTATTTGATTCACGATTCAGACTCCAAGCAGTTTTATATCGGAGTGGGAGGTAGAGCCAATATGTTTTCCGGGGCCGTTGTCCCTTTCGGCTTGAACCTGTTTCCATTTTCCAGAAAAGACTTTGGGTTCCATATCGAGGCTTCTCCCATCGTAGTTTTCGATGGAGGGGTGCTTCTGCGTGGATCTTTCGGCATCCGGTATCGCTTTTTAAAGGATTAGAACTGCTTAAGTTTTACCATCATATCCCAGATAGCTATGCCCAGAGATACTGAAATATTAAGAGAGTGCTTGGTGCCGAGCTGAGGGATTTCAAGCACTTGATTACAGGCTTCCAATACTTCATGCTCTACCCCAAAGACTTCATTGCCAAAAACAAGGGCATATTTGCAATTGGGTTCAGGATGAAATTCATTGAGCATGACCGCAGTATCCACTTGTTCCAGAGCACATATAAGGTAGCCGGAACTTTTAAGTTTTTCTACCGCATCCATGGTGTTTAAACAATACTCCCATTCGACAGCATCCGTTGCCCCAAGTGCTGTTTTTTGGATATCCCTGTGAGGAGGCGTGCCTGTAATCCCACAAAGAAAAATTTTTTCTATCCGGAATGCATCCGCAGTTCGGAAAGCGGACCCTACATTATTCAGGCTTCTTACATTGTCCAAAATGATGACAAGGGGAGATTTATCCAGTCCTTTGTATTCTTCGATAGAAGGCCTTTCCAAGTCTTCCATACTTAATTTTTTCATGCTCTTTTGTTCTGGGGGGTGAATCCTTTATTTTCAACCCTGGTTCTTACAGGAATTTCGAATTAAAATTAAATATAAAAGTAGCATACCCCTCATGAGCAAAGCTAAAGATGGTAAAGAAACCCCTTTAATGAAGCAGTACAATGCCATTAAAGCCAAACATCCAGGAGCATTGTTGCTTTTTCGGGTTGGAGATTTTTATGAGACATTCGGTGAAGATGCAGTAAAAGCCAGTAAAGTACTTGACATCGTACTTACCAAGCGTGCAAATGGCTCTGCTTCCCACATTGAATTGGCAGGTTTTCCACATCACTCGCTCGATACTTACCTTCCCAAGCTTGTGAGAGCGGGTAATAGAGTTGCTATTTGTGATCAATTGGAAGACCCTAAGTCTGTAAAGGGGATTGTAAAGAGAGGTGTCACGGAGCTTGTTACTCCGGGGCTTTCTTTCAATGATCAGGTTTTGGATACCAAAAAGAACAATTACCTGGCTTCGATCCACTTCGGGAAAGAGAAGCATGGAATCTCTTTTCTGGACCTGTCTACCGGAGAGTTTATGTGTGCAGAAGGCACGGCTTCGTATCTTGAAAAGCTTCTTCAAAGCTTTGCCCCCTCTGAGATCATTTATTCAAAAGTGGCAAAGAAGAATGCCGCGGAACTTCTCAGAAATGACTTTATCACTTTCCATTGTGAGGACTGGGTCTATCAGTTTGACTTTTCATATGAAAAGCTGAAGAACCATTTCGGTACTACTAATTTAAAAGGATTTGGCATAGAGGACCTGAGCATGGGTATCATTTCAGCAGGTGCCATTTTGTATTATTTGGAAGAAACCGAGCATAAGGAAATACAACATATATCTTCTATCTCCAGAATAGCAGAGGAGAAATACGTTTGGCTGGACAGGTTCACTATCCGAAACCTCGAACTGGTATTTCCCCAGAATGAAGGAGGGGTCCCACTCATTACTATATTGGATCAAACGGTGACGCCAATGGGTTCTAGAATGATGAAAAAATGGCTGGTTTTACCGCTGAAGGAGAAAGCACCTATTGAGGAAAGACTGAATGTAGTTGATTTTTTTTATCAAAATTCTAGCCTGATTGAAGAGATGCTAGGTTCATTGAAGTTGATCGGAGATCTGGAGCGGTTGATTTCAAAAGTAGTGGTAGGCAGAGCAAACCCCCGTGAAATGAACCAGATTAAAAGAGCTCTCAAGAGTACATTGCCGATCAAAGAGTTAATGAAGAGCCAGAAAAATGTGACACTGCAACGCCTCTCAGATCAACTGTATCCTTGCGATTTTTTGCTGGAGAAAATAGAAAAGGAGCTGAAGGAAGACGCTCCTATGCTGACGCATCAGGGAGGTATAATAAAAGATGGAGTGGACCCTGAGCTGGATGAATATAGGGGATTGGCTAATACTGGGAAGGATTTTCTGGTAAAGATTCAGCAGCGTGAGGTGAAAAACACAGGTATCTCCTCGCTAAAGATAGCTTTCAATAAGGTATTTGGCTATTATCTCGAGGTTACCCATGCACACCGGGACAAAGTACCTCAAGAATGGATCCGTAAGCAGACCCTGGTGAATGCAGAGCGTTACATTACCCCCGAACTGAAGGAGTATGAGGAGAAGATCCTCAATGCCGAGGATAGGATGATAGCAATTGAGCAGCGATACTTCCAAGCGCTTGTTCAGGAAGCAGCACAATTTGTCAGCCAAATACAGCAGAACGCCAAGGTGATAGGAACATTAGACGCGTTGTTATCCTTTGCACGGGTGGCTATTGGCAATGCCTATGTAAGACCGAAAGTAGCTGATACCGAAACACTGGAGATAAAAGATGGAAGACATCCAGTTATCGAAAAGCAACTGCCTCCTGGAGAAGACTATGTCCCAAATGACATTTACTTAGATCATGATAGTCAGCAAATAATGATCATTACCGGACCCAACATGGCTGGTAAGTCCGCTTTGCTCCGTCAGACGGCATTAATAGTTCTTATGGCTCAGATGGGCAGCTTTGTGCCAGCAAGCTTTGCCCGTATTGGATTGATTGATAAAGTTTTTACACGCGTAGGTGCCTCTGACAATTTATCCAAAGGAGAGTCAACCTTTATGGTGGAGATGACGGAAACGGCAAGTATTCTTAATAATTTGTCGGATAGAAGCCTCGTCCTGATGGATGAAATAGGACGAGGTACCTCTACTTACGATGGTATTTCTATCGCATGGTCGATCGTCGAATACCTGCACAACCATCCTAATTTCAAAGCGAAAACCCTTTTTGCAACACATTATCATGAGCTGAATCAGCTTGCTGGTGATTTTCCCAAAATCAAAAACTTTAATGTTTCCGTAAAAGAAATTGGGAACAAAGTGATCTTTATGAGGAAGCTTAAGGAAGGAGGGAGTGAACATAGCTTTGGAATCCATGTTGCCCAAATGGCAGGGATGCCTAATCCTGTGGTATTCCGGGCTTCAGAGATCATGTCCCATCTGGAAAAGGACAAGGCATTGAAAGAGAGTAAGGAGAATATGAAGTCGATTCCTAAGAACAACTTTCAATTGAGCCTGTTTGAGCTTGATCCCAAATTCCAGGAGGCAAAAGATATCTTGGATCAGATAGATATTAATGCTATTTCTCCAATCGAGGCACTTCTGAAACTTCATGAATTAAAGAAGAAGATGGAGACTTGAACTTGAGATTCAATAGGATTAACTATATTGCTATTTACAAACCTAATTGGTTACTTTTTATGGATAAAATACTGTTAAAAGACCTAAAAAAACAGGACAGATTCTCTAAATTTTTTTACGGATGGAAAGAGCGGGAATTTAGGGAGCATCCTGATGAAAAGCAGATGCTCAAGGATTTGGAGGTTTTGAGCCAACAAATCGGGATGAGGGAAGGCTTGGTGATTGCATGTTTTGATTATAGGGATTTAAGTTTGGCATTTTTTGCCGGCAATGTAGTGCAGCTTTCAGGTTATCCCGAATACATGTTTAGAACTAGGGGGGTGGAGACCACTGTTGCCATGCTTCACCCTGAAGACCGGACTGAGTTATACCGATTTCAAAAAATTGTTTTTGATGTTTTTCATAAACTGTCAATCCCGGAACGGCACACCTTTGAGTTTTCTTATACTACGCGTTGGGTGAACCGCAGTACAAAAGAAACCCTTTGGATGGCAGGTAAAGTAAAGCCCTTTTTGATTGATTCATACGGTAATTTTGCGATGGACCTCCATGTGATTATCCAATTACATGCAGTCCCCAAAGTTACCTGTTACGATTGGAGTTATTCATACAAGAAAGATGATGGAACGAGGGTTTTTGTAAGCAAAAACTCACCAAAAAAACGTGAAGTAAAGCTTACGAAGAAGGAAAAGGAGATAGTCAAACTGATTCTGGAGGGGAAGGAATCAAAAGGAATAAGTGAAATTTTAAATATATCTGTCAACACTGTAGCTACTCACCGAAAGAATATCTTAAAGAAGTTGGATGCTAGAAATGTGGGGGAAATGGTCAAAATTTTGACTACATATGATTTCTGATAGAATGCTGAGAATCAACTTACAAAATTGAATTGGTCAAAAAGGCAAAAAAATTAAGGTGGGAAATCTTGTAATTTTATTTCTGAATCTTACCTTTGCATCCACAATTAGCTCGGATTACGTTCCGGGATTTTAAAAGCGAGAGTAGCTCAGTTGGTAGAGCACGACCTTGCCAAGGTCGGGGTCGCGAGTTCGAATCTCGTCTCTCGCTCACAAGCCCTTGTTTCAAGGGCTTTCTTGTTTAAGTAAGTTACAAGTAGCTTGGAGTATCCAAGTGAAGCCGGGATGGTGGAATAGGTAGACACGCAAGACTTAAAATCTTGTGGGAGCAATCCCGTGCGGGTTCGATTCCCGCTCCTGGTACAGCTGATAATCAGCGATTTAGAGCTTCCCTTTTGGGGAAGCTCTTTCTTTTTAGAACCCGTTAGTCCATTCATTTCATTGTATTCGCTAGCCGTGTACCCGTAGATCTCTGTACACCATACTGGTTTTATTTATCTTTGAAAAAATTATAACAGCTTTTACCCACGCTAAGAGGCCAGTATTTTTACACTGACCTGATGACTTTCTTACAACTTTCCGATATGAAAAGAAAAACGGCTATTTTTCTTCAGCCAGGTAATGTTAAGAGGGTTTGGCAATGAAGTGTTAGTGCCCGATGAATACAGTTGTACACCCCAATTGTCGAATTAGTATCGCATGGGGACACTCAGATCGCGATTCAACATATGCTGAGGGGAACGAGTGGAAATTTCTTAAAGTTGGCCAACCTAAGATCAGCATAAGTAGCTGGTATTTTGTGTAATTTAAAGCAGAAATGAAAGGAAACTAGCTGATCGTTAGTTTAATAAGAATATGAAATGCCCATGAGAAAAGGTTCTCACACAGGTGAATGATTATCCGGGGGCATTCCATCTGACCACTGAAGAAACAAATTTTAAACGGATGAAATCAGTTTTGGTGCTAACACTCAACCTTCTACTCTTTGCAGGTAGCACGGTGGCATTTGCACAGGTAGACGTGAGAGAAATCCGGTATCTGGACAGTCTCATTGAAACGGGAAACAGCGGAAAGGTTATCAAAGAAATCAAGGCAGAAGTAGCTTCCCTTTTTCAGACAGACGCTTCACACCGCGTAAGTGACTACTTGGAAGTATTGGGAAGGGCTTTAATTGCAGCCGATGGAATAACACGTGCCGAGCAGGAGATGGACGGAATTATCGTGTCGTGGGCTGAAAGCCTGGAAGCACCATATCCTAAGCGGTTGCTCTACATGAAGGCTGCAAGCTGGTACGAATACCTCGGCAATAGTGAATCAGCCTATCAAGCAGAGCTTATGGCCTATGATTGGGCAAGAAAGGAAGCGGGTGTGAGTGCGAAAATACTGGGAAAACTAAAGGTCAATCTAGGAGCATATTCCATTAATAGGATGGATTTGGAATCCGCCAAAGACCACTTTGGGGAGGCACTACAGTATTTGGCACAAGACCCTGATCCCGAATCGGTTTATCTTACCAATAGCTATCTTGGAAACTTATCCTATTTTTCTTCCAAATTGGATTCTGCGGAATACTACTTTCTCCGGTGTCTGGAAGCGATTTCCGAATTGGAACCCACTCCCAGAAATAAGTTTTATAGACCGGCAATTATCTCCAATAATCTTTCTGGCGTACAGGCTGCTCTAGGGAAAACTTCCGAATCCATTGCATCCATGAACAATACCATTTCCAATCTTTCAGCGTATATAGAAGTATTGTTTGATCCCAGTGAAAAGAATAAAGCCAAGGAATTCTATTTTCAGGCACTGGACAACCTGGGAGGTATTTATAAGGAGGTCCGGAATTATCAAAAAGCGAAGGGTTTGCTGGAATTTTCCCATAACCAAAAGCTTCAGACCTTCGGGCCAAAGAGCAAAGAAACAGTTAACTCGAAGATTTTACTTGGACAGCTTTATCTGGAAATGCTTGAAATCGACCATGCCAGATCTTCTTTGGAAGATGGCCTTAAAGGTCTGGAGGGCATTTCTGGGGAAAGGGAAATCTGGGAAGCAGACGCACGATATGCCCTAGCCCGAGTAGATGATTACAGTGGTGATGAGGATAAGGCCATGGAAAATTATCGGTTAGCCGACCTCCTGTATCAAAAAGTGCTGGAAGGAGAATTTGACCCGATATATCTAGGTTTTCTGACAAGCTATTCCAAATTTCTCGCTGAATCAGGCCAATCTGAATTTGCAGAAAAAACAGCCTTGAGATCAATACAGTATTTGCATTCCATAGGGAATTACCAAAGCCTCCTATTATTCAATCAGACGACTAGTCTTGCAGATGTTTATTATACCTTAGGGGAGTATCAAAAGGCTTTGATTACCAGTGAATCGGCCCTCACTATTTTGACAGATCCCTTGAAATTTTCCAAAACCCCCCAAGATTCAATACAATTGGAATTGAAAAGACCCCAAGCTTTGCTTCTGAAGATAAAATCAGCCTATGCGTTGGAAAAAAATAAGACTGCAGAGTTCCTGGTCTCCCTTCTACCCCCCCTTCGGGAAGGCTTGGATGTATTGGAAAGACGTAAAAAGCTTTTGGAAACGGATGAGGATGTAAGGCTTTTGATAGAGGAGAATCAGGAGTATTTCCGTTTTTTGGAGAAGATAAATCTGGAGCTTTTCAAGAAGACAGGTAAAGAGGAATACGTCATGGCACTGCTTAGCTTTCACGAGTCTGCTCTCTATCAAAAGATACGGGCTCGGCTGGAGCAAAACGAAAGTGTGCGGTTTGGAACAATTCCTGAAAAAATATTGGCTGACGAGAAAATGCTTAAATCCCGTCTAAGTGGCTCTTTGCATCAGGAAGGGGTAGCAGACTATTTATTGGCAAGCCAGGATTGGAATGATTTTATGCTAAATCTCAAGCGGACATATCCTGCGTATTACGATTTCCGCTATGCCAGCCTAGAGCGCTCGTTTGATCGAATCCAAGATTATATCCCCAGTGAAATAAGCGTGGTCCGTTACCTGTTTGCTGATGATAGACTTACTGCAATTGTTATGGACAAGGATCACTTGCAGCTGGTCGAATTGGATTTTGAATCTATACGGAAAACTCTTGAATCTATCCATACAGGATGGTACTCTTTAGAGGAATCATCTAAAAGCATGAAGGTGTTATATGATGCGCTGTGGCGACCCCTAGCTCCCTATATTTCTTACGAACGTGTAATGATAATTCCCGATGGCCCACTATTCAATTTGAGTTTTGATGTGCTCACTGAGGAGAGAATAATGAGCTATAAAGAAATGGGGCAAAAGAGTCTCTTGGCCAAACACAGTATATCCTACCATTATAGCAGCCTACTTTTTGATTACCCGGCACAGAATAATACGTATTTATCCAATTTGGTTGCTTTTGCGCCGGGATTCTCCGATGAGATGAAGGGTGATTACCTGGGATTGATCAAAGACAGTCTACAGATAGACCAAGGTTATCTCAGGCTTCTGCCACAGCCATTTACCCAGCAACTGGTAGCAGCGATTTCAAAGACTTTGGGTGGAAATTCCTTTCTTGAGAAAGAGTCTACCTTAAGTAAATTCAATACTGAGGCCGGCAAACATCAAATTATCCATATCGGTACGCATGCGGAGTCAAATAACATCAATCCGCAATTCTCAAGGTTGATCTTTGCCAAGGCAAGTGATGAACCTTGGGAGGAAAACGCGCTTTATGCCAAGGATATCTATTCTCTTGATCTCAGTTCGGAACTGGCAGTATTGATAGCCTGTGAATCAGGAAAGCCAAGTTATTCACCAGGAGAAGGGATGGTGTCCTTAGCCCATGCTTTTAATTTTGCCGGCAGTAAAAGTATGCTTATGGGTATATGGAAAATTGACGAAAAGGCAAGTGCTTTAATTGTAGGAGATTTCTACAGCTTATTGGCTGATGGACTATCCAAAGACCAGGCATTGCGGCAAGCTAAACTGAATTATCTTGAAGTCGCTGAAAGCAGGGCTTTGGCACCGAATTTCTGGGCAGGGCTGATCGTAATGGGCGATCCAAAGGCCTTGGACCTGGATCCGGTATTTAACCTGAGGTTGATATGGTTAGTGATTTTTCCTGTATTGATCGTGATAATTCTGGTCATAAGAGCCAGAAAGCCACGTATAGCATCTCGATTATGAAAAAGAGGCACAGCTGATGACTTTTCAGAAAATCCCCGATGTATGAGAAGAACAATATACCATTAGTATTAAGAGATGTGAACAGAAGTAATACCCTCCGTTTGTATCAGAAAATTAGCATAAAAAGGTAGATTGGTTTTGGGGTCAGATGCATTTAATAGTATCTTTTGCAAGTAGTATTCTGTATGCCAAAAGATAGTATTGAATCTTATTCACAGACAAAACTCGTAGAGGGTATTGTCAAAAATGACAATGATGTCCTGAAGTGGATTTATAAATCTTCTTACCCAAAAGTAGAGCGGTTTGTTTTAGCCAATAATGGTAATAAAGAGCAGGCAAAGGATGTATTTCAAGAGGCATTTATTTCTTTTTGGACAAATATTAAGCAGGGTAAATTTGATCCAGCAAATGAAACTGCGCTATTAGGATATCTCTTTCAGATCGCTAAGAATAAATGGCTGGATATTTTACGGTCTTCCGGATTTAAAAAAACGGTACAAATAGAGCCTGGGTATCTAGACAGCCTTACAGCAGAGAAAGATTTGGATAAGGAGCAGTACTTCGAGAAACTGGAGGCTGGGTTTGCAAAGCTGGGAGAAAACTGCCGGGAGCTGTTAGGGAGGTTTTATTATCAAAAAGAAAGCATAGAGAAGTTGGCGGCTTATTTCGGCTGGACACATGCCACGGTGAAGAACAATAAATACAGATGCCTGGAGAAGCTGCGAAAGGGCATTGAAAATAGAGACTAACCTTGAGAAGATATAATCAGATATTGCCAGGTGAATATGAAAGGATCGAAAGATATCTTGAGGGCAGGATGAGTGGGTCTGAGAAAGTTGCCTTTGAATCGGATATGGGTTCGGATCCGGTTCTTGAAGACAAAGTAAAGGAGGTCATTGCTATGAGAGAGGGAGTGGAAACCCTCGTAATGAAAGAAAAGATGGAGGGGTTCCATACAGAGCTGGAAACCCCGATTCCGCAACCCTACAGACAAAGATGGATTATCTGGACAGCAGCTGCATCAATAGCTGTAATCCTTTCTCTTGGAATATGGTGGATGACGAATCGGCCATCGATGTATGGGCAGTTGTTTGAAGCGTATTATACACAAGATCCGGGTTTGGTGACTGCCATGGCAGAACCGAACGGAAATTATGAGTTCGATAGGGGAATGATAGATTACAAATCAGGGAAATTTGATGAAGCCATAGCAAGATGGAAAAAACTTAAAACTGCAAAACCTGAAAACGATACCCTCCTATATTTTATCGGCGTATCCTATCTGGCAGGTTATAACGTGGAGGAAGCCTTGCCTTATCTTGAGCAGGTGAGTACCCGGCAAGAAAGTAATTTCTGGAATGATGCCAATTGGTACGTAGGGCTGATATACCTAAAGAAGGAAAATCGGAAAGAGGCGATCGCTGCGTTAAAGAAATCAGGAAGGAAGGAGTCAGCTGAGATCATGCAACGCATAGAATACGAAGCCATCAAATGATGGCTTACCTCAGCTATGTATCCAGAGCGTAAGGGATAGATTTATTCCTTGATAATTCTTTCCAGATCGGCAGGCGAATAGGCTACCGATTTTAGCGTTTTGCGATCTCCTTCCCTGAATACAAGGTATAAATCGCCCTCCTTTTCATAAAAGCAGGAAGTGCCTTTAGCTTGATAGTGAGCTATGGTCGCTTCAGCTTCTTCCAGCGTTTTACATGCTTTACTCATGTTAGAGCGCTGTACCTCATCAAACAGGGATTTGAATTTTTCGCCTAGACCAAATTCCAATATTGCTCCTGAAAGTACATATTGCAAATCACACAGTGCATCTGCAATTTCTACTATATCTCCATTTTCAATACCTTCCTGAAGTTCTTTTAGCTCTTCCGTCAATAACGCCACCCTAAGATCGCACCTGGATTTTTCCGGTATTACAGGATTGGGAAGTACTGGATGCTTAAAGGTTTGGTGAAATAAAGCTACTGAAGTAAGAGACTTTGGGTCTTGCATAGTGGGAAAGTGGGTAAATAAGAAAATATTTCGGATATGCCTTAGAGACAATCCTGGTCCTTAGTCTGACAAAAATAGATTAGAAATGTCAAATAAATAAATAGAGTGAAAATTTATAGCCATTCATCACCAAAGAGTTCACTCATCAACAAGGCACCCACCATCTTCCATCTCCAGAAAGAAAGCCATGGAAATAAAAGGACCTGATAAGGCTTAGGGTTAAAAAAGCGAAAACATTTCCGAAATCCAGTTATCTAGAGTTTGGTCGAAAACTCCCAGGATGAAAGTAGACTGTTGAAGGTATGTTCAGATACCTATTGCAGTAAAACAGCTTCCACTTGCAGTAAACTGTCGGCATGAAAAATAGATTACCACTCAAAAAATAATATTTTGACCAAATTATTGGCATTTGCCCGCTTGCCTTATAAATGCGGTCTGAATCAATAGAAATAGGGGTGCAAGCCCCTATTTCTATTGATGAAAACTTTATTTAACCGCACTTAACCTGTCAGCTACAGCGGACCAGTTGACCACATTCCACCAGTTGGTCAGGTAGCCAGGTCTATCACTGGTATATTTTAGATAATAAGCATGTTCCCACACGTCGACCCCCAAAAGAGGGATACCTTTAAAATCGGAAACATCCATAAGAGGGTTGTCTTGATTAGGGGTGGAGCCGATGGACAATTTATTATCTTTCCATACCAGCCACGCCCACCCAGATCCAAAACGGGTCTTGGCTGCATTTTCAAATTCTGTTTTGAATGTAGAAAACCCTCCCAGGTCGTTGTTGATGGCTTCTGCAAGAGCACCTGTAGGCTCCCCGCCTCCATCAGGGGACATTACTTTCCAAAAGAGCTCATGATTATAGTGACCCCCTGCATTGTTCCGCATTTTTTCAGAGTACTTGGATATATTGCCAAGAACCTCTTCGAGTGGTTTGTTTGTGTCCACATTTTCTTCACCGATAGCAGTATTAAGATTACTTGCATAGGATGCGGCATGCTTGGTATAATGGATTTCCATTGTTTTGGCATCTATATTGGGCTCTAGGCCAGCATAATCATATGCTAAAGGTGTCTGCGTAAAACTGGTGGCCAAAATGGCTTTTTCATCTCCTTTTACGTCATTGGAACATGCAGTGAAGATGCCTGTACCTACCAGGCCCATGGCTACACCAGCTTTGGAACTATTGGCTAAGAAAAGCCGTCTGCTCATCAGGTTTTCAAGAGTTTTCATGTTGGCTAATGGTTTAGTTTTTAGTGTTTAAGTCAAAACGTATGTTGAAGCTAAGCAATATCTGACGAATTTGAAATTGAGAATGAGACAATACGTCTGATTTTCTGACAAGTTGTTTAAGTTTGTGGAGCTTACGGGCGCTTGGAGAGATTTTTGACTCAAAGTCATTCAAATTTATCAGATGGAGCTTTCTTTTTATAAATATCAAGGTACTGGTAACGATTTTGTCATGGTAGATGACAGGGATCAATTATTTGACCTTTCAGACTTAAAATTGATTTCCAAGCTATGTGACAGAAAGTTTGGAATCGGTGCCGATGGCTTGATTTTGATCCGAAACCATGCCGGATTTGATTTTGAAATGATCTATTTCAACGCGGACGGGAGTCAAAGTATGTGTGGGAATGGCGCGCGTTGTGCTGTGGCGTTTTCTGCCTTTTTGGGAATTATAGATCAAAAGGCCTATTTTCTTGCGATAGATGGCCCCCATCAGGCGATATTGGAGAAAGGAGATGTGGAGCTGTTGATGAGTGAAGTGGATGGATTAATCGGAAAGGGGTCTGATTATTTTGTAAGCACAGGATCGCCACATCATATCCGGTTTGTTGAGGATGTGGAAAATTATCCTGTTTTCGAGGAAGGAAAGAAGGTACGAAATCATAAAGATTATGCGCCCAAGGGAACAAACGTGAATTTTGTGGAAGCAATTTCTGACGATGGGATTTTTGTACGCACCTATGAGAGAGGGGTGGAGAATGAAACGTTGTCCTGTGGTACAGGAGTAACTGCTGCTGCTTTGGTTTTTGGTAAGATTAAGGGGAAAAAGGAGATTGGAATAAATACGCTAGGAGGGAAACTAAAGGTGAGGTTTATCTCAAACAGCGATGGAAGTTATCAGAATATTTGGCTTATCGGACCTGCTGAGCAGGTTTATATAGGGAAAATAACTGTCTGATGGCCATTGGGGAGGCGAGTCAGTTTAATTATCAATTGTAATAAAAAGGGTTTAATTTTAGAACCCAATTCTAGAAATATACAGAGCTAACATGTTAGATTTTATAGCAAAAGGACTTGCAAAGATTTTCGGTACCAAGTCCGATAGGGATATCAAAGAGTTACTTCCCAAAGTAACCGAAATAAGCGAGGCATTTGCAACGTTACAACAGCTTACAGATGAGGAGCTTAGAGGAAAGACAGCAGAGATCAAGTCTCAGATTAATGAACACCTGAAAACATTTGATGACAAAATAGCAGAAATCAAAAGGCAGGTAGATGAACTTCCTACCGATGCTATTCATCAAAAGGATGAGCTTTACAATCAAGTAGACCAAATAGAGAAAGACAGGGATATAGCGCTGGAGACTGTATTGGATAAAGTGATGCCATTAGCTTTTGCTGTGGTCAAAGAGACCGCCCGGAGATTTAAAGAGAACGGCAAACTGGTAGTGAATGCATCTCTTCGTGATAAGGAGCTGGCTGCTGTCAAGAAGAATGTAGAGATCCAAGGGGAGCAGGCTATCTGGCACAATAAGTGGCTGGCAGCTGGAAATGAAGTCGTATGGGACATGGTACATTACGATGTGCAGCTCATAGGCGGGATGGTGCTTCATAAAGGGAAGATAGCCGAAATGGCTACCGGTGAAGGAAAGACACTGGTCTCTACCCTTCCGGCTTACCTGAATGCGTTAGCAGGTCGGGGAGTCCATATTGTAACTGTGAACGATTACCTAGCGAAACGGGATTCTGAGTGGAATGCCCCATTGTTTGAGTTCCATGGATTAAGCGTGGATTGTATAGACAAATATTCTCCGAATTCTGCAGGTAGAAAGAAGGCATATGCCAGTGATATTGTATACGGCACCAATAACGAGTTTGGCTTTGATTACCTTCGGGACAATATGGCTAGGGAGTCAGGTGATTTGGTCCAGGGTAAGCATCATTTTGCCATGGTGGATGAGGTAGACTCCGTGTTGATTGATGATGCGAGGACCCCCTTGATCATATCCGGGCCAGTGCCGAAAGGTGATGTTCATGAGTTTGATGACATGAAGCCTCGTGTAGCTGCATTGGTTGAGGAGCAGCGGAAATTGGTTCAGGGATTTTTATCAAGTGCCAAAAAGCAGATTGGAGAAGGAAACGAAAAAGAAGGTGGGCTGGCACTTTTCAGGGCATATCGCGGAATGCCTAAGTATAAGCCCTTGATTAAATACCTATCAGAACCTGGAATCAGGGTGGTGCTGCAAAAGACAGAGAACTATTATTTGCAGGATAACAAGAGGAATATGCCGGAGGCTGATGAGCCACTGCTGTTTACGATTGAGGAAAAAACCAACCAGGTGGATCTCACAGATCGTGGAATAGAAACAATGACCACTAAAAACGAAGATCCTGATTTTTTCATTATGCCTGATATAGGTGTAGTAATAGCAGATCTGGAGAAAGATGTGTCTTTGGATGACAAGGAGAAGTTGATCCGTAAAGAAGAAGTAATAAAAGATTATGGTGTAAAGGCACAGCGTGTTCATACTGTTAGCCAATTGCTAAAAGCTTATTGTATGTTTGAGCGGGATACCGAATATATTTTGGTTGATGGCAAAGTGAAGATTGTGGATGAGCAGACTGGGCGGGTCATGGAAGGACGACGTTATTCGGACGGGCTACACCAGGCGATTGAGGCAAAAGAGAATGTGAAAGTAGAAGATGCTACCCAGACTTACGCCACCATTACGCTTCAAAACTACTTCCGGATGTACCACAAACTTGCCGGTATGACAGGTACTGCAGAGACAGAGGCGGGTGAATTCTGGGAAATTTACAAATTGGACGTAGTGGTCATACCGACCAATAGAAATATAAAGAGAGAGGACAGGGAAGATAAGGTATATAAGACGGTCCGCGAGAAATTCAATGCTGTTGTAGATGAAATCAATGAATTGGTTGCACAAGGTAGACCTGTACTGGTAGGTACGACATCAGTAGAAATATCTGAAGTACTCAGCAGGATGCTGACCTTAAAGAAAATCCCTCATCAGGTGTTGAATGCTAAGCAGCATGCCAAAGAAGCTGATGTGGTGGCAGTGGCGGGCCAGAGCGGAACCGTTACTATCGCGACAAACATGGCAGGCCGTGGAACGGATATCAAGCTTTCGCCAGAATCAAAAGCTGCCGGAGGACTGGCAATTATCGGTACTGAGCGTCATGAATCGCGAAGGGTAGACCGCCAGTTGAGAGGTCGGTCAGGACGTCAGGGGGATGTGGGGTCATCCCAGTTCTTCGTTTCCCTGGAAGATAGTTTGATGCGGTTATTTGGCTCGGACAGGATTGCCAAACTAATGGATAGGATGGGATTGGAAGAAGGAGAAGTAATCCAGCATAGCATGATCACGAAGTCTATTGAACGTGCCCAACGCAAAGTGGAGGAAAATAACTTTGGGACTAGGAAAAGATTGCTGGAATATGATGATGTAATGAACTCCCAGCGTGAGGTTGTATACAAAAGACGCAGGAATGCCCTCAAGGGTGAGCGCTTGGAGCTTGATATACTCAACGTTCTTTATGATGTCTGTGAAAGTCTGGTGGAGATGGGTAAATCCATGGAAGATGCGGAAGGCTTGCGAATGAATATATTTACCACTTTAGGTGTCGATTACAGCATTTCAGATGATATACTAAAGTCCAGAGATGCTTCTACCCTGACTCAGGAATTATATAAAGTGGCTTTTGAGACATATCAGAACAAGAATTCATTGATCATGGATACGGCTTTACCCATCTTCAGGCGTGTATATGAAGAGAGGGGAGCCACTGTGAAAGACATCATGGTACCAATTTCTGATGGATTGAAGCAAATCGGTGTGGTGGTTAACCTTGAATCGATGCTTAAAAATGAGGGTAGGGAATTGATACGTGCTATCGAAAAGAACGTGACACTTGCTATTATAGATCAAAACTGGAAAGAGCATTTGAGGGATATGGATGATCTGAAACAGTCGGTTCAGAATGCGGTATACGAACAGAAAGATCCTCTTTTGATCTATAAATTTGAAGCATTTGAAATGTTCAAGCGCTTTATTGGAAAACTCAATGAGGATACGGTATCATTTCTTACACGTGCCGACCTTCCAAAACAGGATCCATCGCAGGTAAATGCTGCACAAGCACAGAGGCCGATAGAATCGAAAGTACAGGCATCGAAAGAGGAAGTGGCAAGCTCTTTGAACCAAAGCAGTAACCGTGCTGCTGTAGCTGCTTCCAATGCGGGAAGACAGGCTCCCCAGGTAGTAGCTCCTAGGAGATCGGACAAGGTATATGGGCGTAATGATAAAGTTTCTGTTCAATATACTGATGGCACGACCAAGACTGATGTAAAGTACAAAAGTGTGGAAAATGATGTCCAGGATGGAAAATGTGTGATCATCGAAAACTAAATTTGAATATGAGGGTTGTCTGGCTTGTAGGACTGATCGTGCTATTGGTAGGATGTAAATCTTCCCGAAGTACTTCTGGGGCTAATTCTGCCTATTCTACCTATCAGGAAGAGCTGGTTTCTTCACTCCCGCAGTCCCCTGATTATGAAACTGAACTTGAGGCAAATAAGTCCAATACTTCATCTGCGTCTGTCCAGACGGTGGATAAAGAACTGGAAGAAGTACAGAAAAGATTAATTGAAAAGAATAAATCCGAACCTTATTTCAGTGGGTTTACGGTATTGGTTTACTCTGGTGTGGATAGAAACCAGGCTTTTAAGACCAGGGATGATATGTTTAAATATTTCCCGGATATGACCGCAGAGATGCAGTATCAGCAACCAAGATATTTGGTTAAGGTAGGAAAGTTTGCCTATAAAATAGAAGCACAGAAAACGTTCTCGGAGATAAAGACACAATTTCCCACTGCCAGGATTATTCAGGACAGGTTCCAGCGAAAAGAGTTTTCATCCCCCCAAGAAATCGAAAATGTTGAAGGACAAAATTAAGTCTCTGGCGAAAGCATATAAGGACGAAGTCATTGCAAACCGACGCCACCTTCATGCAAATCCGGAACTATCGTATCAAGAGTACCAGACCTCCCAGTTTGTAGAGAAGAAGTTACAGGATTTAGGTATCGATACGATTGAACGAAAAGCTGATACAGGGTGGTCAGCATTAATCGAAGGAAAAAACCCAACAAAAAGAGTGGTTGCGCTTCGGGCTGATATGGATGCCCTTCCTATCATAGAAGCAAATGATGTATCCTATAAATCAAAGAATCCAGGTGTCATGCACGCGTGCGGCCATGATGCCCATACGGCATCCTTACTGGGAGCTGCAAAAATACTGAATGAGCTCAAAGGTGAATTTGAGGGTACTGTCAAGCTAATTTTTCAACCGGGAGAAGAAGTGGCTCCCGGAGGAGCGTCTTTGATGATCAGAGATAAGGTTTTGGAGAACCCAAGGCCAAACGGGATCATTGGCCAGCATGTTATGCCTTTTATACCAGCCGGGAAAGTTGGCTTTCGGCCAGGTATCTACATGGCAAGTGCAGATGAGCTCTATGTCACCGTCAAAGGAAAAGGCGGGCATGGGGCTATGCCGGAAACATTGATTGATCCGGTTCTTATTGCCTCCCATATGATTGTTGCTTTACAGCAGGTTGTGAGTAGGGCGGCTAGCCCTAAAATTCCGTCTGTATTGTCTTTTGGAAGAATAGAAGCTCTGGGTGCGACGAACGTAATCCCCAATGAAGTAAAAATCCAAGGTACATTTCGAACCCTTGATGAAGCATGGAGGACAAAAGCCCATGAAAAAATGCTTCAGATTGCCCATGGTATCGTAGAGGGTATGGGTGGTGAACTGGACTTTAACATACGAAAAGGCTACCCTTTTTTAAAGAATGATCCTGAGTTGACTGCACGTTCGAAGCAGGCTGCCATAGCTTACCTTGGGGAAGAGAATGTACTGGATTTGGATATATGGATGGCCGCAGAAGATTTTGCTTTTTACTCCCAGGAAATTGATGGGTGTTTTTATCGGCTGGGAACCAGAAATGAAGCAAGGGGGATTATATCGGGAGTACACACTCCTACTTTTGATATAGAAGAGGACGCACTCGAAATTGGAGCCGGACTAATGGCATGGCTCGCTGTGGCGGAGTTGGAAAACGCTTGATCTTCCTGCGTAAATGCTAATTGTTCGACTTCCTTTATTTTCAAATTTCTTTGTAGCTTATGAATATCAGAAAATTAGTAACGCTTACCACATTTATGGTACTAATCGGTTCACAAGCTTTTGCTTGGGGCCAATTAGGTCATTACCTGATTGGTTATATGGCAGAAAGACAGCTGAAAAAGTCCGTCAGAAAGAAAGTGGAGAAAGTACTTCACCCAATGTCGATAGCCCGCAGTGGTACCTGGATGGATGAAATCAAGTCGGACAGATCTTATGATTATGCAAATACATGGCACTATCTGAATAGTGAGACCGGAGAATATACTCCAGATACCCAAGAGAAAGGCGGCGATGCCTATGAAGCGATACTTCGAATAAAAGCTGAACTGAAATCAGGGAAACCCACACCTGAAAAAGAGGCCGAACTATTGAAAATGCTCATTCATTTGGTAGAAGATATACATCAGCCTTTACATGTGGGCACTGGTGATGATCGTGGAGGAAATGACGTGAAGCTGGAGTTTTTCGGGCGTCAAACCAATCTTCACTCAATATGGGATACTGAGCTGATTGAGGGTTGGAATATGAGCTTTAGCGAGATAGGTGACGAACTCTATCGAAGACTCACTCCAGAGATGAAAGCTAACTATCGTGACTCGACGATGGAGGACTGGTTAAATGAAGCAGTTGCTCTACGTCCTTTGATTTACAAGCTTCCCGAAAACAAGAAGCTCTCTTACAACTATGGCTATGATAGCCGAGGTGCCTTGGAAGAGCGCTTACTCGCTGCTAGTGTGCGGCTAGCACAGATTCTGGAAGAGATTTATTAAGCATTGTCGGAAAAAAAACCTGATAAGCGAACATATTTTGGAAAAAAGTCGTAAATTAAGGGACTAATTTCTGGTTTATGCGTACAGGAGACGATAAAGTAATGATGGTAGAAGAGACGATGGCGGAATACATCGTCGGTCTTCCGAGGTATTCCTTTAAAGGCAGGATGCCTGCTGAGCTGTCAGGCAGAGGTTTGTTTTCTGACAAAATGCTGCTTGTCAATGTTATTCGCAGGGGCATTACTCAGCCGCTTTTTATGGCATTGAAGAATATCACTCCTTTTTCCGACCAGGATTGGTCGGATTTTTTAGACATTTCTCTCAAGTCCCTGCAGCGCTACAAGGCAGATACCGAGCATGTTTTTAAGACCATTCACTCCGAAAAGATAATGGAGCTGGCTGAAGTCAGCTCAGTGGGCTTGGAGGTATTTGACTCCAAAGACCAGTTTGCTGATTGGCTGACCACCCCTAGCCTTGCGTTGGGAGCCATGAAGCCGCTGGAGCTTCTGAGGGATTCCTATGGCAAGGAGATTGTCCTCCATGAGCTCTATCGCATCGATCATGGGATTTTTGTCTGATGCGTTTGTTTCGGCTTGCTCGTAAGAAGTATCCAATTGAGCTTAGTGGAAAAGGTGCGGCCATGTCTGGCAATCGGTGGAATTCTAAGGGCACTGAACTCGTCTATTGTGCCGAAAGCCGGGCTTTGGCAATGGCCGAAGTTGTGGTACATCTTTCGCTGGCCACGCTGCCGAATGACTTTGTGATGTTGGAGATTGATGTTCCGGGCACTTTGTCAGTGTCGGAGCTTAGAAAAGACCAACTGTCTGTGGGCTGGAACAGCTTTCCTCACCTTGCAGAAACTCAGAAGATCGGAGACATCTTCGTTTTAGAGCGAAAATTAGCCTTGCTGAAAGTCCCCTCCACGGTCGTGCCTGGAGACTTCAATTACCTCATTAATCCACAGCATCCGGAGTTTTCACAGATCAGAATTGTGGGTCAAATGGACTTTCCTTTTGACAGCAGGATTTTTAAGTGAGGTGATCAGGTCTATTTTGACGAAAACCTACCTTTAGCCCCATCCAGAAACTCAATAAACTCCGCGATATCGGCATCATAGCCTCTGGGCTTGGCTAAGAGTTTTTCCTGATGATCCAAGATGACATAATAGGGCTGGGCGTTGTTGTTGAAGCGGGTGATTTGGAAGTCCGCATTTTGCTTGCCGAGCGTCTTTTTCACTTTCCCGTCGTAGCTGGAGGTATACCATTCGCTCTCGGGTAGTTCCAGCCGCTCGTCGATATAGAGTGCCACCATAACAAAATCATTTTTCAACCGACTCAGTACCTGCGGGTCTGACCAGACATTTTCCTCCATCTTGCGGCAGTTGACACAGCCATGTCCGGTGAAGTCAATCAGTAGGGGCTTATTAGCCTGCTTTGCAGCTTTTAAAGCTTGCCTATAATCAAAGAATCCCGGGATTCCATGGGGGATTTTGAGTGGAATATCGGCATATTTCACAGGTTCATCCAGTAGAATGGAGGGTGGGACTGTTGCTGTATTACCACCGGAGTTATATTGCTGGGTAGTCAAAGGAGGAAGAAACCCACTTAAGTATTTCAATGGAGCTCCCCATAGGCCAGGAATCATGTAAACCACAAACATGAAGGTAAGCAGGGCGAACAGTAGTCTGGGGACGCTAATAAATTCCAAAGGAGAATCGTGCGGCAATCGGATTTTTCCCAAAAGATAGCATCCCAATCCTGCAAAAATTACTATCCAGATTACCAAGAAGATATCACGGTCCAGTAAGCCCCAGTGATAGACCAGGTCTGCCATGGAGAGAAATTTGAATGCCAAGGCCAACTCCAGAAACCCCAACACCACCTTTACAGAGTTCAGCCAGCCACCGGACTTGGGCAATTGATGCATCCATTCAGGGAAGATGGCAAACAATGTGAAAGGTATGGCAAAGGCCAATGAAAAGGAAAACATGCCCAGAATAGGCTTGATCAACTCACCTCCTGCTGAAGATATCAAAATAGAGCCTACAATGGGTCCTGTACATGAAAAGGACACCAACACCAAAGTAAAGGCCATAAAGAAAATACCTGTTAGACCACCTTGCTCAGCTTTTGCATCCACTTTATTCACCAAGCCTGACGGTAAGTTGATTTCAAACATTCCTAGAAAGGCCAACGCGAAAAAGATGAAAATACCGAAGAAAAAGAGGTTGGGAAGCCAATGGGTAGCCAGCCAATTGGCGAACTCAGGGCCTTGTATCGCTGCTACAGCAGTTCCGGCAAAAGTATAGATTGCAATAATAGAGAATCCATAAATGAATGCATTACGGATTCCTTTTGCCCGGTTTTTGGCCCTCCCCGTAAAAAAAGTTACGGTCATCGGAATCATGGGAAATACACAGGGAGTGAGTAAAGCCGCGAGGCCTGCCAAAAATGCCAGAACCATAAATCCCCAGATTGATTCATCGCTTTCTGCTTCAAAATCATCCTCCAAAAGCTCCTCTGACTGATTTAACACCAGGTTTGTAGTGTCTTGATCCCAAGACGGGTTTTCAGATTGATTTGTCACAATCTCCCCGCTTCCCTCTCCTTGGAATGCCAGTTCAATATCTTCTTCGTAATTAATACATTGTCCACTGACGTCTGAGCACATCTGGTATTTTACTACTCCTGTGACTCTTCCCCCAGCAGCGGTTATTTTCAGCACCTGCTCGAACCTTCCTTTTCCTATAAAATATTTCACATCCCCTTCCCAGATCTCCTCGTACTTTTTCTTGGGATCAATCGAAAGAAGGGGCTCACTGACTGTAAAGGCTTCTGAGGGATCCAATTCCAAGGTTGTTAATAGAGGGCCTAAGTCGGGGTCAAAATCATTGGAATAAATATACCAACCTGGCGGTATTTCAGCTTCCAGTACCAAGAGCGCATTTTCGCCCACCTTTGGCCTAATAGGTTCCAGACTGATACCCCATTTGGGGGGGGCTATTATCTGAGCTTGTGCAATACAAGCTACCAATACCAAGAAAATGGAGAGAAAAAAGCCTGATCTAGCCTGTAATAAATTCATGAAGGATAGGGAGTTGGTTTGTAAAGGTTCAAACAGGGACTATTAGTTCCCCGTTTTTAGCTTTTACTGAGTATGCTGAAATGCCTGAAGAAGGAGGCAATTGTCTCAATTCCCTTAAAGTAATTCTCCACGCCATAGTGTTCATTGGGAGAATGCAATGCATCCGTATCCAGTCCAAAACCAAAAAGAATGGGATCAGAACCCAATTCCCTTTGAAACAACGCCACAATCGGGATGGACCCACCTTCCCTGGTGGGGATAGGCCGCTTCCCAAATGTCTCTTCCATAGCTGCCTCCGCCGCTTTGTAACCAATGGAGGTATCCGATACTACCGCAGGATCTCCTCCGTGATGGGCTTTCACATTTACTTTTACTGATTTTGGTGCGATGGATTTGAAATGATCCTCAAAAAGCTTGGAGATCTCGTGCCAGTCTTGGTCTGGAACCAGTCTCATGGAAATTTTGGCCTGCGCCTTTGAAGGGAGCACCGTTTTTGCGCCTTCTCCGATGTATCCTCCCCATATTCCATTCACATCGAGAGTCGGCCGGATCCCGACACGCTCAATGGTGGAGAAGTCTCTTTCCCCATGCACGTCTGCAATGTCCAGTTTATCCATATATCCCTGCAGATCGAAGGGAGCTTCATTCAGACGTCTCCGCTGCTCATCACTGAGCTCTGCTACCTTGGCATAGAACCCAGGGATAGTGATGTGTTCATTTTCATCCTTCAGAGAGGCGATCATACTACACAGCACATTGATAGGATTAGCGACTGCCCCTCCATAAGTCCCGGAATGAAGATCTCTATTCGAGCCGATGACTTCCACTTCCATGTAAGCCATACCCCGAAGACCAACAGTAATCGATGGATCCTGCATGCTAATCATGTGCGTGTCTGAAATAAGAATTACATCAGCAGCGAGTTTTTCTCTATTCTCGAGAACGAATTTCTCCAAGTTATCAGAACCCACTTCCTCTTCTCCTTCAATCATAAATTTCACATTGCAGGGTAGATCACCCGAGGCCATCATGGCTTCAAAGGCTTTTATATGCATGTAAAACTGGCCTTTGTCATCAGCAGAACCCCTCGCAAAGATTGCCCCTAAAGGATGTATTTCAGTTTGTCGGATAACGGGCTCGAAAGGCGGAGAATCCCAAAGCTCATACGGATCAGCTGGCTGAACGTCATAATGACCATAAACCAAGACGGTAGGCAATGAGGGATTGGTGATCTTTTCTCCATATACAATGGGATAGCCGGGGGTTTCACAGATCTCTGCGAAATCTGCTCCCGCTAGCTCTAGGCTTTTCCTGACGAAATCAGCAGCTTCGAACACGTCTTTCTTGAATTTTGGATCCGCACTTACCGAGGGAATTCTCAATAAGTCCAATAATTCTGCGAGAAACCGGTCTTTGTTTGCTTGTATGAATTCGTTGACAGCCATAAGAAAGATTGAATTGGTTAGTAAAGGCTTCAAAATTATCCTTTTCGTAAGGATTTGCCTATTTTGAATGCTATTTTCTTGACGGATCCATCTGATAACCTGTGTATCGAATCCAGGTGTGACATAGATGCCTCCCGGAACTAAGCTTATCAACCAGCCAGGAATCCCTAACCTGTCCTTACTGGCTGTGATGCCCTTTGAACACAAAATTGGAACAGATGAAAGCAGTGATTTGTGAAGAGTATGGATTCCCTGAACGGTTAATTGTAAGGGAACGACCCGATCCGATAGCAGGAGAAGGACAAGTCCTGATTCAGGTGGCCGTATGTGGGGTAAATTTTCCAGACCTCCTGATTATCCAGAATAAGTACCAGCTCAAACCTGATCCACCCTTCTCCCCGGGAGGTGAGGTGGCGGGCAAAATTATTGCCGTGGGCTCCCATGTGGAAACTCTGAAAGTAGGGGATTCCGTAATCGCCCTATGTGGATATGGTGGTTTTGCTGAAAAAGTTGCGGTGGATTCGGACCGTGTAGTTGTGGTTCCGGCAAATATATCTCCCAAGGTCTCTGCCTCGACATTGTATAATTATGCCACTTCCTACCACGCGCTGAAAGACAGGGCACAGCTTCTTTCTGGGGAGGTGCTATTGGTGATGGGCGCGGCAGGGGGAGTAGGACTGGCTGCAGTGGAACTGGGAAAGTTAATTGGTGCCAAAGTAATTGCCGCTGCTTCCTCGGAAGAAAAACTGGAACTGTGCAGGGAAAAGGGCGCTCTCCAGACAATCAATTATGCAAAAGAAAATCTAAAATCAAGACTGAAAGAACTTACGGGTGGAAAAGGGGTTGATGTGATTTTTGATCCTGTGGGAGGAGAGTATACCGAAACGGCTCTCAGGGGAATTGCATGGAAGGGAAGGCATTTAATCGTCGGTTTTGCAGGGGATGAAATCCCAAAAATCCCTATGAATTTACCTTTGCTAAAGGGTTGTTCTCTGGTAGGAGTATTTTGGAGTCAGTTTTCGAAATCAGAACCAGATGTAAGCAGGGAGAATATCCGGCAGTTGATCCAGTGGATGGTCGAAGGCAAAATAAAACAAACTATCTATAAAGAATATTCTCTGGATGAGGCCCCGGAAGCACTTAAAGCATTGATGAACCGAACCACGCTTGGAAAAGGGGTAATAGTAATCAGCTGAAGAATGGAAAAGGCACATTCATCAAGGAAGAGACCGGCACGGTTTATTTTTGCGTGCCGGCTATCCTCTATTCTACAGCTTTCACATTCACTTCTATATTTCCCCGGGTGGCTTTGGAATAAGGACATACCTCATGAGCGGCATTGGCAAGTTTTTGGGCATCTTCCAAAGACGGGGCATGGGGGATTTTAACCCAAATATCAACACCTAGACCAAAGTTACCGGGACCATAGTTTCCTAAATGTACCTGCACTTTGATTTCAGAATCCCGGAGGCTAGTTTTTCCTGCAACGGCACCTAAGGCACCTCCAAAGCAAGCAGCATAACCGGCAGCGAAAAGTTGCTCAGGGTTTGTTTTGCCTCCTTCTCCACCGATTTCCTTTGGCATGGCAACGTCAAAATCGATAAGTCCATCATCTGATTTCACATGACCTTTTCTTCCTCCTGTATTGATGGCAGTTGCTGTATAATCGATGTTTAATTTTTCCATAGCTATTTTTTTTTGATTTCGTTTACTTCACCTAACAGATTTTCAAGAGATTGGTTTAAGATTTCCAAATCTGGCTCCTGAATTTCTTCAAATAGTTTATTGATCGGCTTGAGGGATTCCACTACTTTGGATTGGAGGGATTTCCCGGGGTACGTTAATTCAATTTTCACAGTCCTTTCATCTTCTTCCCCCCGCAGCCGTTTTACGTAGTTCATCCCTTCCAGTTTTTTCAACAGGGGTGTTAAGGTTCCCGAATCCAGGTACAGCCGCTCTCCTATCTTATGAACTACTAGGCCGTCATTTTCCCATAGTATTGATAGTACTAGATATTGTGGATAGGTGAGGCCATGTAGATTTAATTTGCTTTGGATAAGCTGTATCACCAGTCTGGATGAAGTATATAGACGAAGAGAAAGAAGGTGAGCGGTAGAAGCTGAATTAGCCATGAGTCCAATATTGTTTAATACAATCTAACTGTATTAAATTAAATAGTCAATAATATCTTCCAATCATTGGGTGATCTACGATTGCGCGCTTTAATGCCAACGATTCAATTGTTCCCGGAGCTCTGTAGGCGATCTTTCCTCCGGGTTCTATAAGTAATGTAACGGGTAAGCTTCCATCCCAATCCTCTCCCACCACATTGATGACTTCATATTTATCCTGGGTGTCCATTAGGTAATTCGGTACCGCTGATGCTTTGCTTTTCAGAAACTTCAATGCTTTTTCTTCCTGATCTGGATTATCCATGCTTATGGAAACAAAGCGAAAATCCCTTGCTCCATACATGCGTTGGACAGTAATAAATTCGGGATACTCTATGATGCAGGGTCCGCACCAGGTCGCCCAAAAATTTACAAGGAGTAGTTCATCCGTTTCATTTTTAAGCAGTTTTTCCAGGTTGGCGGGAGTTAATTTTTCGAGGGAAACTTCCTTCGAATTCCATTCCTTGTTGGTTTTGATAGTATATTCATTTTTCCACGCCCATTTCATCGAGCAGCCAAAGGCAGGGGTCTGTGCTTTTTCTGGCGGTAATGCCTCGCCTTTTAGTGCATAGTCTATGGCATTCCGAAGGTCTTCTCCATTTGCAGTTCCGGGTTTTTCCGAAGCATCAATTCTCCCTGAATAAGTAAGTTTTCTCTCCTGATCAAATACAAAAACATGTGGAGTGGCGGTGGGCCCATAAGCAAGGGAAAAGGTATGTGTATCTCCATCATACAGATAGGGGAAGTTATACTCTTTGGCTTCTGCACGGATTTTCATTTCTTCGAAAGTATCACTCAGATCGGTATACCCCAGCTCTTCAGGTAGTATTCCGATTGGGCTATTAGATGAAATAGCCACAAAGGCGACCCCTTTACTTTTAAACTCATCCACTATGGAAATAAAACGGTCTTCGTAAGCCTGGGCGGTTGGACAATGGTTACAGGTGAAATTGATCACTAAGACCTTGCTCTCAGCATAGTCTTCCAAGGAATGGAAACGGCCATCGATATCCGGAAGATCAAATGGTGGTGCCTGGTCCCCTATCGTAAGTTTTCCAACCTCTTTTTCGGAAATCTCCTGAGGGTTTGCCACAAATTTTGCTGTTGCTCCAGTAGGGGATTCCATTTGGGAATCTTTCTTTGCGCCTGTACATTGGAAAAATACCAGCATCACTCCCAGCAAGAGCTTCTGAATTATAAGGGGTGTAAGGTGTTGTTTCATTGCAAGGTTCTCTTTTTTGAAGTATAAGGAAGATCATTTGTACAGGTTTTTCAGGAGATAGCATAGCCTCTCCTGTATGTATAATGGAGTTTGGTGTTTGCTTCAGGATCATCAGGAAACCTTTGCGCCACAGGATCCCATTTTAATGGTCTTTTTAATTCATTTGCAATGTTTCCTATGGTACATACTGTACATGTACTATGACCGATTTCTACTGTTACAAAAGGATCCTTGCGCTTCAGGACCGAATCTACAAAATCAACATGGTGTGGATTGTATTCAGGCACATCTGTTTGTGCCGCCATTTCCAGCTCTTCTCTGGAAGTTTCGTATACGCCTCTGGACACTTTAATCCAACCACTTTCCCCTATGAATTTGACCCCTTGGCGTCCCTCATCAAATGACCCAACTATCATCTGCGCTCCATCAGCATAATTGAATTTTAAGGGGGAGGAGTCGGATTCCGGTATCACTTCGACAGGACCATTTCTATCCATGCCTAAGCCCCATTGTGCTATATCAAACATATGTGCACCCCAGTCTGTCATGTATCCACCCCCGGTCTCTTTATACCACCTCCAGGCGCCCCAGGATTTTTCATTTTCTTCTGGGTTTATGGAGATAGGAGGGTTTAGCTCTTCGTGATAAGGTAAATCAGGCAAAGGTCCCAACCATGCCTTCCAGTCCAGTCCCTCAGGAACTGGCTGTGGTGACAGGTCGAAGGGCTTAGGATGGGCGGGGGTGCCTACGTGTACCAGAACTTGCTTAATTTTGCCCAATTTCCCTTTCTGTACCATACGGGCAGCATGTTGGAAGTTGGCACTGGAACGCTGCATGCTGCCAACTGCGAGAACTATCCCATGGGTGCGTACAGCTTTCACAAGTTCTTGTCCTTCTTTGATGGTAAACGTTAGAGGTTTCTCGAGATAGATATCTTTTCCCGCTTTACATGCATCGATGGCCATCAGAGCATGCCAATGGTCCGGAGAAGCAATAACTACCGCGTCTACATCAGGATTGGCCAATAGCTCCCTGTAATCAGTATAGACTTTGACCTCCTTATTATTAGTCGCGTCTCCGGCATTCTTTTTTACGCGCTGAAGAAATCGCTCCAATTTCATGTCATATACGTCTGCACCGGCCACCACTTCGACATTGGGAAGTTTCATCATACTGTTAAGCAGACCCATGGCCTGTCTTCCCACACCGATGAAACCCAATCTCAAAACAGAGGCATCGCGTGGTGATCCACTAGTAATAGGTTGGGAAAGGCTAAGGCTGGGTAGTGATCCCAGACCGGCAGCGCAAAGAAGGGAAGAGGTAAAAAACTTTCTTCTCGAAATAGACGATTTACTCATTGTTTAGGTTTTTTGGGTTGTTATGCAATATGAATTCGGTACGAGTAGAATAAATTACTGTTTTTCCGCTCAAATGAAAAATAATAATTAGTGTATTTGATTACAGGCTTCTGCGGTATCCTCTTAATAAGTGATACTGTTCCTTATTTTTTCTACTTTAGAAGACTGGTTCGGGAAGCCCATGACAATCCAACAATTCGAATATCTCATTGCTGTAGATAAATATCGTCATTTCGGAAATGCCGCCGAAAGCTGTTTTGTGACTCAGCCCACCCTAAGTGCCCAATTGAGTAAATTGGAGAGAGATCTGGGAGTGATTCTTTTTGACAGGAGCAAAATGCCGGTTATTCCTACGGAGATTGGGGTGAAAATCATCGAACAGGCTAAAAAAGTTGTCTCTGAGAGTAAGGGGATTTTGGAGCTGGTAGCCCATTTAAAAGGGGATATCTCGGGAAGAATCAAGTTGGGCATCATTCCTACCCTTGCCCCCTATTTGCTGCATTTGTTTATTAGGAAGTTCTTGGAGAAATACCCGAACGTGAAGTTAGAGGTGCAGGAAATGGTAACAGAAGAAGTTATCAGAAAACTTAAAAATGACCAGCTTGATTTGGGAATTGTGGTAACACCTTTGGATGAGCCTGGAATCGTAGAGAAGCCCATGTTTTATGAGAAGTTTTTTGCCTATCTATCCAAGGCTCATCCGCTGCTTAAGGATGATGAATTCCATCCAGAGAAAGTAAATCACGAAGATTTTTGGGTATTACAACAAGGACATTGCTTTAGGGATCAAGTAATCAATCTTTGTGATCAAAGTTTGAGTGGTCATAAAAATTTCCATTACGAAAGTGGTTCGCTGGAGGGGCTGAAAAATATGGTCAACCGTTACCAAGGGATCACGTTGCTGCCTGAGCTGGCGACCATGGAATTGACAGAGGAGGAAAAAGGAAGATTGAGACCATTCAAAGGGAGCTCTCCCATACGTGAAGTAAGCATTGTTCTTAATCGAAGCTTCCTCAAACAAAAACTTGTAGAGCTGCTATTTAACGAAATAGCAGAGGCCATCCCCGTGGAGATGACCTCTAAAACTCATGGTGTAGTGGTCCGCTTTAAGTAAAAATTACAAGGACTTAGTCAGCACATACTTATCCGCGAGCTCTCCTGTAATTTCATTTCCCTCTGTATCCAGATGCCATACTTTGTTCTCTCCTACTTTGAATTTACCGGGCTGATTCTCCACTTCTTCCAATGTGATAATAGATCCACTATCATCCCATTTGAAAGCCCCTACAAGTTTTTGGACAGGCTGATCATCTTTTCCCAGGTATTTGGTTTCCAATGAGAAAGTCCTGTCATTTTTAAGGATCAAAGTAGTTTCTATTCCCTCACAATCTGCACAGGGCAAAGTACCAGTATATGAGCCTGCCCAGTCCACGGAGTTCATCGTATTTGCGCCATCCGGAGAGGGTGCTGGGTTTGAAGTCTGCTGCCTTTGAATCTGGCTTTCACCTTCGTCTGCTTTGTCCGAGGAATTGGAACACCCCCCTAAAGCCAAAAGCGTAGTTGCAGTAAGTAAAAGAATATGTTTTTTCATGATACTGAATAGTTGGTTTAGCAAAGAATGCCCAAATATCAGACCGGATTTCTTAGCTTATCTTACCGATGAAGTGTTTGCTGGACTATATCCAACAATTACGACTTGGGATAAGAATTCCTTTTCTAATGTTTCGGCCTTCTCATAATCCCTCTTTGCTTCTTCATTGTTCTTCAGTTCCTGATGTACTTCTGCCCTTTCTTTGTAAAGTTTTGGAGAATAAGGATTCATTTCTATTTTTTGGTTCAATTTCTCCAATGGCTCTAAGGAAGAAGCTTTCTTCTTTGGCGTAGGAGTGTCACCTGAGTAATGATGGACTTCACGGATCTCATTACTTGCCACCTGAAGCATAAATTCAAAGCTTAAAAGATATTCTGTATTCACAGGCTTATTCTCCAAGAAGTCCTTCTTCCATTCCTCTTTCATCATCGAAAGCACTCTCTCAACCTCATTTTCCAGTAAGTGGTCTGGTGACGATAAGATAGAATAACCTGCGAATTCCCCCTTTTCATTTATTTCAATGCTATATACGACCGTTCCGGTAGTTCCATTTTCGCGTGCCTGTGAAGGATACGCGATATTTTTTGAAAGAAACTGATTCATTTCTTTAATTGATGGAGTTTCCGCCATTCCAGCATAAGCGATGCTGGAAATAAGGAAAAAGGCGAGAATGAGATGGGATAGTTCTTTCATAATGGGCTTATTAGTTGATTTTCAATGAGGTGTGAAATCTATTTTACGGAAGATTAAGTAAGAAGTTGTACTAGTATTAAAGGTTCAAAGACAAGGTAAAAAAGATTCATAATCATCCGCTTTGATTTGGATCTATCACATCCATCCTACGGTTTTCCGAAAATCCGTTTGCATGATCAGCGGCAACTGCAAAAATTGCAGATGTCAGAACCCTAAATTACTAATGTTAAAAGCTGCGTAATGGATAGTGGTGTGGCCTGTTTGCCACCTCTAGGCTATCCATTTATAATCTGAAGAAAAAGAGTATACTGGTACTTAAAAATCCGGATTAAAAAGGGCGAGGATAAAGCATTCAGGTAAATTACACCCCAAACTGGGTCAAATGATGATCAAGGTGTTTATAAAACAGATTGTTCCATTCGCCGGTAGTCAAAGGCCCAAATGACAGGGATTCCTTTCCCTGGAAATACATAGGTCCGAGATCAGTGGTTTTTTGAATATAGGAGATCAGTTTGGACTTTTCTTCCTCGAAGTTTCTCTTGTCTTTAATTATAAAGGCGGGCGCTGTCCTGCTGTTTCTTGGGTAAGGAGTCTCATTGACCACGCCTTTTTTTACAAACAGCCTGAGTAGAAAGCAGATTATTTTACCGGGCTTTGGGTGCTTGTCGGTATATACCATTTCGTATGCGACCGAGCAGTGCGCAAGCATTTGACTAACTGTCATTTTGCCCCATAGCGGAGAATGGCTTGGGGTAAGTCTATTGATCCGGCTTATTAATTCTTGGCTCACAACAGGATCGAAACAGTTTTTCATTTGGTCGGGGATAGTATGCATCAGGAAGTTAGCAAACTTATTCCTATACCTCCAAGTAAAGATAAGCGGAGTGAAGAAAGTGAGCGGAAAAATTAACCATAGAATAGTTTATATCGTAAACTTATTTATATTTGAAAAATCATAATAAAATCTACCTATGGAAAAAGAATTGAGTAGTAAAGAATCCTTGGCGATTATCACGGATATGATCACCAAGGCAAAGAAGGAGGCAGCAGGAGATGGAGGCTTCCAGATACTCCTATGGGGCTGGGTGGTTTCCTGCTGTAATTTTGGTCAGTATGCGCTTGAGAAGGGCGGCTATTCGACGCCTTATGTTGTATGGCTCTTGATTGTCCCGACTGTATTGGTCAGTATAGTATGGGGAAAGGGGAAATCCAGGAGAACGAAGATCAAAACCCATTTGGATGAGGTCATGAATTTGCTATGGATCGGTATCTTTGTCGGAATAATGATTGTACTGACTGCGATGCCCAAATTAGGTTTCAACCACAGTCCGGTGATTCTGATTTTGGCTGCAATAGGAATGTTCACCACGGGAAGTTTAATCCAGGTAAGAGCCGTCAAATTCGGTGCAGCCACATTGGCTTTAGGTGCGATCATAGGCTTCCAATTGCAGCCATCTGAGCAATGCCTGGTTTCCGGTTTGGCAATTTTGTTAGGGTATCTTGTCCCTGGTTATTATCTGAAAAATATGTATCGTGAGCGAATTTAAACCTCTTAATCCTCTCTTGCATTCCCAGTTGAGGTTGGCTATAATGTCTCTGTTAATGAGTGTTGAAGAAGCGGAATTTACCTTCTTGAAGGAAAAGACGTTATCAACATCAGGGAATCTAAGCGTCCAGCTGGATAAACTGGAAAAAGCGGAATACATCCAGATCGGGAAGTCATTCAGGGGAAAAAGACCGCTGACAACCTGCAGAATCACTCCCAAGGGACTTCTAGCCTTTGAGGAATATGTACAAAGTCTAAAGGATTATATCAGTTAAAAAATTTTATCAATTAAGTTTATAAAATAAACCAATTTACAAATGAGGAAGTCAATCATATTTTTATTACTGGCTTGGGTTAGCCAGCTTGAAATGGCACATTCGCAATCTTACAACTCGGATCCCCTTAACAAACGATCCGTCCAGGAATTGGGGTTTCTGGTGGGGGAATGGAAAGGCAGTGGCTGGGTAATGGGCTCAGATATGAAAAAGCTGGAATTCGACCAGACTGAGATTATTCAGTTTAAGTTGGACTCCACACTAGTGGTAATTGAAGCATTGGGTATGGTTAAAGATAAAGTCGTTCATAATGCACTAGGGGTCGTATCTGCAGAGAAGGAGGAACATACATTTTCATTTCAGTCTTATCTTCAGAATGGAAAGGAAGGCCGGTATAAATCAGAAATAAAGGGGCGGGAGTTCCGCTGGTATCCTACCCATGAGATACGTTATATCATCAGGATTGATGAGGATGGCCAGTGTGTTGAATTAGGCGAAATCAGCAAAGGTGGTAATTGGTATCAGTTTTTGGAAGTGAAAATGACCAAAATGGACTAATTGTCATAGGGTAAGGCAGGGATAAGTACTCTCCTTACCCCGTTTAGTCTAAGTTTACTTTTTCCCTTTTTGGATACTTTACCTCATAGTGAAGATTTAATTTTTGTTGCTGTCCCGGGGCAACGCTTATTTCCCATGTTACTATTCCTGTCTGGGAGTCTAATTTGCCTCCAGAAATATCCAGTGCGGAAACAGTTATTTCCGAATTCACAGAAATTGGAATTTGGTCCTGAACAAGTAAGGAAATAGGCTGGCTTTTATTGTTTCTGACAGTGATCTCATATCCCCTGCTCTCCGTAATATTACTTCCTATGCTCCTTTTCTTTGAGAATTCTTCTTTCTTGTCCCGTTGGATAACTATACTTCGGTCCCTTCCCATGGAGATTTCCAGGGTATCTTGAAGTGACCCCGCGTTAAGGATTGACCGACCTACGAAGCCATCTTCAAAATACAGGTTACTTTCTCCTTCGAGAAGACTATATTGACTCCAATCGGCAAGTTGAGCGATTAGGAATACATCATTGTCTATTTTGGGAGCAGTAGAATAACGGTAATTAGCCGGAACCTCAAAAGTCTTTAGGTCGACAAGTGACTTTTCCCCGTTGGATCTAATGGAATATGGCTCATTGACTTCAATTTCTACAGTAGTCTGATTCTCTTGCAGACGGGTTTGGATTGTTTGCGCTTCCGGAACTGCTGCCATGGATTCTCTGATGGTCATTCCAGCGACTTTCCTTTGTGCCCCATACCCTGTTACCACCACTTCTTCCAGAAGCTGCTCATCGGGAATCAATGCGATGTTCATAGTCGGGGAATTGATTGGCTGGGTTAGGCTTTGATAGCCAATAAAAGATGCTGTGAGTTGGGTGGCCTTGTCAGGAAGAAGTAGGTTATAATTTCCGTTGGCATCCGTAGCGGTGCCTATAGTGGTACCGTCGATGGATACGATAGCTCCGGGAAGTGGCCCGTCTTCTCCCGTAATCTTTCCGCTGATTGAATTAAATGTTCTTCTGGAACGTGAATAGACGGTTAATCTCGCGAAATTCAGCTCCCATTTTTCCAGTCCAGGTAGCTGTCCGCTTAGATTGGGGTTTCCGTTGGAGAACCTCAGCTTCACATTGTTCCAATCCACGCCTGTATTCTGATACACCTCAGCTTTGTAGATCAGGTTTAAGGGAGTGCTTATATTCTTCACACGGATATCGTATTTCGGATACCATCCTGCATTTTCCACCAAATAGTTGATCTGAAAAGAAGCTTTTCCCGGAATGGCTGCTTTGATACGGATCCTTACTTCGGAAGTGGACTGATTGTCTGATGTACTTAGTGCCCGGATTTGATTTTGCAGCCTCTCAATTTCGCTGCTTTCTTCTTGCAGATTTGCCTGGATCTGTAGCTCTTCTGCTTTTAGTTTCATAAGTTCCGTATCATAGAAATCCAGCGCCTGTTTCAGCTCGGAAAGACTGGAACCTTGAGTTCCACCGATATTTTTGTTTGCATTGAGTAGGCTGGATTTTTCTTTCAGTACGTCCAGACGGGCGGTTTCTTTGTTTTGGTTCTGCTGGATGGCCAAAATGGCTTCTTCCAGAGCTTTTACCTGGGCATTTATTGTCTGCCCGGATAGAAAGTCCAGCCGTTTATTGACAGCTAAAATGGTAAATTCCCCCTTCCCCTTGACTTGGATGCTTTTTTCATCAAGGTAAGGTGAGAGTCCTTTGATCAGCACTGTAGATTCACCTGCATCGATTTGTCCTTCTGCAGTTTCAAATACCTGTGCTCCGGAAAGAAACACGGTCACTTCCTGTATTTTGGACGGGATATGTGTCTCTTTTGATTCCTGTGCAAAAACAGTGATGGATAGAAGCCAAAGGAAAAATGGAAGAAGTAATCTGCCCATAGTTAAATGATTTAGTGAAAGCCCAAAATGAGGGTGGTGACTGGATAACCTGAATTCTCATACGGAACATGGTCACACTATGGTTTAAATTTCTTTCAGCGGATACGCTTTTTAAATTAATACAACAAACTACCTATCCTCATTTGATTGCAAACAAAAGTAGGATTGAAAATCATTAGTAATCGACATCCTTTAACCCAACAGTTTCTTGACAAAAAAATCCCCTCTGAAACTCATTTCAGAGGGGATTTTCCATACGATTCAAGGATTGGAATCTTTGCTGGAGTGATCCAGCGGTTACTTGGAGGAGTCCATTGTGTTTTTATTTTTCACGTATTTTTCCAGCCAAGTATCCATTTCCCACAGCGTATGCAGAATAGATTCTTTCGCGGCGTAGCCATGGCTTTCATGAGGAAGGAATACCAATCGTGCGGTAGCCCCATGGCCCTTTAATGCATTGTAATACCGTTCGGATTGAATCGGAAAAGTGCCGGAGTTATTGTCCGCTTCTCCATGGATCATAAGGATAGGGGTTTTAACCTTGTGCGCAAATGAAAAAGGCGACATGTTAAAATATACCTCGGGAGCCTCCCAGTATGTTCTTTGCTCATACTGAAACCCAAAAGGTGTCAATGTCCTGTTGTAGGCGCCGCTTCTGGCTATTCCTGCGGCAAATAGATCGGTATGGGAAAGCAGATTAGCTGTCATAAAAGCACCATAGGAGTGCCCGCCTACACCAATTCTCATCCGGTCTCCTATTCCCAATTCTACAATGTGATCAATTGCTGCCTCTGCATTCGCGACTAGCTGATCGATAAAGTAATCATTAGGCTCTTTATCTCCTTCTCCTACAATGGGCATTTCAGTTTGATCCATGATCGCATACCCTCTGGTAACCCAGTAAATAGGAGAACCCCAGCTCAACCTAGTGAAAGTATACTTCGAACCTCTTACCTGGGCTGCAATTTCAGCTGATTTATATTCCCTGGGATATGCCCACATTAATACTGGTAGTGATCCGTCTTTTTCAGGACTATAACCTTCGGGAGTGTATATGACAGCAGAGAGATTCAGTCCATCTTTTCTTTTATAAGTTACCAACTGCTTTTGGATTCCTTTAAGGGATTCATAGGGATGCGCAAAAGCAGTGATCTGTAAAGGGGCAACCCGCTTCTTGGTATTGACTAACCAATAATTTGGCTGAATATCAGTACTCTCTTTGATCGTAATAAATTCTTCACCTTTGTCGTCCAGTACCTTAACTACCCTTTCGTAATAGGGGGCCTGGGATCTCCAGAGAATCTTTTCTTCTTTTGTTTTGGTATTGAAAGTTGAGAGATATGGCATATTACCATCCGGGGAACCTCCAGGACTTGACATGAGTAGCAGGTCACCATTTCTATGTAAAACTCTTCTGCCAAATTGGTTCTCTTTATAGATAGGGTCTCCGGGATCATTGTACAAGTCATCAGAAGCACGTTCAATGATCACACGCTTTGGCTCACTGGGTTTGGAAGGATTGATCACAGACCGGATTTCTTTCCGGGTCCTGGACCAGCGCTCATTGAAGATTGCGAAATTGTCATCTGACCAAGAGATTCCTCCATACCGATACGGAGTGCTTACCAGCTTTTCCTTTTCTCCGTCAAATGGAGCATTTAAGGTATATACGATGTCACGTTCATCTTTTTGCACTCTCGCATCTCCCCCATCCTGAGCCTCCACCCAATATAACATGGCAGGCTTGTCGGCTCTCCACGAGATATTTCTTGGACCGGTGACAGTCGCATCAAATCCAGTAGGTCGATTTTCATCCAACGGGATTTCGGCGAGGGTTTTAACTTTTTTTCCGTCCTTAGACCAGATTTCTACATCATAGGGAAACCTTGAAGCCGGAACCAGATAAGAAAACGGTTTTTTGATAATATCCACCATCAGATAAGAACCGTCAGGGGAAAGGCTCATGGATTTGATCATGCCTGCCTGTCCAACTTTCGTGGAGCTTCCATCCAGACTTATCAGCATAAGCTGAGAGTCTATGAAATAAGCAAAAAGCGACTCTTCGTAAGGGTTTGTCAATAAATCCTGATAAGTACGGCTAGGAGCAGCTTCTCCCAAGCTTTCCTGTATCGTAGGCCCAGAAGGAGCAGATGGGGCTTTGGGGATATCCCCTCTGGATGGATTTGCCGCTTTGATCAACAACTGGTTATTAGGCGTCCAAAGGATTGAGCTTCCCAGTACTTCATTGAGTATAGGCTCAGTTAATTTCCTTGCCTCATACGTGCTTAGGTCTGCTAGCCAAAGGCTGATTCCATCTGCATCGGTCTGGGTAAAAGCCAGATACTTCTCATCTTGGGACAAAGAAAAACCGCCCATGTTAGGTGTGGAAGGGAGCCCTTTTATCTGGATTTCCTCACCCGATTTTGTGGTTCTGATTTTAACGTTTTCAACAGCTGTCTGCCTACTTGGGCCTGAGGTTGCTGGGTTGATTCGAAGACCGCCTATCCGCAATTCAGGTTGGGATAAATCCTCTATACTTGGATTGTCCGCTCTCTCTAGTAGCAGCATCCAATCCCCTTTTTTATTGAATACAGCCGTGGGAGTACTTGGTGCATTGACCAAATCGGCAATTTCCTTGGGTGGAGTTTGATAAGTCGATTGGGCTTGGACTTGCGAAAACGTAAGGGCAAGTACGAGCACTGACAAAAATCGATTAGTAAATTTATTAGCCATATCTTGATGGGATTATTTTCTTCAGTACAAGATATGGTATCGTAGCCTATCATTTTTTAGTAAAAGCGACTAGTGGTTTCAATTCTGTTTAAATGTTCTATTTTATCATGAGTTGAGGGAATATTTGGTTCAAAAACTGACGTAATAATACAGGAATTGAGCGCGGGTGTGAAAAATTGATGTTTGGAAATAATGGGATTAATCTCTTTGGCTATTCAGGGTAGAGTGGCTTTTTGCCGATTATATCAGATCTGAGTAAGTAAGGTAAAGTAAAACCTAAAGAAACTCATGGAACCAAGTCGCAGGTAATTATCGATTAGTGCTTCCCAATGGGGTCATAAAAAAGAAGCCCGGCTGGAAATTTTCCGGCCGGGCTTCTTTTAATGGAATATCGAAGAGGAGTTAATTACCCTTTTCCCCAATAGAAATCATCGCGCATCGGAATCCAATATGATTGGTAGCGGAATCCTGATGCATAAAGCGTCTGGTACCAGGAGATAGCCAGTAAGCCACATCTTTCCAGGACCCTCCCTTATACACTCTGAGCTCATCTGTTAGTACAGACGTTCCATAAGTACTGGCTTCATCATATACGCCATCTTTTCTTACCGGATTCAAATCATCAAAATCTTGGAAAGAAAGTGGGCGGTAGATATCCTGAACCCATTCATTCATATTTCCTGCCATATGGTAAAGCCCAAAATCATTTGGTGCCATATTGTAAACATTGGTTGGTATGATGTCCCCATCATTAGTCTGGCCGCCAGCTATACCGCCGTAATCACCCCGTCCTCTCTTGAAATTAGCCAAAAAGTCACCTTGCTTACCTTTTCTTTTTACATTGTAAGGATTACGTAACCCCCTTCCATCCCAAGGGTATATTCTGCCATATTCCTGGTTTTCATCCAGATATTGGGTTCCTATCATTGCTTTCGCTGCATACTCCCACTCAGCTTCGCTGGGTAGTCGGTAATTGGCAAGTGCTACGCCTCTTTCGATAAGTTGGTTTTTTGTAAAGGAAGAATCAATGCCTCTCTCCTGCCTTACCAAGTCTTGCACATACATTGTTCTCCATTCGGCATATGAATTAGCCTGGGTCCAGGATACTCCAGCTACAGGATAAAAATTAAATCCGGGAAATCTGAAATAATAGGACTGATACATGTCGTTAAACGACATGGCACCTGACCACACATTTTCAGCGGGCTCCAATTTGAGCAAGGAATCTGCACTTACCCTTTTCTTCATATCAAAAAGAAATTCCCGGTAATCGTTATTGCTTATTTCTGTTTCATCCAGATAAAAATTTGCAATAGTAACCGTTCTTTCTAAGTTGTCCCTGAAGGCCATGACGTCTTCTTCCTGAGAACCCAGTACAGCTCTTCCACCTTGAATAAATTTAAGGTTCGGTCCGGGGATTTGCTCAGCTTTTCTAGCTACAAAGAAATTGGTTGAATCATTCTCATCGAAACTGAAAGATGCTCCTGTGGTGGCGCTTTTCTTTCCTGGCTTGTTTGCTGTCCTTCTGCCATAACCAGGGGACTTGTTACAGGAAGTAAGTATGGAGCCTCCCACTATCATGAACGCAGCCATCCACATTCCCCAAGATTTATTACTCAAACGCATATTTTTAAACGGTTTAGATCTTTTTCAGACTGCTAATATAATTGCATTGCAAGCTACTTCCAATGAATCTGGTTGAAGTACTCTATCCCATTAAGATATAAAATGGCCAAAATCACCAGAATCCAACAAAATTGATACTCAAAACTGCAATATTTATGCCAGTTAAATTTTGATAAAATCAGGCTTCATTCATCTCTTTCAGCTTTTTTTGAGCGATTGATATGGAAGTTACATTGCTTAATGTAAGAATCAAACGATTCTTATGTTCCTTTATTTTACAATGCTTGCTGTTGAATTGGGCAAAGCGCATGATTTTTTGAAATACTGTCGAGGAATAGAAATCATCTCTGCTGGAAGGGAGCAGATAGCATTTCATTTGGTGGGCTTTTAAAACCAGCTTCTCTATGCCCAGTTTTTCTGCTTGCCATCTGAGTCTTACCGTTTCCATGAGTTCATTTACAGATTCAGGTAGAGGTCCAAACCTATCGGACAGCATTGCTGAAAACTTGGACAGTTCAGCTTCGTTTTTAATCGCATCAAGCTTTGAATATAGCCCAAGACGCTCACTGATATTGCTGACATAGCTTTCCGGAATCAATAACTCCAAGTCTGTTTCTATGGTGCAATCCTGTACCAAGACTTTGACTTTTTCTTTCAAATCGATCTCAAAAAGTGAGGCAAATTCATTCTCTTTTAGCTCCTGCACTGCTTCATCCAGAATTTTATGATACATTTCAAACCCTAGGTCGGAGATGAACCCGCTTTGCTCCGCGCCAAGTAGGTTTCCTGCCCCCCGGATATCAAGATCTTTCATGGCGACTTTGAATCCATCACCCAAATCAGAAAATTCTTCCAGCGTCTGAAGCCGTTTTCTGGACTCCGGAGTCAAGCCTGACATTGGGCTTGTAAGAAGGTAACAGAAAGCCTTTTTATTACTTCTGCCCACACGCCCGCGCATCTGATGCAGATCGCTCAGGCCAAACATATGAGCTCTATTGATAATTATTGTATTTGCATTGGGAATATCTAGACCCGATTCTATGATGTTGGTGGAGACCAGCACATCGTATTCGTGGTTGATAAAGTCCACCATTATTTTTTCGAGTTTCTTGCCATCCATCTGTCCATGGGCTCCAGCTACACGGGCATCTGGGACCAATTTCATGATCAGATTGGCTATACTGTCTATCTCACCTACTCGGTTATGTACAAAGAACACCTGGCCTCCTCTTCTCAACTCATAGGAAACCGCATCCCGTATGACCTCTTCCTGAAAAGTCTGGACCTCTGTGGTGACTGGTTGGCGGTTAGGGGGAGGTGTCGCTATTACGGATAAATCCCTGGCTCCCATAAGCGAGAAATGCAACGTCCTTGGAATCGGTGTGGCAGTTAGCGTGAGTACATCCACATTAACCCGGAGATTTTTTAACTGGTCTTTTACTTTTACACCGAACTTCTGTTCTTCATCGATGATGAGCAAGCCCAAATCTTTGAAAACTATATCCTTATTGACAATCTTATGGGTCCCGACCAAAATATCGATCTCTCCGGTTTTCACTTGGGATACTATTTCTTTGATCTCTTTGGCTGTCCGAAACCGGTTGATATACGCTACTTTTACAGGAAAATTCTCCAGCCTTTCCTGAAATGTCTGATAGTGCTGCATGGCCAAAATAGTCGTTGGCACCAGCACGGCCACCTGTTTTCTATCATTTACTGCTTTGAAAGCGGCGCGTATGGCGACTTCTGTCTTGCCAAACCCAACGTCTCCACAGACCAGCCGGTCCATGGGATAGGTTTTTTCCATATCTGACTTCACATCTTGTGTAGCGATAGCCTGATCTGGAGTATCCTCATAAATGAACGAAGATTCCAACTCCACTTGCAATACAGAGTCTGAGTGGAAGGCAAATCCTGGAGCAGCTCTTCTTTTGGCGTAAAGTGCGATCAAATCCTTGGCTATATCTTTTACTTGCTTCTTGGCTCGAGACTTTTTGTTTTCCCATTCAGGAGATCCCAGTTTAGACATAGAAGGGAGTGTACCTTCCTGACCAGAATATTTGGAGATTTTATGCAGCGAATGGATGTTTACATATAGCAAATCATCATCCCTGAAAATTAGCCGTACGGCTTCCTGCATTTTTCCATTGACCTCTACTTTTTCCAATCCGGCAAATCTCCCCACCCCATAATCAATGTGCACAATGTAGTCTCCTGGATGGAGTGCCTTGAGTTCCTTGATTGTCAGAGCCTTTGACTTACTGGCTTTCTTTCTGGACTTATACCTGTGAAACCGCTCAAAAAGTTGGTGGTCAGTAAAGCAGGCCAGTTTCATCTGACGGTCCTCAAACCCTTCCCGAAGACCAAGCTGCATTCCCTGAACCTGTAAAGTAGGATCCAGTTCCCTGAAAATTCCGAATAGCCGATCGATCTGCTTCTCATTTTCTGCAGTTATTACAGAGGTATACCCCTTCTTCTCGTTTTCTGCCAAATGGTTGACCAGAAGCTCGAAGTTTTTATTGAAAGAAGGCTGCGGCTGTGAGTCCCATACTACCTGCTTTGCCCCCTGCAGGTAAAACTGTTTGCCGAATTCTATCCTTGGAAACTCCTTGGATAGCTTGTCAAAATCACTTCCCTTATCGAATAAATCCGCGGGTTTTAGAACGAGCTTATCATTGCTGGTTTTGTTTACTATCTGCGTGAATGCTATTTCTGCTTTATGGAAACATTCATCCATCACATCCAGTGTCAACTGATAATCCTTTATCCAGATATAGGTCTGTGAGGGCAAAAAGCTGAGAAATGACTGCCGTATTTCCTGAAGCAACTTGGTCTGGACATTGGGAATTAAGGAAATCTGATCTACAGTAGCAATGGAAAGCTGGGTCTCTGGATCAAATGTCCGGATGCTTTCTATCTCCTTTCCAAAAAGCTCAAGGCGGTAAGGGTGTTCATTGGAAAAGGAGAATACATCGAGAATACCCCCTCGGATGGCGAATTGCCCAGGTTCATAGACAAAGTCTGTAGGCTCAAAGTCGTAACTGGTCAATACCTCAGCGACAAATCCCATATCGACAGATTCTCCTACCTTGGCAGTAAACGTATTTTCCTGTAGCGATCTTTTATTGATCACACGCTCATACAAGGCCTCAGGATAGGTAATTACAATCCGCTGTTTTTGCCTGTCTTCCAGTATCTGATTAAGGATCTCTGACCGTATGAGGACATTGGCATTATCCACCTCATCATAATGGTAAGGTCGCTTAAAGCTGGATGGAAATATCAGATGTTCCTCCAGATTCAAAAGATTCTGGAGGTCAGAATTCATATAGGCCGCTTCCTCCTTGTCCTGGGCTATAATCAGGTGCGTCCCGCCATATCCCAGAAAGAACGAACTGAAGAGGATCATATCCAGGCTTCCGGATATTCCCTTGATCCTCAGGTTAAACTTATCACCTGAGGTAAGCTCATGGGCAAGGGTCTGAAAAATAGGGTCCGATTGGTAGAGGGAGAGAAATGCCTGACGATCCAATTTGGTAAGATTAGTGGAATTAGGTTTTGAGAGTCCAAAGTTAGTGTATTCCCGGGCTTTGGCGATCAAATCCTATTACAATTGCAAATTTCTGAACCTTAGCAGTTACAAAATGTTTAGCAAAATATGGCCAAGATCAAAGAACAGCCTTCCTGGTTTCAGCGTTTGGAAAGCTTTCATCCCTACGAAACCCTCCTTTATCTGGCGATGGTGGGCAGTGGACTTATATTTCTATTCTTGACAGTGGCATTCTTGTATTCCGGCATCGCTCAATTGGAAGGTATGAACCGTAAAGTCCCTCTATCATTTCTGGTTTCTACAATGCTTTTGATATGGAGCGGTTATACGGTGACCAAAATGAGGCTACACTATGAACAGGAGGAGACAGGTAAAATTATTGCTTCGCTGAGGAGCACCTTCTTTCTGGGAATCTTTTTTACTGTGCTTCAACTTGCCGGATGGGCTGAGCTTAAAGCCATGGGTATAAGTTTTACAGGGATTCCAAGCGGGAGCTTCCTGTATGTTTTATCTGGAATCCATATCCTCCACCTTGGAGGAGCAATGGTTTTTGCCCTGATTCTTTGGCTTCAGCTCCGAGAGAAGCAGCGTAATCAAATCCATACTCTCATTCTTTTTATTAACCCGTTTGAAAAAATGCGCATCAGGTTATTCACCACCTACTGGCATTTTATGGATATCATATGGTTGATTTTATTCTTTCTGTTTGTTCTCAGTTTTTGATAAACCATGAAAATCGCTCTGGAGACCGTGGTACGCAATAATTATAGGGTGGTAAAGCGGGGATTCAATGAATCATTGTTTTCAAGCTTAAGCCCACCCTTTCCGCCGGTAAAGCTGCTTAGGTTTGATGGTTCGACAAAGGGAGATATCGTCTCGATGGAGCTGAACTTTATTTTTTTCAAGCAAAAGTGGACCAGCGAAATAATAGAAGATAAAACTGACTCTGAGGAATTTTATTTCATAGATGAAGGGATAGCACTTCCGTTTTTTCTCAAAAGATGGAGGCATAAACATAGGATCATCAGGAAAAACAACAACGAGTCAGTAATCCGGGATGAGATTGAATATGAGGCTCCTTTTGCATTTATGACTTGGGCGCTATACCCTGCACTCCTGCTTCAGTTTGCCTATAGAAAACCTATCTATCGCAAAGTATTCAATCAATCCTGAAAAAGATTTTCGCAATTTTCGATTTCACAGTCTCCATATAGTACCAAAGAATGGCTTTTGATGGAAGATTGGAAGGATATCCCCATAGCTTCTTTTATCTCGTTGATTTTCGGATCAGAAAATTCCCGGATTTTTCGACACTGATTGCACACGTGATGGTCATGGTGCTTATAGGTGAGGGCCTGCTCATACAGGGCGACTTTGTCTTTGAACTGGTGCTTTACAGCAAGTCCACTTTCAACGAGCAGATCCAAGGTATTATAAATTGTGGCCCGGCTGATAGTGTATCCTTTGTTTCTCATACTAAGAAATAGCCCTTCCACATCCATATGCTCATCCTCTGGAAGCGAATATAATTCATCAATCACAGAGAAGCGTTCAGGGGTTTTCCGGTTTCCCTGCTTCACAAGGAAGTTCTCAAATATTTTTTTTGCTTTTTCGATCAGGGCCTTGTCTGCCATGTTATAAAAATGATTTAAAAATAAAGATGAGTCATTCTCAATTTTTTGGCAAACAAGCTAGCTTAAACTCAAGTAATTTGATTTCAATCTAATTAAGCCCAAACAGAAATAAGAACGGAATCCTTACCAAAAGCACGTCTTGATAGATGTATATTGGTATTTTTCAAAAAAAGACTAACTTATTTGCAAAGCCAAAGTTTTATATAAGCTATGCGCAGCAAGGGAGGTTTATTGAGTCTAGTTTTATTTTTATTTTTTTCGGGACAAAATCTGCTTTTTTCCCAGGTCCCTGGCTTTTTTATGAAAGAAGAAGCCCAGAAAGTTTCCATCCCTTTCTATTCATCCAATAGTCTGATCATAATAGCTGTCTCGATCAATGGAAGTCCTTCGATGAATTTTCTCGTGGATACGGGAGTAAGGGCCAATATTCTTTTCAGTAAGAAACTTGGCGATGCATTGGGCCTGGAGTATACCAGAAGACTTAATCTCGTAGGGGCGGATGGAGCCTCAAGTTTGATGGCCTCGGTGTCACCTGCAAATGATCTGGATCTTGGGCCTGTAATCGGCAGACTTCAAAGCCTCTTGGTGTTGGAAGAGGATTTTTTCGAGTTGGAAACAGTGATAGGAGTTCCAATTTATGGCATTATCGGTTATGAATTCTTCAAGTTTAATCCCGTTAAAGTAGATTACGATGATGGTACCCTGGATTTTTATAGATACAATGCATTGAAATGGAGACCGATATTCTATAAAAAAATCCATCTCGCTGTGGAGGAGAACAAGCCTTACATTTCGGCAAAAGTAAGGCAACAGGATGGGTCTGTTATTTACCCCAAGCTTCTGATTGATACAGGAGCAAACCATGGGTTGCTCTTGAACCGTGAAACAACGGAGCAAATTACTTTACCAAACCTTTTTCTGGAATCCGAATTGGGGCAAAGTCTCGGAGGGGTACTGTACGGTTTTATCGGAAGGGTAGATTATCTGAATTTTGCAGGCTATAGAATGAATGATGTGCTCACATCTTATCCTGAAGAGACCCCGTTTAGCCATGTTATAAAAAATACCGGTAGACAGGGAAGTCTGGGCTCTGAGGTTTTGGGCCGTTCCCGTATCATATTTGATTACCCAAGAAACCGCTTATTGATTAAAAGGGGAGATAATTTCTACGACCCTTTTGAATTTGACATGAGTGGGATGGTGCTTAAAAAGATCCCCAATGATGACAACCGCATTTATATAAGTGTCGTAAGAGAAGACTCTCCCGCTCAAAAAGAAGGGTTGCTTCCCTTTGATGAAATACTATCAGTGAATAAGGTGCCCACATTTATGTGGGAACTTTCAGAAATCAATAAATTATTAAGATCAGAAGAAGGGAAAGAAATACAGATGGAAATCCGCAGGTATGAGGGAGATAATCTGAAGGTATTTGAAGACATTAGTGTCAAGTTTAACCTTAAAAAGCAGATTTAAACCATTTCCTCCGTGGATAAGGAGAAAAAGGGTATTTTTGTACACGTGTTGGATCCAGTTTTTAAACCTCTGCCCCTGGAATCCGTGATTAATCCAGTTTCCTAACCCAAACTTGAAAAATGAAAAAATTATTAATTCCTATTCTAATTATCGCGGTAGTTGGCATTTTTGTCTATACCAAAGCTGTAGGGACATACAATCAGTTTGTTCAGACTGAAGAGCAAATTAATGGCCAATGGGCAGAAGTGGAGACCCAATATCAACGGAGAGCAGACCTTATTCCTAATTTGGTGAACACAGTAAAGGGATATGCGGATTTTGAACAGGAGACATTAACTGGGGTGATTGAAGCCCGGTCCAAGGCGACTTCAGTAACGGTAGATCCGACCAACCTTACCCCGGAAAAACTTGCTGAGTTCCAGCAGGCCCAAGATCAGCTGTCGGGAGCGCTGAGCCGCTTGCTGGTTACGGTGGAGCGCTATCCCGATCTGAAAGCCAATCAAAATTTCCTTGAGTTACAGGCGCAACTGGAAGGTACCGAGAACAGGATTGCTGTGGCAAGAAGGAATTTTAACCAATCTGTCCAGGCCTACAATTCGAATCTGAGGATTTTCCCAAACAACATTTTTGCTGGGTGGTATGGGTTTGAGCAGAAAGGATACTTTGAGTCCGCTGCAGGCTCTGAAAACGCACCTACCGTCCAGTTTTAATCAGTTAATTATGGCTGAGAAATTATTCTCATCTGCAGACCGTCAGCAGATTATAGCAGCGATACGGTCTGCAGAAGAATCTACTTCGGGAGAAATACAGGTACATATCGAAAGCCATTGCAGAGGAGATGTAATGGATAGGGCAGCAGAAGTATTTGAAAAGCTGAAAATGTACCAGACAAAGGCTAGAAACGGCGTTCTGTTTTACCTTGCCGTTTCAGATCATCGGTTTGCAATATTGGGTGATGCGGGAATCAATACCGTGGTACCGGAGCATTTCTGGGAAGACATTAAAGAACATATGACCGGACTTTTCCGCTCCGGTAACTATACACAAGGTCTGATCGATGGCATTAAAATGGCCGGAGAGCAATTGGGATCGCATTTTCCGTTTAAGGGAGATTCAGACATAAACGAACTTCCGGATGAGATTTCCTTTGGAAAATAAATTGAATATTTTTTGTACAGTCTTTATTCTTGTCCTCGTATCCAGTGGATTGATGGCACAGGATTTTCCTCCAGCCTCCAACCCACCAAAACTGGTCAACGATTTTACCGGGACGCTTTCTTCTTCGGAAGTATCCCGGCTTGAACAAAAGCTTGTTGCTTACAACGATAGCACTTCTACACAGGTAGCTATAGTACTAATGAAATCGGTAGGGTCTTATGATATTTCTGATTATGCATTCCGTCTTGCAGAATCTTGGGGAATAGGGGGAAGTAAAAATGACAATGGCATTCTTATTCTTGCCGCGATGGATGACCGAAAGGTTTTTATTGCCACAGGGTATGGTATGGAAGGTGCTGTGCCGGATGCATTGGCCAAAAGAATCGTAGAGAATCTTATCACTCCTAACTTTAGAACGGGAGATTATTACCAGGGCCTGGATCAGGCTACGGACATGATTATCAAACTTGCTTCAGGTGAATATACTGCCGAAGATGTAGAGTCAAATGGAAATGGTGGAGGAGCTGTTTTTTTGATTTTACTGTTTGTATTCCTGTTTATCATTTTACCTCTAATCAAAAACAGAAATGATAACAACAACCACATGGGGGGAAGAGGGGGAGGAGTAGATTTGCTTACGACCATTATGCTTGCCAATCTGCTGAAAGGTGGGGGTGGAGGCAAGTTTGGGGATTTCTCTTCAGGCAGAGGGTCCTTTGGCGGTGGCGGTGGAGGATTCGGTGGTTTCGGAGGCGGTTCCTTTGGTGGTGGAGGTGCAGGGGGCAGCTGGTAAAAAACCTTATACTGGACTTTTGATTCGGGTTTTGCGAAGTCCCCTTCCCATACGCAGAAGGAGTGCAATTAGGTGTAGGTGATTCTTTTGAGCATGTTTATCCTAAGTAATATCTTATGATTTCGGTTTTCGAGGCTCTTTCTATAATTGATCAGAATGTGTGTTCTGCTGGGGTTTCGAGGGTTAGCCTTGCCGAGAGCCTGGGATGTACCTTGAGTGAAGCTATTTATGCGCCGATCAATTTGCCTCCGTTTAGGCAATCATCCATGGATGGTTACGCATTTAGGTTTGGGGATCAAAAGGAGCTGGAGGTGATAGGAGAGTGCAAGGCGGGTGATTTTAAGGAGTTTGACCTTAAGGAGGACCAGGCAGTCAGAATTTTTACCGGAGCTAGGGTTCCCACACTCGCTGATACTGTTATTATGCAGGAGCATGTATCAAAGACAGAAGGGGGTATTTTGATTCAAAAGCACCCTTCAAGCGGTGCAAATGTGAGACCTGTCGGAGAACAAGTCAAAGAAAATACCCTCGTGTTGGAGGCTGGAACAAAAGTCAATCCGGCGGTGATCGGTTTTCTAGCGGGCTTAGGAATGGAACGGATCTCTGTGTTCTCAAAACCTCAAATAAGCCTAATTATAACCGGAAATGAACTACAGCCTCCGGGTAGACCTCTGCAGCCGGGTTCAGTGTACGAAAGCAATGCGCTTACATTAACCTCAGCATTGGCTACTTATGGACTGGATGTCGCAAAAATACTTCGGGTTCCAGATCACAAAGAAGCTACCGGGGAAGCCATTCACCAGGCTCTTTCATCTGATGTCGTGCTGATTTCAGGAGGGATATCAGTCGGTGATTATGACTTTGTAAAAGAGGGGCTAGAGTCGAATAAGGTGACGGAAAAATTCTATAAAGTAAACCAAAAGCCGGGGAAGCCGCTTTGGTTCGGTAAAAAAGGGAACAAATTGGTTTTTGCTCTTCCGGGCAACCCCGCTTCGTCCCTTACTTGTCTTTTGATGTATGTGGTTCCTGCTATTCAGAAGATGATGTCCGGAAAATCCTTGGAAGTGATTTTTCAAACCGGTACTTCCAAAAATCCGATCGAGAACCAAACCAATAAGACGCTTCTATTGCAAGGAAAAGAAACCGGTGGAGTGGTGGAAGTTTATGAAAAGCAGGCCTCCAGTATGTTGGTCTCGTTTGCGCAGAGTAATGCTATTTTGATGATTCCCGAGAATGAGAAGAGCATTTCTGCCGGAGAAGAAGTGCAATACATCCCTATTAACCGATTTTAATTGCTGCGGGGATTATCCGGTGTCATCCACATCATTTTCACGGTATGGATGCAGTGGTTCGGTTTCCCATAGAGCGGTTGAATTTTTTCTTTTTGGGGATTGTTTCCTTACTTAGCTTAACAGGCATTGCAAATCAGTACTTTTGGATAGCTTAATGCCTCGTGTTTCGTAAATTAGGGCAACTGACGATATGATGATAGAGGTAAAATATTTTGGTATCTTGGCTGAGGCCTCGGAATGTGAGCATGAGACTTTTGACATGGACTCAGGTAACCTGTCAGCTTTGCTACAGGTTTTACATTTAAAATATGGGTTGGATAATTATTCGTTTCAGGTTGCGGTAAACCGAAGAATAATTACACAGCCAGAGGTTTACGAGTTGAAAGAAAGTGATGAGATAGCGCTTTTGCCGGCATTTGCAGGAGGATAAGATGGAGAAATATAGCCAGCAGGTAAAACTACCCCAACTAGGAGCAGAAGGTCAGGAGAAGCTGAACAGAAGCAAGGTGCTTGTAATTGGTGCTGGAGGTCTTGGCTGTGCTGTCTTACCCTATCTGGCTGCTTCGGGAATTGGTACGATCGGGATAGTAGACGGTGATAAAATTGAAGAAAGTAATCTGCACCGTCAGATACTATACAGGGAAAACCAGATCGGCTTATCAAAAGCCATACAGGCTGAGGTGTTTCTGAAATCTGCCCATTCCGGATTGACCACACATGTTTTCGATACGTTTTTGAATGAAAGTAACGGAAAGGAGATTATCGGAGAATTTGACTTGGTCATAGATGCTACGGATAATCTGGCTGCAAGGTATGTGATCAACGATGCATGTGTCTCCTTGGATAAACCATTTGTGTATGGATCGATACATAGATTTCAGGGACAGGTAGCAGTATTTAATTATCAAACAGGTCCAACCTACCGGGATTTGTTTCCTGATGAAAATCAATCCCCGGTCAATTGCTCAGATGCCGGAGTGTTGGGGACCACAGTGGGTATGATTGGGATGCTACAGGCGAATGAAGCCATGAAAATCATACTGGGGACGGGATCCGTACTTTCGGGAAAGATGCTTATGTATGATATGCTGGGAAATGAGCAATATATCTTTGAGTTTACAGAAGCTGAGGGGGAAATAAAGGAGCATAAGCGGGATTCTATTTCCTATAGCTTTATGTCACCCTCAGATGCAATTATGTCCAGAGGAACCTTGTTGGATGTAAGAGAGTTGGATGAAATGCCGAAATTAGTGAAGTCAAACTGTGTAGCCATTCCGATCACCCAGTTGAAGTCCAGGACAAAGGAACTTACAAAAGAAGAGCCTGTTTTTGTCTTTTGCCAATCTGGGGTGCGGAGCAGACAGGCTGCATTACTTCTTGTGGAACAAGGTTTTACCCAAGTCTGGGTGGTACAAGGTGGAGTCAGAGACCTTTTGAACTTACACAATCATGAAGAAAACATTTATTGAAGGGGCGATTTCATCTTCTTTTATTGGAGAGTCGATTGCAAAGCACCAAGGAAAGCATACCATAGGAGCCCATAATATTTTTCTGGGCCAGGTAAGAGCCGACGAGGTGAATGGAAATAAGGTAGTGGGAATAGAGTATTCCAGCTACGAAGAGATGGCTAACGAAAAGCTGCATGAACTGCGGGAGTCGGCCTTTGAAAAATTTGACCTCATCTGTATGCATATCTATCATAGTCTGGGCAAAGTGAAGGTGGGAGAGATCTGCTTTTTTGTATTTGTTTCCGCAAAGAGAAGAAGCGAAGTCTATGAGGCGACGGAATATTTGGTAAACAAAGTAAAGACAGAAGTGCCCATTTTCGGGAAGGAGATATTTGAGAATACGGACTTTCAATGGAAAGTAAATAGCTGAAAAGAATATGGTCGATATTACCCATAAAATCACCACATTAAGAGTAGCTGTAGCCAAAGCTACTGTGCAGGTCAGCTTGCCCGATACAATACAAGCTATTTCAGAAAATAAGGTTCCTAAAGGGAACGTGTTTGAAATGGCCAAGGTCGCGGGCCTCTTCGCAGTAAAAAACACCCACCTTACCATTCCTGATTGCCATCCTCTTCCCATAGAATACACGTCAGTAGATTATCAGATTGATGGGCTTGAGATACACATTTTCATCACTGTGAAAACTGTGTATAAAACAGGGGTAGAGGTGGAGGCTATGCATGGGGCGTCGGTGATTGCATTGACGATGTATGATATGCTGAAACCCATAGATAAAGGAATCGTGATCAAGGCTATTAGTCTTCAGCAGAAATCAGGGGGTAAATCCAGTTTCAACAATCAGCGTCCGGAAAAGGTAAAGGCCTGTGTGTTTGTTTGTTCGGATTCTGTTTGTAGAGGAGAAAAGCAGGATGGGGCGGGTAAAGCTATTATTGAGAGGCTAAGGGAATTGAAAATTGAGGTGGTGTCATATGATGTGATCCCAGATGAAATCGACAGCATACGGGAAAAAGCATTGAACCACGCAGAGGGAAGTCAATTGGTAATATTCACAGGAGGTACCGGGCTTTCAAATAGGGATGTGACACCTGAGGCTTTGGAACCTATACTGGAACGGAGAATACCAGGTATAGAAGAGGCAATAAGGAGTTATGGTCAACGGATCATGCCTTATGCAATGCTATCCCGCTCGGTGGCAGGTACTATCGGAAGCTGTCTTATTTTAGCCTTGCCGGGGTCAACGAAGGGTGTAAAAGAATCGATGGATGCTGTTTTTCCTCACCTGCTCCATGTATTCACCGTTTTGAAGGGAAATGATCATAGTGGGAATGACTGACGTACTCAAAGATAAATATGGAAGAGCCCATGATTACCTGAGAATTTCCCTGACGGAAAAGTGTAATCTTAGATGTAAATATTGCATGCCTGAAGAAGGCATCCCCCTTACTCCCGCCAAGCATCTGATGGATGCAGCGGAAATAGGACTTTTGGCTGAGCAGTTTGTCCGGTTAGGAATAAAAAAGATCCGTTTGACTGGAGGAGAGCCTTTATTGAGAAAGGATTTTGGAAATATATTGGAAAGGCTTTCCAAGTTGCCCGTTGAACTTTCTATTACGACGAATGGAATTCTGGCAGACCGGTTCCTGGATACATTTAAGAGAAATAAACTCAAAAAAATAAACTTCAGTCTGGACACCCTTAAAGAAGAGCGCTTTACAGCGATCACGAGAAGAGGTGGGCATCAAAAGACGATGGACAATCTTAACCTGTTTATTTCCAGCGGGTTTGAAGTGAAGGTGAATGCCGTGCTAATGCAGGGCGTAAATGATGATGAGATAATAGATTTTGTTGAATTCACCAGAGAGAAACCTATTTCCGTAAGGGTTATTGAGTTTATGCCTTTTGAGGGAAATAAATGGGATAAGTCTAAAATGGTCTCAGAGAGACGTATTCTGGATGCTATCCAAAGCCACTTTGGGCAGGGAAAAGTTTTGGGGCTACCAGATGAGCGGAACTTAACTGCCCGAAAATTCCAAATTGATGGGTTTAGAGGGGATTTCGGAATCATCAGTTCTGTCACGAATCCCTTCTGCGGAACCTGCAATAGGATCAGACTTACTGCAAACGGCAGGATTAAAAATTGTCTTTTTTCGAACCGCGAGACGGATTTACTTACGGCGCTGCGAAATGGTGGGGATGTGGAGAGCCTTATACAGGAATCCATTTATCACAAAAAAGCGGTCCGTGCAGGCATGGATGACCTTGAAAAATTTTCGGATCCCGGACTTCACAACAAGAACAGAAGCATGATCGCTATTGGAGGGTAGGGCTTCTGCAAACAAGAAAGACACCCAGTGAGTGCCTTTCTTGTTTGCAGAGAAGCAATTATCTTATTACCCTACTCTTTCAGTCTGGGAAAAGTAAAATGAGCCTTCGATAGCTGCATTTTCATCAGAATCAGAGCCGTGGACAGCATTGGCTTCGATGGACTTTGCAAAGATTTTTCGGATTGTCCCGTCTGCTGCATTTTCGGGGTTTGTTGCCCCGATCAGTGTGCGGAAGTCCTCTACAGCATTTTCTTTCTCAAGTATCGCTGCAATGATAGGCCCAGAAGACATATATGCACAGAGATCAGCGTAAAAGGGTCTTTCCTTATGAACCTCATAAAACTTGCCGGCAAGTTCCTTGGTCAACTGTGTAGCTTTCATGGCCACGATTTTAAATCCTGCTTCTTCGATCATTTTCAGAATAGCGCCTGAATTCCCTGCCTCAAAAGCATCAGGTTTGATCATGGTAAATGTTCTGTTTGTTGCCATGTTATTGGTTATACTTTGTTTGAATCGGGTGCAAAAATAGGTTTTTTCAAGCCATTTAGTGCAAATTGTTTCTTATTTATAATGTATAAACTTAGTAGTCAGAGGGATAAGTAAGTTGGGATTTGCGAAAAAAATACTGACCTTTGCGAGCTACTAAAGAGAAAGTGCAGCTGAATTGATACAATGGAAGAATTCGCCTCATTTAAAAGAGAGATTTCATCACCAAAAAAAATATTCATCACTACCCACGTCAAACCGGATGCAGATGCATTGGGTTCATCCTTAGGTCTGGCTAATTACCTGATCAAGAAAGGACATGATGTGACAGTGGTGACTCCTACGGATTATCCTTCATTTCTTAATTGGATGAAGGGGAATGCAGAGGTGCTGGATTTCAGTAAACCTGAGCATAATCCACTTGCTGTTCGAAAACTGGAAGAAGCGGACGTAATATTCTGTCTTGATTTTTCTGTTTTGAACCGAGTAAATGAACTGGGAGAATTAATTCGTAAATCCAAGGCTTACGTTATCAATATTGACCATCATCAGGATCCAGAGGACTTTGCTGATTTTCGATATTGGAGTACCAAAGCAGCAGCCACCTGTGAGCTGATATATGAATTGATTGTTGAGCTTGGTGATAAATCTTTGATCGATAAGGATATCGCCGAATGCCTATATGCCGGGATCATGACTGATACGGGTGGATTCAGGCATCCCAATACTACCAGGAACGTCCATCTGATAGTAGCTGAATTGATAGATTGTGGGGCCAATGGTTCACAGATAGCCAACTGGATCTACGATTCCAATTCTGTCAATAGACTGAAATTTATCGGATTCGCTATCAGTCGCAGGCTGATGGTCCGCGAAGACCTGCACACCGCTTACTTTTCTATCAGCAAAAAAGATCTTAAAAAGTACCAAAGCCAGACAGGCGATACAGAAGGTTTGGTCAATTATGCCTTATCTTTGGATGGTATCAAACTGGCAGCGTTGTTTTCCGAGAGGGAGGATGGAATAAAAATTTCATTTAGATCATCGAGTGAAGTAGCGATTAACAAATTCGCTGCGTCTTACTTCAACGGAGGAGGACATAAAAACGCTGCAGGGGGAAAATCATCATTAGGACTAAAAGAAACAGTGGAACGATTTGAGAAATTGGTAGAAGAACATCAGGAAGAACTGTTTCATACGTTGTCTGTCACTGCTAATTAATTTTCAGCCCAGCACTTACATTACCTTGAAAAATCACATAACCTTTATGAAAAACTCCACTAGCCTTTTGGCAATCCTTGTTCTTGTATTGGGAGCAAGTATGATTTCTTCCTGCAAGAAGAAGAAAGTAACAGAGAAAGACGGTATTGAATATACATATATCAGAGAAGGGGGCGAAAAGGCGACCAATGGTCAGTTTTTGCTTTATAATTTGGAAATCAAAACTGCGGCATCGGATTCTGTGATTTATTCTACGGCGGATCAACCTTTTCCAGGGTATTTAATGGTAAACGATTCCCTGCCGGCCAACAATGGCATGGACGAGATCTTCCTGAATCTGCGGAAAGGAGACAGTATCATTTTCGAAGCTTCGGCCAAAACTATTTTTGGTGTGAACTTTCCCCCATTCCTAAAAGAAGAGGATGTGGTAAAGGTTCGTCTGGGAGCCTTTGAACTTATGGATGAAGCTGGGATTCAGGATTTCTATAACAAGTCTATGGAGGCTGATAATGTGAGAAAAGCTGAACGGGCCAAAGAACTGATTGTTGAGGAAGCCAAGACGATTGAGAATTATCTTAAAGAAAAAGGACTGACTGGACAGAAGACCGAAAGCGGGTTATACTATGTAATCGAGAAAGAGGGAGCAGGTGAGGAGACTACGCCTGGTACCACTATGTATGTAAATTATGCAGGTTACCTATTGGATGGGACCCTTTTCGATACCTCTTGGGAGGAGGTAGCAAAAGCAAACAATGTGTATAATGAAAACCGTCCAGGAGGATATGTACCACTTACAGTAAATGTAGGCATGGGTCAGGTGATCCCGGGATGGGATGAAGGCTTGATGCTCTTAAAGAAAGGATCAAAGGCTAAATTTTTGATTCCTTCCCCTTTAGGCTATGGTGAAAATGGAGCCGGTGCAATGATAGGTCCAAATTCTATTTTACTATTTGATGTGGAAGTGACAGACGTTCAAAAATAATACATGATTTTCAACACGTAATCTAAACCAACCCATGAAATCCAAACTGAGTTACATTGTTGCTTTACTGGCTGGCCTCTTTTCTTTAGCGTCCTGCATAGACCAGGGAGAAAGTGTTGATGCCATCTTTCAGCGTGATGTAGAGGCAATTGAAAATTACATTGCGACTACACCGATGGTCAATGTGAAGGAATATAGAGATTCTTTATCGGAGATCAGGGTAATATGGCAGCAAGTGTCTGAAAGCGGCATTAAGGTCAATGCGGAGCGCAACGACACAGTCAGGGTGGATTATGTAGGGAAATTATTGAATGAAACGATTTTTGATACCTCTATAGAAGCATTGGCTAAAGAGAACAATATCTATGACTCACGAAGAGATTATGAGCCCATTGAATTTCCCATTAATGACCCTATGATCATTTTTGGATTCAGATATGGTATCTCATTTATGGAAGAGGGTGATAGGGCTACCATTATCATGCCTTCGGTTTATGGATATGGGGCAGGTGGTCAAGCAAGAATTCCCGCCAATTCCCCGATTATTTTCGAAATAAGCCTGGTAAAAGTGATTGAAGGAGAAGTCAAAGAATAGAGTTCTATGAAGAAATATCAATTAACATACCTGATCATAGCTTTAGCAGGCCTTTGGGGATGTGAGGCGAATAACCCTTTCAATACTGGGCCAGCGTACGATGTAGAAGCAAATCTGGCTATAGACCGACCTAAGATAGAAGCTTACTTACAATCCGCGGAGATAGATAGCCTGTATAGGATCCACGACCCAAGTGGTGTAGTGGTGATTGTACAGGAAGAAGGAGAGGGAAGTCGGCCTACCGTGAATACCATAGTGCATACTGATTATACCGGGTCCCTGCTTAGCGACGGATCTGTATTTGATACCTCTATTGAAGCTGTGGCTAAAGAGAATGATCTTCATACGGAGACATCAACCTATGGTCCCATCAGTTTTAGACTTGGGGCGGCATCGGTAATACCAGGTTGGGAGATAGCTTTTCAAAAGCTCAGGCCCCGCTCCAAAGCGCTGTTGATTATTCCTTCAACCCAAGCATACCGGACCAATGAATCAGCAAGAATTCCTGCTAACTCGATTTTGATTTTTGAGGTTGATTTCAGAGGTATAGATTAACAAAAAGGGCTTCGGCCCTTTTTTTATAACTTCGGCAGAAAAGCCGGAACAGTCTTTTTGTACTGAGTAAATCTGTCTTCAAATTTTTTAGCAAGGTATTTTTCTTTGAAGTAGGTTCCGATAGGAATATAACTGGCAAAGGCTAAAAGCTGGATAGCTCCAGCCATCGTCCTCTCCAATAAGAAGTATCCCAGTAAAATCAAAATGATTCCCGCATACAAAGGATATCGGATACTTGAATAGATTCCTTTGGTGACAAGGTTATTGGAGGAAGTGCTTTTGATACATCTGAGGATAGAAATCTTTTTATTTGCTCTCACAATAAGTATTGTACCAAAAGTTGCCAAGAGGTATCCAAGATATAACGTGACTATGTCTGCTGGCATTAGAGTTACCTTGGGCAGGAATAATGAATATAGACCTACCCCCACTAGAATCAAAAAGCTGATTAATCCGTAAGCAATGGAAGACCATTTGTTTATTCTTCGTGATTTCTCCTGCGAAATTCTTTTTATCTTGGAGGCAGACAGGAAGGTTTGGAAGGTATAAAAACTGATCCACAGAAGACCCAAAAGCAAATAACGCATTGGTAAGCTTGATTGTTTCTAGTTAAACATTGCTATAGAAATTTCTATGAAAATCGGAATAATCCGGGAAGGAAAAAACCCGCCTGACAAAAGAGTTGCTTTTACTCCCTCTCAACTGAAATCGCTTAACACGGAATATTCAGGCAAACTTGAGTTTCAAGTTGAGTCCAGTGGCACCCGTTGTTTTACAGATAGTGAGTATGAAGAAGCCGGGATAAATGTGGTCAGCGAAATCTCGGAATGTGATGTGTTATTTGGGGTAAAGGAAGTGCCAGTGGATCAGCTTATCTCCAATAAAACATACTTTTTCTTTTCACATACTATTAAAAGACAGCCTTCTAACAGGAAACTGCTTCAGGCAGTTTTGGAAAAGAATGTGAGGCTTATTGATTATGAAGTGCTGAAAGATAGGCATGCAAGAAGGGTTGTGGCATTTGGACGTTGGGCGGGGATTGTCGGAGCATTTAATGCGTTTTGGACCTATGGAAAGAAGACCGCATTGTTTGACATGAGAAGAGCCTATGAATGCTTTGATCTGGATGAAATGTATGGGGAACTGGATAAGGTGCAACTTCCTCCCGTAAAGATAGTAGTGACCGGATCAGGAAGAGTTGGGAAAGGCGTGAGTGAGGTATTAAGTAAATTGGGGATCAAAGGTGTATCTGTCCAGGATTTTCTGGAATTATATTATGAGGAACCCGTCTATACGATTTTGCATTCGGAAGATTATAACCGTAGAAAGATAGATGGTGGTTTCGATAAAGAAGAATTTTATGCTTTTCCTGAACGCTATGAAAGTCACTTCCAGAGATTTTATGAAGTTTCGGAGATCTTGATTTCAGCAGCTTATTGGGACCCCAAAGCTCCCAGGCTATTTGAAATGAAAGAGATGTCCAGTGACGATTTTCAGTTGTCTGTAATAGCAGATATCACCTGTGATTTGGAGGGTTCTATTCCTGCTACCTTGCGGGCTTCTACTTTGGTGGATCCTGTTTATGATATAGATAGAGATACGGGACTGGAATTACCGGCGTTTGGCAGTCAGACAAGTATATCCGTAATGGCGATAGACAATTTACCCTGCGAGCTGCCTAGGGAGGCCAGTGAAGAGTTTGGTCAACAGCTTACCAAATGGGTAATTCCAGCTCTTTTGGAAGAGAATGCCGGAATACTTGAAGGAGCAACCATCGCTCGGGATGGGGATCTTACTGTGGAATTTATACATCTATCGGATTACGTATATCCCCATGAATAATCTCAACAGATTTTTGGAATCGACTCTCCTAAAACCGACCATGACCAGCTCGCAAGTGGATTCGTTGGTGAAAGACGCACTGGAAGAGCAGTTTGTAGGTGTTTGCGTCCCTCCCTTTTGGGTCAGGAAAGTGGATAGGGATTTAGGTGATGAGGACATTCAGGTTGTGACTGTAATTGGTTTTCCCTTTGGTTTCGGGGATACTGCCACCAAGATGTTTGAAGCTAGGGAAGCGATTAAAAACGGAGCGGATGAACTTGATTTGGTATGGTCTCAGACAGCGTTTCATTCTGGAATGAATTGGCCGAAGATAGAGATAGCTCAGCTTTCAAAGATCTGCCATGAGGAAGAGCGTATTCTCAAAGTAATCATAGAGACCGCTAACCTGAATGGAGAACAGATGGCGGAAGCCTGTAGGATATGTGAAGAAGCGGGAGCAGATTATGTGAAGACTTCAACCGGATATGGATCGTCAGGTGCAAGGCCGGAAGATATTATGCTGATGCGAAGAGCACTGGGATCATCCACAGGGATAAAAGCAAGTGGAGGTATAAATACCCTTGAAGGTGCATTGGACTTGATCCGTGCCGGGGCAGATAGGATAGGGACGAGTTCTGCAAAATCCCTGATGAACGCCTGGCGAAACTCCCGATCTTAGTGAGTACTGAAATAAATCAGTAAAAAAGGAATGATGAAAAAAGTCAATAGCACATAAGCAAACCCAAGTATTCTGCTTTTGACCGACTTTTTGCCCATATACTGGGCAAGTCTCACTGGAATAATTCTTACACCTGGAAATGGCATAAATATCATAGCACCGAACACATTGAAAAGAAAATGGACTATGGCCAGTGCTATCGCTGCCTCAGTTTTATAGATAGCTGCGATAGCAGCGGTAATTGTAGTACCTATATTGGCGCCGATGATGAAAGGGAATGATTTTTTGAGAGAGACTTTTCTGCTTGCCACCAATGGGACTACCAGAGAGGTACTTACTGTGCTGGATTGTACAGCAGCCGTAAAAAATACACCGGATATCAGTGCAAAGTATGGATTCTTGAAAATCCGGTTGTTAATATCCTTGAAACTGTCCAATACGAAGGCTTTATAAACTGCGGTAGAGAGGATTTTTATGGCCGCAAAAACCAATAGCACAGATAAGAGCATAGTCACTATGGGTATATCGATGGTAGTGGTGATCCATTCGCTTAATGGCCTGGTGAAGACTTTATTGTACTCCAGAGAGCCGGAATAGGAATCATCAGATGCAAACAGTTTGGCTAGCTTCACAGCAAGCTTGGATAGAAATCCGGAATAGATTTCAAGTGGAAGTAGTAGGATTACGGTGAAGATGTTGAAAATATCATGGAGGATACCTGCCGAGAGTGCCCGTTTAAACTCTTTCTTATTCATAATGTAAGAAAGCGATATTAGGGTGGAGGTAAGTGTGGTACCTATATTGGCACCCATAACCATGGGGACAGCCTGCTGCAGGGTCAGATTACCCGAGGCTACGACTGCTACAATAGTAGCGGTAACCGTAGAGCTGCTTTGGATTAAGGCAGTCATGAGCAGGCCAATAAACAGTCCTACAAACGGGTTTTTTGTAGCATGCAGAATGTTTTCTGCAAGTGTACTATTCAGCTGGCTCATAGCTACAGTGAGCAGGTCAATAGCAAAGATGAACAACAGTAAAGCCAAAAGCATTTTGATATAGCTCATGGTTTTGTTCACTTTCGGCTTTTCTAATTCCCAGCTTTCCATTCTCAGGATCTGAATCTACCCGGTTTATTCACTAATGACATCCAAAGAATTCACCTAGTCAACGTAATATGTTATGCTGGGAATCCAAATTTTAAATATACCAATGGGCAAAAGTTGAAATTTTTTTGCGAAATGCAAGATCAAAAACACCTTTGGTAGAAGGATTTGTGCTTACTTAACAATTTGATAACATGGATACAAAATAATCTTCTTTAATTTTGCCCACCTGTACATCAGCCTAACTATGGCCAAGAAGAAATTAGACCAAAACATTAATCAGGACACGCTGTCAAAGAGAGCATATGCACTCTTTGATTTCACGAAAAAGGAAAAATCATTTTTGATAGTGATCTGTGTCCTTATTTCTATTGCTGGCTTGATTACTCCCTATACCTACGCAGCCATGTGGTTTGGGTTTGCATTGGCGGCTTACTCCGCCATAGCCAATGACAGTATACAGACGATTGGAACATTCATTGCCTCAAACTATAATAGAAAATGGTATTGGCTGTGGCTGTTTATGGGGTTGATTTTCGTGGGGACTGTCACTTATAGCTGGCTTACTTATAACGGCGATGTCAGCTATCAGCGGCTTAGCGTTCCTGGACTGGAAAGGGCTCCCGAAAGTTTCGTATTTCTCCAATTGGCAGCCCCGATCGTCTTGCTCATCATGACCCGGATGAGAATGCCGGTGTCCACTACCTTTCTGCTTCTTAATGTATTCACCTACAAAGCAGGAACGATTGTGGAGGTGATGTTCAAAAGCTTCATAGGTTATCTGTTGGCATTTGTTATTGCTATCATCGTTTGGTTTGTTTTAGAGAGATTTGTAAAGAACTATCTAAAGGGCAAGGCTAAACCATACTGGATGGTTCTTCAATGGGTTACTTCAGGGATACTTTGGGCGGTTTGGATCATGCAGGACGCAGCAAATATTGCTGTATTTCTACCAAGACAACTTGATTTAGTAGAATTCTTGGTATACACAGGGTTTGTCTTTCTAGGCCTGGGATTCCTATTTTACTTGAAAGGAGATAAGATACAGGGCATAGTTAATGAAAAGACCAATGTCACGGATGTCCGCGCGGCTACTATAGTGGATTTCGTTTATGCAATTATTCTTTTCTATTTCAAAATGTACAGTAATGTGCCTATGAGTACTACTTGGGTGTTCATAGGTCTTTTGGGGGGACGTGAACTGGCTATAGCATTAGGTAAGCACGCCAAAGCAAAGAAGCGGAATGCGTGGATAGTCCGGGCTTTTCGTCTTGCGAGAAAAGATGTGTCCAAAGCTTTCATTGGATTGGTAGTATCCTTGATTTTGGCTTTCATTATCAATGATGGTGTCAGAAACGAAATTCTGTCCATGTTTTAAGAATCAGGTTTTGGAATTATACAGTCATGAGTTTTTTATGAATGAAGCCTTGAAGCAGGCTAAAATCGCATTCGAAGAAAATGAAATACCAGTGGGCGCCATTATTGTATCCAAAAACCGGATAATTGCCAGAGCGTATAACCAGACAGAAAAGCTGAACGATGTTACTGCCCACGCAGAGATGCTGGCTATTACATCCGCAGCTAACTATATCGGGGCAAAGTACCTCAGCGAATGTAAATTATATGTAACACTGGAGCCCTGCACGATGTGTGGAGGAGCCCTTTTTTGGTCGCAGTTAGGGGAACTTCATTTTGCCGCTCCTGACCCTAAGAGAGGATATCGGCAGACCAATCCGGGAATACTACACCCCAAAACCAAGGTGTTTGAAGGTCTTTTTGAAAAGGAATCCCAGGAACTTCTATTGACATTTTTCAAGAATTTGAGAAAATAGAAGGAATTTGATCTTTCTAGAACCTTTTTTTAATCCTCTCGGTTGATTAGGCAGATTCTTTGACGGATTTTAAACCAAATGTATAACCATAAACTTTAAGAAAATGGCTTTTGAACTCCCATCCTTACCTTATGCTTTTTCGGCATTGGAACCACACATTGATGCTAAGACAATGGAAATCCACCATGGTAAACATCACAATACGTATGTAACAAACTTAAATAATGCGATAGCGGGCACAGACCTGGAAAACAAGTCTTTGGAGGAACTTCAGAGCTCCGCCGGTGCGAATACTGCTGTCAGAAATAATGGTGGAGGGCATTACAATCACAGCCTGTTTTGGCAAATACTCTCTCCCAATGGAGGAGGAGAGCCAACGGGTGAATTGGCAAATGCCATAAACTCAAAATTTGTAAATTTCGGTGAATTCAAAGAGGCTTTCAATAAAGCTGCAACTACTAGATTTGGTTCAGGCTGGGCTTGGTTGGTATTGACTAATTCAGGTACGCTTGAAATCTCCTCGACACCAAATCAGGATAACCCGTTAATGGATGTCGCAGAAATTAAAGGCACGCCCATTATTGGTTTGGATGTTTGGGAGCATGCCTACTACCTGAATTACCAAAACAGAAGACCTGACTATATTTCAGCCTTCTGGAATCTGGTAAATTGGGAAGAAGCAAACAAAAGATATTTGGCCGCGCTTTAAGGAAGTTAGGCGTTAAGGATCTAAGCCCCGGTAGGAAACCGGGGCTTTTTTTGTCCGAAAACCGAACGGAAAAACTGTTCGTTTTTGAGACACTGCTTGGTCATTAAAATAATGAAAACAGCTTTTTTGAAGTATTTGAGGTGATTTTAACGCTTGGCATTTCATTTTCATAAGGGAGCATATCAATAACACCAATGCTTAATTGAAATGAAAACTACCAACTTAATTTTTATCACGCTTGTTACCTACCTACTCGGAATGAGTAATCTTGCAGCCAAGGAGCTCAGCAAAATCACAGGTAAGGTTTTGGATCAGAACGGACAGGTTGTCCCTTACGCCAATGTCGCCTTGATTGCTGTGGATGGTGGTAATCTTTTGGATGGTGCTGTGTCTGATGAGAATGGTGATTTTTTGATTGAATCAATCAAAACCGCAAAAGTAAAACTTGTTATTTCCTCTATAGGATTTAAGCCTTTTGAATCTGAGGAGTTTGAATTGGCTCCTGGAATAATAAAGGACATGGGTACAGTAAGTATTGAAGATGAGATGACAGGCTTGGAAGAGGTCACTATACAATCCACCCGACCTGAAATAATCATAGAACCTGATAAGACCGTTGTCAATGTGGAAGGCACTGTAATGGCAGAAGGGTCCAATGCATTGGACGTGATCGGCAGGTCACCTGGAATCTATGTAGATCAGGACGGTATCATAAACCTGAACGGACGCTCAGGAGTAGTGGTAATGATCAACGACCGACAGACTTATATGAGCGCTACTGATCTGGCAAATTTCCTTCGGGCCATGCCAGCTGATAACATCAAGAGTATCGAAGTAGTAAACAATCCTTCTGCACGATTTGACGCGGAGGGATCTGCAGGGGTTGTCAACATCCGCCTTAAGAAGAATACAGTGGATGGGATGTTTGGAAATGTGCAGCTGGGAGGACAATATAATGGACTCTTTGCTCCTATTAGCGGGGTTACCTTAAATGTGAAGAAAGGGAAGTGGACAACTAATGCAAATCTCAATTATAACCACAATGCCTTTCTAAATGAGCTTGAAATAAACAGGAATTTTACCTTGGAGGAAGGAGTGTCCAATTTCAGCCAGGACTCCGAAATCAACCAGCGTAATAAAAACCTGTTTTTCAATGGCTCTGCCAATTATGAAATCAATGAAAATCAGAATCTGGGGCTGAATGTACAGGCTTCTGACAATGATAGAATGAGCGTCAATAATTCCTTGACACAAATTACGACACCGGGATCATCGGATATTGCATACATGGAATCCATTAACCACGAGCCTGGGGGAGGAGGTAGAGTATTTGCCAATCTACATTATGATGCAAAGCTGGATACGGTAGGCACAAAACTTTCTTCTGATGTGGATTTCACACGAATGAACTCAAGCAGTGAATCTTTGCTGAACAATACGTATTGGGTAGGCCTAGATCAGACTGGAGTAGCAAGGGACAGAATTCTGACCTTAAACAACATGTACTATAACATTCTGACCGCTAAAGTGGATTTGGTAAAACCCTTAAAGAATGGAAGTACAGTGGAAACAGGCTTAAAAGGGTCATGGGTGAAATCAGACAATAACCTGGATCTGAGCAGATCAATCGAGGATGGGCCTTTCAATCCGGATCCTAACAGTAACCGGTTCATCTACAATGAAAACGTGCTGGCTGCATATGCTTCTTACAAGGGAAAGTTCTCTGATAAACTCTCCTTTCAGGCAGGATTAAGGGGTGAGTACTCCGATATCCGTGGAAATTCAGTTACGCTGGGAGTGGTGAACGAGCAGGAATATTTTAACCTGTTTCCCAGTGCTTTCTTACAGCATAAGGTAAGCGATAGCTATCAGATTATCTACAACGCCAATAGACGGATCACCCGTCCTAACTATAGACTACTGAATCCTTTTATCTATTATATAGATGCATTGACCTCTGAGCAGGGAAACCCGGGATTGAAGCCCCAATATTCCAATAATTTTGAAATGAACCACGTGGTAAAAGGCAGCTATCAGTTCACACTCAGCTACTCCGAAACCCAGGATGCTTTCATGCAGGTGTTTATGCAGGATCAGGAAGAGCGTACCACAGTTACATTCACTGATAACTTTGACAAGACCAGTAACATTAATTTCCGTGCTATAATACCAGTGGATATTAGAAAATGGTGGAGTGTGTCAAATATGGTGCAGGTAAACCATAACAGGTTCAAATCACAAATAGGGGATGATTTTCTGGATAACGAGCAAGTCTCCTATATGGCCAGAACTCAGCATAATATGAATCTTCCAAAAGGATTCAAGTTTGAGTTGGTCGGAATGTACCTCGGGCCTCAGATATGGGGACAGGGAAGTATAGGTGGTTTTGGATGGGTGGATGCCGGAGTTACTAAATCCATCATGAAAGATAAGCTGACTATCGCAGTCAATGGTACCGATCTCTTCAGGACACAGTTGATCAGAGCAGATGTTAATTTTGCGGATATTGACACCTCTTTTAGACAATACAGGAGTAATCAAGGCGTCAGATTTACACTTCGCTATAATTTTGCAAAGGGAGAGAGTTTCCGTGTAAAGAGCAACAGCGGAAGTAGTGATGAACGAAACAGACTGGATTAATTTTAAATCTCCCTCTACTGGAATCCTTTGGTAGAGGGCTTTTTTTGTACTTTAATTAAAAGGTAATGAATACAAGGATCAGTTGTTTGATAGTGGCCTTCCTGGGCACAATCTCCCAGCTTTTTGCCCAATCTCCGGATTTTTCCCGCTTGGATCTATTCATGGATTCTTTGGAGGTGCATGATAGATTCATGGGTAATGTACGCCTATCCTATAAGGGAAAGGAAGTCTATTCCCGGGCCTTGGGTTATCAAGACATGGAAGCAGACAAGAAAATGAGTGATGGCCTCCTTTTTAGAATTGGCTCCATATCCAAAATTTTTACCTCAGTGTTGACTATGCAAGCTGTGGAAAAAGGGGACTTGAGATTGGATCAACATTTGGCTGATTTTTATCCGGAAATTCCTAACTCCAGGTCGATTACTATCTCCAATCTGCTACAGCATAGAAGTGGAATACACAATTTCACGAATGATGAGCTTTACATGACCTACTATACCCAACCTAAAGCGGAATCGGAAATGGTGGAAATCATCAAGAACGGAGGAAGTGATTTTACACCTGACAGCGAGGCTGCATATTCCAATTCCAATTTTGTGCTTCTGACCTTTATTCTTGAGAAAGTATATGATATGTCCTATGGTGAATTGATAGCAAAATTAATTGCCAAGCCTCTTGGACTGAAAAACACCTATGTAGGTAAAACCGGAGAAAGCCCAAAAGGTGAAGTAAAATCCTATCGGTATAGTGGGCAGTGGATAGAGGAAGGAGTGACGGATATGTCCATACCTGTGGGGGCTGGGGCGATTGTTTCCAATACCCAAGACTTGTCCAGATTTATAGAAGGATTATTTAGCGGAAAACTGATTGGAGCCACAAGTCTGGCGAAGATGACCACAATAAAGGATAATTTTGGGATGGGGATGCTGGTTTACCCCTATTACGACAAAAAAATGTATGGCCACAGTGGAGGTATAGATGGATTCAGATCTATGCTTGCCTTTCTTCCTGAGGAGGAGATCACACTCAGTATACTTTCCAACGGACTTAATTACAATGACAATGATATATCCCTTGCACTTTTAAATACCTTTTATGGTAAGTCAGTAACTCTTCCCCGAATCCGCCAGATTCTGATAGACGAAGAGGTTTTAGCCTTGTACGTGGGAGAGTATAGTTCAGAACAGATTCCCTTGAGAATCACTTTTGAAACCGAGTCAGGGAAATTGATAGCAAAGGCCACAGGTCAGCCGGAGACAGTTCTTGAGCCTTCTGGTCAACATACGTTTGAATTCCCTCAGGCCGGAGCGGTATTTCGATTTGATCCTGAAAAGAGCGAGTTCACGCTGGAGCAGGGTGGTGGTAGTTTTCTCTTTAAGAGAAATACCCAGTAAAAGGCAGATTAAGCTAGTCCGATGCTTTTTCTTCCAGCTGCACTTTGTAAAACGTCCAGAAATCTTCCTCTACTTCGTCATTAAAGCGGGAGAGAAACCATAGGGATCCCTCTCTGGATCCAAACTGGCCCATATCCAGCCGTTTATCCTGGGGAATTCTGCTTAGCAATTGCCCTTTTTTGTCTAGGACAAGGAATTCAGAATTATACTTCTGTTGCATCTGACTATTGAATGCTTCCCACTCTGCCGGGGATTTATTTTCTCTGGAGCTGATCTGGTCTTGCTGATTGTATCCGGGAAAATAACTGACGATCAACAACCCGTCGTGATGGGCCATTTTATTGAAATACCCAAAACTTGGATCAAAACTAATGGCTCTTGGATCTGCTTTCTTTGGATCTTCACCCGGATTAAGCTGGTAGTTTTCTACAGGTAGAGCGACTCTATCAATCCTACTGTTGGAAGAATCCAGCTCATAGATATTCAAATAAGGGTCTACCCCTGTTATCACAAAAAGTTTGTTATCAACCAAGGTGAATTGTGGAGATAGGGTCGGTGGCTCGTGTGAATTACCGTTCATAAAAATGCTTTCGTCTTCAAGCTTCAATAAGCGTCTCACCTTTCCCTTGGCTGTGTCAAACTCTGCCAACTGATAAAAACTTTCATAGAACTCGGGCTGGGTTTTATTGTAATCACCCCTGGCGATCAGTCCTGCGAGAAGAAACTTACCGTTGTGGTAGAAAATTTCACTTCTGATATCTGATCTTCCGGAAAATGGAAGCACATGATCTTTTTCAAGCCTCTTACTGTCAACCAGCCCACCCTGAAAATCATAGCTGAATACCCCGTTGGAAGAGATTAATAAAATATGCTTTTGGTCAATGATTTTGGCCGCAGCGATAGGAAAATAACCATAGCCCTCCGGAGATTCAGGATCTTTTGAAAACTCCCCTTGTTGTTCTCCCTGGAAATCAAAGACTATAAATTTTCTGGTTTGGATATCAAATGCAAGGATCAACCCTGCCTCAGGATCAACATCCAGAAGATTGAGCCGTCCTGCATAGTCGACCCGAACAGAATCTACTATGGATAAGCTATAATCCAATTGATCTTCTCCTGACCCATTGGAAGATTGGGAGCAGGAGCTAAGAATAACTGAAAGCGTAAAAACTAAATAGAAAGCTTGTCTCATAACTAATGGAATAAAAATAAGGATTTTTTATTCCATTCCAATATTTATTTTTTCACAAGCCCCTCAGTAAGCTTATTTAGTGCACGAACTTTATCCTCAAAATCTCCTTTTAGCGTACTTCTATAAGTATTGATATTTTCCAGGAGGTCGTCAATTTCTTCTGGCAGTACTTCCTCTAAAAGTTGCCGGATCCGCTTTGCAGTAGTAGGTGATTTTCCATTCGTGCTTATGGCTATTTTCAAGTTGCCCTTGGTTACGATTCCACCTAAGTAAAAATCACATAAATCAGGTGTATCGGCTACATTTACCAATATAAACCTCTTCTTTGCTTCGTCTCGAATCTGCCTATTGACTGATTTATCATCGGTGGCAGCGATCACCAAATGTTTGCTTTCAAGGTATTTTTCATCATATGAATCCTGAATAAGAGTAACGGATTTTGTCTTGGAGGCCAGTTCCAGAAAACTTGGGGAAAACGCTCTTGAAACCGCAGTAACTTTGGCTTCCGGACTGCTTTTTAACAAAAACTCTAATTTTTCCGTACTCACAAATCCAGCTCCAACCAATAGCATATTGAGTTCATGTACTTTGAGAAAGACCGGGTAGAGCTGGTTCATCGAAAGGGTTTTTGGAGTTGGATATAGGATAGCAGAATCCCGTTATATCATAAGTTTCTAATGGATACTACTTCCCTATAAACGCTTGCTAACTTCTGGCTTTCTTTCACTACTTCTCCCAGAATGATTATAGCTGGAGCTTCTATCCCAGAGGAAATTGCTTTGGTTTCAATATCAGAAATATGACCTGCTACAATTTTTTCATCGTAGGTAGTGCCGCTTTGGATAATGGCAACGGGTAAATTGTTCTTGCCTTGTTGTTTATAGGTCTGGACTATTTCTTTTAATTTTTTTGTGCCCATAAGTACCACCACTGTGGCAGTAGATTGGGCAGCCAGAGCCAAATCCCTCGACAGTTCTCCTGCCGAAGTAGTTCCGGTCACCACCCAAAAACTCTCTGAAACACCCCGCTTGGTCACAGGAATACCCGCTGCAGCGGGTACAGCTATTGCCGACGTTATTCCTGGAATAAGTTCTGTAGGAATGCCTAAAGTTTCCAGGTATTCTATTTCCTCTGCCCCGCGTCCGAATACAAATGGATCACCCCCTTTCAGCCGTACGACATGTCCGTGTTTCCTGGCAAGGCTTACACAGAGCTGATTCGTATCATCCTGAGGTAAGGAATGCTTTCCTACCCGTTTCCCAACAAAGATCTTTAAAGCGGTGTCTGGAGCATGCTTTAACAACACAGGATCTATGAGCGCATCATAGAGGACTACATCCGCCTTGTTCAATGCAAGGACTGCTTTAAGAGTGATCAACTCGGGATCACCGGGACCTGCACCGACCAGCGTTACTTTAGGTTTGACTGCTGCCCTCATGCTTCTACCTCCTTTTCGCGATACGTCTTCAAGAGATTGTAAATTTCCAATGCTTGTTTGGCATATCTATTGGCAAATTCCTCTGTGGGATCATGCTGATTGATTTGATAGATTTTATCAGAGAAAGTAGATCCTTCCAGATTTATCTTGCCTGAGGCTACAAATTTTTCATCAAACTGTGTAATAATACTAGCATATGAGTTGGTACTGATATCCTCACTCAGCAACAGTGCCTTAGCCGCATTGATCAATCCGGCATAATGGTGGTAAATGCTATCTGACCACCGTTTTTCATTCAAAGCTTCCTGACCGAGTTCCAGTTTTTCCAAGGCCTCCAGGAGCAAGGTAGCAACCAAGTCTATAACTACACCTGCGCACTCTCCCACTCCCACGGCCACTTGATAGGCTTCATCATGCCCCCAGTCTATCTGATCTCCTTCGGCTACAGTGGAAGCGTCCCCAAGCTCCTTCAATAAGTCGTAGAAGTAAATCTGCCCTTGCTTGTCATAGTAACTTAAGAAGTCCATGCCATTGGCATTTTTTTCGAAATCGTCAAGCAAGATCCTTAAGACCTGAGGACCTCTGCGGCTGGGGACTTTGGTGACTTTATCCGCAAACCTCCCGTTCCCATTCTTTAAATTTCCTCCGCCCAGAAGCACTTGCAGAGCGGGTAAGACGGTTTTTCCGGATTTCATGGACATCCCCTGGAATCCAATATGGGCCATATTATGCTGGCCGCAGGCATTCATACAGCCTGATATTTTGATGACCAGATCTTTGTTTTTAAGATATTGGGGATATTCATTTTGGATTACTTGCTCAAGTTCCCTCGCAATCCCTGTCGAGCTTGCAATACCCAAATTGCAGGTGTCAGTTCCTGGACATGCTGTAATATCCCCCAAACTATCATATCCTGAATCTCCAAGACCTATTTTTTTCAGCTCTTGATAAAAATAAGGAACCAAATCCTCTCTTACATCCCGGATAAGGAAGTTTTGCCTTAGTGTAAAACGCACTTCCGAATTGGCATAATTCTCCACTAAATCGGCTAATTGCCTTGCTTGATCCGTATAGAAATCTCCCAAGTGGACTTTTGCACCTATGGCTACATAGCCAGCTTGTTTTTGGGGGAGTACATTGGTCAGCTTCCATAACTCGAAGTCCAAACCCAGTTCACTGTCTATTGTGACGGCAGGCGGATTCGGGAGTGTGCGGCCAGCTTCATATTCTGAGACATCCAGTGCATAGCTTTTATAAGGCAATGCTTTTTTCTCTGCCTCTACCAACTTGAGAAAAGCCTCCAGACCTATATCTTTGACCAAGAACTTCATTCTGGCTTTGTTTCTCCGGGCTCTTTCCCCATGCCTGTCGAAAATCCTAAGGACACTTTCTATGAAAGGAATTAACTGATCGGTCTCCAGAAAGTCTGTAATGGGGTCTGCATGTCTCGGTTGTGAACCCAGGCCACCACCTAGCAGTACTTTAAACCCTCGGATTTCCTGCCCAACTACTTTTTTCACTTTTGGGATAAATCCCAGATCATGTAAATAGCTCAAAGCAGTATCCTCATCTGAAGAAGAAAAGGAAATTTTGAATTTCCTGCCCATTTCCTGACATACGGGATTTCTTAAAAAATACCTGAAAGTGGCATCTGCATAAGGGGTCACATCGAAAGGTTCATGGGGATCAATACCAGCCAATTCTGATGCAGTCACATTTCTGACTGTATTTCCGCAAGCTTCCCGCAAGGTGACATCATCACGCTCCAACTCAGCCCAAAGCTCCGGTGTGCGGTCCAAGCTTACATAGTGAATCTGAATGTCCTGGCGTGTGGTGATATGAAGCCGGCCTGTAGAGTATTCGTCGGACACTTTTGTGATCCTCCGTAACTGGTTTGAGGTCACTCTGCCATAAGGCAGCTTAATCCTGATCATCTGCACACCAGGCTGCCGCTGGCCATATACTCCTCGTGCCAAACGAAGGCTCCTGAATTTTTCTTCATCTATTTTCCCTTCTTTGAAAAGCGCAATCTTTTTTTCAAGATCGATGATATCCCGCTCAACAATGGGGTTTTCTATTTCGGTTCTAAAACTTTGCATGGCTACAACAGGTTTTCCCTAAAGGGGGTCATGGTTAAAGGTCGTACTAATTCCGGAGGGGATTTCCGGACAGCGTGAATATGCAATTACGGTTTCTAGAAGATTTTAAATGGTTTAGAAACCTAAAACAACCCGCATTTACCTATTCTTAAATAGGCTGGCATGGTCCTTACTCTGTCAGTTTAGCTTCAATTGACTCTCCAGGCGCAGGTATATCTTTTTGACATCCAAGTCCAGGATAGGATACATCAATAAACTGACTATTACTCTATAAATCCAACACTTACCGTATCAAATCCTCCTTCTTCAATAAGAATAAAACTTCCGTTGGATTTGTTGGATTGATAGGTGTCGAAGTGAATAGGCTTACTTAGCCGGAAATGTACCCGACCTATGTCATTCAATTTGAGTTCCTCGGTATGTTCTGATCCGGAGAAATCCGTATAAATCCTCGATTCTATCTGGTCAACTTTGGCCAGCACACGGTTTACACCATGCTGAAGTATGTATTTTCCACCAACTTTCAGGGCTTTATTATTTACCTGACAGATGGTCGCTGTGATTAGTTTCTCACTTTTCGGAACCTCGGTGCTTTTTACCAACATATCACCTCTGCTCAAATCCACTTCGGATTCAAGTGTGATGGTAACCGAACTTCCCACCGAAGCCTCTTTAATCTCCTGATCGAAGAAATGGATATTTTTGATTTTGGAGGTGTTGAGGGATGGTAGTACCGTGACTTCATCTCCCACTTTGAGGTTTCCCCCATAAAGTTTTCCGGAGAACCCTCTGAAGTCATGAAATGCTTCCGTTTTTGGCCGGATGACATACTGTACCGGAAATCTTGCAACCGCACTTTCCTGAAGGTCATCAGGCTCCAATACTTCCAGATGATCGAGTAATGTGTTTCCTACATACCACGGCATTTCCTCCGACTTCCGTGCAATATTTTCACCTTTCAGTGCAGAGACCGGGATGAAAGTAATCTGCTCCTCCCGGAAACTACTTTTGGTTACCAGTGCATCGAAATCGGCTTTTATTTTGAGATATACATCTTCGTCATATCCTACCAAATCCATCTTGTTGATAGCCACTACTACATGGGATATTCTCAGCAGGTTAGCTATGAAAAAATGGCGATAGGTTTGCTCAATCACCCCTTTGCGCGCATCAATGAGAATGATCGCAACTTGGGATGTAGAAGCTCCGGTGACCATGTTCCGGGTATACTCTACGTGACCCGGTGTGTCTGCTATGATAAAATTGGTTTTGTCTGTGGAGAAGTAAATGTGTGCGACGTCAATAGTAATTCCCTGTTCGCGCTCAGCTACCAATCCATCGGTAGCAAGAGAAAAGTCCAAATAATCGTATCCACGCTGCTTGCTGCTTCGCTCAATAGCTTCTATTTTATCAGTTGTCAGTGATTTGGTATCATAAAGAAGCCTTCCTATCAGCGTACTTTTACCATCATCAACAGAGCCTGCAGTGGCTATTTTTATGAGTTTTCTGCCTTGTATATCCATTTTTTCAGTTCTTTTTGGTGATAGGGGAGTTGATCCGGGTTTTTGCAGATCCCACTGCCCCATGCCTTCAATTTGGTTGATCAGAAGTACCCTACTTTCTTACGGGTTTCCATCGCTGCTTCAGATCTTTTATCATCGATTCTGGCTCCCCGTTCTGAAATCGTGGAATCCCTGATTTCGGCTACCACGTCATCCAATGTGACAGCTTCAGAGAGAACTGCTGCTGTACAGGTCATATCCCCTACGGTTCTGAACCGTACCATTTTCTCTTCCACCAATTCCGTCTGCTCTCTGTAAACATGCTCGTTTGCAGTCCAAATCATGCCATCACGGAAGAATACTTCGCGTTTGTGGGCAAAATAAATAGAAGGAATCTCTATCTGCTCTGTTTTGATATATTCCCATACATCCAATTCAGTCCAGTTGGAAATCGGGAAAACACGGACATTCTGACCCTGGTGGATTTTTCCGTTCAGCATGTCAAACAGCTCAGGGCGTTGGTTTTTTTCATCCCACTGCCCAAAGTCATCACGGACGGAAAATACACGCTCTTTAGCCCTTGCCTTTTCTTCGTCCCTTCTTGCACCACCTATGCAGGCATCAAACTTGAATTCTTCGATAGCATCCAGCAGCGTTGTGGTTTGTAAGGTGTTTCTGCTGGCATATCGGCCTCTTTCCTCCCGTACTTTTCCCTGATCTATGGAGTCTTGGACATTTCTTACTATAAGCTCCAATCCCAACTCAGCCACCAGCTTGTCCCGGAACTCAATCGTTTCAGGGAAATTGTGGCCGGTATCTACATGTAAAAGCGGAAAGGGTATTCTTGCAGGATAAAAGGCTTTTTGGGCCAATCGTACCAAGGTTATGGAATCTTTTCCCCCGGAAAAAAGTAATACCGGACGCTCAAACTGAGCTGCCACTTCTCTCAGGATGTGGATTGATTCTGCTTCTTTGGGATTTGGTATAAACAGGTTTGACATATTCTCTTATTTAGCGTGTAATCCACATTCTTTTTTGGAGTCTTCCCACCACCAACGGCCCGCGCGGGCGTCCTCCCCAGGCGCTATCGCCCGGGTGCAAGGCGCGCAACCTATGCTGAGATAGCCTTTGTTGTGAAGGGGATTATATGGAATATTGTTTTCGTTGATATAATCGATCATTTGATCAAAAGTCCAATCAAGCAGTGGGTTGAATTTGATGATTTGGTTAGCCTCATCCCATTCAATCCGCTTCATATTGCTTCGATTTGTACTTTGCTCCGCGCGAAGACCAGTGATCCATACTTCATTGCCGTCCAAAGCTCTCTTTAAAGGTTCTACCTTGCGTACAAAGCAGCAGGATTTTCGGTTATCAACCGATTCATAGAAACCGTTGATTCCAATCTCATCAACCAGCTTTTCAACTGATGGTGTTTCCGGATAATAAAGGCGGATCTTCGTTTTGTACCGGGCTTCTGTGCGTGCCAGAAGGTCCAATGTCTCACCGAACAAACGTCCTGTATCCAGGGAAAAAATCTGGACGGGTAAGCCCGCAGTAGCAATCAATTGGGTGATGACTTGGTCTTCCTGGCCCAACGAAGTGGAGAAAACCGCTTTTCCAGGGAAAAGATCAGCAATCAGAGCAAGGCCTTCCCGGGCATTCAATTCGTCAAGTTGTGACGTTAACTCAAGCAAATTTTTCGTCAGGCTCATTGGTTTTTTAACTTTTGGTTGCACTTTTTCCGACTGGTTTTGATGACTTGGCCCACTCTCAGACGCTATTCCAGCTGAAAAGGATTAATCAAACGGGCCAAGAACTCTGCAACATTCAATGATAATTAGTTTTAGAAATCTGTGCTAAAACCGTACTTGCTTCATACGGAGATGAATTACAAAAGTATATAAAGCCTATTTATTTTATAGGGTTAATTATAAAATTTTTTTACTCTCCCCTCAAAATATCTTCCAATGTCTTGTTTTCCAGTATTTTAAGTGTTTCATCCCTCACTTGCCTCATGACTTTATTAATCCCACAGTTAACTTCATTTTTGCATTCTGCACACGGTTCATAGTAGTTTAAGCTCACACAGGGAAGTAAGGCAATAGGGCCATCAAGTAGCCGTATAACTTTGGATAAGGGGATCTCTTTGGGTTCTTTGATCAGGTAATAGCCTCCGCCTTTACCTTTTTTGCTTCCTAGCATACCGGCCTTTTTAAGCTCAAGAAGGATATTCTCAAGAAATTTGTGCGAGATCCCATGTTCTTCAGCAATATCCTGGATCAAGACTGTCTTGGTGTCCCTATGCTTGCCCAGATAAGTGAGGGCATGCAGCGCATATTTGGTCTTTTTGGAAAGCATGTCCAAAAATACCAGAATTTTCGGATTAGCCTAGTACGGGAGTGGGGAATCTGGTATGTTTCAATCGATCCGGTTTTTGAAGCTGTGGTAAAGCCGTTTGGGCATGCAGGAGGGTATTGCGTCAATAGGAGAGTTTTCTTATATGCCAATTTAAGGTATCCAAAATTACCCATTGATCTCTTAGCACGGGCAAGCCTAGGATTAATTTGAGTGTCTCATGAGCCATCCAAAGTCCAATAATTCCTGGGAGGGTGCCTAACACCCCATTCTCATCACAGTTTGGTACATCTTCCGGCTTTGGCGCTTCAGGAAATACATCCCGAAGGTTCTTGCCTCCTTGGTGGTTGAACACCGCGACCTGACCCTGAAATCCAAGAATGCTGCCGTAGATTAATGGAATGCCTAGCTCAACGCACGTATCATTGACGAGATAGCGTGTCGCAAAATTGTCCGATCCGTCTACGATCAAGTCGTATCCAGTCAATAGGTCTTTGGCATTGGTTGGGTCAACTTTTAGGGGAAGAGCTTCCAATTCTATTTCGGGATAGATGCTGTGAAGTCGTTCTTTTGCCACGGCCACCTTAAGCTTTCCTATATCCTTTGGGGTGTATAGAACCTGCCTATGCAGATTATGGATTTCTACTTGATCAAAATCTACCAGTCCAAGCGTCCCTACACCATTGCTGCCTAGGTACTGCAGTACCGGACAGCCCAACCCGCCTGCACCAACAACAAGGACCTTTGCATTTTTTAATCTTTCCTGTCCCTCATATCCAACTTCCGGCAGTAGCAGGTGCTTCTGGAATCGGGTAAAGTCCAAATCAGATATATTTTTCATTGTCCTGCATATAATGGCTGCCAATCCTTCCAGACCACCTCATATCCTTTTTGCGCGATAAGTGCTGCGATTTCGACGGGCTTCCTTTCATCACTTATTTCAAATTGTTCCAAGGATTCTTTTCCCGAAGCATAACCTCCCGGATTAGTCTTGGATCCTGCGCTCATGGAAGTAATTCCCAGTGGAATAGCATTCTCCCGAAAACGCTCGGATTCCCGTGTAGATAAGGAAATCTCCACATCGGCATTGAATAATCGATAGGCACAGATCAATTGGACCAAGTTCTTATCGCTTACAATGACGTTAGGTTCGATAATACCTTCTGCAGGACGCATCCTCGGAAATGAGATAGCGAATTTGGATTGCCAATATTTTTTCTGCAGATAATCCAGGTGCAGTGCACAGAAAAAAGAATCTGTTCTCCAATCCTCCAGACCTAACAATACTCCTAAGCCGATCTTATGGATTCCTGCTCTTCCTATCCTGTCTGGGGTCTCAAGTCTATAATCAAAATTGGATTTCTTTCCCTTGGGGTGGTAAGCCTTGTAAACAGTTCGGTTATAGGTCTCCTGATAAACCAATACAGCATAAACCCCTTCCTCATGCAGTCTTTTGTATTCAGCTTCTTCCAGGGGCTGTACTTCTATGGATATGTTGGCGAGGCTTTCACGGATTACATGAATAGCTTTGAGGAAATAGTCAATGTTTACTGTAAAATTTGCTTCTCCGGAAACCAGAAGTACATGACGGAACCCAAGACTTCTAAGAATACCTACTTCTTCAAAAAGCTCTTTATCCGATAGCGTCTTTCTAGGTAGTTTGTTGTGGAAGCTGAAACCACAATAGGTACAGATATTCTGGCATTCGTTACTCACATAGAGAGGGGCAAACAGCTGAATTGTCCTGCCGAAGCGTTCTATTGTTAAGCGATGGCTTTTTTGGGCCATCTCTTCCAGAAAAGGTTCTGCAGCAGGGCTTAGCAAAGCCATAAAGTCGTTGAGGTCACGCGAATCGCGAGCCAAAGCCATCTCTACATCTTTGGATGTTTTAGCGTAGATTTCAGCCTGTGTATCCTCCCAGGAGTAGCTCTCGAATAGTTCCGTGAATCCGGTTTTGATGGTCATGTCTTCATGTGTTTAAGAATGTGGTCAATGGACTGGATCCGGCTGCAGATTTACGCTCTCTGGCAAGCTTTGCCTCGAATGCTTCCCTGCCTGCTTCCACAGCCAATTGAAACGCCTTGGCCATTTTGACCGGGTCTCCCGCAGCAGCAATTGCGGTGTTTACCAATACAGCATCTGCCCCCATCTCCATTGCCCGGGCAGCGTGGGACGGTGCTCCGATTCCGGCATCTATGATGACAGGTACGTGGCTTTGTTCCAGAATAATCTCCAGGAAAATCTCTGCTTCTAGACCCCTATTGGTACCGATCGGTGCTGCCAAGGGCATCACGGCAGCTGTCCCGGCATTTTCCAAATGCTTGCAGAGGACCGGATCGGCATGAATGTAGGGAAGTACCACAAATCCCAATCGGGCCAGCTCTTCGGTAGCCTTCAGCGTTTCAACCGGATCAGGCATCAGGTATTTAGGATCGGGATGGATCTCCAGCTTAAGCCAATCCGTCTCCAAGGCCTCTCTTGCCAGCAAAGCTGCAAAGACTGCTTCCTTGGCATTTCTGACACCTGAGGTATTGGGAAGTAGCTGGATGCCAGGGTGCTGAAGATGTTCCAGCAACAGATCGGTATCTGTTTCCAAGTCAATTCTTTTCAAGGCAACAGTAACCATTTGGGAACCAGATGCAAGCACTGCATTTTCCATTTCCTTTGCAGAGCCGAATTTTCCTGTCCCCAGAAAAAGTCTTGAATTGAATTGTTTAGTATGTATGGTCAGGTTTTGCATAAAGTCTTTCATTAAGTTCGGAAATCAATTTTCTTGAGTCAGGACTGGTGGTGATCAGTCCGGATAGGCAAATGCCATAAATACCAGTAGCCATCAGAGGTTTGATATCATGGAGGACTATCCCACCGATTGCAAATACAGAAACCCTTTTGTTGATGTCAACCAGTCCTTTGCTTATTTCCTTATACCCGCTGTATCCCAGTACAGGGCTTAGTTTTTTCTTTGTTGGGGTAAAGCGCAACGGCCCTAGTCCTATATAGTCACAGCCTTCTTGGATGCGCTTTCGGACCTGCTGCAGTGTATTGGCGGTGCCTCCGATAATCTTATCCATGCCCAGCAGCGTCCTTGCCTCCTCTACAGGCATATCATCCAAGCCCAGGTGCACACCATGTGCATCCAGTCCAATAGCAAGTTCAGGGTGGTCGTTGATAATCAAAACAGCCTTATAGGAGTCCGTTATAGCTTTTACTTTTTCCCCCAGCATAGCCAATGTCCGATAGTCTGATTCTTTAAATCGAAGCTGAATCCACGAGCAGCCTCCATCCAGGGCTTTCTGGATTGCTTGCAGCTGTAAGGAAGAAGTCTCTCCCTGGGATATATATTGAAGTCTTTGCATTAGTACTCGTTTGTAAAATCCATACTTGCCATCGCTTTGAAGTTCTCTATGCCTTTGCTCCCGCCTGCTTCCCAAATCGTCCCCAACAGCGCAAAACCGTCAAATTTATTCTTCTCCAAAACCGCTGCATTTGCCTTATGGATGCCACCCAGCCCGATGACTTGGTTTTTTCCCTTTTCTTGCGTATTGAAATCAGGCAGGGGGAATTTTGGGCCGTACCCAGCTTTGCTTATGCTCTGAAAAACAGGTCCCAAAAACACATATTCAAACAAGCCCGGTAAGCGGATCAGATGGCTGGGATCGTGTATTGATGTAGTGATCAGAATTCCTCGCTCCCTCATGCGTTCCATCTTTTTTGTGTCAGTTATAGACCTGAGCTGTTCTGGAAAATGTAATCTTTGGATACCAAATTCACTCGCTAGATTATGGTGCTGGTGAAGGGAAATTTTGCTGAGGTGCTCTTCAGGTATAGCTTCCAGTATTTGCCTCACCTGTTCCGGGCTACTTTTTGGCTTCCGTAAATGAAAGTACTTCAGTCCATTTACAAACAGATGCTCTATTAAGCCTAGCTCTCCCGGTATTGCATCAGGGCTGGAAATAACCACCAGTTTCATCACAGGTAGAGCTCTTTTCCCTTTTCAGCAAACTCCCCGGCTTTTTCCAGCATTCCCTGCGCAGCGGCATCGCGGACTTCCTGGGAAATTTTCATTGAACAGAATTTGGGGCCACACATAGAGCAGAAATGGGCGGTTTTGGCCCCATCCGCAGGAAGTGTCTCATCATGGAACTCACGTGCTGTATCCGGATCCAGTGAGAGATTAAACTGATCTTCCCAGCGAAATTCAAAACGGGCTTTGCTGAGTGCATTGTCCCGATATTGGGCGCCGGGGTGTCCTTTTGCAAGATCAGCGGCATGTGCAGCAATTTTATAGGTGATCACACCATCCTTTACATCTTTTTTATTCGGCAGTCCCAGGTGTTCTTTTGGCGTAACATAGCAGAGCATAGCACACCCAAACCAACCAATCATGGCTGCTCCTATTCCTGAGGTGATGTGGTCATATCCTGGAGCAATATCTGTAGTCAATGGGCCTAATGTGTAGAAAGGTGCTTCATCGCAACAGTCAAGTTGTTTATCCATGTTTTCCTTGATCATATGCATCGGGACATGGCCAGGGCCTTCTATCATCACCTGTACATCGTGTTTCCACGCAATTTTAGTCAGTTCACCCAATGTCTCCAATTCAGCAAATTGGGCTGCATCGTTAGCATCAGTCAGAGAGCCAGGGCGTAAGCCATCTCCGAGGGAAAAAGCAACATCATATGATTTCATGATTTCACAGATATCTTCAAAATGGGTATAAAGAAAATTCTCTTTATGATGCGAAAGACACCATTTTGCCATAATTGACCCTCCACGGGATACTATGCCTGTCACCCTCTGCGCAGTCATAGGGATATATCGGAGCAATACTCCGGCATGAATGGTGAAATAAGAAACCCCCTGCTCAGCCTGCTCGATTAGGGTATCCCTGAAAATTTCCCAAGTAAGATCTTCTGCTTTTCCGTTTACCTTTTCCAATGCCTGATAGATGGGAACAGTGCCTATCGGCACGGGTGAATTACGGATGATCCATTCCCGTGTCTCATGGATATTCTTTCCGGTAGAGAGATCCATAATGGTATCCGCTCCCCACCTGCAAGCCCAAACAGCTTTTTCCACTTCATCTTCAATACTGGAAGACAGTGCGGAGTTACCGATGTTGGCGTTGATCTTTACCAGAAAATTTCTTCCTATTATCATAGGCTCACTCTCGGGATGATTGATGTTGTTTGGGATTATCGCCCTTCCTGCAGCCACCTCGTCCCGTACAAATTCAGGTGTGATAAGGGTTTTGGGTGTGTTTGCACCATAACTTTCCCCTTGGTGCTGAGAGAAAAGCCCCTCCTCACCCTCTTTAGCATTGGTTTTGGATTCTATGATACGCTGGTTCTCCCTGATAGCAATGTACTCCATCTCAGGCGTAACCATTCCTCTTTTGGCGTAGTGCAACTGGGTCACATTTCCTCCCGGTTTTGCTTTCCTGGGGTTTTTAAGATGCTCGAACCTAAATTTACCCAAAGCCGGATTTGAGAGTCGGAGTTTACCATAATCAGAGCTGACGGTATCCAGTAGTATCGTATCATCTCTGTCTGCTATCCAGTCTTCCCGAAGACGCGGTAAGCCTCGCTTGAGATCAATCTCATAACCGGGATCTGTATAGGGACCACTTGTGTCATATACCGTAACGGGGCTGTTTTCTCTCTGACCTCCGGTGGCAAGGCGAGTCGGACTAAGAAGAATCTCACGCATTGCCACGCGGATCGGGTGTAATTCACCTGCAACATGGATCTTTCTAGAGCCAGTCAGCGGAGAGGTAGTAAGGGCAGACTTGGAATCTGGTTTTGTACTTTTCATACTCATCCTCCTTGGGTGGCTTTAAAAATCAAGACATTATCTCCATGGAAAATTTCAGTGTAATCCCATTTTTCACGGGAGATTACGTTTTCGCCTATGGCCAGTGCTATTCCTTTCGAGATTCCAGGGTAGGCAAGTGTTACCAGTTGAGAGGCCGTAATCTTATCCCGGTCCGGGATGTTTTTAGGGAGGTTGTTAAGTGTGATTTCCATTCCAGTCGTTTTTTGGCATAAGCATACAAACAGACTTTAGGAATGGCATCGAAAAAGAAACCGTTCACTTTTCCCTTCGTCAGTATTAACTGCATCAGGTTCAAAGGGTATCATCTCAGCCGTTGCGGCACCCCTAAAGTGTACGATAAAGTTAGGATACTATTTTAATAAAAAAAACCTCAAAGGCTCAGTTTCTCTTTGGACTTCAGTAGCGACCGGAGATCAATGGCTGATAAAATAAGCTGGTGGTGTGTGCAAGAGCGGCTAGACTTAAAACCAACGTTTATTTTTTGGGCAAATAAGTTAAAATAACCTTCGAAGATTTTGATTGAAGGTTTGACCAATCTGCACAATGCACTTAACTTCGGACATTGTCCTTTTCTATACAATCACACCATTTATAAAGATTAATCTATGCGAAAAATCTACTTACTCGCACTGGGGCTTTGTCTGGTAAGCTCTGCCTTTGCGCAACTTCAGACGCCGGAACAATTTCTTGGGTATAAGCCAGGGGATAGATTCACCCCACACCACAGAATGATAGATTACTTTGAGCATGTAGCTGAGAATAATCCGAACATCAAACTGATAAAGTACGGGGAAACGAATGAGAAGAGGCCCTTGATGATTGCCATCCTTTCCAGTCCTGAAAATATGGCGAATCTGGAATTGATCAGGGAAGACAACCTTCGTAGGGCAGGCATGCTGGAAGGAGCACCTACTACTTCTGTTCCGATCAACTGGATGTCTTTTAATGTACATGGCAATGAATCGGTCGGAATGGAGGCTGCTATTTCCTCTTTTCATACGTTGGCAGATTTGTCCAATGCCACTTCTCAAGAATGGCTGAAAAACCAAATTGTAATTATAGATCCTTGTATCAACCCTGATGGGAGGGACCGTTATTCGAACTGGTACAACCAGAAAATGAATACCGTATTACAACCCGATATGCAATCCATGGAGCATAATGAACCGTGGCCGGGTGGACGTGCAAACCATTATCTCTTTGATCTGAACAGAGATTGGGCTTGGCAGGTACAGGTAGAGTCTCAGGCCAGGTTAAAAATTTACCATCAGTGGATGCCACAGCTTCATCTGGATTTTCATGAGCAGGGTATAGATCAGCCTTTTTATATGGCTCCCGCAGCTGAGCCTTTGCATGAGCAGTTGACTCCCTTCCAGCACGAGTTTCAGGATATATTCGGTAGAAATACAGCCAAATATTTTGATGAGGCTGGGAAATTTTATTTCACCAAGGAGAGATTTGACCTTCTCTATCCTTCCTATGGAGATACTTACCCGATGTATAACGGTGCCATAGGAATGACGATCGAACAAGGCGGCGGGGGCAGAGCCGGCCGGGGTGGCTATAATGCTGTGGGGGATACCGTAACGTTAAGCACACGTATAGCCGGGCACTATACAGCTGCCATGTCTGCTACGGAAGTGACCAGTCTACATGCCAAGCGTTTATTGGATGAGTTCTCAGGCTATTTCAAGTCCAACTCCACTGACCCACAAGGAAAGTATAAAAGCTTCGTGATCAAAGGAGAAAGTAACCCTTCACAAGTCGCAAAATTATTGGAATTGCTGGATAAAAATGGAATCAAATATGGAAAAGCGGGAGCTAAATCAGGGTTGAGAGGTTTCGAGTATCAAAGTGGCAAATCAGTCTCGTTTGCTACCACGGAGAAAGACATCATCATCAATGCTTACCAACCGAAATCCGTGCTTGCGCAGATTCTTTTCGAACCCAATCCTACGCTGAATGACAGCATTACCTACGACATTACCAGTTGGGCACTGCCTTACGCCTATGGACTCCAGGCCTTTGCGCTGGAAGCCAGATTGGATGTAGTGGGAAATTATTCCAAGCCTGAATTTACTCCGGCTCAGGCAGGGGAAACTCCTGTAGCGTATATAGCAGCTTGGCAGGGTACAAGGGAAGTGGCGTTTTTGGCGGAGTTACTTCAGCAGGGTATCCGGGTAAAATACCCTGAATTTCCTTTTGAGATAGGAGGTAAAACCTATCCTGCAGGATCATTGATTATCACGAAAGGCGGTAATCAGTATGTGGATAAGTTTGATCAGAAGGTGATCGAGTCAGCAAACAAGAATGGAATAGAGTTGCAAACCACACAATCAGGATATGTGGATAAAGGTAAGGATTTCGGATCTCCAAATATCCGCATGATCAGGGCCCCAAAGGTCGCTTTGGTGGGTGGGGCTGGAAGCTCATCCTTGAGGTTTGGGGAAATATGGCATTTCTTTGAACAAGACCTGAATTATCCGCTCAGTACGGTGGAAGCAGGGGATATCAGCAGGTTTGACCTCAGCAAGTACGATGTCATTATTCTTCCTGCTGTGAGTGGATCCGCTGTAGGAGAAGCAGGTCAGAAAAAACTGATGGAATGGGTACGTACAGGAGGAAGATTGATTGCTATGGAGAATTCATTGGGAATGTTTGCCGATAAAGAAGGTTTTGCACTGAAGACTTTTGATACGGACGATCAGAAGAAAAGCGCTGAAAAACTGTCTGATTCAATTGCTAAAGCGGAACGGTTAATGCCTTATCAGGAGGGAGAACGATTGGATATTTCGACAGGAGTATCCGGAGCGATCTATGAAATAAAAATGGATGAAACACATCCGCTTGGTTATGGTACGGGAGGAAAATTCTACTCCCTGAAAAACAACAGCAGCAAATATGCTTACCTAAGTGGAGGCTCAAATGCAGGGGTAATTGCTGCAAATGACTCTTACCGGACAGGCTATATCGGTTATAAGATAAAATCTACTATGGGCGGATCTATGGCTATAGGCACAGAGCGTCAGGGAAGAGGGCATGTGGTCTATTTTGTAGATAATCCTATTTTTAGAGGATTCTGGGAAGCTGGTAAGTTGGTTTTGAGCAATGCGGTATTTATGGTTGGGCAGTAGTTTTTAAGTGCCTGACAACAATCTCGACCGGCCACCTTTATTAGTGGCCGGTTTTTTATTTTACACATTTCAAAATCAGTAGGGATTGGGTCGGTCTAGGAATTCCTGAAGATAGAGGCAAGTTGTTTCGAGCATCACACCCTTTCGATAGCTTGTATAGAAAAATGCAGTGGGCACTTTTGACTCTTATTTGTATTACTGGAAGATTTTCAGATTATTTTATCTATTTTTTCATAGTGAAACAATAAACCCACACCCCATGAAATCCAACAGAAGAGAATTTTTACAAAAAATAGGGATAGGAACTGCAGGTATAGGCCTAGCTGCTACTGTTCCCTTGGCTGCGGAAGGAACCCCTTCCTCCCAGCATGGTGCCAATGAAGAGCAGGTTCTGCAGATTGGTGATGATATAGCCATTGCCAATACGGCTTATGGGAAAATCCAAGGTTATAGGCTTAACGGAGTATTCACTTTTTTGGGGATTCCGTACGGAGCGGATACCTCCGGCAAAAACAGGTTTATGCCACCTCAAAAGCCAGATTCATGGACTGATGTAAAACCAACCATATGGTGGGGGAATACAGCTCCGCAAATCATGGATAACCGGTATTCCAATGTGCATTATTCTTTTGCAGACCACTGGAATTATGATGATGTCAGTGAGGATTGCCTGAAACTGAACGTATGGACTCCTGCACTGGCGGATGGAAAAAAAAGACCGGTATTGGTCTGGCTTCACGGCGGTGGTTTTACAAATGGAAATGCTATTGAGCAGGATGGATATCACGGGGAGAACTTCAGCAAGAATCGGGATGTAGTATTTGTCTCGATCAACCATAGATTAGGGCCGATTGGATTCACGGATTTTTCTGGAGTAGGAGGCGAAAAGTATGCAGCTTCGGGTAATGCCGGGATGCTGGACATTGTGGCCTCTTTGGAATGGGTGCGTGATAACATCGCAAACTTTGGGGGAGATTCAGAAAATATTACGGTCATGGGGCAATCCGGAGGAGGGGCAAAAGTAACTGCCGCCATGGCAATGCCTTCATCCAAAGGATTAATTCATAAAGGGGTAGCTCTGAGCGGGTCCATGCTGGCAGGAATTAATCAAGAGTACTCCCGTAAATTGGGGGAATATGTCATGAGAGAAGCAGGACTGACGGTAGATTCGTTGGATAAAATCCAAGAGATACCGTGGAGAGAATACCTGGACATAGCAAACAGCGCTGCGGAGAAAATGAGGAATGAGAATACAGGAAGCTCAAGAACGGGGTTTGCGCCTGTAGCAGATGGCATATATTTACCCAAGGAGGAGTTTTTCTCCAATCCAACAGGGCATGATTCCTCGATTCCGCTACTGATCTGTACCACTTATCACGAATGGAACCCTACCCGTACGGATGCCGGATTGGAGAAGATTGATTTTGCAGGAGTGATAGAAGCGATCAAGCCGCGGTTTGCGGGTGATGCTGAGACCATCGTGAATGCGTATAAAGCAAATTTCCCGGATAAGTCTGCTGCGGATATATGGGCTATGATATTGTCAAATAGACAGAGTGCGATAAAAACGGCTGATGCTAAAGCCAGCCAGCAGGCTCCGGTGTATCTCGCGTGGTTTGGCTGGGAGCCTCATCTTTATAACGGACGGATGAAATCTTTCCATTGTATAGATATTTGCTTCTGGTTCGAAAACACCGACAGGATGTATACCCATACAGGAGGGGGGAGCCGTCCCAAACAGCTTTCAGGAAAAATGGCAAGTTCTCTTCTGGCATTTATGAAAGAGGGGAATCCTAATGCAGGAGAATTGCCTGACTGGAAAGCGTATTCCAAAGCAGCGAAGGAAACAATGGTCTTGAATGATATATCCTTGCTCCAAAATGATCCGGATAAAACCGGGAGGGAGTCCTTGCCAGCTTAGCTTCCAGTATAGATTGGGAGGGCATTTCATGATACCTTTAGACTATTATTACCAATTCTTTAATTTATGCTGCTTTGCAAAATATAATCGCTTATGCCAACTGATTTTAGAAATTATAAAGTGCCCTATGAATACTCCCCTGAATATTCAAGGCCTGTGGCATATTTCTCGATGGAATTTGCCATACATCAGCCGCTTAAAATTTACAGTGGCGGTTTAGGCTTTCTGTCCGGATCCCATTTGAGGAGTGCGTATGAGCTCAAGCAGAATATGATAGGGATTGGGATATTGTGGAAGTATGGTTACTATGACCAGGGAAGAAACCAAGACCAAACGCTACGCCCTGAGTGGTATGAAAAAACGTATAGTTTTCTGGAAGATACCGGCATTCAATTCCAGATACTTATACACAATAATCCGGTTTGGGTAAAGGCATGGTACCTCCCACCCATAACTTTCCAGAGTGCCCCGTTATTTCTGCTTAGTACTGATCTGCCTGAGAATGATTATCTCAGTCAGACAGTGTGCCACCGACTCTATGATTCGGATACTGCTGCCAAAGTAGCCCAGTTTATTCTGCTGGGAATAGGCGGGGCTAAGCTGGTAGATGAGCTGAACTTCAATCCGGAAGTTTATCACCTTAATGAAGCCCATGCGGTAAGTAGTGTATTTTACCTGATGAGGAAATTCGGTAGCAAGTCAGAGGTGACCAAAAGATTGGTATTTACCACCCACACACCTGAAGAAGCCGGTAATGAAAAGCATGACATCCATCTTTGTGAGCAAATGAGCTACTTCAACGGTTACAGTCTGGAAGAAGTGAGAGTATTGACAGGAATGACCGGGGGACTGTTTAACCATAGCCTAGCTGCACTCCGTTTTGCCCGAAAAGCCAACGGTGTAAGTAAACTCCATGGGGAAGTTAGTCGTAGGATGTGGAAGGATTATGAAAATATTCCTGAGATAACACATATAACCAATTCCCAGAACTGGAAGTACTGGGCTGATAAGCAGTTGTATAAGTTTATGGAAACTGACGATCCGCTAAAATTTGACGACCGCAAAAGGTATTTGAAGAGACGGGCTTTTGAGATTGTAGCAGACCAAACAGGAAAATTGTTTGATCCTGATATAGCGACTATAGTGTGGGCCAGGAGGTTTGCGGGATATAAGAGGGCAGAGCTGATCACGAGGGATTTGGGGAGATTTGAGGCATTGGTGAGCAATAAAACCAATCCAGTTCAGCTAGTGTGGGCAGGAAAGCCTTACCCAAGCGATTATGGAGCCATCAGTGACTTCAATTTACTGGTTCACCTGAGCAAGAAATACAAGAATGTAGCCGTGTGCACAGGATATGAACTTTCATTAAGTAAACGGCTGAAGCAGGCTTCAGATATCTGGTTGAATAATCCCCGGGTTCCCCGTGAGGCAAGTGGTACCAGTGGAATGACCGCTGCCATGAATGGCTCAGTAAATTTCAGCACATTCGATGGATGGATATGCGAGTTTGCGGACCATGGGAAAAACAGTTTTGTCGTACCTTCGGCCGACTATACCCAAATGAGCATACAGCAGCAGGATCAGTATGACTTGGATCAGCTGTATGATATTCTGGAAAATCAGATCCTCTCCGTATACTATTCAGATAAAAGGGCTTGGAGAGGCGTAGTACAAGAGGGTATGAGAAGGGTTTTAAAAGACTTCGAGAGTAACAGAATGGCCCGGGAATACTATGAGAAGATGTATAGTTCCAAGTGATTGAATTAGAAAACTAAGTCTCAATCCTTTCCTATTCCTGAATGCATATGGTTATAGGTGACCCGGTTGATTATAAGTCATGTGGGATCAATTCTGAAATTGATTCAGGACGGGTTATCTGACCTTTGAATAACAAAAAAATAAACAGATGAATAACAATGATATCATGCGGAGTCTAAGGTATGCCTTTGACTTCTCCGATTCACAGATGATCGATCTTTTTGACCTGGGGGGTGCAAAGGTTACCCGCGCTGAAGTAAGTAACTGGATGAAAAGGGAGGATGATCCTGATTTTGAATCTTTGTATGATAGAGAGCTTGCCACCTTGCTCAATGGATTGATCGTATCGAAACGTGGGAAAAAGGACGGGGACCAGCCAGTCCCTGAAAAGTCATTGAATAACAATATAATCCTTCGAAAGCTTAAAATCGCGCTGAGTCTTAAAGATGATGACATGTTGCAAATCATGAAGAGTGTGGATTTTCGGATAAGCAAGCATGAAGTGAGTGCTTTTTTTCGTAACCCTTCGCAAAGCCAGTTTAGGCCCTGTAAGGATCAGGTTCTGAGGAATTTTCTGCGGGGAATTCAGATAAAATTTAGAGGGGAAGGCTGACAGGGATACTTGTTTCATTATTTCCAAAGAACAGTGGTTAAAAAACAGTCTTGCCTTTCTGTTTTCCTGTGCGATATTTGGGATAATCATTTTCCCATTTCTGATGCGTCTCTTTTATTTCTGTTTTATCTTTTTAATCCTCACCGTTTTCTCTGCTGCAGCGCAGGATATTATGCCCCCGCTGCTTCCCTGGAATGGAAAAAGTAAAGAGCTGATTGTGGATAAATCCCATCAATGGGTGACTTCTGCCGAGCTTTCTGACATGCTGGAATCTCCTCCATACGAAGAGACCATGGCGTGGTTTGAGAAACTTGCACAGTCCTCTTCCTATCTGATGATGACCAATCCGGGAATCAGTGAGCAGGGCAGATATATCCATATGGTGATAGCGTCAAAGGACCAGGATTTTTCGGCAGAGGAACTATCAAAATCAAAAAAGCCGGTAATCTTGGTACAGGCAGGAATACATCCAGGTGAAATTGACGGTAAGGACGCAGGGATGATGCTTCTCCGGGATATAGCTCACGGGGATAAACTAGAGCTGCTTGATGGGGCCAACTTCTTATTTATACCTATTCTCAATGTAGATGGCCATGAACGTAGGAGTGAATATAGCAGAGTGAATCAGCGTGGCCCAAAAGAAATGGGTTGGCGGGCAAGTGCCAGAAACCTGAACCTAAATAGGGATTACACCAAACTTGAATCAGCCGGGATAAGGACCATTGCTAAAATAATCAACCAATATGATCCAGACTTTTATGTGGATATTCATGTGACAGATGGAGCTGATTATCAGTATGATATTACCTATGGGTTTGTAGAGACAGGGGGATATTCTCCGAATATTTCCAATTGGCTGAGTACCTATTTCAAGCCTGAAGTAGATCAGGCATTAAAAGATAATGGACACATTCCCGGGCCGCTGCTTTTCGCTGCAAATAACAGGGATTTCTCAGAAGGTAATGTGGCATTCTCATTCAGCCCCAGGTTTTCCAATGCTTATGGAGACATAAGACATTTGCCTACCATTTTGGTTGAAAACCATTCACTGAAGCCGTTTGGACAGCGTGTATTGGGCACTTATGTCTTCTTGGAACAAGCCATTAAAACTATAAGTGCTCACTATGCTGATCTTCATCAGGCCATTGAGGCAGATAAAGTACAGGAGAAAAAGGAGCTGGTGGTCAAATTTGGTTATCGGGACACTCCCGCAGATTCCATGGAATTTCTAGGCATAGCCTCTTCTATTGTAAAGTCTGAAATCACCGGAGGTGACTTTGTGATATGGGAGGGAAAAGCGATCACACAATATGTGCCTAGCATTCTGATGGATAAACCGGAACTTTCTGTGGAGGTCCCTACTGCATATTGGATTTCTGCAGAATGGGGCAATCTGATCGAAAAGCTAAAGATCCACGGCATTCAGATGGAGATCTTAAAAGAGACCAAAGAGCTGGAGTTGGAATATTCTTATATCAAGGAGTATAAGTTGGGTACACAGCCATTGGAGGGAATGGTCAGGATGCAGAGTTTCGAACTGGAACCCATACGAAGAAAAACCGTGCTGCCGGCTGGGTCTGCCAAAGTGATTACCAATCAGCCTTTGGGTGAGCTTGCCACGATTCTGCTTGAACCGGAATCTGTGGATAGTTTTTTTCAATGGGGGTATTTTCATGCTATTCTCTCACAGACAGAGTACATGGAATCTTATATTATGGAACCCCTGATAGAAAAAATGCTTGCAGAAGACCATGCATTAAAAGATAGATTTGAACAGAAAAAAGCGGCTGAGCCAGAATTTGCCAAATCTGCGAGGGCAATTTATAGGTGGTTTTATGCCCAGACCCCTTACTTTGACCAAAACTGGAAAGTAATACCTGTGGGCAGAGAGCGATAATCCATCACTTCCGATGGTCTGTAGTCCGTATTGAGTGCATTGCAGAAGCCGTAAGATTTCAGGATGAATATACAGCTGAAATGCCCATGACGGGCGGACGACACACAGGGGGATGATTATCTTGGGCATTCCATCCCGACTTGTCGGGACAGGTAATGACCGCTAAAAATCAAATTATAAACAGATGAAATCGAGCATGATGCAACCTGATATTTCGGGTTTAGATCTTTTCCAGGATCAAATCAAAATTTACAGTTATGGAGTTCTGGACTTTTACCGTTCCTAGAAATTTGACGGGGGGATCGATGTTAAAGTCTGCGAATGTAAGGTCCTGCTGTCCAGAAAACATGGTCTTGCCATCTTCCAAAAACTTGGTTCTGCAGGAAATCGGAAACTTACGGGTAACGCCTGCCAGTGAGATCTCTGCCTCTCCATCAAGAGTTAAAGCAGACTTATCAACGTTTCTTGTGAGGGATATAAATTTGACTACTATTTCCGGGTGTTCATCAGCTTTTACTGTTTCATGGAAATCTTTTGTCATGACCTTGTTGAAGCATTCAAATTGGGTGGATTGAATCCTGATTATTCCAGACCATTCTACTTTTCCCGTATGGGGGAAGTAGATTTCCTTCAACAGATCCCTATTTGAATGCTGGCTGGACTGGCATCTGAATCTGGACACATTGGTGCTTCCGGTTATTTCTATGACACTTTTAGGAGATACTTTCCAGTGAGTTTCGTGGATTTCCCCAACGGGCTCTAATAGAAAAATCACAATGCCCAGCCAGCGTGATAGGATAAGGAACATACGATAATTGGTTTGGGGAGCCGGCTCTAATGAGCCGGCCTTTAGGTTTAGAAACTGATTGCTGCCTCCAGATTTACACCTTTGAACTGGGCTGCATTGTATTTGCTTTCTGCCGCAAAACCACTTTTGTATTGCTGGTTCACATACTCAAGTTTCAGGATCACATTCTCAGTCATGAACCAACCTCCTCCTACGTTGACACGGGAGATTTTAGTGTTCACGGTTTCAGAGGAGTTGTTTTTACCAGAAACCTCGTTGTATCTTCCTCCGAGATAAAACTGTTCTGTGGTACCGAATCTATAGATTAACTCTCCCGCAAGCTGGGTGAACTGTCCATTTCCTTCTTGCTCAGCGTTGGATACGTTTTCAACTATCCCAAAGAACTCTAATCCTTTATACTTAATGAATGGGTTCAGTTGCAAGGCAGTCATCTGTCTGAATCTTGGATTGAATCGGCCTTCAAAATCATTTACAGGTCCTTCTAGAGTTTGTAGCACATTATAATATCTGCTTCCTGCACGGTCACCTCCGTAGAGCCATGTACCGGTTGTGGTTCCATTATTCATGTACCAAGAGCCGGTCAAACGGAATCTGAAATCATCATTGATTTGTTTGTCGTAGCCAAGCTTTCCATAGAAGGAGAGCTTATTGTCAGAGTTGTCATTTACAATCACACTCTGGTTTAGTTTTCCGTTTGACAGACCTAACACACCGATAAACCCATCCTTCTGGACTGTAGCTTCTCCAAAGGCTTCAGTAGTGAAAGCATCCATGATAAAGTTTCCTACAAAGGGGTTGAAAATAGTGCGTGCGTTATCGGATCTACGGAAGTGGGCATCACCATAATTCAGCTCATCCAAACCCACGGTGAGAGTGGTGTAATTCATAATGCCTTCCAGAAAACCTTCTTTGATAAAATCCAGCTTATCTATCTGCATATGCCCACCCTTTACCCAGGCCTCATTATGGTGTCGGGCGGATAGATAGGTGCGTAGATGAAGCCTTACCCCATCCGCTAGCTGGGTATTGATGTTGAGGTTGGCAGAGGGCAGGTTGATATTAGAGCCTAAATCCACCAGATTGCTCAATCCATTGGAATGGTTGATAGACTGAAATTGAAGAGCAAAATCCCCACCTACAAATACTTTGACCTTTTCAAATTCCCCACCCGATACTTTTGGGGTTTCAAATACATTCAACCCCTTTTTGTCATTTGATCTGAAATACTGCAAGCCGGTCTTATCATCTTGGGCCGACGCAGTTGTCGCACCGAAGAGTATTGCGGTCAGTGTGGTGCCAATGCTGATCCAGTTAGTTAGCTTATTCATGGCTGATAGAATTAAAGGATTAATTTTTCGGTATAAAAGAAATGTTGAATGAAAGGGAGAGCTCATCTCCGGTTTTTATAGTATTGAAAACTGCCGTAGGGGGATCGATCTTGAACTGGCTGAAAGTGATATCATATTTACCACTGAAACTCAGCTTTGATCCATCGGTTTTGTAGTTTACAACTAGTGAGATCGGTTCGGTATGCCCCGCCACTGTCAACTTGCCCTTTGCCTTGATGACACTGCCCTGGATACTTTCAATTTCAGTCAAAATGAACTTCATGAAAGGATGAGTTGATTCCTGCAGGGTGGCGTAGGCATTTTTATCCATTCCGGACTTTCCGCTTTTTAGGCTCTTTACAGGGATTTCTAAATTAAGGGCCTGAACTGATACTAGAGCCCCGTTTTCTAAAGTGGCTTGGCACGTTCCCTTTAGCCCCTGATTGGAGACCATGTCCCAGTCGTGGATAGTGGAAGTGCCTGACACTTTAATTTCTTGCAATCCTGACGGTACATAATTATGCTGGGCTTGAGCAGGAAAGCCCAATAGAAGTATAAAGCTGAAAATCAGCATTCCTAGATAGTCAAATCCCCTTTTCATAGCTGTAATATTTTTGTTTATGTCTTATTGACATGACAAAATTATCTGGACAACTATCGGTTTTAGCTGACATCAATTGTTGAAAAACATGACTTTTATCAGGAAATGGAAGTCTGTAACGGTGTACCTTCTAAGGATAATTTTTTTTGATTTTCGTGAAGCAGGTGAGAACCTAAGGAAAAATGGAGGCTGCAAGCCTTGGTTAAGGGAAACAGTCACGGGGTCTGGACTTTTCTTGTTAGAAAAGATTCTAGATATACTTTCCACCAGCCGGAAGAGTTAAAAATGTGAACCGTAATTAGTTATCCCGCCTTGAAGCAGAAAACCATTTATTGTCATATTAGGTCGTGAAAACACATTAAAGACGTGCTTTACTTGATTTTATTCCTAAAAGCATCGTCTGAAGTCTTGATTTCAGAAGAAAATGAATTATATATGTCAGTTGTAATCTTAAAAGTTTGGATCAATGATTCGAAAAGTAAATTTGTCTCTATTTTTTTTATCGGTTCTCCTTTTCTCTTGTTTTGAAAGACAGGATGAAATCATTACCATCGTCAACCCTGGTCCGGTAGCTACCGATTTACCGCAAGAAAATGACGGACTTATTTTCATCGATGAAAACGGGGAAGAATATTGGATGGGCAGTGACAATTCTTTTTGTTATGGTTTAAGCACCTTACCCTCTGGCAGTGACCAAGTGCTTACCGGACTGGTAATTCCAGACGTATTGGAAACGGCCTATGATCTTTCCGATTTCTTGCCACCTATCGGGAACCAGGGGAGTATACCTTCCTGTGTAGCTTGGGCTACTACTTATTACATGGGGAGCCTTCAGTATAATTTTTATCTAAGTAACGGTGCTCCACAGGTAGTACTCAGCCCATCTTATGTCTACAATCAATTGGTGCAGGGCGAATGCAAAGGAACAGAAATAGCAAAAGCGCTGGATATCCTACAAGACCAGGGCGCATGTGACTTTGACCTATTTCCTTATCAGACATCTAACTGCAGTGAACAGCCTGGAACAGCGCAGCAGGACAACGCTTTAGACAGCAGGATAAGCGATTATAAACTATTGAGTGGAGAAAACATGGTGAATGAAGTCAAAGCATTGCTGTCAGTATACCAGACTTCAGTGGTAGTGTCTATGGGGTTGGACGGTGAGTTTGGAAAGAGGGACGACATGGGGATCAGTGCTTACCGTCCACATCCAGTGAATTTGGATGAAATCTATGGCGCACATGCGATGCTTGTGGTGGGATATTCTGATCGGTACAATGCCTTCAAACTGGCCAATTCGTGGGGACCTTCATGGGGAGATAGTGGTTTTGTTTGGGTTGACTATGCGGCGTTTGACAACCTATTTGATCCAAATAATGAATTCAAAGTATTGTGCAGTGCCTATGTAGCAGATTGGTAAGGTCTCATTGAAATTTTTACACCGGATTGAATATGGATTTTTAGGTAGTTCAATTTTGCTTCAGTACCTGGTTTCAGATGGGGTTTATTCTGAAGCATGCCAGTTAATTCTGACCTTTCCAGATTTTGCTTTGCTTTCTGTCATTTGTTTTGAACTGTATCATACAGATAGGAAGTTTGGGTTATAGTCTATGGGAAGGTGGGAAAATGGCTACGGAGTATCCCAGAGACGGAGGGTAATTTTTCATCCCATTCCGATAATTCTGAAGTTCGGAGAGGATTTATAGCACTTCGGTAAGGTTTAATTTTCAGAGAGCATCCTAACCTTCAATTTTGGCTCAAATCTGAACCGAAATGAAAACCTTCTTCCTCCTATTTATAGCCATTTTTGTAATCCAGAATTGGGCCATGCCCCAGACCAAGATCACAGGAACAGTTTCGGACGATAAAGGAATTCCCCTTCCTGGGGTTAATATTCAAGTCAAAGGAAGCTATGATGGGACCACTAGTTCTCACCAAGGGGTTTATAGTTTTGAAACACAAGCAAGTGGATCCCAGGTAATCCTGTTTCAATTGATGGGTTTTAAATCCAGGGAATTAGCGGTAGAATTTGATAGGGACACTATAGAAATAGGGGATACCCGATTGATAGAGCAGATCTCGGAAATGAATGCAGTGACCATTTCAGCCGGTTCAATGGAAGCTTCAGATGAAAAGAAATCGGTTATCATGAGATCTATGGATATAGTCACTACACCTAGTGCCAATGGGGATATCGTTGGGGCTTTTCAAACACTCCCGGGCACGAGCACTGTCGGCAACGATGGACGGCTTTTTGTGAGAGGGGGGGATGCTTCAGAGGTGGGGATATATGTGGATTGCATGAGAGTAGGTAACGCCTATGGGACTACTGCAGGGAACGTACCTACACGCACCCGTTTCAATCCTAACCTATTTAAGGGGACTTTTTTCAGTACAGGTGGATATTCGGCGGAATATGGACAGGCACTTTCTTCTGCTTTGGCGATGAACACGAAAGATCTATCCATCAGAAGTCAGGGGGACCTGAGTATTATGACAATAGGTGGAGGTTATTCGCATGCACTTGCCAGTGACACCAAGAGCATCACCCTTTCCGCGAACTATTTTGATCTCAAGCCCTACCAAGCCTTGATCAAACAGAATTTTGACTGGGAGAGGGCTCCGTATGGTTGGGACATTGAACTTGCCGCCCAGGGAAAGCTAAAGAATGGAGGTCTATTGAAAATACTGGCAAGGACTGAGTCGGGAGCCATGGAGCTATGGCAGCCCGAACCTGGAAATAGTGACAGGGGAGTGCAGATCCGGTTAAGGAATAAGTATTCTTATGCCCAGTCCAATTGGCGGAATTCATATACAAACGGATGGTCATTGTTTGGAGGGGTTTCTTTCTCCCACAACTTGGATAACCTTGGGGTGGACGGTACGCAGCTTGATAGGACTAATGGGCTGCTTCATCTCAAAACCACAGCTGTGAAAGATTTCTCCGACAGGGTTTCCATGAAGATAGGAACGGAGTATTTCATGCAGGTCTATGCCGAGAAGCTTATCGACGAAAATCTTGTCAGAGAATTTAATGAGACAGAGATGTATCTTTTTACAGAATGGGATTGGTACCTAAGCAAACAATTAGTAGTCCGTGCTGGGCTCCGGGCAGGTATGAGCCAACTTGCCCATGAAACGTGGATGGACCCAAGGATGTCCATTGCTTACCGGGTCTCAGATCACGGGCAGTTCTCACTTGCAGGCGGGAAATTTCACCAACTTCCTTTGGAAAACTACCGGGTTCTAAACACCAACCTTACCAATTCTTCAGCTGATCATTTGATTATCAACTATCTGTATCAGAGAGAGGGTATTACATTTCGGGCAGAGAGCTTCTATAAATCTTATCATCGACTGGTCACATTTGAAGGACATCCTCGCCAACCTAAAGATCTGGTGAATTCCGGTTCTGGATATGCCCGGGGAATGGATGTGTTCTTTAGGGACAGGAAATCATTCCGATATACTGATTATTGGATCACTTACAGTTATGTGGATAGCAGGAGGATTTTTGATCAGTTTAAAACGAAGGTTCAGCCTGGCTATGCCCCCCGACATAATTTTTCCATTGTAGCAAAGCGTTTTATTAGCACCCTGAAATCACAGCTGGGATTGTCATTCTCTCTTAATGACGGATATACCTACTCCAATCCTAATGAGTCAGGAGAAATGAATTCGAGAACCAAATCCTATCAAAATCTAAGTATGAGCTGGAGTTACCTGCCGAAACCAAATCTTATTATTCATCTGGCTGTAAACAACGTGCTCGGTAGAGAAAACATATTCGGATATGCTTATGCAAGTAATCCCAACGAGCAAGGAAGGTTTGAATCACTTCCATCAGGTCAGGCAGCACCCCGGTTTATTTTCCTCGGCGTCTTCCTTACTCTCTCAAAAGACAAGAATGCAAATCAATTAAATAACCTTTAAAAAAACACGATCATGAGAAAAAGTCTCCTCACCCTTGTCATTTCTTTTCTATGGATTGGCTTCACTGAAGCTAGTGATCCCAACTATGTACCGGCTATGCTTAAGCAACTTCAAGCCATGGATGCAATCCAGACAGCAGAAGAAGCCCAGGCCGTATCCAACGCGTTTCAACGAATATCGGCTGCCAATGACCAAGAATGGCTCCCGTTATATTATGCGGCATTGACCAAGACGTTTTCAGCTTTTCGCTTTGACGTAGACAAGGACAAGTGGTTTGACGAAGCATTGGAGTTGGTAAAAAAAGCAAACCAATTGTCACCTGAAAATTCGGAGCTCACAGCTCTGCAGGGATTCATCATGATGGGTAAGGTAAGTGTGGATCCTTCCAATCGGGGTCAAACACTTAGCCCACAAGTGATGCAGCTCTTAGGTAAAGCCATAAACCAAGACCGGGAAAATCCCAGGGCCGTATCGCTAATGGGACAGATGGAACTGGGAATGTCACAATTCTTTGGAACCGGGCCTGAAAAGGCATGCGGTCTCGCTCGCATGAGTCTGGAATTGTTTGCTAAGGAAGAAAAGAAATTGACTGATGAATACATTTTACCACGATGGGGTAAGCAAGAGGCCAACCGCATAATCTCAAACTGTAATTGATAAAATTAAATTTTATAAGGTGTAAAATCTTTCTTTGCTGAGAAATGAAAGGTTTTACATCATTTTATTTAATTTCCTATATGAACTCCTCATCACTAAAAGGTAAATACAAGAAAGAGAGTGGATTATGGAGCAGTTTTCCTAAATTCATTTTGGTCAATTTGGGTATAGTGACTGTTCTTATGGTTTATTTCTGTCCCGGATGCTTCTTTAGTTGGGAGGGGATTTTGAGCCTTTATCCTGATTTTATTTTTTCATTTGCGATCTCGCTGTTGCTGAGCTACGGGGGAAATCTTGTAGAGGACTTTTATGAAAGTAGAATTTCATGGATCCATCACCCCGTAAAAAGATTGCTGGTGACAGTCTTCACGTATCTGACCTATTCTTTTGTCGGGTCTTTTGTTGTCATTTTAGTCATTCTCTGGCTGCAGGGAGAATTTTTACTTACTGAAATACCCTGGAGGCGGATTTATGGTTATACCTTTCTTCCCATGGGAATTGCCTTGGTGTTTATGGCACTCTTTACTACCCGTAGTTGGCTTGTGGAGTGGCGGAAATCTGCCATTGAGGCAGAGCAGCTTAGAACGGAGAAGCTTGCCAGCCAGTATCAAAGTCTAAAAGATCAGCTTAACCCCCATTTTTTATTCAATTCGCTCAATGTACTATCCAATTTAGTCTATGAAGATCCCGATAAATCGGCGGCATTTATACAGAAACTCTCAAAAATCTACCGATATGTGCTGGAAGTCCAGCGGGAAGAGTTAGTAGAATTGGGAAAAGAGCTTTCTTTCGCAAGAAATTACTTAGAGCTCCAAAAGATCCGTTTCGAGGAGAATCTCCAGTATTCCATTCAGGTGAGTCAGGAGTCTGGCTTTGTTTTGCCTCCCTTGTCTCTTCAGTTACTATTGGAAAATGCAATCAAGCACAATATTGCCAGTCAGGAGGATCCGTTATTTATAAAAATTCTCTCTCAGGGAAATGAATTGTGGGTCAGTAATTCCTTTAATCCCAAAACCAGCTTCACAGAGTCTTCAACGGGAGTCGGACTTGAGAATATCCGTCTCCGCTATCAACTGCTGAGCGATAAAAGAATAGAAGTGAACCAGTCGGAAAACGAGTTTATTGTGCGTCTTCCTTTACTACAGGCTGAGCTATGACGATACTTATTATAGAAGATGAGAATCAGGCTGCAAAACGCTTAATAAGCCTTGTGCAGAAGCATTTTTTGGGAGATGCTATTATGGGAAATATAGATAGTGTATCTGCTGCTGTTCGATGGCTCAACTCCAATGCTGTTCCCGATTTGGTCTTCTGCGATATACAGTTGTCTGACGGGATATGTTTTGAAATCTTCGACCAGGTGAAGTTATCCACTCCAGTCATATTTACTACAGCATTTGACCATTACGCGTTGAGGGCTTTCAAAGTGAATGCTGTTGATTATCTTCTTAAGCCTATTGACCCAGAGGATCTGGCGAAGGCGATAGGGAAGTTTAAGGCAAACCAGCTTAGCAACACCTTGGATATGAGCTTACTTAAGGATTTGCTGCAGTCAAAATCAGAATCATTTAAAATGCGGTTTCTCGTACGCTTCGGAGAAAAAATTCAAAGTATACCGATAGAAGATGTAGCATTTTTCTTTAGCTCGGAAAAGATGAGTTTCCTCCAGACCCATGACGGGAAGAAGTATATACTTGATTATACAATGGACCAATTGGAAGCCCAAGTCGACCCACGACAGTTTTTTCGGCTCAACAGACAGTATCTTTCCCGACTGAACGCCATTGATGGAATTTACGCTTATTCGAACAGCCGATTGAAGATTAGCCTTATCAATTGCAACGATAGGGATATTTTAGTGAGTAGGGAGAAAGTAGGGGAATTTAAGTCTTGGCTGGACAGATGAGTGAAAAACCTCCAGCTTGGAAGGGGTAGGGAAAATGCTGTGAATCGTATTGGATCTGTTATCGCTTCTTTTCATAGATTCTTATACCCAACTAGAGGAACATAAAATTTTGGTCTTTGGGAGGATGAAGGTACCAGAACCAGCCTGTAGTTTTTTGTAGGAGAATCAAAAAGCATAGCTTTTGCGATGCTGATAATTGCTGCGTTAGCCAAAAAAAAGCGAGACTTACTCAGTCTCGCTTTTTACTTGTAGTTCTATTTCCTCTCCAGATTCATCCAAGAATCTGTATTCCGTCACGGGTAGGGAAGAATCTTTGATCAGTTTAATCCACTTGTAATACTTTAAAAACCACTTTACCCTGCGGCTGATAATGCCGGTGGTAAAGTATGCGTGCAGATAGGGATGCAGCCCGATTTGGATTTTATCCACATTTTGGATGGTAGCGATATGCTCCAGATCTTTTTCCAGCTTATCGGCTATCAGAATTGAAGCCTGGATTTTGCCGGTACCGTTGCAGGCAGGACAGGTCTCTTTGGTCACGATATTGACTTCGGGCCTTACTCTCTGTCTGGTGATTTGCATGAGCCCAAATTTGCTCAGCGGCAAAACCGTATGTTTAGACCTGTCAGGCTTCATTGCATCGTTCATCGCTTCGTAGATGGCTTTTTTGTTTTCAGCCTTCTTCATATCGATAAAATCGACAACGATGATCCCTCCCATATCCCGGAGGCGAAGTTGTCTGGCAATCTCTTTGACAGCGACCAGATTGGTTTTCAATGCTGTAGATTCCTGGTCACTTTCCTGGTTGGATTTGTTGCCGCTGTTCACATCAATGACGTGCAGGGCTTCTGTGTGCTCGATGATCACATAACCTCCCTGAGGAAGGCTGACGGTCTGTCCAAACAGGCTTTTGATCTGCTTTTCTATTCCAAAATTTTCAAATAGCTTGGCCTTACCGTTGTAAAGCCTGACAATTTTTTCTTTTTCAGGAGCTATCGTCCTGATGTAGGATTTGATCTGATCGTAAGTTGATTCTTCTTCTACGGTGATTGCGTCGAAAGATTCATTGAGTAGGTCTCTCACTAGGGAGGAGGCCATACTCATCTCTCCAATAATTTTGTCGCGGCTTTTTGCTTTCAATAACTTTTTCATGCCTTCTTCCCAGCTAGTGAGAAGATTACGAAGGTCTTTATCGAGTTCGATGACCGATTGACCTTCTGCCACAGTCCGGATTATGACTCCGAAATTGGCTGGCTTGATTGAGTTAATCAGCCTTAAAAGACGTTTCCGTTCCTCGTTGCTCCTGATTTTCTTGGATACATTTACTGTATCGGAAAAAGGTACTAGAACGAGGTAGCGACCTGGAAGAGAGAGCTCACAGGAGAGTCGGGGTCCTTTTGTGGATATAGGCTCTTTGACGACCTGAACCAGAATTTGGTTGTTTTTAGACAGGATGTTTGAAATTTTTCCAATCTTGTCTATTTCAGGTTCGTTCTCAAAGCCCTTCAAGGCATAGTTACTGTAATTGTTGTTGCGCACCATTTTGGTGAACTTCATAAGGCTGTTGATATTCGGCCCTAGATCCTGGTAATGTAGAAAGGCATCCTTCTCATAACCTACATCAATGAATGCTGCATTGAGCCCATTGACGATTTTTCGGACTGTACCCAGGTAGATATCCCCAACCTTAAATGAATTATCCATTCCTTCGGAATGCAACTCAACCAGACTTTTGTCTTGAAGAAGGGCTATACGACTTCCGTTTTGAGCAGAATCTATTAACAATTCCGTACTCAAAATCGCGCTTTAATAATGATGTAAATGAACGTGTTTGTACTAAAAGGGGAACAAGAAGAAGTTTATTACTTCTTCTTGTGTCTGTTTTTTCTTAGTCTCTTCTTACGCTTGTGCGTGGCAATCTTATGTCTCTTTCTTTTTTTTCCGCAAGGCATAATCTTTGGATTTAGTAGTGATAGAATAATTTATAGCCTGTCGAGATAGCTGTCTATACTTCCTAGGATCATCTGATCGTCGGTCATTTCCTTCACCTTCTCAAACTGGGCTTTCGCTTTGTTTTTTTGATTTGCTTCAAAATAGCTGACGCCTAAATAAAATTGCCCCTGAAGGTTTCCCGGATGATATTGGATCAGTTCTTCAAACCGTTCAGTAGCTCTTTTATACTGGCCTGACTGCATTGACAATACTCCCATGTTAAACAAGCCCTCCTCATTCTGTGGATCTTGCTCCAGGATTTCGCGGAGCATGGTGATCCCTTGCATTGGATTGGCCGATGACACATAGGTCATTGCGATTTTTGTTTTCAAATCTAACCGGCTTGGATCATTATCCAGCACCTTCGTCAGATATTTTCTGGTTTGCTCAGCAGTGTGGGTGACTTTGCCGGGATCAAGTGCAAATGTGAATGCTTCATAATACGCAAGACCGGCTTTTTCTGCCAACCCTAAGTCGGGTTGGGCATCAGCTGCCATACTGAGAAAATATCCGGCACTGTCATACTTCCCGAGTTCCTGATAGATTCCAGCCAATGTTTCTGTGGCAGATGCAAGATCTGTAGCAGACGGATTTTGGCTGATCTGAAGCCGCAAAGCCTTTACTTCAGCTTCCTGGTCAGAACTTAGCTCAGTTTCATGTAACTGGACCGGATCAGTGGTCCGCGAAGGGGCTTCCGGATTATCCTGGGATACGGCATCTGCCTGACCCTCATTATCCACCACTACTTTAGGAAGTGCATAGAGCACCCCAACAGTGACCACTCCGATTACAATGAGTATGAGCTGAGATCTTTTCATTTCTTTTTTCCCAGAACTTAGTCCTGAGTAGCCAATTGCTTGATTTTTTTGCTGTTTTTGATTTTTTCAACAAACACCTTTGAAGGTTTGAATGCCGGGATGTAATGCTCGTCAATTACGATAGCTGTATTCTTGGAGATGTTCCGGGCGATTTTTTTAGCTCTCTTCTTGTTGATGAAGCTACCAAATCCTCTTACGTAGATATTCTCCCCTTCAGACATAGAATCCTTCACTACTTTGAAGAACGCCTCGATGGCTTGTGTAACATCATCCTTTTGGATTCCTGTTTTGTCCGAAATCTTAGTGATTACTTCTGCTTTTGTCACTGTGAATTTATTTTAGAAATTACGAAATAAGCTTAACAACCTATTAACCAAGTGTTTTTGGGACTGCAAATGTACGAGAAGCATTGCAATTAAAAAACAAATTCATAAAAATTAGCTTGGTTTGTAGAATAGAAATTATTTGATGATGTACTACAAAACTACTGACTTTCAGGCTTTTTCATCCCGTATTCTGTCTTGGTATCGTACAAATCCAAGAGATTTGCCATGGCGCAGAACACATGATCCATACAAAATTTGGCTCTCAGAGATTATTCTTCAGCAGACCAGAGTGGCTCAGGGGTTACCTTATTATAATGCGTTTGTCGATGCATATCCTACTGTGAAAGAATTGGCATTGGCTCCGGAAGAGGAAGTCCTGAGACTCTGGCAGGGACTAGGTTATTACAGCAGGGCTAGAAACCTCCATGCCTGTGCAAAGTCTATCTGGTTTGGGATGGGGGGTGAGTTTCCGGACTCCTATGACCAACTGATCCAGCTGAAAGGAGTCGGCAGCTACACGGCAGCAGCAATTGCAAGTTTTGCTTTTGGGGAGACGAAAGCGGTCGTGGATGGAAATGTGTTCCGGGTGTTGGCAAGATATTTTGGGATCGAATCAGATATATCAGGTTCCAGGGCTAAAAAGGAATTTGAGACGTTGGCAAATCAACTCATCCCGGACGATACCCCCGGGGAATTTAATCAGGCAATGATGGATTTTGGGGCAAGGCAGTGTGTGCCCAAGAAGCCGGACTGTACGGTATGCCCTCTTCAAGTTACCTGTTTTGCCTATTTAAACAAAAGGGTAACAGAATTGCCCGTAAAACTGAACAAAATAAAAATAAAAGAGAGGCATTTCCATTACTATGTGATCAGATGTGGAAGTAAATGGGTGTGGAAAAGGAGAAAGCCGGGGGATATTTGGGAGGGGCTTTTCGATTTTCCCCATAAGGAAACAGGTGCTTCAGGTTTGATTCAGGACTTGGATCTTCCATTCGGAGACGGGGAGGCAGATCCATTGATTTCAAAAAATTACCGACACATCTTGTCGCATCAAAAATTGAATGCTGTATTCTCATCGATAACAATACCGGAAGATTATCTTGGGAATCTTGAAGAATGGTGTGAAAAAAAAGGGTTTGATTTGGTCGAAGACAACAGAATAGAATATCTGGCCAAGCCAAAGTTGATTGTCAATTTTTTGAACGATCATGGTATTTGATTAACTTTATTAGCTGGACTTATTTTTCAACCTAAACAACAAGCATATGGCAGGAGTAAATAAAGTGATCCTTTTGGGCAACTTAGGAGCAGACCCTGAGGTAAAATACCTAGACGGGGATAAGGTGGTGGCTAACATCAGTCTCGCTACTACGGAATCCTACAAAGACAGGACTGGTAATCGTGTGGATCAAACTGAATGGCACGACCTGGAGCTATGGGATGCGCAGGCTAAAATAGCGGAGCAGTACTTGAAAAAAGGAACCCAGATTTACGTGGAAGGTAAAATCAAATCCGACAAATGGGTTGACGAACAAGGACAAAACCGGAAAAAAACAAGGATAAGGGTGCTAAGCTTTACAATGCTAGGCGGTAGACCCGAAGGAGGCCAGGGAGGTTCCCCCTCCATGGGCAATAGTTCAGGCTCGCAGCCGAAGGCAACAGCTTCCCCGGCTTCAGCCCCTGATACTATGATGGATGATGATGCTGATGACCTTCCTTTTTAATAAATAATTCCTCTGGTAATTTCTTTCAGAGGAATTATTTAATTTTGCATCAACCATTCTGGTTTATTCATGGACGATCCCTACCCGAGTTACCATTTACTCGCACAGATTAGCGATATTACCCCAAGCTATCTGATATTAAATGGATTACTCTTTATCCTTTTGTTGATAGGTTCCGCCCTAGTGTCCGGCTCTGAAGTTGCTTTTTTCTCCCTTTCCAATGATGACCTTGAAAATTTAAGGGATGAAAACAGTCCCACAGGGAAAACCATAGTCAAGCTGATCGAATCACCCAAGAAGCTGCTAAGCACCATATTGATCCTGAATAATCTGATCAATATTGGAATTGTCACACTCACCACGTTTGTCTCATGGTCAATATTTGGCATGAATGCCACTGGTATTGTCATTATCCTTGTGCAAACGATAGGGGTGACTTTTGCCATCGTATTTTTTGGAGAGATTGTACCAAAAGTATATGCCAACCAGGCGAAATTGAAGTTCAGTTTCTTGATGGCACCCTCCATCAGTTTTTTTTCTTATATCCTTCAGCCGTTGTCCGCATTTTTAATGGCTTCGAGTAACCTGATAGAGCGGAGGATCCAGAAGAGAAGTTATTCGCTGTCAGTGGATGAGTTAAATCATGCCTTGGAGCTTACCACTGAGGACACGCCAAATGAGGAAAAGGGAATCCTAAAAGGAATCGTAAATTTCGGGACTCTTACTGTAAAGCAGGTAATGCGTAGTAGAATGGAAATCACGGCGGTAAGTATTGATATGGATTTCCACGAACTGATGGATAAAATCAACAAAAGTGGATATTCGAGAATTCCGGTGTATGAGGAGACTATAGATAATATTACCGGAATCCTATACATAAAGGACCTTTTACCTTTTATAGACAAGGATGAGGATTTTCCATGGAAGGAATTGATCAGGAAGAGTTTCTTTGTACCCGAAAACAAGAAAGTGGATACCTTGCTGAAAGATTTTCAGCAGAAGCGCGTCCACATGGCAATCGTAGTAGATGAATATGGAGGTACGTCCGGATTGGTAACCCTGGAAGATTTGATCGAAGAAATTATAGGAGAGATCAATGATGAATTTGATGATACAGACGATATTTTCTTCCAGGAAATTGACCCCTCTACTTTTATTTTTGAGGGTAAAGTTTCGTTGAATGATTTCTGCAAAAAATTGGATCTGGACTCTAATGTTTTTGGTGAGGTGAAAGGAGAGAGTGAGTCGCTCGGAGGATTACTGCTGGAGCTTAATTCGAAGCTTCCCAAGAATGGTACAAAAATCATTTTTGGAGACTTTGAGTTTACCGTTTTGGCCGTGGATTCACGCAAGATTAAAAAGATAAAAGTCCATATTACCACAGACCATAAAGAGGGTTTTGGGCCATTTACCGACTAGATCGAATATTCTGATTTTTTTGGATAATTCAGAATAATATTTTGATCAAATATTCTTTGGCTTTTCCGATCGGAGATCAAAAGGTTCTTTGACCAAAAAAAAATCAAATTTTTTTAATTTTTTCACTTATACCTGATTTTTGGAAAATTTCTGATCAATTGGATAATTCTGGTTTAGAAATTACCTTATAAATGTAAAAATGCTGCTAATTTTCTTTGGGACAGTTGTATTTTTAAACCAAAAACCATTTTGCCAAAAATTTAAAAAAGTTAATTTTCATAATTAATAAGGCATTGAAGGGGGTGTTTCATTGCGTTAATTTTAATAGGATAAAAATTTTCTGTATTTTTTGGAAATTTTGAACCTATTAAAAATAATTTAGAAATGCAGAAAGGTTTGTATCGGTCGGAGTTTGAGCATGACTCCTGCGGTATAGGTGCAGTTGTTGATTTGAGTGCAAGCCCCTCACATGAGACAATAAGCGATGCTTTATATATGCTTAGCAATATGGAGCACCGTGGGGGCCGGGGATCTGATCCCAAGACGGGTGATGGAGCTGGAATATTAATACAAGTTCCCCACCAGTTTCTGAAGGATATTACTGCCCGTACAGAAATCACACTCCCTGATCCAGGCTATTATGGTGTTGGGATGACTTTCTTTCCCAAAAACAGACAGCTATTTCGGAGATCCAAGGAATTACTGAATCAGCTTATCGATGAGTTGGGTTTTGAACTGATAGGATACAGGTCTGTACCTGTGGATGAAACCGTGCCTGGTTCAGGGGCTTTAGAGGTAATGCCGAATATAGAGCAGCTATTTGTGAAGCATAAGAAAGGATTGACAGGGATTGAGCTGGAGCGCAAACTTTATGTATTGCGCAACTTCGCGACCTCTGAAATTAATTCAAAAATACCAGGGGTAAACCATTCTTTTTATTTTGCCAGTTTGAGCAGTCAGACGTTGATCTATAAAGGTCAATTAAAGACTGACCAGGTATTGGCTTTTTATAAAGATCTCCAGAATTCCAGAATTGAATCCGCATTTGCAATTGTGCATTCAAGATTCTCGACAAATACGTTTCCCAATTGGAGGCTGGCCCAGCCCTTTAGGTTTCTTTCCCACAACGGTGAAATAAACACCATTAAAGGAAACCTGAATAAGATGAAGTCAAAGGAGAACCTGATGAAATCCAAGTTTTTCTCGGACGAGGAATTGGCCAGGTTAATGCCCATTACAAACAAAATGAATTCGGATTCAGCCAATCTGGATGCGATGGTGGAATTGCTCACCCTGAGCGGAAGATCCCTACCCCATGCCATGATGATGCTGGTGCCTGAGGCATGGCAAGACAATGAAGTCATGGACAGGGAACGAAAAGCTTTTTATAAATTTCATGCCTCCCTAGTGGAGCCTTGGGATGGTCCTGCAGCACTTTTGTTTACGGATGGTAAATCGGTAGGTGCTACATTGGACCGGAATGGTCTCCGTCCATTGCGATATTTTATAACCCGTGATAAACGGTTGATTCTTTCTTCTGAAGCAGGAGCATTGCCTATAAGGGAGGCAACTATTATAGAAAAGGGCAGAATAAGTCCCGGAAGGATGCTTTGGGCAGACCTGGAAAAAGGCAGAGTCGTCTTTGATGAGGAAGTCAAAGGAGAAATCTGCAACAGGCAGCCATATGAGAAATGGGTAAGTGATCAGCGGATCAAGCTAAGGTTGGAAGAAGCTCCGAAGACGTTGGATCATCCCTATTCCACATCCAACATCAACAAGTGTCAGACGGTATTTGGCTATACCTCAGAGGAAGTAAAGGTAATTTTGGCTCCTATGGGGGAAACCGGCTATGAGGCGATAGGGTCTATGGGAGCGGATACCCCACTGGCCGTACTTTCAAAACAGAGCCAGCATATATCGAATTATTTCAAACAGCTTTTTGCCCAGGTAAGTAATCCACCGATAGATCCTATCCGGGAGCGCTTGGTAATGTCACTCTTTACCAGAATCGGGGAAGGCCACAATATCCTTGAGGAAAGCCCTCAGCATACCCGCCAAATTCATATTTCACAACCTGTACTGCTCAATGAGGATTTGGAAAAAATCCAGCACATGGAAGGATTGGGGTATAGAAGCAAGAAGCTTTACGGGCATTTTATTGCCGACCACAGACCGGGCAGATTACTGGAAGCTTTGGATAGACTGTGTGAAGAGGCCGAAAAAGCAATAAATGAGGGAAAAAACATTCTTATTATCACGGATAGGAAAAGCTCTGAAGAGTATGCGCCTATTCCATCCCTATTGGCAATAGGAGCAGTCCACCATCACTTGGTGAAAAGGAAAATAAGAACCCGGGCAGGCTTGGTACTGGAATCCGGGGATATCCGTGAGACCCATCATTTTGCCACTGCAATTGGGTATGGTGTATCCGCCATCAACCCGTACTTGGCATTGGAATCGTTGTTGGATCTTTTCCAGAAAGGGCAGCTTCCAAAAGTAAAAAGTCAAAAGGCACTGTTCAAGAATTATCAGGAAGCAGTAGGCAAAGGCTTGCTAAAGGTGCTGTCCAAAATGGGAATAAGTACCCTACAATCCTATCAGGGAGCCCAGATTTTCGAAGCCATAGGGCTTGGACCTGAGGTAATCGACCGCTGTTTTAAAGGCACGATATCAAGGATTAGCGGTATTTCTTTTGATGAACTTGCAGAGGAAGTCTTGATCCGTCACCGGGCAGCTTACCACACCGACTCCCAGGTTCTGGAGACTGGGGGGGTCTACCAATGGAAGAGAAGAGGTGAAAAACACCTGTTCAATCCCGACACAATACATTTACTCCAGAAGTCGACGAGGCTGAATGATTATGCACTCTATAAAAAGTTCGCCTCCAAAATCAATGATCAAAGCAAAGACGCATTGACATTGAGGGGACTTTTTGAGTTCAAAAAAAGAATCTCTGTTTCCTTAGACGAAGTCGAGCCGGCAAGCTCCATTATGCGGAGGTTTGCTACCGGCGCTATGTCTTTTGGTTCTATCTCACATGAAGCGCATACGACACTGGCCATAGCCATGAACCGTATCGGAGGGAAGAGCAATTCCGGAGAAGGGGGCGAAGATGAGGTGCGTTTTGCCAAAAAGGAAAATGGTGACTGGGAGAGGTCTGCTATCAAGCAGGTAGCTTCAGGAAGGTTTGGAGTGACCAGCAATTACCTGAGCAACGCGGAAGAGCTACAAATCAAAATGGCGCAGGGAGCCAAACCGGGAGAAGGTGGGCAGCTTCCAGGTCATAAAGTGGATGATTGGATAGGTAGGGTGAGGCATTCTACCCCAGGGGTAGGATTGATTTCTCCGCCACCACATCACGATATCTACTCTATTGAAGATTTGGCTCAGTTGATTTATGATCTTAAAAACGCCAATAGAAAAGCAAGGATCAACGTAAAACTTGTTTCCCAGGCTGGCGTGGGAACTGTGGCCGCGGGTGTGGCAAAGGCTGCGGCGGATGTAATTCTCATTTCTGGAGCAGACGGAGGCACAGGGGCATCACCTCTTAGTTCCATCCGTCATGCGGGATTGCCATGGGAGCTCGGTGTTTCAGAAGCGCACCAGACTTTGGTAAAAAATAACCTAAGAAGCCGGGTGGTCCTGCAAACTGATGGCCAGTTGAGAACAGGGAGAGATTTGGCGATTGCCACCTTGCTCGGTGCGGAGGAATGGGGGATCTCCACCGCTGCGTTGGTGGTGGAGGGATGTATTATGATGAGGAAGTGTCATCTCAATACTTGCCCAGTGGGGATTGCGACACAGAATCCTGAGCTGAGAAAATTGTTTACAGGAGATCCGGATCATGTGGTCAACTTCTTCAATTTTCTGGTTCAAGATCTAAGGGAAATCATGGCTTCACTGGGTTTCCGAACTGTAGATGAGATGGTAGGGCAAAGCAATGTGCTTCAGTCCACCGGTCATTTGAATCATTGGAAATGGGACAAAGTAGATCTTAGTCCGATTTTCCACAAGGTAGAAGTGCCTGATCACGTGGGAATACACAAGCAGATAGACCAGGAGCCGGAGCTAAAGGATGTATTGGATAGACAGTTGATAAAGGCAGCCCACCCTTCCCTGGAGCAGGCAATGCAGTCAAACGGAAATTTCCAGATTAAGAATACAGACCGGTCTGTTGGAGCGATGCTCTCCAATGAAATCTCAAAAATCTACGGAAGTGCAGGTTTGCCGGATGACACGGTTAACTTTAAGTTTACCGGATCTGCAGGACAGACATTCGGTGGATTCCTTGCGAAAGGAGTCAATTTTGAGCTTGAAGGAGAGGCTAATGACTATTTTGGAAAAGGGCTTTCCGGTGGAAGACTCATCATCTATCCGAGCAGAAATGCACGTTTTATTCCTGAAGAAAATATAATTATAGGTAATGTGGCTTTCTATGGCGCCACATCAGGTGAGGCATACATCAATGGAAAGGGAGGGGAGCGGTTCTGTGTGAGGAATTCGGGTGTGAAGACGGTGATAGAAGGTATAGGAGATCACGGGTGCGAATACATGACAGGAGGACTGGTTATCAATTTGGGAGAAGTAGGAAGGAACTTTGCGGCAGGAATGAGTGGGGGAATTGCGTACATTCTCAAAGACCATATCACGGAAATCAATCCTGAACTTGTGGACATTGATATTTTGGTCGAAGAGGATTATTCCACAATCAAAGCATTTCTCAAAAGACATATAAAACTGACTAATTCAGGCCTTGGAAAGGCATTTCTGGAAGATTGGGATAAAATGAAGGAGAAGTTCATTAAAGTGATTCCAAGAGATTATAAAGCAGTTTTACAGAAAAGAGCATTAGAACAATCAAAAACATTGGTGTAAGATGGGAGCGAAAGAAGGTTTTATCCAGTTTAAAAGAGAAACCCCTGTAACCCGTGATCCTAAGGAAAGAATCGGGGACTATAACGAAATATATCAACCATTTTCAGGGGAGAAATTGAATGCCCAGGCCGCCCGTTGTATGGACTGTGGGATCCCTTTCTGCCACAGTGGCTGCCCTCTGGGAAATGTTATTCCGGAGTTCAATGATGCAGTTTACAATGAAGAATGGGGGCAGGCAATAGCTATTTTAAGAAGTACCAACAACTTCCCCGAATTTACCGGAAGAATCTGTCCTGCACCCTGTGAAGCAAGTTGTGTCCTTGGGATTAACAAAGATCCCGTCGCTATTGAACTAATAGAAAAAAACATAGCTGAAAAGGCTTACGAATTAGGGTTGATCCAGGTAAATCCACCTAAAAAAAGGACAGGTAAGCATGTGGCCGTCATCGGATCAGGTCCGGCTGGACTGGCTGCTGCTGATCAGCTTAACCAAGCAGGCCATGAAGTGACGGTATTTGAAAAAGATTCGAAGCCTGGCGGATTATTGCGCTATGGTATCCCGGATTTCAAACTCGAGAAATGGGTAATTGATCGGAGAATTGAGTATATGAAGCAAGAAGGGGTGATCTTTACCTGTGGAACAGAGGTAGGGTTTAATATCAAAGCAGAAAACATACTCAGGAACTTCTCCGCGGTAGTGTTGTCTACCGGGGCTGCCCAGCCGAGGTCATTGAATATGAAAGGAGACCAATTGAAAGGGGTACATTTTGCCATGGAGTTTTTGGGAAAACAAAATCAGGTCATCGGGGGAGAGATTGAAGAAAATCCGATTTCAGCAAAAGGAAAGCATGTAATAGTAATAGGAGGAGGTGATACAGGAAGCGATTGTATAGGTACTTCCAATCGTCACGGTGCGGCCTCCATTACCCAGTTGGAATTATTGCCAAAACCCCCACAGCAGCGAAAGGATGTAAACCCATGGCCGGAATGGCCAATGACCTTAAGGACATCCAGTTCACATGAAGAGGGAGCTGATCGGGTATTCTCTGTGCTAACCAAGGAGTTTGAGGCAAATGAGGCAGGAGAAGTTACCGGATTGAAACTGGTGGATATAGAATGGAAAGATAAGGGAGGACGCATGGGCTTTGAAGAAATATCAGGGTCCGAGCGCACAGTGCCGTGTGACTTGGCTTTTATAGCCATCGGGTACACAGGACCAGCCCAAAATGGCTTGCTGGATGCATTTGGGGTAGATTGTATGGAAAACTCTCTCCCTAAATCCAAGGCTTATCAAAGTTCAAACCCAAAAGTCTTTCTGGCGGGAGATATGCGCCGAGGACAATCTCTCGTCGTATGGGCGATATCTGAAGGAAGAGAAGCAGCAGTTAAAGTGGACAGTTATCTGATGGGATCATCCACATTGCCCCAAAAAGATGAATCATATTATCAGGTTGAAGAACAGCTTGCAACTACCAGTTAAAATCTCAAACCTATTGAACCCTGTTGTAAAAACTGTTTAACAACCGAAAAGCCACCCAATCGGGTGGCTTTTCTCAAAATTAAGGATAGTTAGTTTAGGGCCTGCTGAAAAACGCCAGTAAAAAGATTGGAAGCCATAGTTTTGAATTAGCAGACCATTTTTAAGGCAAGCTGTTTTTCAGCAAGTGCAAGCTTTTGACCACAATAGCCCCTTATCCATGCACCGGAAAATCCAAAAACAGTATTTTTTTGAGCTAGCCTCAGCCCCACCATCTTCTTCGTTGCCCTCATTCGAAGTATAAGCATACATCATCATTCGGACGCCTTGAAGCTGGTACATCTGAAACTTTTTCGGCAAGCCCTAATGTATGTGCGATTACCTATCCATCCAACCAGTCAGGGTGGCACCCGAAAACCAGTGCAAACAGATGAATGGAAGATCCCGGGATAAAGACAAATCCAGCCCAGCCGTACGCTTAGGCTTTACTTCAGATAAAAATGTGAAGGCTGTATAAAAACGTATGTCAGAAAGGAAAAAACCAGTAATGGGAAAAAAACTTTCCCTGTCGCACTGCTGGGCAGTGCAGACAGGGAAAATCCAAACGAAGTAGGTCTACCGCTTATTCAGCGGAGAATTTATAAATACAGGTCTGCATGTATTTTTCACCTTTCTTCAGGTTGCTGTCCGGGAAATCCGGCTGGTTGGGGGAATCAGGAAAATGCTGTGTCTCCAGGCAGAAAGCAGACCGGAATCCATAGGGTTTTCCTTCTTTTCCCCGGATGGATCCATCCAGGAAGTTTCCTGAGTAAAACTGTATTCCAGGTTCGGTAGTCAGCACCTCCATGGCTATACCGGTCTGGGGAGCATGTATCCGGGCTGCCACCACCAGCTCACTGATGTCTGTTTTGTCCAAGACCCAGTTATGGTCATAACCTCCCCCATACTTCAGCTGCTCTGTTTGTTCAGCTATTCTTTCACCTATAGCGGTCATTTCTTTGAAATCCATTGGGCTATCTGTTACCTTCTCCAGGTTACCATACGGAATCAAGAGACTGTCCACCGGCGTGTAGGTGCTGGCATTTAGCTGAAGCCTGTGGTCCAATACATCCCCGTTTCCGGCACCGTTCAAATTGAAAAACGAATGGTGGGTAAGGTTAACCGGCGTGGTCTTATCCGTCTCTGCTTCATAGGTTATCTTAAACTCATCGTCATCAGTCAGGAAATAAGTCATGCTTACCCGAAGGTTCCCCGGAAATCCCTCTTCTCCGTCTTTTGACAGGTAGGTGAATATAATATGGGAATCATCTGCTTCTTCCACATTCCAGACCACATTATGGAATCCTCCCGGCCCTCCATGGAGTGTGTTGGGGCCATTATTGGCTGCGAGCTTATAGGTCTCTCCTTCCAGGTCAAAGGCGGCATTTGCAATCCTGTTACCAACTCTTCCAATCGCAGCCCCAAAATATGCTTCAGAACTACTGAGGTATTCCTCCGGTGTATCAAACCCCAATACCACATCCACCAGCTTTCCGTTTCTGTCAGGCACCCATAGCTCCATCACCCTGGCGCCAAGAGCTGTAACAGTCATTTTCAACCCGTTCTTGTTGGTAAGGGTCATGATGCGGTAAGGTGTTTTTTCTGTTTCTTCCATGTTTGCGTTTTGTTGATCCTTTTTTGTTGAGCAGGCACTGACAAGGATCAAACTGCCCAAAAAAATGGATCTGAATAGATTTATCATAACATTCAATGCCTGTATGGCCTTTTAATTACTCACTGGTACCTGATACAACCTGTCATGGAGAGACTTGAGCGCTGCAGCCTTCATTTTGATCACCTTGCGGTCATAGGTCATCAGCCCGTTCACTTCTACCTCCACGTCCGTAGTCTGGGTGTATACCGCTGCCGAAAGCCCCTCACTGATCAGCTGCTCCAGCCGCTTTATCAGCCCGGCATATCGATCCAGCAGCTCTTCGGGGTTTTTAAAACTTTGGTAGCCCCAGTTGTCCTTCTGCTGCCAGACGTGTCCATCCACCGGAAGCCCAAGACCACCGAATTCACCCAAGACGATTATGTTTTCCTTGCCATAAATACCTGCTTCCGGCATGACTGCATCAGGATAATTATGCAAGTCTATGATATCTCCTGTAATTTTCAACCCTTCCATCTCAAAATTTCCTCCTGAAGCACTGTTCACGAGCCTTGACGGGTCATAGGCCTGGGTCCATTCTGCAATCTCTTTGGTCTTGAACTGGCCCCAGGCTTCATTGAAAGGAACCCAAACCACGATAGACGGGAAATTGAAATTGGCATCAATGATCTCTTTCCACTCATTCCGGAAAATCGCCTCTGATTCCGGCGTACGGTCTTTGTCAGTCTGGTTACCCAGAATACCCGGCCTGATCTCCCAACGGTTCCCCATGTCCCCGCTTGGCATATCCTGCCATACCAGCAGGCCCATCCTGTCACAGGCATAATACCATCGGGCAGGTTCTACTTTTACATGTTTCCGGATCATATTGAAGCCCATTTCCTGGGTTTTTACGATATCAAACAGCAATGCCTCCTCGCTCGGTGCCGTGTAGAGCCCATCAGGCCACCAGCCCTGATCCAACGGACCATACTGAAATACAAACTTCCCATTCAGCATCATACGCTGGGTACCTTGGGCATCCGGGGACATGGTGATCTCACGCAAGGCCGCATAACTGTCCACTTTGTCCACCACTTTGTTGCCTTGGATCAGTTCCACGGCCAGATCATATAAGACAGGGTTTCCAGGTTCCCATAGTTCGGCATTATTGATGGTGAGTTTGGCCGTCTGCGCCGGATCTATAGTTTCTTCAGCCAGTTTGGCACCATCCTTCCAGGCAGAGACTTTCACCTTCAGTCCATCTGTTGACCCGGAGATGGTCGGGGTTACATAGAGCTGTTTCTCCCTGATATCTGACTCATTCTTGAGGGCACTGATATAACTTGACGGTACGGTTTCCAACCACACAGTCTGCCAGATCCCCGTCACCGGTGTATACCAGATTCCGTTTGGCTCCTTCACTTGCTTTCCCCGGGGCTGTGGCCCATCATCACTGGGATCCCACACACGGACTTTCATTTCCTGGGTTTTACCTGACTTCAAGAAATCCGTCACATCGAATTCAAAGGGGGTAAACCCTCCTTTATGGATCCCCGCACTTTTTCCATTGACGAAAACCTCAGTTTCCCAATCAGAGGCACCTATATGCAGCAGCACCCTATCCTTATTTCCTTTTCGCGGTGTCGCAAAGGAAGTACTGTACCAGAGCTCATTGTCTTTACCTACTGTCTTTCCCACTCCGGAAAGTGCTGATTCCACGGCAAAAGGCACTAGGATCTCACCCTCGAATCCTGAAGGAACCGGCTGTCCTTTGGGTTGAATGGCATACTTCCACAGGCCGTTCAGATTGACCCAGTTTTCCCGTGTCATCTGCGGTCTTGGATATTCTGGATGGACATTTTTCGGGTCTACCTGCTCTGCCCATTCACTCATGATCTTGCCCTCTACGGGCTTCCAGCTGCCCTGTTGGGCCCAGCTCAGGTGCTGGCTAAAGATAAGGCATACGCATAGAATCACTATTTTCTTCATTTCGGTCTTTTTTTGAATTGAGGTTATTGATAGGATTAGTTTTATCAGGTCATCTTTCAGCATCAGAAATACATTATGGTATGCATCCCTGGATAGGATATCTGCAAGGAATATGTATTTCGACTGAGCAGGAGCTTGGAAAGCATCAACGGAATCGCGGCGCGGGGGTCCGCTCAAGGGATGGTTGCAGCTTCTCCACTTTGGGCCATCCGGCACTCCAGTCAATCCTGTCCAGCAAGAGTACCCGTCGGTTCACCCCATTGGCAAGTTTAGGCTGTACTTTGTCCATCCCGTGATAGAGCATCCAATCCTGTCCGGCATCGTCTGTGATAAGCTCCGCATTATGGCCGGGCCCTACAAATCCCGATTCTCCGCTATTTCCCTGCACCACGTATTCCCCGGACTTGTTGTCCATCAGGTTGTTGCCCTTTGAGTCCAGATAGGGTCCTTCCAGCGCCTCCGATCTCCCTACCAGCACACGGTAAGTACTATTTGCCCCTTCACAGCACGTCCCGGCAGAGCCAAACAAGTAGAAGTACCCATCTCTTTCATGGAGATAGGCAGCTTCCAGGTGATTTCCCGTAAGCTGGATTTTTTGCCCTTGGGGCTTTTTGCCGTCAGGGGTAAGCCTGGTCAGAAACAGCCCGTGAAAACTGCCCCAGATCAGGTATTTCTCTCCATCATGCTCCATATAAAACGGGTCGATGGAATTAGCTACACCAATCTCCTCGGAGGTAAATACCGGCCCTTGATCCACAAAAGGTCCTTCCGGCTCCGAAGCAATGGCCAGGCCTATTCCTGGATTGGAATCCCCCCAGGTAGAAAAAGAATAGTACATGTAAAAAGCTTCTCCAACTTGGGTCACATCCGGAGCCCATATCCCCCCTTTCGGTTTCCAGTCCGGCTTGGTCTCCATAGCATTGCCCATCAGTTCCCAGTGGACCAGATCCTGTGACCTCACTACCGGGACCAGATGGTAGCCTCCCTCATCCCCCCAGTTGTCCTCCGTCCCATAGGCGTAGAAATAATCCCCTACACGGATCACACTAGGATCTGCAAGTACCGGCTCGAAGACCGGGTTAGTATACTGTGCCGTATCCTGGATATAGGAAACCCAAGAGAGATTTTGCTCCAGGTCGTGCTTTTTTGTGACAGGCGTTATCAGCAGACTGCCAATTAATAAGGTAATTATCATAAGTAATCCGTTTTTAGAGAGATAAGATCGGGAAAAACCACCCCAAGTTTCTGAGGGTTCATCGGATGCCCCGTAAGGCGGTTTCCTTTCTGGTTGGTTTGTAGCTTTTTTAAGTAGATGGAGAGTCCCTGGAAAAATCCGGTACACATTTCAGTCCGTCCGTTGGAAACGCCCACTTGCTTCTGCTCCTATATTTGTTAGGGGTAGAAGGACTGCTGCAGCTCATGGGTCCGGTAGGAGGCCCCGACACCTCATTGCCAGAAACCGCTACGTCTTGTTCTGGGGATAAAAGTCCATCTTTCTGTTCATCTGTATTTTGGGGTTATTTTTTATTGATTGAGAAATCCGCAGCAAACTGCTTTCTGATTCCAAATGCTACCCTAAAAATAGTAATTGTCCTCCACGCAGCACTACTAGATTTCCGTCATAGAATATCAGATTTCCGTCTTTACATCCGTTCGGATGGCCATTTTAGGACTTTGCTGACCACAAGGCACGTGCTGATTCCTGGCCAAAACAACCCCATTTGGGCTGTCCGACGGTTTTTTGACAGGCAGTACGATGTGCAAAGGGGACTGTTTTCCAAAAAATTGCTTCATCAAAAAGAACTTATCCTTCAACTTACCGGGAATATCCTCAAGAAAAACTTCTAACGGTAAAGTTTTTGGTAATTTCATCATCCGAACCCGGACCAAATGAGACTCAAAACTATCCTGAATGTAATGCTGTTTTTTTTCTGTCAGATAGGACAGCATACAGCCCAGGATAAGCGGTACTATTTCAGGCACTATGACATCAGCGCTGGACTTTCGGACAATTCAGTATTTGCTATCCATCAGGATGAAGAAGGGTTTATGTGGTTTGGGACAAAGTATGGTCTCAACCGGTTTGACGGGACCAGTTGGAAGGTGTTTAATTCCGACACCAAGGGGATATCCGGGGACAAACTGCACAGCAATTTCATCTATCATATCCATGAAGAACAGGGAAGAATCCTCTGGCTGGGTACGGCAGACGGCATATTCACTTTTGATAAGGAGACAGAAAGGTTCAAGTCATTTCCTTACCGTACGCAGAACAGTAGATCCCCTACAGGTCCCATTTCCCATATCGCAGAAGACCGGGCAGGGAATATTTGGATAGCAGGGAACACCATGGGTCTGTTCAGGCTGGATGGGGAGTCAAAAGAACTGACGCTATTTGAAGCAAGTGCAACGCATGGGTTTCCAAGCGGAAATATTTCGTCAGTAACAGTAGACAGCAACGATGACGTCTGGATAGGTGTGATCGGAGATGGTGTATACCGCTACTCTTCAGCTTCCCCCAGTTTCAAAAGATACATGGATGAAGACAACTCACTACCAAAAGCCATAATCTACTCTCTTTTGGACTGGGGAGACCGGCTGCTGATCGGCACCAAAAACTCAGGAGTGAAACTACTGGACAAGCGTTCCGGAAAAATAACCTCCTTACTATCCCATGACAAAAACGGGCACCCTATCCTGGTACGGGACATGCATCCGGTAAGTACAACTGAAGTGGGCATTGGGACTGAGTCAGGACTTTATATCTACGATTTTGCAACCGACAGCTATCAGAACCTCCAGGAAAACCTTAATGACCCCTATTCTTTGTCAAACAACGCCATTTATTCCCTGAAAAAGGACAGAGAAGGAGGGCTATGGGTAGGGACTTATTTTGGGGGGATCAATTACCTTCCCATCCAGCCCTTCGCGTTTGAGAAATACTATCCTGTCACCAATACCAATTCGGTAAGTGGAAAAAGGGTAAGGGAGATTATTGAAGGTGACAATGGCAAGCTATGGATAGGAACAGAAGATGCAGGGCTAAACCTCTTCGATCCGAAAACAGGGCGTTTCGAAGCATTTACTCCGGGAGAGACGCCTGACGGAATTTCTTACCGAAACATCCATGGATTGGCAAAACGTGGAAAGGAACTATGGATAGGTACGTTCAGCCAAGGCATCAATGTAATGGAGCTGGAGACGGGCAAGGTGCGCAAATACAACAGCAAAAGCGGAGTGGGGTTAGGAAACGATGATATATTTGCATTGCTTTCGGACTCAAAAGGTCAAATCTGGGTGGGCTCAGGGACAGGACTATACCGCTTCGATGATGAAAAAAGACGGTTTACCCAGATTCCTGAAATTGGGCGGATATTCGTGTATGATCTGATGGAGGACAGTACGGGAAGGATCTGGATAGCTACTTACAGCAATGGGCTACTCCGCTATCACCCTGACCGGAAAACAGTCCATCACTTCACTCCAGATTCCACTGTACAAGGAAGCATCCCCCACTTTTCCGTAATTGACCTCTTCGAAGATTCAAAAAACAGGATCTGGATTGCCACCGAAGGAGGCGGCTTTGCCCGGTTCAACCCTGAGCAAGGGGATTTCACCTCCTACACGATAGACAAAGGGTTTCCCAGCAATACTTACTTCAAAATACTGGAGGATAATTCCGGATTACTTTGGATCACTTCAAATCGGGGACTGGTGGAGTTTGATCCTGAACGCGGTACCTTCCGCCTATTCACCGAAAAACACGGGCTGGCCCCCACTCTCTTCAATTACCGGTCAGGGCACAGGACACCTGATGGCACTTTATACTTTGGAAGTCAATATGGCTTTACCAGATTTCACCCAGACCAATTCAGGACATATACTTTTCAGCCCAAGACTGTGATCACCGGCATCCAGCTTTTCAATGAAGAAATCCCAATCAATCCGGACGGGGGCATCCTCAGAAAATCCATTACGGATACAGACCAGATCACCCTTGAATCCTTCCAGAATTCCCTATCCTTTGACATCGCGTCGTTAGGGTATACCCAGTCCCAGCCACTCAGCTATAAGATGGAGGGATTTGATCAGAACTGGCAGGAACTGGACGGTGCACGCAGGATTTTCTACTCTTACCTGCCTCCCGGGGATTATTCCCTGGTGGTGAAGCCCTTATCTCACACACTCCCGGGGTCTGCTCAGGAAGCCAGGCTGGGTATCCACATCCTTCCGCCTTTTTACATGACCACACTGGCTTACGTGGTTTACTTGCTAGGAACGGTACTGATCGCATACGCATTGATCTTCCGTTACAAAAGACGCGTCAACAGACGCCACCGTGCAAGCATCCATCGCTTGGAGGCAGAAAAAGAGAAAGAGCTTTACGAGGCAAAAATCGATTTTTTCACGACAATAACACACGAAATCCGTACCCCGCTGACCTTGATCAAGGGTCCTCTGGAATCCATTTTGGGTATGGATACGCCATATGCTCCGGAAGTAAAAGAGGACCTGCTTACTATCGAGAAAAACACGGACCGGTTGATAGACCTCAGTAATCAATTGCTTGATTTCAGAAAGGCAGAACGGCGTGGATTCAAATTGAATTTTATCAAAACTGAGCTTGGCCAGCTACTCGATGAGCTCTATTACAGGTTCAAAGTCACCACTGCCCAGGCGGGGATCAATTTCACGGTGAACAAGGCTTACCCTACCCTCTTTGCGGATATCGACCGGGAGGCAGTGATCAAAATCCTCAGTAACCTTCTGCTCAATGCCCTGAAGAATGCCGACACCATGCTTCATGTGGAGCTGGACTACGACCCGGCATCACCGGCGTTGTTTCGGATAGAAGTACGAAATGACGGTGATCTTATTCCTGAAAATCAGGCTCACCGGATTTTTGAGCCATTCTACCAGCTGGAGGAAGTTCCAGGCAGGGCTGCAAGACAAGGTACGGGATTGGGTCTTCCACTGGCCAGATCTCTTGCGGAGATGCATCATGGCAGCCTCACTCTTATCCCGGACAGGACTTGTAACAGGTTCTTGCTTGAGCTTCCCATCAAGCAGCAGGAGGTGATAGTGCTGGAGGAAGAGGACCAGGTCCACACCTTGCCTGACAAGAAAGTTTCGCGGGTGACATCACCAAGGAAAAGAAACAGCCTTCCTGCTATCTTATTGGTGGAAGACAATAAGGAGCTGCTGCGTTTTCTTGGCGATAAGCTGAGACCGAACTATGTGATCTATAAAGCAGCAAATGGACTGGTGGCCCTGAATTCACTGAAGAGACACCCCATAGACCTGGTGATCTCGGATGTGATGATGCCAGAAATGGATGGATTTACACTTTGCAGGGCAATCAAATCCGACTTAGAAACCAGCCATATCCCGGTGGTGCTGCTCACTGCCAAAAACAACAGCGAGGCCAAGTTGACTGGGTTGGAAATGGGAGCTGATGTGTATATAGAGAAGCCCTTTTCGCTGGAATCCCTTCACCTCCAGCTCAGAAACCTGCTCACACACCGTGACCAGATCAAGAAAGCATTTGCGAATACCCCTCACTCGAACCCCGACTCCATAGCCCATACCCGTGCAGATGAGGACTTTATCCGGAAATTAAGCGAAGTGATTCTTGAAAATCTGGAAGATCAGCGGTTTGGGGTCAATGAACTCGCGGCATCCCTGCATATGAGCCAGTCCAGTTTACTCCGTAAAATAAAGGGTATTTCTGAACTGAATCCCAATAGCTATATCCGTGTAGTACGCCTCCGGAAGGCGGCAGAGCTTTTAAAGGAAGGGCACTATAGCATCGCTGAAATCAGTGAAAGGGTAGGCTTCAACAGCCCATCCTATTTTAGCAAGTGTTTTCAAAAGCACTTTGGGCAGCTGCCAAAAGACTACGTAAAAAAGACCAGTTGATCTAAAGGCTGTATGGTTTCCCCGAATCAGCCCCCAAAGTGTGGCAATAGCTGATATTAAAACTAAGCGATAGAGGATTCAGCATTTTGCCTGCCCTTTCCAAAGGGAAACGAATCCCCTTCCAGCCTAAAGGATGTCCCGAGAAGCTACTCCTTCACACCTATATAAATCATGACTTTCGCATTTTCCCAGTCCTGACTTCCCTCGTTATAGATCTCAAAGTCATAATGGAAATTTCTGGGCAGTTCAGTATTCCAGATCTCCTGCCACTTTTCTGCTATGCAATCGGGCATCTTGCCTTCAGCCAAAAAGCGGGCATAGATCTGCGGAGGTATAGTGAGGGTATGGAGTTGGGCTGGCACATCCTCAAAGCCAGCGACTGGATATCCTATAAAATAGGAGAAATCCTGTGTCTCATCTCCCTCGTAATCAAAATACACTGCATACAGATCGTCATTTAATCTCCTCGGAATCAGATTTTCCATGCCGGATTGCTCCACATACTCCCAGAGCTTTCCGCAGTCAATGGATGACTGGTTGTTTTTGTTCCGTGTCTTTTCTGCCAGCTTCACCCCCACTAGCTTTAGTTCCTTTTCCAAACTTCAGTTATTTAGTAATTCCTGTTTCGGCACCCCTTCTTTCGGGGTTTTACTTTAGTATCGACGAAAGTAACAGGTAGAAATCAATTTCCGATCCTTTATGGCTTTAAAATCACTTATACACAGTCTTCCTTCTTTTTCTTAAAGCTATCATAGGCATGTGCCAAACCGGGTGTGTTGATCCGGATAATCAATTGCTGCTTGAAGCAAAAGCCTTGCATTGCCCTGACCTATAACAAGAGTCCTTTATGCGATTCGATTACCCTGCTGTTATTTTTCATCCCTCAATCCCATGGGCATCAGCAAGATTCACCTGTATAGTAGTGCGCTGATTCACCTTCCATGCTCCTACCCTCACCCCCTGCTCTGCTTGGGTAAAAACCAGCTTTTGTAGTGTGACATGCAAGAATAAGCCCTATTTTCAGTAGATAAATAGCTTTTTTATAGCATAGAGACCGGGAAACCCAACATAAAACAAGATAATATTTTAACTTCACCTCCAACCCACTCAACGCTTAGTAAACCTTTTCTTGATACATGACACAAACTCCTGTACTGCCTGAACTCAGTAACCGATACCTGGCCTTGGATGTACTCCGCGGATTGACCATCGCGTTTATGATCATAGTCAATACACCGGGAAACTGGCAATACCTGTACGCCCCCCTGGCACATGCCTCCTGGCATGGCTTTACGCCGACAGACCTGGTCTTCCCCACTTTTTTGTTTGTGGTGGGTAATGCCATGAGTTTTTCCATGAAGAAACTTCAGGATATGCCTGCGGGCAGATTCTTCAAAAAAGTTGTGAAACGGACTGTCCTGATATATCTGATCGGATGGCTGCTGAATGCCTTTCCTTTTTTCGATTACAACGAGGCTGGCAATATGGTTTTTATCAAGCTTTCTGAAGTCCGCCTGTTTGGCGTTTTACAACGCATCGCCCTGTGCTACTTTTTTGCTGCCGTTATCCTGTACTGGGGAGGCGAAAGACTGGGATGGATTTTCAGTGGCCTTGCGTTATTGCTCTATTGGCCACTGATGTATTTCTTTGGTGAATCAGGGGATCCTTATGGACTCACAGGCAATGCTGCGACACAGCTGGACCTAGCCATCATAGGCCCAGCAAGGATGTATATGGGAGAAGGTATTCCTTTTGATCCGGAAGGTATACTCAGCACGCTTCCTGCAATCGTAAACGTCATAGCGGGTTATCTGGTGGGACGAATGATCCAAAAAAAGGGCAACACTTCCGGGACTGTAAAGCAGCTCCTTGTCCTGGGGTTTGCTCTGATCGTTTTCAGCTACATCTGGGACCTGGCGTTTCCCATCAACAAAAAAATCTGGACCAGCTCCTATGTGACGTTAACAGTCGGATGGGACATGGTGATTCTCAGTGGATTGATCTACCTTATTGAAATCCAAAAATCGAAGCAGTGGACCTATTTCTTTGAGGTGTTTGGACGAAACCCATTAATCCTTTATGTATTGTCAGGTTTGGTGATCTCGACCGTGTCCCTGATACCCATGGGAGAAACCAGTCTCAGGGGATTCATCTACTCCTCGGCCTACTCCAACTGGTTCAGCCCCAAAAACGCATCCATTCTTTTCGCAGTCAGTTACATGCTCCTGATCTGGCTGATCGGTTTCTGGATGGACCGGAAAAAAATCTATGTAAAAGTTTAGACCAGATAGGACCGCCTATTGCTGAAACCAACAGCTCTTACCGGGTGGCATGCAAGCCCACTGCAGCTGATAATGTCACGCCTACTAAGGGATCATACCTGAAGACGGATGCCACTGTCGACTCTGTAAAGGGTGACAAAAAGCTGATGGGAAGGTTTAAACCCCGTCAGGGCTGATATGCAGGTACCAGCCGCTTATCCTTTTTGGGCACGTCTGTTTTTTTATTCGGGAAAATAGGCTTTAATTTTAATTGCAATTGCAATTACCCGAAATGCAGCCTTATCATCCACCCGAAGAACCTGAAAACCATCTGTTTTCAGATGCAGCTTCGTACCAAAACAAAGATGACTCCCATATATGGGATGCTTTCCGCTCAGGCAATGAGTCGGCATTCATCTATATATATGAAACCAATTTTGACAGATTATATGCCTATGGCTGGCGTATCTGCAGAAAGGAAGATACCATAAAAGATGCCATCCAAGACCTGTTTATAGAACTCCGCCGAAGCAGGGCAAATCTAGGCCCGACAGACTCCATCAAATTCTATCTGTTTTCCTGTCTCAAAAGAAAGCTGATCCGGGAGAACTCCAAATGGGACGCTTCCCTTGAAGCCCTGGATCCCGACTATCACTTTGACTTCACTATTTCCCACGAGCAGATTTTAATTGATTACCAGATCGATGAGGAGATGAAGAACAAATTGAACCAGGCGGTTACTTTATTGAGCCCACGAAAAAAAGAAGTGGTTTATTATTTTTTCTATGAGGGGCTCTCCTATGCGCAGATCCAGGAAATCATGGGACTTGCCAATATAAAATCCGCCAGAAACCTGATTTACAAGGCCTTGGATTTTCTCCGGGAAGTAATTAAATAGAACCTTTCACGCGGCAACTTATACTCCGGTCCATAAATTTTTAATTTCTTTCAATTTTTTCCAGAATCCGAAGGTGTCATTCTGGGTTTATGCTGCTTTGCTTAATAAAGCAGCACCTCCGCGAATGTTTCCAATAGCATATTTTCTTACCAATCCTGAATTTGTCCGATGGGTACGGCAACCTGACCGGGAGCTGGATACGTATTGGCAAAAATGGATGGAGGCCAATCCAGAGGGTATAGCTCAACTTAAGTTGGCCCGGGAGATCATACTTGGGATCCGCTTTGAAGACATAAAACCCACACCGGGTACCAAAGAGCAAGTACTTTCTGGAATCCTTCGGGAAGAAATGTCCGAGCCTGTCCGCATACCTGTAGATAGTTCCCAGCAGGTGGAAAAGACAGATCTTTGGAGCCGACTAAGCCAATTCTCGCGCGTGGCTGCCATACTGGTACTGGGCATTTCATTGGCTTGGATATTGGTTCCCTCATCACCAGATGTACCTTTAGAACTGGCAGTAAACCCTATTGATACAATTGAAAAAAAGGCTGCTTTTGGAGAAAAACTGAACATTCAACTACCTGATGGCAGCAAAGTATGGTTGAATTCGGGAAGCTTTCTCAGTTACCCGGAAAAATTCGATGATACTTCCAGGAAGATCACCCTTTCCGGGGAAGCTTTTTTCGAAGTCGAGCCGGACAGGTCCAGACCTTTTCAGGTCCATTCGGAGGGTGTAGTGACCACTGCGCTGGGCACCTCCTTCAATGTAAACACCAAGGATGCCGGTAGCATAAAAGTTTCCTTGCTGACTGGGAAGGTCCAAGTCGGGAAGGAAGCAGCTCTTTCAGATATAGTATTGAATCCCGGTGAAGAATATCACTTGGACAGAAAAGAGGGCGGGCAAACCATCCAGCGGTTCGATCCCGGAAAAACCCTTGCCTGGAAGGAAGGCAGGTTGATTTTTGAGCAGGCGTCATTGCCTGAAGTAGTAAGGGCTCTTGAAGAATGGTACGGAGTGGAACTGACGCTTGTCAATCCTCCGGGAATCCAATGGAAGTTTTCCGGCACATACCAGAACCAAATGCTGGAGACCGTGCTGAATAGCATGTCATTCATTGAAAACTTCGATTACACAATCAATGGTAAAAAAGTCAAACTAACTTTTCATCAGCTATGACACCGATCAACAGTCCATAAAAAGAGCCGACAGATTCTGAAATCCGTCGGCCCAATACTGGTCTCAAGATGCAAAACATTGGGGAATGGGCACATCTGAGAGACCAGGGTTATAGAATAGTTCATTCAATAAACCAATCAAAATTATGAAAAATAAGTTACTAAAGACAATTTGTATGTTGTCCAAATACTTCTTGTATGGCTTTATAATACAGTTGGTAATCTTCAATTTCGGGTTTGCCCTCGATGTGAAAGGACAATACAAAAGTATAGACGAGGTGGGTATCCGGTTTCAGAGGGAAACCCTCAGTCTAGAGGAATTTTTCAGGGAAGTGGAGCGCCAGTCGCCCTTTACCTTCTCTTTTGACTTCAGGCAGGTGGATTTATCCAGCTCCATTACTTTATCGGAAAGAACAGGAAGTGTAGAGGATTTTTTGATTGATGTGGCCACCCAGCAATCGCTTTCCTTCAGACAAATCAACAACAGTATCGATGTGCGGAAAAGCAGGTCTACCGGCAAAGTAGAGACCAGAATAGCCAGGGATACCACCGTCACCGGCACGGTGACTGATTCGGATGGGATTCCCTTACCGGGTGTCACCATCACGATAGAGGGGACATCTATCGGTACAGTTACGGATGGGGATGGAACTTATTCTTTGAATGTCCCTGAAGGAAGTGCATTGCTCTTTTCGTTTATAGGCTTTGAGCGGACGCGGATAGCCGTTGCCGACCGGACCGTGATAGACGTGAGTCTGACGGAGGACACCAAAGCTCTCGACGAAGTGGTCGTCGTAGGATATGGTGTACAGTCCAAAAAAGACCTGACAGGATCCGTATCCACCGTGGATACTGACCGGCTGGAGAACAGGCAGTCCATCCAGCTTTCCGAGGCACTACAGGGCACCATGGCCGGGGTTACCGTCTCCAGGACCGGCAGTGCCCCGGGTCAGCCCTCCACGCTGAGGGTACGGGGCATCACCTCGCTGAATGTCAATGATCCCTTGGTAATCGTGGATGGGGTACCGGGACTTAGCCTGGATGATATCAATCCAAATGATGTGGAGAATATCACCGTCTTAAAAGATGCTGCCTCGCAGGCTATTTATGGTGCAAGGGCAGCAGCAGGAGTCGTATTGGTCACCACCAAAAGGGGTAAGGAAGGAAAGCTTCAGGTAAATCTTGATTCGGACATCGGGTTCAGCACACCGACTACCCTACCCCGGTTTACAGACGCTAAGACCTTTCGCATCCTGAGCAATGAGCGTTCACTGAATGACGGAGGAGGGATCGTCTTCGATCCTCAAGTAAACGAAAACTATGAGCAGCTTCACCGGGAAGATCCCGATAGATACCCTGATACAAACTGGCAGGACATGATGTTCAGCAATGATCCCACGGTAAGACAGCGTCACGATTTATCACTTTCGGTAGGAACAGACAAGGTTTTCACCCGTGCTTCTGTTGGGTATATGAAAGAGGATGGTCTCTATGAAAACATCGGCTTTGAGCGATTTACCTTCAGGATAAACAATGATGTCAAATTCAGCAAGATCCTGGAATCCAATATCGACATCGCCTATCGGGGTAACAAATCCTCCAATCCTGCCTATGAGCGGGGAGCGGTAGCCGATGCCCGGATGTTTCCTGCGTGGTTTTCTGCCAGAAGGCAGGATGGGCGGTATGGAGAAGGCAAAGACGGCGACAACCCTCTGGCCGAAGTTATCGAAGGGGGAAATACCACCAACAAGCGGGATGTATTCAACGCCACGCTTGGATTTACCCTCAAGCCCGCAGCAGGGCTGAGTATCCGCGGCAACATCTCCCCGGTATTTGAATTCGGGGAAATCGAGACTTTCCGGACACCTCCCCTGATCCCCAGGCTGGACGGAGGATTCTTTCCTGAAAACCAGGTGAACCTATCCATAGGCAATCAGAAAGTGTTTTCCCTCACAAACCAGTTGCTGGCATCTTATATCACAACCATCAACGACCATAACTTCGATGCATTGGTGGGCTACGAATCCTTCCTCACCAGCTGGGAGCAGATCACCGCAGACTCACGGGATCTTGCAGTGAAACTACCCTCCCTCATTTTCGGGGATAGAGCGCTAGCCTCCAATACCCAGTTTGCATCTGAAAACTCTCTAGAGTCCTATTTTGGACGAATCTCTTACGATTTTAAGCAGAAATATTTCTTTCAGACCAATTTCAGGGTAGACGGCTCTTCCAGATTTTCACCTGATGTCCGCTGGGGCTTTTTCCCGTCTGCTTCCGTAGGCTGGGTAGTCTCAAACGAAAACTTCAACCTGCCTCAGTTTCTCTCTTTTCTGAAACTGCGGGCCACTTATGGAGAAGTGGGAAATGAGCGGGTGGGTGTCGCACGTACCGGAGGAGCAGAGTTTTTCAATTTCTATCCTTATCAGGGTATTTTCCAGCCCATTACCAATATTCTGTTCTATCGCAACGGCCAATACTCTCCTTCTTTTGGGCTATCCCAAGACTTCCTGTCGGACCCCATGATCCAGTGGGAAAAGACCTCCACCATCAATGCAGGAATAGACCTGGGCTTCTTTGATGACAAATTCACTGTAGCAGCAGATTACTACGTCAGAAGAACAAACGACATCATCGATCTGCTGGACATCCCCAACTACCTGGGTTTTCCCGAAAATACAAGAACCAACGTAGCCTCCATGGAAGCCAGGGGATTGGATCTTGAATTGGGCTATCGGGGACAAGCGGGCAAGCTGGAATACTCCATCAACGCCAACGCCACATTTGTCAACACCAAAGTGAATGAGCTGGGCGGAGAGTTTTTCCTTTCCGGAGGTGGGGCTTATATCAACCAGCCGGGATCAGCATACAATGAATGGTTTGGCTTCCGTACTGACGGACTATTCCAGACCCAGGAAGAGGCCGATGCGTATGGCACAGGTGCAAGGGCTGGGGACATCAAGATTGTGGACTTGAATAATGATGGCATCATCAACGAGGAAGACCGGGTGGCATTAGGTCCTTCCCTGCCGAGGATAAACTACGGGGCGAATGTATCGCTGAGATACACCAACTTTGACTTCAGTATGGTGCTCTATGGCGTGGGCAAGCATACGAGGATTTACGATGGATTCCAGGTCCGCCCTTTTGACCAGGCGTTTGGCAACATCCCCATGACGATTGTCGATAAATTCTGGAGCAGTGAAAATACCCCCGCACAAAATTTAAACGCACAGTATCCGAGGCTATCGACCACCTCATTCCGCAACTATGATGTGTCTGATTTCTGGCTGTACAACGGCAGCTTCCTGAGAATCCAGAACATCACCCTAGGCTATACGCTGCCAGTGCATCTTATCGAGCGCATCCACCTGTCCCGGCTTAGGGGGTTTGTAAGCTTACGCGATTTCTTCACTATCGAGCGTAATTTCCTTGACGGATGGGATCCGGAAGCGGGCAATGCCAGCTACCCTATCATGAAATCTGTCCTCATGGGAGTTCAGATCCAATTCTAACCAGCGCGCTTTATGAAATCGGGCATGACAAATACCTCCCTCGAGGCTGCCTCAGATGCACACGGGATGCACCCGGTTAACATCGGGATAGGTGCTGCTAAAACAACAACTTATAAAAAGATGAGAAAGATATATATCCTAGTACTTATCGGAATAATGGGCATCCAGACAGCATGTACTGATCTGGACCTTACCCCCAAGACAGGCATTTCTTCAGAGAACTTCTTCAGGAACCTCGAAGAGCTGGAAATAGGGCTGAACTCCCTGTATGAAAAAAAGCTGTGGAAAATAGATGAAGACTGGTGGTCCGACGATATGTTTCACCGGGGTGGACCAGCTACCAACGACATCTCCACGTCCAACCTCAATTCGGAATCTTCGATCCCCGCTACGTATTGGAGTGATCTATATGATGGAATCAAGAGAGCAAATACGGTCCTGGAAGCGATCGAAAATCTCAGGGAATCGGAAAGTGCCACAGAATTACAGCGGATTGAGGCAGAGTCGCGCGCCATACGGGCCTACTTCTATGGAATATTGGCCACCAAATTTGGTGACATCCCCTTACTCAAATCAAATGTGGGACTGGAGCAGGGGTACGATGTCACACGCAGCCCCATCGCTGAAGTGAAATCCTTTATTTATGACGAACTGGACCAGGCAGCAGAATGGCTGCCATCCTCGGGTGAAAACCGCGTCACCAAAGGCTTTGCCCAGGGAATCAAAGCAAGAATAGCCCTATACCTCGGTGATTTTGAAATAGCACGCGATGCTTCCCAGGAGGTAATCGAATCCGGTATCTATAGCCTAGACCCATCCTTTGGACATGTATTTAGAAAGGAAGGGGCATCCGGACCGGAGATCATATATTTTGTACCGCAGAGTGTGGACTTCAACGTAAACTTCGACAATACACTTACCCGTGATTTTATCCCTAGAAATGCGGGTGGGTTTGGGGCAGCCTTGCCTACGCTTGAGGCCATCCACATCTTTGAATGCACCGATGGGCTCACCGTGGACAACTCTCCCCTGTACAACCCCAGACAGCCTTTTGCCAACAGGGACCCGCGTCTCAAAGAAACCATCGTGGAATTCGGAACGCCCTGGCTGGGATTTGTCTACCAACCCCACCCTGACTCACTGACTACACTGAATACCCTGACCATGGAGCGTGTGACCAACAACGATTCACGGGGAGTAGCCATCTTTGCGTCATTCACAGGATTACTTTGGAAAAAAGGGATTGAGCAGCGCTGGGCAGACAACCCGCGGCTTGCTGATCCGAATTTGATCATTCTGAGATACGCAGATGTCTTGCTGATGCATGCTGAGGCATTGATCGAGCTGAATCAGGAATTGGGCAAGGCACAGGAACTGATCAACCAGGTAAGAGCCCGTGCCTATGGCGTGGATCCTAGTGCCACAGACAGCTACCCCAGGGTAAACGAAACCGGTCAAAACAGCCTGAGAATCAGGCTTCGTAGAGAGCGTAGGGTAGAGCTGATGAAAGAAGGATTGAGATATCAGGATATCATACGCTGGGAGATCGGATCCAGGGCCATCCAACGTGTCGTCCTGGGATTACCACAACCTACCAGTCAAGACCGTTCCCAGTGGCCTTTTAACGATCAGATACTTCCTTCCATTGATGAAAACGGCGTTGTGCTGTTCGATCATGCACAGCTGATCTCAAGGGATTTTGCCAGCCAGCTTCAGAGCTATGTCTTCGACGCAGAGAAAATGTCGCTCTGGCCTATCCCAGCTGCAGACAGGTTTTTGAATCCCGGGCTGACACAGAATCCCGGTTATTGACAATTACATCAAAAAATCCTCCGGGAATTCCCTCCGGCCCACTGCTTTTGTGGCATGAATTTACAGGGAGGGAGCCCTTCACATCCAATCATTTTATAATTATGAAAATCCTAATCCATACCGTAATATTCTTCCTACTCTTAATCGCTGGGGTACGGGCACAATCCGTCCCTCCTATCCAGCTGAGTGGGATATACCCCCATCTGGCCTATTACAATTCAGAAGGTGAATGTGGCACAGGTGCCGTAGTGCCCTGGGCAGGAAAATTATGGGTGATCACATATGGCCCTCACCTCCCCTATGGCTCTTCGGATAAGCTGTATGAAATAGACCAAAACCTGATCTTGAAAGAGAGACCGGAAAGTATCGGGGGCACTCCGGCAAACAGGATGATCCATAAGGAATCAAATCAGCTGTTTATAGGACCCTACGTGATAAATGCCGAAGGAAATATCAGGACCATTCCCTACACTGAAATGCCAGGCAGACACACCGGTAATGCCAGGCACCTGACTGATCCAGAAGGCAAGATCTATTATGCGACCATGGAAGAGGGCTTCTACGAGGTAGACGTGAACACGCTGGCGGTAAACGAGCTCTATGAGGATGCAAATGTAAACAGGGAGCAGAAAACCGACACTTCTGCCAATCCCTACGGATCACTCCTGCCAGGTGCACATGGAAAAGGCGTCTATTCCGGACAGGGAGTCATGGTTTATTCCAATAACGGTGAAAACTCCGAAGAAGCACTCAGCCAATTTGATATTGAAGCAGGATCACTCTCTGAGTGGGATGGCAGCGAATGGAAAGTAGTACGCAGAAACCAGTTTGTGGAAGTGACAGGACCTGGGGGAATCCACGGCAATGCGGATCCTGCCAACGATCCCATATGGGCAACCGGATGGGATCACAAGTCTGCTTTGCTAGGAGTCCGCGAAAAAGAAGGCTGGACTTTTTACCGTTTTCCAAAGGCAAGTCACAGCTATGACGGTGCACATGGATGGAATACGGAATGGCCAAGGATCCGTGATATTGGAACCCCGGAAAGCCCACAGTATCTGATGACGATGCATGGGATGTTTTGGGATTTTCCTGCATCCTTCACCTCTAAAAACGCGAAGGGGATCAGACCCAAATCAGCTTATCTTAAAGTGATAGGGGATTTCACCAGATGGAACGACCAGTTAGTATTCGGTACAGATGATTCAGCACAGAAGGAGTTCCTGAACAAGCGCAGCGCCAAAGGCAATATAGAGGGACCGGGACAGTCAAATTCCAACCTATGGTTTACCGACATCAACCTTCCCAATACCCTGGGGCCGAATGCCGCAAATGGATCCGTCTGGCTAAATGAACCAGTGAAAGCAGCGACCCCTTCCGAACCAATGCTGTTTGCAGGCTGGGAGCACAGGAATCTGTGGATCCATAACCATGGACAAGAAACAGTCTCCATCCAGCTGGAACTGGACGAAGCAGGCAACGGTAGCTGGAAATCAGTTGAGGTGATAAAGCTTGCTGCCAACGAATCCAAGCAGATGGCTTTCCAATCGGATCAAGCGGGGGAATGGATCCGGCTGGTCGCAGACAGGAACACGACGGTGACTGCCCATTTTTCCTTCTCCAACCCCGATAACCGGGCCGTAAAGGCCGAGCCGCTTTTCAAAGGACTCGCGGATATCGGATCGGGTTCACTCACCGGGGCACTACTCTATGGACTAGGTGATGACCGCCGAAAATTAGGGTTGGCAGCACAGGAGTATAGAAATGGGGCGACTGTGAAAGATTTGGGGTATTATGAGCTGGATGAGAAACTGAATCTGGTGAAAACGGACGATCAAGAAACCTTTGAGTTCATCAAAACAGAGTTTGCTATCCCTACACAAGTGTTTACTGTGGACGAAGGTTCGGTGCTGATAGTGGACGACAAGCAAAGAAGATGGAGACTTCCTCTTGGATCAGAAGCATTCACACAGCCTTCCTTGGACGGGGAGTTGCGGATTTGCAGGGAAGTGGCCACAGAGCGTGACCTGTTCAATTGTCACGGCACCTTCTACGAACTCCCCGCAGAAAACGCAGACGGCTATGCCAAAATAAGACCGGTAGCATCACATGATTATAAAATCCACGACTACGCCTCTTACAGGGGAATGCTGGTGATGAGTGGTGTGGATCCTGCTAAGGGAGCTGGCAATGAGCACATCATCACATCCGATGACAAGAAACTCTCGATTTGGGCAGGTGGAATCGACGACTTATGGAAAATGGGCAAGCCTACCGGAAAAGGTGGTCCGTGGGTAAATACCCCAGTGAAGGCCGGCCAGGCTTCGGATCCGTATCTCTTCGGGTTTTATGATAAGAAAGAACTTAAAATCAGCCATAATGCCAAGGAGCCGGTGAAATTCACCGTGGAGTTTGAGCCGATCGGTCACGGGCCTTGGATGAAATGGAAAGAGATAGTGGTGAAACCCGGAGAGGAATATAAAGCTGAGCTCCCTGAAGGGCTGGAAGCCAGATGGATAAAATTCCTTACGGATAAGGATTGTACAGCAACTACCTGGCTGGATTACAATTGATCAAATTAAATCGTATCAAATAAAAAGACTACCTGTGCAAATAGGTAGTCTTTTTTAATGGGGAAACAGAATGGTTGGATCTCTGCGCCCTGCAATTAATTTTGGATTGAATCCATCGCCAGGCACAGGAATATCCCCAGAATATGTAATTTCAAATCTCAGGTAGCAATCAATGAATACTGCAGGAAACCGGATCAAAATACTCCATTTAATCAAGAGTCTGGGGCGCGGAGGCGCAGAGAAATTAATTCCCGAGACGGCCTCAGTCCATAACAGGGAACTCTTTGATTTCCATTGCCTGTATTTTTTCCATCAGCAAAACAACATTGTGGATGAACTGGAAAAAGTAGGGATTACCGTTCACCTCATCCCTTCAGGAAATCTGGGCCTTTTCTTTCAGGTGAATAAAGTTCAGGAGTTTATACAGGCAAATAAATTTGATATTATCCATGCCCACCTTCCCTGGGCCGGGATCCTCTCCCGTTTGGTTGGAAAAAAATTGAACATCCCCATTGTTTATACCGAGCACAATACCTGGGACCGGTATAACAAAGTCTCCTATTGGGGAAACAGATTAAGTTTCAAGCGGCAGGATGTGGCGATAGCAGTCTCCAATGAGGTAGCACTCTCCATGCAGTTGAATTCGATGCTGGACCCTTACCGAAGAGGGGGAAGATTAAAGGTAAAAGTGATACAGAACGGGGTAAATACTGATTTATTCCAAAGGATTAAACCGGAGTTGGGAACGCGTAAGACCAAATCAGGCCAATCTGTCCGTGAGCAACTGGGAATCCCCTTTACTGCGCAGGTGGTGGGAAAAGTTGCTGTATTCCGTTCCCAGAAAAGACTCTGGATATGGGTTGAAATAGCCCTGGAAATCCTGGAGAGGTGCCCAGACACCCACTTTCTCCTGGTCGGTGATGGAGAGTGGAGAGCACGGGTCCTAAAGCAAATTGAAGACTCCGGTAAACGTGCAAACTTCCATTGGGTGGGAATCCAAAAAGAAGTATTGCCTTACTTATCCATCATGGACCTGTACCTAAGCACATCTGAATTTGAAGGATTACCCATAGCCATGCTGGAAGCCATGTCCTGTGGGATCCCGGTGGTAGCCACCAGGGCTGGAGGCATCGTGGAAGTAATCCAGCACGGCCTGCAGGGTTATCTGGTGGGAGTAGATGAATATAAGAACCTTACTGCATTTGCAGTACATATCCTCTCCCACCCGGACCACCATGCCCAGCTTGCTATAGCTGCAAGAGAGCGTGTTTTGGAAAGTTTCAGCATGAAAAAAATGGTCGGAGAGCTGGAAAAAGTATATAATTCTGTACTTTGAGTTGATGATGATTGGTCTCTGGACGATGACCTGCTAACATCCCATTATCCATCCTATTGTAGACTAACCCCTCCAGCCAAATGAACTGTAAGTTTTCCCTGTTGACCGCCATGGTGCTTGGGTTTTCCCTGGGCAAGTCCTTCGCCCAGGAAACGGCTGCAGCAGCCACGCTCAAGACCGCCGTGATGAAATCCATCGATGAGCGGTATACTACCCTGACAGCGCTCAGCGATCAAATCTGGGCCTTTGAAGAAATTGCTTTCCGTGAAACAAAGTCAGCCGAAGCCCTATCGGATTATGCAGAAGAACTCGGGTTCAAAGTGACCAGAGGAGTTGCTGAAATCCCTACCGCCTTCGTTGCTGAGTATGGAAGTGGCTTACCGGTAATTGGGATTTTAGGTGAATTTGATGCCCTTCCCGGACTTTCACAGAACAAAGTACCTTACAAAAGTCCGCTTCATGAGAGTGCTCCCGGTCATGGATGTGGCCATAACCTCTTTGGGGTAGCATCACTTGGGGCAGCTTCAGCGATCAAGGATCTGATAGAAAAAGGTGAGCTGAAAGGTACCGTGCGTTTCTATGGAACCCCTGCAGAGGAGAAGTTCTTTGGGAAGCTATGGATGATACGCGCAGGACTGTTTGATGATGTGGATATCGTCATGGACTGGCATCCTGCCGATGAGACCAAAGTAGCTGTACAGAAAGGACTCGCCTTGGTGGATTTCATCGTGGAATTCAAAGGCCAGGCAGCCCATGCCTCGGCTGACCCCTGGAATGGAAGAAGTGCATCAGATGCCCTGGAGTTGTACACCACAGGCATCAATTACTACCGGGAACATGTCAAGCCTACTGTACGGATCCATTACCATATCCAGGATGCGGGACAGGTAGTCAATGTGGTACCGGACTACAGTAGAATATGGGTACGGGTGAGGGATACCGGTAGAGCAGGATTGGAGCCCGTGTGGAAGCAGGTGGAGAAGATGGCCTCAGGAGCTGCGATCATGGCTGATGTAACCCATGAAGTATCCCTGGTATCAGGAATCCATGAGGTATTGGTCAACCGCACCGGATCTTCCGTTTTGCAGCAAAACCTGGAAACACTCGGGCCTATCACCTATACCGACGAGGAGCAGGCCTTTGCCAAGAAAATCCAGGAGAGCACGGATAAGCCACAAATCGGGCTGGTGTCCTCTATACAGCCTATGGAAGAGACTTTGGAGCACTCAATGGGAGGCTCAACTGACGTGGGGGATGTCAGTTACGTAGTCCCTACCATCCGGCTAAGTGCGACCACCGCACCAAATGGCACCCCGTGGCACTCATGGGCTGTAGTGGCAGCGGGGGGTATGTCCATTGGACACAAGGGAATGGCTTACGTCTCCAAGGCGCTGGGCATGACTATGGTGGATCTGTTTCTCGATGAATCGCTCAGAAAGGAGATCAAAGAAGAATTCACTCAAAAAAAAGGAGATTATGTCTATAAGGGAATCATTCCGGATGGTCCACCTCCGATTGATTCGAACCTTCAGTAACACAGGTGGACCCTGCAACCATTGGTTATCCAAACAGTTTTTCCAGAATCTTATAGGTGATCAGATAGGTTGGTCTTACCCCCTCCATCCCCAGGGCTCCCGAAGCGAGGGTACTCCCTGTCTCCAGTGGGTTGTCCGATGCGTAGTAAGCATATAGGATTTTAACATTGGACCGGATGCTCTTTCTCACTTTGGAGGCAGACTGGATTGCCTTTTGGTAATGAGCCCCTTCCATTTCCAGACCTACCGCGTGCCAGGAGGATTTCATGAAGTAAGTAAGAATATCCTTGTTCTGGAGAGAGGTGCCTAACACGGTGACCATGGAACCGGAATACACCCCAAGTCCATACCCCTCAAAATCTGATTTCTTCAGCTCGTTTTTGAAAGGATAGTTATCCGCTGTCCCCTCAAACACATGCGCATTGGGGATCATTATATCTCCTTTGCCACCATACAGGATGCCGGCTTTTCCCATGATAGAGGTAGATACTACGTCAAGGGGAACGGACTTACCGTCTTTCTGGTAAGGCTTCAGCAATTCATCGAAGCACTCGTAGGCCTGCTCACCAAACGCGTAGTCCATTACCACAAAGACCGGCCGCTTTTCGATATCTTCCGGCAGACTGATCCCATGTATCAGCTCATTCTTCTCCAGCAATGCCGTATCGATCACCTGCGCGCCGATATTGGTACCCGACTCATCCGCAAGATCAATAAACCCGTGCTTGGCGGCATACTCTTCGATGGCTTTACCTTGGTGGTCTTTAGCCTTGATACTGATATCCATCACCACGTTCTCCAGCTCGTCATACGTCTTCAAGCCGATCAATTGCGGCGCATATATGGTATTCAGGACAGAATGGAGATTGGCAGAAATAATATGGATGGGACGGTGCAGCAGGTCATGCTCATCCAGTGTGCGTTTGATCCTATTTGCCCACAGTTCTCCGTACACATGGTGACCGATGCGCTCACGCAGTGTGGCCGAGAAGGAAATCTCCCGATCCAGATTCTTGGTAGCCTCGTCCAGCGCCAGTTTCCCCATGTAGTAGACGATAGAGAATAGGCTGTTGGAGTTAGCGCTTCTTTCAAACTTATCCACCGCCCGTACGGTCTCTTCGAATGTCCTTCCGATGAGGTGGCTGAGGTAAGCACTGGCGGCCTCCCTATCGAACCCCTCCCCTGCGGCTTCCTTCTGTACAAATTCCTCCAGCATGATCCAATTGGTAGAAATCTTACCTTTGGAGTCCGTGCTGTTGTTGTAGATTTTGTTTGACTCGATGTACAGAAACGTAAGGTGGGTAAGTATGTCGTAGATATCAGATCTGCCACGGGTCATTTCCACATACATGATCTGATCATCCAGTCTATAGCAGTTTCTCTTCCGCTTGAGCGGTACGATAGGCTGCAGGTGCGAAGTCTCATACCCTTCCCTGCTGATCAGCCTGACGAACCTGCACTCTTCTATCCCTCTCGGCAGACGCTCCATCACATACAGCAACCCATCCAGCTCAATCTTCTCAGGGTCAGTCACAGAACCATAGATTTCCGGACTCAATACCATCAGCGCATCTATCAGACTTTCGCCGGATACTCCCATGGGTTTGTAAGTCCCCCTGGTAAAGAGGTGCCTCATGGTGATGTATAGACGCTCAATCGCTGCTCGGGATTCTTGGGCTCTTGTTCTTTTCATGCCTTATAAGTTATTTTGAAACAGCCATACCCTCTCCGGAATTTAATTGGGAGATACCATCCTCCTAAATGGTGGTGCCATGCTTAATAGCATACGCTGATACTTCCGGCTGCCTGACAAAAATAGAAAATCCTACTTTAAGCGTTCACTAAAAAATTTCTTCAACTTATCCACCTTTGGCTTTACCACAAACTGGCAATAGGGCTGTGTCCCATTCTGGTTGAAGTAATCCTGATGGTAATTCTCCGCAGGATAAAAGTTGGTAAACGGGGTGATTTCCGTAACCACAGCACTGTTGAAGATTTCCGATTCATTCAGTTGACTCATGAGATCCGAAGCGACCTGCTCCTGCTTTGGCGTATGATAAAATACTGCTGATCTATACTGTGGGCCTACGTCTGCCCCTTGTCTGTTCAGGGTAGTAGGATCATGGGTAGCCCAGAATATCTCCAGCAGATGGACCAGACTCACCTCATCCGGATCATAGTATACATTGATCACTTCGGCATGCCCGGTGGTGCCTGTGCAAATCTGGTTATAGGATGGGTCGGTCACAAATCCTCCAGAGTAGCCGGAAACGACCTTCTTCACGCCTTTCACCCGCTGAAAGACGGCTTCTGTACACCAGAAACAGCCAGCTCCAAGCGTGATGACTGCCGTCCCATCCACGGTTTCCACTTCCGTTCTGGGTAATTCAGGTTTATGCTCCATCGTGTGTTTTGTTTATGGATGTACAACCGTATCAATTCCGTTTTGGTTTGCTTTTGCGCACGATTCTCACTGATCCTTCCGGAACAGTTTCCAGATGTACAGGCTTCCCGTTCAGGCTCACCTCGATCAGACCCTCACGGTACATGTGCATCATCTCTTCCAGTACGTCCGGCATAAACATCTGCCAGTCTTGGGGAAATAGCTGTCTCACCACTTCTGAAGGAGAGAACGCTTCCTCTTTTCGCCGTCTGCACATTTCCAGAATTGCTGTTCTGAGAACACTCATCGTAGGGGATTACTTACAGACCATCACAAATGCCGGCGGTAGATTTCTTAACGTAAAACTGGTATGGACCTGGGAAAAATACTTTTTGAATAAGTTCTTCAGCAAATAGGAATAGCAAATCTGGATAAAAGCCCCGCTGTCAGAAAGGGCATTTTTACTTTGCCGGAGGATCCCATCTTTTATCTCAGCAGGAATAAAGCTAAACGGAAGTGAGGACAGGATGTAATCTACTTTCTTACCATCAAGGTAGAGGTGGATATTTTCCGCTGAATCATTGATTATTCTCACGTTTGGCTGTGGAAAAAGCTTCTCCATGGATTCACAAAAAGGCTTGTTGATCTCGAAAACCAAAAGTTCGGCATCAGGTGCAAGACGCTCAACTATACCTTGTGTGATACTTCCATCACCACCCCCCATTTCGACCAGCACCTTTGCCCTGGAAATATCCACTTGTGACAACATCTTGTTTACGAGAGACTTAGAACTAAAAGTCAATGCCCCTGTCGTACTCAAATTGGAGTATAACTCCAACAACAAACCTGATTTGCTCATATAATATTTAATTCATCTCTTGAAGATACCCGATTTTGCCCTATCTTTTGTCACGAAGTAAAAAGATCAAATGCAAATATGGCCCTAAAGGCTGAAATCCAATCAACACTTCCTTCGAAAACACTTCTTATCCTGGGAAACTTCTGGGGGATGGCCATTACCTATCTGGTTACCATGCTGGTACTAAGGATGGTAGGACTTGTTTTTATCTTTTCTACACATTCACTGTCATTGGGTATGGGGGATGTCCTGGTTTTCAGTTTATTCGATGACCTGAACTGGTTTCTTTACTTTACCGGACTGCTACTGATCTTTCATGTGATCATCAGCCTTTTCTCCATGCGTGTGGCCAAGTGGTTTTCGCAGCTGATCTTTACACTTGCTTTACTGATTCATGCTGCCCTCACTATCTATTTCCAGAAGACACTGGTTCCACTGGGCAAAGACCTGTTCGGATACAGTTATGAAGATCTGTTGTTTACCGTACAGGCTTCCGGGCAGATCAATTTCCTGAATGGACTGCTGGCCGCAGGGGTAGTGGTCTTCGTACTGATTCTGCTTCATATGGGAATCTATTTTTTCAGATTCGGTATTAAGACCTATTTCGTGGTAACTATCGCCACTTACTGGTTTTTAATCGTGTTAAACCTCTTTCCACGCTCGGCAGATAGTGAGGCGAGCGAGTTAAAGAGGAATATCGAACTGAACAAATCCCGGTACCTATCCGAGCAAAGTTTCGATTATTTCATGTATGCGGACGAGTACTATTTTGACTTTTACCTGAGGTCAGCGGAAGATGGAATATCCGTGAAGAAAACGTTCCTGGATGATGCCTATCCTTTTCTTCATGAGGCTGATTACCCTGATGTTCTGAGCCCCTATTTTGACAGCCTTACCTCAGCTCCGGATATCGTATTTATTCTGGTAGAAAGCCTGGGGAAAGCTTATTCGGGCAGTGGGGCCGAGCTCGGCAGTTTCACCCCTTTTTTAGATTCGCTGGAGCACCACAGCCTGGTATGGACGAACGCCCTATCCTCCACGGGCAGGACTTTCGGATTGCTTCCAGGTATATTTGGCGGCCTGCCTTTCGGAGAAAAAGGCTTTTTGGAGATGTACCAGAATTTTCCCCACCACAATTCCTTGATCAGTATACTCCGCGCTAACCGATATGAGACCAGCTATTTTATCGGTTCGGACAAAGCGTTTGATAATCAGGGTGCTTTTATTACTTACCAGAAAGTGGACCAGTTGGTTGATGTTTCGGGTTTCGACCCCAAGTATCCAAAGGCTCCTTCCAAAAATGGGTTTTCATGGGGCTATGCTGACAAGGATCTATTCAGTAACACCCTTGAAAAACTTCCTGGATCTGATGGAAACCCCCAATTGAGGATCATTCAGACCCAGACTTCCCATGACCCTTACATAGTCCCCGACCGTCCGTTCTACCTATCCAAACTACAAAACCACCTGCAGACTAAGCTCAGATTAAACCAGGAACAGCTAAGCCGGTATATGGCCTATCAGGATGTATACATGACTATCCTCTATGCAGATGATGCCGTGAAAGAGTTTATCACTGCTTACAGCAAAAGGCCAGAGTTTGCAAACACCATTTTTGTGATCACCGGAGATCATCGATTGCCGGAAATCCCCATGTCGACCAGACTGGACAGGTTCCATGTGCCCTTACTTATTTACTCCCCAATGATCAAGAGACCCTCTTACTTTAAGGGTATAACCAGCCATTTTGAGGTAACCCCATCGTTGCTGGCATTTCTCAAAGGCCAGTTGGGGATCGAGGTTCCGCGGCAGGCTGTCTGGCTAGGCCAGGTACTGGATACAGCCAGTACATTCCAGTCCACGCTCTCCATGCCGCTGATGCGAAACAAAAACCAGCTTCTGGACTATATTGATGGCGAGTATTTTCTTTCCGAAGGCCAGCTATTCCTGATATCGGACGGGCTCGGAATAGAGCCTGTCACCGATAATGGCATGCAAAACAGACTGAACGGGCTTTTTGAGGATTTCAAGAACAAGAACAGCTACATGGTACAGACAAGGAAATTACTTCCCTAAGCCTTCCCACCATAGGATAAGAGCATTTTGCATCGGGCATATAGAAGTGGCGTAGCGGGCTAACCGAGCCCTATCCATTTTCTTTTCTATTGTAGGCTTTTTCGAGTATTCTGGAAAAAAGTGGATAATAGTAGTTCCAGAAGAAACCTTCCCTATCCGTATGGTCAGTAACGAGATGAAAGCCTCTCCAGAGCACGGGCAGCCCCGTAAACCTCGCTGATCCCAACCTGCTCCTGTGATCGGCAAAATCCCCTGCGAAGTAATAAAGCTCCCCTTTTCCGGTGTCCTTGAAGACCACCGTAGGGAAAAACCGCGGCAGTCCCATAGCCTTCAGTCTATCTGTACCCTGCACTGTGGGCTCTATGTCATAGTAGGAGACCACCTGATAATCCCGCTCTATCAGCACGATGTCAAACCAGTCCGGGTACGGCACTACTTCGGGCAGTTTGAAGCCGTGTGTATTGATACGCTGGGTCCGGATTTTGGGTATCTTGCTGAGGTAATCCACCTTATCGGAAAAAATCTCGACCTTCCCATCCTCATGGACAAATACCAGCCCTGGGCCAGCAGGCACCCAGGTGTTCCCATGCTGGTCCAGGTATTGGGTGATCAGCCAGTCCGGAATATCCCGGTTGCGCAGTGTATCCAGTTCATCAAAATACCTTGCTATCCATCCAGTCCATTTGAGACCCATCAGGTTTTGGAACTCCGACCGGATAGCCAACGGTGTGGGAGTAGCCATACTGTTGAATTCCGCCACTATCGTTTTACCTTGGGCTTTGGCTTCACTGAGCAATATCATATCCGAGCGGTCCAGTCCACCATAGATCTTTTTGGAGGGGGTTTCAGACGGGTTTTCCAGGAAATCGTCTTCAAAAACCCCATAGGTATCGGCCACATATACCAGATCAGTCCCTGATACCATGGTTTTTATTTCTGTTTCATTTTTCTCCCGAAAATCCTTCACAACACCAAAACCGGGGGATTCATCAGGGTGAAAACCAAAATAATCCGATGCTTTCCGATAGAATTCCTGACCCTTGTTCTGAAATTTCAAGTGCTCCAATACCCAGAAAATCACCTGATGCTCACGGTACTCGGTATTGGGTACGGTTTTGTCTATAACCACCACCTCCAGCTGCCGGGCAGGAGTGAAGATCCACACCAAGAAACTCACCAAAGGCAGGAATAACAGTATCACGGCTAAGGGTAAAACCCTCTTCGAGTACAGTCTGAATTCTTCGTTGAACAATGGCATGTATTAGAATCTGTATTCCATCCCTAAGGAAAGATTGAGGTTGTTCCTGTAATTACCCGAGCTGATCTCGTCCCAGCTATAGCCGGCAAAGCCATAGACCATGAATCTGGAAGTGAGCAACTGCTGGTATCCCAACCTGCCCCGATAGCTGTTTAGTAGCTGGGAGAGATCCCTGTTCTCCTCATCGGGAGAAACCCCTGTACTCAACTGGATACTGAAAAAATCCTCCGCAGTCTTAAAGTAATACCTCGCCTGGAAGTTTGCAGAGGTCCCTACACGTGAATTGTCAGGAATCACATTCACGCGCAGGTTCAGCCACCAGTTCCCGACATACTTTCCCAGCGAGCCGGTATAGATATGGGTAGCCTCAGCGAACCCAAGGTAGCGGTAGCCACCTTCTACTTCCCATGCCCTGGAGAGATTGAAATAGACGGAAGCCCCCAGCCGGGGCTTAGGAAAAAACCCTGCCGAGGATCCGCCTATATTCAGATAGGCGTAGGATTTCTTTCCTAATGAAGGATAGGCATCCAACTCGTACAACGTTCCGAAGCCGTCAAACCTCGAAGACTGGGTGACGCGCGCAATCAGGGCTCCGGTAAGGTCCGTCCGGGTACGTCCATACACCGAATAGGTATGCCATGGGCTGATATCCCCGCCAAAGCTGTCATAATCGTAGGTTGCCCCTATCGCATTGGCCCTGCGCAGACGCTGGAGGTTTGCCATGTAGGCAAGTATCCCCTCCTGCTGGAAGCCTCCCTCAAACAGTTGCTGCGCAATCTCATAAGCCCCATTGTACTCCTTCCTATAATAAAGCAGGCGTGACTCTCTGTAGTTTATCTCTTTAGGTAAGGTAAGGCCAAATTCTTTTTTGGCCGAGGAAAGTACATCCTCCGCTTTTGTATAGTCACTTGCCCAGAATAAATTGTCGAGATAAGCCGCATAGGCATCTGCATACTTGGGGGAAGCCACCACGGCCCGCTGCAGGTAAATGGAAGCAGAGTCATTTTTACCTTCCCAGGCATAACTCCTCCCCACCAGGATCAGAATATCTGCATAGTCCGGATACTTCGATAAAGCGCGAAAGGCAATTTTTCTTCCCTCGGGATATTTCCCGTCGAGAATCAGCTCCCTGGCTTCTTCCAGCAACTGATCCGGATCAAATGAATCCTGGGCTTTGGAGGCTGTGCATGTTACACAACCAAGAAGTAGAACAATCAGGAGGTGCTTCATAGTGTTTCAAGGTTTTTTCTATCCTCTGATTTTTTGAAACCGGTCCGGATCATCTGCCCCCATCCGCCTTTCCCATTGATGAAATCCCAATGTCCGCTAAGCCCCCAATACACGATTTTAGGATGGATGATGAAAGGTTCAGCCAGGATGGTCAGGATGAGTTTGTTCAAATCCTTTCTATCCTTGTAGTTATTGAAAGAGATCTGCTCATAGAGGATACTAAAAGAGGAAACCAAAAGCGTGAGTAAATAAAACACAATGAACAATGCCACAAAATACACTGCACTGAAGTCACCGATCACCAGTAGAATGAGCGTGTAGATCACCCCCAACAGTTCCAGGATAGGTGCCATTTTCTCAAATACTGACCAAAATGGATAAGAAACCATTCCCAGTATCCCATAATTGGGATTGAGCCCAATGACACGATGGAGCTGTAGGGTTTCGATGGTGCCCCGCATCCACCTGTTCCGCTGGCGCGATAGGATTTCCTCCGTTTCGGGTACTTCGGTCCAGCATAAGGGATCGGGTATAAATCCTACTTTGTAAGGTATACTGTTCTCCTCCATATACCTTCTCATCCGCACGACCAGCTCCATATCCTCTCCCACTGTTTTGGGAAAATACCCTCCTACGGCCACCACCAGGTCTCTTTTGAAGAAGCCAAAAGCACCGGAAATGAGCATGAGGCCGTTTACCCTGGTCCAGGCCATTCTGCCCATCAAGAAAGCCCGGAAGTACTCGATCACCTGAAACCTGCCGATCAGTGAATCAGGCACCCGGTATTTGGTCACGGTACCATCCTGTACATCACAGTTATTGGCTATTCCGATTACCCCACCCACAGCGATGACTTTCCGGTTAGTCTCCTCCATAAACGGCCGTACCATCCGTGTCAGGGATTCATTGGAGAGTATGCAGTCCACATCTATGCAGGCCAGAATCTCCATGGATGCCACATTCACCCCCGTATTTAAGGCGTCTGCCTTCCCCCCATTCTCTTTATCCACCACGATGAGCCTGTTGAAGGAGCGGTTTCTTGATTTGTACACGCCCCGCACCGGTTTGGAATCAATCTCTGCATGATAGGCAAAATCTGTCTTCTCCATAGCAAAAGCATCGATCAGCCGCTGCAGGGTATCATCCTTAGACCCGTCGTTGATAATGATCACCTCAAACTTCCCATAATGAAGCGACAGGAGGCTCTTTGCATTCTGCACGATATTCTCCCCCTCATTGTAGGCAGGGGCCAGTATCGAAACCCCCGGTGCTATGGGGGAGATGATGATGTCATCATAGTCTGCAAACCGGTTCTTTCTACGGTGGTCACGCATTTCCAGAGCACTCAGGACCATGGTAAGCAGGTATATCAGGATTACCCCAAAACTGATCACCAAGAAAATGACCCCGAGGATCTCCATAATAAGATAAAACAGAAAACTATACATGCTGAAGTAGTGGGTCTGCCAAATGCTTTTTGATACGCTGGGTGTCTGGACCTGCATCCAGTCTGGTGTATTCTTCAAACCGGACCAGGTCCAGTTTTTTAAGGCTCTCCAATAGAACCTGCCGCAAGCCGAACGGTGTCCCATCTCCCAGTAATCCTATCAGCTGCAAAGCGGTCTCTTCGCCCCCTATTACCCCTGCTGCCTGGGCCATTACCCGTACCAATCCAGGATTCTCTGACACCAGGCATGCCTGGATCTGTTCGGGTGCCAACGGCGCCCCAAAATATTCGAGGGTCTTGATGATCTCTATTTTTTCCTCTTCCGGGACCTGGTCAAAAAGCCGGCCCAACTCCTCCAGCAAATCCACCCTTCCGATCATACGGACAAGCCTGTAGGCAAAAATCCGGATACTCGCATTCTTGGAGTCAAACAGACTCCGCATGTTCAGATTCCTGTGGGAGTCCAGTGCTTTGATTATCCTCAGGTAATTCATCTGCTGCCACCGGGACAGCGGGAAGGTCTGGTCTCTGAGAAATTGGAGGTCTACCCGCTCCGATAGATTAAGGACCGTCGTTACCGCCTGCGAGCGGACGTGAAAATTAGGGGAATTCACGTGTTTTTTCACCGCTGGCAGCGCTTCGGCCAGATCCATTTCATTGATTTGCACGATCCCTTCCACGACCACATCCCATTCGGAACTTTTCAGCTTTTTGATGGAGACCTTATCCAGACCCAATCGGGTATACAAGGCGTTCAGTTTCAATTTGAAGTCCCCCTTCATTTTTTTATTGAGGGAGATGATGCGCTCCATCAGTACTTCCTGGTACAGCGCTTTGCCCAAGAGGGCATCCGGAAAATAGGTGTTGCGCTCAGCCGAAGTCAGGTTTCGGAGTTCATCCAGTTCTTTCTCAAAAAGAATCTCGGACAAAGGTGTCACAATCTCCTGGTCGTACTGCAAGCGGAGTTTCTCACGCAGGTTCTTTCTGGCTTTATACACCAGCATAAACCCAATCATAGCCAATGCAAAGAACAGAAACAGTCCCATTATGAGCATGATCAGAAAGAATTTCAAGTCATTGAAAAACCCAAAATGGGAACTTCCAAAAGCCGGGTAGGGAGCTCTGTTGGCTAGCGCAACCAAATCCGTCCCGGCCACCCTGTTCTGTGCCGTCAGGCTGATATCCCTGTGCTTTATCAGAGTGCCTATATACTCCTGTACTGCAGGGAGCGTACTTTTCTCGTCAAAAACAAAATAGTCCAACGTGATGGGGCCATTCCCGGGATTATACCTGCCCGAAAGGACAGCATCTACATCGGATAACCTGGTGAACCGGGCAGCTATCCTCCCTCCTTCCAAAGGCTGTGTCATAAACAAATTCGTATCAAGCTCCGCCGCCAGAGGATGGGTTGCATCCATCGAAAGGCGCATGTACAACCCTGGGATTTCATCCTGGGTCCTCAGGAACTGAATAAAAGCTGTGGAGTCAGTTAAAACAGCATCTACCTGACCGAAAAGTAACGTATGCCGGGTCAGGGAAATCACAATAAAAAAGAAATGGAATTTGAAATTTGGTATCATTAATTCATAGTCATCACACGTTTTACTCTGATAGCCAACTCATTGGGATTAAATGGTTTCGGTATGAAGTCAACCACTCCAAGGTTAAAGGCCTCCAGTACCACCTGCTCTTCCTGCCCAAGAGAGCTCAGGACTATGATAGGTACCAGGGGTTTTGTCTTTCTGGCATGGTGGATAAGCTCAATACCATTCTTGAACGGCATCATCACATCGGTAATAATCAAGTCTGGATTCACAGTGTCTATGGCAGCGATCCCCTCGTTTCCATCTTTGACCAGTACAGTTTCATAGCCGTCTTTTTTTAGCCGGAACTGAACCAGACTGGATATAAGTAAGTCATCCTCTATAATCAGGATTTTTTTCATAATTGCTGGAATCAATAAGTTAACGTTAGCGGCCACTCCTAAAATTAAGGGGGCACCTTACCAGTCAAACAAATTTCATGATTTATCAAGGGATTTGGAATCATCTAAATAGTATTTCAGAGACACGCATTAGCCATTGATCAAAAAATGGATTGTAAAAAATAATTCCATCTGGAATCTCATAGGGCTTTTAGTAGCTTGCTTTTAAATTTCAAAACCATCAATCTACGGAAATCTCAAGTGTGAAACTTAAGTCTGCATCTGGAGGCTTGGATCCACACTTGGACTTTCAGGAACCAAATTAAAACCATCAACTCCCAACGGGGTGTAAGCCAGAAGAATCAGGATTCGCTTTAGCCATGCCCGGCATACGCCTTCGATGGGAGCCTTTTAAAAAAAACACACATGAAACAAACGCTACTTAAAGCAGGAGTTATTGGCTTGATGGTAACGGGGTGGGTTTCTACCAACACGGGGTTTGCCCAGAGCGACCCTACCGGTAAGAAGCCTATCACGGACACCTATGCCATTACCAATGCCACCATTTTTACTGCGCCGGGTAAAGCCGGTTCGAAGGCTACTGTCCTGATACAGGATGGGGTGATACGCGATGTAGGACCTTCACTACAGCTGCCCAAAACAGCCCGGGTGATCAAAGGTGATTCACTCTTTATCTACCCCGGCTTTATCGACGGGGCAAGCCAGGCTGGCATCACCCGCCCCAAAGATCCGGAAAGACCACAGGACATGGTCAATTCCAACCCTCCTGATGAGATAGCCGGTATTACGCCGTGGAGATCCGCAGTAGACCAGTTTTCCATCGCCGCAAGCCAGGTAGATGACTTCCGTAAGGAAGGCTTCACCATCGTGCAGGTAGTACCGGATGGGGGAATGCTGGCAGGAAAGGCCGCCCTGGTTGCTTTGGGCTCTGCCTACTCCACCAATGTGCTGGCCGTAAACACTGCCCAGGTAGCCAGTTTCCAGGGAGCAAGAGGAATGTACCCCGGCACAACTATCGGGGTAATGGCCAAATTCAGGGACATCTATCAGAACTCCAAGCTTACCCAGGAACGTGGGCAGAAGTATGCCACGGTAGCCGGAATCAAGCGTCCCGAAATCACACCGACTTACAGCAGCATGGTCGATGCGGTAAACGGCCAGATCCCTATTCTGTTTACAGCACCTACTGAACTTGAGATCCGAAGAGCCATCAGCCTGCAGCAGGAGTTTGGGTTTAACCTTATCCTCACCGGCCTGCAGGAGTACGAAGGCATAATAGATGTCCTCAAAGCTTCCGGCGCCAAGGTGCTGATCAAGCTGGAAACACCGGACGAAAAAGCCCTGAAGAGCCAGAAAGAAACCGGCGTAACTGACGCTACCAAAGCGCAGTATGCGCGCGTGAAAGAGGCCTACGACAAAGCAATAGCCCAGGCTTCCCTGCTGGAGAAGGCCGGAATACCCTTCGGCTTCACCACAGTGGGTGCCAAGCCCGGCGATGTGATGAAATCATTGAACACGATGATCAAGAACGGTCTGTCAAAAGACGCTGCGCTGGCCGCATTGACCGTCAATCCCGCATCCATCCTGGGGATCAGCAAGTATGCTGGTTCTATCGAGAAAGGGAAAATGGCAAACCTGGTCATCACCACAGACTCCCTGTTCAAGGAGGATACCCAGGTAAAGCATGTGATGGTAGACGGCTATATTTTTGATTACGAAATCAAATCCAAAAAGAAAGCTTCGACGGAAACAGCCACAGGTGATGCTGTCAAGCTTGCAGGAAACTGGAATTACACCACGGAGAGTCCTGCAGGAAGCTCTGGAGGCGTACTGATCATCACCAAGGAAGATGCGGGATACAGTGGATCTATCACGTATGACGATCCATCAGGTTCCGGACAGTCCACAGCCCAGATCTCTTCCATCACACTGGAAGACAAAACCATGTCCTTTAGCTTTGATGTCACTGCCGGAGGTATGGTGATCCCCGTCAATATCACAGGAGATGTAGACGGCACATCCATTACAGGTACCATGTCGGTGGGAGAATTCGGGTCTTTCCCTTTCGAGGCCACCCTCAATCCAACGCTAACCGCAAATAAGTAAAGACATGAAAAAAGTGAATTATTTTCTTGCTGTTATGCTGGGACTGAGTATTCAGCATGCTTCAGCACAAACCGAAAGAGGCAGCGTTTTGATCAAGAACGCCACCGTATTGACCGTTACCAAAGGGACATTGGAAAACTCCGATGTACTGGTACAGGATGGGAAGATCAGGCAGGTAGGCCAAAATATAAGCGCGCCGTCAGGGGTGCAGACCATCGATGCCACGGGCAAATTCCTGATGCCGGGGATCATTGACGCGCACTCGCACGTGGCACTGGACGTGGTAAACGAATCATCTTCGCCGATCACCGCCGAGGTACGGATGAAAGATGTTGTCAATCCATTCGAAATAGGGATCTACCGGGCACTTGCCGGAGGCGTCACCATATCCCACGCCATGCACGGATCTGCCAATGTAATCGGGGGGCAGAACGCTACCTTGAAGCATCGATGGGGATCCAGTGATCCGCAGGATATCATCATGCAGGATGCGCCACGTACCATCAAGTTTGCGCTTGGTGAGAATCCCACCCGTGTCCATGGCCGGGGCAATAACATCCAGCCGCGTACCCGGATGGGTGTAGAGGCCGTATTGCGCAACGGATTCAGCGAAGCTATCCAATACAAGAAAGCCTGGACCGAGTACAATGAAGCATCTTCGAAAAAGGGCAGCACGGCATTGGCTCCAGTTTACAATGAGCGGCTGCAGACACTTTCAGATATCGTGGATGGCAAGATTATCATCCACTGCCACTCTTACCGGGCAGACGAGATCTACATGCTCATCAATGTGGCCAGGGACTTTGGCATCACCAAGCTGGTCTTCCAGCATACCAATGAAGGATTCAAGGTAGCTCCCGAAATCGCCGAGTACACCATGGGTGCATCTGTATTTGCAGACTGGTGGGCTTATAAGTTTGAGGTGTACTACTCCACCGCCTTTAATGCGGCTATACTGAATGCCAACGGTGCAATCACCTCCATCAACTCCGATTCAGCGGAGCTGATCCGTCACCTTTACCATGAAGCTGCCAAGACGCAGCGTTACGGAGGGATGACCGATGACGAAGCACTTGCCATGATCACTATCAATCCAGCCCGCCAGTTGGGAATTGCCGATAAGGTAGGATCCATCGAAGTCGGAAAAGATGCTGACCTGGTCCTGTTTGACCACCATCCCCTCTCAGTCTACACCGTGCCGCAGATGACCTTTGTGGACGGGGTGAAGTACTTTGACATCAAGGAGGACAAAGACGATCAACGACTGAGAATCAGTGCTACCGAAATGGTAGAGCCTGTGATGCTGGGAGAGGAAAACCACCGGTGCATGCAGGATACCGAGATGCTCTTTGAGACGACAGATGCACTTTTCCAACATCACCATTAATCAAGCATGACGCAGATGACACCCACGGGGTGATTATCGGTGATGCAGGATTCTTCCGATTAAAATCAGGATAGGTCATGACCTTTAAAAGATAAAAATATAAACACATGAAAATAGTAAGCAAAAACTTTTTCACCATCCTTCTGGTCCTGCTGCCCTTGATGGCTATGGCCCAGATCGATGGGGAATTTGTGAAGCCCCGGGGAGGAAAATTCCTGCTCCAAAACGCCACTGTAGTGACCATTACCAAGGGGGTATTGGAAAACACTTCCGTGTTGATAGAAAATGGCAAAATCCAACGGATAGGTACTGCCATCTCCGCAGATGGAGCCGAAGTGATAGACTGCAGCGGGATGTACATCTACCCGGGCATGATCGACGGGGGTACCCGTCTCGGCCTGGTGGAAGTGAGCTCGGTGCCGGAGACCAATGACCATTCCGAAGTGGGAAATTTCACACCGAACATGCAGGCACTAACGGCGGTAAACCCCAATTCGGAGGCTATTCCTGTCACACGTGTCTCAGGCGTGACCACCGTACTCACGATGCCTTCAGGGGGCATATTTCCAGGAACTGCAGCCCTTATCAACCTGAACGGCTATACGCCGGATCAGATGTACGCCGGGTTCAAGGCAGTGGTGATGAACTTCCCCAGCTCCGCCAGAAGGGGGCGGTTTGACCGACGCTCCGACGAGGAGGTGAAGAAAGCCAACGAGAAAGCGCTTAAAGAGGCCGATGAAATCTGGGCGAATGCCAAGCAGTATGATGAGCTTACTAAGAACGGTGCCACACTCGAATACTATCCGGAAATGGCACAGATGGCCAAGGCAACTACCGGCGAATTGCCGCTTATGATCGAGGTGAATGCTGCATCTGATATCCAGAACGCCCTGAAGTGGATAGAAGGAAAAAATGCAAAAGTGATCTTAAGCGGAGTCGCGGAGGGATGGAGAGTCGCGGAAGAAATCGCCAAGGCAGGTATCCCTGTGGTCACGGGACCAGTACAGGAACTGCCTACCCGCCAGTCTGACCGGTACGATGCCGCCTACTCAAATGCCGGTAAATTGGCAAAAGCAGGTGTAAAGGTAGCCATCAGGACCAGTGAGGAGGAGAACGTAAGAAACCTTCCTTTCCACGCGGCATTTGCGGCAGCCTATGGACTGGGCAAGGAAGAAGCCTGGAAAGCCGTGACCATCAATACGGCCGAGATATTTGGGGTGGCTGATCAGTATGGATCCATCGAGGAAGGCAAAGTGGCCAACCTGATCGTATCCACAGATGATCCCTTTGAGACGCGGGCGCAGATCATGCATGTGTTTATCTCAGGATACAGAATTCCGTTGTCAAACCGCCATATCCGGTTGTATCAGGAGTTCCTGGAGCGTTCCCCAGGTCTGAAAACAGATTAAAAAAATTATCTTTTGTATAAAACCACAGGCAAACGTCTTCTGAAAAGAAGCGTTTCTTGTGGTTTTCTTTTATTTTGCTCTGATTATGATCAATAAACACACCCCCCTGCTCCTTTTCCTGGTTTCGATGATGTATTCCTGTGTCTCAGGTAACGAAAACAGCACCGTCTCCCAATGGATAGAGGATCTCCGGGCCGAAGTGGCGCCCGATAAGCGGATCGCCCTCTGGGACCTTACCTTTGCAAACGATTCCCTGAAAGGGGAGACAGATCAGCTGGAAGGATTGGATACCTTGCTCAGTCGGATGCGTGATGAAAAGATCGAATTCACAGATGCCGTCACCAGACTTCCTGATGCCGCACTGGAGGGCAAAACCAAAGCCTTGGTGACCATTTCAGTGGCAAATATCCGGAGTCAGCCCCGGCATTCGGCAGAGCTGGCTACCCAGGCACTGCTGGGCACCCCTCTCTCTGTACTGAAGAAATCCGACAGCTGGTACCTTGTCCAGACCCCTGATCGGTACCTTTCCTGGGTAGACCAGGCTGGTATCCATTTGATGACGGAGCCAGAGCTGGAGCACTGGTACCGGGAACCCAAGGTGGTTTTCAACGGATTTACCGGGCATGCCTTGAATTCGCCGCGTAATGGGGAGCGGGTCACCGACCTTGTAGCCGGGAATATACTGACGCTTATCGAAGAATCTGAAAATTATCTACATATAAGCCTCCCAGATGGAAGGACGGGCTGGATTCCTTCCGACTCGGCGCAGCCCTGGGACCTGTGGACTGCCTCGCGGAGTACTTCCTCGGAAAATCTGATCGCCACGGCCAAGACCATGATGGGAGTACCCTATCTCTGGGGAGGTACCTCAGTCAAAGGCGTGGATTGCAGTGGATTCACCAAGACAGTCTTCTACCTGAATGGACAGATCATACCCAGGGATGCTTCCCAGCAGGTGAGGGAAGGTGAAGAAATAGATACGGCCAAGGATTGGGATAAACTTCAGGTGGGAGATCTCCTGTTTTTTGGCTCCAAGGCCACAGCAGACCGGCCCGAACGCGTAGTACACGTGGGCATGTGGATCGGAGATGGGCAGTTTATCCACTCGAGGGGTCTGGTGAGGATATCCAGCTTCGATCCGGAAAGCCCCCATTACGATGAATACGAACTGAACCGGTATCTCCGGACCAAACGCATTATCAATGTCCCTTCCGAGAATGTACTCGCTGTAACAGAACTTATCTCCTCATCTCCGCTATGAAAAAGCCCCGCAATAAATCTTCTCTCACTGGGGAGGCATGATTCAGGACATTCTCCGGACTAAAGTGGGGAATAGGATATCCCATTGCCTTCGTCGCGGGACTGATGAAGATCATTAAAGGCAAATTGGATTTACAGGAAATCGAGTCTGTCTACCACAGGCAGACAATCCAGAGTCAGGGAAATTTATATGTATGCGAGATTCTCCCAATCGAATTCGGGACAGGCTACCCCGATTTGTCAGGACAGGTAATGACCATTGAAAAACAATTATAAACAGATGAAATTATCCTCCACCATCCTTCCCCTATGCCTGGTACTGGGATGCAGCCTTCCGGCTACTGCACAGCGGGTCACCGGGTTCTTCACCCAGGACAAGGCAGACCAGCAGGCCATCGAGCAGGCCTACCTGGAAGCCGTTAGGCCCGAGCGGTTCAAAGTCCATTTGAAGGAGCTGACCAAAGCTCCCCATATTGCAGGCACACCCGAAAACGAGGCAGTGGCAGCCTACATGACCGGTATCATGGAGTCGGCCGGTATGGGCGTCACCTCTTACCCTTACGATGTCTACCTGCCCAACCACCCCGGAGAATCTGAGCTGCAACTTATCAGCCCGGTGAACATGACCTTATCCCAACAGGAAGGTCCTATTGGGGAAGATCCGTTTTCCACCTATAAAAGACTTTACAAAGGCTTCAATGCCTACTCTGGCTCAGGGGATGTCACCGCACAGGTGGTCTATGCGAACTACGGAACCAAGGCCGATTTCGAAAAGCTTGCCGCGATGGGCATTGATCTGAAGGGAAAAGTGGTCATCGCAAGATATGGCGGGAATTTCAGGGGATACAAGGCCAAATTTGCAGAGCAATACGGTGCTGCGGCCCTGATCATCTATACGGATCCCAAAGACTCCGGCGCAGGCCGGGGTGCAGTCTATCCTGACGGACCGTTTTTCAATGAAACAACCATACAGAGAGGTTCCCTGCTCACGCTGGATTATACCGGAGACCCCCTTACGCCCAACGAACCCGCCCTGCCCAGGGATGGGGATGTCCAGGTAAACCGGCTGGACCCTAAGGATGTTGCTTTTCATACGATCCCTGTTACACCCATAGGTTATGGGGCTGCACAGGAAATACTGAGCCGGATGACCGGAGACCAGGCACCGGATGACTGGCAGGGAGGTTTGCCGTTCAGTTACAAGATCCAGGGAGGAGACGACTTGCGCGTCCGGGTGAAAGTGGATCAGCCCGTGGATTTTATCCGCGCAAACAACATCGTGGGCAAATTCGAAGGCAGTACCTATCCCGACGAATGGCTTATTCTCGGCAGCCATTACGATGCCTGGAGCTTTGGCGCCACTGACCCTAACTCGGGAACGGCCATGCTACTCACCCTGGCCGAGGCGATGGGTGAGCTTGTCAAAAACGGCCAGAGACCAGCCCGGTCTATTCTTATCGGACACTGGGATGCGGAGGAGCAAGGGGTGATCGGTTCCACGGAGTGGGTGGAGCATTTCAGGGAAGAGCTGGGTGCCAAAGCCGTTACCTATATGAATTTTGATGCAGGCGTCTCGGGTAGGAATTTTGGTGTATCTGCTGCCCCTACCCTGAAAAACCTCATCATCGAAGCTTCCAAGGAAGTGGTATATCCGGACTCTGCCAAGTCCGTATTTGAAGTGTGGGCAGGAAGCAATGAAGAGCCGCGCATAGGAAACCTGGGCGGCGGATCAGACCATATCGCCTTCTACATGCACGTGGGTATCCCCAGTCTAAGCGGGGGAACCGGCGGTCCTTCTGCCTATCATTCAAACTACGACAACTTCCATTACTACAGCAAGTTTGTGGATCCCACCTTCAAAATGGGCGGGGCATTGGCGCAGTTGATCGGGGTACTGACGCTGAGGATGGCCAATGCCACCGTTATCCCTTATGACGTGCCACGGTATGCTGAGGATCTTCGGGTACATTTCACGCAGGCCGTCAAAAATGTGAAAACCATAGCCCCAGCATTCACTTCGTTTGCAAAGGTAGATGAGGCGCTGGCCCAGCTCGAGAGAAGCTCAGCAACCTATGCCACAGCCCTTACTGACGTCCTGGAATCTGGCCAACTTACCCCAAACCAGATCAAATCGCTGAACCAGGGCCTGCTGGCACTTGAGAAGAGCTGGATCGATCCCAAAGGGATGTATTACGGAGATTGGTATAAATCCCTGTATGTAAGTACGGATCCTTTCAGTGGTTATGCATCGTGGATTCTGCCTGGCATACAGTACGAGGTGGAAATCAAATCCACCGACCGGTTGGATGAATGGGACGTGCGCTATGCTGCAGCTATTCAGGACCTAAGCCGGAAAATCGATGGATTGACAGGGATGCTAGGTCGGCACTAGTATTCTAAAGCCCTTCATGGACCAAAATCCGTGAAGGGCTATAAAACTGTTTGAAGAAAAATAGCAACAAACTGCCCTAAATCACCACAGGGTGCGCTTCATTCATTTCCCTCCTCTTATCCTGCAATAACTTTTTTTAGACGAAACAAACCTCAAAAACCATCTCTTGTCACCAAAATCTTTTATTCACAACTTGTGGCAAGGTTAGTGTTATCTCAATATCGATTGATAAAAACTATGTAAGAAAGCAATCGATTCACTGGGATGATCCTCTTGCATGCCGGATTTTTCACCGGTTAAAGTTGGGGCAGGTTATGAATTTAATTCTAGTAGTCGTATAAGCACTAAAAAACATATTAATAACAGCTGACGTATTATTAAGCTTACTTCAGTAAGATGCTTTACAATTTTATTCAATACTGGATATAATCTGGGATATTTTATGTGATCGTTAAAAAAAGCATGAACTTTGGATATCCCAAGTGGTAAGAAGTACTTTTATAATAATATAAGTACTTTTTAAATAGATAATAAGCTCAAATGTCAAATTATTTACGAAACAAGCTCTGGAAGTATGAGCTCTACATCAACTCCAGAAATAAGAGCAGGGAAGGCAACGAAACACTGACCTCCGAACAGATGAACTGGTTCAATCTTAGTATTAAGAGAGCAGTTGATTTATTATTTGCCATGGGATTTATGCTGGTGATCGGCTGGTGGCTATTCCCTATCGTTGCTATCCTGATCAAACTGGATTCACCAGGCCCGGTATTTTTCAAACAACCGCGGGGGGGATTACATAACTGCGTATTCAACTGCTACAAGTTCCGCTCCATGGTGGTGAATGATGAGGCCCACCACCTGCAGGCTACCAAAAATGATCCCAGAGTAACCCGCGTAGGCAGATTCCTCCGCAAGTCCAGCATCGACGAGCTCCCTCAGATTCTGAATGTCATCTATGGCAATATGTCCTTAGTAGGTCCCAGACCCCATATTCTAGTACAGAATGAAGCAAATTCGGAAAGAATAGAAGGATACCAAAACAGGCATCTGATGAAACCCGGGATCACTGGATTGGCACAATCCAGAGGCTATAGAGGAGAGACGCTGCACCCTAATGGCATGTACTTCCGCTACAAACTGGATATGCATTATATCCGTACCTGGAACCTAAAACTTGACTTTAAGATCATGTGGATGACTATACAATCCATGGTATTAGACAATGAAAATGCACATTGACATCAGGATCCATCACACCAAAAAAGGGCTGAACTACTTAGGTATTTCAGCCTTTTTTTATTTGCTAAGCCTATCAGCTAGTTATTTCCCGAAATAGCCAATCGACAGCATTTGGGTTAACAATATAGTTTGATTATTCCGATATATCATGAAGTAAGGTACTTATTAACGTAGCCTGTACTTCTCACTTAGTTTATATAAATTTTTCTCCTTCTTCTGACTTCACGCATAACTAACTGTGAAATGCCCATGAGAAGGTTCTCACACAACGGAATGATTATCCGGAGGCATTCCATCTGGCCACTGAAAAAACAAATTATAAACAGATGAAATGCTACTTATCAATAAGAGATTAATCCAATAAAAAAATCCGGACATGACCACGGGAGGTTGGGACAAATTAACTGCCTTGATTAGTGTAATGTTAAACCTAATAGCTCCGTTATACAATTTAAAAAAGTCTTGGAGATCACTTACTATGCAGTTTATAATTAGCTGTTTATACACCTTTTTCAGCAAGCCCTAAATAACGTTCAGACATTCCAACCCCCCAAGTGTAACGTAGCATTCCAACTATCCGATTCTTAACAAATGGATAAGACTTTAGTAAACTGAAATTTGGACCTTCGTTCACCGCTAGAGTGGCACCCCCCTTCACTAACCGCTTCCGGTTTCTCAATGATTGCCAGCTTCTTTGCTATATAGGCATACTGATGGAAGTGTATAAAAGGACCAAATGCAATTTAATGTATCCACAAAAATATTGTTTATTCATTGTAGAATTCATAAAAAACATAGACCTTTATTGTACCCATAATAATCTCTACGACCTATTTTTTCCACCTGAGATTACGATTCTATGACTAATTATTTACTCCAAAAATTTGGGACTAATGATGTCTATTTAAGTCCCAATGATGTCTTCAATGAGAACAATGACTTCATTGTCTCGGAGAAAATGAACTGGCTGAACCTGACACAAAAAAGAATGCTGGATCTTGCCTGCGCTATTGGTTTTATGGTATTTATCGGTTGGTGGCTTTTTCCCATCATCGCCATTCTTATCAAATTGGATTCGCCTGGTCCGGTCTTCTTCAAGCAGGAAAGGGAAGGCATCTACAATTCCCGTTTCAACTGTTACAAATTCAGATCCATGGTAGTTAATGATGAAGCACATCACAAAATGGCTACCAAAAATGACCCCAGGGTAACCCGGGTTGGACGGATACTGAGAAGAACCAGTCTGGACGAACTTCCCCAAATCCTGAACGTGATTTATGGTAATATGTCGATTGTCGGCCCAAGACCCCATATCATCGTACAGAATGAAGCCCATTCCCAGGAAATTGACGGGTATAAAAACAGACATTTGGTTAAGCCGGGAATCACTGGTCTTGCGCAGGCCAGAGGGTATAGAGGAGAAACCAATGCCTCCAACTCCATTTACTTCCGGTACAAACTGGACATGTATTACATCAAAACCTGGAACCCCAAACTGGACCTTAAAATCATCTGGATGACAGCCAAATCACTGCTCAGCCACGAGAATGCATTTTGATTCCACATTTATCGGATAAATTTTAGGGGGAGGCAAAAGCTTCCCCTTTTGATTTTTTAGGACTATCCAGATTCTTGATTTCTTGGAGCCGCTCCAAAGGAGCTTATTCGTTGAGTTCACCTATTCTTTTTGTCTCGTCCAATTCGGGCCTGTTGAAAAACGTAAGTAAAAGATTGAAAGCCGTGATTTTGAATGATCAGACCATTTTTTAAGCAAGCTGTTTTTTCCAGCAAGTGCACGCTTTTTGATCTCAGTAGCCTGTTAGCCATGCACCGGAAAATCCCAAAACAGTACTTTTTGAGCTAGCCATAGCCCTATCTTCTACGTTGCCCTCATTCCAAGTATAAGCATACATCATCACCCGGACGACTTGAAGCTGGTACAGCTGAGACTTTTTCAGCAAGCCCTACTTAAGGATCAGCAGAGTCCCTGTCTGCTTTTCCTCTACACCGTACAGTGGGTTGCGCAGGATAAGTTGCAATGCATAGTTTCCAGATGGTACCTCACTGCCATTGAGCTTGCCATCCCAGCGTAAAACGGGGTTCCCTTCCGGGATGTCCCGGGTGATCGCGTAATGGATAAGCTGACCCTGGCGGTTCAGGATAAACAGCTCTGCCTCAGTAATATCGGTACTTGTCAGAACCCTAAAGTCTTTCTCCGGGTTCCCCAGTACCATTGCATTGGGATAGACGGATTGGAAATTGCAGACTTCATTCGTGCTGAAGCTTTCCTCCAGTATACATCCCCCAGCAGTGGTCACCATTAGGTGATAATCGCCCAATTGATCAGGTTTATAAAACCGCTCAGTAGACACCTGTTCACCTTCAAAGTACCAGGCATACGCTGCATACACTCCTGCGTCAATGGGGGGAATACTGTTTGTCAGGAAACAGACAGGATATTGCTCCTCCAGGTCCAGCAGGGAATAGAATGGTGTGATTGTCACGGGAAGTAAATTCCTACCTATCTCACACCCCAGTTTGTTGTAGGCCACTACTTCATATGTGCCGGTACGGTTCACCTGGATTTCAAATTGCCTCCCGTAGTCTACCAGGTCCTGTCTGGTGGCGGACTGGTCATAAAAAATCCATTCCGTCCGTGCTACTTCCTCAGGCATGGTGGAGAGCGTAATCAGTACCTCTTCAGGTCCTGTGCACAGCTCAGTCACTGTCAAATCCATGGGCACTTGGGTGATGGGCTCCACTACTTCAAAGGCCAAAGGAACCGCAGGACAGAAACCACTTCCCACCGGCAATACGGAAAGGTAAAATACTCCGGTAGTAGGCGGATAGAATTCCTGGCTTCTCCCTACTATAGTTCCATTCGAGTCCATCCACCTGATGTTCACTTCATCCCGTCTGATGCCCTGCAGGACTGCACGGTAGCGTATGGGTTCAAAGCAGTTTTCTTCAATCAAGAGTGGGGCAAATGAGAACGGGGTAAGTAAGGTCACCGTAAAGTCCGTTTGCTTTGGACACAGGGTAGAACCTATGGCCAATGGCTCTGCCAAAAGGGAATAATTCCCCGCTTCTGTCAGCGTAAAACCATCGCCTGTCTCTGCAGTCTGCACGCTACCGTCAGGAAAAGTGAGCGTCAGGAGCAGGTCATCACTTGCATCCGGTACGAACCCGTAGGTTTCACAGACCCTGATATTCGTCGGAACACTTACCTGCACCTGCGGCTGTTCCAGGATAGTGAGCCGATGCATCGGATAGGTACAGTCATCCACTGTCACTTCCAGCAGGTAATTTCCCGAATTCAGCTCCACTTCCAGCATTCCGCTGTCTGGGATCCTCCCTGTCCGTACTACCCCATCACTCGGCGAAAGTATCCGGTATTCGCCTTTTGTGATGGGGTCGTCAAACCCAACAAAGACTCTCCCGGGGATCACCCCTTGTGCCACACAGGTTTCGTCTGCCTGACTTAGCGTTACACCTGACTGGTTTTGCAAGGAAGTCCCCACCCAATCCTTGGAATTAAGTTCAATCAGTTTGTGAGTGGTACAGCCATTCTGGACCAGCTGCACCGCATACGCTTTCGCTTTCAGGTCCTGGAAGGTAAAAATCTCGCCGGATGAGACGCCGTTTTTATAAAAATCGAGTTCCGGAATAGCGATGGATTCCAGATCAGAAGTAGCCTGGACCTGGAAACTTCCGGTCACATTGAAGCACGCCGCGGGCTGTTCAAGGATCTGAATGTCCAGCTGGGGAGCTGGTGCCAATTCAAACACCGCTTTTCTTTCGGAGGTGCAGTCCGGAAAGTCCTTACTTGGCACATTGAAGCTTACCTCGTAAAATCCAGGCCCCTCCAGTCCTGTAGATTCCAACTCCATCCCAAACCCCTTGCCGAGACTCCGTCTTTTCCCTCCGGATGTCTTTTGGATAAACCATTCCCCAGACAGCGGCGTGTCTGTAGACAGGTTGATCTTTCTGCCTTCACAGATTTTGGAGGCCGACAGCACGATATCAAAATCTATGGCAGGGCCCACATAGGTAGAAGCATTGATGGTGCAGGTCTGCCCACCATCAGCATTTTTCAGATAGATCTCGGCCCAATAAATACCCGATGTATAGGCGGACAGTTCATTTCCATAGCCCAGTACTTTTTTATCTATATCTCTCCAGGTTATCGAATAGTCCTCAAAGTCTGCCGTATTGGGATCCAAGGCAGTAAGCAGCGCAGGATTGTTTCCACACAGCAGGTAATCCGGGCGAAGGGCCAATTTCTCTGGTCCCCGCTGTATCCTCACCTGCATGCGGTTCTGATAGAAATTTGAATCCGTCCCACGCCGTACTTTCAGGAATACGGTATACTCCCCCACTTCACTGAACACGACCTGTATCGTCTCAAATTGCTCACCGCCACTGATGGCAAAAATTTCCTCCCCCGTAGACTTTGTCACACTCCAATCATACACATCCCCGGGACTTCCTCCCCCACTGTACTTGCCCACAGTTCTTCCCAAAACCATACACAAATCAGCATCCCCCTGCAAGGCAGGCGATGCCAGGGTATGGTTTGCGGATACGCTGCTCTTCAAAACCTGCAGGGAGGATCCTTGGGATAGGCTGATAAGACCAGTCATCAGGCCCATAAGTACTGTAACAATCTTCCCAAAGGGAAATTGATCTTTTCTTTTCAAATCACGTGTTCAATAGGGTGGAATACAAAAGTACGACACCCATACTAAACAAGTGTTATTCAGAAATATACGGCATAAACGGTAATGCATACATCAAAAAAAATGAGGGAATAGGCAAGCTGATCCTGTCAAAAAATAAATTCGGTCCACAAGCATTCCCCAACTAAGAAAATAGCTTTAGTATCGATAGCAGGGTACCCCACTCAAAAAATAAGGGCTGTAACAAGAAAGGGGAAGCAGCTGCTTCCCCTTTCTTGTTTTGGATACGGTTAAATCCCTAACTATCGGGCCGACCGTCTTGGCTTTAATTCCTGTAAAAGTTGCTGTTCAAAACTCCCCAACACCGTATCTTTAGCCAAGTGGTTCAGCGCATATTCCCGTGCATTACTTTTGATCCGCTCAGCGTCGCCGCTCTCCAAACAGGCAACGATCCCCTTGTATAGCTCTTCGACAGAACCCGGCTCTATCAGCACACCCATCTCATATTCATGTACCACATCATAGAGGCTGGTACCCTCCACTGCTGTGATCAGCGCAAGACCACCGGCAGCCAGAATCCCGGTCAACTTGGAAGGCATCACCAGATCCGAGGCTTCTAGCTTTTGCAATACCAGGTGTACATCCGCCACTGCCAGCAGTCGGGAAAGATCCTCGTAAGGCTGCAAGGGGAAGAACCGCACGTTAGCCAACTCCATCTCTATTGCAGCTTCTTCGAGCCGCTTCTTCGCCCCACCGTTACCCACGATGACGAACTGGACGTCTTTTCGTAATTTGAACAGCTGTGCTACCTCGAGTATGTATTCCAGTCCCTGCTTCTCCCCCATATTACCGGAATAGAGAATGACTTTATCGGTATAGTTCAGCCCAAATCTCTCCCTGAGCGACTCTTCCTTTGGAAGCGGCGTGATAAAACCGGAATCTACCCAGTTGGGGAACAACCATTGGTTTTCCGGCTTAATGCCTTTGGAAGCGATCTTCCTTTCCATACCCAGACTGATCGTGCTTACGAAATCACTCTGCTTTAAGTAGAATTTTTCAAAAGCAAACATCAGATTGATCATCGTCCCGTTCCTGATCAGATCCAGGTCGTTCACCACATCCACCTGGAGATCCTGGACATGGCTGATCAGCTTACTGTTTCTCAGCCATTTATACAGTAAAGGATATATGGTCAGGTGAAATGGGGGATTGATACAGAAGACATAGTCATACTTCTTTTGGAAGAGCAGCTTAAGCCAAACCGGGAAAATCGCCCCCAGAAAAGAAATCTCATGGAGCACCTTTCTCAGGGCACTGGGATTCTCAGGGATATAGATCGGACACCGCTCCACCGTAACCCTATCCATGATTTCCTTTTTCCAAAAGTACTTGGGGTAGCCTTCCGCCAGTTCCCACTGGGGATAATAGGGATGTGCCGTCACCACTGTTACCTGATGGCCTTGGGCAGCCAGATGGGCACACATCTCTCCGGTGTACTTTCCTATACCTGTGAGATCGGGGGCATAGTTGATTCCAAAAACTAGAATTCGCATTGAGGGGGATTAGTCGATTTATTACCTCAGAGAGCTAGGAGAATGCACCCAGATGCACTGAGGGAGGTTGGGGGTGGAAAGGTTAAAAGGGTTAAGGGTATCTACTGGGCTTTGGATTAACATTTAACTGATTAACTTTTAACAATAGATGGGTTAAGGGTTCAAAGCTGAAAGGTGGAACATACTCCTGCGGGCTCTGTGTAACTCCGTGAAACCCTCTGTGCGACTCTGTGTTCCCAATTCTGTGACCCACCTACTTAAACAGGTAAATCAAATTCACCTGCGTGCTGGTGGAGAAGAGGTTGTTTTTCTTGGGGAAATCCACATCACGTTGACTTCCAAGCTCTTGGGACCAGTAGTAATTGGAAGCATGGGTAAAGAGCATCCTACCGGAAAAAATCAGGTTTTTCCACTGGTGGTCAAACACCGGGCCTGCAGTCCAGTCTATCCAGGGTTGATACCCGTTTTTAGCAAGATCAGCAACATCGTAGAAGTCAGCAAAAGGGGCACGCCGCTCCAGGTAGAGGCCAATTTTATTGAAGTTTTCCACCATTGCCACTTCGATCATCTGCACATTGGCTCCCATCCCGGCACCTACCCCCATGGCCTGGTCCCAGCTGGTAAATCCTCCGATCGTACCATTCGTATGCCAGGGCGTCGTACTGCTTGCTCTTACTATCCAATTGATCGATTGGGCCTGTTGGGTCATTTCAGACCGGATCTGGATCAGCTTATCCCCTTGCAAATGGAAAACCTTATTCAATCCTATAAGATATGCCCGGGAATGGGCGGGACTAAGGGTGAGGTCACGCATATTGAGAGCATGGTCCCGGCGGCCAAACTCCCCGTAAAACTCAATCCCGGCGGCGGGGATCACCTGTCTGAAAAATACGGTAATCTGCTGATCCCGTCCCCGGTCGGACTCCCCGATCAGATCTGAGCCCACGGATTGCTTGGTTACACCCCAGAACACGGGGAATACATCAATAAAGCTTTTTAAGCTGACAGAATCCCGGAAGGTCTGCACGGTACGGGTAGCCCCCAGATGTAGTCCCTTCACCCACTTGGGTTGAATAGAAAAGGTCAGGGCATTCAAGTAGCGATCACGGTTTGACCTTAACCTGTGTGGGGTATTTAGAAGCTCATTCTGATAGGGAGCATATTTCTTTGATTTGGGAAGGCCGGAAATCAACTGAAACTCAAAACTCCCAAAGAAGGTTTTTGCCGGCCTATGCGTGCCTACTGTAGCATGGACAAATCCCGGTGCATTATTGGAAAAGGTTAGTGCATTCCATTGCCCAGGTCCCCACCAGAGATTCCGGGTGGAGATTCCAGCTTCAAACGCCCCTAACTTGCCAACCAACTTGGATTGACCCCAACCGTATCTAGTATAAGTCCCATTCCCATAACGCTCAGGGGAATCGCCAAAAGTGGAAATGTTAAGTAACGAATTGCTACCGGAGTACGGAGAATTCTGTGCAATATTCGCTTCAGGTTGGAGATCGATTTCAAAGAATTTATGCGTTACATACGCTCCTGCCGATGCATAGATCTGTCCCCCCTTGCCGGGTATCATACCTTGTGGGCTGTACCAATAGGGTCTGGCGGAATTATAAAATGTACTTAGTCGGACAGGTGCCAAGCCAATTTCCAGGTTATTTCCAGCAGGATTTTGACTAAACCTAAGTCCATTCCGTTGTACAAAACCAGACTGTAAGGTACTGGAATCTGATAAGGATGGAATAAGCTGGTTTCTCCGTTGAGCCTCTTCCAGCACAGGATAGCCTGTAGGTAAACTTTGTGCAAAAAGCGATGCACTCCATACCCAAAAAATGCAGCCTATCAATAGCTGAATTTTATTAAAACTCATCCTCAAGTAATTTTAATACCATAATTCAACCGAATAAATTCTTTAATTTTAGCAGGATCATTGCCACAGGCTTGCTTAATCTCATAGATCTTTACATCAACTAAGGTTCTGTACCACCAGCCTTGAAAGAAGTCCCAGATAAACTGCCCTTTTCCTTTAAGAAATCCCAATTTATAAAAATACCGATAAATAAAATAGGCAAAAGATCTCCAGAATAAGGGAGATCTGGCATACTTCAACTTTCTCTTTCTTTTGGCAGAGGCCTCACTTCCCATACCTTCACTAACTTTTTGCTGACCTGTCAGGTTCAGCTCAACATCCAATAATTCTATGGCTTCTCTTATTGAATAATTATTGTGCTTACTGATCCACCAACCAAAAGAATTTAAATTATGATCGTAAAAATAGCTATTGAAATTCACTGTATTACCCGATGACAAAACGATATGTTCATCCATCCAACGATTTTCACATACACCTTTTCCATATTCAAAAATCCGAAGCAATTGGATAGGATGCACCATAGTTCCGAAGCAGTATTGCATTCTATTTAAAATAACTCCGGAAATAGATCTGTCGAGTGAATGAAGCTTAAACTGGATTTCATCAATCAATTCATCGCTTAAATATTCGTCAGCGTCCAAGCGTAAAACCCATCGGGTTTTTATTGGCAAATTAGCCAAACCCCAATTAAATTGAACTGAATGGTTATTTTCCCATCTATTCTGAAAAACAGTAGCTCCTAGTGATTCAGCTATTTCAACAGTATGATCAGTAGAGTAAGAATCTACTAAAAACACTTGATTAGATACTTTTTGAGCATTATTTATACATCTCTTGATATGTTTTTCTTCATTATATGTTAGAATAATTATAGATATAGATAACATAATCAAATAGTAAACATCTTATTATTAATATATATACTCGATCTAAATACAGTGCAATAAAGGATTCAATCAACCATAGTTCTATCTTTTAAAACTTTGCAAGGTGAGCCAGCACAAATTTTCCAAGAAGGAATATCTTTCGTTACTAAGCTTCCTGCACCAATTACCGAACCTTCTCCAATGGTCACTCCCGGCAAAATAAAAACTCTTGCACCCACAAAAGCTCTTTTTTCAATAATAATTGTTTTCGTAATGAGATTTGAACTAGAAAGTTCAAAAGCGTGAGTGCCTGTACAAATATATGCTTCTTGGGCTATTACAGCATACTCCTTTATTACAATCTTTCCTAAAGAATAGGCATTTGCTCTATCTCCCAAACAAGATTTATTATACATATAGAGATTCCAAGGTATTTGAATTCGAGCTCTCTGATGAACAAATGGCTTTCCTACCATTTTCGCTCCAAATACTTTAAGCCAGAAAATTCGCCAAAAATTTAATGGTTTAGGGGTCCAACTACATAAAATTAACCACACATATTCCCAAGCTAACATTTTAATCCTTTGACGAACAGTCCAAGGACTATGATGAGAAGTTTGTTGACTATAAACTACAGTATCTTCGATCATGGTAAATTAATACTTTTAAACTCCTCAAGAAAATTATCTGATATTACATCAATCGAATGAGTCGTTCTTACTTCCAAAACCTTATTTCGAATATTTTGATTTTCAAAGACTTCAGTATGAGCTTTTATCAAAGCATTATGTAATTCAGCTTCTGGCATAGGCTTTCTATGGTCAAATATAAAACCATTCTCATTGTTTATTATAAAATCCTTAAAGGGTAATAGGTCCGAAACTATAGGCACACAACCCCATGCCATTGCTTCTAAGGGTGCTAGTCCAAATGTTTCTCCCATTTCAGCAATTGAAGGATATACGAATAAAGAGGCCTTCTTATAATATCCATTAAGTTGATCTGTATCATATACAGGTCCAACAAATTCAATATTCTTATTACCCTTTGTAATCTTTTTAAGCTCTGAAAGATAACTATCTCCTCCACCGCCTGATTCAATAGAGTGAGGACCTATTATTTGAAGTTTCCATCCATTTGTCGAAAAAGAACTAAAGGCATTAATCAAAATACTTAATCCTTTTTCAGGGTGAATCCGTCCTACAAAAAGAATTATTAACTCTTTGTACGAAAAATCTACTTCAGATGAAGGCACAAAAGGTAAAGGATTGGGTATTTTAAAAACTTTAGGATGATAAATTTTAGAAATTTCGGATTTGATTGCATTTACAACAGGTGTAGAGTTTCCCCTAAACCTTGCTACCCCTCTATAAAATTTCATTTGCCCTTTTGGCATTCTAGCCACATCTACAACGCATTTCTTTTTTTGTCTATTGCTAAGCAGGATAGGCAACCAAAATGTGTTAGAAACAATAATATCAGCATCATTAGGGATTCTTCTTAATACCCTAAAGGTGTAAATAAAATCCATGATTTTCAATAATATAGGAGATTTAGGTGTATTAAAACCTTTTACCCTTGTGTGAGACACCTTACTTAACATTTCCGCTTTTTCTAAACCTGGAAATATTCGAGAAATATGAATAACTTCATGACCCTTGTCTGCAAATTTCTTTGACATTGCAAACCAGCGTTTTTCAACCGCTCCACCTAAAACTGGAGGAACAGGCAAAAAAGCACCTTGAACTATAACGATCTTCATGATAAATGAAAAACTTTAAAAACCATAAAAATATTCCTTTTTTTCAAAATAATATCAATTCATCTTAGTTATTAACTTACCAACCAATTAACAGAAACTTATATATATATAATCCTATGCAAATTTTCACTAATCTAATTTTAAAACATTTCCTACCTATTTATGCATATTACACACAACTATTCATGAGCCTTTATTCTACGAATAAGAAAACTCATCATAAATATTTACTAATATTATCAGACTTATTTTATAAATTTACTAACGGATGAAATACTTAAAATTAAACTTAATCGATTGTTTAAAAATTTATTTAAATATTTCTCTAAATAAGTATAAGTTAAAATAGAAAACAGAACTGTCCCTAAAACAGTAAAAACAAGAAACAACATGAAATTAACATTCGTAGAACTTAAACTATACTTAACATATATTTGACCTGATATCTTCACAAAGATCATGTGATTAATATATATTGAATAAGAAATCAACCCTAGTCTATACATAATATTCGAAGAAAAAAAGTCACTAAGATAATTGTCTGATGTTAAAATTAATATCAAAATAACAAAAAGAAAAGATATAACAATATCAGTTCTCTCAATACCATATACTATTACTAGAATTATCAAGAAAAAAGAAATAAATATTCTGTTTTGCAAGATCTTAAAAAGGCTATGTTGTCTCTTTGCATATATCTTATAGGCAGCAATTCCTAACAAATAACTACCTAAACATCTAAACATGATTGAAGGACCACTAAACTGACGAAGCGTAAACAATGTATCTTCTAGATTATTATTTTTCCCTAATACATCGACAATAGGAGCTATGAAAAATGAAAGAAGTGCGAAAACCATTAAAAAATAAATATTCTTTGAATAAGCTTTAAATAATAAATATGGAAAAATCAAATATATAAACCATTCTGCTCCTAAAGACCATGAAACATTATTTACCATAAATCGTGTAGGAAGAAACACTTGTAAAAAAGTAAAATTAAGTGGTAAATGCCATAATGGGTTTTCATGAAAAATTATATAATAATATAATATACTAAAAAAATATAATGGATAAACCCTATTGAATCTTTTAGACATAAAAATAACATAATCTTTATTTCCAATTGAATCAGAAAATTTACTATTGTAAGATAATGCCATTACAAAACCACTCAAAACAAAAAACAGCTCTACCATTAAATATCCATGATCCCAATAAGCAGAGGATTTTTTAAAATTAGAATCAATAGAAGCAATATAATGGTGAATCATAACAATAAATGCAGCCATCCCCCTAACACCAGTCAGTGAAACTATCTCTTTATGTTTTCCCAATATTTAATTAATTATAGTAAAGCTTGATCTAGACTTTTACAAAAATTTCTTAATAGTAGACTTAAACTTTAAAGCAGTATTCTCTATGAAAAAAAATCTTTTGAATGAATCATATGCATTTTTCTGCATAAATGACCTTTCACTTTCAGTTAAATTAAACCATGCTTCCAAACCATTCAGAACCCCCTCTTCTGAATCTTTAATAACTATTCCTGCAGACGAAGCTTCTATCTCGCTATAGATGTTAACTTGGTCAGAAATTATTACAGGTTTACTACAAGCCATAGCTTCCACTACTGCTATTCCAAAATTCTCTTGATGACTAGGTAGGATAAAAGCGTCACAGCCGCGAAAAGCTCCCCACTTCGCATTTCCTGATAACATACCAGGGAAATAGATATTCTCACCAGCTATACCCCTCATTTCCTTTCCATAATCAGTATCTAGACCAGGGCCAGCGATTACCAGTGCTGGAATTGTACTATTTGCAAGATACATTTTATTGTATGCTTGAATTAGAAGATCTACACCCTTCTTTATGTGTATACGACTTATAAAAAGTAAATAAGACTTGAATTTTAATTCTGGACATTTTGAAAAGAAAGCATCCAACATTTTGTTACTGTTTGCTGGGGGCTCCTTTATTCCGTAACCTATATTTAGTTCGACTTTTGGTCTATAGGGTGAAAAAGGTTTTCTTGCTAACAACAATTCTTGTTGACAAGTAAACAATAGTCCATCAACACCATTTACAACTTTACTTTCAAAAAGCTTCCAGAAGACCAAATTGCGAATTGCCTTAATCTTTCGATCTTTAGCCTTTTGAAAATAAGGGTCTAACATGCCATGTGGCATAATAAATAGTTTAGGTGCCTTATCATGAGTTTCTTTATATTTTCTCCAAACTCTATAAGTCCCGTAACTATTATATAACCATAAGCCATGAATTATAACAGCGTCAAAACGATCTAAATTTACTTTAAGCCAACTTTCCAGTTTAGAACAATATCCATAAGGACCCTTTGAAGGACCAATAGCATGAATAATTAAATCATCCGAATTAATAAAATCAGAATTGGTACTATCAAAACACAATACCTCATTCTCGACTCCCAATTTAACCAATTCTGGAATAGAATTACGAATACCTTGTGAAGGACCACCCTTTTTAGGGTTCATTGAAGGTATGACACGAAGAACTTTCACTTGACTAAATCCTTATAAAGCTCTAAATACTGTTTTGCAACATTCTCAGCAGAGAATCTATTAACGTTTTGTAAGCCCTTCTCTATAAGCCTATCTCTATGTACACGATCTGAAATAATATGGCAGTAACCTTTTCTAATAGATTCTATACTCAAGGGATCTACGAATTCTGCTGCCGCTCCTGATATATCTATCATAGGTTCTATTCTTGATGTTATTACAACTCTTCCGATCTGTTGGCCTTCAATTACGGGCATACCAAACCCCTCATACTCGGAGGGAAAATTGACAATATCACATTTAATATATTCATTTCTCATTTCATAATCAGTTAAATTAAAAAGATTTGAATACTCTATACTATTCAATTCTAACATTGTCAATAAATCTGAATTCAATTTTCCAACTACCCGTAAATGACAAGGAATATCTTTTAAAGCCAATATTGTACGTCTAAGGTTCTTATTCCACCCTGTACCTACGTGTAAAATTACAGGCTTAGATTCATTAAATTCTTTTTCAACAAAATGAAAGGAACTATCAATTGGATTAGGAATGACTACAATTTTACTTGTATTTACATATTTCAAAATATTCTCTTTGGTTAAATTTGAAATACATGTAATTCTATCAGCTAATTTAACAGGAATGTATAGCCAAAACAACCACTTATAAAATCGTTTAATTGGATTCTTTACATTATCTATAAAAACCAAATCATGAATAGTAAGTACTGATTTTCTACCCAACAATCCAAGAAGGGTATCGTGAATATGACCAGTTACATGATGAATAGCTTTGCTTTCTCTTTTTCTAAAAACAAAAAATGTATTTCTCAGTACATCCCATGGTAATGACCTTGAACTAGGCACATCAAAAATATCCAAATCTACATTGAGTTTTAAAAATGGTTGAACTGATCTAAAAACCCTATGAATAGAATGGCCTACCTTAGGGTTTCTAAAAAACATAATGATTTTCATAAATCTATTTTATGTATTTCGTTTTAATGGAATAAATTGAATTAATGTAACAATAATCCAAAAAGTAAAACAAAGTTGCCAAAACCCACGAATAATGAAATTTATGGGTACAAGCGTACCATTAGCATGACGAAAAATTCCAAAAAAGTAAAACACATTGATAAGACCAATAGATGCGTAAACAATATGACCATTTTTAATATATACAAAAGAATCTAAAAATAAGAAAAATAACAATAGCAATATAAAAATAAAAGGAAAAAACACATATCCAAATGTAGCCAATCCATCTGCAACCAAACTAGTAACTCTATAACCACCTAAAGCAGAACTTGGACCTCCTGCTCTGTAGTATAGAAAATCTCCAGGAGAGTACGCTAATTCTTCCTTATTTATTGGGTAACCAATAAAAGATAAAATTGGAGTAGGTATTATTGCCCAAACATTGTTAAAAAAACTTTTCCTGATTGCTTCGTCTCCGAAGCCCACTTTATCCGCGTAAAAAAGTGTTTGATCTGATATACGAATATTTCCATATCGATTAAGCATAAAATTATTGAGATAATCTTCTGTCCAACCTTCTCTATATGTACCAAGAGATTGTATCTTCTCATGAAATACAGTCCTTAAATCTTTCATAACTTCTTCATCACGAAGTGTTTCAACAGTTCTACTAAAAAGCTCTCCTCTTCCTATATCGCTTCTGAGACTTCTGTTATATATCATAGCCAGAGAAAGATCAGAAATAAAGCTCAATCCAAAAAAAAGAAAAAAAACAATTAAAAATAAGTTTACAGGAGAAAGGAATTTAAATATAGAATAATTATTTTTTACCAAATAGATAAAAAATAATAAAACTATAGTGATTATAGGAAATATCATAGACTGTCTACTGTTAGAAGCAATACTTATTAAA
>JBMDXP010000086.1:0-1371 GCA_048819475.1 Algoriphagus sp.
GGGGGATGGGGTTTTTTGTTTTTGGGGTATTTGGGTGTTTGGTTGGGCTCTTACTCCTATTATCTTAGGTATACCTTTGCTCTTGCTTTTATAAGTGTGATGTTTATAAGGCTATCTAGGAAGGTAGAGGGGCCTCTTGAGGCTTATTGGAGTCTTTTATAATGGCCTGCTGTTTCTTTCTCCATCATTCCGCCTACTGAGAATACTAGGGGGGCAAAGTCTCTTCCTAGTTGTTTGTACTTGTTTTTCTTCTCAGCTGCTGTTGTTTTAAGGACTACTTTTAGTTCTTTCTTAAAGGATAAGCTCCCATGGATAGAGATTACTGTTATGTCATAGTGTTGGACTATTGCGTCTCTTCCTATGACCCTTATGTCGGTCCGTAGTTCTCCTCCTTCTAGCTCGGTTTCCTGCTGGACCATGTTTCCAGGGATTGTTTTATAGGCTTTAGCTAAGGCAGTTTTTATTATATCGTGTCTGGCTATGGTCCCTTTTTCTGATTTTCTGCAGGCTTCCTTATGTTGGAATGTGTCTGGCTCGTTGCATTCCAGGCAGTGCAGGGTGCGGTTTTTGGGTCCATGTAGTAGTCTTAGGAGGAGGGCTTTGGCGAATTCACTGTCTGCAAGGGAAATTGGTTTTGTTGTGGGCAAGACAGTAAGCCAGCGGCTGCCGAGGTATGAGCTGTTTTCTTCTAGAGCTCTTTTTCTTTGGGGGTCGAGCTGGTGCGCCAGTCTCTCCTGGTTTCTAACATTTAGTTCCTTTGTTCTGTCCCTTTGGCTTTTTGGTGCTGTGTTTTGTGGGAGATGTTCCTCGCTTAGAGCTGGGGATGATAGGCTTGGGAGTTCGTCTGGAGGAGGGTCGATTAGGATTGATAGGGTCCCGTCTGCTGCTTCTGCCGCTGATTGGTATGCGAGTGGCGCTAATTCTTTGTGGGAAGGTATGCCCAACCCTCCGTCTTTGAGTGGGAGGGCAATCAGTTTTTTCTCCCATTCCTGTACTTTGTTGCTTCCTTTTAGGTGGTTTATTGATGCCTGGATTAGGTTGTCTGCTCTTTCCCATTCGCTTTCTAGCCCTTCTGGGTTGAGGGTTCTCAGTAAATGGCGGAGCTGGTGTTGTATGCAGCTTCTTAGAAGGAGAAAGGCTTTTTGTTTTGGTAGTTGGGTAAGCTTCTTGATTGCCGAATTGAGCTGGTCTACCTTTTCCTGGAGGAATGCTTCTCTGGCCGGTTGGGGCCCTACGCAGGATCCGAGGAGTCTTATCCCTTGATTCCGGATTTGTGCTAGGTCCATTGTTTTTGATTTTGCCGTGTTAAGTGTAATAGGAGATTTTTCTTCATTTAGTATTTTCTGGGCCTTCTGTAGGGTCTCTGGCGTT
>JBMDXP010000087.1:0-4852 GCA_048819475.1 Algoriphagus sp.
CCTTGAAGACCGCTGAAGTAACCTTGAAAAACTCCAAGAGTCCTTGAGGTAATAGTAGACCGAGGTAATCCTTTTCTTCCAATTCTTTTTTCAGCAAAGAAAATGGATTCACTCAAATCCCCCAACTTTTAGGACTGATCCGGATTCGTTCTTCCAGTTGATCACAGCTGTGTCCGAGATAGAATCTGTCCCTGGATTTGGAGTAGAGTATGTAAAAGAAGCAGGGCATATGTAAAAGATCTCCGGTGGAGATGATTATCAGACCGCTGATCCATCTTGACAACAAACAAAAAAAGGGATAACCCTGCGGCCGTCCCTCAAAGTGGGAGTTGAGGGATTCGAACCCCCGACCCTCTGCTTGTAAGGCAGATGCTCTGAACCAACTGAGCTAAACTCCCGGAATACTGAAAAATACGCTCACGTTTGAGCGAAATCGGACGATGTGGGAGTTGAGGGATTCGAACCCCCGACCCTCTGCTTGTAAGGCAGATGCTCTGAACCAGCTGAGCTAAACTCCCATCCTTGATGCCTTTCTGTCTGAAAGGAATGCAAAGGTAATTTGAATTTTAAATGGGGCAAAGGTTGCTCCAAGTTTTTTTTCAGGTATTAAATAATCGGTTGACTATGAGAAGGAAAGAATACAGGTCTCGCTGGTGAGCGTTGCCAATTACTGTAGATTTACCATAAAACCTGCCCTAAACCACCTTCCAGGCATCTCCACTGTGCCGGCTTCAATGTAATCTTCATTCGTGATATTGGATGCTTCGGCGAAGAAACCGAGTTTCCCCATACGGTTATAATCAACCCTCATATCAAGTAGAAAGTAAGGGTTCTGGTTCATTCTTTCCACATACCTGAGCTTGGTGTTCAGTTCGAGCTTCTGTCCCAGCCCTAGCAAAACGCCACCGATCAGTTGGTTCCTTAAAGCTGTGAAAGCATATAAGGTTTCTATTCCCGGTTGCGCTATCAGGTTTGCATCGATATAATTATAGGATAGCATTACTTCTTTGATTTGGAAATGCTGCCCGTTAGGATTAACCCGATAATGCAGAGAGCCTTCTATTCCATTGAATTTTACCTTATTGAAGTTTTGTGGTTTCCAAGGGGTGCTTGCATCTGGACGCGTCCACTCAATAAGATTGTCCGTACTCCGGTGAAAATAAACTATTTCAGCCCGTAATCCTCCTTTGCTCCATTTGGCTCCAAATTCAAAGTTTTCAGCTTCTTCAGGCACTAGCTGATCATTTCCCACATTGGTAGGGCCTATGTAATAGAGATCGGTGTAAGTGGGGATTCTGTAGCTTGCACCGTACCCTGAGTATAGCCTCCATGTGGGAGTCACCTGAAAACCTACCTCTGCCCCAGGGAAGTGTTTCCAACCATATTCAGAGTAATAATTTGAATAGACCCCTGCTCTAACATCTACTTTGGGACCTACCGTCACCATCTGCTCCAAGAATACACCTGTCAGTGATCTTTCCCGGTCGCCAAGATTAGTGCTCCTTATCTTCTCTTTTCTGGTCTCCAGCCCAAACCCGGTCGTGCCCAAAGATGACCTGAAGCTTCCATTGGTTTCAAGGGCGATCACCGCTGTGTTATGGATATTCTGGAAAAATGAAGGCTCATTTCTTCTGAGTAAAAACTCATCTTCATTTTGTCGGAAGTAAGCTCTGGTGGTTAAGTTGAATCTGTCTAAAGACAGGGAATGGCTAAGGGCTGTCAGCGTGGTCTGTATACTCTCCCATTGATCCGGAAAGGTACTGGAATAGAACCCATTTGCGCCAAATGAGCGGTCTGCGTAGGAGATCATCGCACGCAGCACATTTTTTTCGTTGAGGTGGATCCCTCCCTCATAGAAGATATTGCTTACCTGGTAGTCTGAATTATACCAATGCCCATTCGAGTCATCATAGGATACTGCAATATTTTGGAGGTAGTTACCAGCAGGGAGAGATCCTGCCATAGTGATGCCCTTCATGCCAAAATCCCCGGCATATCCCTGGAGCCTCAGGTATTTCCGGTCGCTCAATTCTGTAATCACATTTATTGCCCCGGCGTAAGCATTCTGTCCAAAAATACGTGAGGCAGGGCCTTTAAGCACTTCCACACGGTCAATGTTGAGTAAAGGGATCGGAATATTCATCATATGATGGCCGGTTTGCGGGTCGCTGAGTTTGATTCCGTTCAGCAGCATCAGCGTCTGTTCAAAAGAGCCTCCTCTGATCCCGATGTCCGCCTGGCCTCCGGTCACTCCTCTTTGTCTCACATCGACTCCGGGCACAAAAGCAAGTATTTCCTGCAGGCTTCTGGCTGGGGTGGTTTCGAGTTGTAATTTATCTACCAGAGCGATGTTTCTGCTTTGCCTGGAGAAAGGGATTTGAATCCTGTTCTCCTGGATCAGGACCTCATCCAAGGCATGGGCCGTGGTATCTTCTGTCTGGGAAAAAAGACTTGTGGTATATGCTAAGCATACAGCCAAAAGGAAGTTCTTTTTCATACGTTAACGTAGCAATTGAGCCCAAATGTCATTCGAAATTAAGCTAAATGCAATCTTGGCTTTTTTCTAAATTTTGGTTAAGTACGAAATTCTTATCCAAAACCTTGGAAAGGATAAGCTGGCAGTCCTTATTTTTAAGGTTCAAAAACACACGTTATCTATGAGAAGAATAACAATTACACTTTTGCTGTTTGGACTGGGCCTATCGAGTATAAGTGCGCAGCAAGTGAAAGAGAACAACCAGGGCCTTTTCGGGGAATTCATGGATAGAAAAGGGACTTTTACCCGTACTGCCTCAGGAAAGCCGAGTGCCAATTATTGGCAGAATGCTGCAGATTATCAGATTGAGGTGGCCCTTGATGAGCAGAATCATATATTAAGTGGCAAAGTTTCGATCACTTATACCAACAACAGTCCGGAAACACTGGATTTTATCTGGTTGCAATTGGAGCAGAACCGCTTTACGGACGATTCCAGAGGGACATTGACCACGCCTGTTCAGGGAAACCGGTACAATGGTGATCTGGATGGGGGATTTGAAATCAGCGAGGTAAAGGCGAAAGTAGGGTCGAAAGGTGCCGTGTCCTCAAAACACATCGTAAATGATACAAGAATGCAGGTTTGGTTTAGTGAACCGATTCCGGCAAAAGGAGGAAAGGCCACCGTATCAATGGATTTTTCATTCAAGGTGCCCCAAAAAGGAATGGACAGAATGGGCCGTCTGCAGGTAAGCGACGGTTGGATCTATGCTTTTGCCCAGTGGTATCCCAAGGTGGCGGTATTTGATGATATAGAGGGGTGGAATGTAGAACCTTACTTGGGGGCTGGAGAGTTTTATCTTGAGTACGGGGATTTTGACTACAAGGTCACGGTTCCATTTGACCACATTGTGGTGGGTTCCGGTGAGTTGGTGAATCCCAAGGACGTTCTGAGTGGGGAGCTACAGAAACGTTTGGCTCGGGCGTCTGCAAGTGACAGCACAGTGTATATTATTTCTCCCGATGAAATCAAAAACACACAGCTTACCCGGCCTAAGCAGGAGGGAATGGTGACATGGCAGTTCAGGATCAAAAATGCGAGGGACATAGCTTTTGCCACCTCCAGGGCATTTATATGGGATGGGGCGAAGATTGATCTGCCAAGTGGCAAGACAATACTTGCCCAGTCAGTCTATCCGAAAGAATCAGATGGCCAAGATGCCTGGTCCAGATCCACAGAATACAGCAAGGCTTCCATTGAGCACTACTCAGAAAAGTGGTACGAGTATCCTTATCCTGCCGCTACTAATGTGGCAGCCGAAATAGGCGGGATGGAGTATCCCGGGTTGAACTTCTGCCACTATAATTCAAAAGGTGAATCGCTTTGGGGCGTGACAGATCATGAATTTGGGCACAATTGGTTCCCTATGATTGTGGGGACAAATGAGCGGAGATACGCCTGGATGGATGAGGGTTTTAATACATTTATAAACCACTACAGTTCCAATGAATTCAATGATGGGGAATTTCCTTCAAATCTCAACCAGACAAGAAGGTATGTCAACTATTTTACCAGCGATACAAGGGAGGGAATTGATACCTATCCGGATGTTTCCAACCTGAGTAATCTGGGCATGATAGCGTATAATAAACCCGCCATGGGTCTGTTGATGTTAAGGGAGTACATCCTCGGTCATGAAAGATTTGACAATGCTTTTAAATCCTACATCAGGACATGGGCTTACAAGCATCCCGTACCGGCTGACTTTTTCAACCACATGGAAAATGTGGCAGGGGAGAATCTTTCCTGGTTTTGGCAAGGCTGGTTCTACGGAACAGGTAACATTGATCTTGGAATCAATGCCGTAGTTCCTTATGGAGGTAATTACTTGGCCGTCCTCAACAATAAGGGTGATATCCCAATGCCTGTGCTTTTGGAAATCACTTTTGAGGATGGTACCAAAGAGAGGCAGATGGTGCCTGTGGAGGTATGGCAGCGGGGGAATACCTGGAACCACCTGATAAAGACCACGAAGAAAATCAAAGCTGTGGTTATAGATCCGGATAAGATACTTCCGGATATCAATCTTGGGAATGATAGCTGGCCTCAGGCACTCTATCAGGATAATTAAAGGCGGACAAGGCCCGGAAGATCTATCCGGGCCTTGTTTGTTTCAAGGTACTTAGGGCTTTCTGAAAAACGCCTGCAACAGATTAAAAGCTTATCGTTATGACTGATTAGCCCATTTTTCATTCGAAAGGTTTTTCAGCAAGTGCAAGCTTTTTTACTACAATAGGTCTATACCCATGCACTCAAAAAGACAAAAATCGGAATTTTCAAGCTAGTCTCAGCCATACCATCTTCTGTGTTGGCCTC
>JBMDXP010000088.1:0-141367 GCA_048819475.1 Algoriphagus sp.
ATATTGGTGGTATAGATGATCTTTCTGATTTCTAGAGGGAAGTCCAGAAAAGCAGTGAGCTCTTCCCAGTTTTCTTTCCAGCTTTTGATGGCGTAGCCGTATTTTTGTCCCCAGGTGCTTTCCAGCTGCTCCAAAGCCAACTGCGCGGCATCTCGGTTGGGAGCGGTGTAGATCCCCTTCATATCGGCCGTGAACGGTTTTCTGTCTTTCCAGACTACAAAACGGCAGGCATTGCGGATCTGATGAACGATGCAGATCTGCTTGGTGGATTCGGGAAACACGCTCCGGATAGCTTCGGTGAAGCCTTTGAGGTTGTCGGTAGCGGTGACCAGAATGTCCTGGACGCCTCTGGCTTTCAGGTCGGTCAGCACGCTCAGCCAAAAGGAGGCAGATTCGTTTTTGCCTAACCAGAGCCCCAGCACTTCTTTTTTACCGTCAGTTCTTAGGCCTACAGCCAAGTAGATTGTCTTGTCGATGACTTTGGAGTTTTCCCTGACCTTGAATACGATCCCGTCCATCCAGACGATGCAGTAGACCGGTTCCAGCGGCCTGTTCTGCCAGGCGGTGACCTCCTGAGCTACCCGCTCGGTGATCCGGGATATCGCTGAGGTAGAGATCTCAAAGTTGTAGAGGTCTTTGATCTGATCCTCTATATCACTGACGCTCATTCCTTTCGCATAGAGCGAGATGATGATGTTTTCCACCCCGTCAGCAATGTTCTTCCGCTTGGGAACCAGCATGGGCTCAAAGGAGCTTTTTCGGTCTCTGGGTACCTGGATTTCGGTTTCTCCGTACTGGTTGCGGAGTTTTTTCTTGCCATGCCCATTTCGAGTGTTGTCCCCGGAAGACTCCCGGTGCTTTTCATAGCCCAGATGATTGTCCATCTCTCCTTCGAGGATGGCTTCTACGCCCCGTTTCTGGAGTTGGCCTAGAAAAGCATAGAGATCTTCTCCGTTTTTGAATTGCTTAAGGAATTCCTCGCTGAATGCATCTTCTTTTTTCATAGCTTAAAGTGTGTGAAGTTACCCCCGAAAAAGTTATTTCCGTAATTTTCTCTGGCCTTGAAAGGGGCCAGAAAATTCCAGAATAACTTTTCCTATCACTTACACACTTTGCGGGATGCTACCCACCATGTGTTTTTTTAAGCTAGCCTCGGTCCTAACATCTTCTACATTGCCCTCATTCGAAGTACAAGTATACATCATCACCAGGACACCTCGAAGTTGGCTTAGCTGAGACTTTTTCAGTAAGCCCTATCTATTGATCGCTCAGCTTCTAAAAAGATCTTTCCATTTAATGAAAATTAGGTAATTTGAAAAAATAAAATCTCTATTTCTCAAATAAACCATGGGCTATCGTAAGAATCCAATTACACTAATCCTAATACATTCAATCTTCTTTTGTATGGGATGCCGGAAAGAAAGTCCCAAAGACATCTTAACATTAAACCCAAACGAAGCTACCCCGTCCATAAATCTCTCTGAACTGGCAGATTCGGTAACCTATATCAGACTTGAAACTACTGAAGAAAGCCTAATTAGGAAAGCCCTCGAAATAGTAATTAAAGATAAATTCATCTATGTCAGAGATGTGGATCAGCAAGCCATTCTTTTGTTTGACTTGACGGGAAAGTTTATCTCAAAACTTCACAAGAAAGGAGATGGCCCTGATCAGTACCTTAGAATGGAACGCTTTTTAGTCAACGAGAGTGAAGATTATATTGACATTTTTGATTATCGGGGAAATAATTCAAGAGTTATCCGCTATTCACTCACTACATTTGAACCATTAAATGAGTATCCCATATTTTTGCCTTCCGCAAATTCTGTAAGAAAGGAAAAAGAGAAAAACATCTATTATTTCGCTACTCAGCAGCTTGAAAACCAAATTGGCGATCAACTTGTAAACGCAGATATAATTGTCGTCAGTGAGGATTATCCTCCCATTGGGCTGTTCAATAAAAAAATAGTAACTCAAGGCTCGTCTTTTTCTCCCAACACAGAAAGCCTGACTACAAACCAGAGAGGGGAGATATTTGCCTCTTTGATGTACAACAACACTTTCTTTCAGCTCGAAGACATGCAGGCCAAACCTGTTCTAACCGTCGACTTCGAAAGGCATGGAATAGATAATTCAATAGGACTAAAAAATATCGAAGAACAGAAAAACTATCTAAACAATAATACGGAGGGTTTGGCTTCTTTTCCCGTACTGAACATCTATGATCCAAACATTACCTCGTTTACTTACTATTTCAAAAAAGGCAATAAAAATTATTTGAACCATTATATCCATTTCAAAAAAACCAATCAAATCTTCCACGTCAGGGATATAGTAAATGATTTAACCAACTACCCTGAAAAAGTTTACCTAAGCTCCTATTTTTATGCAGTCAATCATGAAGTATTACATGATAATTACCTAGTGGACATCGTCCTACCCTGGTATACCAATGAAGGAAAAACAATAGAAATCCCTGGGACCGGAACTGTACTCCCAGAAGATAATCCTGTAATCGTATTGATGAAGCTTAAAAGCGATTACATTAACTAAAAGCAGAAAGAGCTTTATGGGCTATTTAATCTGTTTATCATTTGTCATACAGTCTCTAATTTGGGACTTGATCATGAGAATGCTCCAATAATCTGTGCAGGACCTCCATCTTGGCAAAATCAAGTGAAAAGAAATCACACCATATTTCCCCAGTTTGTCTCGTACCTGTGGTTTTTGGCAGCTTTTGCTATCTCCACCGCTGCCTGCACCGCAAAGAAAAGAGCCGATGCAATTCCACTCCAATCCTCTTATCCATATGATGAACTGATAAAAGTGGAGCTGGGCATGGCTGAGGACAAGGTGTTTTCATCTCTTTTTGATGGGATTGACTATGTTCTATTGGGGCACCGGGATGATTCCCCACTCGTTGGGAATATGAAAACAGTGATTTCGGATAGGTTTATCTATATCGAGGACAATGAACTGGACAACCTTTTCCAGTATGACCACGCCGGCTCTCTCCATACCGTGTTCAAATCAACCGGCTCAGGACCTGGTGAATTTGTACAGATACAGGATTACCAGATTAAAAATGATACCGTAATCATCTTTGATTACGTTTCTGCCAAGCTGATTTACCTGGATACCGACGGAAAATTCCTCAGAGAACCTCCACTGAAAGTGGAAGCCTCAAATTTCCACGTAGGGAACAACTACAAGCTATTGTTTTACAGTGGCTTTCCAAACAGTGAGGACATGGTGTTCACAAGGATGGGGGATAACGGTGAGAAATCACCCTACTTGCATTTGTCCACAAACAGCTCAGGAGGAGGAGTCCGTTTACTTCATGGCATGGTCCCTGACGTCAGTACCGGTATGCTTTCGGTGACACTTCCCTATTCCTATGATGTGGCCTTCATTGATTCATCGGGATATCTGGCTAAGGTCAGGAAGTTTGAATTTGACCATATCCCCACGGAAAACAATCTGCCTCTCGACCATTTCTCACCTGCCAAAATCAATGTATTTTTCCCCTTTCCCAAATTTTATTTCCTCTCCCAATTCTTCGGTAGAACCCCCTACTATCTTCTGTTTGACAGAAATTTCAAGCTTACCTATCTGGCGAAAAATCTACGGAATGACCTCGATGGGATGAACCTGCACATCTATCCGGTGGCCTTCCACGAAGATCAGTTGTTTTTGTACTTTCACTCATCCAGTATCTATGATACGTATAAAAAATCTGAGGCTACAATCAAGGAAACCTATCCGGATGCTGCCATCCATCGCTTCATCGACCAAAACGGGGCCGCTTTACAGGATGACCGGCACGTGCTGGTCAAACTGAGATTCAGGGATGATCCGGGAGAGTAGGAACAGACTTGTTCAGCCCTGTTATTCCGTGGACTGAAAAAATAAAGCAGTTATAACGTATTTTTCTTTACTTGCATAGGAAGAGCAAGTTGCCTGCTAGTTGAGAAAAAGTCTAAAAGCCATAATTCTATTTCACGATAACTCATTATTAACCTTAATTTTGAAACTATAATTCTTTAATTTTTGTAAATTTATCAATGGAAAAAATCTTAATTGAACCAATCGATAAATCCAAGCTAGATCTTGTAAAATCAATGCTTGAAGCTATGCAAATAAGTTTTAAAGTTGTTGCAGAAGATGTTCTTGAAAAAAACAAAGTCTTGTCTGACATTAAAAAAGGCTACCTAGAAGCAAGGGCTATGGAAGAAGGAAAGATAGAATATAAAAGTTATTCATCTTTTTCAGAAATGGAAAATGACTTATAGATTAGCTTTCACGAAAAGCTTCGGGAGGGAATTAAAAAGACTAAAGAAAAAATACCCTTCGATTTTAGCAGATTTAGACAAAATAGCAGTTGAACTTTTGGAAAGACCTTTTCTCGGTAATCCTATCTATAAAAACTGTTACAAAGTCAGAGTTCCCATTTCCAGCCTGAATAAAGGGAAATCCGGATCCGCAAGACTAATTACATACGTAGTGCATTCAAAATCCACTATATTTCTAATTGCCATTTTTACTAAAACAGAAAGATCTTCAACCTCAGATGAAGAGATTAAACATTTGATCAGAGAACTTGAAGGCTAAAACACCAATTTTTGTCAATCTGACCTCCCCCATAAAATCAAACTTTTTTGTCAATTATACTTACGCTAAACTTATTGGCATAAGCCCCCCTAAAGTAAAGGAGTTTTGCCGGTTGTTATAATTGTCCAGCTTGGTCAGAAGCAGAACTTCAGCCCTAAATAGGGCTTGCTGAAAAATGTCCCAGCTATACCAGCTTCAAGGCGGCCGAGTGATAATGTATGCTTATACTTCGAATGAGGGCAACGCAGAAGATGGTAGGGCTGAGGTTAGCTCAAAAAAATACTATTTTGGGATTTTCCGGTGCATGGCTAACGGGCTATTGTGATCATATAGCTTGCATTTGCTGAAAAACAGCTTGCCTTAAAAACGGTCTGATAATTCAAAATTATAGCTTTCAATATTTTTACTGGCGTTTTTCAGCAGGCCCCAAATAGGGCTTGCTGAAAAGTTTCAGGTATGCCAGCTTCAAGGCGGCCGGGTGAAGATGTAAGCTTGTACCTGGACTGAGGTTAATACAAAAGATGGTATGCCTGAGACTAGCTCGGAAATCTCAATTTTGAGATTTCCTGATGCATGGGAAAAGACATATTCTTCTCAATAAGCTTGCGCTTGCCTAAAAGTCCTAGGCATGAAAAACTGGTTAATGATTCAAAATGACAGCTTTTGATCTTTTACTGGCATTTTTCAACAAGTCCAAATTATGCGTTAGTAATTTTACTGTAGCCAATAATTACTTTCCCGAATAAAATCGGGACAGGCTATAACCAAACCTAATGCATAATCCGGGTTCAAGACGCCTACAACGCTTGATTTGCTACTTTTAGAGAAGTCACAAAACAGCTGAAGAAGCTTAATTTATAAACCACTGTTTCACAACAATTCAAACCCTTTCCGCATCGCAAAACTCTCCCGAATCCACGCTGCCAGTCTCGCGCTCTGGGCAAAATCCAACGTCTGCTGCCCATCTGAATACGCTTGTTCAGGTACTTCGTGGGACTCATAGATGATCCCGTCTGCTCCGGACATTACCCCTGCAAGTGCCATCTGGGGTACATATTCCCTGATTCCGATCCCATGCGAAGGATCCACGATCACCGGTAGGTGTGATTTGGCTTTCAGAATCGGGATGGCATTCAGGTCAAGGGTGTTCCGTGAAGCCCTTTCATAGGTTCGGATGCCACGCTCACATAGAATCAGCTTCTCATTTCCTCCTGAGAATACATACTCGGCGGATTGCAACAATTCCTCAATAGTCCCAGAAATACCCCGCTTGATCATCACCGCTTTATCCACTTTGCCCAACTCATCCAGCAGGTTGAAATTTTGAGTATTGCGTGCCCCCACCTGATAAATATCGACATAGGGGTACATTTCTTCAATCTGGGAAACCTGCATCACTTCTGTCACGATTTTTATACCGGCCTCGCTGGCTATAGCATACCAGAGCTTCAGGCCATCCAGCCCCAGTCCTCGGAACGCATAGGGGCTACTCCTGGGTTTGAATACCCCTCCCCTCATCATCTTGATCCCATTGTCGACGCAGTGCTGAACCACAGCCCTGATCTGCGCCTCGGACTCGATGGAGCAAGGACCGGTAATAATGGCCATTTCCCCGTCTTTGATCCGCACTCCATCCCCTAGATCGATGGATGTAGGTTTGGCTTTCCATTTCTTGGAAACCAACTTATATTCATCCGAAACGATATGTATGTCAATGATTCCCTCCATCTGGCCGATCCTTCGGATATCAAACTCCTTTTTTCCTATACCGATAAGATAATCCCCCAGCTGGGTCTTTACCTCGGTTGTTTTATATCCGAAACCATTAACCTGTGCTATCAGTCTTTCTTTTTGGGTTTCGGAAATATCCGGCTGTAATTGAATAATCATAACTAGTTGATGACAGATTGAATGTATGCCTGGATATCCTTATCCAGGTGTTTTGAATCCTTTATTTGCTTGATAAATGCCGAACCTATAATGGCTCCATGACTATACGCAGAAGCTGTGGTGAACGTATCGGAATCCGAAATCCCAAAACCAATCAGGCGGGGATTCTTCAGATCCATCGCCTGGACACGTTCAAAGTAGGAGACCTGCTCTTTGCTTATTCCTGTTTTGGCCCCGGTGACACTATGGGCTGAGACCATATAAATAAACCCACTGGAATTTTCATCGATCTCCCGGATCCGTTGTCCAGAAGTCTGGGGGGAAATGAGGAAGGTGTTAAACAAGCCATATTCATCAAAAAGAGCCTTAAATTCGTCCTGATATTGCTGCATAGGCAGGTCAGGAAGAATCAGTCCATCCACACCTACTTCCTTGCATTTCTTGCAGAATGCTTCCATGCCGTATTGTATTATAGGGTTTAAATACCCCATCAACACCACCGGGAGCTGGATTTTGGACCGGAAACCTTCCAGTTGGGCAAATAATTTCTTCAGACTCATCCCATTGGCAAGCGCAGTCATATTGCTCTCCTGGATGGTAGGCCCATCCGCAATGGGATCTGAATAGGGAATACCAATCTCGATAATATCCGCGCCTCCGGCCTGAATAGCCTTCATGATGAGCAGCGTGTCCTCCAGCTCCGGAAAACCAGCTGTGAAGTAGATGGACAAGATCCGGGACTTTTTTGTATTAAATAAGGATTGTATACGGTTCATAGTTTCGATTTAATGATACAGCAGTTACGTCTATTGCCAAAAACCCACATTAATATCCTCCCCATTTGATATAGGTCTCCAGATCCTTATCCCCCCTTCCAGAAAGGTTGATGACGATCACATCATCTTTTCCATACCCGATCATATTCAGCGCATGCAGGGCATGGGCTGTCTCTATTGCAGGGATTATTCCTTCCAACTTACTTAATTCTATACCTGCTTTCATGGCGTCCTCATCTTCCACAGCTACAAACTCAGCTCTTCCTATATCAAACAGATGTGCATGTACCGGCCCTATACCTGGATAATCCAGGCCTGCAGAAATGGAGTGTGGTTCCACCACCTGTCCATCTTCAGTCTGCATGAGGATGGTCTTTGAGCCGTGTAAAATACCCGGGGTGCCAAGCACAGTGGTCGCCGCCGATTTTCCGGAGCTGACCCCGAGTCCTGCAGCCTCGGCTGCGATCAACCGGACCTTGGGTTCATTATAATAATGATAGAATGCCCCAGCTGCATTGGACCCACCTCCCACACAGGCTATCACCAAATCGGGGTTCTCCCTGCCTTCTTTTTCCTTAAGCTGCCACTTGATCTCCTCAGAAATCACCGATTGGAACCGGGCTACCATCTCTGGATAAGGATGAGGGCCTACTACCGAGCCTATGATATAATGTGTATCGACAGGATTGCTGATCCATTGCCGCATGGCTTCATTGGTGGCATCTTTCAGCGTCTGGGATCCGGAGGTAGCCGGGATTACTTTCGCCCCAAGGATCTTCATCCGTTCCACATTAGGCCGCTGTCTTTCGATATCCAATGCCCCCATGTACACCGTGCACTCCATTCCCATCAATGCACATACCGTGGCTGTGGCCACGCCATGCTGGCCGGCTCCTGTCTCAGCTATGATGCGTTTTTTTCCTAATTTCCTGGCCAGTATAATCTGCCCTATTGTATTGTTCACTTTATGGGCACCCGTGTGACAAAGATCCTCCCGCTTCAGATAGATCTTTGCCTGGTAGCTTTCCGACAGTCTGGAGGCGAAATACAAGGGTGTCGGCCTTCCTACAAAATCCCTGAGCAGGGATTGGAATTCCTGTTGAAAATCCGGAGAAGCTATCAATGCTTCATAATTCACCCTCAATTCCTCAATGTTCGGATGTAGCATTTCCGGAATATAAGCCCCCCCAAACTTGCCATAAAAGCCTTTTTCATCTACTCTGATCATATTTTCCCACATTTATTCCCGGTGCTGACCGAGAAGTTGTTGTTTAAATTCTTTGAGTTTTTCCATGTTCTTGAACCCGGGTCTGTCTTCAAAGCGGGAGTTAAGATCCACGCCTATCAGCTGGGGTGATACAGCCAGGAGCTGCCGGATTTCCTCTACGCTACCCCCTTCTATTCCCCCGCTGAGAAAAAAGGGCTTTTCAAAAGGGTAGGTATCCAAAACCTGCCAGTTGAATTTCTTACCTGAGCCTCCATGGGAAGCCGTGGCTGTGTCAAAGAGGAACCTGTCCACATAAGGCAAATACGCTTCCAATAGTTTCCAGTCTATCGCCTCACCCACCGAAACCACTTTCCAGATGGGCAAGAAAGTCTGCCCGAGCAGTAATCTGATATACTCAGGGGATTCATTTCCGTGTAACTGGATCGCAGACAGGTGGAAAGCCTGGATACTGTGAAGGACCCTTGCTATCGATTCATCCACAAACACCCCTACTTTGGGAAGCCTGATCTGCTGAAGGGAAACTGCCGGCTCATCTCCCACATAGCGGGGCGATTTTTCATAAAAAATCAGTCCTATCCAATCCGGAGATATATTCTCCTGTAATGCCAGCATATTTTCCGGCTCACGCATGCCACAGACTTTAATTTCCATCACTGTCCACTATATTCTGATTCTGCTGTTAGGAGTTTCCTATATTCTTTGATGAAATTGTACGCAGCCTGTTCTGGTCTCACTGTCTTCATGAAATTCTCTCCGATAAGAAACCCATCAAACCCGGCTTTTTTCAGCGTGACCAGGGTCTTGGGGTCGGAGATTCCACTCTCGGAGATCTTCACGAAAGAGGAAGGGATCCTGTCCACCAGGTTCAGGGAGACATCCAGGGAGACTTCAAAGGTTTTGAGATTCCTGTTATTGACTCCCACCAGATCTACCTCATCACATAGACTGCTGTCCAGCTCCTGCCCATCATGCACTTCAAGAAGCACTTCCAACCCCAGTTTTTTCGCAAAAGCTGCCAACGATTTAAGCTTGTCAGGTGATAAGGCTGCGGCTATCAATAGAATGCAGTCAGCCCCCATGGACTTGGCCTCCAGGATCTGATATTCATCGACGATGAAATCTTTCCGAAGGATGGGACAGAAATTGAATTGGCGGGCGGACTTCAGGTCATCACTGCTTCCTCCGAAATAAACCTTATCCGTGAGGACTGAAAGCGCGGAGGCTCCAGCCTGCATATAGCCTATGCTCACTTTTTCCACGGCTGCCGATCCATTAATCACACCCTTGGAAGGTGACTTCCGCTTGAATTCGGCTATGATCCCAGATCTATCGGGATTGGAGACATAGTTTTTCATTGAGACCACTTTCCCTTCGAAATAAATACTCTGCTCAAGCAGTTTTACCGGGATCAACCCTGTCCTCTGCGCTACTTCCCTGTATTTGTCCGCGATTATTTTTTCTAGAATATCCATGATCTATTTTTGAACGAATGAAATTGAGGTTTTGGGATTTACCAGCCCATCGAATACCTGAAGGGCTTTGCCACTCAACAAAACTTCCTCAGCGATAGCTGTGGCTTCAGTAAAACCCAAGTTGGCACGGGCCGTTACAAGGCCTGCGGCAGCGTTTGCAATGACTACTGCATTTTGACTTGAGGTACCCTTTCCCTTGATGACACTTTCAAATATCCTGGCAGACTCCTGGATCGTCGCCCCCCCTTTTATGGATTCGGGAGAAACCCTGGAAAGCCCGATGTTTTCGGGAGTCAGAAGTCTCTCTCCATCATTTGAAATCATCTTAAAAGGCCCGGTGAGGGAAATTTCATCATATCCATCCAGTGCATGGAGAATGGAGAAGCTGCCTTGCATTTCCTGGTACAGATAGCCATACAGCCTGGCCAGTTCCAAACTGAACACCCCCACCAGTTGCTTAGTTGGAAAACTGGGGTTCACCATCGGCCCGAGCATGTTGAAGAAAGTCTTCACCCCTAGGTCCTTCCGGATAGGGGCTACATTCTTCATGGCAGGATGGAATAGTGGTGCGTGTAAAAAACAGATTCCGACCTCATCCAGCCCTCTGCGGATCTCATTGATATCACTGGTAAACCCGTAACCGAAATAGGCCAATAGATTGGAAGATCCACAGATCGAAGAAACCCCTGTGTTTCCATGCTTTGCTACAGGCTGACCTGCCCCTGCAACGATAAAAGATGACAAGGTTGATATATTGAACGTATCCTTTCCATCCCCTCCTGTTCCACAGAGATCAATGGCATCGTACTCTTTTATCTCCACGGGATTACAAAGCTCCAACATAGCCTCCCTGAATCCCCTCAATTCTTCCACGGTAATCGAGCGCATCAGATATACTGTCATGAAGGCAGCTACCTGACTGGAATTGTAAGAGCCGGTAGCCAGATTTTTCAGCACTTTTTTTGCCTGATCCCTAGAGAGCGTCCTATGCTCTATCAGTTGATTAAGTATCTCTTTCATTCTAAAAGGTAATTAATAGGTTTCGTGAGAGCTCAGTTTTCCAACCAGTTCTGCATGATTCTGACACCATTTTCTGTCAGGATACTTTCAGGGTGAAACTGGACTCCCCTTACATTAAACTGCTTATGACGGACCGCCATAATCTGTCCGTCAGGCGTGCGTGCAATCACTTCCAGCTCGTCTGACAAGTTGGCTTCATTGATTACCCAGGAGTGGTATCGACCGATATGGAAAGTATCGGGAACTCCCTCAAATAGCAAGTCCCTTTCTACGCTCACCGTGGAAGCTACTCCATGCAATACTTCGGACAGGTTAATCAAGCCTCCGCCAAATGCTTCCCCAATAGCCTGATGTCCCAGGCAAACTCCCAGAATTGATTTACTGGAAGCATATTCCTTGAGGAGTGCCGGCATTATTCCTGCTTCCGAAGGAATCCCAGGCCCTGGAGAGAGAAGGATCTTATCGTATCCAGATACTTCAGCAAGGCTTATTTTATCGTTTCGGAAGATATCCATCGCGCTTCCATAACCCAATTGACGTACGATGTACACGAGGTTATAAGTGAACGAGTCGTAATTATCGAGGACTAATATTTTCATTTTTATAGCTTATAAAATCGTCAGTTGTCAAAACCGGACAACCCTTACATTATCTTCTGATTCCTTTTTTACACATTTACTAAGACAGCGGATCAGACCATCACTTCTATGGGAGATTATTCTGGGCCTGGATAAGCCTTACTAGAAGTCGATCCGCCCGGAGTAGGCTGTTCCTTGATTCCTAGATTTTCTCAGCAGCCCGCAACGCCACTCTGAGTGCTTCCAGTTTATTGGCCACTTCCTGCAACTCAGAGGGGATCGAAGACTTGGCCACTACGCCGGCCCCCGCCTGAAAGCGCAGCTGGTTATTCTCTGATACAAAAGACCGGATCAGAATAGCGTGGTTAAAATCCCCGTTGAATCCCAGGTATCCGATAGCACCTCCATAGAATTGGCGGCTGGTGTTTTCGAGCTCATCGATCAACTGCATTGCCCTGTACTTTGGTGCTCCGGATAATGTCCCCGCAGGAAACGTATCCGCCACCAGCTGAAGGGGATTAGCGTCATCCGGCAGCTCTCCGGTCACTTTGGACACCAGATGAATCACATGGGAATAGTATTGTATTTCTTTGAACACCTCCACATTTACCGTCATGGAAGACCGGGACAAATCATTTCTGGCCAAATCTACCAGCATTACATGCTCCGAGTTTTCCTTAGGATCATCATAAAGTTTTCTTGCCAATTCGGCATCTTCGAGATCATTGCCCGTCCTTCTGAAAGTGCCCGCAATAGGATAAATGGTGGCCCGGTTATTCTTGACAACTATCTGTGCTTCCGGAGAGCTTCCAAACACTTTAAATGAACCGTAATCAAAATAAAAGAGATAGGGGGACGGGTTGACAGACCTCAACGCGCGGTAAACATTAAATTCGTCTCCCTTGAAACCAGTGGTGAACCTTCGCGAAAGTACGATCTGGAACACATCACCCCGAAAGCAATGCTCTCTGCCTTGGTTGAGAATCTTCAGAAATTCCTCATCGGTATAATTTGAGGTTTCCTCCCCATCTTTCTTAAATGAATAGGCAGGAATATTCTTATTGTTAAGCAGGATTTCGATCTCATCCATCAATTCAGGTTGATTGTCGCCGGCCACCCGGTGCTCAAACAGGTGAAGCTCACTCTTATAATGATCTACCACGATGATATTCTGATAGACAGAATATTGTAACATCGGCACATCACTTAACTGGGTGTTTTTCAACTTGATATCCTCGAAATACGAAACTGTATCATACTGGACGTATCCGAAAAGCCCGCTTGAACTGAATTTGAATTTATCCTGGGCTACTTCAAACTTACTTGCAAAAGCTTTGAGGCTATCCATGAGATCCTGGTTTTCCGACACATCATAGCTTAACTTCCCCTCCATGGGAAGTGTCTCCTCCACCCTCCCCGCATTGAAAGAATATCTGGCCAGGGGATTGAAACAGATATAAGAGAAACTATTCTCCTGTCCGTGATAATCCGAGCTTTCCAACAAAATCGGGTTGGCAAAACGGTCCCTGATCTGTAGATAAATACTCACTGGAGTGATCGTATCGGCCAGCCGCTTGCGGTAAGTGGTTAAAATAGGAAATCTTGTTTGAGTCATCTGGAGGATAATTTTTTGTCATGAAAAAAGGCTTACCGGGGAATCCAGTAAGCCTTTATACTATAGTAGCTGCACAAATCTCAGGCAACGGCTTTCTGATCTCTCCCTTCGAAAGAGTAAGTATGCCACCACCAGTAATTGTTTGCGATTGTTTTCATAAGACTGGGAGCAAATTTAGAAAGGGATCGCATTCTGCAAAACATATTTTTAACTTTTTCCTCTAATTTTGAAAAAAAACACCAATTCAAGCTGTAATGGGCAAAGTTATTTCACAGTATTTTAAGCAGGTTTTTGAGGATTATCAGGTATTGGTCAGAGTGAATCCGGAAGATTTCACAGGCACAGAGTTGATTGTGCATCCAGGAGGTGAAGTGGAAAAAACCGAAATGGAGTTTGATGAAGAGATTTTCGAAGACTTGGAAGTGGATGGCTTCATGCCTTGCGGAGCGCTGGAGTTTCAGCTGCAGCTAGCCAAGAGCACCAATGCACAAAAAAAATAATCCCATTGATAGTCAAGGGGTGTGCATGTCCCCCCAGGAAATCTTTGCGGGTAAATTGTATAACGCAAATTTTGCGCTACCTTTGTGACCTAGCGGCACGACCAGCTCCTGCTGAATCCCCCAGGTCCGGAAGGAAGCAAGGGTAGGCGGTTGTAGCGGTGCGATGCCGCTTCTTTTTTTTATCCATACTTTTCCGGAAGAGTTCTTTTTGACAGTTCCTATTACTGATTTATCTTCTAACTTTGCCAGTATTAAACCTAACTGTTTTTATTCATGAAATTCTTTATTGATACGGCTAATCTCAATGAAATCAGGGAAGCCTATGATCTGGGTGTGCTTGACGGCGTAACCACCAACCCTTCTTTGATGGCAAAAGAAGGAATAACCGGGGAAGATAATGTCCGGGCTCATTACAAAGCTATCTGTGACATTGTGGACGATAAGGTAAGTGCAGAGGTAATCTCCACCGACTATGAAGGTATGATCAGGGAAGGAAAAGAGCTGGCTAAAATCGACGATAAGATTGTGGTGAAGATCCCTATGATCAGGGATGGCGTGAAAGCGATCAAATATTTCCACAATGAGGGCATACGTACAAACTGTACCCTGATTTTCTCAGCAGGACAAGCTCTCCTGGCAGCAAAAGCAGGTGCGTCTTACGTTTCACCTTTCATAGGCCGTCTGGATGACATCTCTTTTGACGGGTTGGTGTTGATAGAGCAGATTGTCCATATTTATCAAAATTATGGCTTTGCAACTGAGGTTCTGGCTGCTTCAGTCCGTCACAGCATGCACTTGCTGAAATGTGCGGAAATAGGTGCCGATGTAGTCACCTGCCCATTGAAAGTCATCACCTCCCTGCTTACCCATCCGCTTACAGACTCAGGTCTGGCAACCTTTTTGGCAGACCATGCCAAAGCTGCCGGAAAATAAACACATAAAAGACCGGCATCTACCGGTCTTTTTTTTAATTTCCCCTTATGTACATTATCAAAGTAAAAGGAAAAGCAAAAATTCCGGACTACATTCAGATTCGTGACGAGAATTTTGTACTGGTTGCTTATTTCAGGGCAGACAGGCCAATTAAAAACATCGAAAAATTTGGACTGGAAGGAAAGGAAGATGAGCTGGAAGCGTTAATCAATAGCTTGCCTTTTGGGAAATTGCAAAAATTAGACTTGTAAGAATGGACTTTAGTACACAGCCTGTACTCCAGGTGAATCAGGCAACAATATTCCAGGGCATAGACCCCATCCTCACGAATGTTGATTTCTCTGTCGAGCAGCATGAGTTTGTATTCCTGATAGGAAGAACGGGAAGCGGTAAAAGCTCCCTGCTGAAAACACTGTATGCAGATCTCCCCTTGAAAAGCGGGATCGTGGAAATAGCCGGGTTTAACCTTACCAGCATCAAAACAAAAGAGATTCCTTTTTTGAGAAGGAAAATCGGGATTATATTCCAGGATTTCCAGCTTTTCAGTGACAGATCAGTGGCTGAGAACCTTGCCTTTGTGATGAAAGCCACCGGATGGAAAGACAAGGTGAAAATAAATGAACGGATGGCCGAAGTACTGCTCCTTGTCGGTCTTCATAACTCTTCCAGTAAAATGCCCCATCAGCTATCCGGTGGTGAGCAGCAGCGTGTAGTTATAGCCCGTGCTTTATTGAACCAACCCTCCATCCTGTTGGCGGATGAACCCACAGGAAACCTGGACCCTGATGTGGCTGATGGTATATTCAAATTGTTTCAGGACATCAATAAAACAGGGACTGCCATATTGATGGCAACCCACAACCATGAATTATTGCGTAAGTATCCTTATCGGGTTTTAAAGTGTGAAGACGGAAAATTGCTGGACAGTCAAACCCACGATGTTTCTTTCGGTTCCATTTTCTAAAATCTGGAATTTCCTTGTTAAATTAAACATCATTTCCATTTAAGTGTTTTCTGTCTATTAAATCTTCATAATGATGAGAGCTGACCTAGTGAGGAGAATATTCTTCATCCTAATCCTGTCAGGATTGATCTGGAGTTGCAAGGATGATGATGAGTTGAAACCGGATGAGCCAACTGATCCTGTAGCAGTTGATCCAGACATTAAAATCAATGAATGGATCCTTGAAATCATGGGTACTTACTACTATTGGCTGGACAATATGAAAACGCCCATTTCGGTGACATCCGACCCGGAAGATTATTTTGAATCCCTTTTGTTCAGACCTACCGACCGTTTTTCTGTGATTTACCCGGATTTCCAAGAGCTTGTCAATTCCTTGAGTGGGGTTACTCTGGAGGCTGGCTATGAGTTTAACCTGTTCCGGGAAAGCTCATCAAATGAAAATGTCATCGCAGAAGTAACCTATGTAAAGAAAAACAGTCCCGCTGCAACACAGGGGATTATGCGGGGTGATATCATAAGAAGGATCAATGGAACCCAGCTCGATGTGAATAATTACAGGGAGCTCCTGGGGCAGACTGATGAGACCCACACGATCTCCTACCTCAGGTATAATGAGACACTGAATGGGTATGAAGCTAAGCCCGATATGACGCTTACCACCACCCAGCTTGCCGAGAATCCTAATTTCCTCGACACGGTTTACACCATCAATAATCAGAAGATAGGCTACTTTGTCTATCACTTCTTTGCCCCTGGGTCCGGCGGAAACAACACCGCCTACGACGATGAAATGGATGCTGTTTTCGCAAAATTCAAATCCGAAAACATCAACCATCTGATTTTGGATTTGAGGTATAACACAGGTGGATATGTATCCTCTGCTGTGAACTTGGCAAGTCTTATCGGCCCTGCTGTAGACAGCACCAAGGTATTATCCAAAACCAAATACAATAGCTTTTTGATGCAGTTCAGTAATTTCAACAATGATGTGACCAACTTCCGGACCAAAAGCCAGAACCTGGGTGCTTCGCTATCAGGAAACCGGGTATATGTCCTTACTTCATCGCGGTCCGCTTCTTCATCTGAGCTTGTAATCAATGGTCTGAAGCCTTACATGGATGTCTTTATTATCGGGGACGTAACGTCCGGCAAAAATGTAGGCTCTGCTGCCATTCAAGATGAAGAAAACCCGGAGAATGATTATGGATTACTCCCTATTATCACACAAAGCTTCAACAGCCTGGACCAATCAGATTATTCCAACGGGTTTGAGCCCAACATAGAGGCATTGGAATACACCGAAAGATTACGGCCACTGGGAGATGTGAATGAACTGTTGCTTCGCACAGCTATAGGACAGATCACAGGTTCAGGTGACCGCTTGGCGACTGGAAGAATCCAGAAACTTGACCGGTTAGACCTAGGCAGTACGCTTGACAGAAAAACCAGGACTGGGAGGATGATCGAAAGTCCAGTAGCCATGGAAAAGCAGTAAGCATCCCTCTGCCAGCCCAGTCGGGCTGACAACCCTATGTAAGACATATCAGCATAAAAAAAGCGACTTAACTGTCGCTTTTTTTATGCCTCATTATCAAATCATTAAGTTTTATTGCTTGGCTTCCAAGCTTTGCAAAGGATTCTTACTTTGGTCTTTTAAGAACAATCCATGCAGACCTTAGCCAGCCTTCTATTGATTTTCGCTATCTATTTTTTAGGATGCCTGGCTTTGATCCAAGAGTTCATTACGCCACAGATAAATGATTCCACATCCAGTAAACGGAGCACAAATTACCTGAAAATCATTATCTGGAGTGCCTCAGTTTCATCTGTTACTTCCATGGCGGCATATTACCTCTTTCTGATAGAACCCTAAACTGACCGTATATAGGAATAAAAAAACGGACTACTTTTCGTAGCCCGTTTCCTTGGTTAAGCTGTTTTTTTCAGATTTTCTTTGGCAAGATCGAAGTCCGGCTCAAGCTGTATTGCTTCTTCAAAAGCCGTCTTGGCTTCAGCTTTTGACCCTTGATCCAGATAAATCATTCCTTTTAAGTTCAATGCCGCTGCTTTCATGCTGACTTCCTGGGTTTCAGTCTGGGATTTGGGAAAACCTATTTTCTCATCTGCTTTGGCATTTTTCACCAGCATATTGGCAGAGTTCATAGCCTCCTGATACTTCTTCAGGTTATATTGGATAAAGCCTGATTTATATAGGCTGAAGTTATCCCCCGTAAGAAGATGTAGCCGCTCAAAATGAGGGAGGGCCCGATCCAGGGCTCCAAGTTGCTCTAGAGCATATGCTGCTATTTCGATCCCCACAGTATTCTTATCATTGGCTTTAAGTATATCCAGTGCGACTAAGGCTGCCGAGCTAGCCTGTCCCATCTCAAAATACATACTCGCAAGAGCCTCTGCATACCTAAGGTTTTCCGGATTTCGGAGGATAAGATCATAGAGTTTGACCTTGGCCATATCCAGATCATTGTACTTCATCGCCAGTTGATAGACGGCCTGATCAGCAGCATTAAGTGCATTCCGCGTCTTGGTATCAAGCCGCGTATTTGGAATGGAATCGGTAGTTTGGGCAAACACAGGACTGACACAAAGTGCCACTAGCAGCATGGTTAAAACGCGCTTCATTTGACTGGTTGATTTTAAATTGAGTGTTAGATTTCTTTGCTTATTTCAATGGAGTCAAACCTTTTGAATGGGCTATCTCCAGCATTAGTTCACGTGCCTGGGTAGGGTTATTGTGAATTTTGCCCTCCAATATAGCTTCTTTAATTTCTTCTTTGATATCTCCAACGATTTTTGACGGTTCCAGACCAAAAGTTTCCATGATTTCCTCACCACTGATGGGAGGCTGGAAATTTCTCATCTTGTCTTTTTCCTCCACTTCCAGTAACTTCTGCTCTACTTTATCGAAATTCTCCAAAAACCGTTTTACTTTCTTATTGTTTTTTGAGGTTATATCTGCCCGGCAAAGCTTCATTAGATCCTCTATATCATCCCCCGCATCAAAAAGGAGTCTTCTCAGTGCAGAGTCTGTCACCTCATCTTTGACCAGAGCGATAGGCCGCAGATGGAGTTTGACCAGCTTCTGGACGTACTTCATCCGCTCGTCCATGGGCAACTTAAGTCTTCTGAAAATACCAGGGGTCATCCGGGCCCCTTTATCCTCATGCCCATGGAAGGTCCAGCCTACTTTAGTGTTGAATCTCTTGGTAGCTGGTTTTGCGATATCATGCAGAATAGCAGCCCACCTCAACCATAGCTCATCACTGACCTGGCTGACGTTGTCCAGCACCTGAAGTGTGTGGTAAAAATTATCTTTATGTGACTTGTCATCTACAGAATCCACTCCCTGTAAGGCGACCATTTCCGGAAAAAACTCATGCAGCAATTTGCCTGCAAAGAGTAGTTTGAATCCATAGGAAGGCTTCGGAACCAGAATGATTTTGTTAAGCTCAATGATAATCCTCTCAGAAGAAATTATGTTCAAACGGGAGGCGTTAGAGCCTATCGCATAGAAGGTATCAGCCTCTATATCAAAATCAAGCTGAGCGGCAAACCGAACTGCCCTCAGCATTCTTAAAGGATCATCGGAAAAAGTAACATTTGGCTCCAGCGGAGTCCTAATTATCTTGCCTTTGATATCTTTCATCCCTCCAAAAGGATCCAATAAGTCTCCGTAATTCCATGCATTCAAGGATATTGCCATCGCATTGATCGTGAAATCCCGTCGCTCCAGATCTTCTTCCAGACTTGCATTCTCGACCATGGGTTTTCTCGATTCAGCCCGGTAGGACTCTTTGCGTGCACCGACAAATTCCAGTTCCCAGTCTTCCAGCTTCAGCATGGCTGTTCCGAAATTTTTGAAAACTGAAAGGGGTACATGATAATCAAACTGCTTTTCGACCTCCTGTGCAAGTTCGATCCCACTTCCTACACAGGTAAAATCGATATCTTTTCCGTTTCTCTTCAGAATCAGATCACGAACATAACCTCCCACAACATAGGTTTCCAACCCCAGATTAGCCGCGGCTTTGGCCACTTTGCCAAACACTTCATGTTCGTCCAGATGTTCTTTAAAATTCATCCGACAATTATTTTTACATCCCCTTCCGGACCTAGATACATTTCTTTAGTCCCAGGACTGTATAACGGAAACTGAACAGGTGTGCTGAAAGGAGTCTCCATTCTGGTACCTAGGTTGATTATTACCGGTTGGGCGATTTGATATAAAAGCTTATTCCAGCTTGGCTCCTTGATCAGGGAAAACTTCAGGATCCCTTTCTCAGTTGGGCCGGATTTAGTCATCCTATTTGCAGGGCTGTGATAAATAGTGGGCTTATTTGCATACTCTACAATATCCAGTGAGACTTCCGAAAAAGGTTCACAGATGGTCCTGATCTGAAACATATCGAACAGCAGGTATATCCAGTTATTCTCCATCCCATGCTCCCATAGCTCTGGTTTCATCACTGTAATCCCTTTCCCATTTCCTTCCTTGATATGCAGAGATCCCTTGTCTCTGAATGCGGCTACTAGTGTTGAGTGATCCAATTTCCTTTATTTTTCCACAAAAATAATCAGAATATCCTAAGCAGTGATATTTCTCCGATAAACACAAAAACCTCCCTTCTGAAAGGAGGCTTCGTAACAGCTGGAAAGAAGAAGTGATCAGCTTTCTTTCTGGGCCAATTTTCTATTCATAAAAAAACCTGTCAACAACCCTACTCCTGCAAAAATGAAGATGGAAGCAGGGTACGCTACTTCACTTTCCATCCCGTTCTGCTCAAATAGAGAACCAACCAGTATCCCGATTCCTATGCCAATAGCCAGTAGGGCACTATTCAAAATCGCTTCGCTAAAACCGACCCGCCTTCCGGACTTGAATAATTTTGCATCTGCTCCTTTCTCTATCAGGGCAAGTCTCTCCTTGTTTCTGGTAGTGAGGTATACAAAGGAAATCCCAAAGATACTTGAGAAAATAATCAGGGGTATTAAAATTTCAGAGGCCATAGTAGTTGTTTTTTTCTCTTGGATGGAGTCTACAACTAAAAGGTTACAGTTCTGGGCAGAAAATCTTATCCGTTACTACGGATAGTAGATAAGACAAGATTTTTTTTCCGAGAAGGTGGAAAAATAACATTTCTGCAGATTCAGTTAAGCTTACGCATCGATCAAATTTAAAATAAGTTGTAACTTTTTTATCACTTTCCACATCCTATGTAAAAATGAACTTTAAGGAAGATCTTTACTACATAGAACGCACACGGAAGGGTGATTTACAGGCTTTTGGAAAACTGGTCGAAAAGCATGAGAAATTTGCTTACACGCTGGCAATGCGTATGTTGAGAAACCAGGAAGAAGCTGAAGAGGCTACACAGGATTCTTTTGTCAAAGTCTTTCACAAGCTAGCTATGTTTGAAGGCAAATCTAAATTTACCACCTGGCTTTATAAAATTGTATTTAACGAGTCGCTGACCCGCTTAAGGAAATCAAAAAACAACATCTTGAATTTTGATGAAATAGCAGAGATAGGGTCAATGGATCTCAAAGATGGACTCAGCATATTGCAATCATCCCAGAGAAAAGAATTGCTGAGGAAAGGATTGGATTCAATTAAGCCTACTGAATCTGCGATATTGACACTGTTTTATTTAGAGGAGCAAAGTATCAATGAAATAGAGGATATAACAGGGTTAGCTGAATCACATATTAAAGTATTGTTGCATAGAGGAAGAAAGAGTTTGCTTAATGCAATGCAGAAAATCACCAAGGAGGAATTAACAACTTTGCTATGAAATCGAGCATGACTAAAAAGTCACACACTGGCATGATTATAGTCGCCGCGAGATTCTCCCGAACCGAGTTCGGGACAGGTAATGACCGCTGAGAATCAAATTATAAACACATGAAAAAGGAAGAGGAAGAGCTGCTTAGGGAATTGTTTGTGGAAACCGGACCAGAAAGTCCATCGAGAGGATTTCACCAATCGGTGATAAACCAAATCGCGAGACAAACTAAGGGATTGACATATGAACCCGTCATCTCTCCGAAAGGAATAAAGTGGATAGTCGGTATACTTATAGTATTTTTCTTTACGATAATACTAGTCACTCCTTCCAGCGAATCATCATTTACATACTTGGACCCGATAGTTAAATTGTCTTCGCAGAAACTGAATCTATCCACTCCCTCATCGGATATTTTCCATTTAGTTCAAAGTCCAATTTTAAGCTTGTCACTTATATTATTCTGCCTGGCATCATTTCTATCGACTTTGTTAATTGCTATTAAAAAATTGAGGTACTCACAATAAAAAAGGCGGCCATCAGACCGCCTTTTTATGGGTTCATCAGAAATTAACCCCTTAACCAGTTGATGAAAGTTTGATAACCAACTCCAATTTCTCTCGCAAATGCTGCTTTGGTCTTCTTGCCCGCAGCTTCTACTTTTTTCCACTCTTCGACAATTTTACCTTTTTCAGCATCGGAAAAAGTTCTTCTTTTTGAACTTTTAGCTACAGAAGCACTTCCGGTTACCAATGAAATCAACTCATTAAGTTCATTCAAAAACCTTCCGTCATTTAAGTGTAGACCGGCAGCCTCCAGTTTCTTTATTACTTGATCCTTTGGATTTACGGGGGTGACCGCTATTCCTTTTGTAGCTGCTTCATGCAAATCAATTTTTTTTCCGTCAGCAGTAACATAAATAAAGCCATCACCTTTTTTAAGGTCAGCGATCGCTTCTTTGATTAATTCTCTCATTTTTTTCCTAGTTATAATTGATTTAAAGAAAAGTCGAGTGCAATATATAAAATTATTGAATTCCAATTTATATATTCCATTAAAAAAAATCTACCGATGCTAAAATAAACCTATAAATTAGTAGTAGGTATAGTAAGGCAATATAAAACTCCCTAAAATTTCCCGGTACGATTGATTCCAAAAGGTATTTATAAAACAACCATTTAAAAACCAAGATCAAATGCCCCTATTCAGTACCGGATTTGGCCTGGAAATACGGCACCACCCATTTACTTTTCCAAGATCATCAATTCTACCCCATCTTAAAAAGAATTACTTGCATCTCAAGTTCTACTAAAATAATGCAAGAGTTAAATAAGGCAGCGTTTAAACCAAGAACACCTTGACCTTTACCGAACAAAATCTCCAGCTTTCTCTGCAAAAGTTATTATTTATTTCGATTCTAGCTACAAGTTCTCTCCACTGTTGCTATACTGCCCAGTGCAAACCTTATTTTTACTATTTTCCAGTGAGGTGCAATAAAGGCTACCTGATACCGTTGATAAATCCCATTCTTTCTAAACTGTTTCATATAACCGATAACCAGCCATTGCTTTTTAGATTAAAAAACAAAACTCCGACAAGCTATTTAAATAATCACTAGTTTATCTCTCACCATTAGCCAGGTTTCCTATTATGATGTTCCATACAAGAATGGTGAAGATGGAATAACAAGCTTCCCAACCCTACATATAACAATCAACTTACCTCTCCATGCAGACCTAAATCAACTATTCAGCAAGAATCCCCATGTAGTATCTCATGGCTTATAAAGTCACTTTTGTAGAAACCCAGGGTAACTATTTCATTTTTCAGCGTATCCTTATAAACCTAGCATTTCAATTTTTGTTCAAAGAAACAAGTTGCTTACTTATCTACTAAGTAACTATCCGACAGAGATTCTTTTCTACTCTCTGCTTATGGATGTAACATGTTATCATCAAACGTAGAGCCGATACCTTCCCGCAGCCACTTACAATCAGCTCCAAAAAACTCTGGGTGTCGAATAATAAAAGAATGATTGACACTAATTGTCAATTTAACTTACCTTCATTATGTCGTACTTTTGAGAAATATTGAGCAGTGCGGGAAATTCTAAACTGTTAAGTCGGGAATTTTCCCTAATTTTGAGCCCCATAAGAATCCAACCAAAAATCATCCCGCCTCCATTCTTATGGCATTATCTACCAAATACATCTTTATTACCGGGGGAGTCACTTCCTCACTTGGAAAAGGCATAATTGCCGCATCACTGGGCAAATTGCTTCAATCCAGAGGGTTCAGTGTTACCATCCAAAAATTCGATCCTTATCTCAATATAGATCCAGGCACCCTTAACCCATACGAGCATGGCGAATGCTATGTAACGGATGATGGAGCTGAAACAGACTTGGATCTTGGACACTATGAGCGTTTCCTGAATGTATCCACCTCACAGAACAACAATGTGACCACAGGCAGGATTTACAACAATGTGATCACCAGAGAGCGAAAGGGGGAATTCCTGGGAAAGACAGTCCAAGTAATCCCACATATTACTGACGAGATTAAAAGCAACTTTTATAAACTAGGTGAAGAAGGGAAATACGATGTGGTGATCACAGAAATAGGCGGATGTGTAGGGGACATTGAATCCCTGCCTTTCATCGAAGCTGTACGTCAGGCCAAATGGGACCTGGGAGCCAATAATTTTCTGGTGATCCACCTTACCCTAATCCCTTTCCTTAAAGCTGCCAAAGAGCTTAAAACAAAGCCTACTCAGCACTCCGTCAAGCAATTGCTGGAAGCAGGTATACAACCCGATATCCTAGTATGCCGGACCGAATATCACTTACCCCCTGATGTGAAGAAAAAGCTGGCACTTTTCTGTAACGTTCAGCTAAACAGTGTCATAGAAGCAATGGATGCTGACTCTATCTATGATGTACCACTCCTGATGAAGAAGGAAAAACTGGACGAGCGTGTAATGTCCAAGTTGAAACTGACCTCCAAGGAAAATACCGATCTTGAAAGCTGGAAAGACTTTCTGGGTAAACTTAAAAACCCAACGCAGGAGGTGACGATAGGATTAGTGGGCAAATACGTCTCTCTACCGGATTCGTATAAGTCAATCATTGAATCATTTACCCATGCAGGAGCCTCCATAGAGTGTAATGTAAACCTCAAACTGATTTCCTCCGAAGAGATCAATGGTGATAATTTTGAAATGAAACTACAGGAGCTGGATGGGATTCTTGTAGCACCCGGATTTGGGGAAAGAGGGTTTGAAGGCAAGATAGAAACTGTCCGCTATGCCCGGGAACAGAAAATCCCATTCTTTGGCATCTGCTTGGGAATGCAGGTAGCAGTAATTGAATTTGCGAGAAATGTCCTGGGACTGAGCGATGCAAACAGTACTGAAATGGATCCTGACACAGCCAATCCGGTGATCGCCCTTATGGAAGAACAAAAGAAAATTGACCAAATGGGTGGAACTATGCGGCTGGGTTCGTATGCTTGCGACCTAAAAAAATCAAGTAAGGCATATTCCGCCTATGGTAAAACCAAAATCCAGGAAAGACACCGCCATAGATATGAGTTCAACAATGACTATCTGGAACAAGTGGAAAACTCGGGAATGCTTGCAACAGGTAAAAACCCGGACACAGGTTTGGTAGAAATCATGGAAATCAAAAGTCATCCTTGGTTTGTAGGTGTACAGTTTCATCCGGAATATAAAAGTACAGTTCTTAACCCTCAACCGCTTTTTGTGAAATTCATCCAAGCGGCGGTAGATAATAAGAGAATCAAATAACAACTCCTTCCGATACGTCAGATCGGATTTACGAATTATAACATATGGACAAAAATCAAGCAACAGGTTTGATTCTTTTTGCGGCAGTGATCCTGATCTATTCCTTTTTCTTTGCGAGTGGACCGGAGATACCAGAAGCTGAAAATGTAACACCTCCGCAAACTGAAGCTGTTCAGTCCGAACAGCCTGGCACCCCCCAGCAGCAGATCACAGCTGGCAATGACAGTACCTTAGAAGCTGGCCGTGTGGCTAAGTATGGTGTATTGGCACCTTTGACCACTGGAACAGAACAAGAGCTCGTCTTGGAAAATGACCTGATCCGCGTGACGGTTTCGTCCAAAGGAGCCACTGTGAAGGAAGTCATCCTCAAAGAGTACAAAAGCTGGACTATGGAGCCACTGGAGCTCCTCAATGAGAAAAGCTCTGCCATGAATTTTTCCCTCACCGGAAGTCAGGGCCCGGTAAACCTGAATGAACTCTACTTCAGCGGCGATCTCTCGAGCGCTGTGGATGGGGACGGGGTAAATGTCCAAACGCTGACACTCCGGTCTGCAACTGAGAATGGAGCTCTTATCCAGCGGTATACCCTTCCTGATGGAAGCTACCAGGTAGTAAGATCCTTTGAAATCGATCGCTTCCAGGGAGTCTTCACAGGAAATATGCTCCAGATGGACTGGAAAGATGATGTAATCGCCCATGAGAAGAATCTGGCCGAATCCCGTAGACAGACCCAGCTTAACTATTATACTACTTCAGGATCCTTTGACAATCTCGGGGTAGGAAACGATGCTGAGCAAGAGCAGATAGGAGAACCTGTAAAATGGATTGGTTTCAGCCAGCGGTTCTTCACTGCCGCTATAATTGCATCCGGCGAGTTTCAGAATGTTGCGATTTCCCAGAGCACTCCTGCGGACAGTTCCATTGTCCGAAACATGCATGCCTCGTTATCCATACCTATCCAGGATGGAAAGACTGAATTCACTTATTATTTCGGACCTGATAAATACAATACCCTAAAAAAAGTCACCGATGGTTTCGAGGATAATGTAGACATGGGCTACTTCTTTGTGAGCTGGGTGAACAAATATATCATCGTAAACCTCTTTGCATTTTTGGAGAATTTCTTCAGCAACTACGGGGTGATCATTATCATCATCGTATTCCTGATCAAACTGGCTCTTTTTCCCCTTACTTATAAGTCATACATCGGTATGGCTAAAATGCGGGTGATCAAACCGGAAATCGATGAGCTGAAAGAAAAGTACGGTGAAGACCCCACCAAAATGCAGCAGGAGCAGATGAAGCTTTTCTCGCAGCTAGGTGTAAGCCCCATCTCCGGTTGTCTTCCTTTATTGCTGCAGATGCCCTTCCTGTTTGCCATGTTCTTCTTTTTCCCAAATGCTATAGAACTCAGACAGGAATCCTTCCTTTGGGCAGATGATCTATCTACCTATGATACCTTCATCAATCTCCCGTTTACGATTCCATTCTATGGTTCCCACGTGAGTTTGTTCACTTTGCTGATGACTGTATCCCAGATCATTTATACCCACTTTAACAACCAGCTGACCACCGCCACAGGACCAATGAAAAACCTGGGCTATATCATGCCTGTGATGTTCATGTTTATTCTTAACTCCTACCCTGCTGGATTGAGCTTCTATTATTTTGTGTCTAACATGGTGACGTTTGGTCAGCAGGCACTTATTAAGCTATTCGTGGATGATGATAAGATCCGCGCCAAGGTGGAAGAAAACAAAGTGAAAAACGTAAACAAAAAGAAATCCAAGTTTCAGCAGAAACTGGAAGACGCGATGAAAGCAGCTGAATCAAACAGAAAGAAATAAAAACAGAATCTTAATTTGACAAGCCCCCAAAAGTATCCTGCTTTCTGGGGGCTTGTCATTTTTACGCTCTTGGGTGCTCCACCAAAAATCGATCGGCTATCCACACTTTTGTACAGCTTATTCCGTTTTGCAGTGGTATCCTTAAGAAGGATCCAGGTGCAGGGGGAAGCTCAACACATACCAGTGCCTAACCAAACCTTTATCGCTAATACCCTGATCAAACTGATGTTAAATCACTGAAATTCAATAAAATAATAGAAATACACCTTGTAAAACACCGAATATATCCCTCAAAAAAAGACCGGAGATCAACCGGAAAAGAATTGATTTTGATTAATATTGGAAATTCAATTACCCACAAAATAACACCATGGGAAAAATCATTGCCATTGCCAATCAAAAAGGCGGTGTAGGCAAAACTACCACAGCGATGAACCTGGCCGCGAGTTTGGCGGTGCTGGAATTCAAAACCCTGGTGATTGATGCAGATCCCCAGGCCAATACCACCTCAGGACTGGGTCATGACCCCAAATCAGTCAATTCCAGCATTTATGAATGCATGGTAGATGGGATCGATGTGAAAGAAATCATCCTTGCAACTGAAATCGAGTACCTGGACTTGGTACCATCCCATATTGATCTGGTCGGGGCAGAGGTAGAAATGATCAATCTCGAAAACAGGGAGGAAAAAATGAAGCAGGTAATCCATGACCTCAAAGACCTCTATGACTTCATTATCATTGACTGCTCTCCTTCGCTTGGCCTGATCACTATCAATGCATTGACAGCGGCCAACTCCGTCATTATCCCTGTCCAGTGTGAATATTTTGCACTGGAAGGGTTGGGTAAGTTATTGAACACCATTAAGATCATCCAGACTAGACTGAATCCTGACCTGGAAATTGAAGGGATACTACTTACGATGTATGATGTCCGGCTCAGGCTATCAAACCAGGTAGTGGAAGAAGTGAAATTACATTTTAAAAACATGGTGTTTGACACCATTATCCCCAGAAATGTCCGGTTAAGTGAAGCACCCAGCTTTGGCCTGCCGGCCATTGCATTTGATGCAGACGGCAAGGGAGCTATCGCATATCTAAATCTAGCCGGGGAAATTGCCCAAAAAAACGGGCTACAAAAAGTGACTAATTAATTATGGCTGACGACAAACCAAACCGAAAGAAAAGTGCCCTTGGAAGAGGGTTGGGAGCGCTATTGGAAGACAGCCCATCTAAGCATAAGGCAGAGGCAATCTTGCCTGAAATAGTGAAGACAGGAGTCTTTGAGATTCTATTGGAAGAAATCCAGGTCAACCCATTTCAGCCACGGGTACATTTTGACAAACAGGCGCTTGAAGAACTGGCTGAATCGATTAAGATCCAGGGAATAATACAACCTGTGACGGTAAGGCGACTAGACAACAACGAGTATCAGCTGATTTCCGGAGAGCGGAGATTTCAGGCTTCCAAACTCGCTGGTCTAGCTAAAATCCCTGCTTATGTACGCACCGCCAATGACCAGCAAATGCTGGAAATGGCACTCATAGAAAATATCCAGCGGGAAAACCTGAACGCCCTGGAAATCGCCCAGTCTTACCAGCGCTTACTCGCCGAGTGCAACCTGAAGCAAGAAGAGCTGGGGGACCGTGTAGGGAAAAACCGCACCACGGTAAACAACTACCTACGGCTGCTCAAGCTCCCTCCCACTGTCCAGGCTGCGATCCGGGATCAAAAACTCTCCATGGGGCATGCCCGTGCATTGATCAACATCGAAGATGTGGACAGACAGCTGGCAATCTTCAAGAAAGCGGTGGACGAAGAATTAAGTGTGCGTCAGGTGGAGGCTTTGGTAAAAGCACTCAATGAAGGAAAACCTGAAAGACCCCAGCAGCCTCTTGACCCGGTCAAGAAATATGAAATCAGCAAAATCCAACAGCGGCTTGCTTCCCATTTTGGGACCAAAGTCGCCTTAAAGTCCGATGCGAAGAACAAAGGGGAAATAAAGATCCCCTTCCACTCTGCCTCGGACCTGAACCGAATCCTCGAAATCCTGGAAATAATCTGACAGTGCTATCTCATTCGTCCTTCCGGATCACTATTCCCAAAGTCCCACTTTTCATTGTGGGTCTTTTGTTTTTTGGTTTTTGCGAGGGGTCCCATTTACATGCGCAGGAGATTGACAGTGTCGCCATAGAGAGCAGACGGGAGACTTTCTCCCAGCTGCCAAAGGATCCCCGAAAGGCAACCATTTTATCCGCTGTATTGCCTGGTGCAGGACAAGTCTATAACAATAAGGCCTGGAAAGTACCTCTTATCTACGGCGGAATCATGACCGATATCTATTTCATAGGATTCAACAGCCGGCGTTATGTGGTCTTCAGGCAGGCGCTTAGGGCATTTGATGTGGACGGGGAATCCAATATTTTCCCTAATTTAAACAGGGAAAGCCTGGTCCGAAATGTCAATTATTGGCGAACCAACCGGGATCTTACCTACTTACTCCTGGGACTGATCTATGCCTTGAATGTAGTGGACGCCAATGTTGACGCCCATTTATCAGGTTTCGATATTTCCGACGATCTCGCACTTGACATAAAACCACATTTCGAGAGCTTTTCTTCCAATAACAATTCGGTAGGAGTATCTTTAAGTTTCAAATTTTAAACATGAATATTTTATTATTAGGCTACGGCAAAATGGGCCAGTTGATCGGTCAGCTAGCCGAAACGCGAGGCCATCGGTTAGCCGGAAAAATCACTATTGATAACCGGGAAGAGTTAAATGAAATGGACACTTCCTCAATAGATGTGGCTATAGAATTCAGCCAGCCAGCAGCAGCAGTGGACAATATCAGCTGGGCAATAGCACATGGAATCCCTGTTATATCAGGAACGACAGGATGGCTGCAGCATAAACCGGCGATGGAAAAACTCACACTTGATCATGATGGGGCATTTTTCTATGCTTCCAACTACAGTATAGGAGTGAATATTTTCTTCAAGGTGAACGAATTTTTGGCTAAACTGATGAATGAGACATCAGGTTACAGACCATCTTTGAAAGAAATCCACCATACTGCCAAACTTGATGCACCATCAGGAACTGCCATTACCCTCGCTGAAGGAATTATCCGGAATATAGAAGGATTGGAAGATTGGAAACTGTCCGACCATACGGACGGAAATGGACATATCCTTCCAGTGTCAGCCGAACGGACTGACCCTGCTCCTGGCACACATATCATACGTTATTCCTCTGACATAGACACTATTGAGATAAGCCATACCGCACACAGCAGGGAGGGTTTTGCCCTTGGCGCAATTTTGGTTGCAGAGTGGATTCAAGGAAAGAAAGGCATACTTTCCATGGATGATTTCCTATCTTTCTGATCTTAACACCTAATCATGAGTCAATCTAAAAAGAAAAAATCAGCCACCCGGGAATGGGTAGATGCTTTGGTTTTTGCAGTGGTGGCAGCCAGTCTGATCAGATGGCTGCTTCTGGAGCCTTTTACGATCCCCACGGCGTCCATGGAAAAATCCCTTCTTGTGGGAGACTTCCTTTTTGTAAGTAAAATGCATTACGGGACCAGGGTACCTATGACTCCTTTGCAGGTTCCCCTCACCCACCAGAAGATTTGGGGCACCGAAATCCCCTCCTACTCCGATGCCATTAAAATACCCTACATGAGGCTTCCCGGCTTTTCGGATGTAGAGCGGAATGACGTGGTGGTCTTTAACTATCCGGTTGAATTCCAATACCCCACTGACCTCAAGACTAACTATATCAAACGGGCGGTAGGTATATCAGGGGATGTCGTAGAGATCAAGGCTGGAAATCTTTCTGTGAATGGCGAAGCGGCATTTCTACCCGAAGAAATGCAGTATTCCTATAGAGTCACAGCCAATAGGCAGCTCAATGCTGACTTTTTCTCAGATTATGGGGTCGATAGGGACAGTTTCTACTCCTACTCAAACGGAAGCTTTCTTGTATTCGCGACTGATCAGGTGGCAGAACGGTTACAGACATCTACGGTGATCACTTCGGTGACTAAAGATATAAGACCTGCAGGCGGCGAAGCGGGAGTTTTCCCGGATGGGGTCGCTCTCGGCTGGAATAGGGACAACTTTGGTCCATTGACCGTACCCGCTAAGGAGTGGACCGTAGAAATGAACACGGAAAATGTCCAGAGATATGGCTTTACCATTGAAAAGTATGAGGGGCATGAAAATGTGGAGATCCGTGAAGGGCAATTGTTTATAGATGGCCAACAGGTACAGTCCTATACCTTCAAGCAAAACTATTATTTTATGATGGGTGATAACAGGCATGATTCATTGGACTCCAGGTATTGGGGTTTTGTGCCGGAAGACCATATCGTAGGGAAAGCATGGTTCTTATGGCTTTCGCTGGACAAACATGAGTCGATGTTCAATAAGATCAGATGGAGAAGATTCTTCAAAGGAATAGACTAATATGATCCGGTCTGTGAAGCTAGCTCTGGCTGCAGCAGATCATCACCAGAGTAGACTATCCCCAAGTAAAGGAAAAAACCGGTACTCGAGTGCCGGTTTTTCCTTTTACCAACTGATCGGTTTTTTCCCGTTAGCCCGTAAATAGTCATTGGTTTTTGAGAAATGCCCACACCCCAAAAACCCCCTGTGGGCTGAGAGTGGACTGGGATGCGGTGCCTTCAATATCAGGTGCCTGTGTCCATCTATAAGTTCGGCTTTTTTCTGGGCATAAGACCCCCAAAGAAGGAAAACCACATGCTCCTGTCTGTCACTGATTTTGCGGATGACCTCATCGGTAAATTCCTCCCATCCCCTTTTTTGATGGGAACCAGCCTGATGTGCTCTTACGCTCAATGTCGCATTAAGAAGAAACACACCTTGGTCAGCCCATCTGGTAAGGTCCCCGTTAGGAGGCATGGCAATACCCAAGTCAGCTTTGATTTCCTTGAAAATATTCAATAGACTAGGCGGAAAAGGCACTCCTGGCCTCACCGAAAAGGATAACCCGTGAGCCTGCCCCGGGCCGTGATAGGGGTCCTGTCCCAGGATCACGACCTTTACATTTGCCAGGGGACAATGTTCAAACGCATTGAACAATTCTTTCCCGGGAGGGAAAACTTTTCCTGAAGAATACTCGTCCTTGACAAACAACACCAAATCCTTAAAGAATTGTTTGTCAAACACTTCTTGCAACGCTTCCTTCCAGGAGCTTTCAATTTTCACATCCATATCAATCTATTGAATATCAATCATACAATTGTATCTTTACATACTTTCAAATCTTTGTCACTATGGTAATCGCAGTCACAGACGGAATCAAAGTAAGTGTTGAAGTAACCTATCAGGCGGAGTTTTCCAGCCCTCACCAACACCATTTTGTATTCACCTACAAAGTAACCATAGAAAACAAAAGCTCCCAAACCGTTCAGCTAATGAGAAGAAAATGGGAGATTTTTGACGCAGCCGAAAACCCTAAGCTGGTAGAGGGAAACGGTGTAGTAGGCCAGCAGCCCATCCTTGAACCCGGAGAATCCCACAGCTATGTATCCGGGTGTAATCTTAAATCAGGACTTGGTAAGATGAAAGGGAAATACTATATGGAAAGACTGCTGGACGGACGGGAGTTTGAAGTTACCGTCCCGGAGTTTCAGATGATTGCCACTATTTTTCACAATTGATTTGGTTTGCAAAAAGCATTATTTCCTGTTTTAGCATACGTCCGATATTGGCTCTTAAAAGAGGACAGCTATTCTTTCCAATCCCCATTTTTATTCAATCTGTATGAAGGTCTAAAACACTTTATCAAAGCGCGGGAAGAGCTGGATAAAGATATAGAAGCGTATAGGTCGGTATTGCTCACTTCGGATAAGGAAATAGATGTACTTGACTTGGGTGCAGGATCCAAAAAAGTGAAAACCAGCCGCCGTAAACTAGCCGACATCACCCGATACAGCACCAGTTCAAGAAAGTATGCACAACTGTACCAGTTCTTTTGCTGTGCCACACCTAATCAGACCGTCATTGAACTGGGCACATGCATGGGTATATCGGGAAGATATCTTTCCCGGGTTACCAAGGGAACAGTCTTTACCTTGGAAGGGTCAGAAGAACTGTGCAAAGCGGCCAGGCCTATATCGGGTTTTGAAAATATGCAGTTTCTCTGTGGACAGATTGAGGGCGTATTGCCGAAATTGCTAGATAGCGTAGTGCAAATCGATTTTGCTTTGATTGATGCCAATCATACCTATAAAGGCACCATGCAGTCTTTTTTTTCCTTGGTGCCAAAAGTGCATGCCCAGTCTATTATCGCAGTGGGGGATATCCACTGGTCTCCAGCCATGGAGAAGGCCTGGAGGGAAATTATAGCCCATCCCAGTGTAAGGCTGAGTCTGGATTTCTACGAATGTGGCATTCTATTTTTCCAGTTCCCCGGGGAGAAGTCGCATTACGTAGTGGACTATTGAACTTCGAGAATCATAAACAGCTCAGTTCCCATCCGCTGTTCGATAGAATTGTAGCACGGTTCCCATGTGTGAATCCTGAAGTGAGACTGAAAGTAAGTCATGTAATCCTTCAGATTTCCTCCGAAAGGAGGTCCTGCAGAATGAAACTGACGGTCAAACAAAACCCCAACAAGCTTCCCTCCGGGATGCAGGAGCTCTTTCATATTTTCCACATACAGCTCCCTCAAGTCCGGATGCAGGGCACAAAAAAAAGTCTGCTCGAGGATTAGATCATATTTCCCGGTATGATGAAAAAAATCTTCCAAGAGTAGCTGTTCTTTTGGAAACGCAGGCATTCTTGTTTTGAGGCTCTCCAATGGTTTTCCGGAAATATCCAGAACATAGACATTCTTAAAACCATTTACGTAGGCATATTGAGCCTCATATGCATTACCTGCCCCGGGAATCAATATCCTGATTCCTTTATTTTCAATTTGGTCTAAATATTGCTGAATTGGAGGGGAGGCATAGCCTATATCCCAGCCCGTTGTACCTTGAACATACCGATCAGTCCAATAGCGCCCATCCAAACTAGTTAACTTCATAGTCCTATACATTTACAAAACATGGATACCAATTTCGAGAAAGATTCGACCCCGAAAAAAGACCAAGGAAAGAATATAATCATTATAGTACTTATTTTACTGGTTATCATCAGCGGGATCAAGCTATATACAGACTACGTGGACCGCACCAAGAAAACAGAGGAAATCATTCTTCTGTCCACAGAAAACAACGAGCTTAACAAGCGACTCGATTCTGTATCTTACCAACTTGATCTGCGTATCCAGGAAATAGAGAAACTAGGAGGAGATGTAAAAGCACTGGAGGTAGTCAGAGATCAGTTGATTGCGGAGCGTAACAGCTCCAAACAGCGGAGTGCCTCCGAGATTTCAGCTTTAAACCAGAAAATAAGCAGCTACAGTGGCCTGATTCAGGAAAAAGATCAGGAAATCCTGGAACTCAGAGCTGCCAACCAACAATTGTTTGCAGAAAACCAAGACTTAAAATCCACCCAGGCAGAGATTGAAGAGGAAGTGGCGCAGCTTAACATCCAGAAGGAAGACCTGCAGGCCAAAGTGAATGTGGCTTCGATGCTAAAGGCAGAAAACATCACTGTTTCGGCCATTAACTCCAGAGGCAAAGAGCGGGTAGAAACTACCAAGGATTTTAAAAACCGACAGATAGAACGGATAAAAGTGAGTTTCAATCTAGGCGACAACAAAGTGGCTGAAAAAGGTCCTAGAAATATATATGTACAGGTTATAGCACCAAACTCCCAGCCGATATTTGATGTGGCCAAGGGATCAGGCACCTTTATGATGGAGGGTGCAGAGCAATTCTATACCGTAAAGCAGGATATTATATTTGACAATACACAGCAGGAACTTACCTTCTTCTATGAAAAGGGGTCTGATTATGCCACGGGTGAGCACGAAATAAGAATCTTTGTGGATAGCTACCAGGTGGGCTCCAAAACCTTCGCCGTAAAATAAAAAACCAAAGGTCCCATAGGGGCCTTTTTTTATCCCCCTGTAAAAATCATCATTCTCGGACATTGTTTGGATAACAGCCAGATTTCCTCTACTTTTGCGGTCTGTTTATTCAAATTCCTTAAACACATTAAAAATGTTCCAAAGAAATTATGAGACGGTATTCATTTTAACTCCCGTTTTGTCTGATGTTCAGATGAAGGATACCGTCGACAAGTTTGTGAACTTGTTAAAAGAAGAGGGGGCAGATGTTATCAATGTGGAAAATTGGGGTCTGAAGAAAATGGCGTATGCCATTGAGAAAAAGACTACAGGTTTCTATGTTATGGTGGAATTCAAAGCCGTTCCTAGCATCATCCGCAAATTCGAACTCGAATTTAGAAGAGATGAGAAGGTTATGAGATTCTTAACGACTGTTTTGGACAAGCATTCTATTGCTTATGCCGAAAGAAGAAGAAAAGGAGAATTTAACAAAAAAGCTGAAGCTAAGGAGGAGCCATCCAAATGACATTAGTAAACGAGCCTATCAACAGAGGCGAAATCAGAAAAAAATATTGCCGTTTCAAGAAACACGGCATTAAGTACATCGACTACAAGGATCCTAATTTCTTGTTGAAATTTGTCAATGAGCAAGGTAAAATCCTTCCTAGGAGATTAACCGGAAACTCTGCCAAATTCCAGAGAAAAGTGGCCCAGGCCATCAAAAAAGCAAGACATTTGGCTCTGTTGCCATTCGTAACCGATGGTTTGAAATAATTCGGTCTTGTATCGTCCAATCACAAAAGATCATTACAAATGGAAATCATTCTAAAAACAGACATCAAAGGTCTTGGCTATAAAAATGACTTGGTAGATGTAAAACCAGGATACGGAAGAAACTATCTGATCCCTCAGGGATTTGCAGTGCTTGCTACTGGGTCTAACAAGAAAATACTTGCTGAAAACATCAAGCAAGCTGCTCATAAGGCTGAAAAAATCAAAACTGAAGCTGAAAACATCGCAGCTAAACTTGAGGAAACAACCCTTGAAATCAAGGCTAAAATAGGCGAGTCCGGTAAAATATTCGGAAAGGTCACTACTCTTCAAATCTCAGATGCACTTGCGGCTAAGGGCTTTGAAATCGACAGAAAGAAAATCTCAATCAATGTACCCGTAGATGGTGCAGGTGAGTTTGCTGCTGAGGTGGATCTTCACAGAGAAGTGAAAACCCAGGTAAAATTCGTAGTGGTAGGGGAATAACCTTCGGCTAGGCCTATAACCCAAAAAGCTCACCTTGCCGGTGAGCTTTTTGGGTTTCAGCTAAGTCCCTTTTCCAGATCTTCGATCAGTTTCTTGGAAACAGCCTTGTTGTTTTTCTCTCTTGCCTCCTTCAGAACAGCGACAGCTTCCTGCCCCTTCTCGATCACCCCTATAGGATTTTTATCATTTTTGAAGCTTACCCAGCACCAGGAAAGCTCTGCGGATAATGCTCCGCCGATTTTCAATTTTTCCAGTTTCTGAACCACTTCAGGTATGGTTTTTTCCAATTTTTCAAGTTTCATAATCGAAGGTTTTTTTCGTTTTCTTAATTCGGGCAAAACTGGATATTAATTTCGATTAATCCAACATAAGGCATTGTAAATTAACGGCATCACTACACGCCTTTTTCCAGTGATCCTAAACGGATATTACATTTTAGGATAAGCGCTTAACACAACGCATAATCGTTGAAAACCATCAGATATGCTGTCCATCAGTAGCCTCCAGCTTCTAATCCAGCCCAAACACCATCAAAATCAAACCACCCTTGCTTAATACCCACGGTAGATTATTTTTCATACTGAGAGCAAGGAGATTAGCAGAAAAAAACAAAAACTTCTTAGTGACATTTGGAAAAAAACAGCCAAGATTCTACCTTTGTGACACTTTAAAGGAGACAGTCAGGTTTCCAAAAGAAATTGGCCGATGGTGTAACTGGCAACACGTCTGATTTTGGTTCAGAAGAGTCCAGGTTCGAGCCCTGGTCGGCCAACAAAAAGCCCTCTATTTTAGGATAGAGGGCTTTTTTCATAATTATCAGGTCTTAGTTACTTGTTTTTTGGCTTATCCCGCTGCATCTGGATCATATCCACCGGAGGAGGGGTGTTATCCCCCAATAGATGCTGTACAAAATAATCCCCCATTTTCCAGAAGAAATATTCGGTCATATCTCCATAGCCATGTCTCTGTCCGGGTAGCATCACCAGTTCAAAACGCTTACCCGCCTTGATCAGAGCATTGGCCATCCGGATCGTATTAGCGGGATGCACATTGTTGTCCACATCCCCCGTAGAAAGCATCAGGTGGCCTTTAAGATTTTTAGCCAAATCCGGATTCCGCTCAATCTCATAGACAAAGGTGGTGTCTCCTTTAGGGGAAATCTGCTCCTTGACACCGTGATGTTTCTCTGACCACCAGCGGTTATAAATATTGTTCTCGTGATTGCCCGCACTGGAAACAGCGACTTTGAAAAAATCGGGATAAACCAATAGCGCTGCTGTTGACATAAATCCTCCTCCCGAATGTCCATGTATCCCCACTTTGGATCTATCGATAAACCCATGGCGGTCTGCCAACTGCTCCACAGCAGCCTTCTTATCTGCCAATCCATAGTCCCTTAAATCACCATACCCATAATTGTGATACCATTTGGAGCGTGCTGGATGCCCCCCTCTGTTACCCAACGTGACTACTACAAAGCCAAACTGCGCCAGCCGGTCTGTCCGATCCATCCCTCTGCCGAAAGCTTTGTTCACAGCCTCTGTCTGAGGACCCGGATAGACGTACTCAATGATCGGGTACCTGCGGGTGGAGTCGAAGTCAAACGGCTTATACATGACTCCATACAGGTCGGTGACCCCATCGTCAGCTTTGAACTTAAATGGCTCTGGAAACTTATATCCAGCTGCAAAAAGTGCCGTAAGATCCGCAGTTTCCAAATCCATTATTTTATTTCCCGTTCTATCCAGCAGGACTGACACCGGAGCGGTATTTACCCTGGAGAAATTATTCACGACGAATGATGCATTGTCATTAATACTGATATCGTGGTTAAAATCACCCTTATTCAGCAGGGCTATCGCGCCACCATCCAGACTTACACTGTATAAATGTTCATAATAGGGGTCTTCTCCCTTCTCCTTCCCATTTGCAATGAAATACAGGCGGCGGTTCTTTGCATCAACCCTGGCCACACCCGCTGTGTGAAAGGCTCCTGACGTCAGCTGCCTCTTCAATATCCCATCCGCTCCATAAAGGTAGAAGTGCCCCCAGCCATCTCTTTCTGACCAAAAAACTATCTCTTTTCCGTCAGCTATGATCTCAGGCTTGTTGAAATCTATATAGGTATTGCTTCTCTCCTCGATCACCACTTCTTTCTGTCCTGTTTGGAGGTTCCAGCGGCAGATATCCACTTTCTTCAGATCGCGGGAAGTAAGGGAAAAATAAAACCCATTCAAATCCCCGAGCCAGATAGCAGGCTTAAAATCATCATCCCTTGTATTGGCAGGGTAAGACTCGGACCACAGCCCCAATGTCTGGTCTTTGAAACCCGCTAGAGGTAATTTCTTGAGGTCTCCCCCTTCAAATGAATAATGGATGAGTTCGGATACAGGCTGTTCCTTCTCGCCCGGCATGGCATATTTATACGTCTCCAGAGTTGGTCGTGGATCCTTCGTATTGTGGATCACCCATAGGTCCTTTACACTTCTGCTATCAGTCCTTGTCAGCACCAGTTGCTTCGAGTCCGTACTCCATAAAGCTCCTACCCTTCTTCGGTTATCTTTGTTCTTTTCTTCTTCAACATTATCCTCTCCTCTGCCTCCAAAACCATACTCATAATCTTTTTCGCCATCCTCTGTCAATTGGTTTTCGACAATGGTGCTGTCTTTTTCATCCTTTACAGCCTTCAGGAAATTCTCTTTATCCATCCAGAATAAATTGAAGTTTTTGGCAAATACCACTTTTGAAGAATCGGGGGAAATATTGGCCCAGGACAATCTCTTCGGGTCCTTTTCCGCATCTCTGACTTCCGTCAGCTGCTGCGTATTGATGTTATACTGGAATACAAATATCTTCTTCTCCAAAGAGTCCTTTGCATTCTTGTTCTTCTCTTTGATTTCTTTCCAATCGGATTTAATCACTTCCTCAGTGCTTTTCACTTTGAACCGAATGGTATTCTCATCTTCCATCAGTTTCAGGTCATCCAAGCTTAAGTGCTGACCGTCAAAGGGATCTTTGACGATCTTCGTGATTTCCATAGCCAGTTTGTCTCTGTCAAACATCGGCGTCTTCGTTTTCCTTACAGGATCTACGATGTACCAGTTCTTGCCTTCACTGGTCTCGTATTCATACCAAAACTTATCTGATTTTTTCATCCAATGTGGATCAACACTGGTGGAGAAAATCATCTTTTTAAGCTTTTCCGGAGAAAAGCGGGCCGCCAATTCATAGTTACCAGGATAAACTTTCTCTTGGGAGAACGCTTCCTGAAACAGAAAAATGAACCCTAACGCGAGTAAAATATGCTTCATAAAATCGATCTGTTTAATACCCGAATCTAAGTCAAACCCAAAAAATCACCTGTACCATTGATATAAAAGGGTAGCGAACCCACAGGTGCCCGACTAATCGGATACCGGTCCTGAAGTTGACCCATTATACAGTCTTTGCCAAGGATAAGCTTTCATACTGCTTTTTTAATTCTGGGGTAACCTTTTGTTCATTTTAACTGAACGGCATTCGGAACAAATAGCAATTTGATAACAGGACAGGCACACTGTATTGATCTGAAGACCTTAGCTTTAGATCAAAACCAAGCGTGTGAAAACCCATTTCAAAACCATAGTCATCTCCGATGTACATCTAGGCACCAAAGGTTCAAAGGCAAAGGAAGTTTCAAGGTTTCTAAAGCAATACCGGTGCGACAACCTTATTCTGAATGGGGATATAATTGACGGCTGGCAGCTTAAAAAATCCGGATCATGGAAACGAAAACATACCCGGTTCTTTAACAGAATAATAAAGATGATGGAAAGCTACCAGACCAAAGTATTCTATCTCAGAGGCAACCATGATGACTTTTTGGATCAGATCCTACCCATCCAAATCGGCAATCTTTCCATTCAGAATGACCTGGTTTACCATAGTCATGGCAAAAAGTATTTTATTACGCATGGGGACATTTTTGACAGCATCACGACCAATCTAAGATGGATAGCTTACCTCGGGGATATCGGCTACACTTTTTTACTTTGGCTTAACAGAGTCGTAAACCATTACCGATATAAGCATGGGCTTCCTTATTTCTCCCTGTCCAAGTATGTCAAAGGAAAAGTTAAGTCTGCGGTATCATACATAGATCAGTATGAAGTGGAGCTATCCAAAATGGCAAAGTCCAAGGGATGTGACGGAATAATCTGTGGGCATATCCATAAAGCCGAAAACCGGATGATTGACGGGATAGAATACCTTAATTCCGGGGACTGGGTGGAAACGATGAGTGCCCTTGCAGAAGATCATGAGGGAAACTGGCAACTGATCTACTACAATGAGATCAACTTCAAAGAACTCAGGGATGATCAGCTCGACTCTTTTTTCAGAGGATCCTCACAAGCTTCACTAATCCCTATGCGCGAAGTATCATTTGAAGCGGTAAAGAATGACCTCATTCCACCGTCTATCCGCTAGCTATGCGGTTCCTTTTTATTGTACAGGGGGAAGGGCGGGGGCATATGACGCAGGCTATTTCTTTTTCCCGCATGCTTGCCATACACAATCACCAACTGTGTGGAGTGGTTTTGGGCAAAAGCAAGCGAAGAGTTATCCCTGATTTTTTCATACGTGAAATCGATGCACCTATCCATTGGGTAGAAAGTCCGAATTTTATTTCCGACAAACAGGAAAAACGGATTCTACTGACCCAGACGATTCTCCAAAATCTAAAAAAAACTCCCATATTCTGGCAAAGTCTCCGCGCTATTGACCGGGTCGTGCAGTCTGAAAAGCCTGATGTGATCCTTAATTTCTACGACTTGCTGGGTGGATTGTATAACTGGGTGTTCAGACCCAAGTCAGCTTTTTGGGTAATCGGTCATCAATACCTTATCCTGCACCCGGATTTTATATTTGCTCCGTGTAGCGGAATGGAGAAGATGCTTTTTAAACTCAATACCTGGGCGACCTCTGTGGGTGCTGAGGAAAGAATTGCACTCTCTTTTAATCACTTGCCCTCTACCGGTAAGATCCGCATAGCACCGCCTCTTCTGAGGCCTGAGATCAAAAATCTGGAAATTAGGCAGGGAGATTTCTTTTTGGTCTATATGGTAAACAGTGGTTATAAGGAGGAAGTGACGGCCTATGCCAAAGCCAACCCCCAAGTCAAAGTAAAAGCATACTGGGATAAAAAAGACGCATCGGAAACAGAGTTCCCCCTGCCCAATCTAAGCTTGCACAGAATTCACGATAGAAACTTCCTTGCTGATATGGCCTCCTGTAGAGGATTAGTATGTACGGCAGGATTTGAGTCGATCTGTGAAGCAGTCTATCTGGGCAAACCCATCATGCTTATCCCGGTCGAGGGTCACTATGAGCAATCCTGCAATGCCCTTGATGCAGAAACTGCCGGAATCGCGATAAAAAGTGAAAAATTTGATTTTGGGAGGTTTGAGCAATCTCTTGGGAAAATCACGCCAGATTCAGAGAAATTCAGGCTATGGGAATCATATTGGAGCATAATTTTCCCAAAAATCACCTCAAAACAAGCAGTAAGGTCCAATTTTATGATTTCCTTAAAGCACTCGGGAAAGGCTTTTACATGAACTCTTAGGAAATTAACCTATTAATCCTGAAACAGATGGCCGATATTTAGGCTTTAATTGTAGGAAAGTGATAATTTCGACACCTGCTCAAAAGAGAGAAAGTACATGTTAGCTGAAAATATACGACTACAGGAGGATAGGGAAAGGACGAAGCATTGGAAAAAATGGGGGCCCTATCTGACCGAAAGACAATGGGGAACAGTCCGGGAAGATTACAGTCCGGATGGCTCTGCCTGGGAAAATGTAACCCACGAAGAAGCACGAAGTAAAGCTTACCGATGGGGTGAAGAAGGAATAGGCGGAATCTCAGACCATAAACAGAAACTCTGCCTTGCATGGGCTTTCTGGAACGGGAAGGACTCAATGATCAAGGAGCGTCTTTTTGGTCTTACGGGAAACCAGGGGAATCACGGAGAAGATGTAAAGGAAATCTACTACTACCTGGACTCCACACCTACCCACAGCTATATGAAGATGCTTTACAAGTATCCTCAGGCTCAATTTCCTTACCAGCAACTCCTTGAAGAGAATCAGAAAAGAGGGAAAAACAATCCTGAATTCGAACTGATAGACACAGGGCTCTTCGATGAGGACCGATACTTTGACATCTTCATTGAATATGCCAAGCATGATTTTGAGGACATCATTGCCACCACTACTATCCACAACAGAGGTCCGGAAGAAGCAAAAATATGGGTAATGCCTACTTTGTGGTTCAGAAAAACGTGGTTTACAGGACATGAACCTTTTATGCCCAGGCTTAGTAAGAGAAGTGATAAGTCCATTAAGGCGTACAGTGCAAAATCAGGCAATTACATAGTTTCTTTCGATGGTGAGCCAGAGCTCAAATTCTGCGACAACGAGACCAACAGGGAAAGGCTTTATGATATTGCAAATGAAAAAAAGTACCTGAAGGATGCCATCAATGATTATGTGGTAGACGGAAATCCCGAGCACCTCAATCCGGCAGATTTGGGCACCAAAGCCGCGGCTATCTACCAGATCACTATACCGGCCGGGGAAAGCAGGCAGGTAAAGCTAAGAATGCAGCATCAGGTAGAAGACAATCCACTAGAGATATGTGATGCGTGCCTGGAGCAGCGGAAGAAAGAAGCGGACGAATTCTATGATTCGCTTCAGCAGCGCGTGAGTGATGATGATCTCAAGCAGATCCAAAGGCAGGCCTATGCGGGCTTGATGTGGTCCAAGCAGTTCTATTACTATGATGTGGAGCGCTGGCTGGAAGGTGATCCGGGTCGGTACATCCCTCCTGTCGCACGTAAAAACGGGAGGAACAGCAATTGGAGGCATCTTCAGAATTACGACATTATTTCGATGCCCGATAAGTGGGAGTATCCGTGGTATGCTGCTTGGGATCTGGCCTTCCATTGTATTCCCATAGCCAGGATTGATCCGGAGTTTGCAAAAGACCAGCTATTGATCCTATTGAATGAATGGTATATGCATCCCAACGGGCAGATTCCAGCATATGAATGGAATTTCTCCGATGTAAATCCCCCTGTACATGCCTATGCGGTACAGCGGGTGTATCAAATTGACAAAAAAGCCAACAACGGTAAGGGCGACCAGGAATTTCTCGAACGGGCTTTACATAAGCTCATGCTTAATTTCACCTGGTGGGTCAATCAAAAAGACAGTGACGGAAAAAATATTTTTGAAGGGGGCTTCCTGGGACTGGACAATATCTCACTCTTCGACAGGAGTCACGCCCAAAAATATCAGGGCAAACTGGAGCAGGCCGATGCAACATCCTGGATGGCCATGTTTTCGCTGAATCTGCTTAGAATTTCACTGGATCTATGTGAATTCAACAAGGTATATCAGTTTACAGCCACCAAGTTTCTTGAGCATTTTCTCTACATCGCAGGAGCGATGAGCAATATCTCGGAAGAACATATCTCCTTATGGGACGATGAAGACAACTTCTTCTACGATGTGTTCCACGTGCCTGGCAAGGAACCCAAAAAGATGAAAGTGAGATCGATTGTCGGCATCATTCCGTTCTTTGCTGTGGAGCCTATCAGGGAAGATCTCTTTGAGGAATTACCGCAGTTCAAAAAGAGGCTTGACTTCTTTCTCCGCGAAAAGCCAAAACTCGCAGCCTTGGTATCGAGCTGGATCCAACCAGGACATGACAAGCGACGTCTATTCTCACTGCTCAGAGGCCACCGGATGAAAAGTGTGCTTCAGAAAATGCTGGATTCTAATGAATTTCTCAGTGAATATGGAATCAGGTCTCTCTCCAAATACCACGAAAACAATCCTTATACCATGAAGATCAACGGGGATGTGCTTTCTATCAAATACACCCCCGGGGAATCTGACACGGTGATGTTTGGCGGCAATTCTAACTGGAGAGGCCCTATCTGGTTCCCCATCAATTACCTGATTATAGAATCTCTCAAGAAATTTGATTTCTATTATGGTGGTGATTTTTCCATTGAATATCCCACCGGGTCCGGAAACTTCCTGACCATGGATATAATCGCCAAGGAGCTTTCGCTTCGGTGTATGAAACTATTCATGAGGGACGAAAATGGGCATAGACCCGCCTTCGGCCAAAACATGAAATTCCAGGAAGACCCACATTTCAAGGACCACATTTTATTCTACGAGTATTTCCACGGTGATTCGGGATTAGGTCTCGGAACTTCCCATCAAACAGGATGGACAGCACTGGTAGCGGAAATGATCCATAAATATTATAAGGTAAATGATTCCGAAGCACATTCTTCTCCCCTATTTAGAAGCTGACAGGATAGAGGCTGGATGTGATGAAGTGGGCCGCGGATGCCTGGCAGGACCGGTGGTGGCCTCTGCTGTCATCCTGGCCGCAGATTACCGCAACCACTGGATAAATGACTCCAAGAAACTTGGTAAAAAACAACGGGAAGATCTCGCAGAAGAGATAAAAGGAAGTGCCGTGGCATGGAAGATTGCTGAGGCATCTGTCGAAGAGATAGACAGGATCAATATACTCAACGCCTCTTTTCTAGCCATGAAACGGGCTATATTAGGTCTGGAAATCCAGCCGGAACATCTGCTGATCGACGGGAACAGATGGAGATGTGACTTACCCATCCCCTATACCTGTATAATAAAAGGCGATGGAAAATTAGCAAGCATCGCTGCAGCTTCAATTCTTGCCAAAGTCTACCGTGATAAGCTGATGGAGAATCTGGCAGATGAATACCCCTTTTATGGATGGGAAAGAAACGTAGGATACCCTACATCAGTACATCGGGAAGGAATTAAATGTAACGGGCCCACCATATGGCATAGGAAAAGCTTCCAGCTACTCCCGAGACAATTGGAACTTGAGCTATAGCAAAGGTTTTTCCCTGCTAGTTCTCCGGCTTTACGTAAGGCTCAAAGATCATCTTTCCTACTTGAGTTCCCTCCACAATAGGTTCCAGAACCAGCCTGTCCTCACCCAGCTCCACTATCTTTGCCCGCTTAGTCTGAGCACCTTCCATTATGGAAAGAACCTGATCTGAGATGGTTATTCTGGCTTTTTTCTGAATGATCCGGTAATTGACATAATCCGTATAATAAAGGCTGTCTTCTGAAATGAAGCTATACACGGTATTCTCCAGCCTCTCCCTGATCTTCAATTCCATATCCTCTCTCATCGACGGTGTGGCCGAGCGGTATTGTGCAGAGGACCTCAGTTTATCTATTCCCTCAGAATGAACCAATTGCCATTCCCCCAGAATAGGATTTGACTGGGAAAATGATGCGGCCACGGTAGAGAAGAACATCAATGCGACAGTTACTATTTTCATGGATAAGGAGAGGGCAATTTTATTGCCAAAACACAAACATTCTGAAGGCCAGAAGCAGACAGCGTTAGAAATCACTGGATTATTTTACTTTTCAGATAAGGTAGCCACTCTTCTGCCTGTCTGGCGGCATACTCCGATAAAAAAAATGTGAGGGAAGGCTTAAATGGATGGCTCCGGAGCACAAGCCCGGCTTGTTCGGGACTCTTGTCCCCTTTTTGAACATTACATCTGTGGCAGGCTGTCACCAGGTTGGACCAATTCGTTTTACCCCCTTTGGATCGGGGAATCACGTGATCCACCGTCAAATGCCTTTTGCTCCCACAGTATTGACACGCCCCACTGTCTCTCCTGAAGAGATTTGCCCGATTAAGCAACACACCCCGGTAAGGTATATTTTTATACTGGTTGAGCCGGATCACAGCAGGATACTCAAAACTGCGGCTAACTGTCCTGATTTCGAGCAAATCATAGATGGAAAGGCAATTCGCCTTCTCCATCATCAACAGAACCATGGCTTTTTGGGCGGTGACCACTGCCACAGGAGAATGATCCAAATTCAACACCAAAACCCGCTTTTCCATAATTTAAGTGACTATTGACCGAGTTTCCAGAACTGCCTGTTTATCCTTATTGTTTCTGAATGTACCCACCCATTCATCGAGATCCGACACTTTCATCCTGCCATCCATCCACAGTACTTCTTCAGCTCCTAGATATAGCGCAAATTTCAATTCTGGGCTTACCGTTTCTTTGAAAATAAGTAAATCGCCGGGTAAAGTAAATTCTGGCTCCACATTTTTACCCGGTATTTTCCCCGCCTTCCAACTATACCCCGCAATCCCAAAAATCAAAGCAAATCCCTGATACTCATCAAGGCCAAAAATCCCTCTCCCACCTGCCTGGTGTGGGGCATTGACGTATTTCAGGGCTATGTCCAGAAGTTGCTCGCGGCTAGCTCTAATCCGGTGGCTGCGTACCGAGCCCGTGAAGCCTACAAGGTCCCGCCAATTGAACAGCTCCATTTCACTGAAATGAAGCCTGCTGCCGGGCAATAAATAAAGGTTGGTATTCATGTATTCAATCGCAGCAATGGGACTGGTGACCACCTGAAAATCCTGATCAAGAAAAGAATGGTAATCTTTGGCAGGGATTTCTTTCAGGGTCTTGGAAGAGATCCATCCGCCAATCCCTGTATCCTCATGAAAAATCCTGTACCATGCATGATCTTCCGTGACAGAAAGTACTTGGTAACATTCCCCAAAAAGCAGCTGTGTCACCAACGCTGAATCAAAACTAGGTCTCCGGTACAGGGGAAGAATTGTTTGGCGGCAGACCCCAAACACATCAGTTAAAGGCCATTCTTTGCAGTTCTCTTTTTGCATCTTTTTCCTTCAGGTCCTGTCTTTTATCGTGGACTTTTTTCCCACGTCCCAAGGCAATTTCAATTTTGGCTTTACCCCGATCATTGATAAATATACGAACAGGAATGATAGTCAGCCCTTTTTCTTCCGACTTAGTTTGTAGCTTCTCCAGCTCTTTTCTGCTTAACAGCAGCTTTCGGTCCCTCACTGCTTCATGGTTATAGCTTGCCGCCATGATGTACGGTGCGATATGCATTTGCCTTACAAAAAGTTCATCCTGAAGAAATATACAAAACGACTCAGTGAGAGACACTTTGCCTTCCCTTATTGATTTGATTTCAGTTCCCTTAAGCATCACACCGGCGACATAGGTATCGATAAACTCAAACTGAAAGCTTGCTTTCTTGTTTTTGATATTGATTATCTTCTCAAATTTATTGGGCTTGGCCATGTCATATTTTCATTTTTGCGAGTGGAGCCACATCCAGTGATGAAAACTCCCCTTCAAGATATTTGAAATGCGCGGCCATGGCAATCATGGCTGCATTGTCGGTACAGTATTCGAATTTCGGGATAAACAGGTTCCATCCCTTTTCTTCAGCTACTTCCGTGAGTTTCTTTCTCAAACCTGAATTTGCGGAAACGCCACCCGCAATAGCTACTTGCTTGATTCCATATTGCTTTACGGCTAGATTCAACTTGATTACCAACATCTCTATCAGCGTATATTGAATACTGGCGCAAAGGTCGTACAGGTTATCTTCGATGAAAGTAGGATTTGACTGTAAGCTGTCCCTCAGAAAATAGAGTACTGCTGTTTTGATCCCACTGAAAGAATAATTCAGGCCAGGCATTCTCGTGATGGGAAAGGAAAAAGCTTTGGGGTTCCCTAATACGGCATACTTATCTATCAATGGCCCTCCTGGATAAGGTAGACCAAGGAGTTTTGCCGTCTTGTCAAACGCCTCGCCCGCAGCATCATCCTGGGTTTCGCCTACTACTTCCATTTCCAGGGGTGACTTCACCAGTACCAACTGGGTATGTCCCCCACTTACCGTCAAGCAGAGGAAAGGGAATTGGGGTTTGGGATCATCTATAAAATGAGCCAGGACATGAGCCTGCATGTGGTTGACCTCGATCAAAGGAATCTTGCGTGCAAAAGCAAATGCTTTGGCGAAACTCACCCCAACCAGCAAAGCACCCATCAAGCCCGGGCCTCGGGTAAACGCGACAGCAGAAAGCTGATCCTTTGATATTCCGGAACTTGTGATAGCTTCATGCACTACGGGGATCAAATTCTCCTGGTGCGCTCGGGAAGCCAATTCAGGAACTACACCTCCATATTTTACGTGGACTGATTGCGTGGCCACAATATTATTAAGTACTTTGCCATTGACTATAATGGACGCAGAGGTCTCGTCGCACGAGGATTCAATAGCTAGAATAGATATATCTTTATTACCCATTGGAAAAGAACGCGAAAGTTACGGATTTTTTGCACAAAGCGTTTAAAGTGCTCCTTTGGTTCATTTTTTCGGCAGTTATGTTTTTTATTCTATTGGCAGCAGCACTGCAGATCACTGCGGTACAAAACTGGGCAGTGGACAAAGTTACATCTTACCTGAACGCGAGATCAAATTTCCACACAGAAATCGGGAGAATCAAGATCACCTGGTGGGATGCAGTGGAACTTCAACATGTCACCATCCGGGACCATAAAGACAGCCTTATGCTTGGGGCGGAGTCGCTGATGGCAGATTTTCAGCTAAGCGCTCTGTTTCCTCCCGGCAACTCGGTTATTGAGCATATTGCATTGGACAGAGGACAGGTCTATCTGGTGACCCATCCAGGAGACTCCAGTATGAACATCAATATCTGGATCAGGGAAATTTCACAAATCTTCGGCAGCAGCAGCGGGGGTAAATCCACCCTGGCAATCAGTTCGGTCGATTTAAGGCAAACTGAAGTATTTCTACTTAATCTTAATACAGATCCTATCCTGGGAGGACTGGATTATAACAACCTGAGATTTTCAGACATCAAGGCCCGTACGGAAAACTTCTATCTCGATGGGTCTGAAATCGGTATTGACATCAGATCCCTTACCGGTGTAGAAAGAAGTTCCGGCATTCCAATTACGGAATTGAGGACGAAACTGTCCTATTCCAGGGAGTTTCTGGAATTTGACAAGTTGAGTCTCAAGACCAAGAACAGCCATATCAAAAATTTTCTCCGCTTTGAGTACGCTTCTCCCCTGGCCTTCTCGAATTTTCTGGATGCAGTGGTGATCATAGCCAATATGGACGAGACCAAGCTGGACCTGGGAGATCTAAAACTTTTTGCCCCCCAGCTTCCTGATATAGACGATGAAATCTACTTGAGTGGCAAAGTGGTGGGTCCGGTTTCTGATCTTAAATCTGATGAGTTTCTGATTAGATTGGGTGAGAAGACAGCACTTTTTGGCGCTTTTGAACTGGATGGATTACCCGATTTAAAGAAGACATACCTTAATCTGTCCCTGAAAAACTCCACTATACTGGCCAATGATCTGGCTCCGTATATCTCGGAGGAACTGGAAAAAGAAATCAGGAAATTCAACACTATCCGGCTAAATGCAGATTTTGCCGGCTACCTCAACAGGTTCACCACCAATGGCAGCTTCACTACTTCCATCGGAAATCTTAACGGAAGGGTAAATTATGATGAAGTTAATGGCGTCCGCAAAATAGTCTCCAAAGTTTCTGTCAGGAACCTGGATTTAGGTGTTCTTGCCGAAAACAGGGCACTGTTTCAGAAAATCAGCCTGGATGGAAATGTGAACATTCAGGGGAGTTCACGGGAAAACGCCCTTATCGATGTGGACGCCACCGTATCCCAGATCGGGGTCAATTCCTATAATTACAGTAACATCCGAACAGACGCAACCTACGGGCTCGACCTTTTCAAGGGAAGCCTGAGTATAAATGACCCGAATCTGAAGATGGATGCAGCGGGGTCACTGGACCTCCGTGGAGACATCGATTCGGTAAGGATGAATATCAATCTGGATACGGCTTTCCTGGATAACTTAAAGCTTACCGAAAAGCCAACCTTCATTAGCGGGAACCTCAATATAGATACCCGGGGGATAAGACTTGATGATATACAAGGGATTGCCAGGTTTAGAAACTTAACTATAGGCTATGAGGACCGGTCACTTGAAGTGGGAGATTTCTTTTTCCAGTCCCTGTTTGCAGGAGGTACCCGTACCATGTCCCTTAACTCCGACTACTTAGTGGCTGCAGCATCGGGACAGTTCAACCTGGAGCAGATGAGTGATGACCTGACAATACTCGCAGACCAGTATCTTTCAATCATTTTGAATGAGCCCCAACCGATAGCCGATCTTGAAAATAATTTCTCCGAAACCTATAACCTGGATCTTAACCTCCGTCTGATCGATATCAACCCCATCATTCAGCTGTTTGACCCGGATTGGAAAATTTCAAACAACACCGTGCTGGAAGGTGCGTTCTATCAGACACCGGAAAACACGATTTTCAACTTCTTCACCAGTATAGATACCCTCAGCTACAGGGGTAGCACAGCTTTCAACACCAACATTGATTTCAACACATCCAAGATCATAAACAGTGAGGAGATTCTAGCCTCATTCTATGTCTTCTCCAAAGCTCAGAATATGGGACAGAAGCTTCAGTTCACCAACCTGGGCTTCGAAGCAATATGGGATAGAAATGAAATGGATGTAGATTTTACCCTTGAGCAAGACTCCACGCAAAGTGCCGCCCGTATCAATGCCACTACCCGATTCTCCTCTCAAAATACGACCATTTCCTTCAACCCATCCTATCTAAAAGTACTGAACAGGGACTGGCAGTTTGACTCCCTCAACCAGATCACCATACGACCTGAGGAAATCAACTTCACGAATGTGAAGCTATTTAACGAAAACCAGTTTATCTCTTTGGAAGGAAAAACCGGAACTGATCCGGAGGATAAACTTGATCTGACTGTCCATAAGGTTAACATAGACATTCTTAATACGCTATTGCCGCAGAACTATGATGGGATGGCTGACGGGATCATTAGCTTTGAAAAACAAGATGGTATACCTGCATTAAATGGGAATATGACATTGAAAGACCTGGAAATCAATAAGTTTCCAGTCGGAAATGTGACTATGAATGCAAACCTGAACAATCAGATCCTCTCGCTTAACCTTGAAAACATCATCAATGGCCAAAAAACAATTGATGTAGCGGGTGTGATAGAGACTGAGGAGAAGGCACTCGATTTGAACGCAAGGATAAGGGAAGCAGATCTGGTGATTCTACAACCGTTCTTAAGCAATTATCTCTCTGATATGGGTGGAACTGTAACCGGTGACATCAAAATCAACGGTACTACCTCTGTTCCTGAACTGGCTGGAAGAGGCAGAGTAAACCAGGGTCGGCTACGGATCAATTATCTCAACACGTCTTATCAGCTTAACGGCAACCTCCTGTTCACTCCCGAACACATCAATTTCCAGGAATTGGTCTTACGTGATGTACATGGAAGCCAGGCCACGCTAAGCGGAGGAGTTACTCACAAGGGGTTCAACAATATATTTTTGGACATTACTTCCCGACTCTCCAATTTTCAGGTGCTCAACACAACCGATGTAGACAACGATGTCTTCTATGGTTCGGCATTTGTTTCAGGAAATCTCGAAATCAAAGGAACCACTTCCAATCTTGATATCAATGCACGGGCAACCAGCCAGCCCAACACCCGGATTTACATCCCATTGTCCAGCAACACCACCCAATCCCAGGAAGATTTCATTAATCTGATCAACATACGGGATACGCTGAGAATTCAGCAGATTGCAGATGATGTGAATAGGTTGGAACTGGAGAATACCAGGATGAATTTCACCTTGGACATCACACCTGACACTTACGCAGAGATTATCATTGACCCCAGAACTGAAGAAGGTATTTCCGGTAGAGGAAGAGGGGTATTGACCATGAATATAGATACCCAAGGTAACTTCACACTCAATGGCACCTACGAGATTACAGAAGGAAAATACAACTTCTCCCTCTACAATGTGCTCAAAAAGGAGTTCAATGTGAGGCCTGGAGGAAGAATCTCCTGGTATGGAAATCCTTACGAAGGGATCATGGACCTCACTGCTGAGTACTCAGAAGCAGTATCGATCCAACCTCTCTTGGCCACCACATCCGTCACTGACAATGAAAACAGTCTGGCCAGAAGGCGCTACCCGGTGAAAGTCATCATGGACCTGAAAGGAGAGCTGCTCTCTCCTTCCATCAATTTCGGGTTTGATTTCAGCGAATTCCCCAGCAGCGGTGACGTGCAGACTACCATTTCTGCGTTTCAGAACAGAGTTGCCAATAACGAACAGGAAATGAACCGGCAGGTTTTCTCTGTAATTATGACCAGGTCTTTTTCGCCCGAAGGCCAGTTTTCAGGGGTTGCAAACATATCCTCCAGTCTGGGACAGCTCCTGTCTTCCCAATTAAACAGTTTCTTGGGGCAGGTAGACAAAAACCTTGAAATAGATGTGGATTTAGCCTCATTGGACGCCAACACCCTGGAAACTTTCCAGCTCAGCGTAGCCTATACCTTCCTCAATGGAAGACTGAGGGTGTCCAGGGATGGTGGATTTACGGATAACCGCGGAAATGCAGATGCTGCCTCCATCATCGGAGACTGGCAGGCGGAATACCTGCTAACCCAGGATGGCGTGTATAGGATGAGGATTTTCAACAGAAACAATTTCAACATGTTCACTTCCCTCTCCTTATCTAAAAATGTAAACACATATGGCGTAGCACTTTCCCAAAATATTTCCTTCAATTCCTTTTCTGAATTATTCAAAAAACTGACCCGAAGACAGGATGAGGAAGAGATCAGGATAGAGTCGGAAAAGGAATCACAAAATCCTGAAGATGGGGAATGGCTTCCTATAGATCTTGACAATCTGGAAATCAAACTTGATTCTTTACAGAAAATCAGCCCAGCCAAAAATCCAGGTTTCAACAAATTCTAAAACAAAATACCATTCGCTGCGCTTTTTTATAGATAGAAGCCTGAAACCGATTTTGGCGAGCGGGACGCAGAGGGATGGTTTTCCATCATGTGGGATTCTCCCGATCAGATCGCGCTCAGGCTATCAACAGGACAGGTTCTTCCTTTTAAAAACAATTCCATACAGATGAAAAAAGTCACGGTTTTTTGGTTTAGAAGAGATCTAAGATTAGAGGATAACACCGGATTATACTATGCTCTCCAGCAGGAAGAGCAGGTACTACCACTTTTTATTTTTGACAAAAGCATTCTGGACAAGCTTGAAGAAAAGGATGATGCCAGAGTAGAATTCATCGATGACCAAGTCCTTCGTCTCAAAGCTCAGCTGGAGGAAAAAGGCAGTTCATTACTGGTAAAATACGGGGACCCCATAGAAATTTACCAGAATCTGCTGAAAGAATATCACATCCATGCTGTCTACACCAACCGCGACTATGAACCTTATGCCAGACACCGGGACGAAGCCGTGGAAAACTTACTGGGAAAGAAAGAGGTACCCTTCCTCTCCTTTAAAGATCAGGTAATATTCGAACCGGGAGAAATAGTCAATGCCTCAGGGGAATTTTACAAAGTTTTCACGCCTTTCAGCCGTGTGTGGCTAAGTAAATTCAACGACACCAAAATAGAACCTCTCACTTACTTCCACTGGAAAAACCTGGTCCAGGTCAGCCCCTTCCCGAAACCATCGTTGACAGATATCGGGTTCTCGCAGTCCCCAACCAGAATCCCTCCACAGCAGGTCAATGAAACTGTTATCAGTGACTATGACAAAACGCGCGATTTCCCTTCAAAAAAAGGGACGTCACGACTGGGAATCCATTTAAGGTTCGGCACCATCTCGATCAGGAAACTTGCAATACTGGGATCAGAACTTAACGGAACGTACCTCAATGAGTTGATCTGGAGGGAATTTTATATGATGATCCTATATTTTGCTCCCCAGGTAGTGGATAAGGCTTTCAAGCCTGCTTATGATCGGATCCCTTGGAGAAATAACGAAAAGGAATTTAAGGCTTGGTGTGAAGGCAGAACCGGGTACCCTATCGTGGATGCAGGAATGAGGGAATTAAACGAAACAGGATACATGCATAACCGGGTACGGATGATTACCGCCTCATTTCTTACCAAGCATCTACTCATAGACTGGAGATGGGGTGAAGCATATTTTGCAAAAAAATTACTGGATTACGAACTTGCATCAAACAATGGAGGCTGGCAATGGGCAGCTGGTTCCGGTACAGATGCCCAACCTTATTTCAGGGTTTTTAATCCTGCTTTGCAGGCAGAGAAATTTGACAAGGATTTCAGGTATATCAAAAAATGGATTCCCGAATATGGAACTGATTCATACCCAAAACCTATTGTAGAACATAGATTCGCGAGGCAACGCGCAATAGAAACCTACAAATCAGTAATCAACTCATGAACATAGGTGATAGAGTAAGACTTCTACATGGAAAAGAAGAAGGAACAGTCCGCAGGATTTCCTCCAGTGGAAGAATAGAAGTAGAAATTGAAGACGGATTCGTCATCCCTGCAATGAAATCGGAAGTGGTCATTATCAACGCAGGAGAGAAAGCATATTTTGGCGAGAAACCAGCTTCAGATTCAGTAGCAGAGACTCCTTTGCCTATTTCAGCACCAAAAGACCAGGGGCTGTATCTTGCTTTCGTCCCTATCAATGACCAGAGTTTAAGCCTTTACATCATAAATGACAGCAAGCAACCTTACCTTGCCCATATTTCAGAAGTATTTGGCACCAATCACCGCACCCTCCTTGCGGCAAAGCTGGATCCCGGAGAGCCCAAAAAATTCGATGACCGGCTACTTAAGGAAATGGATGACTGGCCCGCATTTTTACTTCGGTTTATACCCATCCAAAACAGACTGGAAAAAGCCATTCCTCCCTTTGAGAGACAGTTGAAGCTAAAGCCTACCCAGTTTTTCAGGCACCTCAGTAAAGCTCCAAGAATCGATAAGTCAGCTTATCTCTTTTCGCTGGAGCAGACTACAAAAGAATTGGATATAAAAGCGTTGAATCACGATCTCGATGCGCTACAGCCTAAATCCGCTCCTGTACACGTCTCCAAACCCGCTAAGTCCATAGATTTGCACATAGAAAAACTGGTGAGTGACTCAAAAGGAATGAGTAACAGCGAGATGCTGAAACTTCAGCTGCAGATCTTCGAGAAGAACCTGAATCAGGCCATTGTATCCGGAATGGACGAAATCACCTTTATACACGGGCTTGGAAATGGTGTACTCCGCAAAGAAATCCACAAGCGATTAAGTCAATTGGGAAATATTAAGTACTTTCAGGATACACAAAAAGACCAATGGGGCTATGGAGCTACATTGGTAAGAATCTCCTAACACATGCAGGTCAAAATTTCTCCTGTTTTTCAGATGTTTGAGAAGCAGTATAATGAGGCTAGGGAATTATTCTTGGTGCTCGGCAAACAGATCAAGTCCAGGAAAGCGATCGAATTGTCTATGAAAATGGATTTTCTAGAGGTATATACAGACCTTTTGGGCAAAATCCATTTTGAAGAAAAAGGACTTAATTTCGATTTCTTTTCCCCCTTCAAAAAACTGCAGAAGAATCTCAGAAAGATCCATCATTTTAAGTTGGTTGAAAAAAACCTTAAGACAAAAGAGCTTAAGGCCGGTGTTGAATTTGACAGCTACAAAAGTTTTCTCGCAGACCATAAAAAAAACCTTTACACGGAGACGTTTGATCTAATTATAAGCAGCACACTAAAGCCCTGGGATGATTTTATCCACAAATCCCAGGAATCCAGCCGCGGGGTAAAAGCGCTTATGATCAGTACAGCCATAAATCAAATAGTACGTGAAGAGTTGGAGTTTTTCCAGCTTGACCACAAGGGACATATGGACAGTAAGGCCTTTAAGGATACGTTTGAGGGGTTGCGTACCATTATTATGTTGGAGAACCTTCTTGTTCACTTGGGTTTTAATCCCATATTCATCGCCGGGATACATCAGGAGATCGAAGGGCTCAAGAATAACCTTAAACCCTGGTATTCCAATCACCTTTCCCTTCAGTCCCTGACCCATTTCCTCGGGCAAAGAGAAGGGGCGTCCAAAAAATACCTGGATTGGGTAAAAGAACTCAAAGAGGAGAAAAAAAGCCTGTCTTCCCTTGCAGAAAAACAGGCCAAAGCACTATTTGACAAGATTTTGGTCTGATTAGATTTTCGTCAAAGCATTGGCAATGTCATTTTTGAGATCCTCTGCATCCTCCACTCCTACACTCAGCCTGATCAAGGAATCTACCAACCCTACTTTTTCGCGCTCTTCCTTGGGTATACTTGCGTGGGTCATGGAGGCCGGATGACCACAGAGAGACTCCACTCCTCCAAGAGATTCAGCCAAGGAGAACAGATGGAAGTTTTCCATCACTGTTTTGGCATCCTCCATCCTGTTGCCCACCAGGGTAAATGAAATCATTCCTCCAAAATCCTTCATCTGCTTCACTGCAATATGGTGATTGGGGTGGTCTTCAAAACCTGGCCAGTATACCTTCTCTACTTTAGGATGGTTCTTGAGGTAGGCCGCAATTGTCTTTCCGTTTTGGGAGTGTCGTTCCATCCTGAGATGAAGTGTTTTTATCCCCCTCAGTACCAGAAAGCAGTCTTGCGGACCTGGCGTAGCACCACAGGCATTCTGTAAAAAAACCAATTTAGATGCCAACTCATCATCATTAACGACAAGCGCACCCATAACCACATCTGAGTGTCCTCCAAGATATTTCGTCACAGAGTGCATGACAATATCAGCACCTAAGTCCAGCGGATTCTGTAGGAAAGGTGTAGCAAAAGTGTTGTCCACTGCCAACAAAACATTGTTTTCCTTCGATATTCTGGCCATAGCCACCAGGTCGATGATGTTCATCATAGGATTGGTCGGGGTCTCCACCCAGATCATCTTTGTTTTATCGGTGATATAAGTGGCCACCGTTTCTGCTTCTGCCATCGGTACAAAATGGAATTTAATCCCATAGCGCTCAAAAACTTTGGTAAAAAGACGGTAAGTACCCCCATACAGGTCATTGGTACTGATGATTTCATCTCCTGGATTAAACAGTTTGACAAGAGAATCGATGGCACCCAATCCTGACGAAAAACAGATCCCATGCTTCCCGTTTTCCAAAGCAGCAATGCTTTGCTGAAGAGCGGTGCGGGTAGGGTTATGGGTACGTGAATACTCATATCCCTTATGCTCTCCGGGAGACTGTTGTACGTACGTGGAGGTCTGGTAGATCGGAGTCATAATTGCCCCTGTAGACGGATCAGGGCTCACACCTGCATGGATGGCTTTTGTACCAAATTTCATTATAATTGGGTTTTAACTAATTAAGATCTATTCAGAGATAAAAGCTTTGGGATTTTTAGGAGTGATTCTAAGCTTATCCTACTAAACTTGCATGCCTTTTAGCATTGATACGGCATCAGGCAGTTCAAAGATGGAAAAAAAGGGCAGCATTTTCAAAACTATTACGGGGTACTTTGGTTCTCACCCGGGAAGTGTAGTGGCATGGCTATGGGTGAGTATTATGCCGGCATTGGGAAGTCTCGTGTTAGCCCTAAATTATCAGATTCTTGAATCCTTCCATCTTGAAACACTCCAGTCCATTTTTCTTTACCTTTTCCTTTCGGCTAGTTTAATGGGATTGGCATTACTCCCCACTACCCTGACCGCGCTCGCATCTGGATTCTTCTTTGGCTGGATTGCATTGCCATTATTGGTCGTTTCGTATTCCGGAGCAACAGCGATTGGCTATTTTTTGGGAAAAAGAAGCAATTCGGGCCTGTTAGATAGCTTATTTTCCAAAAATCCAAACCTCCGGGAAGAGCTGGAAAGGAGGAAATCAAAAGAATCCAATCTGGTATTCTTCGTACGGATAAGTCCGATAATCCCTTTTGCAGTATCCAATTTCCTGTTTGCTTCCATGAATGTCTCCCTTTTAAAAGTCTTGATTTTTGGGGCATTGGGTATGCTGCCTAGGACATTTATTGTCTTTGCGGCTGGATTGGTTGCCCAAAACTTCCTAGGAGCCCAGGAATCCATCAATACCCCTCTGCACTGGGCAGGAGTATTGGTATTTCTGCTTATTGGTGCATGGGGAATTTACAGTTATCTCAAAAAAACACCCCCGTCAGCGTAAAAGGTACATCTTACCATAACCTTTTTTGAAAGCTTTATCCCCTGCGGTAGCCCTGTGTTCCATAAACTGCCCGTTTTTCCTTACCATCACCCGGTAGATATATACCCCATTAGCCAGCTGATCCCCAAATTCATCCCTGCCATCCCAGGCATATTCTGTGATGTTATTCCCTATCCGTATGGGTCCCAATTCATTTTGCAGAATTTCCCTGACCACCTTTCCTGTAACTGTCATAATCTGGATTTTGAGCTCATCAGGCACCTGCATTCCCGTCACGGTAAAGACAAATTTCACGCTGGTACTGAAAGGGTTAGGATAAGGATAAAAGTTGGTAATCTGTGATTCATTGATAACCTCAAAAGTAATCTCATAGGGCTCAGCAGAATCCTCATTGGCAATCCTCAATGTATACATACCATCTTCCAGAGGTCCAGGCCTATAGGACACCTTGAAGTCAGTATCTTCTGAAGCTGCAGTCCATGTCAGATTGGGATCGGAGAAATTTACCCTTCGAAACTCACAACGCTCGCAATTCTGTTTCAGGAAAAGCTCCAGACCTACTGTGTCTTTTTTGTAAATCAATGTCTGGTCATTTTTGAGCATAGCCGATATCATTACAGTAGGAGACACAATGTCTCCATCCATGATATATATGCCGTCAAAATTTACATCCAGCAGTGCTGTGGAGTTATCCCCTTCCACCATAAAATAAGCCCCCAGATCAATCTGGTTATTTCTGAATGTCTGTTCCTGCTGAATCCCCGGATTGGCAAATATTTCCAGTTCATTTCCACCTGAATTCCCTATCGAATTGAACTCAATACTGAAATCTAAAGTCTCGCCTGCTTTCAGAGCAGGGAATTTTCTGGAAAAATCCTCCACCTTCCTCCTCGGGACATTTGTGACTTTCCAATCCACCTGGATTGAATCAGAGAAACTGAACCTGGAAATATTCTTAAACTGCAGATTCAAAATACCCGTCTCACCTTCCCTGAGATTGACCTGCTCCTGAACAGATTTAAGTACCAAGACCCCTTCCGGCACGCCTGTATAGCTCACCTGCCAGCGGTCTAGCTGTGCTGGAGCTGTCGAGAGGGAATCATTCATGCGATACCTTAACCTCAAGTACGGATAGGTTTGGGAACTGATAGCAGAGAGATCTACCTCTGTCTCCTGTACTCCGGAAACCAGTTCCTCCTCCTCCCCGTTTTGCTTCACACCAATGATATCAAAATACGTTTTCTCCTCACTGATCCAATTCCTTGCATTCACATGCTGAAAAAAACGGGTCCAGGAAGAAGATGGTCCTATTCTGGGTGTAAGGATAGTTCCCGACGTGATATAACCTGAAAGTTCTGTATCAAATGACAGCGTCTGTTCCCGTTGGGGTATGTCCGAATTTCTATTCCCGATAATCTCAATAGCCTCTCCGGGTCTCATGCCTTTTCTTCCATAGAGAATGTACGGGTCCCCTGTTTTCAATGCACGGAGTGTGGCTTCACTTGCACCCAACTCCCTGAGTTTTTCAAAAGCTATATCGGGCCAGGCCTCAAACGTCACGTTACCCACAGAAAACACTACTACATAATCACCAACCGGAACATTGTTCACATAATCCAGAAGCATGGTTTGTCCTGGGGTAGTAATCCAGGAATTCTGGATGCTCTGTATCATTTGGGGTACTCTCCCGCACGCCCTGGAATCTAGGATATCAAAGCCTGGCACTGGAATAGCGAGGTAGGGCATTAAACTCTTCTGCTCAAATGCCACCAACCCCAGGGATCCATTGGGACACAGCCTGCTGTTAGCATTGTTTACATTATCGATTATCTGAGGAATCTGATCTACATAAAACTGGGTGTTTCTAAATGAGAGGGAATCTACGCCGGCACCCACGGTGAACACCTCCAGTTTCAATTTCTGATCCAGGTATTTCCATTCGGACGTTCTCTGGTCAAGCTCCAGATTACTGAGATTGTTTTCTTGCAGTTGGGCATCCGTCCGCTGCATCCAGCCCTGAGGCCCATTTGGAATATATGAGAAGCTGGAAGGGGTCCATGCATCAGATTCACCAGGCTTGGCTTCCTGGAATCTAGCCCTCCAATAATACGTGGTGCTGTCAGGGGCAGATAAACTCAGCGGCCATTCTGCCAGTCCTCTGGTGCTGATGCGTACTTCCTTTCTAAAAGCTGAATTAAAGCGGGCTGTAGTATCAAGTTGCATTACGACAGTACGTTCTTCACGGGTGTTTCCCGGAACTTGTGACACCAGCGTAATTTCCTGCTCACTTACGATTCCATAAGTTGTAGGACTTAAGTTAAGCACTCCACTAAGCGAAATAAACCGGGTAAAAGATGCGGCATTGTTTGAAAAAGTCATTTCATTGACCTCTTTGGATGGATTGATCTCAATCGAGAACACATTTTCACCTGCTGAGCTTAAGCCGGTGTTTGGAACGGAAAACAAAACGGTATCCAGTCTGGAAACATGAGGAATCCGGACTGAGGGATAGTCTATGGAAGTACCGTCTGGCAATCTTCGGCTGATTTTATAATTTATGGAATCGGTGGCTACCCTGCCAATATTCCTTAAGACAAAAGTCAGTTTTAGGCTATCTGAGAGTGAAGACAGCGGCTCATCGCCGAAACTCTCTACAAACACTTCTTCTGGCTTCACAGCATAGTCCGCTTTATCCGCTGGGAAAATTCTTACTCCGGGATCCCCTAACATGACCATTTGCTCCATATGTGACACATTCAAGGCATTCAGGCCATACCTGTCTATGAAGAACTGCTCTGCCTCCTTCTTAACTTCTCCCACCGTCCTGTAGATCAACGTGCTGTCAGAGAAAGCTTTCAAGTAAAACGCTTCAGAATATCTTCTCAAATATACATCCACTCCAATCGATGTATTGGCCAGGACATTGGTGGCGCCTCTCTGGGGAGTGATCACCCAATCTTCGCCCTGAGTATAGCCCACACCAAATGCAGCACCATAGTCACACCCATTGAACAACATGATGGGATATTTCCCTCTATTCTGATAGTTGAGCGTCGGATCTGAGGCAAAGCCAATCTCAATATCAATGACAGTAGGTGAGCCATGCCCAAAGAAGGTGACCATGGACCTTCCTTCGTTTAGATCCCCCGTGATATCTATCACTTCGACAGTTGAGTTGGAGCGTTTTCGATACGTAGTCACATTACCGCCCAGAAACGGACCTTCTGCTATATTCTTAAACCCGTTCAAGAAATTAAAATACCTCTCCAACTCAAACTCGGAAACCCCTCCACCCAAATGGATCAATTCTTTTTGCCAGGAATCAGAGATGCCCACCTCATCCTTCTCTATCACTTTTTCCAGGTAATCGGCAAGATGTTGGGAATTTTTGGCAGGTATCCTGCCTACTGCCATAGCAGGTGAATTCGGGTTTTCAGGATCCAACCCCAGCACAAACATATTGTCTGAAAAGGGATATCCTCCAGGCGGTATAAGATCCTGAAAGGCAAATGCTGAAGGGTTATTTCGAAAGTAAGAGGTGACTCCCCCCACCCTGGCTGACGAATAGATTGCCATAGCCCTTCCCGACAAAAGCAAGTGGGTGGGCTTATGGACGGGGTAGTAAGCCCGTAAAAATTCGAAAATTGCCAAGGGAGACTTTTCACCATAGGCAAACTGGTTATACAGGTCTTCTATCCTCACCGTGAGGGTATCAAACCCTCCTCCGAGTGGAGACTTCCTGTGGTCAGCATATGCTTTTACGGGATTTTGATATTGCCGGGACGGCTTCTCCAATTCCGTGTGCCCCACTATTATATAATCTGCAGCCTGACTTAAATAATTCCGGAACCTGACAGCTTCCATCCGGTCCACCGGGATTATAGCTTCCTCATTCTCAATCCACACGTTACTCGAATCCCCAGGAACAGAAGCCCGAAACCCCAGTCTCTGCCCTGCAGCTACCAAGCTGATGCGCTCTGGGTTCATGTGATCCGAAATTTCCAGCCCTACATAGTTTCCCGTGATCTGATCAAGTTGGATTTGCTGATTTCCCGGAGGAAGTATAAAAAGCTCTGAAGAGAAATCCCCGTTGCTTCTGTTCTTTTGAAAAGTGATCCGTGCATAAGCCACGGAAACATTATCTGTAGCTTCATTTCCCACTGGATTAACACCTATACTGATGCTCCCATCACGGCTGAAGTCAGTCATTGCAAGATCCAGCTCCACTTGTGGATAACTGAATCCTGCGAAGTCTACGCGTGTCACTTCCCGCTGGGAACCATTGGGAGGACCCGCCATAACCCGTATGACATGAGAATTTGATGACCTGCCGACGAGTCCGATTTCAAGTTTTGCCATGCCTGAAGCTGGCAATTGACCCAGCTGATCAAATACCAGCTGCCTTGTACTTCCTTTTGCTATCACTGTACTCATCCATCCCTGACCTTGGTCATACTTGGAAAGTCTGAAATCAAAAGTATACGGGATTCCAAGAGAATACTGCTCACTGTAAACCTGCATATCACTCCCCGCATACTGGGAGATCACCTGCATGCCGGGATCAGGTGCGGCACGATGACGCATACGTTTTCCTCCCTGTCCTCTGGCTACAGTGAGAAAAAAAGCAGCAGAATCCGTGTGTGTGTTATAGTGGGGATTTGGAATGCTTCCAAAGTCAGTATAGAGAAATTTATCAAGTGTTCCATCATTTCTCCTGCCAAAGAAGTCAATGAAATCATTCGGATCAAAACGTCCGTCATTTTCTCCTTCCACATAAATCGCTACCTCTTCCCCTCTGTGAAAAAGACGGAAATCCCGGGGATCCAGTCCCGCAAGGTTAATACCGGAGCGGGTTAAGGCATCAGCGGAAATCCGGTGTACACCATCTCTTGCTGTAGCTATTTTGTAATAATTCTGCCCATAGTCATACCAAGGCTGCTGCTGGCTCAAAGCGAAAAAAGTAAGGAGCAACATGGAAAACAGGAGTAGAAGCTTTTTCATGGATTCCAGCCTTTAAACTTCCTAAATCCAGGGTCCAGTTTTTCAAGGCTGACTTTTACACTGAACACATGGGAATAAGGTGTTTCGGATACATTTCCGATATCGGAAAGTGCGTAGTCGACCTGAAACTTATTGTTAAGAAAAACCCCCACTCCCATACTGGGCTGGAAGTTAAGTGACTCCGCCCCACTGAAGTCCTTGATGTATTGAAAATTACTGATCCCCGTCCTGAAAAAAGCGATGTTCTGAAACCCTGCTTCCAAACCAAATTTTGGATCTACACTAAGGAGAGAGGTACTTATCAATGTATTTCTATAGCCATCAAAAGTCATGTCAAGATCCAATGCAGTGAGCAGGCTGAACTGCGCACCAAGCTTCCAACTATAAGAAAAACTGGAAATCGCTCTGGGTAAAGTCAGCTCAACGGAATTCACCGGCACCTCATTATCGGTCTGCGCATAGATCTCACGCACCATGTCCGCGTTATGTGACCAGGCATTAAAGGTGGTGGTAATATCCCTGAGCATAAGTCCCACCGTCATCCGGTCCTTGCGGAATATCCCTCCCACATCAAGACCGAAACCCCAAGCCTGCGCAAATTTGCCTACGTTTCGATGAATAACCTTTGCATTCATCCCTACCTTGAATCTGTCTGACATATCCCTTGCATAGCTCAGAAGCAACGCATAATCTGCGGCATTAAAAAACTGGATGTTATTATAATTCAGTGCTCCGTTTGCATCATATAGAAAACGTGTGTCAGGGATATCATCTACACCGAACCTGATGACCGAAAGCGCTAGCTGACTCTCGTTTTTAACAGGTACCGAAAACCCCAGGTAATCGTATTGAGCCACTCCGGCAAAATACTCAGAATGCATCAGGCTAAATTCATACGTATGTTCTATAGCCATCAGAGCTGCTGGATTCCAGTAAGCAGCGGTAACATCCCTCACTGCGGACACTTGCGCTCCTCCCATACCCAATGCCCTTGCCCCCACTCCAATATTCAAGAATTCATTGGAATATTTCGGGGTCAGGCTCTGAGAAAAAGTAGGATGTATACCCTTAAAAAGGTATAAGCCAAGAAAATAAACAGAAACTAAGCATAGCTTTTTTGCAGTCACAATTCGAAAATAAATCAATTTCCGGTCTGATTTTAAAAGAGCAGTTTTTTCTTGGTAAAAACATTGAATATGTCCATATATGAACATAACTATGTTCAATATTTTAACAACATCCGGTAAGGCCACCTGACAGAATAAATTACTTCATTTTTTTTTAAAACTATCTACTTAAATAAAAATCTCTGTTTAAAGCATGCCAGCACACACTTTCGAAACATAGGATTTCAAAAACTCCTGTTTATCGCAAGGAATTAGGTTATACAAGGTAGCTTGGTAAAGATTGGTATCATTTTTCTCTGTAGAGGTATAGACGGAATATGAAATTCAAACGTCAAGCAAACTTAATTACCCTACCATGAATGTCGCCAACACACAAGTACAAATGCGCAAAGGCCTTCTGGAATTTTGCGTGTTGCACATCATTTCCCGGGGGGAGGTTTATACCTCTGACCTGATCGAGGAACTTACCCAAGTTCAGATGATTGTCGTGGAAGGAACTCTCTATCCGCTTCTAAACAGATTGAAATCAGCCTCTTTGGTAGAATATCGATGGGTAGAATCCGAATCAGGTCCCCCAAGGAAATATTATTCCATCACGGAAAAAGGGAGAAAATTTCTATTTACCCTTTCTGAAACCTGGACTGCATTAGTCAATTCCACATTGCAAATCACTTCCAAAAACTGACAGCGATGAAACCCGGGAACAAAGCCTTTCCTTACACCTCCTTCCTTACCTCTGGGGTATCGTATGGGCAAAACAAAAAGAAACTGACAACGACATGAAAAAGACCATAAGCATCAACATAAGTGGAATTCTCTTCCACATTGAAGAAGACGGATATGATACCCTTAGAAAATACCTAGATGCCATAAACCGTCACTTTTCTTCGTACAAAGACAATCAGGAGATTATCTCGGATATAGAAAACCGCATCGCAGAAATATTTCTGAGTAACCTCAAAAACAACAAGCAGGTGATCTCCGCTGAAAATGTAGACAAGCTCATTGAAAAAATGGGGACCATCGCAGACTTCGTGTCCATTGAGGAAGGCCCTATTAAACCAGCTGACGATGAGGAGGCCAATGATGAGGATTTCTACAGGTATGTGACTCCACCCCATGCGGAAAAAGGCGGGTACAAGAAATTGATGCGTCTTGAAAACAAGAAAATCCTGGGAGGTATCTGTGCAGGAATAGCCCATTATTTCTCCATCGATCCTCTTTGGACGCGATTGATTGCCATCCTGTTGCTTTTCAGCGGGAATTTCAACTTACGGCTGAACTCCCTTGATTTCTTTCCATTTGACAACTTCAGACTTAACCTTAGCTTTGGTGTGTTTGCCGTCATCGCCTACATCGTGTTATGGATTATACTACCTGTATCCTATGAAATCAATGAGGACAAAAACATCAAAAAACTGTTTAGAAATCCCGATGATAAGGTTCTGGGAGGTGTAGCAAGCGGACTGGCAGCCTACTTCAATATTGAAGTATTGTACGTTCGTCTGGCTTTTGTCTTCCTGATCGTTGCAGGTGGATCCGGCTTCCTGATTTACCTGATTCTATGGATCATCACCCCGGTGGCGAGTTCGATCACAGAACGGATCAGGATGAAAGGTGGGGAAATCACACTCGACAATATTGATTCCACGCTCAAGGAAAATCTCAATCCTACACCCGTCCTTCCGGAATCAAAGACAAAACAGATTCTGCTCACTCCTTTCAGAATCATAGGTCAGGTAATCGATGCGATAGGCAGCGCCTTGGGACCATTGGGCAGATTTATCCTGAATGTGCTGAAAGTCATATTCGGTTTAATCGTATTCTTCATAGGATTAGCACTTACAATCTCTCCGTTAATCAGCCTTGCTGTATATTTCGGGCTTACAGACAGTGACTATCGCCTGTTAATGGATGACTTTCCTGTAGAATTGTTCTCCAATCTTATACCCCTATGGTTGGTGATAGGTGCATCATTTCTGATGATTATACCCGGAATCATCATTATCCTTTTGGGATTGAGCGTTTTGGCACAGAAGAATCTGATTGGTGGCCGCTTTGGACTGGTCGCACTGGGACTCTGGCTCCTGTGCATAGGGATCTGTGCATTCCAGATACCAAGAGTCGTGGCCCAGTTCAAGGAGGATAACTGGTACAAAACAGAGGATGTCATCCCTGTCTCTTCCGGTGTCATGCTACTCCAGCTGAACCCGATAGGAGAAGAAGCTTCTTTCAATGAGGTCAATCTAAGACTGGAAGGTACTTCTGACTCCATCGTGAGACTGAAGCAGGAGTATTTCTCCCGGGGCAGAACCAAAGCAGAGGCAATGCGAAATGCCCAGGTGATAGATTACAACTATTCAGTTCTGGATTCAACAATAACCTTTGATGAAGGATTTGATCTGGCAACGCTGGACGTTTTCCGTGACCAGAAGCTAAATCTGGTGATGCAGATTCCTTATGACCGTGCTTTTATCATGGACCCCTCAATTCTGGAAATTATAACAAATACGATATACAGGAATGGCTATCGATCTTCAGATGTATCGGAAAAAACCGTATGGGCCTTTAATTCTAAAGGGTTGGTATGTCTCACCTGTCGTAGAGAAAAGGAGCTGGACCAGGAAGACATCGATACCGATTTGGAATCGGAAGAGCGTGAGCTGAGCAAGCAAATAGAGGACAGTTTGACGAGAGCCAAATTCACTGAATCCTATTTCATAGAAGATTAAGATTGGAGGTGCCGGAAACGGCACTTCTTTTTTTTGTATATTCTCCATCAAATTCAATATGACTGATGGATGTCGCTGTGAAATTTTTGGGAGGAGCAGGTTCTGTGACTGGCTCCAGATATCTCCTGGACATTGGTGGATTTAAGCTGCTCATAGATTGCGGATTATTTCAAGGCCAAAAAGCACTAAGAAGACGAAACTGGGATACATTTCCGGTCCGCCCCGAGGAGCTGGACGCCATCGTGCTTACCCATGCCCATCTGGATCATATAGGATATTTGCCCAAGCTGGTGAAGCAGGGATATAAAGGACCTATCTTCTGTACTGAAGCGACGGCTGAATTCGCCGGGATACTCCTTCTGGATTCGGGCAAGCTGCAGGAAGAGGAAGCCGGATTTGCCAGAAAAAAGGGGTATTCCAAACATGACAATCCAGAGCCTCTCTATACGATAGAAGATGCGGAAGCAGTACTTCCGCTATTGGTGGCGAAACCTTTCGAGTCTGCATTTACAGTTAGCAGCCGGGTAGAGGGGTTCTTTTTTCACGCAGGCCATATCTTGGGTGCTTCAATTGTGAAGCTGAAGATCTCCGGGGATTATCAGGAAAAAAAACTCGTGTTTTCTGGGGATTTAGGGAGATATCATGATCCGTTGCTCTTCCCTCCGACTTTAATTCCCAGAGCAGATATCCTATGGATAGAATCAACCTATGGAGACCGGGTGTCCCCTAAATCCCGACCTGAAGAAGAGCTATCCAAAGCAATTCTTGAAGTATTCAGCCGTGATGGGCTCGTAATCATTCCTGCCTTTGCTGTGGGAAGGACCCAGTTGATTCTGTACCATCTGTTCCAGCTTATGCAGAAAGGAAAAATACCCAAGGTTCCTATCTTTCTGGATTCGCCGATGGCAATAGATGCCACAAGGCTCTATTTGGACCATAGTAATGACCATCAGTTATCAGCTTTTCTGGAAGAAAATGACCAACATCCTTTCAGACACTCCCAGTTGCATTATTTTCAAAAGCAGGAGCAGTCCATGACTCTGAATGAGTATAAAGGAAAAGCGATCATTCTCTCCGCCAGTGGCATGGCCACCGGTGGAAGGGTATTGCACCACCTGTTCCATCACCTACCGGAAAGTAGAAATGGAGTGATTTTCGCAGGGTATCAGGCAGAAGGCACCCGTGGAAGAAGACTGCTGGATGGGGAGCCGGAAATAAAAATCTATGGGCAGCAGGTGGCAGTCAAAGCCCAGATATTCCATATAGAAGGCCTCTCTGCCCATGCAGATCAGGAAGAACTCCTCGAGTGGGCGGAAGGGTTCACTGAAAAACCCAAGATAACCTTTGTCATCCATGGAGAAATTAAAAGTTCAGAGGCGCTTGCCGAAAAATTGCACGAGCAGCTCGGCTGGAATACTATAGTTCCTAATTATTTGGAATCATTTATGCTATTCGAAGGAATCTAACTATTTACCAAAAAAAATATGAAGCGATCATTTCTACTGGTGTTATTTTGTTCAGTACTTATATTCACCCAATGCAAACCGTTAAAACCGGATGGTCAGGGAATTACAGGTCAGGTCACTTGGCTTGAAGGCAATCAAATGCCTATGATTGTGGCAGATGGTAAATCTCCTGACCCGAAAGCAAAACCCAAAGGCATAAAACGTACCATCAGGATCTATCCCTTAGCCAACGTTTCCGATGCTAAAATGGAAGATTCATTCTTTATTTCGTTGGCCTCAACACCCATTACAGAAATAGAAACAGATGAAAATGGAAAGTATAACATAACTCTTGATCCAGGCAGATATTCAGTACTGACTGTGGAAGAAGGCGGAATGTTTGCCAGTATTTTTGATGGAGATGGTAATATCCAGCCAGTTACAGTGAAAGAAGGGCAATGGACGCTGCTGGATATTCTGGTTAATTATAAAGCCGCTTATTAAAACTTCATTCAGCTCCAGATATGGTTCTATGGGATGTCATGCATTTTCCCTATGACATCCCATTTTAATCAACCTTTCGTAAGTTATTAATAATCAACTAACTGGAATGTTTTTTTTTAGTTAGTTAAATTCTCCTTATAAAATTTTTAACTTTTTTTCACCAAGCCAAGCAACCATTTTTAAAAACGCCGCATCTACTTATTTGAAAGCTAAAAGGAATGTTCAGCAGAACCAATTTTTCTACCGAGACAGGATTGATACAAGGTTGCCTCAAGGGTGATCGGTCAGCTCAGCGACACTTGTATGATACGTACTCGGGGAAATTTCTGGCCATCTGCATCAGGTACCTGAAAGACCGCGAACATGCCGAAGATGTGATGATAGAAGGCTTTATGAAAATCTTCGAAAAGCTCCCCCAGTTTCAGGCTAAAGGAAGTTTTGAAGGTTGGATGAAGCGCATCATCGTCACACAGGCTCTTATGACGCTGAGAAGTCACCGTCATCTAATGATGGAGGTCAATACGGAGAATGAGGCTGATTATCAAACTCATCATTACGAGCTCAATCATCTGGAAACCGCCGATTTGATGGAGATGGTAGAAAGCCTGCCAGTGGGATACAGAACAGTGTTTAACCTCTATGCGATAGAAGGATATTCGCATCAGGAGATCTCTGATTTGCTCGGTATTACGGAAAGCACTTCCAAATCCCAGCTTAATAGGGCAAGAAATGTTCTGAAGGAAAAAATTGCCCGTCAAAAACCAAAAGAAAGGAGAATCAATGGCTAAGGAATCAAATAATCTGGATCAGTTTTTCAAGGAGAAACTTGACCAACACAGCGAGAAACCCAGTGCATTGGCTTGGGAAAGGCTGGAGAGTAAACTTCCGAATCAACGAAAATCCAAAACAGTCTATTGGTGGGCAGCAGCAGCCTCCATAGGGATCATGCTCAGCATCGGTTATTACCTTCAGGTGGATAACCGTTCTGAAGAAGTATTTATTGCCCAAGAAGTGGCTGTAGACGAATTGTCGTCTCCTTCAAATCAGGACTCCACCCCTGCTGCCGGAGAAGTACTGGCACCCATCCTGGAAAAAACAGATAGTGTCAGGAAGGATGCCGCTCCCAGAGTAGAATCAGCACCTGTTTCACCGCGGAAAAAAGAACAAATCCAAGAAGTTCAGCCTTCCCAAAACCTGGTTGCAATGACCGATGCGACACGAGAGAAAGAGAAGCCCGAACCTGTGGTTGTTCCTGAAACGGATAGGGATCCCACTGAATTATCCAGGCCAGATCTCCCTGCTATGGACATCAATAAGACAGTAGCTGAAGTAGCTCAGCCGACCGATGAAGAGCCCAGCTACAAAGTGACTATCTTCTCAGACGGGATCAAAGACCAAAAAGACAAAAACCTCATTGCCGGATTAGGCAAAACAGTGGGTCAGGTGGAAGGTATACTTGGAAAAGTAGACCAAGGATTTGCGGAACTTCAGGATGCAAAAAACAACCTCTTCGCTTCCTTGACCTCAAAAAAAGAAAGAACGGCCGAAAAGCCATAAAAAAATCCTCACATACTATTTTAATATAACACTAAGATGAAAAAGTGCCTGCTATTCGTATGCCTTATGGCCTTGGTACAAATTGGCTTTGCCAGCACTGTCCCAACATTAGAGACCAAAATCAACAAAGATTCGGTCGTCGTTGAATTCGGAAAATCCGGAAGAGTCGTCATTATTGTTGACAACAAGGAAGACTTCGAGAAGCTCAAAACAATGAATATCAATGAAATAATCCGGCAGCTGGACTTGGAAGAAAATGAAAACACCGGAGAGCTTACCATAGTCGAGATCAAGAAAAAAGATGGCTCCTCCAAGGAAATTGTCAAAGTTCGAGAAGAGTGGGAAGAGACAGAAGTGAATGTAGGTGGATTGCGTATCCTAGTGGATGAATCTGGCCGTAACACCAAAGTCAAGGTAGAGTCAGGGCTGAAAAAGAAATCCGACCCTCCTTTTAGGACTTATTTCAATGTCGACTTGGGAATAAACAATTACTTGGACGAATCCGGAAGTTTCCCCACTTCAGATAATCCATATGCAGTGAAAGGATGGGGAAGCTGGAATGTAGGACTAAACTGGATGGCATCACAACGCATCGCGAAAGGATTCAACTGGAATTTCGGGTTAGGGTTTCAATTTCATAATTACAAATTTGAAAACAGGGATTTTCAGGCAATAAGAGGAGATGGCATGATTGATTTTATTGAGCGCACTGATGTCAACGGTTTCAAAAGTAAAATCTCGGCATCTTACATCACTGCCATGACCCTGCTGGAAGTCGACTTTGGTAAAATGAACAATAATGGTCGCAGAGGACTCAGGTTGGCAGCAGGACCATATGTCGGTTACCGTCTGGGAGGACAGTCCAAGTTTGTCTACAGAGAACTTGAAGGATCCGGCAGGAAAATAGAAAAGGAAGCCACAGGACTCTATCTGAACAACTTAAGATATGGACTTAGAGGCGAACTAGGTGTGGGCAGGGTAACTTTCTTCTCAGCTTATGACATGAACACGCTATTCCAAGAAGGAAAGGGCCCTGAGCTTAACCCTATTACTTTCGGAATCATCTTTTAAGATCAGTGGGGGGATCACCCCCACTTTACCTTACTCTTTTTCTCAATCCAACTATAAAAAGCACAATTGAAAATGAAACATATCGTACTTATTCTCGCCTTGTTTTTGGGTACCGGAATAGCTTTTTGCCAAGAAGCTGAAATGGACACCACCTTTCTGAAAAAAAAGAAGGTTTATAAAGCATTTGGCAATACCTGGTATTATTACAAATATGACGACGGGCATTTTTCCATCCAAGTGGAAGACGACCCCAAACTTGAAGAGTACCAAGTGTACAGAGCCAAGAAATTTCAATCTGAAATAGGGGTAGATCTTGGAAAAAATATCTGGTCCCCGACAGACATAGCTCCCAGTGTCAAGCCTTGGGGATCGTGGAATGTAGGATTGAATTTGGTGGGTATTAACAAATTCAGCAAAAACTTCCATCTGAAATCAGGGATCGGTGTGAGCTGGTACAATTTCAAATTGGAGGAACGGAACTTAATCGCATTAAAGACACCTGATGGTGTCCAGTTTGATGAGTTCACAGAAGGTACCGGCACAAAGTCCAAAATCTCCGCTTCATTTGCCAACCTTACAGTGGTCCCCACTATCCGGAGTAACAATGGGAAACTGAGGCTTGGAGTGGGTGGCTACGCCGGGCTACGAATCGGAGGAAGAGGAAAGTTTGTATACGATGATGCAGCGGGCAACAGTCAGAAGATTTTTGAGAAATCAAATATGTTTGTAAACAATTTCCGATATGGTGGCCGTGTGGAACTCGGCATAGGAGATATTGATCTCTTCTTCAATTATGATCTTAACGAACTCTTTGAACCTGGCATGGGACCTAAAGTCAATGCCATCAGCTTTGGTCTAATCTTTATTTAAACAGAACTATGAAAAAACTATTCAAATTCGTCCCTGTACTGGCATTGATGCTTGTCAGCAGCATGTGTTACGGACAAAAAGTATTGGTGGACACCCAGAAATCATATTCCAATATCAAGACATTGGAAGTGAGTGGAGGTTGGCTGGATGTATCCTATGAAGGAGGATCTTCTTCCGAAGTGACAGTGGAGGCTTACCTGGAATCAACCGATGAAAACCAGGATATTGTATTCGTTACGATGGGGGATGTACTTAAAATATCCTATGAAAGAAAAGGGAACAGCAATTCCTGGAATTCCAGAAACAAAGGTCACATCAAAATCAAGGGACCATCAGCCATAGCCTTGGATATGAAGAACAGCTCAGGCAATTCCACTGTCTCGAATGTAAGTAACGAATTGACAAACCTCCGTGTAAGTTCAGGGCGTATTTCAGCTTCAGGTATTAAAGGTAATCTTTCTATAAAAGCAAGTTCCGGATCATTGAAAATCGACGGTGTAGACGGCAACGTCACTGCAGGAGTGACTTCCGGAAATGCATCCATCCAAAACATTACCGGGAATCTCGATTATCAGTCTACCAGTGGATCTTTGGATGCAGAAAATGTAAAGGGACAGCTAAGCGTAACCCTTACCTCGGGTAATGCCAAACTTGCCAATATCGGGCAATTGGGAAATCTTAAATTTACCTCTGGGAATATACGTGCCACTAATTCCGGTCTTGGGGCAAATACTGTCTTCAGCGGTACTTCTGGCTCATTCAAGGTTCAGACACCTTCTAACCTTAAAGAATTCAACTTCGCGCTTAAAGCATCTTCGGGGAATCTGAAGGTAGGCGGAATCAATACCGGAAGAAATCTGGACATTGACAATGGCGCTTCAGCCACGGTAAAAGGCTCAATCAGTTCAGGTAACATCACTATCGACAATTAAAAAATCCATTCAGGTTTCAAGAGCTGCCACAGCTCTTGAAACCTGAATATAGTTTTTGACACCGGTTTTTCAATCAGGCCTTGAAGCCAGCCGGATAAGTTCCTGCTCTTCCTTCTTCAGTTTCATCAGCCTGGTCATCCGGTCCGGAGTGGGTTTAGCCACCGAGAAAAACACCAGACTAACCGCAAAAATCAATGTAAATATCGGGTTCTGGAAGAAAAGCAAGCCTGCCGTACTGATAATCACCACGACAAAAAGCACATAGAACCGCTGGCTGGTTGCTTTCAAGTAAATACGAACTTTATCTTCCAGTTCATGGACTGCATGAGTAGCTTTAAGTTGCTTTCGGAAATTGAGATATTGCAAAACAAGTCCGGATACTCCCAAGCCCGTAAATAGCCACAGAATAGAGTCCGGCAACAGGGGAAGATTCCATTGGAGGTTACCTGAATTATGGTACAGATAAACTGTGCCAAAGGTAGGTGTAGCTAAGGCTATCAGCACAAGTATCAGCCTTTCCGTTCTTTTATAGGGTGCCCGGATTTTATCTATTTCCACAATACATTTATTCTATTGTCACTTTGACATCATCAGTCAACGGTCTGGAAACACAACATAGAATGTACCCTGCAGCTATTTCTTTCCCGCTAAGTCCTGCATCTTCATCCATTTTCACTTCTCCACTCAGCAACCTGCCCCGGCATGCTGTGCATAGCCCACTTTGGCAACTGTAGGGCATATTTAGCCCTTGAGCAAGTCCAGCTTCCAGTACAGTCTTGTCCGGAGACACTGTCACGGAATATTCGTCTCCTTCCAGCAAAACAGTAACATCCCTTGTAAGAACTCCTGCTATGTTCCCTTTAGCGGCATCTTCATGTGCCTTATCTGCTGCTGCCGAGTAAAAACTCTCCCTGTGAACCTGTTCTTTGCTTATACCTAGCTCAACGAAAACTGACTCTGCATTATCCATCATTCCTTCAGGGCCGCATACGAAGTATTCTTTTTCATACTCCTTATCCTGCTCCGCTGCAGCGACTAGTCCAACTATCTTCTCTCTGGAGAGTCTTCCAGTCAGTCCTTTCCAAGATGCATCGGGTTGGCTTAAATTATGAATCACTTCAAGTCTTCCAGGGTTTTTGTAAACCAGATCCTGGAGCATGTTTTTGAATATGATCTGTGATTCGTTTCTGCTGCAATAAAGCAGCGTCACCTTTGACTCCGGCTCATTGATCAAGACAGATTTCAATATTCCCATCAGCGGTGTTATCCCGCTTCCTGCTCCTATGAGGAAGAAGTGTTTCTTGTTCTTTGAATGAAAATCAGTGGTAAAACTGCCTAAAGGCTTCAGCACATTAACAGTTTTTCCAGGGAAGATTTTTTCATTGAGAAAATTGGAAAAAAGCCCGTTAGGGACCCTCTTGACAGATATCCCAGGAAAAGGATCCACATAGGGAGAAGTACATAGACTATAAGATCTCCGCTGCTCTTTTCCATCAAAATCGAGGACAACTGTAAGAAATTGACCTGGCTTGTAGTCCAGAAAAGGCTCCGGCTGTTCAAAATATAATGTGACGGTATCATCCGTCTCCTTCACTACCTCTCTCACTTTCAAAGGCAAAAAGGGATTTACCTTTACTTCCTCCTTCTTTTTCTTGAATAAATTGAACATTCGTAAGCTTTGCGTTATCTGATTTATGCTCTTGCAAAATTAACCTCCAAGACCAAATAATTTGGGATTAAGAGCAACTATTTCCCTTGCTTAACCGAAACAACTGGTGGGTAGTTCGCATTAATACTATGAATAAACCTGAAATGGAAAGATTCTAGTCTGGGATTTGAATTCAAAAAATTAACTTTGGGCATTGCTCTCATCAAATGGAAAAACAACAATGAAATTAAATGAACTCACAGCTGTAAGCTCAATAGATGGTCGCTATGCAGGTAAAACCGCACCACTTAGAGCTTTTTTTTCAGAATTTGCACTCATCAAGTATCGCGTCCATGTAGAGGTCGAGTATTTTATAGCCCTTTGTGAACTTCCATTGCCTCAGCTTGCCAAATTCGAAACGAGTATTTTCACGAGACTCAGAGCGATAGTTTCCGGATTTTCACTGGAAGATGCTGAAAAAATAAAGGCCACCGAGCAGGTCACTAACCATGACGTGAAGGCCGTGGAATATTTTCTGAAAGAGAAGTTCGACAGTCTTGGACTGGAGGATTATAAGGAATATATCCATTTTGGATTAACCTCCCAGGATATTAACAACACGGCTACTCCTCTTATGCTGAAAGCCGGCTTGGAGGAAGTAATCCTTCCCCAGCTCAACGCTGTTTCTGAGAAACTGTCACTTTTGGCCAATGACTGGAAGAATATCCCCATGCTCGCCAAAACCCACGGGCAGCCTGCCTCCCCTACCCGGCTGGGAAAGGAGATAGAAGTATTTGTGGTAAGACTCAGAAAGCAGCTGGAATTATTGGCCCAAATCCCCTATTCTGCCAAGTTTGGAGGAGCCACAGGCAACATGAATGCCCATCATGTGGCATACCCTGAAATCCCATGGAACAGCTTTGCCGGCAAATTTGTAAGCGATTACCTAGGGCTTGAAAGAAGCTATCCCACCACCCAAATCGAGCATTACGATAATCTGGCGGCTGTATTTGATGGGCTAAAGCGTATCAACACCATTCTTTTGGATCTTTCCAAAGATGTATGGCAGTACGTGGCCATGAACTATTTCAAACAAAAAATCAAAGCAGGAGAGATCGGTTCATCAGCAATGCCACATAAAGTCAATCCGATCGATTTCGAAAATGCGGAAGGTAATCTGGGTATAGCAAATGCACTCCTTGAGCATCTGTCGGCAAAATTACCGATCAGCCGCCTGCAACGGGACCTGACAGACAGTACGGTCCTTCGGATCATAGGTGTACCACTTGGCCACATGCTGATTTCCCTGGAATCTTTAAAAAAGGGCCTTGGAAAACTAGAACTTAACGAGACTGCAATTCAGGCTGATCTCGAAGAAAACTGGGCAGTCGTTGCAGAAGCTATCCAAACAGTTCTCCGAAGAGAAGGTTTCCCTAAACCTTACGAAGCATTGAAAGACCTCACCAGAACCCATGCTAAAATAACGGAAAAATCGATCGCTGATTTTATCTCAAACCTACCCGTCACTGACAGTATAAAGGAAGAGCTAGCTGCTATCACTCCATTTAATTATATTGGGATCTAATATGCATTGTTAGAACCCAATACCAGAAGTAAACTCTGATCATAAAGGTAGTTTTAGACTAAAATAACAACGACAACCCATGCTCACTATCAAACGCGCTACTTCTGATGACCCGGATTTTGTTGGACTGGTGAAGTTCCTGGATATTGATCTTGCCGATAGAGATGGCAATGAAACCTATTTTTACGCCCAGTTCAATAAGATTGACCTTATCGACCATGTCGTGATTGCCCATGAAAATGGTGTTCCGGTAGGGTGTGGGGCATTGAAGCCTTTCGATGATGAAAGTGTGGAGATCAAGCGGATGTACACTACCCCGGAATACCGCAGTAAAGGGATAGCGTCCAGTATTCTGGCAGAGCTCGAGGTCTGGGCCAAAGAACTGGGATTCTCATCCTGCGTGCTTGAAACAGGCAAAAGGCAGCCGGAAGCTATTGCACTATATGAAAAGGCAGGCTATAGGAGAACTGAAAACTACGGACAATACGTGGGAGTGGAGAACAGTGTTTGCTTCCGGAAAGATCTGAATTAAGTGGTTACAATGGACGTCTTTAAATCAATGGCACTTGCCTTTCCTGATACGGTCGAACTACCTCATTTCGAAAAGATTTCCTATCGGTATAAAAAGAAAATATTTGCTACGCTAGATGAGAAAAAATCCTGGGTATGCATAAAGCTGGATGAGCGAGAACAAGACGTTTTCTGCATGATTGATCCTACCATGATTTTTCCTGTTCCCAATAAATGGGGAAGACAAGGCTGGACCATTGTGAATCTAACCATAGTAACTCCGGAAATCCTGCAGGATGCCTTACGGTCATCGTACAGAAATGTATCCAAAAGAAATGTTTAATTACCTTTATTTTGTTGGTTTGCACTTTTAAACCCATGCATGTTGGGGTTAGGACGATTCTTTAAAACTGAAGAGAAAGTCCCAGAATAACCTGCTCAGACTTGAAGTTGTTTCCACTCTGCTGAATCCGCTCCCATGAAATACGCTGGTCGTTAAGTTCTCTCTCATAGCGGAGATCCAGTCCTATTGGTCCCAAGTTCAATCCCAGCCCAAACTGATAGCCTACTCTAAACCGACTGTTAAAGTCAGGGTCATTTCTATTGGTGAAATTATCATCCAAGGTGTAATGAAAAGATGGACCTGCCATGATACTGGCTATCCTTAAAATATGCAATCCAGCCAAGACGGGTGCGTCCAACCGCTGTGTTTTTACCCGTCCAAACCCTGAATCAAACTTGGTCTCTGTATAGACCAGTTCCGGTCTCAAAAATAAACCAAGAGCTTCAAGTTTATAAAATACACCGGCATGATATCCCATAGAAGCTCCAGGATTCTTCCAGATAGATTCTGCATCCTGAAAATATTTACCGGAAGTATTGTAATTCAGCCCACCTTTAATCCCAAATCCAGATCCGATGGTTTGGCTGTAAACATTACTGGAACACAAGCAAACTACGCCTATTATAATAAGTAATCCTGCTATTTTTTTCATACACGAATCGTTTAGACCATTAATGGGTTTTGGGTAAGGAGATAAAAGGCATACTCAGCAAACCGTCTTTGGTTTAACTCCGTAATTAGAGTCAGCTTATTAAGGATATTTTATAAACGGAAAAGAAACAGAATCCGTCTTAAAACTGTTCTAAATTATCGGAATAACCAATTTGCCGATGACTTAACAAAAAAGGCACCAAACTCCAATGATTCAATTAAATAAAAAATGGACATCTATGCTTAGCCTCCTAGTAGGACTGCTCTTTGCCTGCAGCAATGCCGCGGTAGAGAGTAATGGAACTACGCTCACTGACCCTGAAAAAATAGCTGCCCACAATGGCACCACAGAATTGGCGACTTTTGCCGGAGGCTGTTTTTGGTGTGTGGAAGCTCCATTTGAAGACATTGACGGTGTGCTATCCGTCATATCCGGATATGCCGGTGGAAAGGAAAAGAACCCAACCTATAGTGCTGTCAGTGCAGGAAAGACATCCCATAAAGAATCTATACAGATCACTTTTGATCCTGAAGTGATCAGCTATTCAGAATTGGTTGATATTTTCTGGCAAACCTATGATCCTACCGATGTGGGAGGTTCATTTTACGATAGAGGTTCACAATATGAATCCGCAATTTTCTATCATGACAGCAAACAGCAGAAAGTGGCAGAAGCATCCAAAAAACAGCTGGATAAATCGGGCAAGTTCACTAAGCCTATAGCTACTCCCATTGTTAAATACACCAATTTCTATGCAGCTGAAGATTACCATCAAGACTATTACAAGAAAAATCCCAAAGAGTATTATGCCTATCGAAGCGGCTCTGGAAGGGATGCTTTTATAAAGAAACATTGGCCGGAACTTACCGAGAAACAGTATCAGGCAAAACCCAAAGAGGAATTAAAGAAAACCCTCACTGATCTCCAATATCAGGTGACCATGGAGGAGGCCACAGAATATGCGTTCCAAAATGAATACAATGGAAATAAAGAAGATGGAATATATGTTTGTCTGGTCTCAGGAGCACCTTTGTTCAGTTCTAAAGACAAATATGAATCCGGATCCGGATGGCCGAGTTTTACCAAGCCCATAGATGCCAGGCTAATAGCTAAGCCGGTAGACAGGAGTGAAGGAATGACCCGAGTGGAAGTACGGAGCAAGCTTGGAAAGAGTCATCTCGGCCATGTCTTCTATGACGGTCCTAACCCGACCAATTTAAGGTATTGCATGAATTCGGCTGCCATGAAATTCATCCCCAAAAAGGAGATGGAGTCTGCAGGATATAAAGATTTTGTTTGGTTGGTGGATTAATTTCCGAAAAAGGCTACTCCACTAGGATAGCCTTTTTTTTATAAGCTCCATCGCACTTTAGAGGTGAGCAGCTTATCCTCTTCCCATTCTGATGGAGATTGAAATTCACCCCCTTGTCATGGGGGTTTGATGGTACACTCGTCAGTCATACCAGGGGTTTAGAAATAGCCACGCTAATGCAGGATCGAACCACACGGAGCACTGGTGGGGAAGGCTCATGAATTCCGAAATGGAATAAGCAGTATCATTTCTGAAAATTGAAACTTAAGCAGCAGATAATAAGGGAACAGGAGTCTCAATTAGCGCAACAAGTAGCCTGAATTAAATTTTTGCCAATAGCAATTTTAATTGCCAAGGCTCTTTATATTTATCCTAAACATTCTTTCAAGATGAAAAAATTTGCCAAAGTCGCGGGTATTATTCTGGTGGTTTTCTTAGCCGGATTTTTTTGGTGGAAATTCTACTTTGTTTTTGGCGAAGGAGTAAAGGCTGGAAGTCTCAACTACTTTGTGAAGAAAGGCGTCATGTTTAAAACTTATGAAGGCAGAGTGGTTCAGGAAGGGTTTCAAAGCCCTACTGCAGGAGCACTCCAGAGCAATGAATTCCGCTTCAGTGTAGTGGATGACAAAGTGGCCGAAACCTTGGAAAGATCCTCAGGAAAACGTGTGGAACTTCGGTATAAAGAGTATAACGGGATGCTTCCCTGGAGGGGTGCCAGTAACTTTGTAGTCACGGAAGTGATCCATGTAGAGGGCGGCAGGACTGATGATGGAGCCCTGCCTTATGATCAATAATCAGGGCTTAGTCCAGTAGTCAACCACCGTAACTTTATCCAGATGGGGACCTAGTATTCCCCCAAATTCCTTGTGGGCAGGGTGGGGCAAATAGGCATCCCTGTCTGCATCCGAATGGAAAGTCAGGGTAAACGCGTGTGTCAGACCTTGGTTAAGCCCTTCAGGACTGGAATTTGTGCCCCACTCAAAGCTTTTGATCCCGTCTATTTTGTTCTGAAGATCCCGAAATGCATCTACAACGGACTTGATGTCTTCAGCAGATGACGTCTCTTTGAAACTGAATAGCACAACGTGCCTGAGTACTGAATCGGGCTGTGAAACTTCCACTTCTTTTACTTCGGTCATAGGTTCTGGGGTTTGTGTTTCTTTTTCCTGAGCGCAAGCAAAAGCCATGAGCAAGGGAAGAAACAGTAGTAATTTTTTCATATAGGTAGGATTTTGCACTAATCTAGCTACAAAAGAAGCTGGAAACCAGTATTCCTGCTCCATCTTTTACATTTTCAATAAGAAATTCTGAATAGCGGCTATAAAGAAATTTTTCTATATTGAACGAAATTTTCGTAGATCACTAAAAATACTGCTACTATGATCAAAACTTCTCTCCTGATTCCCATGGTATTATGCTTCGTGTCATATTTCACCACTGCGTGTCATACCCCTTCCGGGAAAGAGACGGCCGACGCTCCCAAAATCTATTCTCTAAGTAAAGTAGACTCTTTCCAGGTAGACAACTTCACCCGGATAACGATTAGGGACTATTCGGTAGAAGAAGGAATCTATCTCGGATATTCATCGAGTGAGGATGCTATACTTGAGATAAGCTCCACAGGAGAGATCAAAAAAAGAGTGTCAAGAAAAGGCGAAGGTCCCAATCTTTATGGAAACCGGAATCCAATCGGGATGAGTTTTGGGCCTGACAACCTACGGATCATTGAGCTCCCCTTCCGGATAATCACCTATGACAAAGATTACAATGAGGTACATGCCAACGGTTACATAACGCCTCTCCCCATTCGGGCAAATATGCCCATAGGAACAACCCCCTATTATACCAAGGCTGACTCCACCTTCCTGTTGATAGGCCCAAGCAATTACCTTTCTGCCAATTACCTAATCTATACCCAGGAAGGAAAGGATACATTGCAGAATTTCTATCAAATGCACCTGGAGTCCGGAAATACCAAATCAGTTATCCCGTATGAGTCAAATTCGGTATACTCATCCGATAAAATCCACTTTGAGCGCATGGGCAAAACGTTTGCTGTGAACAACGAGAGCAATGAGCTCTATTTACTCCATGATTTGGAGAAGAGAATTCTTATCTATGAATTGGAAGGGTTAAAACTGAAAAGGGAAATCCCCATTACCCATTCTGAATTTATCCAGCACTCTCCCTTGCCTATTGAAACCAGTTCCGGTGATGAGCGGGTGGCAGCGATGAAAAACAATTCAGGGAAAAACATGAATCTAATCCATCTCGGAAAAGACCTACTGATGATCCGCTATTTCACAGGGATCACTGAAGGTCAATTCGATGCCCGGAATTCAGAAGAAAAACCGTACATTCCCTATAATGATCCGCTTGAACAACGGATTATTCTAATCAAAGACGGGAAACAAGTGGACGGGGAATTACCGGGTATAAGCGGGAATATTATAATCCCCTTACCTGATCACAAAATCCTGGTCCAGGAATTTGAAAATAAAGAAATTGAAGAAGAATTTACCCGGTTCGGTATCTATCAATTGAAAACCGAATAAACTATGCGTGTAGCCTGTTTCAGCACCAAATCATATGATAAGGATAGTTTCGACAGTATTCTGGAAAAATCCCACCATGAATTCACCTATTTCGAGAACAAACTGGATAGACAAACGGTAAGGTTGGCGGAAGGATTTGACTGCATCTGCACCTTTGTCAATGACCATCTGGATTCCCATATCCTGAAGAAACTGGCTGATTTTGGCATCTATAAGGTAGTATTGAGATGCGCTGGTTATAATCAGGTGGATCTTCAAAAAGCTTACGAATTGGGTATAGCGATTTGTAGGGTTCCTGCTTACAGTCCAGAAGCTGTCGCGGAGCATGCACTGGCTTTGATACTCACGCTGAGCCGCAAAACCCACAAGGCATACAACAGGGTGAGGGATAATAACTTCTCGCTGGAAGGATTGACTGGGTTTAACCTCTACGGAAAGACTGTCGGGGTCATTGGCACCGGTGCCATTGGAAAGGCATTCTGTAAAATCATGCTTGGTCTGGGCTGCCACGTACTTGCCTATGACATACACCCGGATGAGAAACTGGGGAAATCCGGCATAGTCTATCTCTCTCTTGACGAATTGCTAGACAAAAGCGACATCATATCGCTGCACTGTCCCCTTACCCCTGAGACAAAGCATCTGGTCAATCCTGAGGCTATCCGTAAGATGAAAGCCGGGGCCATGTTGATCAATACCAGTCGAGGAGCACTTATCGATACCAAGGCGGTCATCAACGGATTGAAAAAGAAGAAAATAGGATATTTGGGAATAGATGTCTATGAGCAGGAAGAAGATCTCTTTTTCCAGAATCTATCGGAAGAAATCCTTCTGGATGAGCAAATCAGCAGGTTAATGACATTCCCGAATGTGATCATTACCGGCCATCAGGCTTTTTTGACAAGTGAAGCGCTGGCTCAAATCGCTTCCACTACCCTGACGAATCTATCGGAACTGGAATCCGGGAAAAGTCTCAACAATGAAATAAAGTGGGCGCTAAAAGAGTGAAAAAAAAGAATGCCTGCAAATCTACGAAATGCAGGCATTGACTTGAGTATTTCTTAATCGGGAAGCCCGATGGGGAATTACTTGGACACTTTCACGTTTACCGCGTTCACGCCTTTTTTACCTTGTACAAGGTCATAAGTAACGCGATCGTTTTCACGGATTTCGTGTACCAATCCAGAGTGGTGTACGAACACGTCTTCACTGGAATCGGCTGGTGTAATAAAACCAAAACCTTTGGTTGTGTTAAAGAATTTTACTGTTCCTTCATTCATGATTACTAACTTTTAAATTTGGTGTTTCTATTAAATTTTTGATTCTGAATATTTTCTTTTTTCGGTAATTCCGGTTCTGGTGGAGTGTCAGAGATGTTTCCAAACTCGTCCACGTAAGCCATCATATCATCCAGATCACCGCTTTTCGGCTGCTCCTTACGAGCTAATTTTTTTTCAAGTTTCTCTTTCTGTTTTCTTTTCTTAAGTTCTGCTTTTTGCTTTTTAATAAATGTGTTCTGGTTTTTTGACATTTCGGCGATTTTAATTGACAAATGTTATAGCCCTACCGGTTTTTCCGGCACGGCCTGTCCGGCCTATTCTGTGGATATAGCTATCCATAGACATGGGGAGCTGATAGTTTATCACATGTGATACGTCAGCCACGTCTATACCTCTGGCTGCCACATCTGTAGCTACCAGCACTCGTGTAGTTCCGTTTTTGAACTCTTCTATCGTTCGGTTTCGGAAGTTTTGGGATTTATTACCATGTATCAGTCCGGACTTAATCCCAGATTGATTTAATTTCTTGCTTAACCTATCTGCTAGCCTTTTGGTTTCAGTGAATATAATCACACGTTCCATATTCTGGCTTTTGAATAAATTTTCAAGAACAGTGAATTTATCCCCTCCTTCTGGTACCCGGATAATTTCCTGATCCACATTTTCACTGGTCGTTCCGCCCGTATTGATTTTTACTTCTACGGGATCGTTCAGCAATCCATTGATAAGCGATTTCTGTGTAGGTTCCAAGGTAGCAGAAAACAGCATCGTCTGGTTTCTTTTGGTCATGGCATTGACCAGTTTTTTCACGTCATTGACAAAGCCCATATCGAGCATTCTGTCAAACTCATCCAGAACCAGTGTATTTACCTTATTCAACTGGAGTAGCTTTCTGTCTACCAGATCAAGTAACCTGCCTGGGGTTCCTACTATGACATGGAGCTTCCTGCTCAGTGCTTTGAAATCCATGTTGATGTTTGTACCTCCAATAAAGGATGCAGAATATAATCCCATTCCTTTCGATAGGCTCTTGAATTCCTCTTCGATCTGGAGTGCAAGCTCTCTGGTGGGAGTTACTATCAATGCGGTGAAAGTCTGTGATGCAGCTTTCGCATGCTCAATAATCGGGATCAAAAAGGCACCTGTTTTACCAGATCCTGTATTGGATATCCCAAGCAGATCCCGTCCTTCGATCAATGGGAAGATAGCCTGCTCCTGTATATTGGTCATACTCAGATACCCTTTCTCTTCGATATTCTTCAACAGCGTACTGTTAAGCTTGAGCGTATTGAATGGGGTTTCAGAGCGGAAGCCTGCCTGTCCGCTGGGCTCGGCCTTCTTTATCAGAAGGTTGGCATCCAGCTTAGACTCCTTCTTGGCTTGATTAGGCCTTCTGTTGGAAGGCTTGGAATTCCTTTTCGGAGATCCTGGTCTGTTATTTCTCGGATTAGTATTTCTCGGATTGGTATTCATAGAATATTAGGCTTTTGCAGGTGCAAGATCAGGGTGGTTACCCAGGAGATACAACATTTGAAAATGATCTCTTACAGCCCCAAAAAAATTTGGTTTTGAATAGTACGGTACATTAAACTCCTCTGCGGTAGCCTTAACAATAGGCGCTATGTCACGGTAATGGACGTGACAAATATCAGGAAACAAATGATGCTCAATCTGAAAGTTCAATCCTCCGATGAACCAATACAAATACTTGGCATTCGGGGAAAAGTTGCAGGTGGTGGCAAGTTGATGCAACATACGCTCGCCCTCAACCACCCCATTGACATCAGCTATAGGAAAATCAACCTCTTGAACTATATGGGCAGTCTGAAACACCATGGTGATGATAAACCCGGTCACAAAATGCATCGTGATATAAGCCAGGATGATCATACCTGCTGAGAACGGTGAAAAGAGCAATGGTAAACCCAGAATAACCGCAAAGTACCCCAGCTTCCAGGCAATCAGTTTGACAAGATGCTTGATGTAGATCTGTCTGCTCTTTATAAAGCCCATGTTATAATAACGTGTGAGCCTGATGAAATCCTTTGCGGTAACCCAAGAGATCGTAGACACCCCATAAAAGAACCAAGCATAAAGATGCTGGTATTTATGAAGACCATTTTTCTCAGCGTTAGGCGAAAACCTCAGAAAGAAAGGTGCATTGATGTCATCATCATGCTCGTCTATATTCGTGTAACTGTGATGCAGCACATTGTGCTGTATCCTCCATACCGTGGAACTTGCCCCTACCATATTGAGCGTATATCCCAACAATCTGTTTACTGTGGGATTTTTTGAATAAGAACCGTGGATTGCATCATGCATGACACCCATACCCACTCCCGCCATTCCCAGCGCTGCAGTGATGAAGCATGCGAACAACTGGAAAGTGGTCGTAGCTACTCCCAAGATCACAAAGGAGATTGGAATCAGGAATAAAGAGATGAATACAATGGTCTTTATGACCATTTCCCTATTTGCGTATTTGGACTGGTTTGTAGACTTGAAATGTCCGTAAACTCTTTTCCTTAGTGTTTGTGAGAAATCAGATAACTCTGATTCTGAGAATCTTACTGTTTTAATAGAACTGTCATTGAAGTGATAAATACTAAATTTTCCCGAAGGATTACTCTGCAGATTTTAACCCAAAAAATGACATCTCATTTCTGGAATTAAAAAAGTAGAAAGAGAAGAATTAAAACCTTTTGCAGAGGGGAAAACTCTTGAATTTGCTACTTAAGCAGGTTGAAGAACAACGCTAACTTTACTTCAAGTAAGGAGTACTTGGATCAGATCCAAAATTCTCCGATGACACAAAGGTGGATAGAAGAATCGGTAAATCCTAATTAATTCAATAACCAGCCTATATAATCTTGGAAAGAATGAATTCTCAGCTTCCGGAGCACGCCGGAAATCCTGTCATCGACAACCTCCCTACATGCAGGGCTATCCTGTCCAACTCCCCATTCCAAAGACATTTTGTCTGTCAAAGGATTATCACACTGCTATTTCTGGCTCGTAATAATCGGCAAAAACGGACCGTACTTATGCTCCCTCTCAGTGAACTTATCGGAATACGGACCAAATGGATGATCTACCGGTTTCTTTGAAATATCTGGCCAATCATCAGGAAAATCTTTTATGGGCCTTTGCATACTGTTTACGTATGCCGCTACATCCCATGCTTCTTCATCAGAAAGAACCGGATATTTATAGGTGGTCCCAAAAGGCATATTTGCTTTGACGTACCCGGCGAATCTCGAAATCCTAAAAAGTCCTGCTCCTTGGTTATAGCTGTTCTCCCCCCATAGTGGAGGGTATAGGTATCCACTTTCTCCTACCTTCAGCTGTCCTTTGCCATTTTCCATGTGACAGGATTCACAGTGCAAATTATACACCGTTTTACCTTTCACAGGGTCCGCTGCCCGATCCATTGGGGGCACTTCGTATATTCCGGCACCAAGAGGTCTTTCCCCCTTTGGCACTCCCTTTCCCAGCCATTGCATGTAAGCTACGATCGCGGTCATTTCCCTACTGGATCTTTCCAGTGGCTCTCCGTTTAGGCTTCGTTCAAGACAATCATTGATGCGTTTTGGGATATCCTCTAATTCCCCTGACCTGGACCTTACCGTGGGATAGGTGGATGCCACTGCGAAGTAATTATTGCCCAGAGGAACAGTGCCTGCTTTAAGATGGCAATTCTGGCAATTCATTCCATTGGACATTTTTTTGATCTTTCCATCCGGACCAAAATACTCGGAGGTTCTGGCTATCAGCTCTTTTCCATACTTTATCTCGGAAGCATTCGGTTCAGCATCCATTAAATCCCAATCGGGTGATCCCCTCATCCCCTCAGGATCCATCAAAGGCTTAGGTAGGATACGGGTACTCTCCACGGCTATTTCTTCTTCAGCGCTAGCAGGAGCATCCTTTCCTAAATGAATGCGCTCAAGTAAACCCAGCATTAGAAACAACAAAGCCACCATGAAGGATAATCCGGTGAGAAGAAATGCCAGTCTACGAAGTATCCGATCTATTCCTTTCATTACCGACAAGTATAGAAAACATTTATGGAAATGCAGGTGTTTCTTTTACAACCAGTCCCTAAAAACAAGCCTTCCCCAAGCACACTGTCTACCCATAAAATATAAAAATCATCAATTCGTCAGAAGTTTGTTCCGAGAAACGGAAAAAATAGCCAACTTTTACGAAACAAACCAGATAACCATGGATCAGCGCATCATCAACCTCTATGACGAATATACTCATAAACCTCTAAGCAGGAAGGAGTTTATGAAAAGACTATCCATACTTACTGGTGGTACCGCTGCCGCTTTTTCAATTCTACCGTTGCTGGAGAGCAATTATACAGTAGCTGCCACTGTTCCTGACCATTCGGACCTATTAGATACCGAATATGTGGACTACCCAGGAGTACCGCAGTCTATGCGCGCTTACCTTGCCAGACCCACCAGCGAAGGTAAACTGCCTGCAATAATCGTCATTCATGAAAACAGGGGGCTCACGCCCCATATTGAAGATGTAGCGAGGCGTGCCGCTATGTCCGGGTATCTGGCCATAGCTCCAAATGCTCTTTCTGCGCTAGGCAAAACCCCTGCCGATGAAGATGAGGCCAGGACTTTATTTGGTGAACTCAAGGCAGAGAACAACCTTCAGAATTTCATCAACGCTATAGCTTACCTAAAAACCCGGGATGATTTTGATGGAAATGTAGGTTGTGTAGGTTTTTGCTGGGGAGGAGCAATGGCCAATAACCTGGCAGTCCATGCCCCTGAGCTTAAAGCGGCTGTGGCTTTTTACGGAAGACAACCGGATCTTAAGGATGTGCCTAAAATCAGTTCTGCCGTCCAACTGCACTATGCAAGTCTGGATGAACGTGTAAATGAAGGTGCGGCAGCCTATGAGGCAGCTTTGAAAGAACATGGGAAAACTTTTGAGTCCTACACGTATGAAGGGGTCAACCATGCCTTTCATAATGACACTTCTGCAGCCAGATACGATGCGGAAGCAGCTAAACTGGCTTGGAGTAGATCCATTGCTTTCTTTGACAAGTATCTGAAAGGCTAAAATCTGGTGGATAGGAAGTCCTTAGCCTGAGATCAGGATTTTATGGTGCAGAAAACCAGCAGCTATATGTCTGACAAACGCATCAACTGTCCCCGACACACACTAAGAGATGTATATACAATGCTAGGAGACAGGAAATCATCCGGTTGAACTTCCGGCACTGGCAAGAAAAACCTGTCTTCCCGCGGCAGTTCCCTGCACAATAAAATTGCCGTGATCCCTGTAAAGGGAAATATGCAGCTCATCTCCTAGATGGCATTCTGCCTGATAATTGATCAGAAACCGGTTTGCTTCAACAGCATTTTCCTTAAGGATATTCTCTATCCATCTGATATAGCTGGTATTGTTCACGTGCTTATTCAGATCCAAGTCTGAGTATCTCACGCTGAGTTTTTCCCGTTTGATTTCCTCTCCTTTTATCCTGATTTTTTCAGGTTGCCAATCCGGTTTCAGATTAGGGTCAAACAGTGCCCGGGGTAGGATAGCCTCAGGTCTTGACAGCTTTTTGGTTCCGGTATGCATCAATACCCAGGAGGATATTGCGTGAGCCAGTGGATTACCCGTAGGATCAGTGAGCAGAAACCCCCTGAAGGCAAACAGCTTATCCACTCCTTGGCCTGCTGTGTGGACGTGAACCAAATCACCCCAAGCAGGAAGTTTAATGCATCGGATATCAAACCTTGATAAGATCCATGCCTGTTGAGCTTCTGCCAGGTTTCTTCCAAAACCGGAAGCATCCGCATGCTGCCACGCTATTTCCTGGAATAGATCAGCCAGGGAAGTAAGACTGATTTTCCCATCAGGATGCACCTGGTAAGAACCTACTTTAAAGGTATTCTCGAACTGACAAGCTTCAGGAGTAAGCATCAGATCAGACTTGAGGCTTGCTTTTTGGGAATAAGAAACACCTTCTTTCTGATACTCGAAAGCAAGGTGATCCCAAGACCATTTACCGCTATGAGAGCAAATGAGATTTTCAGGTCAAACAATTCCGCTATAAATCCAATCAATGGGGGACCTAAGAGGAAACCGAAAAAAGAGATGGTCGAAACCAGCGCCAAAGCTACACTGGGAGGGTAAAGCTGTGACCGACCGGCAATGCTATAGGAAAGTGGAATGATGGATGCTACACCCAACCCCACCAATAAGAACCCCAATGTAGCCGTCCACACCAATGGAATCAGCACAGCAAGCGTCAGTCCTGCAAAAATCAACAGTCCGCTCACCTGGATCACGGTAACTTTTGTGAACTTGGCTGCCACTTTATCTGTGATAAACCTTCCCGAAGCCATCGCAGCCATAAAGGCCACATAGCCAATAGCTATCAGGGAAGGATCTGCTTGAATTACTTTCTTGAAATAAACTCCGCTCCAGTCAAACATACAGCCTTCACACATCATACCCAGGAAGGCGATGAGTCCCACCCTAAGCAACAGGTCATCGGGACGCTTCAGCACCATACCTCCACCACTTCCAGTAGGCCCTTTCTCTTTGACGATATAGCCCTGGGCAGACAGAATGATCACAAATGAGATGCCCATGACTATCAGGTAATGAAACCCGGGCGATAGATTCAGAAAAATCATTCCGGCTCCCAACCCTGCTCCCGTAAACCCTGCCAAACTCCATAATCCATGAAAGGAAGCCAGGATATCTTTTCCCATCTGGTCTTCCAGATCCAGAGCCTGGGTATTCAGTGAAATGTTCATGATATTTCCCAGCATCCCATACCATATCAATACCGGCACAATCACCCAGGTACTGGGACTGAAGCCAATCATAGGCAATGTGAGGGCATAAGCAAAGCTCCCCAGCATGATGACTCTCCTACTTCCATAATGATGTACTGTCCACCCTGCAATAGGCAGCCCTATCACTGACCCCAAAGGAAGAAAAAGCAGTAATGTACCCAGCTGTCCTTCCGAAAGCTGAAACTTTGACTGAATATCGGGAATCCTCGCAGCCCAACTGGCGAAACAAAGTCCGATGAAAAAAAACATACTACCGAGAGCAACCCGTCTTTTGGATAGTGGATTCATAGTCTAAAATAGGCATAGAGGCACACAAAAGTAAGGAACTCTAAACCAATAATCTGAATTGGATCAATATTAGCAGCTAAAAACTATTCACCGGAATCAAAGTTCGGTTTAAAAAATACACCTATGGAATTCATCATTGTGGGAACGATTATTATCGCCATCATCCTTGTGATAAGGATGATCATCAAAAAAGTATTTGACTAGACTATCGTAAAGCGACTGTCCCCAAGAAAATGCCGAACGCTTACTGCAGAGTCAATCCGGTAACCTATCGGAAAACTTACCGAACACCCACGTGCCCGCAACAGCCGAAACCAAAGTCACTATAACTACGGTATAGCCAGTCCCTATCTGGGCAAAAAGCGGCCCCGGGCATGCTCCTGTGATCGCCCAGCCCAACCCAAAGATAAATCCTCCAATAACCTGTCCCTTCTTGAACTTCTTTTTGGGAATAAGGATAGCTTCTCCTCCCAGTGACCTGATATCCAAACGCTTGATCAGCAAAATCGAAATCATTGCAGTGAGAATAGCCGACCCAATGACACCGTACATATGAAACGATTGCAGCCGGAACATTTCCTGGATCCTAAACCAGGATATAATTTCCGCCTTGACAAATACAACCCCGAATACGATCCCCAACAGCAAATACTTGAGAAGGGTGCCTCCCCTTTCCCTGCTACTCTGTGAATTGGGAGTATCGCAGACCACTTCCCCTTTTTTATTTTTTATCATCATTTATCCGGATTAAAAACCCACAATTTTCATCAATGGCCCTAACAACACGTTTGTCATGAGAAAACCTCCGAGCATGAAAAAGATCGTGGCAACAAGGGATGGCCATTGGAGGGAGCTGATTCCCATGATGGCATGGCCGGAAGTACAACCTCCTGCATACCTCGTCCCAAACCCAACCAAAAACCCACCAATCACAAAAAAGAGGAGCCCCTTGGTGGTAAAGAGGTTATCCCAAGAGAAAATTTCCTTTGGCATTAAACCTGAGAAATCCACAATCCCCAATTCTGCCAGCTCACCTCTGGTCTCTTCAGCTAACACCAGCTCATTGGGATCAGCAAGAAGTGTGACTGCCAGCATCCCTCCAATCAGGATCCCCAGCACAAACAACAGATTCCAGGCTTCCTTCTTCCAGTCATATTGGAAAAATGGTATACCTGCCGGCAGGCATGCTGCACAGATATGGCGCAGGGAGGAGGAAATACCGAAGCTTTTGTTCCCCAGAATCAGCAATGCTGGCACAGTAAGACCAATCATCGGGCCGGCAACAAACCAAGGCCACGGCTGGGATATCCATTCTACAAACTGATTCATCTTTTTTTGGGGCTACCGCGGGTTGATCGATGATGGGGATAATTATCCGGCTTCTTTGTCTTTTAATTTAGCACAAATGCACGTAGAACCATATCCGGACGAATTGTACCAAATGGGTCAATAAATACTCCCTTATTGCAGCGTGGTGGGGCAGACATAGGCGCTAATTCTGAATTTCTCAGATTCTTTGAGAGATTTGAAACCACCGACCACATTGACCAGGTTGTAGAACCCTCTTGCCCGGAGTACAGACACAAAAACCATAGACCTGTAACCTCCTGCGCAGTGGATATAATAAGTGTTGTCCTTGTTGATTTTCAGCATGCTCTCATTGATATAATCCAACGGTGCATTTTCAGCGACAACCAAATGCTCTGCATCAAATTCAGCATTTTTTCTGACGTCCAAAATATTGACTCCGGGATCCTTCCCAAGGATCTCACTTAATTCTGCTGCGGATACAGACTCAATTTCATCTACTTCGTGCCCCGCTTTACGCCAGGAATCAAAACCTCCCGCCAGGAAGCCGAGTGCATGGTCATACCCTACACGGGCCAACCGGGTGATCACTTCCTCTTCCCTGCCCTCTTCTGCCACCACCAGGATCTCTTGCTTTACATCGGGGATCAGAGATCCTACCCAGACCGCAAAGCTGCCATCAATCCCTATATTGACCGAGTTTGGAATAAACCCTGCAGCAAAGACCTCCGGATTTCTAGTATCCAATATCAGGGCACCGGTCTCGTTGGCGACAGCCTCAAACGCCTCGGGACTGAGGGGCTTCACCCCTCTTTCCAGTACCGTATCGATGCTGTCGTAGCCTTTTATATTCATCATTACATTCTGCGGAAAATAGGCTGGAGGGGGAGTAAGACCTGTAATGACCTCCTCAATAAACTTCTCTTTGGTCATTTCCTGCAGTGCGTAATTGGTTTTCTTCTGGTTACCTAGACTATCTGATGTTTCCTTGCTCATGTTTTTGCCACAGGCAGAGCCTGCGCCGTGTGCAGGATATACTGTCAGATCATCTGGTAAGGTCAGTATTTTATTCCTTAGGGAATCGTAGAGATAGCCGGCAAGTTTTTCCTGGGTAAGTTCCCCTGCAATTTTTTGTGCCAGATCAGGTCTACCCACATCACCGATAAACAAGGTGTCACCTGTAAATATAGCCTCAGGAACTCCCGCTTCGTTGAACAGAAGGTAACACGAGCTCTCCATAGTGTGACCTGGTGTATGGATCAATTTGATCCTCAGCTTTCCCACCCTAAACTCCTGGCCGTCTTCCGCGATGATTGCATCAAACCCCAATTCCATAGCAGTAGGACCGTAGACGATTACTGCGCCCGTCTTGGAAGCAAGGTCTTGATGTCCAGATACAAAATCCGCATGGAAATGGGTTTCAAAAACATACTTTATTTCAGCATGACGCCGCTGGGCTTTTTCAATGTAAGGCTGGACTTCCCGTAGAGGATCGATGACTGCTGCCTCTCCATCAGACTCTATGTAGTAAGCACCTTGGGCGAGACACCCGGTATATATCTGTTCGATTTTCATAGCTGATTTATTTTTTATTTAGCCAGGCTAAAGTTGGCTATCGGTAAATTTTCCACAAATGATTTTTGTCACAAAAGATCAGGCTGAAACTGCCGACTCAATTGTCTTGATGAGTTGATGCACCGGAATCACGCCTGATTCTCTCCACAAAATTCTCCCCTTCTGAAACAAAATAAGTGTAGGGACTCCCCTTACCTGGAATCTGCCCGCTGCGGCCTGATTTCGGTCAACATCCACCTTAATGATTTTCAGATTATCTCCCATATGACGTGCCGTATCTTCCAGGATAGGTTGCATCATTTTGCATGGACCGCACCAGGTCGCATAGAAATCTACCAGAACAGGGGTATCCCCTTCAATCAACTCCTGGAATTTTTTTGGCTGTGCTTTCATGATCATGAATGTTTGGATTCCATAACAAAGGTAGAAGAGATATCAGTTCTAATCTGTACCAAATGTTACATAAAAAGTGTTGGGTGAACATACCAAACTTTTAAAAAGTGCTAAAATCCCCTGAGTTGGAGAATATTTTTTTATTTTCGCCAGTCTAATTTTCCATATTAATGCTCAATTACAAGCAAATTAATAATCTTACCGGTTGGGTGGTTTTTGCGGTAGCTTCCCTGGTTTATATCCTCTCTGTAGAGCAAACCGCCAGTTTTTGGGATCCGGGAGAGTTTATTGCAGTTTCATACAAGCTCCAGGTTCCGCATCCTCCGGGGGCTCCTTTCTTTTTACTGGTCTATCGGATGTTCAGCTTCTTTGCTTTGGGGGATGGCCTCCAGGTAGCTTATTGGATGAATATAGGCAGTGCACTTTTTTCAGGGTTCACCATTCTGTTTCTTTTCTGGTCCATTACCCTCTTCGGAAAAAGGTTGTTTCAGGTCCATGAAGGGCAGGAAAGCAAGGGACAGACCATAGCTTTAATGGGAGCTGGAGTAGTGGGATCGTTGGTATATACCTTCTCTGACAGTTTTTGGTTTTCTGCAGTGGAGGCAGAAGTATACGCCATGTCCTCTTTTTTTACTGCAATCGTGATCTGGGCTTTCCTGAAATGGGATGTGATCAAAGACCCGAGAGAGGAGAATAAGTGGATGATATTCATCGCCTATCTGGTGGGTCTATCTATAGGGGTCCATTTGCTGAATTTGGTGACATTGCCAGCACTCGCGCTGATCTACTATTTCAAGAAATATCAGAATCCTACTTTAAAAGGAGCATTTATCGCTTTCTTTTCCGGTGGAATAGCCCTGGTGATCATCAACAACCTGATCATCCCCGGACTGCCCAGTCTCGCTGGGTCCATGGAGATCTTTTTTGTAAACAGCTTAAACCTTCCCTTTGGCTCAGGCATTATCGTATTTATAATCCTGTTTTTCACCGCCTTGTTTTACGGTTACCGCTACTCCAGAAAAAACGAAAAGGCCATATTGAATACCGCATTGCTTTCATTGATTTTCATATTGATCGGATACAGTAGCTACGCCCTGATCGTGATCCGTGCCAATCAGGATCCTATTATCAATGAAAATGCACCAAAAGATATCATCAGCTATGTTTCCTACCTGAAACGCGAACAATATGGCTACAGACCCTTACTTCACGGGCAGTACTTTACGGCAAAGCTCGTGGACCAGACCGAAGGGGCTCCGGTATATATGAAAGGGAAAGACAACTATGAAATAGTCGACTATACCCTTCAAAACACATACGAGAAGGAAAAAACCACAATTTTCCCCCGCGTCTATTCGACCGTAGAGAACCATAAACGGATTTATCGGCAGAAATTAGGACTACGGGAGGGACAGGATCCGGCTTTTGGAGATAATCTATACTTTATGTTTACGCACCAGCTGGGACATATGTATTGGCGGTATTTCATGTGGAATTTTTCAGGAAGGGAAAGTGACTTCAGTGATGCTCCCTGGATTGGCCTTACCGATGCGTTCTCGGATAAATTCCCTGATTACATCAAGGAGAATAAGGGGCATAACAACTATCTGATGTTGCCTCTTTTGCTGGGGATCATCGGGTTGTTTTTCCAGGCAAAAGTAGACCCCAAGTCCTTCTATGTAAACCTGATGCTTTTCTTAATGATGGGCGTGGTCCTGGTGCTCTACCTTAACTCCCCTCCGGTGGAGCCCCGGGAGCGGGATTACATCTATGTGGGTAGTTTCTACGCATTTGCCATTTGGGTGGGGATGGGAGTACTGGCTCTCGCCCATATGATAGCAAAGGCAAGTAAGAACCTGGCAACAGCCGGAATAATCGCAACACTGATCACCTTGCCTGTGGCCGGGCTCATGGCCGCGGAAAACTGGAATGACCACAATCGAAAAGGAAGGTATTTTTCGGTGGATTCCGCACGCAATTTCCTTGCTTCCTGTGCACCCAATGCCATCCTCTTTACCGGAGGTGATAACGACACCTTTCCGCTATGGTATGTGCAGGAAGTGGAAGGTTTCAGAACTGATGTGCGTGTCATCGTATTGAGCTATTTCGATACCGACTGGTATGTGGAGCAGATGACCCGCTCTGTGAATGAATCGGAAAAGCTACCGTTTAGCCTAGCTCCGGAGCGTTACCAAAAAGGCACTAATGATGTGCTCTACGTGATGGAAAGAGAAGGGCTGGACGCGATCTCCGCCAGGGAGTACCTCAAACTTTTGAACTCGGGTTCCCAACTGCTCAAGATGGAGACCGGAGGCAAAAGCGTCGTAAATATGGTCCCTTCAAGAAACCTGATTCTGGAAGTTGACAGTGCCGCAGTTGCTGACAAAAACATCATTCCGGAAGAATTCATCTCGTTGTTTTCACCGCAGATGAACCTGCAGATCTCAGGACAGTATGTGACTAAAGGCACGCTGATGCTAATAGACCTGATCACTTCCAACAATTGGGAAAGACCGATCTATTTTAACAACACATCACTTGCGACGATAGGGCTCAACATCTCCGAGCATGTCGTGATGGAAGGGCTTACCTATAGACTCTTGCCGGTCCGTAAGCCTGAGTTTATCCGCGAGGAATTGGTGAATGTGGATCTCGCTTATAAAAACTTCATGGAGAAGTTTGCCTTCAGAGGCATGGACAATCCAGATGCTTACCTCGACGAAGAATACAGGAGATTTGCATCCAACCATCGAAGCACCTTAAACAGTATCGTTATAGCTCTTCTGGATCAGGATAAAATGGAAGAGGCTGCCACACTTCTCAACTATGGGCTGAAAGTTATGCCACATGAGGCTATTCCTTATGACCTGTCCAGCGGACAGTCCGTGCCCCTGTTCTTTGAAGTGGGTGAAGATGAAAAAGCATTGGATATTATAGACAAGGTTTCGAAGAAATCCCTGGATATGATTGAGTTCTACACTTCTGAAAACCGTACCTACGACCGTGAGATGATGATCTCGGTGGAAATGATCCGATATTTCATTCCTTTGCTTGAGGAGAGAGGGTATCAGGAAAAGGCCCAGGAGCTTAAGCTTAGAATGGAAAAGTACATGGGACCAGAAGAATCTTCCAGAGGTGGGGGAGCGCTTCAAAGAAGGTAATTTGATTTGTATTTACCATAAGCAAAAAAGGCAGCAGGATCGAATTCTGCTGCCTTTTTTGTTGGGCCGAAGTCAAGCTGGACATAAGGACTTCAACCTTTAATTGCTCTCATTCATTCGGCCAAGGAGGTAATCCTCCATTTCTTTTCAAGAATATAGAATAAGTCCAGCCCAGAGGATGGGTCGTTCACAATTGGGTAGTCTTCATGTGTGATTAAGGTCACATCTTCTCCGACCTGCTTATGAAGTTTGTTTCGGTTTAGTCTGTTCAGCAGTTCATATGGCATTCTCAGAACTGCAGCCGGAAGCTTATACTGGAGATCAAAAATATCAAAACGCATGATCTTCCTGACGGATTTCCGGTTGGCCTCATGGTAATTCCAGACCTTCTCATTCCCCCCTACACCTTTCGCCTCTACTTTATCAAATATCCCCTCGCATAACCCGATAAGCTGCTCAGGCCTGTACTCCCTGACATGCCAAGGGTTGCGTGACAGAGTATGGTTGATGTTTGGCGTAGAAATAATCGCTTTCCCTCCAGGGCGGAGTACACGGTAAATTTCTTCCAGGAAAAGCCGGTCGTTTTCAATATGCTCAATCACCTGAAAACTGACGACTGTATCAAATGAGTTATCTTCCAATCCGGCAAAGGGAGGGATAACTGCCTGTCTGAATTCTGCATGGGGAAATTTGATACGCAAGGAATCAATGACCTCCTGTATTTTATCCACCCCCAAGTAGCTGGTTGCATGGGGTAGTAGAATCTCAACACCCCTACCCTCTCCACATCCTACTTCCAGCAACTTACCTGATATCCAGGGCTTCGCTGCAATGTATGCTTTGAGCAATCGTTGATGAATAGGATTATCGCTGATCAACTTGTCAGACGCTATTTCCGTTGTATAGGTAGCCATACAAAATTTTACTATTTTGGCAAAAGTAAGGTTAATTTTTAAAACCCAAGATTAATACCAGATGAACCATAAAACAATTCCCCTTCTAATTTTTTTGATCCTGTTTACAGGAACGCTGATACCTGCATTCTCCCAGAAAAAGCTTAGTACTCTGAACCAAGCTCTACGCTACTCCAGATATTCCCGGTTAGGACTCAAGATCATCCCTATCAAAAAGAGTGAAACCAGCTACGACCTTCAATTTATAATTGAAAAAATCGAGGAAAATCCCGAGTTCAATAGTTTTAGCTTCACCTATGCTATACTGAACAGCTATGAGCAGGAAATACAGCCTGAACTCAACACTATCCTTACCTCCAATGATTTAAAGTTTGACACAGACAGACATTGGGTATTCGAGAAATCGGTAGAAGTACCCGTCGGGTCTACTAATGCGATCGCTTTGATCACGGCACTCGATACGCGCCAGGGTGATGAATATTATTACCACGTGGATCTGAAAAGTGACTTTGTCTTTGACCATCCGGATTTCGGTGCCTATTATGCAAATAATGTTGGCTTTGACCAGAATTATCTGAATACGGGAGAGTCACTCCTATTCAAGTCACAGGGTACCCCAAACTTGAGGTCTTTCTATTACCCTGTGAATTTCGACGTGCCTTTCCCTCCGATGGAGACCAAACCGGCGGCCGTTCCCAAAGAAGTGGAAGTCGTCGATCAAGGCGATTTTCTGGTCAACGTGCCCAAAAGCCTCGACCAGACAGGTTACTACTTTTTCCAGAGCGATACCGCTTCCTCCACAGGACTTTTGCTGAAAACCACCCACGAAGCATTTCCCAAAGTAAAGGATTGGGACGAAATGGTCAAGATGGTGACCTATATCTCTACCCGAAAAGAGCATGAAAGCCTGCTTATGGCGACTGATAAAAAGAAAGCATTGGATGAGTATTGGTTTAACCTTACCCGGGATGAGGAAACCTCCAAAAATATAATCCGGGAATATTTCCGACAGATAGAATTTGCAAATATCCTGTTTACCGACTTTAAAGAGGGCTGGAAAACTGACAAAGGTATGATCTATATTGTATTGGGACCTCCCCAGGAAGTTAATTTTTACCTGGACAGAGAAATCTGGTCCTACATTGGGGTTGATGAGAGTTCAAAAATTCGCTTTACCTTTGCCCGCGTAAAAAATATACTCAGTCCCCACTATTATACCTTGAACAGATCACGGGCCTATCAGCCTGTATGGTTCAAAAACATATCCATATGGAGAAGCGGAAAGATGGCTTTTTAATCGAAAAAACAGCCCACGAAAAAGACTTTATTTTTGGTACACGTGCAGTGATGGAATCTATCCACTCCGGTAAGGATATAGACAAAGTCCTTGTGCAGAAAGAACTGAACAATGATCTCATTAAAGAATTGCTTCAGCTCTGCAAAACTGAGCACATCCCTGTGGTGCGCGTGCCTGAAGCAAAACTGAACCGGGTGACACGTAAAAACCACCAGGGAGTAGTAGCGCAAATGTCCGCAATTGAATATGCCTCTTTGGATAATGTGATCGAAAGCTGTTTTTCAATGGGCAAATCCCCTCTGATACTTATTCTGGATAGAATCACTGATGTCAGAAATTTTGGGGCCATAGCCAGGACCGCTGAGTGTGCCGGGGTAGATGCCATAGTCATCCCGGAAAAAGGAAGCGCACAAATCAACTCCGATGCCATCAAGACCTCTTCAGGAGCTCTTAATTTCCTTCCTATAGTCCGGGCCAAAAACCTTTTCTATGCGTGTAGGGACCTCCAAAAGTCTGGATTGACCTTGGTTGCAATCACTGAAAAAACCACCAAAAGCATGTATGAGGCAGATTTTTCTTCACCAGTTGCCTTGGTAATGGGTTCGGAAGAAGACGGGATATCCCAGGATATCATGGGAATCATGGACGATAGGGTGAAAATCCCGATGGCTGGAAATATAGAAAGCCTCAATGTGTCCGTCTCTGCTGGAGTAGCAATCTATGAAGCCATCAGGCAGCGAAAGAAATAATGGTTCAATCAAAATCTGCCGCGGACCGTGTCACCAGGAAAAGCCTATAACGGACCGGGAAAACAAACGTATGTTCTAACCACAGAAAGTGATCTGCGGCTGGTGTAAATCTCAATTCGAACAGGGGCCCGATACGCAGTGCCGGTTATAAGCTTAGCTTTACTGTATGCTACACAGATTTCATCCCTGGCCGTATACTTTGGTCAAATATACTCCTCTCCCTTCTTTTTAGCGTTGGAGACAAATTCCCTGAATTTCTTTTCCGCATCCAGTTTGCAGATCAATAAAACGTTATCTGTCTCGTTCACCAGGTAATTATCAAGTCCCTGAACAACTACCAGCTTCCTGCCATCCACTTTGATATAACTGTTTTCGGTTTCGTAGAGAATAGCATTCCCATCAATGACATTGTTGTTTTCGTCTTTATGCTGCATCTCATGCAAACTGTTCCAGGAGCCCAAATCTGACCATCCAAAATCCCCGAGGATCATATACACCTGGTCGGATTTTTCCATTATTCCATAGTCAATAGAGATGTTTTTCACCTGTGTATAAGCCCTGGAAATAAACTCTGTCTCCTCCTCCGTGCCGAAGACTTCACTACCTTCATCAAAGACCTCAGCCAGATCCGGCATATATTCCTCGAAAGCATTGATTAGACTACTGGATTTCCAGACAAACATTCCTGAGTTCCAGACGAAATCCCCACTGTCCAAAAAAGTCTTGGCAAGTTTCGCATTGGGTTTCTCCGTGAATGTCTTCACTTTCATAGCACCTCCGTCTTGGTTTTCCAGGTATTGGATATAGCCGTAACCTGTTTCGGGTCGGTTAGGCTGAATACCCAAAGTAATGAGCCTGCCGTTGTTTTTGGCTTCTTCCACCGCCTTCTGAATGGTGTATACAAACTTCTTTTCCTGTAGTATCAGATGATCGGCAGGAGTGACTATCAAGGTGGCTTCGGGATCTATGGAATGGATTTTATAGCAGGCATAAGCTATACAGACCGCTGTGTTTTTTCTCATCGGCTCACTCAGAATCTGATAATCCTTGAGTTCAGGGAGCTGTTCTTTCACTTGGCTGAGGTATTTGCGGTAGGTGATTACCACAAATTGTTCGGGGTCGGCAATATCCCTAAACCTGTCATATGTCATTTGCAGCAAAGTCCTACCGGTGCCTAGAATATCCAGAAACTGCTTTGGCTTTTTTCTTCTACTATAAGGCCAAAACCGGGAACCAATTCCCCCAGCCATAATAACAATGTAGGGTTTATGCTGCATATCACATTTAAACTATGCCTTCTTTCATTAATTCATGAATATGGACAAAACCTGCGATTTTTCCCCCATCCATCACCACAAGTTGAGTGATATTGTGATTTTTCATCATATTTAGAGCGCGAATGGCAAATTCTCCTACAGGAATGGTTTTCGGGTGAAGGGTCATAATATCCGCTGCCTTCACGGATTGGATATCAAGTGTCCGCTGAAGCATTCTTCTCAAATCCCCATCTGTGATGATTCCCAAGAGGTTGTCTTCCTTATCCACCACTGCGGTAGCCCCAAGTCTTTTCCCTGAAATCTCCATGATCACTTCTGCCAATCCTGCAGACTCATTTACCTTTGGGATTTGGTCTACTCCCAGCACATCGCCCACTCTGAGGTACAGTTGTTTTCCCAGTGAGCCACCGGGGTGGTATTTTGCAAAATCATCCGGCGTAAACCCACGTGCTTCGAGAAGACAGATTGCCAAGGCATCGCCAAGTGCAAGATGTGCTGTGGTACTAGTGGTAGGTGCCAGGTTGTTTGGACATGCCTCTTCTCCAATGGTAGCATTGAGTACATATTCCGCCTGCTCAGCCAGGTAACTCTTGGTGTTACTCACCAGAGCCACCAGCACGGAACCCAGATTTTTAAGCAGCGGTACCAATACTTTCACTTCCGGAGTATTGCCACTTTTGGAAATACAGATGACGATATCGCCGCTTTGGATCATTCCCAAATCCCCGTGAATTGCATCTGCCGCATGCATAAACAATGCAGGTGTCCCTGTAGAATTGAGCGTCGCCACTATCTTATTCGCTATGATCGCACTCTTTCCTACACCTGTAATCACCACCCTTCCCTTAGCGTCTAAAATACGCGCTACACATGCCTCAAAATCGCCGTCCAGATAATCTATAAGGTTTAAGATCGCCTGTGACTCATTTTGCAATACCCTAGTGGCTGTATTTCTAATATTTTTAGCTAAATTCAATTTTACCTGCGTTAATCACTAATTTTGTACAAAGGTATAAAAGTAATCAATCATTCCTGGATACAGGTTTCAAGTACCGATTAACCCCCTTTCGAAGTGGAGGAAAAAGTAAAAGCAGACCTAAAAAAAATCTTTGGCTTCAGCCAGTTTCGTGGCAATCAGGAATCCATTGTGGATAACCTGCTGAATCACAGGAACACATTTGTAATCATGCCTACCGGGGCAGGCAAATCCCTGTGCTACCAATTGCCCGCAGTGGTGAAAGAAGGCACCGCCATAGTCATTTCCCCGCTGATTGCTTTGATGAAAAATCAGGTAGATCAGCTCAATGCTATTGGCATCAATGCACACTTCCTCAATTCTACCCTGAACAAGTCTGAGGCTAACAAAGTAAAAAGTGAAGTCTTGGGAAAAAAGACCAAACTTCTTTATGTGGCTCCGGAATCCCTCACCAAGGAAGAGAATGTGGCATTCCTAAAAGAAGCGCACCTCAGCTTTGTGGCCATTGATGAGGCGCATTGTATTTCAGAGTGGGGACATGATTTCAGACCTGAATACAGAAGGATTAAATCCATAGTGGCGCAGATTGCACCTCACTTGCCAATTATTGCTCTTACTGCCACTGCTACGCCGAAAGTCCAGCAGGATATCCAGCGAAACCTGCAGATGGAGGAGGCAGATCTGTTCAAATCTTCTTTTAACCGCACCAATCTCTTTTACGAAGTCCGGCCTAAAGTCAAAAACGAGTCGAAGAAAAACCTGATTAAATTTATCAAGACCCATAAGGGAAAGTCGGGGATCATCTATTGTCTCAGCAGGAAAAAGGTAGAGGAAATAGCCCAGCTGCTGAAAGTAAACCAGATCAATGCAGCGCCATATCATGCTGGACTGGACTCTGCGGTAAGGATTAAAAACCAAGATGATTTCTTAAATGAAGAACTTGATGTGATCGTGGCTACCATCGCCTTTGGGATGGGAATAGATAAGCCCGATGTACGCTACGTAATCCACTACGATGTGCCCAAATCACTGGAAGGATACTATCAGGAAACAGGAAGAGCCGGAAGGGATGGGCTTGAAGGACATTGTCTTATGTTCTATCGGTACGATGATATCATTAAGCTGGACAAGTTCAACAAAGACAAAGCAGTCACCGAACGGGAAAATGCCAAGGTACTTCTTCAGGAAATGGCAGCATTCTCGGAAACGGGTGTATGCCGGAGGAAGTTCATTCTCAACTATTTCGGTGAAACCTTGAGTGAGGACTGTGGTTTCTGTGATAACTGCAGAAAAGAACGGGAAACATTTGAAGGCATGGATTCCGTGTTGACAGTGCTGGAAACTGCCAAGGAAACCAAGGAGCGCTTTGGCCTGGATCATCTGGTCAAGGTGATCATAGGAGAATCAACCGATTACGTCACGAGCTATAAGCATGACAAGTTACCGGTATTCGGGAAAGGCAAAGAAGAGACTGAAAAGACCTGGATCGGAATAATCCGGCAGGTTATAATCCTGGATATGCTTGAAAAGGATATCGAGAATTACGGTGTACTCAAGCTCACCGCGAAAGGTAAGGAGTTTATGGAGTCTCCTTATTCCCTTACGCTGTATAAGGACCATGATTTCGAGAAGGAAATAGGATCGGAACAAGCAGAAGTGGAGATCACTACAGGCGTAGCCTATGACGAGAAGCTGTTTGAGCTTTTAAAGGCCGAACGGAAAAAAGTCGCCCGCTCGAAAGGGTTGCCTCCCTATGTGGTCTTCCAGGACCCCTCGCTGGAGGAAATGGCCACGGTGTATCCCACTACCAAAGAAGAGTTGGCCCAGATAAATGGGGTAGGAATGGGAAAAGTTGCTAAGTTTGGAGCTTCTTTTCTTAAGGTGATAGCCAACTATGTGGAAGAAAATGAAATCGAGACGGCTTCCGATGTAGTAGTCAAATCTTCCGGAACACGGTCCAAAGTCAAAATTTCAATAATCCAGCAAATCGACCGCAAGATTGACCTGGATGAGATTGCTGAGAATCTCAATATGAGTCTAAGTGAACTGCTTCATGAAATAGAGCAGATCATTTATAGCGGAACTAAACTAAACATCGATTACTACATTCAGAATATTATGGATGAGGACCGGGAGGATCTTCTTCACGACTATTTCATGAATGCGGAAACCGATCATATCAAAGCAGCCCTTGATGAACTGGAAGGTGAGGATTTTGCAGAAGATGAACTGCGGGTCTATCGCATCAAGTTCATTTCCGAGCATGCTAATTAACTTGAACTGAGTCAATGAATATACTCTTATTAGGCAGTGGAGGCAGGGAACATGCCTTTGCCTGGAAAATCGTGCAAAGTGACGATTGCTCCCAGCTCTATGTAGCACCCGGTAATGCAGGTACGGAGGCAATTGCAACCAATGTCTCCATTGCTGTAACTGATTTTGTTTCCATCCGGGACTTTGTCATCTCCAAAAATATCGGTCTGGTGGTGGTAGGTCCTGAAGAACCACTGGTAAAAGGGCTGGTGGATTACCTTCAATCCCAACCCCAGACATCAGCTATCCCCATAGTGGGACCATCACAACTGGGCGCTACCTTGGAAGGAAGCAAGGATTTTTCCAAAAGGTTTATGCAGCGAAATGGTATCCCGACCGCTGCATATGAAACATTCACTCCATCACAACTAGAGGAAGGAATGGCTTATCTGGAAACCCAAAAACTTCCTATCGTCTTAAAGGCAGATGGGCTTGCTGCCGGGAAAGGTGTATTGATCTGTCAGACACTCGAGGAGGCAAAAGCCTCTCTGAAGGAAATGTTGCTGGATCAAAAATTTGGTGAAGCTTCGTCCAAGGTGGTCATCGAAGAGTTCCTTACAGGTATTGAGCTTTCGGTATTTGTGGCAACAGACGGGGAAAACTACAAGATTCTCCCGGAGGCAAAAGACTACAAGCGGATAGGTGAAGGTGATACAGGTCTGAATACCGGTGGCATGGGTGCTGTAAGCCCTGTGATCTTTGCAGACCGTGCCTTTATGGAAAAAGTAGAGGAAAAGGTAGTAAAACCTACCGTGGATGGACTGGCTAAAGAGGGGATTCCCTATAAAGGCTTCTTGTTTATAGGTTTAATGAACAAGGAAGGTGAACCTCATGTCATAGAATATAATGTACGGATGGGAGACCCAGAGACAGAAGCTGTACTCCCCAGGATAGAAAGTGATTTTCTGGAGTTGCTACAGCGCATAGCACTGGGTAACTTGGATTCCTACCAACTTAGAATATCCAGTGATTATGCCCTTACAGTGGTGTTGGTCAGCGGAGGATATCCAGGTTCTTACCAAAAGGGCTTTCCTATTTCGCTCCCTGGGGATTTACCGGAGGGAAGTGAAATATTCCATGCCGGAACATCCAAAACCAAAGAAAATATACTCGTCAACCAAGGAGGTAGGGTAATTGCTGTAACGGGAAAAGGGAAAACACTTGAGGAAGCTATGACCTATGCCTACAGCTCGGTGGAAAAGATCCACTGGGATCAGGTATATTATCGAAAGGATATCGGTCAGGATATTCTTAAATTGATGAAGTAAACCCAAAACTAATCAGAGTCAAGCTCTGTAGATATAAATTATGGCTGGATGTAGCACCTGCTCCACCTCCACTGGAGGTACCGGTGGCTGTCAAAGTAACGGCAGCTGCGGAACGAGCGATTGTAATAAAATGAATTCCTTTGATTGGCTTAGCCATATGGGGATTCCTGAAGTGGACAGTTTTGACATAGTAGAGGTCAAGTTCAAGGGTGGAAGAAAAGAGTATTACAGAAATGTGGATTATCTCACCCTTAATACAGGAGACCCTATTGTGGTAGATGTTCCCAATGGTCACCATATCGGTTACGTATCACTTCAGGGCGAACTCGTCCGTCTGCAAATGCAGAAGCGGAAAATAAAGGATAATGACGAGATTCTCAGGATATACCGGGTAGCCAACCAAAAGGACATGGAGAAATGGGGAGAGGCTCAAAACCGGGAAATCCCTACCCTTTATCGTTGTAAGCAGATTGTCGATGAACTGGGGCTTAAGATGAAAATGTCGGATGTTGAATATCAGGCAGACAACTCCAAGGCCACTTTCTACTACTCAGCAGATGAGCGGGTAGACTTCCGTGAGCTCATCAAGGTTTTGGCCGGGGAATTCAAAATCCGTGTCGAAATGAGGCAGATTAGCCTTAGACAAGAAGCCGGAAGAATCGGTGGAATAGGTGTCTGTGGCAGGGAGCTGTGTTGCTCCACTTGGCTGGTTGATTTTAAAAATGTAAGTACCTCTGCAGCCCGATATCAAAACCTCTCCCTTAATCCCGGAAAACTCAGTGGACAATGTGGCCGCCTGAAGTGTTGCCTGAATTATGAGCTGGATACATATATGGATGCAATTAAGGATATTCCACAGGTGGACCGTCCCTTGCTCACTGAATCCGGCCCTGCAAAACTACAGAAGACCGATATATTCAGAAAGCTGATGTGGTTTAGCTATAACAATGACAATGACTGGCATAGCATCACCTGTGAGCGTGTAAAGGAAATACAGGATATCAACAGTCAAGGTAAAAAGGTATTCAACCTGAATTTTGACGAGGCATCCCAAGTCGAAGATTTGGCTGCACAGTCCACCAGGGAGCTTGAGCTTCTCGATAAGAAGTTTGCCAAAAAGAAGAAACCAAAGAAAAAGAGAAACGGTGCTAAACCGGAGCAGCAGTCGTCGTCAGTTAACCAGCCCAATACAGCCAAAAAGCCTGATGGACAAACACAGAGGAATGAAAACCAGGCGGGGAAACCAGGCGGGGAATCCAAAAACAGGAGAAATAAAAGCAGAAACAAACCCAGAAACCCGCAGGGAGGAAATCCCAACCAAAAAGTAGAACAGGGTACTGCCAATCCCCACAATAAAAGTAAAGATCAGGGAGCACAGCCACCACGTCCACAAAACCCGAAGAGGCAAAAACCAGGACCTGGCAACACGGCTCAGGGAGAACAGAAGACAGAAGGGAAAAAACGCTTTCCTCCCAGAAAGAACCAAGGGCCCAACCCAACCAATCCTGGCAATGAATAGATTCATGTACTGGTTTTTGGGGTTGGCCTTATCAGGGGTTACTGCCTGCTCGGGAGACAGACTATATGAGGAGTTTCAGACTATCCCGTCCCAAAGCTGGGATGTACAGGATACCTTGGGGTTTGAATTGGGCGAATTGGATATAGCCGGGACCCATAGTTTCATTGCAGTGAGGTATAACGAGAATTATGCGTATTCCAATTGTTATCTGAGGATTATCAGCAAGGATACTTCTGGAACCCTTTTGGACAATAAGTTGATCAATATTCCCCTGTTTGACTCCAAGACAGGGGAGCCATTGGGAAAAGGGTTTGGAAGTACCTACACCATTTATGATACACTTCCCATCCTATTACATCCGGATACCAAGTCCCTGAGCCTACTTCAGTACATGAGGCAAGAAAAGCTCCCGGGTATTGAAGCGATAGGAATCAAAATCACTGATTGACCCAAGTTCAAAAGCCACTGAATCTTATATCAGTGGCTTTTGAATTATAATCAACGCATTTTTTTATAGGCATTGATCAGTCCATTTGTAGAGCTGTCATGGGATTTTACAGTCTGATCATCGAGTAGTTCAGGTAAAATTCCATTCGCCAACACTTTTCCCAGTTCCACTCCCCACTGGTCAAAACTGAAAATATTCCAGATAGCTCCCTGCACAAAAATCTTGTGCTCGTACATCGCGATCAGCTGTCCCAGTGTAAACGGAGTGATTTTCTTTACCAAGATCGAATTGGTAGGCCTGTTTCCTTCAAAAACCCTATGGGGGGCAATCATCTTTATATCTCTTTCAGATTTCCCTGCTTTTTCCATTTCTTTGGTCACCTCCTCCAATGACTTTCCTTTCATCAGCGCTTCAGTCTGCGCAAAGAAATTGGAAAGTAGCTTCTGATGGTGGTCCCCAATAGGATTATGTGAAATAGCAGGAGCAATGAAATCACACGGTATTAAATGTGTCCCCTGGTGGATCAATTGATAAAAAGCGTGCTGCCCATTGGTACCCGGCTCACCCCATATGATAGGGCCGGTGGTATACTCCACCTTTTCGCCTGCCCGGCTCACGTACTTTCCGTTACTTTCCATATTGCCTTGCTGAAAATAGGCAGCAAAACGATGAAGATATTGGTCATACGGTAAGATAGCCTCTGAGCTGGCTCCCAGAAAATTGGTGTTCCATATTCCTATCAAAGCCAGTAATACCGGAATATTTTCAGCTAACTCTGACTGTCTAAAATGCCGGTCCATAGCGTGTGCCCCTGAAAGCAATTCTTCAAATTTTTCAAAGCCGATGGCACAGGCAATAGGTAGTCCTATTGCGGACCAAAGGGAATACCTACCTCCTACCCAATCCCAAAACGCAAACATATTAGTCGGGTCTATGCCAAAGGACTTGACTCCATCCAGATTGGTGGATAAGGCCACAAAATGCTTGGCAACAGCAGCTTCATTCTGGGCATATTCCAGAAACCAGTTTCTTGCTGTATGCGCATTTGTCATGGTTTCCTGCGTAGTAAAAGTCTTGGATGCTATAAAGAAAAGAGTGGTCTCCGGATCTACCTGCTTCAGCGTTTCGGCGATATGGGTACCGTCTACATTCGAAACAAAAAAGCATTTCAATGCAGGGGATTGATAGGCTTTGAGTGCCTCTGTAACCATGACAGGTCCCAGATCAGATCCGCCGATCCCTATGTTCACCAGTGATGTAACCGGTTTACCTGTATATCCGAGCCATTGACCATTGTAAACTTTTCCGGCAAAGGATTTCATCTGCTCCAGTACCTTGTTGATTTCGGGCATCACATCCTTCCCATCTACCCATACCGGCGTATTACTTCTATTGCGAAGAGCAGTGTGAAGTACAGCCCTGCCTTCGGTCCTATTAATCGCTTCACCTGAAAACATAGCCTCTACGGAGTCCTTAAGGCCCGTTTCCTTTGCCAGGTCGATCAGAGCCTCAAAAATTTCTTCATTGATGCGGTTCTTGGAATAATCCACCAAGATATCCCCAAGCTCCAGGCTGTAATTTTGAAACCGGGCTTTGTCATCGAAAAGTGATAAAACAGTAAGGTCTTTGTGCTTATCTGCCAGTTCTTTCAAACGGGCCCAAGCAGAGGTTTTTCGAGGGTTGATAGTTTGCATCAGATATTGATTAATAGGATTGAGGCACAAAAATAAGATTTATCCTGTGGGATGAAAGTAAGATTTCGGAAAGGAATTACCCTCATTTCTGATCTTGGTTCAAGAAAATTGAAATTCCTTTCAAATCGGGATATAGTGTTATCAATTCCTCAATCAGTTAAACCTATAACATCCAAGTATTTTTGACTGGTATTCAAAAAAAAAAAAAACTGGATATGCTTAAGCATGAATTTTCACGAATCATTAGGCTATCCCGGGTTTCAGCGGTAACCCGCAAAGGTTCAAAATCAGCCCATGTACGAGGTCCGATCTCTGGGAGCTCCTTTAATCACAAAAGCCCCGCTAGTGATTAGCGGGGCTCTATTTCGATTTCCATCAGCTTACAGAACTGCTATTTTGGTTTAACTTTTCAGAAAGTCACGCAATACATAATGGAGAATGCCTCCATGTGTATAATAAGCAATCTCCACTTCAGAATCCAGACGGGATTTCAATGGGATTCTGGTTTCCCCTGTTTCGGACGTAACCAGCATTTCAAAAGTTTGACCCGGAGTCAATCCATCTTCAATTCCTAGAATACTGAATTTTTCCTTTCCTGTGAGTCTGTATGAATCAGCGTTTTTTCCGTCGACAAACTGTAGGGGCAATACACCCATCCCCACAAGATTGCTTCTATGGATCCTCTCATAGCTCTCTGCGATCACTGCTTTGATACCCAATAAACTGGTGCCTTTTGCCGCCCAATCCCTGGATGATCCCGATCCATACTCCCTACCTGCAAGCACGATTAAAGGCGTATCGTTTTGCCGGTACTTCTGGGAAGCTTCAAACACCGACATTTCTTCATTGGTCGGTATAAATGTAGTGTACCCCCCTTCTTGGAGGCTCAGCTGATTCTTGATCCTCACATTGGCAAATGTACCCCTTACCATCACTTCATCATTTCCTCTCCTGGACCCATAGGAATTGAAATCAGGGCGCTCTACTCCCCTGCTATTCAAGTATTTGCCTGCCGGAGAATTTTCACGGAATGACCCTGCTGGGGAAATATGGTCAGTGGTAATGGAATCCCCCAGTTTCAGCAAAACACGTGCATCTATTATATTTCTGACAGAAGGTATCTCTTCTGAGATCCCTACGAAAAAAGGAGCTTCTTTAATGTAGGTACTGCTCTCGTCCCATGGATAAATCTCCCCCTTGCCAGAGTCCAGCTCTTTCCATATCTCATTCCCTTCAAAAATCTCCTCATAGTTATTTCTGTAGTCATCTGGAGAGAGGACTTTTCTGGCTACTTCAGCTATCTCTTCCTGAGATGGCCAGATATCCTTGAGGAATACCGGTTCCTGGTTAGGATCGTATCCCAGTGGCTCATTGTATAAATCTATGTCAACCCTACCTGCTATGGAATATACCACTACCAGCATAGGAGACATGAGGTAGTTCATTTTCACCTGAGGATGCACCCTGGCCTCAAAATTCCGGTTTCCGGACAGCACGGATGCCACGATGAGGTCATTATCCTCCACGGCAGTGGCTATGTGTCGTGGCAACGGACCTGAGTTACCAATGCAGGATGTGCACCCATAGCCTACTGTGTGGAACCGCAAAGCTTCCAGGTCACCCAGCAATCCGGATTTTTCCAGATAATCAGTCACCACTTTAGATCCAGGCGCCAAAGATGTCTTTACCCAAGGTTTTGAATCCAACCCTCTTTCTCTCGCTTTCTTGGCAACCAATCCGGCTCCCAGCATCACAGAAGGGTTAGAGGTATTCGTACAGGAGGTAATCGCCGCAATTACAATGGAACCATCATACAAGGAGAATTTTTCATTATTCAGTTCGATGGTTACAGTTTTCAACCCATTTTTTATTTTGGTTTCTATCTCTGCTTCAGACCCGCCTTCTTTCACCAGTTCGCCCGCCTGATTCCCCCCTTCTGCAAGCCATCTTCCCACTTCCCGCTTGTCTATGGGAATATAAGCACGTCCATGAGCCTCTTCCAACAGGCTTTCAAATTTCGGCTTGAACTCCCTGACCAATATTTTATCCTGGGGCCTTTTTGGGCCGGATACAGTCGCTTCCACAGATCCAAGGTCCAATTCCACCACAGAGCTGTACGTAATCAAGTCTTCGTCTTTTCTCCACAGCAGGTTGGATTTGCAATAATCCTCCACCAGCTTAATCTGGGACTGGGATCTATTGGTCTTCGACATATAATCGAGAGTCCTGTCATCTATGGGAAAATAAGTCACAGTACAACCAAACTCAGGCGACATGTTGGAGATAGTAGCCCGGTCAGGTACAGATAAATTGTCCAATCCAGGACCAAATACCTCCACGAACTTCCCTACTACACCATGCCTTCTGAGCAGTTCAGTAATTGTCAGAACCATATCCGTAGCAGTAGTCCCGGCAGGAAGCTCTCCTGTAAGTCTAAGCCCTACCACCTGTGGCATAATAAAGTATATAGGCTGGCCGAGAAGAGCCGCCTCCGCCTCTATTCCACCAACTCCCCAGCCCACTACACCTATTCCGTTTACCATGGGAGTGTGTGAGTCGGTGCCCACCAATGTATCCGGAAAGACCAATCCATCCCGGAGGATAACACCCTGAGCGAGATACTCAAGATTGACCTGGTGGCATATGCCCATTCCGGGAGGTACCACCGAGAAGTTATCGAATGATTTCTGGGCCCATTTTAGGAATTTATAACGCTCGCTGTTCCGCTCATATTCCACTTCCACATTTCTCAGATAGCTGTAGTTAGTCCCGAAATAATCAACCTGGACAGAATGGTCTATTACGAGGTCAACCGGGATAAGTGGATTTATCCTACTTGGATCCTTTCCTTTTCGCTGGGCTTCAGAGCGGAGTGAGGCGATATCCACTACGGCGGGGACTCCGGTGAAATCCTGCATCAATACCCTGGCCGGTTTATATGGGATATCTTTGTCAGAAGCCTCCGGTGACCAGTTGAGAAGAGTCTGCAGATGCTCTTCTGTGATTGAAAAATCATCAAAATTCCTTAAGGCATTCTCCAATAATATTCTGATAGAGAAGGGTAAATGCTTGACTTCGTGACCAGATGCTTGAAGCTTCTCAAGGCTCCAAAAAGAATGGGGTCCGTCAGGTGTGTTAAGTTGGGTCTTAATCTGAAATATGTCTTGATTCATGGTAAAAAGGGTTAGTAAAAAAGATATACACTATAGCTAACTTAATTTCTGGCTTTTGGATTCAATTCCAACCCAACAAAGCCATTTTTTTTGCCTAAAGGCAAGAGAAAAACAGCTATTTTCCCGGCTTCAAATTTAAGCTGACAAATGGGGTTGAATATTCTTAGGGCAATTAGTCTTTTCCTGATCATCGCTACTGCCGTTCCTTTCCTGAAATGGGACTATTGGTGGATCAGGATTTTTGACTATCCCAGGGTCCAGAAGCTGCTTCTTATTGTCGCGGCATTGATTGTCTGGGCATCATGGGGGATCTACAAGCCCGGTACGGAGCAGTGGGGATGGATTGCTGTTCTAGCTACATGTGCAGTATTCCTCACAGTCAAAATCTGGCCTTACACACCTTTCAGCAAGAAAATGATCAGTTCTGTGAATTATACTGAAGATTCCGGCATCTATATACTGGTATCAAATGTATACCAGGAAAACCGGGCTTACAGCAAGGCTGTAAATCTGGTAAAAGAGCTTAGGCCTGACCTGGTTTTTCTGGTCGAAACAGATCAGGCATGGATTGACGGAGTTTCTGAAATCGAATCCTCCTATCCATACTGTATCAAAATCGGCAAGGACAATACCTACGGGATGGCCTTGTATTCAAAGCTGGAACTAGTCCGGGAAGAAATAAACTATCTGATAGACCCTGAAATTCCCTCGTTGGATATTGATTTAAAGCTGAGAAACGGAAAAACCATTACCATCTATGGTATTCACCCTACCCCACCTGTACCAGGGGAAAATTTAAAAAGCACCGAAAGGGATGCAGAAATCCTTCTGGTGGGTAAAAAGTCAAAGCAAAACAAGCAACCATCAATGGTCATCGGAGACCTAAACGATGTAGCCTGGAGCTATACAACAGAGCTTTTCCTAAAGACGTCAGGCATGGCAGACCCTAGAAGAGGAAGAGGTTTCTTCAGTACATTCCATGCCAAAGTACCGTTATTCAGGTGGCCGCTGGATCACATCTTCCTCAGCAAGCATTTTGGACTGGCAGAATTGAAGGTTAATCGCACCATAGGTTCAGATCATTTCCCAATCAGTATCAAGGCCATTCTCACCTCCAACTCTGGGGAGACCACAGAAACTCTTTCGGCAGATAGCGAAGAAAAAAAAGAAGCCCGCGAAAAAATTGATCGCGGGCTGAATGAGGAAGATTGAAACCTTTACTGGTTTTCTTGTGCTTCGGCTTTGGCCTTGCGCTTAAATCCCTTTCTGAACGGCCAGGTGTACTCCAGGGCTTCCAACCCCCTATTGAGGTTATAAGTAGCTGAATCCGTATTTTTCATCGTGCTCTTTAACTTTTCTGCAAACTCATTATCATTGAGCAGTACACCCATAGCGTTATCGGTAGAATTAAACTTTCCTGATATTGTCTTAAGTTCAGAGGTCATCTCTTCAGAATTGGCCGCAGTAGCTTTCAGACTTTGCATGGTTTCTTTCAGATCACCCACCAAAGTGGTGTCTGTAGCCAGGTCATTGAGAAAGTTGCCTTTTTGATTCAATTTGGAGGTGAATGCATTCAGTTCTGTGATCATCTTGTTACTGCTGACTGAAGCTCTATTGAGGTTTATCAGCATGGATTTGAAGTTTTCTGCCAGCAAGGAATCGGTCAGCACCGCTCCCACTATGCCCTGTCCTTCTGCCATCTTACCAGTTAGTACCTTTAGATCGTTGGTGATACCGACCAGGTTCTGATTGTTCTCCTGAAGTGTCTCCATCATTTTATCGGTATCCAGCGGCATTACCGACTCCAATCTATCCCCATTCTGCACAGGAGGAGCCATGGTAGTGCCTCCATAGATCACAATGATTTTATTGCCTATCAACCCATCAGAGCTGATTGTTGCTTTGGAATCTTTCCTGATATACTCCACAGAGGCTTCTTCAACGTTCATGACGATTTCCACCTGTGAATCCCCATAAAAGTTGATTTTGCGCACAGTCCCAATCTTCACACCGGAAAACCAGATGTTGTTGCCTGTCTGTAGACCTCCTACATCATCAAATACAGCTTTGAGCTGTATGGCTTTTACAAACTTCTTTTGCTGGCCTCCCAGGGTCAATACCCCTGTGACCAGAATGGCTATTCCGATAAAGACAAAAATGCCTACTATAACGGATCTTCTATTTTCGCCTCTCATGACTCAATGAAATTATAATCGTAAAATGATTTAACTCGCTTTTCGGTAGCTTCGGCAAAAACCTCCTCAAAGCTTCCTATTGATTTAAACTGCCCATCCAGCAGAACAGCCATACGGTCCCCGGTAACTTTCGCACACGTAAGATCGTGGGTAATAACAATGGATGAGGTATTGTACTGCTCCTTTACCTGTACGATAAGATTGTTGATTTCCATACAGGTGATGGGATCCAAACCTGCTGTAGGCTCATCGTACAACATGATCTCAGGTTCGAGAATAAGTGTTCTGGCAATACCGATCCGTTTCTTTTGTCCTCCCGAAAGTTCAGAAGGCATCTGATTGATGGATTGTGGCAATCCCACGCTATCCAAAAGCCCCTCAATCTTCTTGGTAATCTCTCCTTTGGTCAGATTTTTTACATTTCTTACCAAGGGGAACTCCATGTTCTCCCTCACAGTCATACTGTCATAAAGCGCAGAATTCTGAAAGGAAAATCCTATCTTAAGCCTTAGCGAGTTGAGTTCCTTTCCCCGCAGCTTTGATACTTCCTTTCCCAGGACAACCATACTTCCTTCGTCCTGCCTCAATAGCCCTACCATGATTTTGATCAGCACAGACTTGCCTGATCCGGACTTTCCCAGAATTACCAGATTCTCCCCTCGATAAAGATCAAGATCTACCCGTTCAAGAACTTTCAGGTCCCCAAACGATTTCTTCAATCCCCTTATTTCTACTACCGTATTTTCCATATTACATTAACCGGATTGCATTGACAATCTGAAGTACCAGAAGTTCTTCTATGAATATCAGGAACATCGAAATTACCACAGCCGAATTAGCCGCTCTACCCACTCCTTCTGTTCCTTTTGAAGAGTTATAACCTTTATAACACCCCACGATTCCGATGGTGAATCCGAACAGGAGGGATTTTAAAACAGACGAAATAATATCCAAAAAGGTGATCGATTCAAAAACCTGTACAAAGAATGTAGACAAACTCACCAGTTCGTTCTTGTTGACACTTAGAAAAGAACCCAGCAAGGCGACAAAGTCAGTATACATAACCAGCATAGGAATCATGAACGTGGTGGCAAGCACCCGTGACACTACCAGAAACTTGAAAGGGTTGGTAGCAGATACCTCCATAGCATCTATCTGTTCAGTCACCTTCATAGAGCCTATTTCAGCCCCTATAGACGATCCTACTTTCCCGGCAGCTATAAGAGCTGTCACCAGAGGCCCCATGGCTCTCACGACCGCTATAGATATCAGTGACGGCAACCAAGATGCTGCTCCGAACTCCGAAAGCGAAGGACGGGACTGGTTTGTGAATACGATACCCACAATGAATCCGGTCAAGGATATCAGAGGAAGTGATTCTACACCTATCCTGTAGCATTGATGTACGACCTCCTTAAATTCATATGGAGGTATGAATACTTCTTTGAAAAACCTCCTGACAAAATTCCAGGCGTCTGCCAAACCAGTAAAAAACTTATCTACTTTTTTAGAAAGCACTGGCTTTCTGTCATCTGCTCCTTCAGCCATAAAATGTTTCTGATAGCAAGAAATTATATAAATTATTCAAATCGGAATTCCAATCTTCTATGCCCCCAAAATCCGCATCAGATCTGCGTCCGGTAATGGCTTCTCATAGATACCAGAAACCTGCGGAAACTGTTCTATCCGAAGCCGGTCTTCCTGACTCACGCATCCGGTCAAAATTACAACTTCCGTCATAACTCCTTCGCGCTGCAATTCGTTCACAAATCCCCACCCGTCCATCCTTGGCAAATTCATGTCCAAAATAATCAAGCTCACCTCTTCCTCTCCCAAAAAACCAAGAGCTTCCTCCGGGGATTCGAAACAACTTAGCTCCAGCTCCTGGACCAAACGGTTTGCTCTCTTGCGGAGTAAGATATGCTGAATCTTATCATCGTCCACCAATGCAATCTTCTTGACTCTTTTTGAATCCATCTACCTTTTTTAAATGATCCTAAGGAAAAATCCTTTTAAACCCTCTCCCAAATAAACGAAAAAAAAACAGCTTCGGACTCATAAAACCCAGCAGAAAACTACTCTCCAATCAGTCCGAATCTCATCTATCCTGCAGGTTGTCCGATAGGTCAAACTAATAAAAAAACATATTTAAGTCTAGTCTAAATAAATTAGCTATGTCAAATTATGGGTAAGCTAAATACTATTTAATAAACTTTTTTTCAATTATTTAAATAGCAATATATAAAGATAAACATTAAAGTAGATTTGAGCATTATTGGGAGATTCTATTAACCAAGGCATGTGGCCAACGACTACTTTAATCCAGTAAAAAATGAGCATCACCCTTACCCATCTCTTCTATTTCATTACCTTGCTTATATTACAAACTAGCAGAAATGGAAGATTCCAAACAGTTGCCCCGAAAAAACAATAAAGTGTTGAGACTGCTTATTTATCTAAGGGATAGATTTGACTTGGAAGAGGGGAAAGAAGATGAATTGGAAACCATAGAATACATCCGGAAAAATGTGGAATTCAAGGGTGCCAATCTATGGATTTTGATCTTCGCAATCTTCGTGGCATCGGTAGGTTTGAATGTAAACTCCACCGCAGTCATCATTGGGGCCATGCTCATTTCGCCCCTTATGGGTCCCATTATGGGGATCGGAATGGCCGCTGGAATCAATGATTTTGACCTGCTCAAACGCTCGCTTAGAAATCTTGGTGTGGCTGTATTCATAGCTATTCTCACCTCTTCGATTTACTTTTATTTCACTCCGCTGGACGACGCCCAGTCTGAGCTTTTGGCAAGGACAGAACCTACGATCTGGGATGTGTTGATTGCACTTTTCGGAGGGCTGGCCGGCATCGTAGCTGGCTCCAGGAAAGAGAAGAGCAACGCCATTCCCGGGGTAGCTATAGCCACCGCATTAATGCCTCCCCTTTGTACTGCTGGATATGGACTGGCCACAATGAACCTCTCCTATTTCCTAGGTGCATTTTATCTCTTTTTCATCAACTCAGTATTCATCAGCCTCTCAACTTATCTTATCGTAAGGTTTATGAATTATCCGAAAAAGGAATTTATGGACCGCAAAACAGAGAAAAAGGTAAACACCTATATTACCTTTTTCACGGTGTTGACTATCGTACCAAGTGTCTACCTTGCCTATGGAATAGTTCTGCGCACGATATGGACAGAGCAAGCACGGAGGTTTATCCAAGTGGAGGCCAAGTTTCCCAGGACCCAGGTTCTAAGTAGTGATTTCCAATACTCCGGTGATTCACGGATTATTGAGATTAACCTGATTGGAGATCACCTGGACCAGGAGGCCATCGCTATTTTCAAGGGGAAAATACCCGATTATGGATTGGATAAAACTGAGCTGATCATCAATCAAAGTGGAAGCGGCCAGACTGATCTGAATCTCCTTCGATCTGATATCCTGAAAGATCTCTATGAGCGCAATGAGGTGCTCATCCAAAACAAAGATGAACGGATTGCTTTACTCGAAAACGAAGTGGCAAATTACTCCCAGATAAGGGCATTGGGCAGTGAGATCGCGTTGGAAGCCAAAATAAACCATCCCAAGTTGCGTAAGTTCACGCTTAACCGATCCCTGGTTTCTGATCTGGAAAAAGAAACATTCGATACGCTTCTGGTGGCATATGCAGAATTCAGCGTAAAACCTGGTGTGGCGGAGTCCAACAGGTTAATGGAATGGCTAAAAATCCGGACAAAGACTGATACTGTGGCGCTGATTCTGCAATAGACCAAAGGTAGCTCAACTATCTCCCTCCGGAATCCATTTACTTTCCCTGCTCACGCTTAGAGTCTCTTAAGGTATTAAGATCGCTTATGCTTGCCGCATAGATTTAGGCAAGTAGGAGCAGATCACAAGTAGGAACAGATCATGCACCTCGAAGAAAACAGGAATTACCTTACTACTTCCGTAACCGGGCAATTCCGGCAGTTGGAAAACACTTAATGTCCCATAAAAAAAGGGTACAGCATACTGTACCCCTGTGAAACTGAACGGTATTCAATTCTTAATACGCCCTGACAGTCTTTCCTTCCATAAAATTTACAAAAGATTTGTTCACTACCCGTGTACCACCCGTGGTTGGATAATTTCCCGTAAAATACCAGTCTCCCAGATGCTGTGGACAGCATTTATGCAGATTATCGACCGTCTGGAAAATGACTTTAACATCAGCTCTGATCTCCGGAGTAGTCACTATTTCTGCTACTTTTTCCGATATTTCATCATCGGTAAAGGAGCTATAGACACCTTTCACAAAATTCTCATAGGTATTGGGCATCTGTACGCATGAATCGTAGACCTGATCCAATACGTTCTCCAATTTTCTCTCTTTGAGCAAGGCTAAGGCAGCCCTGAAAGCGATGAATTCCTTCATCTTGGACATATCTATACCATAACAGTCCGGGAACCTAATCTGAGGAGCTGAGGAGACGATAATGATTCTCTTAGGGTTCAATTTGTCCAACGTTGTAAGAATGCTTTTTTCAAGTGTCGTCCCCCTAACTATACTATCGTCAATCACCACTAAGGTGTCGATACCCGGCTTGATCACCTCATAGGTGGTATCGTATACATTGGCCACCATTGTATCGCGGTCGTCATCATTTGTGATAAAAGTCCGGAGCTTCACATCTTTACTTACCAACTTCTCTACTCTGGGGCGAAAGTTCAACAGCTCTTCCACATCACCTACATGGGGCTTACCTTCGATAAATATTTCCCGCCTTTTTGCAGAAAGATAATCTTCAAGCCCCTCTATCATACCTAAAAAAGCTGTTTCAGCCGTATTGGGTATATAGGAGAACACGGTGTTTTTTAAATCAAAGTCAATAGCTTTTAAAATCTGCGGGATCAGTGCTTTTCCAAGATTTTTACGCTCCTGATAAATGTTTGGATCCGTGCCCCTGGAGAAGTATATTCTCTCAAAGCTACAGGATTTTTTCTCGCGGGCAGGCATGATTTCAGACTCGCTGTAAGATCCATCTTTATTGATAACCAAGGCATGCCCGGGTTTGATTTCCTTTATTGCCTTGAAATCAATGTTAAATGACGATTTTATTGCCGGTTTCTCCGAAGCAACCACAATCACTTCGTCATCCGCATAATAAAAAGCCGGTCGAATCCCTGATGGGTCCCTTACAACAAATGACGATCCGTTTCCTATCACACCAGCCATAGCGTATCCTCCATCGAAATCCCTGCAGGATCTTCTCAGAATTCTGGCTACATCAATTTCATTTTCGATGACGTGGGTTATCTGCTCATTGGAATACTGGTGCTTGTATTTATCAAAAATCCGCTGGTTTTCTTCATCCAAAAAATGTCCAATCTTCTCCATCACGGTTACGGTATCCGTTTTTTCCTTGGGATGCTGCCCCAGTTGAACAAGCTTGTCAAAAAGCTCCTCCACATTGGTCATGTTAAAGTTTCCCGCCATAACCAGGTTTCGACTCCTCCAGTTATTCTGCTTTAGAAAAGGATGGCATGTTTCTATGCTGTTTTCTCCATGGGTACCGTATCGAAGGTGGCCCAACCAGACCTCTCCTGTAAAAGCAATATTCTCCTTGAGCCAATCAGCATCTGACAAAGCATCGTGTCCACCCAGTTTTCTGGCTTTTTTATACTTCTTGTTGATCTTATCAAAGATGAAATTAACCGCTGAAGGTTCAATAGATCGGTAACGGCTGATATATCGTGTTCCAGGTTTGGTGTCAATTTTAATATTGGCCACACCTGCACCATCTTGCCCCCGGTTGATTTGCTTTTGCATCAGAACATAAAGCCTGTTTGGGGCAAATGCTGCAGTACCATATTTATCAATATAATATTGAAGAGGTTTTCGCAGCCTGATCATTGCTATGCCGCATTCGTGTTTGATGGCGTCACTCATAGAGTTTGGCGAATGTTGATTTGGTGTTTCAAAGGTAGTTGTTTTTAGAAGATAATCCGGACAAAAAAAGTTCGGTTTCCAAAGGATCTCCATTCTTTGGAAAACCAAAAAATGGTTCCGCTGGTCCCCTCTTGTCGAAAGGAAGAAATCCTGATCAACCTGTAGACATTCTCTACACTTTTCCACTGAGGACAATCTACTAAAAGCTAAATAGACGCCTTTTTTGGTTTGGCACAACTAATGCACTCATTGTAGTACATTTCTTGGTAGCCTATTGACAGCAGATAAGCTCATTATGTAATGGATTTCTATTTTCCTCTGGAAGTGAAACGAAACAAAGACGGATAAAAAATTGGTTCCCTTTTCTTTTTCCGGTTAAAGATTCATCATCCAGATCAGGTTAAAAAATTGGGCCACCTAACCATTTCTGATTTCGCATATCGCAAGAGATGCACTCAATCCTTTTGAGTAGGGAAATCGATGGAAAAAGTGTTCTGAAGGACAGGAAATCGTGAATAGGAAATTTAAGAGATTTAAGAATAGTTGCTCAATCCCTTAATTTTAAAAGCACTGGACTGCTGTCTGGTGCTTTTTTTGTAAATCAAGGTATTGGGGGATCTGTTACTTGAATTACCTTTAACCCGGAATTTGCATTAGGTTTCCTTACAGCCTTTCCCGGTTTATTATGGAAAGGTATTAATAAGGTATTAATTGTGAGAAAATCAGGCTGTTTAGAAGCTGGGGCATACGCACCGATATGGTGAAGTTGAAAACACCAAATAGAAATGACTGATTTTGGAACAATTAGTAGCTCAGATGGAATTGCTAATGCCTACTTAGGATTTATTACAACAATTCTAAGGTTCCTTATAAAATTGCCTATAAACCTTTGCTGTCAAGGCAGTAAATTGCCACCCCTGATCACCTAGTGTTTAATCAAATACCTATGAAGCACATATTATTAGTAGAAGACGATCTGACTTATTCCCGGATTGTAAAGACCTTTCTTGAAAAGAATGGTTTTTCTATTCAGACAACCACTAAAGTAAAAGAAGCACAGCAACTTTTTAATACATCAAAATTCGACCTTATCATCGCAGATTTCCGTCTTCCAGATGGTACCGGTATGGAATTACTGCAATGGTCCAAGAGTAATTTTCCTCAGACGCAGGTGATCCTGATTACCCACTATTCCGATATCCGGATAGCGATCAAGGCAATGAAATTAGGGGCTTTCGAATACATCACAAAGCCTATCAACCCAGACGAGCTACTTGCAACAGTAAATGAATCCCTGGCTACTAAGGCTACAAGGGTTCAGGCTGATGAACCGGATTTGACTGAAGAATCACCCCTGGTGGACCAATCCAAAAAAGAAAAAAGTGGATATGTAATCGGAACTTCGTCAGAAGCGGACAAGCTGGAGAAGCACATCCAACTCGTGGCACCGACGGACCTAAGTGTCTTGGTTCTGGGAGACACCGGCACAGGAAAGGAGTTTATCTCCAGAAGGATCCATGATCTCTCTTCCCGCAAAAACGGGCCTTTCATTGCGATCGATTGCGGAGCCTTACCGAAAGAACTTGCGGGCAGTGAGCTTTTTGGGCATGTGAAAGGAGCATTTACCGGAGCTCTGGAAAATAAAACCGGTCACTTTGAAGCGGCCAATGGAGGGACCATCTTTCTGGATGAAATCGGGAATTTAAGTTATGAAGTCCAGATTCAGCTTCTTAGGGCGATTCAGGAACGGACGATACGTAAGATTGGCGGCAATAAGGAGATAAGTATTGATGTCCGGATTATTGCCGCCACTAACGACAACCTTCTCCAGCAAGCCGGAGAGGGGAATTTCAGAGAAGACCTCTATCATAGATTGAATGAGTTCACGCTCAGCGCAATCCCCTTACGTCGAAGAAAAGAAGATCTGGAGGATTTTGCAGAGCAATTCCTGAACGAGAGCAACATTCGCCTTAATAAAAGTGTCAAAGGCTTCTCTGCAGAAGTATGGGACATATTTATGGGTTATGATTGGCCTGGCAACCTACGTGAGCTTAGAAATATCATCAAAAGAGCCGTTCTGCTTACCTCAGGACCATTGGTTCAGAAAGAGGCCTTGCCTACTGACCTGAATGATCCCGTAGTGAATCTGGGAAATCTAGGTGAAAACCACCATAGCGCAGGACTTCAGGTTACGCAGGAATTGCCTTCCCCCAGAAACTACAAGTCCCAGTGGATCGAACAGGAGAAAGAGCTGATCCAGAAAGTGCTGATGGATACGAAATTCAACAAGTCAAAGACTGCCCGTATCCTGAACATGGATAGAAAAACACTCTACAGTAAGATGGAAAAATACGGTCTGGACTAAACCTATTCCTCAATCTTTTCAGGAGAGTAAATAGATTCGGTAAGAGCATCCATGAGTTCGCTAACCTGTGCATCAAACTGGTTCAAAATACCGTTAAGCCCATTTCTAACCCCCAGCTTCAGGCTTTTTTCCACTTTTCTAGCCAGGTCTGAAGCTGGACTTTTGATTTGTCCCATCCTGCTCCCCAATTGATGGCATATTTCAAGAATTTCGTCGTATTGATCGTTCAACCGTGCACGCTTCAGCCGCTGCATATCATCACGGGTCTCACGGATCAGATCACGCACAATATCCCTGAGGAGCTGCTCGTCTCCCATACAGAATCTCCTGAGATCAGTAAGTTGAAACAACTCATTTTCCTGGGTAGTAACCAATGTAATCCCTGTGTTCTTGTTTAGGATGGATTCAGGGAAGAAACCGCCCAGGCGTTTCACCAATGTCTTCTCCTGGAATGGCTTGAACAGGATTTCATTGAATCCACTGGCCATCATCTTTTCTTTTTCTTCCACAAAGACATTTGCTGTCATGGCCAGAATCGGTAGTGAGTTGTAACGTGGATTTGAGCGGAGTGCTCTTACCACATCGAAGCCGGAGTACTCAGGCATCTGGATATCCAGTATGGCAAGGTCAAAATCTTCCTCTGCAAATCCATCCCTAAAACTTACCCCTCCAGGATAAGAAATAATAGTTGCTCCATAGTAGCTCAAAATGGTTTCCAGATACCTAAGCCCCACCCTATCGTCATCCACCAGCATGATTTTCTTTCCTGATAGACTCAATGTTTCAATTTCCTCTGTATCAACGATAGACATCTGTGCAGGTACCGATTCCATTGGAAGTTGGACTTTCATTGTGGTCCCTTCTCCCGCTGTACTGGTAGCAGTGATCTCACCGTTCATAAGATTGACCAAGCGCTGTACGATAGCCAGCCCAAGCCCCGTACCTCCATATTTCCTTGATATGGAGGTATCTGCCTGGTCAAATTCCATGAAAACTTTTTCCAAGACTTCAGGACTCATCCCTATTCCTGTGTCCTTTATCTCCACATTGAGTGTGTCCATCTTCCACACGATATCTACAGTTATGGATCCTTGAGAGGTGAATTTAAACGCATTGCTGAGCAGGTTGTTGAGGACCTGCTTTAGCCTGAGCTGGTCTCCTTCCAGCCATTCGCCGTCTGGCAGCTCCAATCTCCATTCAAAATCGAGTTTCTTCTCAGAAGCTTGTAGATCGAAGAAATTCTGGATGGATCCAAACAAGGATTCCGGGTCAAACGGGTGCGATTCCAACTTCAGCTTTCCGGCTTCAAGTTTGGAGAAATCAAGCACTTCATCCACGATCTCCATCAATGTGTCCGAAGCAAAGCCAATCATCCTAAGATGGGATTTCTGGCCAGGCTCCAACGTGGATTTTTCCAGCACGGATCTATATCCCTGGATCACATGAAGTGGATTCCTGATTTCATGGCTCATATTGGCAAGAAACTCTTGCTTTGACCGTGCCAGCTGCTCAGACTTTTGCCTGGACAATTCCAGATTCTCCTGATACTGCTTGTTTAGTTTAATTTCTTTTAGGATGGAATAAACCATGAATGCACTTCCCAAAACAGCAATAAGAACGACGAGTATTAAGAAGAATGTAACATCATAGGCAAGTAAATAAGCAGACTCATTCTGTCTATCCGATTCCTCCAATGCCCGTCTTTGAAGCGTTCCTACCAGGTTCTGTATCGTACCGATGATGGCACTTTGATTTAAGGACAGGTCGGATTCCATTCTTGCCAGTTTCTGCCTTTGGAAAGATTCTTCCCTATTTATCTGGTTGATCACACCTCTGATATTGTATAGCACGCTGTCAAGGTTTCGCGGCTTGGACCCGGGAGTCATTCGGTCATTCTGCTGCTGTAAGTCCCTCAGGTAGGTTATAAGCTTATCTTCTTCCCGGGTTGCTCTGCTTATTTGCGGCTCCTGCCGCTGTCCGTTAGCCTGTTCCAGTCCATCGTAGCCATAGTTATTCCTTTGGAAAGGTGACAACTCCAGATTCTCAGCCCTTCTCCTGATCCCAAGATCTCCCTTTCGGGATTCATTCTGCTGTTCAAGTTCATTGAAAATAAAATCCCTTGGATTTAACCGTTGCAAAGGTTGAAGTTCAACATTCTGTGCACGTCTCCTGATCCCCAGCTCCACTTTACGAAGTGCTTCCTGGGTAAAATTCCTATTGGCCAGGTTACTCTTAACGTCATATAAATCTATGTAGCCGTTGATCAGGGTAGCCACATTACTCCGGATACTTTTGATATAGGTTTCTTCGACAGAGTCAGCCGCCAGATAAGCCAGTTCATCGAGCTTGGCCTCCAGCGAAATGATGGTCGAATCCTGAACTCTGAAATCCCCATTAGGTCCCAACTGGTCGATCTGGGTAATCTGGATTATTTCGGATTGAAGTTCATTCAGAATATTAAGACGTTGATTGGGTTGGGCCAACTCGCTCATGGTATCCAAAAGCCGATTGAGGGTATAGTACGTCAACCCTGTAACCCCAATTAGGAAAGCAGCAGCGAAGAAAAAGCTTAAAATGACTTTTCCTGCAGTTTTTGATGTAGGGTTATTTTTTTTCATAGAAACCAGATACCCATATCAACCAAAAATTATTCCAAGAGGTTGCTAAAATTTCAGGAGCACATAACCCTGAGGTACATAAGTGGTCACCGTTGTCAACATAGAATGTGCTATTTCCACCTCTTCCCATATATCTGATTTGGTGAGTTTCCTTGAGACCAGCGACTGGCCGCATACCAAAATCTCAGCTCCGGCTTCTTTAAGCGCTTCAAACACTTGAAGATTAGGATTAGCTATGCCATGTTGTTTCCCATAATTGGCATCATTCAATATAGAAGATATCCCTCCCCCATGCACGATAACTTTCACATGAAGGTTCTCCCGTGGTACTCCTGCCAAACCGTGTAAGTTCATCAGCCGGGCAATATTATCGACCCAGCGGCTTATTTGCTTGGGGTCCTCTGCTGCTGTTACCAAGTCTACCAATATCTTATATTCCAACGTAGGATCAGGTCTCTCTGTAGCATCCGCTATCTCATAGATCCCACCGTATCCCTTGACAATGGGAAACTGTGCTATTTGGGAATAAACCAGATGGTCAGAGACAAAAAAGAGCAGTGCGCACACTAAAAAACCTTTCATATAGATTCAATTGGATGGATAAAGTACAAAAAAATAAACATACCACTTCGAAATAAAATAAAAAAGGTCCTCATTTTGATCCAATCAAAACGAAGACCTTAGTGCGCACGAGAAGATTCGAACTTCCACACCCGAAGGCACCACCCCCTCAAAGTGGCGTGTCTACCAGTTTCACCACGTGCGCGGTTAGGGTTTGCAAAAGTAGATATCCAGAACCTATCATCCAAACCTTAAGTCAGGCTTTTCCAATAATTTTTCAGTTTACTTGTAAACCTTTTTCTCTGCAGCCAGCAAAGTATTGTAAAGTAAGGATGCGATAGTCATAGGCCCCACTCCGCCAGGCACAGGTGTGATAGCCGATGCGATCGGCTCTACCTCATCAAACTTCACATCACCGATCAGTCTGAATCCGGATTTTTTACTTTTATCTTCTATTCTATGAATACCCACATCTATTATTACTGCACCAGGTTTTACCATGTCGGCAGTGACAAATGCGGGCTTGCCTAAGGCCACTATCAATATATCTGCTGTTCTTGCTATTTCTGCCAGATTTCTTGTCTTGCTATGTGTTAATGTCACAGTGGCATTTCCGGGATAGCCGTTTTTTGCCATCAAGATACTCATGGGACTTCCCACGATATGGCTTCTTCCGATGACCACACAGTGCTTTCCAGATGTCTCTATTTCATACCGCTTCAGAAGTTCTACTATCCCATAGGGTGTCGCTGCCACGTAGGCCGGCCAGTTCAACGCCATCCTCCCTACATTGGCGGGAGTAAACCCATCCACATCCTTTTCAGGCTTGATGCGGTCTGTCACTTTCTCCACTGAGATATGGCCTGGCAAGGGAAGCTGCACAATCAGACCATCTATATCTTTATTCTCATTGATATCACCCACTACCCTTAAGAGTTCTTCTTCAGAAACCGTGTCGTCAAGCCTGACCAGTGTGGAGTAAAACCCTACTTCTTCACAGGATTTTACTTTAGCCGCTACATAAGTGTGACTCGCCCCGTCGTTACCTACCAGCACAGCAGCAAGATGCGGTATCTTTCCACCCGACGCTTTGATTTCAGCCACTCTTGCTGCAATTTCTGATTTGATTTCGGATGAAGTTTTTTTGCCGTCGATTAAAGTAGCCATGTATTTTTCAGTTCTGGTATTCCGAGAAGACTCATTCCCGGTTTGAAGTTCAGTCTTAGTCCAGCAAACCACATTATATTGGCGCAGCTAAGTGTTCTTATGCTCACGCCGGTCAGGTACTTTGGCTTGCTAAATCCCGTATATTCAGGAAATTAGGCAAATCCCCAAATCCCACTTCCGGGAAAATATATTTCAAACCGATGAAAGGGGCATCTACTGCTGATGCCCACGCTTTCATCAATCCAATTTCAACACAGCCATAAAGGCCTCTTGGGGAATCTCCACATTACCTACCTGGCGCATGCGTTTCTTCCCTTTCTTCTGCTTTTCGAGGAGTTTTCTCTTTCTGGAGATATCACCTCCATAGCATTTTGCAAGCACGTTTTTACGCAGTGCTTTTACAGTCTCCCTAGAGATAATCTTGGTCCCGATAGCTGCCTGTATCGCAATCTCAAACATCTGACGCGGCACGAGTTCTTTTAGCTTCTCACAGAGTCTCTTGCCCCATTCATATGCCTTGTCGCGGTGCACTATGGCTGATAGGGCATCTACCGGTTCACCGTTCAGCATGATATCCAGCCTCACCATATGGGACTGCTGGAAACCTTTCAACTCGTAATCCAGCGAGGCATATCCTCTCGAAATGGTCTTCAGCCTGTCAAAGAAGTCAAAAACAATCTCTGCCAATGGCATATCAAACGTCAATTCCACCCGTTCTGCAGTGAGGTATACCTGATTTTTTATCTGGCCCCGCTTATCCATACAAAGTTGGATCACAGGACCCACAAATTCTGATGCGGTGATAATAGATGCCTTCACAAAAGGCTCCTCAATGTGTTTGAACCGTGTGGGGTCCGGCATATCTGAAGGGGCATTGATCACCTGATATTGATCGTTGGTCATCAGTGCCCGGAACTGAACCGAAGGCACCGTGGTGATCACGGTCATATCAAATTCCCGCTCCAATCTCTCCTGGACTATCTCCATATGCAACATGCCCAGAAAACCGCATCGGAAGCCAAAGCCCAATGCCGCAGAAGTTTCCGGCTCCCAAACCAATGACGCGTCATTAAGCTGCAGTTTTTCCATAGAAGACCGGAGCTCTTCAAACTCTGTGGTATCCACGGGATATATTCCCGCAAACACCATCGGCTTTACATTCTCAAAACCTTGGATTGCTTTGTCACAGGGGCGCTTGGTATGGGTGATGGTGTCACCCACTTTCACTTCTTTTGCCACCTTGATCCCTGATATAAGGTATCCCACGTTCCCGGCAGACATCGTCTGCTGCGGTATTTGGTTCACTCCCAGAATCCCTATTTCGTCAGCAAAATATTCTTTGCCAGTATTTACAAACTTGATTTTATCACCCTTGTTGATCGTGCCGTTGAATATTCTGAATATAACCTCCACACCACGGAAAGAATTGAACACAGAATCAAAGATCATGGCTTGGAGTGGTGCCTGCTGGTCACCTTTAGGAGCAGGGATTTTCTCCACCACAGCCCTGAGTATATCCTCAATTCCCCGTCCTTCTTTTCCGGATGCCAAAATAATGTCCTCCCTATCACAGCCTATCAGGTCTATCACCTCATCTGCCACTGCTTCAGGATCTGCTCCGGGCAGGTCAATCTTATTGAGCACAGGAATAATCTCCAGATCATGGCCCAAAGCCAGGTAAAGGTTGGAAATTGTCTGCGCCTCTATCCCCTGTGAAGCATCCACTATTAGTAGTGCTCCTTCGCAGGCAGCTATTGACCGGGAAACTTCATAGGAAAAATCCACGTGTCCAGGGGTGTCGATCAGGTTGAGCGTATATTCTTCCCCGCCAAATAAATACTTCATCTGGATGGCATGGGATTTTATAGTGATTCCCCGCTCCCGCTCCAGATCCATATCGTCCAACAATTGGTTTTGCATCTCACGGTCCGAGACCGTATTGGTAAACTGCAACAACCTATCCGCCAATGTACTCTTCCCATGATCTATATGGGCGATGATACAGAAATTCCTTATTTTTTGCATATCCATTCTGGGCGCAAAAGTAGTAAAATTTTAACCTTTATCTGAGCATGATTTTTTCAAGGCCGCAATTCTCCCAATCCGTAATCCCATTTTTTTAACTTTGAAGTTAGAAAAATCGATAATGAAATCAGTAGCCGAAAAGAAAAAGTCCAAAAACATCGCTGAATACCTGATATACATGTACCAGATCGAGGACCTGATCCGGTCCTATCAGGGAAATAAAGAGGAGATTCGCCACTATGTGATAGCGCACTACCCCATATCCGAGGAAGAGAAAGAGCAGACAGCCTCATGGTTTGAGGAGCTTACCGACAGGATGAAATCGGAAAAAGTCTTCGGGAAAGGCCATTTATCTGAGCTGACCACCATCGTAGCACATCTGTCCCAGCTTCACTGGAAACTGTTGAAATTTGACTCCCTGTATTTTAAGACGTATGCGAAGGCAAAGCCCTTTATAGTGGAGGCTGTCATGCAGGCAGGCGATGAACCTTTGGGAACAGAGATCCAGATCTGCCTTAATGGAGTCTATGGCTTATTAATTTGTAGGTTAACGGGCAAGCAAGTAGCCGATGAGCAGCTTAAGTCAGCCGAGGCTTACGGTGAGGTATTGAGTCTACTGAATGTAATGTACCAGCAGGAGCGGATTTCCAGAAACTAACAGAGGTGTGATGTACTCATCCCATTCACAGCAATGCCCCCATCAAGTAGCGAACCTGTGGGGGCATTTCTTTATTTTATCCGTGGGATTGTCCCGTTACTTTCTTCCCATGTTTGGCAGCATTTTACCCATTGCCTGTTTTGCCCCTCCCATTTTATTCATCTGTTTCATCATTTTGCGCATATCGTCAAACTGCTTCATCAGGTTATTCACTTCCGTGATGGTCCTGCCTGATCCTGTCGCTATACGCTTGCGCCTGCTGCCATCGATTACATCGGGATGCTGACGCTCTTTAGGGGTCATACTCCTGATTATCGCTTCGATAGGCTTAAACGAATCGTCATCGATATCCAGTCCCTTCATAGCCTTTCCCATACCCGGGATCATCCCGAGGAGATCCTTGATGTTACCCATTTTCTTCACTTGCTCCAGCTGTGACAGAAAATCATCAAAGTTAAAGTTGTTGGTTCTTATTTTCGCGTTGATCCGCTTGGCTTCATCCTCATCAAAAGACTGCTGTGCACGCTCCACGAGAGAGATTACATCCCCCATTCCCAGGATCCGCTGGGCCATACGGTCAGGGTGGAACACGTCGATGTTCTCCATCTTTTCTCCTGTGGAGATGAACTTGATGGGCTTGTTTACCACATGCCTGATGGATATCGCAGCCCCGCCACGTGTATCCCCGTCCAATTTGGTAAGCACCACTCCGTTGAAATTCAGCCTTTCGTCAAAAGTCCGGGCTGTATTGACAGCATCCTGACCAGTCATTGAATCCACTACAAAGAGTGTTTCCGAAGGATTCAGTTCTCTTTTCAGTTCCTCTATTTCCTGCATCATCTGCTCATCCACGGCTAGACGGCCTGCAGTATCTACTATAACAGTTTTCTTTCCTGTTTTTTTCGCGTAGGCTATCGCATTATTGGCAATTTGCAAGGCATTCTTATTCTCCGGTTCTGCGTAGACTTCCACACCCACTTGCTCTCCAAGCACCTTCAGCTGGTCTATCGCAGCAGGTCTGTAGATATCGCATGCAACCAGTAATACCTGTCTTCCTTGCCTCTTCAATAAGCTGGCAAGCTTACCCGAGAAAGTAGTCTTGCCGGATCCCTGCAGACCAGCTATCAAAACAATGGCAGGGTCACCACTCAACGTGATGTCCACTTTGGAGCCTCCCATGAGCTTGGTGAGCTCTTCCTGGGTGATTTTCACCAGCAACTGACCCGGAGATACTGAGATCAGGACATCTCTTCCCAACGCCTCTTCCTTGATCGTATCAGTGACTTCCTTGGCTACTTTATAGTTAACATCCGCATCGATCAGAGCTCTTCTGATCTCCTTTACGGTCGATGCTACGTTGATTTCGGTTATTTTACCTGTGCCCTTCAGCGTTTTGAAGGCCCGGTCCAGTTTCAGACTAAGATTATCAAACATTCCTTTTATACGGCTATTTGCTGCAAAAGTAATGAATTTCATCAGGGATAGAAAGCCATCTGCAATCTATTAGAGGATACCTTCTGCAACTGGTGTTGATGGGGTTTAGGTTTAAATCCCTAATTTGCACGAGCATCCATAATCCTTAAGAAAAGACCCTTCCATGCAGCTGAATTTCCAAAAAGACCTGCTCCCTCATGTACTGGGAATTGCCATTTTCTATGCCATAGTAGCTTTTTATTTCTCTCCTCTGGTTTTCGAAAATCAGCTCATCTTTCAGGGGGATATTCTCAAATGGGAAGGCTCGGCCAGGGAAGCACTGGATTACAGGGAAGCTACCGGGGAAGAAGCCCTGTGGACAAATGGCCCTTTCGGGGGAATGCCCGCTTATTTTATCAGTCTTGAGTTTGCCGGGGATGTTACTAATGGACTGATATCACTACTGACTCTGGGACTTCCCCACCCGGTAAGTGGGCTTTTCTTCGGCATGGTCTCCATGTACATCCTGCTTCTGGCTTTTGGGATACGGCCGGCTTTTGCGGTACTGGGCAGTATTGCTTTTTCCTTCAATACCTACAACCTCCTGAGTCTGGCTGCAGGCCATAATGCCAAGATATGGGCAGTATGTCTTATCCCGTTGATTCTGGCCGGTATCCATCTGGCATTTGAGCGGAAACGGATACTAGGGGCCGCCCTGCTTGGATTGGGGCTGCTGCTTCAGCTGAAGTTTAACCATCTCCAGATCACCTATTACACCCTGCTTATTTCTGTCATTTATGTGTTAGTCCGGTTGGTCTTCGACTGGAAAAAAGACGGAGCGGTTGAAATCTCCAAAACCCTGGGATTCTTAATCCTGGGAGCCGTATTGGCTGTAGGTGGGAATTTGGGCAGAATAGCCACCGCGCTTGAATACAGTCCCTATTCCACGCGGGGAAATGCCACACTTGAATCCGCATCGTCAGGTCTGGACAAAGATTATGCATTCTCCTGGTCCAATGGAAAACTTGAAACATTGACCTTGCTGATTCCCGATTTCTATGGCGGAGGTAGCAGTACTCCCCTATTCAACAACTCTGCTACTGAGCAGGCTTTAAGAAGAAATGGGCTTGAATCTACTCAGATCAACAGTATAGTAAATGGAGCCCCTACCTATTGGGGAGACCAGCCCTTTACCGGAGGACCTATTTATGGAGGGGCGATCTTATTCTTTCTGGCTGTTCTAGGCATTTGGGCTGCCCCAAGAGAAAGTCTTTACACCTTTGGGGCCATTATCATTTTCTCCCTTATGCTCTCATGGGGTAAGAATCTTGCGTGGTTCAACTACCTCCTTTTCGATATTCTTCCCGGTTACAACAAATTTAGGGCAGTATCCATGGCTCTTGGCATGACGCTTTTTGCCATTCCTGTGCTGGGGATGATTTCCCTGGAGCGTATCGTAAGAAGTAAGGAACTGAAGCCACTGCTCATTGCTGGAGCGGTCACGGGCGGATTACTGGTACTGCTGGCACTCGGTGCAGGGATGTTTAGGTTCGAAGGGGCTGCTGATTCGCGCTTACCGGAATGGTTAATCGATCCGTTGAAACAAGACCGCAAAACCCTGCTGCAGACCAGCGCATGGAGAAGCTTCGGATTTGTGGCCGCGGCGTTTGCCCTCATTTATTTCACCCTTAAACAAAGAATTTCCGACCTTGTATTGGGGCTGGGACTGATCGCGCTGACTACCATTGACTTATGGACAATCAACCGGGATTATCTGAATAAAGGCTCGTTTCAGAGCAATCCCTCCGCTTCCTTTTTCGCTGAATCTCCCGCAGACCAAAAAATTGCCCAGGACCAATCCTACTTCAGGGTGCTCGACTTGACAGAGTCCCTGACAGAAACAGGCAGATCCGCTTACCGCTTTCATAGTCTGGGAGGGTATCATGGAGCTAAATTGAGAAGGTATCAGGATCTGTTGGAAAACAGGCTGTCATTCGAACTCAATGACTTTGTGACCAAGGCCCAAGAAGGAAATTTTGATTTTGAAGGGATTCAGACGATCAATATGCTGAACACCAAATATATGATCGCAGGAAGTGCCGCAAACTCAGTCTTTGAGAATCCAGAGGCAAATGGTCCTGCGTGGGTTCCCTCGGAAATCATCCCGGTGAAGGACAATCAAGATGAAATGGACCAGTTGGGGCGGATTGACACTAAAACCCAGGCTACGGTAAATGTTTCGGAGTTTGGCCAGATAGCGGCGGGGTCTGGTACGATTACTTTTGTCTCTTACAAACCCAATGAATTGAAATATAAAGTCGATATGGATAAAGGAGGGCTTGCTGTGTTCTCCGAAATCCACTATCCCAAGGGGTGGAAAGCGACTATAGATGGTAAGGAAGCGGCTATCCTCAGGACAAACTACCTGCTCCGGGGATTGGAAATCCCGGAAGGACAGCATGAAATCTTATTTAGCTTCCAGCCAAGAAGTTATACTGCGACCAAAACCCCTATGCTGGTTTTTCAGTATTTGATCCTGGCAGGATTGATCGCCGGTATATTCCTTACCGTTAAAGAAAAAAATGGAAGAGAATGAAAACAAAATTATCAGTTTCTACGATCAGTTTTCTGAAAAGCAGGAAAAGACCGGAACCAATTCAAGACATCCCAATATTCTGGACAAGGTAAAAGCTGCGGGGTTAAAACCGCACCATCAGATTTTGGAGGTAGGCTGCGGGATAGGTACGGTAAATCATCTGCTGGCTGCACAGGTAAAGCAGGGCACCTTGACTTTGCCCTATCTGATATGTCAGGCTTCAACAAAGAAGGCAAAACGGATGGATTTTTTTTGTTTTTCATGACATATTGGAGCAATCCAAGTGGACCAGCATCCGTTGCTTTTTCAAAACATCCAAAAACATAGGCAATAGACTCAAACACCGAACAAACAATTAACAGTAGATAAAATGCAAATAACCGAAGAAACAGTAGTAGGCCTGACCTATGAGCTCAAAGTGAGCAAAGAAGCGGACGATATTGAATCCGCCCCGTTCAGTGTGGAAACCAGAGACCAGGATGACCCTTTTTATTTCCTGTTTGGCCAGAGCGGATTACCGGAGAAATTTGAGGAATTGCTTTCTGGAAAAAACAAGGGGGAAAGCTTCTCTTTTACCCTGCAAATGGCGGATGCATATGGGCCCGCTGATGAAGAGCTGGTAATCAACCTTCCGAAATCCCAGTTTTCAGGTGACCATGGTTTTACTGAAGATATGTTGGCAGAGGGCAATTTCCTTCCATTGATGGATGAAAACGGTTATCCCATGCAAGCTAAAGTCCTCAAGGATTTGGGAGATGAACTCATGCTTGATTTCAATCATCCATTGGTGGACTTTGACCTTCATTTCGAAGGGACTATAATCGATGTCCGGGAAGCCACCAAAGATGAGCTTGCCCATGGTCACGTACATGGCGAGCACGGAGCCCATGAGTAAGTGTGTTTCAAGAAACTGACCAAAAAAACCCGGCCCTCTGATTTTTGTCAGAGAGCCGGGTTTTTTCTTTTTTTTCGAAAATTTTCCACTACCGCTTCAGTTCCAGTACCTTTTCCTTATCCCAGTTTAAGTAAACCCTGTCCCCTTCACGGAACTTGCGCAAAGGATCATCCACCTCCCACAATTTTCCCGAATCCTTCAGCCGGATCTGAAGAGAATTAAAGTGGACCAAAAATCTTGATTCCGTAACGTGGCCCATCAATCCTCCCTTGGTTCGGATCCGGATGTCCGATGGCCTGATATACCCATTTTCCAGATCCGGAATCTTATTGATCGGCCCGAAAAGCCGGGCAACATACTTGGTCTTCGGATTCTGGCAAAGTTCCTGGGAATTGCCTTGCTGCACCATTTTGCCTTGCTGTAGTATGATCAGGTTGTCCGTGAGTTTCAAGGCATCATCCAGATCGTGGGTTACAAACACAACCGTGGTCTGCATTTCCTCAAAAAGTGCTTTCAGCTCATGGATCAGCCGATGCTTTTGGATAGTATCCAGTGCACTGAACGGTTCATCCAACAATAAAATCTCCGGTTCAACACTGAGTGCTTTGGCCATCGCTACTTTTTGTTGCTGACCACCCGAGAGTTCCTTGGGAAGCCTGTCCCTGAGCGCAGTCAAGCCCAATAGGCGCAGTAAATGCTCCACCCTTTCCTTTGCGTACTTCCGGTCATAATGCAGTAAGGGACGGGCAATATTCTCCTGAACAGAAGAATTGGGATAGAGATGATAATCCTGATAAATCAGTTTGATTTCATCATAACCCGATACCAACTGCTGTTTGGGGTTTAATATTTCTTTATTCCCAAGAAAAACAGTCCCATTGTCCTGGATCTCCAGTCCAGCCATAATTCTTAGCAGCGTGCTTTTACCTGAGCCGCTTTCCCCTACAATAGCCATAAATTGTCCCTTTTTCAGTTCAAGGGAAAAACCATCCAGTGCTTTTGACTTTCCATAGGATTTGGAAATGTCTTTTATGGAAAAATAACTCATGGGCGGATTTCAGCCTGGATTTTCTTCGGTAGACTTTGGAGAATCAGGTCATAAGAATGATCAGCCAATTCCAGGATAAGCTTTTCAGGGACATTACCCAGTACGCTTACTGAATTCCAAAGCTTTTTATTCATATGATAACCGGGAGTGATGCCCTCATACTGCTCTCTTAACTCCACAGCTCTCTCGGGGTCACACTTAAGATTGATGTATGCAAACTCCTCCAGGTCAGTCAATGCAAAAATCTTCCCTCCTACCCGGAGGCACAGTGTATCCGGGCCGAACGGTGTGTCCTCAGAAGTTCCTGGTTTGGACAGGCAATACGTACGGAAATAATCGAGTGTCATCAAAACAAAATTACAGGGACCATGTGTGCTACCTCTTGGGTGCTTTAAATCCCCTTGGATTCCTACAGGGGTGAAATTGGTGAAAAACCAGGGAAAAACCATTGACAGACCCAATAAATGCCTGGAATTTCCCTATCTATCTTTTCCGGAAGATTGGCATATCCAGAAGCTAAGCTGTCATTCCCCCTTGCTCTTTCACACAGGAATTTTTCTCCGATCCGGTGGCAATTTGCCCTTAGGGTAAAGGGCTGAGTGGATAAAGTACGCGATATCCAACCTGCCGGGGTTCACCTCTTTGGCCAATGAATTTAGTCGATTCACCCAACCTTTCCCTCTTCTCACCGTCCGTATTAGAATAGACAGGACTTACTACCTAGTAGGATTGAAAGCGCAGCAAAACTGCGTCAGGGTTTCCAAGATCAAAATTTTAAGTATAAAAACCACACTTACCTGAATTGTATTTAAGGATTCCGGGAAGGAACAAACCATCAACCAACTAAACCACTAATCGTATGAGTTTTAACTTTAATTCTTCCAGTACCCCTCTTTTTTATTGCTGTGCTATCGCATTCCTCTGCAGCATCCAGGTATTCTCCGGATATGCACAGGTTAAATCAGTCGAAAAGATTGTTGAGGACCGTCTGAAAACGGGAAAGACGTCCGTAAAAATTACCCAGATAGTAGAAGGACTGGAGCATCCATGGGCTCTTTCCTGGCTTCCGGACGGCAAAATGCTGGTAACAGAACGCCCGGGAAAACTCTATCTCGTAGACGGTGCAGAAGTTATTGAATTGTCTGGCTTGCCGAAGATCGACACCGATGAAGATCAGCTGACTGCTCCCCAAGGTGGTAACCAGGGAGGCTTACTGGATGTGGTGGCGCATCCTGATTACGGTCAAAACGGGTGGATCTATTTCACTTACTCCAGCCCTGGAGATGATGACTCCGTAACAGACGGGTCTGATTATGGCACGGGTACAGCTCTTGCCAGGGCCAAAATCGATCTGGGTTCAAGACAACTTATAGATGTGGAGACCCTATATGCGCAGGTTCCCCGAACTAATCCGGGTAGACATTACGGATCCCGTATTGTATTCCCAGGTGATGGGACAGTCATTTTCTCTATTGGTGACCGGGGATTACGATGGAACTCACAGGACTTAACAGATCCAGCAGGTTCTCTGATCAGACTGAAAGAAGATGGTGGTGTACCGGATGAAAACCCACTGGTGGATTTGGCTCCCGGTAATCTGAGACCTGAAATCTACTCCTTTGGCCACCGTAACAACCAGGGCCTCGCAGTAAATCCTACTGACGGAACTATCTGGGCCACAGAACATGGTCCCAATGGGGGAGATTTGTTACATTTAATAGAATCCGGGAAGAACTATGGCTGGCCCCAAGTCACTTTCGGAACGGAGTATGATACCAGTGAAAAAATTGGATTAGGGGAAGATGCCCCAGGCATAACACCCCCAAAGCACGTGTGGCGGGAAAATATGGCACCCTCTGGTCTCGCTTTTTACCAGAACGGAAGTATAGCAGCTTGGAACAATTCGCTGTTTGCAGGATCCTTATTAAAGGAGGAGGTCTACCGGATCGAACTCGAAAACAACGAGGTAAAATCCGTCGAGCCACTATTTACCAAGAAGATTGGCAGAATACGTGATGTACGTCAGGGACCAGACGGGCATCTTTACCTGATCACGGATGAGAAGAATGGGGGTGTTTACAGAGTTGAGCTGGCGAATAAGTAGATTTGTCAACCCCATGGCTTGTAGTGTGAAGGAAGCCTTTTACACCCTAGGTAAGAACCCTACTACCACACCATCAAAGCACAGAAAGTAAACGCCTGCTAAAAGCTGAATAAAATAACTGATCTGGACAAAACAAAGAGGCTGCCAGGTTTTGGGACAGCCTCTTTGTTTTAGTAAAGGATACATCAGTAGCTGGTTCATCCTAATCCGCCTCTGTAAACCGCTGATCTCCGCACATCCGTACTACCTTGGGTGTGAAAGTTCCCAGTACATCTACCAAATCCACCTGGTGTGCCATTACCTGGTGAATATCCTTGTACACCTGAGGAGCTTCATCCAGGCCAGAACCCAGCACTGTGACACCGGCATTTTTTAGGTGTTGAACCACCGCTCTGGCAGACAATACCTGCTTTGCTTTGGTTCTCGACATGACCCTACCCGCTCCATGCGAAGCAGAGCTGATCGATTCGGATATCCCACGACCCCGGACAAGAAAGCCAGGAGAAGTCATAGATCCCGGAATAATTCCCAGTACGTCTTTACCTGCAGGTGTAGCTCCTTTCCGGTGAACAATCAACTCATTCCCTTCCAGGTCCTTTTCTTTCCACGCAAAGTTATGGTGGTTTTCGATTCTTGCCAGTGAGCTTCCGCCCAATACCCTCCCCAATCGCCCGTGGATTTGGTGGTGACAGGCAGAAGCATAATCACCGGCCAGATTCATAGCCATCCAATATTCCTGTCCAGCTTCTGTATCGAGCTCCAACCAGGCAAGGTGACGGGCTTCGGCCGGAAGTCTACAGGTATCCATAGCCTGCTTGGTATAATGCCTTGCCACTTCAGCACCCAGCGCCCTTGATCCTGAATGGGAAAGAACAGCCAAGTAGTTGCCCACCGGCAGTCCCAGTTCATTGGTAGGATCAGTCAGATGGACTACTCCAAATTCCACAAAATGATTTCCTCCACCAGAACTTCCCAACTGCCGATATGCGCGGTCTTTCAATGATTTCAGAAAACCTATTTCCCTGAAAACCGGACTTTCCATGATTGCATGGTCTATGGGATGCCTGAAGGTTTCATTGCCAAACCGGGTATGGTCTATCAGCATTTTCTTGAATCCCGCTGTTTCGCGATGGCCAAACACTACGGGAAGATCATAAAGGGTCACACACATCCTACATCCGATATCCACTCCCACTCCATAGGGAATGACTGCCCCTTCGGTAGCCAAAACACCTCCGATAGGCAGACCATAACCCTGGTGAGCATCGGGCATCAAAGCACCGGCTCTCGCAATCGGCAGTTTCATGGCAAGCTCCATCTGATGACGTGCTCCAGCTTCGATTCCTTCTTCCCCATAGACCGCATAAGGCAGTCGGTTAGGATTAAGTGTCACCTGCCGCTTTTGACCTTGGGTCAAAAGCAGGCCTTTTGCCAGCTCACCAAGCATTTCATGCTTCTGATAGAGCGCGGGATTTTCCATCACCCTAGCCATCAATTCCAACTTTTGTCTCTTGCTTTTTCCTTTATAATTTTCCTCCAAGGCCTGGATAGCCAAACCAATGAGTCTTCCTTCCGGATAGCCCAGGGACCTGAGTTCTTTTCCTGTTATTTTTAACGTTGCCATTTTATCAGCAGTTTTTTGAGCCTTTTGTATTGTGCTCTTTTCACATCATTTTTTAATTCCCTGGATTGGAAATTATCAGTCGTAATCTCGAGGGCACCTCGGTAGTACCGGATTGCCTCGGTGAAGCATCCTTTTCTTTCCTCAAGCTTGCCCAAGACTGAAAGAGCCACTTCTCTGTTCCAATACCCCATGCCCACGGCTTCCCTAAGCTTGTCTTCCAACAGCCCAAACTTATTATGGTCATATGCAAAGTTTACCAATCCTGACCAATACTCGTTTGAATTTGGGTCAAACGGATTGCCCATAGGTAATGCAATTCGGCCATATCAGTGTTTGTACGGAAATAATGGTACATCCATGCCAGTGTTCCGTGTATTCTTGCATAGCCCGGCTCCTCATATAGACCTGCATCCAGCAGTCTCTTGGCCGTATGGTAATCAGCCGTCAAGACCGCATCCACTGCCAAATCCACCAGGATATCTATGGATTCTTCTACTTCTTTCATTTCAGTAAGTTAAAGGGAGCACCCATGGGGACTCCCGGTTAATCGACAGGGAAGAATATACTTCTCAGCTGATCTATCACCTGTACATTTTCACATCGACTTATTCCCCCGATTTTCTCTACATATTACATTTCCTTGAGCTTAAACAGCATCCCATTTTATTCACAAGCAGTCCCGGTTTGGCCACGGGTACCTTTCCATCTCTTGGAGTGGAAAAGCACCCTGTGACCTCCCGCTGAGCTGACTAAAGCTTTTACCGTACATCACAAGACAAACGGAATCTTGCTTATGGCCTTTAACCACTCTCTAGTCCAGGAGACACCCGTTTTGCCTCTCCTTCAGCGTAGTGGTCGATGGAGGAGCGAACTACCCAGCCGGTTATACACCTGGCTGTTCCCCATTTAGAAACCTACCTGTGAGGGCATAAAAAAACCCAGCCTGCTTCAGACCGGGGTATTTTATGGGATAATATCCTACATTCCTTCCTTCAGCCTGAAGCCCTCATCAAATACGAACCAGAAAGAGCATACCTCTCCCCCGGACATCTTAGCCCAAACAGAATATTATTCTGAAATATATCATTTACCCCAAAAACCATATATAACAAAAAACCCAGGCATTAGGGCCTGGGTTAACTATCAGTTTAAAGATATATTAACTATTCCCAGACCAACACACACGCAGTAGATCGTTATAAGCACTTATTGGTGCAAACCACTTAGATGTACCTAGAATTAATTGATTCATTCAGCTATTTTTTTGACGATGCAATGTTCGCAAAATGATTTTTAATAACCAAATATTATTTTGATAATTTTTCGATTATAGATTTGAAGAAATTCAAAAAAGGATTGAAAAGGGATCAGTCTGAATATCTGGGGAGCAGGTTTATTCACGCATAGATGTTAGATAGTCTAAACAGGAAGAATTCAATATTGGTGACTCCTCTGAACTGAGCCCTGAATGCTTTTATTTTTGCATTGAATGATTCTGCCGAT
>JBMDXP010000089.1:0-66111 GCA_048819475.1 Algoriphagus sp.
AGCTTGAAAATTCCGATTTTTGTTTTTTTGAGTGCATGGGTATAGACCTATTGTAGTAAAAAAGCTTGCACTTGCTGAAAAACCTTTCGAATGAAAAATGGGCTAATCAGTCATAACGATAAGCTTTTAATCTGTTGCAGGTGTTTTTCAGCAAGCCCTATTTATACATCCATCCTTAGTGCCCTGTCTTGAAATACCTATTTCAGCATACTCCGTGGACTTCATTGCCAGGTAGGGTATTATCCCGAAGAATACACCCATTGATCAAACGCATGCACTAATCCGGCAAAAGAAATTTACCAACGGTTCCCTGCCCTCTCTTTGTAAGTCCATTTTGTGCTTGCCTTCATCTGACCGGGCTCTCCTTCTGGAGCCTTGGCATCATTGTAGATGTCAATAGGTATATAACCCTATTCCTACGTAAAAAGACAAACTCACCAGACATGAAGAAGGATCCAGGATCAGGCGGTAGCGACAGCCCGGGAAGAAGAGCGTTCCTAGGGAAGCTGACAGCACTTGGAGCTACCTCAGCCATGGGTATTTCATCGCTAGCTGCCCGTCAGAACCCCTTTTCTGCAACTAACGGACCGGATAAAGCAGGCCACCCAAGATCGTCAGACCACCTGTTGATCAAGGGTGGGTACGTCCTGTCCATGGATCGGGAAATCGGTGACCTTCCTGTGGGGGACGTGCACCTACACGGTGAGAAAATTATTAATGTGGGCAAAAATATACACGTAGAGGGGGCTGAGGTGATAGACGGGTCCGGTATGATCGTGATGCCGGGCATGCTGGACACCCACTGGCATGTCTGGACATCCGTTCTCCGCGCGATGGCGGGGGCCAAGGATGGAGTCGGGTATTTCGACATCACATCCACGTTTGGGCGATTGTTTGCCCCCCAGGATATGTATGTCAGTACACGTCTTGCCGGAGCCGAGGCGGTCTATTCGGGCATCACCTTTGTCCATGACTGGTGCCATAACGTGCGTAGCCTGGACCATGCAGCAGCCAGTATCAATGCCCTCAGGGACTCCGGTTTACGCTCCCGGTTTGCCGTAGGTCTACCGGCAGGGGCCAATCAGGAAAAGGACCGGGTGGATATGAGCATACTGGAGCACCTGCTCAGAAAGCAAACCAACCAGGGAAATAACGACCTGGTTTCTCTCGGCTTGGCATGGCCGGAGGCGGGTACTGACCTTGCCCTCCGGTTACCGGAGCTGGAAGCTGCAAGGAAGTGGGGCTTACCCGTTTCCCTGCATGCCGGCAGAAAGCCGGATGGCGCGGACAGCATCACCAAGGTGAAGGATTACCTTGGTAGTGACATGCAGGTTATCCACGGTGTCAGGGCGTCCGAAAAGGACCTGAAACTCCTCGTCGATGCCGGTGCCTCCTTGAGCATCTCACCCTACAGTGAGTTAAGGATTGGTTACGGCTTCCCTCCGATACCGGAAATGCTTTCTTCCGGTGTGGATATAGGCCTGTCCGTGGATACGTTTCCGTTAAGCGGCAATGCAGACATGTTTGCCGTGATGAAGGTTTTCCTGAATCTTGCCAACGGAATGAGTGAGGATGAGTTTCTGGTATCAGGAAAGCGCATACTGGAACTCGCCACCATCGAGGGCGCGCGATCCATGGGCATGGATCACCTTATCGGGTCCATCTCCCCCGGAAAATGTGCAGATATCATTATGATAGATACCCAAACTCCCAATATGGTACCCTTCACTGACCCGGTGATGCTTCTGGTCACGGCTGCACAGCCCGCAAACGTCGACACAGTCATCATCGATGGAAAGATCCTGAAGCGGAAAGGACAACTTGTAACAACAGACACAGAGGATATATTTCGCCAGTCCACGGCCCTGGTCCAGCGGCTGAAAAAGGAAGCGGGTTGGTAGCACGGCAATGCAAAAAGAACCCAGCTTACGACTGGCATTGGCACCCCTCTGAAACCAGCTCGTCCATACCGGTATTCCTCTCCCATTTCCTATGGAATAGGAACGCAAAGCAGTCTATAAAAAAATACAAGCTACTCCTAGAGGATAAAAGTTCGTGAGAATTCCTGAACTACCTACGATCGGCCTATAGGCTCCAAAAAAAAGCACAACTATATTCACTCCTACTGCCAGCAGGGTAGCGGGATGCCTGAGCTTGTTATATTTGCATGCCACCCCCAGTAGCTTGGCAACGATCAGAAACTGTGTAATAAGCAACGGGATCTCTTCCCTGCAAGGAGAAAGGGGCGTGTTTGGTGTAAAACAGTTTTAGATGACTTACGTATACATCAGGCTAATTGAGGACATAATTCCTGAATCTCACTTACATGAAGCCCAATAAAATTATGGTAACCCGTCTACTTCTGTTTTTGAGTCTTGTTTTCATGCCACTTCTCTCCTTCGCCCAGGAAAGGATCGTGGTCACAGATCCTGAAATCGGGTTCAGCTATCTCTTACCCGATGGCTGGAAGATAAAGGATGGTACCTATGCGTATCAAATCAATTCTCCGGAAATAGCCAATAGCTACCTCTCGGTTACTTATGTGGAGATGGCCAGGGGAACGGACTATCTGGAATCCCTCGGCGAAACTCTCTCCTTCGAGGAGGATTTTGACTTTGAAATCAGCTATGTGCTGGCAGAAGAATACCCAAACTTCAAAGTAGACAGCAAAGGTAGCACAACGATAGACGGAGTTCCGGCAAAATGGGTGAAGTTTCAATCCACCCTCGATGGAGAAGACATGGCCAATATCCAGTATATGTTCCAGCAATTCAATCTCACTTTTAAACTCACCGGAACTGCACCTGCTGCGCACTTTGAAAAAATGCAGCCACACTTTACTGCCATTGTCCAGAGCTTTGAATCGAAAGAAAGGTGACTTTTTCACGTGAATCAGGGAAAGAAAACGAGAAGGAAAAACGGTCAATTAATCCCCAAACGCACAAATACAACTTCATCCTCCATATTCTCAAATATCCAGATCTTCCCATCCTTCACAAAATGCCTCTTGGGTTTCATCGTCAGCTCAGGCACAACTGATTCCCCCAGGAGATTCAGGTTTTCGTCAAAAATACTGATATATACCGTCGCACCCGTAGGGATGTAATTGCCATTGTCATTTTTTTCCTCCCCGAATTCTTCAGTAGTGGAAAACCTGAAAAACAGCTTTTGTTCCTCATCCCAGTTAAATGGGCCGAAACCTATATCCTCGCGGTTTTTTTTCATTATCTCCTCCATCTCACCTGTATCAGCAGCCACCTCTTTGGGTGGCAGGTATTTTCTCTTCATTCCCAGCAGCGGTGAATCCCAGCTTTTCACCAGTATACTGTCTGTCCGAAGATCAAAGACCAACACCCCGTTGATGGAGTTGTTGGCGATTACTATTTTATCAGATGCCCGGGTTGCAGATACGCTGGTTCCAAAATTGCCCATCATCTGACCATTATATAAAACGTTCGTGCTGTATTCCTGTAATTTATCCAGCTCAGGCAAATCAATTCTCTTGAAATCGCGTTTGTCCAAATCGAAATCCAGTATAAAATAATACGTATCCTTCCAGTTGACAAACAAGCCCACCAGCCGATCCGGCGTTGCAGAATCCTCAACCAGCACCATAGGATAAGACTCTGATCCATTGAAATCACCTTTTGCCAGTTCATCCAAGGCCAGTTCCTTTATCTTCCTGGCATCTTGGTCAAAAATCAGGATGGATCGGTCAGTAAGCAGTAATAACTGCTCTTCCTTGGTTATTTTAAAAGAAGAAACAAAAGAAGCCATCCCATTTGGACCATCTTTTTCGAAACGTATCCTCTTATCCAGTTTCAATCCATTCAGATCTATACGTTCGGCTGAGCCCTCAAACCGGTTAAAATTGATCAGGTAGCTTTTATCGGGCGACAGCTCTGATAGAAACAAATTGTCTTTCACATAAATAAAATCATTCCCGGAGTCCACGTATACCGTGTCTACCGTGAAAGTCAGGTTAGCTGAAAATCTTTTTTGATCTTTCTTGTCACCACAGGAGAAAATAAACCCGGTGATGACAAGCAGTATAAAACCCCTCATGGCAAACAGTTTTGCGATTAAAGAAAAGAACAAACGGCTATTTAATATAATAAACTAAGCTAACCTTTTCAATTCTGTTTCCCGTATTTTTTTAGCCTTTCCCTAAGTTGGTATTCCACGTTCTGAATAGCTGCATCAGCGCTTACTCACTAACCAGCTTCGAATGCATCTTTTAGTGGTGGTTACGGTAAAACAATTGCCTGAACTGCACCGGGGTGTGGTTGGTTTTATTTTTGAACAGTTTGTTAAATGACTGCGACCGTTCAAAGCCCAACCGATAGGCTACCTCCCCTATAGAGAGTTCGGTAGTGGTAAGGATTTCTTTGGCATGGTCAATCAGCTTAGTATGGATCAATTGCTGGGTAGTCTGACCTGTAAGCTGTTTCAAACAATCACTTAAGTACTTGGTCGATAGGTTCAACTGGGATGCCAGGTAAGCAGCGGTGGGCAGTCTGCCTTCATTGGCATCTGAAAAGTAAGCATTCATTAATTTCTCCACCTTGGTGAGGAGTTCAGTACTGGCTACTTTTCGGGTGACAAACTGCCTGTTATAATACCGGTTACAATAAGTAAGAAATAAATCAAGATTGGAAATGATCACATCCTGGCTGAACTTGTCCATCGGGAGATGATATTCCTTTTCCATCTGCCCCAAAATAGTCTCTACAGATTTTTGCTCCTCCTCTGAAAGGATCAGCGCTTCGTTCACATCATAATCAAAAAATCCATAGGCTTTTATTTTTTGGTCCAAAGGGTAGGACCTTAAAAAATCCGGATGGAAAGACAGCATCCAGCCCGCCTTGGCAAATGAAAAATCCGGGGCGATCATACTTACCTGCTTGGGAGCAAAGCAAGAAATAACCCCCTCATCAAAATCAAATGCTGTCTGCCCATACTGCATTTTACAGGGACACTCTTTCTTCAGGGCTATGTGGTACAAGTCAGAAACAAGCCGGGTATGCTGGGTATGGTTCAGCTCAGGAATCTCTTCAAACCTTTGGATACTGAACAGCGGATGTTTGGGCTTGGGCATCCCGCCAGCTTCATGCAGCTCGGAGATGGATTTCAAATGGATAGTAAGGCTATCAGTGAGCATGGTTTGCGGTTCCTTTGGTTAAAGCTACCACTTACTTTCCTGTTTTCATACGGTAGGACCTGGCAAACCCAGCAGCAATCAGGTGATTGGGAAGGAGTGCAGTCAACTTGGCTGCCAATCGGTTTAATCTTCCTGAAACAACAACGTGTCTTTGTCTGGCCAACGCCTTCATGGCCTCATCTGCCACTTCCTCTGCAGTCTGGGTCGAGCTGCTGTACTCCACATTAAGCCCCTTGCCTTTTTCATTTCCCACGAGCCCGGCCGCATGATTGAAATTGGTTTTGGTCAGTCCGGGACAGAGCAACATCACATGGATATCATAAGGCTTACATTCCTGCGTAAGCGCCTGGGTAAAAGACCGCACGAAAACTTTACTGGCAGCGTAGGTGGCCATATAGGGTATGGGTATAAAGGAAGCCATCGAAGCCACATTCAAGATGGTACCCTGCTTACGCTGCCGCATCTGGGGGAGCACCAGATGGGTAAGTGCCACCAGTGAACTTATGTTCAGTTGCAACATATCCAACTCTGACTGGAGTAGCAGTTCAGAGAACTCCCCTCCCGAACCAATCCCTGCATTGTTAACAAGCATTTCTATTTCAATATCCCGTTGCTGTGTTTCCGAAAAAACCTGTTCAGCCGCACCAGGTCTTGCCAGATCCGCTGTGATATATTCCGCATGGACGCCAAATTTATCAGCAAGCAGCTTGCACTGCTCTGCCAATCTTTCTGCATTGCGGGAGACCAGTAAGAGATTGTGCTTCTTTTCTGCCAGCTTACTGGCAAGGGCTGCTCCGATTCCACCTGATGCGCCGGTAATTAAGGTTGCCTTCATATGTTTACAAGTTGTTTTCATCGCAAAACTATAGCGCGCACTACGTCAAAAGGTAGCCGTAAGTCGGAAGATTGTATCCAATAGTCGGTTAACAGTGAGCGACAGCATCGACAGAACTGTCGCAAGCTCATCCAGGATTTGAAAAAACCGGCAGACACTGAAAAATAACAGGAAAATTGCGGCAACAGCTTATTGGCTGTCGGGAAACCCCACAATCCATCGGACAGTGGATGCGGGTCAAAAAATCTGTGGAAAATACCTGTAACATGGTGGGATTCCTACATCTGGATAAACCCCACCTGTAAAGCGAGCTCCCTCGTCACATTTATCTTCACCCACTAGAGGCATTTCCTCGGCAATTATTTATTCAAGACCAGTTTTCTGGTGAAGCTGGACACTAGCCACGCTGAAGAAGCGGAAGGTACTTTTGCCTGTTTTCATAACCAATCCAAAGCAGGATAGCCCACATCACCAACGCTATGGGCAATCCTTCAGGGGCTACGGAAATATGTGTCAACACTATTCCCACCATCACAGGAACCAACACCAATACACCCAAAGCTCTTGTTCGGGGGAACAGGATAAGCAAACCTCCCAAAACTTCCGCAAATCCTACGAGAGGCATAAGCCAGGAAATCTCCATAAAGGCGGCATTGTCCTTTGCCAGTGCTTCAGGAAGATCATCAGGAACAGGCATATAGTGGATAAACTTATCCAGCCCTCCATTTATTAGAAGAAGACCAAGCAAAACAGCCAGTATAGTCAGAATTTTATTTTTCATCATTCAGCATCATGTTTTAACAGCTTTATCCCCGGCAAAACTATCCACTAGACACATTCAAGCTTCTTATTCATTTGATTTTCTCTAAATTACCCTTTCTTTTTATCAGATTTTTATAATCCCATTGGATTTCTTTTGATTTTTCAAGCCAGCGTTTCAACTCATTTTCCACAATTTCGGAAGCATCATGATAGAATACAGAAGCATCTTTGAATTTTTCTCCTCTTACCGGCAGTCCTTCCTCTCCGAAATCTGCCCCGCTCCAAAACATTAGCCGTATACCCGGCTTTTGCTTGCTATATCCTACTATCGGGTTTTCATCCAGGAACCACACCGGGTGGGCATGCCAGATTTTAACCTTTGCCTCTGGCAAATACAGACTGATCTGCTTTGCCAGGAGATCACAGATCATTTTATCTTCCCCCTGTCTCGAATTGTATTCCAAGATATCTCTGGCGATTACATCTCCCATAAAAGGTTCACTTTAAAGTTGCCAGCAATTCCTCGAGGTTTTGCAGTCCCATTGTAAAACCTTCCCTGAAGCCCATTTCGATGATCTTTTCAAGGTCTGAAAGGCTGTCAAACGTCAGTATAACGGTTACCATTACCTTCCCCTCATTTTCTGCGAAATAGTTCTCCCATTTATTCTCCGGAAAAGCAGGGTTTATCTTTCCGTCTTCATCAGAAAATCCATCCCGGGCGGCAAAATACTCTTCCTCCACTATCGAAGTATAGCTGACCTTGGCCCAGTGCTTTTCACCTTCCGGACCTACCATCGCATACAGCCAGTATCCCCCCTCCCGAAAATCCATGGATTTGGTCTCTGCTCTCCAGGGCTTGGGAGCCCACCATTGATCCAGCAGTCTGGCAGTAGTCCATGCCTGCCAGACCAAGCCAAGTGCAGCGTCAAATTCACGTTTTACCTCGATCTTCCTGTTCGCCTTGTCCACAGTAAAATCGAATAACAATTCCTTTTTCATTTTTCCCCGTTTTTAAGTGTTGCCAATAAATTATCCAGTTGGTCAAAGCGGTTTTCCCAAATTTCCCTGAATTGCTCCAGCCATTGGTCCACCTCTTTCATCTTGTCGACTTCCAGTATGTAATAAATTTCCCTCCCTTGGGATTCTGCTTTTATCAGGTCACATTCCTGCAAAATCCGCAGATGCTTCGAAACAGCCTGTCTGGTCATGTCAAATTGCTCCGCAATGGTATTAGGCGTCATAGCCTGTATCGCAATAAGTGCAATAATTGCCCGTCGGGTTGGGTCGGCTATGGCCTGGAATACATCTCTCCTCATCCTGTAATAAGAAACTAATTGGTTGCTAATTTAAATGCAACTTTTTGGTTTCGCAATATATTTTTGGTTTTTTTGATGGCTGTACTTCCAGGTAACTCTGTGTTACCTTTAGAAAACGTGACGTGCTACATCTTAACCCCTGCTTTTACTTCCAGGGCCAGATCATTCTCTTTGGGGGGAATAGGGCAGGCATAACCCTCACTGTAAGCACAGTAAGGATTGTATGCTTTGTTGAAGTCAATCTCGATCGTATCCCCGGTTGGAATCCTTAAATCTATATATCTACCCCCGCCATAGGATCCATTACCGTTTGTCTGATCGGTGAACGGCAAAAAAAGGTAGTCCCTGTAGGCTTCTTTCTCCCTTAGCATATGGCTCTGATAGACACGCAACCGGTACTCCTTTCCCTGGAGAACAAAAGTCACAGTACCATAGATATCGTAAGCTTTCATGGAATTCGCACTGGTATTCATCATATACACACCGGTGTTTTCCTGCTTTTCAAACTTTGCCAAGACCCTGTACTCCTCGTCGATAGGGAAAAACGGCAATCCTTTGAAAGATTTAATCCGGGCTTTGTCCAGAGGTGATTCGTCCGGGTCCCTGTATTCATCATTCAGTTCTTCCTGAAAACGGAGGATGGACTCGCTGTAGCTTTGGGGATATGCTGGGCAAATCACCGCAAACCAGAGTAAAGCAAAGGAGTATAGAAGCTTCATATTCAAAATTCAACCAGTTCCAGATCAAGATCGTATGTTTTTTCGCCTCACATCCCTGATCAGGCGCATATGAGTCTCTCCTAAAGTTAAAGACATTCCCTGCAAATCCTAATCGCTCCGCCTAATCAATAAGCTATTTATTATTAGGCCGTAGATTCCTGTAAAGCCCAAGCACTTATTAATAGCCCTAGCAGCTTTGTCCCGAAACAAAAAAGGGAAGCCCACACTTCCCTTTCCCTAAAACCAAAAGTCAAGAAGATTAGCTGTTCTTTTTGCTCTCTTTCTTGGCTGCTTTGGCTGCCCTTTTCTCCTTCAGCGTTTTGGTAGGCTGAGACTTGTCATTCTTCGGTTTTCCTTCAGGTTGCTTTGCCATAATTGTACAGCTTTGATTTATTTTGATTCAAGGTAAGTTAACGGAAAATACGTAGGCAAAGTGGTGTTTTTATAAAATAAAGTTTCTATACACCCTATGATATCCTATGCTGTAATAATTGGCTTACAAGTTGCTGTGAGGCACCGAATGGGGGCATAACGGGACACCTGGGTTTAACTTTCGTAAAAAGCTAAACTTAATCCGATAGAAATGCCCTAACTTTCGCGATCAATTGCTACTAAATAAAAAAATCTTTTTCAGCATGGTTAATTTTGATTCCATAGAAAAAAACTTGGAAGAATACAGAATATCATATTTGTCGGCCCAGCCCTTTCCCCATCTGATCATAGACGATTTCTGTGATCACAAAAAATTAACCGATGCTTACTTATCCATTCCTGAGCTGAGCAACAAGAGCAGGGACTATGTATTTGCAAACAACAAGTTTGAAAAATCCAACTACAAAGAACTTTCTCCGGAACTCCATGAACTGTATGAGGATTTGGCTTCTGCCCGGTTCAATAAAATCCTTTCTTTCATCACGGCAAAGGATGTATTTGTAGACCCCAAAAATCATGGTGGGGGCCTACATCAGGGCAAGAAAAACAGTTTTTTGGATATGCACCTGGATTTCAACTACCATCCCATGCACCCTAACTGGTACAGGGAGCTGAATCTTTTGCTTTATCTCAACAAGGATTGGAAGCCTGAATATAAAGGGGGGCTACGGCTTAAGGACCTAAGGAGCGGTAAGGAAAGTGAGCTTGACGTTCCTTTTAACAGACTGATCATCCAGCAATGTGCTCCTTATGCCCTGCATGGCTACGATATAACAGCTTTTCCTGAAGGAAAATACCGTACGTCAATAGCGACGTATGCCTACCAGATCCACCAGCAGCTGATAGAAAAGCCGCGTACCACAGACTGGTTTCCAAAAGAAGATTCCTCTTTTCTCAAAAAAATCCTTGCCAAGAACTATAACTCCCTGGTACAAATCAAAAACAGGTTCTTTGGAAGCGGAACCGCCAAGAATCAATAAAACACCATTCAATACCTGCGCTCATCTTTGGGTGGTTTAGCTTGACTAATTCCACAAGCTGGGTAGGCTACGCCTCTTCCTTCGGAAAAGGAATGTATCCGGATCAAAGTACATGCATGGATTTTTTGGCAGGTCAATACTTCATTTTTAGCCCGCAGGGTAGAGTCCACCTGTATGCCAAAAAAATCAACCTCACTGCCCCCATCAGTCGGGCATAGGCAAGCGCTGTACCCGCCTTTCTTATTTTCGAAGCCTACCGCTAAATGCCCCCGGATCAAACGGCAAATACAGAGGCTGTTTTCCCTCTTCAATCAAAGAAACGGTCGGATGGACCCCAAGCATCAAAAACTCAATGCAAGGCAGACCACTTCGGGCTTGCTGAAAAAGTCTCAGCTATTCCAGCTTCAAGGCGGCCGAGTGAAGATGTATGCTTATACTTCGAATGAGGCCAACACAGAAGATGGTATGGCTCAGACTAGCTTGAAAATTCCGATTTTTGTCTTTTTTGAGTGCATGGGTATAGGCCTATTGTAGTAAAAAAGCTTGCACTTGCTGAAAAACCTTTCGAATGAAAAATGGGCTAATCAGTCATAACAATAAGCTTTTAATCTGTTGCAGGGGTTTTTCAGCAAGCCCCACTTAGTCCTATCAGCCCAGACACCGGACCCTGCCGAAGCGGACCACGGATTATTTTGGCACCGATGGGAATTCGGATGTTCATAAAGTAGTATCTTATCCTGACCATTAACAAAAGCCCTATTGAATGAAGTCTAAAGTCAACCCATCCTCACTCCCACTTTATCTCTATCTATTCACATGTCTGCTCTTCTTCTCGTGTGATCCTGCCACAGCCCCCCTCAACGAAGAGCAGGGTAAGCCGTCCAAAACCCTTCTGAAAGATTATGTAATGGCTCCTGACTCGACCTATCGCTATGAACTGGCCCACTCAGTCTTCGGCGACACCTATGATTTTCATGTCCTGAAACTATACTCCCAGTATTGGCTGACCAGTGAAGAAACCGATCAGACCGAGTGGTGGCACTGGGTATCTCTGGTCGTGCCGAAAGACACTCCTTTTGAGACCGGAATGATGTGGATCGGTGGGGGAAGCACCAATAGCAAGATGCCCGAGCGACCGGACCCACTGATATTGGCAGCTTCCACTGCTACCAATTCCATCGTAGCCCAAGTCCATAACGTCCCTTTTCAGCCCATCACATTTACCCATGACACGGTAGGTGAACGCTATGAGGATGCGATCATCGCCTATGGCTGGAGAAAATTCATGGAGGGGGGCGCCAAAGACGAAGATGCCGTCTGGTTGGCAAGATTGCCCATGACCAAAGCTGTAAAACTGGCAATGGACGCCGTAACAGAGGTGGTGTATAAAGACTATAACAAGAACCTGAAAAACTTCGTGGTAGGTGGGGCTTCCAAGAGGGGCTGGACTACCTGGACCACAGCTGCTGTCGATGACCGTGTCGTAGCCATCATACCTGTAGTCATTGATATGCTGAACCTGGTCCCTTCCTTCCAGCATCATTGGAAAAATTACGGCTTCTGGGCCCCTGCTGTCGGCGATTATGTACGGGAAGGGGTAATGGACCAGCTGGGAACCCCTGAATTTGACCGGCTCCTTGAAATCACAGAGCCCTATTCGTACATCGATGAATATGCTATGCCGAAGCTGATCATCAATGCGGCAGGGGACCAGTTTTTCCAGCCGGATAGCTGGAAGTTCTACTGGGATAAATTGCCCGGCGAAAAGCATCTGCAATATGTCCCCAACTATGGACATGACGTGGGCGATTCAGATGCCTTGCCCAATCTGATTTCTTTCTACGCAGCCGTACTGAATGGATCCCCTAGACCGGACTATAGCTGGAAAATAGAGGATGATCAGATCCTACTTGAGACAGATGTACAAAACAGGCCCAGCTCCATTAAACTATGGACAGCGCACAATCCTGACACAAGGGACTTCCGGGTGGATGTATTTGGTACCAACTGGAAAGCAGAGGAAGTCCCCCTGAATGATAACGGAAAGTACCGGATCCACATGGAATCACCTTCCAAAGGCTACAAGGGTTATTTTCTGGAAATCACTTACGCAGGAAAGACTCCTCTCAAATTCACCACTGGGGTAGACGTTTTGCCAAGAGCCTATCCTTTTTCCGATTTCAAACCTGAACAAAAGACGGAGACCGTGAATTAAACCTACCATGCCTGGAATACCTGTTATCTCCTTACCGACCGTTTTTTTGTTGATATCTTTCTCCTCTCTTATGGCTCAATCCCAGGCTAACTACGACGAAAGTAAAGTGCCTCCACTGCTAATCCCGGATTTACTGGTGAGCCTACGCGGAAAACCGATCCAGCATATTGAAGATTGGGAAAAGATCAGAAGACCTGAATTGGTTACGCTGTTTGAAAAGGAAATGTACGGTCGGATCCCAAGGGATTTTGATGCTATCACCTTCGAAGAATCAACAGAAACCCCTAACCCGTATCCTGATCTGGCGGTTCTGAAAGAAGTAAATATCAAGGTGGTACGGGCCGGTAATACCCATGTCATGAGGCTGAATGTTTTCCTACCAAAAAATGCTGTGGACCCCAGTCCTGTGGTATTACTGATCAATTACAAACCGAAAGACCCGGACGGCCATCTGGTGGAAGAGGATTTTTGGCCAGTTCCCACACTGCTCTCTGAAGGTTATGCCACTGCTTCTTTTCATGTGGAGACGGTAGCTCCAGACAGCAAAGAAACGTATACCGAGGGTATCCTGAATACGCTTTACCCGGAACTGCTCAATCGCCCCGATGGCATGGGAGCTTTGGGGGCATGGGGGTGGGCTGCGATGCGGGCGATGGACTATTTTGTGCAGGAGCCCCTCATCGATCCCGGAAAGTCGGTTTTAGTGGGGCATTCCCGGGCAGGAAAAGCTGCCTTATGGGCCAGTGCAAATGACTCAAGGTGGACAGTGACTATTCCAAATGAATCCGGCTGCGGTGGAGCTGCTTTGTCCAAAAGAAAATTTGGTGAAACGGTGGAAATAATCAATACCTCCTTCCCTTATTGGTTCAATGCTAATTTCAAGTCTTACAACAACAAAGAAGAATTGTTGCCCGTGGATCAACATATGCTGGTCGGCTTGCTGGCACCTCGGGCTGTATATTTTTCCAGCGCCAGGGAAGACCAATGGGCAGATCCCAAAGGAGAGTATTTATCCCTTGCCCTCGGGAGCAGTATCTATTCAGAGATCTATGGGAAAAAAATCAGTTTCCCAAAGGAATTTGAAGACATCCCTTCTCTGATCCACCTTCCTCCCATGGGATATCACATCCGTGAAGGACAGCACGATCTGACGCTGGAGGATTGGACACATTACCTGGAATTTCTACGGAAGCTCTGGAGGTAGTAACTGACCTCCACGCAACTATCCTGTATTCCCTGTACGCCAATCTTAATTCTGCAAAAACCAAACTTGGCCGTTCATCATGGAATCCTTTTCTTTATCGTCAGTTCATTATAACTTGATGCCATGCATCACAGACCAGCTTAGATTTTTGGAAATACCGGTAAACTTTAACTGAAAAACATTATGAAACAACCCAAAAAAACCTCTTCTGATCAATCCAGAAGGGATTTTATCAAAAATGCTGCGCTTGCATCCTCCATTTTTATAGTTCCGAGGCATGTACTCGGCGGAGTGGGCTTCACGGCACCCTCTGACCAACTGAACCTTGCGGCAATAGGCGCAGGAGGCAAGGGAGCCAGTGACATCATGAATGCTTCTGTCAATGGCAGAGAGCGGGTGATGGCGCTATGTGACGTGGATTTCTCCGGCTCCGCAAAGAAATCAGCCGAGAATTTCCCCAATGCCAAGCGCTACGCCGATTACCGCGAGATGCTCGACAAGGAAAAAGACATAGATGCGGTAACCATCTCGACTCCTGATCACGTGCACGGACCGGCGGCCAAATATGCCATGGAAAGAGGCAAGCACGTCTATGTGCAAAAACCTATGACCCATAACATCAAAGAAGCCCGGATGCTCACTGAATTGGCAAGGAGCCAGAAGGTCGTTACCCAGATGGGAAACCAAGGCGGGTCCAATGAACTGCTCAAGCTGGTACAGCAATGGGTGGATCAGGATAAAATCGGAAAAATCTCCAAAGTCCAGATCTGGACCAACCGTCCCGTCTGGCCTCAAGGGGGACCATTCCCCAATCCAAACCCCGGAAGCAAACCGGATGCGCTGGACTGGGATCTATGGCTTGGACCTGCTCCTGCCATTCCTTTCACTCCCAATCTACATCCATTCAACTGGAGAGGCTGGTGGGACTATGGAACCGGCGCACTGGGGGACGTGGGATGTCACCTGATCGATATTCCGTTCCGGACACTAGGCCTCAAATACCCTACTGATGCAGAATGTAGTGTAGGCTCGGTTTTCAGTAACATGTGGACACCGGATTACAACCCGGAAGGATGTCCTGCATCCTCCTTCATCACCCTGCATTTTGCGGCGACACAGAAGAGCAAATCCCCGATAGAGATGACATGGAGCGATGGCGGCATCCGCCCTTCACATCCTGACATCATCCCGGCTGATCATGATATCGGTGGAGCCAATAGTGCCAATGGCGTCTTGATAATCGGTGAGAAAGGGATCATCTCCACCAATATCAACGACAGCTCTCCATTGATGCCAAAACTCTATCTCAATGACGGGACGACAGAGTTTGGTCCACAGACGGAAGAGAACATAGAGCCTGAATATGGCCACCAGCGCAAGTGGGTGGATGCCTGCAAAGCAGGATTCGGAAGCGCCGAGCACAAAGGGCTCACCTCTTCCTTTGACTATGCCGGACCAATGACCGAAACCGTACTGATGGGAAACCTGGCTATCAGAAGCTACATGCTCAGAAGAGAGAACAGTAATGGACAAATGGAGTTCTTTGGACGCAGAAAACTGCTATGGGATGGGGAAAACCTTAGAATCACCAACCTGGAAGAAGCTAATCAGTTTGTCTCCCGAAGCTATAGAGAAGGGTTTACAGTCTAACCCCAATCTATCATACAACTTCCCGGCCCCAACCCTTTCCCACGGTTGGGGTCTTTTTTTTCCAGACTCCCAAAAATTTACCAGAAATGAAATTACATCACATACTCTCCCTGGACCGGTTCGATCGCCTCCGGCACATGCGGATCATCAATCATCTGGAGAAGATTGATCTCAATCGTTCTGGTAATCTGATCCAGAGGAACGCCGGTGATCAAGGGATCAAAAGGATCCAGCAGGATCTGCCCGATCGCCTGGATCGTAAAAAACACATACCCTATCAAGGTTCCGAATATAATGGCCCATATCCCGATGGCGTTGCCGATGGACATGGTGACACTGTAGATGAAGATCCAGATAAAACTCTTGGCATAGTAATTATAAGTGGTCGGAAAGACCGTGTTCTTGATCCGCTCGGACATTCCCATATCGTCACAGAAAGCCGTGATCATTTTATTGAACTCCAGGAATTTGAACCCGTCTATGTTTCCTTTCTTGTACAGCATTTCCGTGTCATCAGACTGAAGCGTCAGAATGGCATTATGGAGATTGGAATGGGATGCTATTTTCTCCATGTCCTCAGCCGAAAGAAACCCGACATATTCTTTGTCGTCACTTTTTCTCAAGGCGTCTTTCAAAGCATACAGGAAAGCGATATGGCGGCGGATCATCCTGGCCTTGATCAGGTCCATTTCCTCATCAGACTCCCCTTCTTTGACGATATAGCTCAGGATCTGTCTGGCCCATGTTCTTGAATTGTTCACCAGGGAGCCCCAGATTTTACGCGCTTCCCACCACCTGTCATACGCCTGGTTATTATTGAAACCAATAAAGAATGCCAATGCGGTACCCAGGATGGTAGGTACAAATGTGGGGAAGCTAAAGAAATTGGAGAGGTAATACTCATTCAGAAAATAGGCAACCGCACAGGTAAGGAATGAAAAAACAAGATTCTTCCATGTCCCCCCTATAATTCTGCCCAGGCTTATTTTATGGGTAACAATCATGTTAGGTAGTTTGATCTCATAGCAATGCAGGGATTATGCACAAAGAACTGCATACTATCTCCGGATTTCAACTAAAATTAAGGCTAATCTTCTGTTTCAATGTCAATTTTACGGGAATTTAAGACAATGATTGAAACCGGGATTAACCAGACATCAAATTTATTCCAATCCATAAACCCTTTGGGTGGCCGATGACCACTCAGTCTAAAATCTCGATCCATACCGAAACCGAGCCCGCCGCACACCTGAACTGTCCCCATCCTGCTTCGTTGATGACCACCTGCTCCTCCACTTTCCCCATGGCATCGCGGAACGCCCTCCCGGCGTACCTTCCACCTATTTCCATATCTTTCACCCCCTCTTCACTGTTACTCATCACCACCGCGCAGCCACTGTGCTCCCCATTTCCTTCGCGTGTCCATCCGATGCAGTTGGGGTGGTCGAAATAATCACGCTGGGTACCAAACGCAAAATCCTGCCTTGCCCTGAGCATTGTCTCAATACCATCTACCTTGTTGAGGAAAATCTCATACTCATTTCCATCTTCCCCTTGATCCTTGTAACTGGCTCCATAGAGATCGGGATAGAACACACAGGGGAATCCTCCTTCCCTGAGTAAAATAAGGGCATAAGCCAACGGCTTGAACCAAGGTTCCACAGGTGCTTCCGATGCCTGCAGAGGCTGGGTATCATGATTGGTGACCAATGTCACAGCTTTTTCCGGCTGATGGTCCACCAACGTATTTTCCAATATCTTGCTCAGGTCGTAGGCATTCCCTTCGTTGGAAGCTTTGTGGAACTTATCCTGCAGGACCGCATCAAAAAGATCCATAGAACCTTCTGTGGCTTTGATATAGTCATCCAAAGTGGCCAATGACTTGGGCGTCCAGCATTCTCCCACCGCAAAAATCTCCTTTCCTGTGGCTTCCCTCACACGGTGGAGCATCGTCTTCAGAAACTCCGGCGACACATGCTTTACAGCATCCAGTCTCACCCCATCAAATCCCGTCATCTCCTGCATCCACATCAGCCAATGGAATATCTCTTCCCGCACAGCAGGGTTACGGGATTCGATATCAAAAAACATCAAATAGTCATAATTCCCCTTTTCCCGGTCGATCATCTCCTCCCAATCATCCCCATACTCGCTGAGGAAGCTGTAAATCCCTTTTTCACCGGTCTTATTGTTGTAATCACATCCACTAAAGCACTGGTGATTCCAGATAAATTCGGAATACTTGCCCCCCCTTCCCGGAAACGTGAAAAGCGTATGGGCCTCTATTTCGTGAGGCTCGGAGATCATCAGGTTGCGGTCCATCTCATGAACCTTTACAGCCATAATCTGCTCCACCTCATCTCCCCCTGCCTTATGATTTAGTATCACATCGATAATCACCTGTATTCCATTATCCTTTAGCGACTTGACTGCCTCAAGAAGCTCTTCCTTCGTGCCGTATTTGGTGCGGACACTTCCTTTCTGGTCAAATTCACCCAGGTCAAACAAATCGTAGGCATCATACCCTACACTCATCCCTCCCATTGCACCTTTGCTTGCGGGAGGAAGCCACACACTGGTGATCCCCACAGCAGCCAGAAAGCCTGCCTGGTCCTTTAACTCTTTCCATAAAACATCCTCGTGTGTATACCAGTGAAAGAACTGGATCATTGTTCCGTTTATCATGCCGTTAGGTTGTTGGTTGTATTGTTAAAAATCGTACGCACTGAAGACAAAAGATACTGTGATGGGTACCAATCCAGCTACTTCATTTCAGCCTTCTCTTCTACACCAAATCAGGGCTAAAAGTTTTAAATAAACTGAAATTCCACCTAGATAAAATGCTTTTCGGATTGCCTGCAAAATCAATACTCTTAGTATCAATCACTTAAATAAATATAGGGATAATCTGAAAATATATACCCACAGAATCCTCTGATAACCAGCTTTAAAATCAGCACCAACCTATTATCTTGGAAATGCGCTTTCAGCCAATATCAGACCTATGCGGATCAGAACTTTCGAGTCATTTTGGCTCATCAAAAACGGACTGCTTTACAGTTACCCCTCACTGGACCGCCCTCTCCATTCTGAGATTGTGGTGCTGGGAGGGGGAATCACTGGAGCCTTGGTAAGCCATGCCCTGCTGGAGAAAGGCTATGAAGTTACCTTACTGGACCAAAAAGACATAGGCATGGGAAGTACTGCCGCCACCACCAGCATGCTCCAGTATGAAATCGACACACCGCTGGTGGATCTGGTGGACATGATCGGTGAAGATGCTGCGGTCAGTTGCTATCAGGCTGGATTATCTGCTATTCATAAGCTCAGGAAACTCGTCGGAGAACTAGCCATTGATTGTGGATTCAAGAGCAAAAACTCGCTGTATTTTGCCCATAGTAAAGAGGCGGCAGTTTCTCTTAAGAAAGAGTTCAGACTGAGGGACAAATACAAGCTGGGGGTGAAATGGCTAAGTTCGCCGGAAATACGGAGACGGTTCGGCATAAAATCCTATGGGGGAATCCTTTCAGATACAGCAGCCAGTCTGGATGCTTACCGACTTGCCCATGAGCTAATCCACAGGAACAGCAAACGGGGACTGAGGGTATTCGACCAAACCCAAATTGAAGAGCTCAATCTAAACCAGCCAAACCCTGACATGCTCACCAAGGATGGTCATAAAATCGGGTTCAAAACGGTGGTTTTCTGTACCGGGTTTGAATCTGTCCGGATGCTGAAAGAAAATATAGCCACCGTGTTCCATACCTACGCCACTGTGAGCGAACAAGGCATCACCGTGAAACCCGACTTGGAAGACACCTTGCTGTGGAACACATCAAATCCCTACCTTTACCTACGAACCACCGACGACAAGCGCCTCCTGATCGGAGGGGAAGACTCCTCCCATCACATTCCCTTCTTCCAGCAGAAAATCAAAGAGAGGAAATCAGAAGCACTGCAGAAAAAGATCGCAGACCTCATGCCCGAGGTGGATTTCAAAGAGGACTTTAGCTGGGGAGGGACCTTCGGCTCCACCAAAGACGGACTCCCCTATATCGGCAGATCCCCTGAATACGACCATTCGCTTTTCGTACTGGGCTTTGGTGGTAACGGTATCACTTTCTCTGTGCAGGCCATGGATATTATCCCGGACCTTCTTGAGGGAAAGACACCCCAACTGGCAGCATACTACCGGTTTGGCAGATAAGTTAGCCGTTATCTGTAAATCCCGGATAACAGGTCATCCCTCCATCCACAAAAATAGTGGTGCCATTGATATACTCAGAATCGTCTGAAGCAAGCCAAACAGCTGCTTTACCGATGTCTTCCGGAATCCCAATCCGCTTGTAAGGGATAAGTTTGAGAAGTTTATCCAAGGCCTCTTCTGTTTCCCAAGCCTCTTTATTGATCGGGGTCTTGATCGCTCCGGGAGCTATGCTGTTACACCTGACCTTGATAGGCGCATATTCCTGGCAAATACTCTGCATGAGCATGACGAGCGCCCCCTTGGACGCCGCATAATTCACGCGGCCCGCCCATGGTATAATTTCATGTACCGAACTCATGTGGATGAGTTTGCCCAGTGATTTGGAGACTTCCGGCCGCATCCCCCTCCTTCTGAATTCCCGGATAGCTTCCCTGGAGCATAGAAACTGTCCTGTTAAATTGACATCTATTACTGACTGCCAATCTTGCAGACTCATCTCATGCAAAGGGGAATCTTTCTGCATTCCGGCGTTGGGAATACAGATATCCACAGTACCGAAGTGGTCCACTGTTTTCTTGAAGATGTTCAGCACATCCTCTTCTTTACTCACGTCGCCCTTAACGACTATGGCTTCCCCGGCATCAGGATCCTGATTCAGTCTATGCGCGAGCTCCTCCGCGCTCTCTGCGTCAGAATTATAGTTGATGGTCACATTTGCCCCTTCACTACAGATGGCAAACGCGACTGCCTCTCCTATCCCTGAGCTTGACCCCGTGATTATACAGGATTGACCTGCCAGTTTCTTTTTTGATTGATTCATGGTTGGTTGGTTTTATGACTCTTAACCATACGGAAAATCATTCAAAATGATCCACTGATTTAATCAGCAACCCCAAACAGCCGAACAACTACCAGTCTGTAAACGACTTAGCCGACATTAATTTCTAGCTGCATTACCCCTAAACACCGCCGGTTTACGCCTTTGCCCAGTACCTCTATCAGCCGAATCCTACGTTTGGCTTATCCTCCTCTAAGCCCGAAGTCAGATGAACTTCTCTTAAAAATACGTTTTGATCCAGAGACAATCTGAAATTCATGCTTACTTTTAATCATGGGGAAAATCAACGATACGGAAGTAAGATGGGGCATAGTAGGAGTAGGGAATGTCTGTGAAGTCAAATCAGCACCTGCCATGAACCTTATTCCTAATAGCAGCCTCCTGGCTGTGATGCGAAGGTCGGAGGAAAAAGTAAAAGATTATGCTGCCCGCCATGGTGTGCCCAAATGGTATACTTCCGCAGCAGAACTCATCCACGATCCTGAGATCAATGCAGTATACATAGCCACCCCTCCTTATGCCCATCAGGAGCTTTCCCAACTCGTCGCGGCTGCAGGCAAGCCTGTATACGTGGAAAAACCGATGGCTAGAACCTATCGGGAATGCCTTCGGATGATTGAAGCCTGCAAGCGTGCTGACGTCCCGTTATATGTGGCCTATTACCGGAGAGCCCTACCCCACTTCATCAAAATCAAAGAACTACTGGACCAGGGAGCTATAGGCGAAATCCGTACGGTCCATATCAACCTCAAGCAGGAACTCCGCCCAAGCATGACTGCCCAGTTGGACAATAACTGGAGGGTGGATCCTGAAATTGCCGGCGGAGGATATTTCTTTGACCTGGCTTCGCATCAGTTAGACCTTCTTGATTTCCTGCTGGGTCCGATAAGCCAAGCAACCGGTTTCTCTACCAACCAAGCCAAACTCTACGAAGCGGAAGATCAGGTGGTGGGAAGTTTTGTCTTCGAAAGCGGGGTGACAGGCACCGGCAACTGGTGCTTCACGGCTGCAAGGACAGCCGGGACAGATGAGACGACCATTTATGGCAGCGAGGGACAGATCCGCTTTGAAACGTTTGGCAAAGGGGAATTTACTTTGACCGGGGACCACGAAGAGGATTTTCTCTTCCAAACCCCGCTACCTGCACACATCCAGCACCCCCTAATAGCGTCCATAGTAGCTGATCTATTGGGTACCGGAACATGTCCAAGTACCGGGGACTCAGCAGCCAGAACCAGCCGCATTATGGATGAATTGGTTAAGAATAAAGTAGGGTAACTGTACCATGGAATCTCTTCTGCAAAACAAGCCTACAGCCGAAACCTGCATGGCCACGCCCAAAATCTGAACTTCCCCCTCCTGGTATTCAGGTCCATTACCCCTACCCATCGTGGAAAACCAGTCCCTGTCCTACCTGTTCTTTCCGGATCCCTGTCTATGGTAAAATGATCTGGCACACATTTCTTTCCCGATGGACCGTTGTATTGCCAGTTAATAGGGATAGCTAAGGCGCAGCGGCTTTCCATTGGGAAAGCTATACTGAACCTTCCCTTATCACTCGGATCGTTTTTATGCCGGAGGTACTCCTGATCCCACTTCTATTACTTTTCCCCTAAAATCTTCTTAAAAATCCATCAGAGATGGGGATTTCTGACTTTTTCGCGAATTATCTTATTCCTTCGTTGGTTAGGTAAAGCATGTGACAAAGACGACAACGTTTTTGCTGTTTTCAATCAACTAGTTAATCTCATGGACTTAAAACTAACCGACAAAAAAGTATTTATCAGCGGATCCACTGCTGGGATAGGGTTTGCGATAGCCCAGCGCTTCCTGGCTGAAGGGGCAGAAGTCATCATCAACGGACGCTCCAAAGAGCGTGTAAACGAAGCTGTCGATGAACTGAAAGCCGGTAGCGAAAATCACAAGGTCTCCGGCATAGCAGCGGATTTCTCCAAAGTGGAAGAAATCAACTTACTGCTTTCCGAACTTCCGGAAGTGGATATCCTGATCAATAATGCGGGCATTTTCGAGCCCAAAGCTTTCGAAGATATTTCTGACGAGGATTGGTTCCGTTTTTTCGAAATCAACGTGATGAGCGGAGTACGGCTCTCAAGGCATTATTTCCCGAAAATGCTCCAAAAGAATTGGGGCAGGATTATATTCATTTCCAGTGAATCAGGGGTCTTTATTCCCGACGAGATGATCCAATACGGTGTAACCAAGACTGCTCAACTAGGTGTAAGCCGTGGACTGGCTGAGCTTACCAAGGGCACTGAAGTCACCGTGAACTCCATCCTGCCAGGGCCTACCAAGTCCAAAGGAGTGGGTACATTTGTCGAGCAACTCGCGAAGGAAGGCAATAAATCTATCGAAAAAATGGAAGAGGAGTTTTTTACAGACATGCGGCCCACCTCACTGATACAGCGCTTTGCGCAGGTAGAAGAAGTGGCTGACACCGTCGTCTACTTCTCCAGCCCATTGGCCTCAGCCACCAACGGTGCTTCCATCCGTGTAGAAGGTGGGCTGATCAAATCCATCGTCTAAGCATAGCAAAGGTAGAAGCAAAAGCAGAGACCTCAATTGCTGCTTTTGCTTCCATTATCTTGTTATACCAAATCTGAAATGAGTACAGATGCAATTAGCAGTTAATCAAAAAGCCTAAATTTTTGATTAATACATACTTGGATGAATAAGGATAAAACTCCGCTTATTTAGATTCAGTGGCGAATCAAATCCATATTTATGAGGCAGGAATCCCACTATTGCCAAAGAACTAAAAAGCAACTTTTCAACACGTGCTCTCTCCTCTTGTATAAGTTTTCTACTTTTTTGAAACCTTTGGGAACGTTTCCCGGGAATCTTTGATTGAACATTCATTCATTATCAAATCTTCCAGTTTGGAACCCATAGCAGAAAAGAAAAAATTGGTCCTTGAAAGCGCTCTCGAGCTCATCCGGGAGAACGGATTTCACGGTACCCCGATGAGTAGGGTAGCTAAGCAGGCAGGAGTGGCAGCAGGCACTATCTACACCTACTTTGAAAGTAAAGATGAACTGATCCTCGACCTATATCAATATGTAAAAACGAACATCTTAACAGAAATACGGGCAAAAGATGATCCTTCCCTGGATTACGAAACCCGGTTTTTCAACTTTTGGGACAACCTCAAAACCCTCTTTCTGGAGCAGCGGGGTTGTCAGCGGTTTTTGGAGCAGTTCATGAGTTCTCCTTACAACACCCAGCGACTTCAGCAGAAGCCGGACAATTGGCATACCTGGACCTGTGAGTTTTTCCAGGAAGGAATCGATTCCGGGGCTTTGCGGGCCATGAACCCGGCGGTACTATCCATTATGGTACAGGGTAGTATCATCTCATTGGTCCGTGTACTGATTTATTTCAAAGACCGGCCGGGAGCTTCCAGCCCCGACCTGGATCAAATTTCATTAATGGTATGGGACGGGATCAGAAACCAGTCCTGACCTTCAGCATCAAAACCTATAGTCCTTTTTAACAACCAATTATTATGAGAGTATTAACCCGCTATCTGGCTATTTGTATTTTGGGGTTTTATCCCAAATTACTGGACGCGCAGACCAGCCCCAATGCCGGTGCCGATGGAGTCAGTTTGTCTTTGGAGCAGGCGGTGGATTTTGCTTTGGGAAACAGCCCGCTTATTCTCCAGTCCCAAATTGATGAAGAAATCGGAGACAGGCAAATCAAATCCCAGCTGGCTGGCTGGCTCCCCCAGATCTCAGCAAATCTCGGACTTACCAACAACCTCAAGCTTCAGACCCAGCCTATCGGTGGAGAACTGATCACATTTGGACAGCCTTTTAACAGCAATGCGCTGATTCAGGTCAATCAGACACTTTTCAACCGCGATCAACTTTTTGCTTCCAAAGGAGCTGAGTTTGTCCGCACGGAGCTCAACCAAACTACCACCAATGCCAAAATCAACACGGTGGTACTGGTGAGTAAGGCCTACTTTGATATCCTTCTCACGTTTGAGCAGTTGAAAATCATAGACGAAAACCTGGTAAGGCAGGAGAAGCAGTATAAGGATGCAAGAAGCAGGTTCGATGTAGGACTAGTGGACAAGACGGATTACCAGCGCGCCACCATCACACTTGCCAATCTGAAAAGCGACCGTAAACGGGTGGAAACATCGCTGAATGCGAAATTTGCCTACCTCAAAGAACTGATGGGCTATCCTCTGGAAACCACTCTTGAGCTGGACTATGATTATGAAAGGATGGAGCAGGAAGCCCAAATGGATACATCCCAGATGCTCGTGCTCGATAACCGGATAGAATACAAACTGGCCCAGACACAACTGGCTGTCACCAGTCTCCAGACCCAGTATGAAAAGTGGTCTTTTATCCCTAATCTATCCGGATTTTACAATTACAACTGGCTTTATTTCAACCAGACGATTGAAAATCTTTACAACCAGTCCTTCCCTACTTCTGCCTTAGGCCTGACGATGGCAATCCCTATCTTCCAGGGAGGAAGACGCAATCAGCAGATCAAAATGGCCAGACTCAGGGAAGACCGGGCAGAAATAGGGATTTCCAATCTCGAAAAGCAGCTCAATACAGAATATGAGTCTGCCATGGCAAATTATACTGCAAGTTACTTTGAATGGGAAACACTCCGCGAAAACATGGAGCTTGCAGAAGAAGTCTACAACACCATCAAGCTGCAATACGATGAAGGTGTAAAAGCTTATGTAGACCTTATTGTGGCAGAAACGGAGCTACGCACCTCTCAACTGAACAATTACAACGCCCTGTACAATGTACTTGCAAGCAAGCTTGATTTACAGCAGGCCCTTGGTCAAATCCAGCCCAATTAATCATTTATTCAACACTCTACCTCCCATAAGTAATGAAGTAAGGCGAAGAACAAACTCCGGAAACAGGAAATCCCCCAAGGGCAACCGTCTCCGGCAACGTGCTTACCTCCATTACATCTGGCCATCCAAACAACTCTCACACGCATGAAAAGGTATATCAATTTTAATCTGATTGCAGTTACAATCTCAGCTTTTACACTGCTGGCCTGCGGTGGCAAAGGAGCGGGGACACAGCAGGCCCCGCCACCGGTATCCGTGTCGTCCTACCCCATCGAGTCCAAAAAAGTGACCGGTATCGATGAATACCCGGCGACCGTAGTCCCTGTGAATGAAATAGAAATCCGGCCCCAGGTCAGCGGCTATATTACCAATATCTTTGTGAGGGACGGGCAGCTCGTGGAGAAAGGACAGCGGTTGTATGAAATAGACCGCAGTAAATATACAGCGGCAAAAAACCAAGCCTCTGCCGCACTCGCTTCGGCAAAAGCCAACCTGGCCCGTGTACAGAAAGATGTGTCCAGATATGAGCGGCTGGATGAGCAGGAGGCTATTGCAAAGCAGGTATTGGACAATGCCAAGGCTGAACTACTCTCCGCTGAAGCCCAGGTACAGGTAGCTGAAGCGCAGATAGCCAGTGCGGACACTGACCTGTCTTATTCCCTGATTACTGCACCGTTTGCTGGCAGAATAGGAATCTCCCAAGTACGGCTGGGTACGCAGGTCTCTCCCGGACAGCCTTTGCTGAACTCGCTTTCCTCCGATGATCCTGTCCAGGTGGATTTTGTGATCAACGAGCGGGAGATCCCCCGGTTTACGCGGCTTATCAATTCGACTGACTCCCCCGATTCCCTATTCACATTAAGGGTTTCAGGGAACACCCTGTATCCGCAACCTGGAAAACTTATCGCTATAGACAGAGCAGTAGGAAGGCAGTCCGGCACGATCAATGTCCGTGTGGAATTCCCCAATCCCGACAGGGAGCTGGTACCTGGCATGACCGTCAACTTACGGATAATCAACGAGGATTATGGAAACCAGCTGGTGATCCCCTATAAAGCTGTAACGGAGCAGATGGGCGAATACTTCGTCTATGTGATAGAAGGAGATACGGCCGTGCGCCAGCAGACCTTGAGGCTGGGAACACTGGTCGGCGCCGACATCGTCGTGAGGGAAGGGCTCACCGAAGGACAGAAAATCGTGGTGGATGGAATCCAGAAACTCCGTCCGGGAAGTAAAATAACAGTGGATTAAGGCTTTTCTGCCTTACAAGTGATTTCTCAAACCGAACACTGAAAAATTAAGAAATGATTTCAGACGTATTTATAAAAAGACCAGTCACGGCTATCGTTATTTCGATCGTAATTGTGCTGGTCGGCGCATTGGCGGCCTTCAACCTGCCGATCACCCAATACCCCGATATCACTCCCCCGGTGGTATCGGTATCAGCCACCTATACCGGTGCTGATGCCCAGACTGTGGAGCAAACCGTGGCGACCCCGATAGAGACCCAAATCAACGGTACTCCCGGGATGGCCTATATCAGCACCAATAATACCAGTACAGGGCAGATGCAGATGAATGTGACCTTTGATGTGGGCACAGACATAGATATTGCCACACTGGATGTGCAAAACAGGGTAAGTATCGCCGAACCTACGCTGCCTGAAGCAGTAAGACGCCTGGGTGTGGTGGTCCGAAAGCGGAACCCGAGTATCATGATGGTGATCAGTATGTTTTCCCCGGAAGGCACCCATGATGCCAAATTCCTCTCTAACTACACCAACATCTTTATCAAGGATGCATTGCTCCGTGTAAAGGGCGTGGGTGACATCAATGCCATCAGCCAGGATTTCAGTATGCGGGTCTGGCTAAAGCCCGACAAGATGGCCCAATATGGGATCTCCACGGCACAGGTCTCCGCAGCCATCCAGGAGCAGAACCTACAGGTAGCTGCAGGGACAGTAGGCGGGATGCCCCAGTTTTCATCCCAGGCCTTCGAATACCCTATTACCGTAAACGGCCGGCTGGAAGACACTGAAGAGTTTGAGGATATCGTAATCAGAGCCAATCCTACAGACGGATCTTTAGTCTACTTACGCGATATCGCAAGACTGGAATTGGGACAGTTTGATTATGGCCGCTACTCCACCGTGAACGGAAAGGAAGCTGCTATCCTATTGGTATATCAGGCTCCGGGAAGTAATGCCGTAGAAACAGCCGAAGGGGTTTATGCGGCGCTGGAGGAACTGAAACTCTCTTTCCCGGCGGATATGGACTATGTGGTCCCATTCGAGTCGGTATCTGTGGTAGAAGTTTCCATAGAAGAAGTAGTCAAGACATTCGTAGAGGCATTGCTACTTGTTATTGTCGTAGTATTCCTGTTTTTACAGAGCTGGAGAGCTACCCTGGTGCCCATCCTGGCCATCCCGGTATCCATCATCGGTACCTTCATTTTCTTTATACCCTTGGGCTTCACCATCAATACCCTCACCATGTTTGGGTTTGTGCTGGCCATCGGAATCGTGGTGGATGATGCGATTGTGGTTGTGGAAGCCGCCCAGCATTACATAGATAAGTTCAAGCTCTCGGCCAAAGAAGCCACCCGCAAAGCCATGCAGGACATCACCGCACCGGTCATAGCCATCGCCCTTATTTTGGCTGCCGTATTCATCCCTGTGGGCTTTATTCCAGGTATTGTAGGCCGGATGTATCAGCAGTTTGCCATCACCATCGCAATCTCCGTGTTGATATCCGCATTTGTGGCACTCACCCTTACCCCTGCATTATGTAGCATGCTGTTGAAACCTTCCCAGGTCAATGCAGAGGGCAAAGGACTCAATAAGTTCTTCCATAAATTCAACATCTGGTTTGAGCGCGTCACATCCAGGTATACTTATAATGTAAGAATCTGGATCAAGCGTGCCTCCCTGGCCATGGTATTGCTTGTGTGCATATTTGCCGGCACTTTCGGGCTTTTTCAAAACAAACCCACCGGATTCTTACCTACCGAAGATGAAGGAAGGCTGTTTGTTTCCCTCGAACTTCCCGAGGGCGCGTCAAGTTCCCGTACCCGTGAGGTGATGCGTAAAATGAACGAATTGATCAGGAGCACCGAAGGCATAAACAATGTCACTGGAATCGGAGGGCTTAACGCGATCAACTTCTCCTTCAAGCCTAACAGTGCTACCTTCTTTGTACAGATGCATCCATGGAATCAGCGGAAAGACGCCAGTCTACAGCTCAACGGGATCATCGGGGCGCTCAACCAAAAATTCACCGCCATCCAGGAAGGGAATATCGTAGTCGTACCACCTCCGGCCATCCCAGGGCTGGGCCAGACCGGAGGGTTCAGCTTCATGCTGGAGCAGCGGGCAGGTGGCGATATCAAAGAATTTGAGCAAGTACTTGGCAACTTCCTCCAGGCTATCAATGCACGTCCTGAGGTCGACCGCGCCTACAGCTTCTTCACAGCCAAGACTCCCGGCTATCATATCGATGTGGACAGGGAAAAGGCCAAGAAGCTGGGAGTATCGCTCACCGATGTTTTCAGCACCATGTCCAATTACATGGGCTCAAGTTATATCAATGACTTCACCAAGTACGGGAGGAATTTCCGGGTGGTAGCCCAGGCGGATACAGCCTATAGAAAGCAGATCGAGGACCTCACCCAATACTATGTACTGAACAGGGAGGGGGCTTCCGTACCACTCAGCGCATTGGTGGACTACAAAGTGGTGGAAAATGCCCCTGTAATTTCCCACTACAACCTGTTCCGCTCCACCGAGGTGAACGGCAACGCTGCCCCAGGTTACAGTAGTGGGCAGGCGCTCCAGGCATTGGAGGAAGTAGCCGCTGAGGTGCTTCCTGCAGGCTATGGTTATGACTTCTCTGGTTTGAGCAGGGAGGAGCTTTCCTCCGGCAATAGTACGGTGCTCATCTTTGCGCTTGCTATTATCCTTGTTTCACTGCTGTTGGCCGCACTATATGAAAGCTGGTCCGTACCCTTCTCGGTTCTACTTGCACTTCCTTTGGGCGCCTTCGGGGCCATCATCGCGCTCACCTTCCTCCCTAAGCTGGACAATAACGTCTACGCTCAGATAGGGCTGATCACACTGATAGGTCTCGCGGCTAAAAATGCCATCCTTATCGTGGAATTTGCCAAAGAACGGGTTGACAGAGGTGTTCCGCTGATCCCTGCCACCCTGCAGGCCGTCCAACTCCGTCTCAGACCTATTGTGATGACTTCATTGGCATTTATCCTTGGAGTGGTTCCGCTGGCCCTTTCCAACGGTGCTGGGGCAATAGCCCGCCAAACCATCGGCTGGACGGTGATCGGGGGAATGATGGCCGCTACCTTCCTTGCCATCTTCTTTGTCCCGGTGCTGTATGTGGTGATCACCAAAATAGCTTACGGCAAAAAGGAACTCGCAAGACTGGAAGCCAATTATGAACCCGAAGACCCTTCTTCTGCACATTAGGGCCGTACCCTACCCTGCTTGTCAACATAGATTACGGGTTGATAAAAATGCCGAAAGGGCTGATTCCTGTCAGAATCAGCCCTTTTTTACAGCTGGATTACCAGCTTTCCCAGCTAGGACAATCCCGATATAGGCATTAGCAATTCTCTTCAGCCAATAATTGCTTCAAAATCAGTCGGTCATCGTGCTGCTATGCCTCCGTTTCCATATGGCCTGAATTTTTTGTAATCAAGCCTTTCCCGAATAAAACCGGGACAGGCTACAACGAAACCTAATGCCTAACCCAGGTTAAAATTCAACATAAGGTCTCTTCGTGATGAATTGTTCCCATACCACAGGCTTTATTCTCAGGGCCATGATGGCAATTGCGCGCTCATTTCAGCAGGGTTTTCATTTCCTGCTCCTGATTCTCCTCCTCATCCTTTTGTTTTACTTCGGCGATTTCGAGGACATCTTCTTCCCGGATCCATCCTTTGCCAATCGCATGATGGGCTGCTTCCATGGTATCCTCCACGACCAATGCTTCCACTCCCAGCGCACGGATTTCCGCCATTATCCCGTCTACTTCTTTGTCCCGTCCCGTATCCACTTTTCTGATATAGATCATCTGGATACGTCCAGGATAATCCTTCACCACCTGCAGGTAAATTTCCGGATCCTTCTGTCCACTGTCCCCGATCAGGATAAATGAGGGCTCGTCAAAAATCCGGAGAATTTTTTGGATCTGCTTGAGCTTATGCTCGGAGTGACTGCCTGCAATAAACTGCTCACGCGAAAGTCCTAGATCCCTCAGCATCAGGGGACCTTTGGGAATACCGTGTACATCCAGAAATTCCATCAAAAAATCATAGAGGTTCCAGGGACTGCTGGAAACATAGAAAAAAGGATTACTCTCCAGCCCATCTGTCCCTTTTTCCATGGCCGAATAAAATGCCGATACCCCGGGAAACGGGACTCGGGTATGAGCATTCCTGGTGAAGGTGGTCTTGAGCATTTCCCACAACCTGATGGCACCCGTGGATACAATGGTATCGTCTATATCTGAAACTATCCCATATTCTATCAAACCCTTGGGTACAAAAACCCTGCTCGTCGCCGTCACTTCCCCCTGGTTTTTGATTACACGATCCACTAAAGTCAGCTTGATTTCCTGCCAACGGGAGCTTCGGTCCATAGGCTGATCGGGATATAACCGGAACTCAAAATATCCCTCGTCATCCGTCACTGCCAGTTGCTCAATTCCCATAAACTCCGCTTTGACCTGCACGCCGGGGATGACGGTGCTCATAAACCGCTTCAGCATCTTACGCACATTTTGCCATGATCTGTCCTCCAGATTGGAAAGTCCGATTCCTTTGTCCTGCAATACTCTCCCGACAAAATAGATCTCCTTTCGATTGCCAAAGCCTTTGTAAGGCTGTATCATAATAGCCCTGATGAAGCCAAGCCTGATCCAAAGCCATAATTTAGCTTTGGATATGCTGAGTTTCACTGCATAAAGAATCGGTAGTATCCGGGTTTTCAAAGTGGACATCTTTTAAAAGTACAAGCTGAGAATAGAACTGACAACTCCAACATGCCAATAGGGGGCCATTTTTGTCTATAGAAAAACCAATAGACGTCCTTCAAAACATATATGCTGCTAGGACACCCTTAAACTCCACAACAAAACCTTAAGAAACACGCACTTATCCCAATAAACTACCGGGAAAGGAATTAGCACTTGTTTTTAATTTTGATTATACCCAGAATTAACAAACACAATAACCTCAATTTTTACCGTAATTTTAAGTTATATTCAGATCAACCCAAAAACCGTATGTCAAGCTTTGCCAGATTCCTTTCTTTTTGTCTTTCATTGGTACTCGCTTTTTCCTGTAAACCTCCAGCTGGGGAGGGTACTGAAAAACCCGAAGACAACCGATTCACCAAAGTGGTACTCAGTGAAGGGATGGATGAACCGATGGAAATGGATTTTCTTCCCGGCGGCCGGATCATAATTGTAGAGAGGAAAGGAGGGGTAAAGATTTTTGATGGGAATACAGGGGAGATAAAACTGGTGGCCACAATCCCTGTGAACACCAAATATACCAACAAAGAAGGGGTGATACGGGAAGCTGAGGAAGGGCTGATGGGCGTGGCGGTACATCCTGATTATGCACGGAATAACTGGCTCTACCTGTACTATGCTGATCCTACAGACGCCAAGCATGTCCTGGCCAGATGGGAGCTCAGAGGAGACTCCCTGTATAATGCCAGTAAAAAAGTGGTTTTGGAAATCCCTACCCAGCGTCAGGAATGCTGCCATACCGGTGGCGGGATGGTGTTTGACAGAGAAGGCAACCTTTACCTCACCGTAGGGAACAACACGGTAAATCCCCGGTCTGGCTCCTCAAACCTGGATGAGCGACCGGGATTTGAAAACTCTGATGACCAGCGTGCACCCAGCAACACCAATGACCTTCGGGGTAAAATCCTTAGAATCCATCCGGAAGATGATGGCACCTACAGCATTCCAGAGGGGAACCTCTTCCCTGTAGGCACTGAAAAGGCGCGTCCTGAAATCTACACCATGGGCCATAGAAACCCATGGAGACCTACGCTGGATAGCCAGACCGGCTATCTGTATTGGGGGGAAGTGGGACCGGATGCTGCTACTGATTCTATCTGGGGTCCAAGGGGCTACGATGAGTTCAACCAGGCCAAGGGCCCAGGCTTTTTTGGCTGGCCTTACTTTATCGGCGACAACCAGGCCTATACCCGTCATGACTATGCGAACGACACGTATGGAGAGCCTTATGACGTGAATCATCCTGTAAATGAGTCTGTCAACAATACCGGACTGAAAGAATTACCCACACCAGTCATGCCAGCCATGATTTGGTACCCCTATGGGATTTCAGATGAGTTTCCTCTCCTTGGCAGTTCTGGCCGCAGCGCCACCGGTGGACCTGTATTCAGAAGAGCTGACTTTCAGCAGGATGCTCCCTATGTCTTCCCTTCCTATTATGAAGGAAAATGGCTGATAGTAGATTTTATGAGGGGCTGGATCATGGCTGTGACAATGGATGAACAGGGGGATTACCTCTCCATGGAGCGTTTTCTTCCGGAAGAAACGTTCAGCTCAGCCATAGATATGGATTTCGGACCGGATGGCGCTCTTTACATACTGGAATACGGCAGTGCATGGTTCCGGGGCAATCCCAACTCAAGGATTGTAAAGCTTGAATACAACGCCGGAAACCGAAAGCCCAACGTGGTGGCATCCGCGGACAAAACCTCCGGAGCTGTTCCTTTATACGTCAGTTTTTCCTCGGAAGGCACATCGGATTACGACAGCTATGATCAGGACAAACTGAAATATGAATGGAAAGTCACTTCTGACAAAGGGGTGACCGAATCCATGGAGGGGCCCTCTCCTGCTTACACTTTCAACCAGCCAGGGGCTTATCAGGTGACGCTTACGGTCACGGATACAAAAGGGGAAACAAACACAGCATCATTAGACCTTACAGCCGGAAATGAGCCTCCTTTGGTTTCCATTGATTTAGGGGCAGCAAACACCTCTTTCTATTTTGGACAAAAAGAACTCCCCTATCATATCACCGTCGTGGATAAAGAAGACGGAACCTCCGAAGACGGCAAAATCAAGCCCGAAGAGGTCGCGGTGACGTTTGATTACGTCCCCTCAGGCTTTGACCCTGTGGAAATTGCCTCCAAACAAAGTGGCGTAGAATCCCTTGCCTCTCTGAGTATCGGCAAAAACCTAATCGAATCAAGCGATTGTAAATCCTGCCACCAGTATGACAAAAGCTCAATCGGTCCCAGTTATGAGGCGGTGGCGGCACGCTACCCAAACACCGATGCCACTATCAGGCTCCTGACAGGGAAGATCATTAACGGCGGAAGTGGGGTATGGGGAGAGCATGCGATGAGTGCCCATCCCCAGCTCAGTGAAGCGGATGCAAAAAGGATGGTGGATTTTATTCTGAGCATAAATGAAACACAGCCCACCGTCACCCGCCTTCCTTTACGCGGGGTGCTAAAAGCTCAGATACCTGAAGGGGAAGATGGTGAAGGGGGCTTCTTAGTACGCGCTGCTTACACCGACAAAGGTTCATCCGAGGCCCCTTCTCTCCAGGGAGTGGACTTCATCACATTAAGAAACCCTTATGTTGATCCTCAGCTTTCTGACGTCCGTAAGGGTGTGCAGCTCCTTACCACACCACGGACAAGTTTCTTTATGATTGGGGATGGTTCTTATATAGGTTTTGAATCCATAGATCTGACAGGGATAAAAGAGATCGATCTATTGGTCGACATCAGTCCCCGCGTGGACGCCAGAGGCGGCTATGTGGAGATCAGAGTAGGATCACCTGATGGAGAACTGATAGGCAACACACCCCATGCGGAAAAAAAGGATGCCGGATCTTCCAGGCCTCCTGAGGGCGTAAACCCTGTATTCTGGAGAAGGCAGCAAGCTACCAAAGCCAGGGCTACTCTTACTCCCGCCTCTGGGATACAGGACCTCTATTTTGTTTTCAGAAATACTGACGCCAAGGATGAGGAAATCCTGATGAGTATCACTGAAATCCATTTTAAAACCAAAATTGATGACTGATCGACTAGCCCGATTAAATAATCTCTTTGAACTTAATTACCCATTCAAATCAGTAATTACCCAAAACGGGGATATCCATACCCATACCAATCAACTATGGGTATGGTTTCCCCTGTTTAACTATCCGACCGGGCATTTTATCACTCCCCTCGGGTGCTAAATCCTCCAGGATTAGATAATTAATCAATGAAAAGCGTAAATTTTTAAAGATTTAATAATGTTTAACCCATTTTTTTTAACCTTTACTGTAGCATTATGATTTTTCGCATCGTCTTGGCGTTATAAAGAAACTAAACCAACTCCTTTTTATTTTATGAAGATCGGATTTGACGCAAAACGCGCGTTCAAGAATTTTACAGGCCTGGGGAATTATAGCCGATTTATACTGAAATCCCTGAGCCATAACTTTCCGACGCATGATTACATACTTTTCACACCGGAAGAAGGGAGAAAAAGTCCTGAAGTCTTACAGGCTTGCACAAACAGCAATCAGGAAACAGTGATGCCGTGTGACTTCTGGAAACTTCCGCTAATGTCCGGCATATGGAGAAGCATCTATCAGGGTGCAAAGCACTTTGACAATGAGTTGGATATTTTTCATGGCCTGAGCAATGAGATTCCTCTTTTTAAGAATAAATCCACCAAGTATGTGGTAACCGTACACGATTTGCTGTTCTGTAGATACCCGGAACTGTTCAATCCCATAGATGTACAGATCTATAAGATGAAAATGGCCAGGTCCTGCAGGGAGGCAGACCAGGTAATAGCCGTCAGTGAACGGACCAAGGAAGACCTTATCACCTACTTTGGGATTGATCCGTTAAAGATCAAAGTAGTCTACCAAGGATTCCATGACAACTTTAACCAGGAAATCAGCAGGGAAGCAAGTCTGGAAGTAAAGCAGAAATATGGACTTCCTGAAAAATACCTGCTTTTTGTGAGTACTATAGAGAAGCGGAAAAATGTCCAGTTGATTCTTAAAGCCTTAAAAGAGCGCAAAGATTGGAATTTACCTCTCGTAGTGATAGGGAGACCTACAGCCTATCTCAAAGAACTCCATCTGTATATCCAGGAAAACGGCCTTCAGGATAAAGTATTATTCCTTCACCATGTATCCTTTGAAGATCTGCCCGCCATCTACAAGCAGGCACATATTTTTATCTACCCCTCTTATTTCGAAGGGTTTGGAATCCCTATCATCGAAGCACAGAAAATGGGAATCCCTGTGATCACCACCACGGGTTCATGCTTCCATGAAGCAGGAGGCCAAGGAGCGCTGTATGGCGATCCGGATGATGTCGCCGGGCTGATAGACCATATCCAGTTACTTTCGCACGAAGACGAGCGTGAAAGCTTTATGGAAAAGGGATATCGCAATATCAAAAGGTTTGATCAGACCATTATCTCGAAGCAGCTGATGCAGATTTACGAAGATGTGTTGGAAACCTCTGCAAGACCCGTATTGGTGCATTGAGCTGGCTTTATTATTTCATTCTTTCAGTTATCAGCATATGACTGAATCTTTGTCTTAGAAATAAGGCAATAAGTCAAACCCTCCCAGGCTGTGCTTCAGATACAAATCAATGTATGGATAACGGTTTGGGCTCTCTATTTGAACAAATTCTTTCTCTTGTAGTTTAACCCTTTCAGCCAATAGGAAAAGAAAGTGAACGTATCCGAATGCCTGCAGACCTTCTTGAGCTCCTCCAGATTCAAATTTCTATGATACATGATATCTTTTAGCACAAGCTTTTTCCCGTAGCTATTTTCCCGGGCCAAAAACTCTTTTTTCTCAGAAGGGAGCTCAGAAGTTACTATCCGCTCATCGATTCTCTCCCTGGCTATCAATTCACCGATCAACTGTACGTTTTTTTTCATGGTGATGCTGGTAGGGTGCCTCCTGATCATAGTCACCACCGAATCATCATCCACATAGGAAAACCTGGCTCCAGCAAGCAAGCAATCCATCCAAAAAATCCAATCAACTTTGCTGTCTAAATCCTCAGAAAAGTACAACTTGTTTTTCTTCAGGAAATCCCTGCTGATCAACGGACTACTGATTACGGTAAAGTTGGCTTTTATCAGAGAGCCCAGCATTTCGTAACCTCTCCCACTCTGCTTTTTCATCCATTCTGCCCCTTTCATTGCAAAATCAGGGTACAGTTTATCCGGTTTTCCATCTAGGAAATACTTACACTTAGAATAGGTAATCAGACCCGGCTTCCTGACATCTGATACATTGAGCTGATCTTTGAGCTTATGCTTACTTAAAAAATCATCAGCATCCAAAAACTGGACAAAGTCACCGCTCGCCTGGTCAATACCCAGATTTCTCGCGGCAGCATTCCCTCTTCGGCCAGTTCTCAAGTAAATAAACCTGCTATCACGGGATCTTATCTTTTTTACCAGCTTTGGCGTATCATCATCAGAGCCATCATCTACAATAATTGCCTCCCAATTTTGATGCGCCTGCCCCTTCAGGTTGTCACTTAACTCACCGATAAACCTTCCGTAATTGTACGTAGGAATAACAATTGAAACTTTTGCGTTATTTTCACCCATTCATTTCTTATTAAAGGAAATGAAGACCAATGGTCATTTGAATTTTCTCAACCTGTTTAAATAGGAAAGAAATGATCTTCCTTCCCATTTATATTCATAATAGAATTTTTCCCTGGTAGTCAAGGCCCTTTTCTCTTTCTCACTTTTTGTCTTAAGCGTTTGGCTTTCCAAATGGTCAACAACTGATGAAGAAACCAGGGCATGTTTTATGCCATATTTTTGCAACGTCATACTATAATCATCATCCGCATACCAAAATCTATAGTTAGGATCTAACTTACCTGTAGTTTTGAGCATTTCCCTTTTGAAAAAAATGCACCATCCGACAAGCTCCTTCCTCACCCGATAACCGATGTGGTTACCGGAATTAACCTCTATGCCTTGTGAAGGATGGTGTAACGAGCAGTAAGGGGAAGCACTTTTTAACTCTTTATCTTCCTCAAATGCCTTCAATAGCTCACTTGCCCAAGCTTTGTGAAAAATCAGATCATTGTTGCAAATGCAGATATAGGGACTGTCAGTCAAGTCAATACCTATATTCATATACCTGTGATAGCCGAATTTCTTTCTTGGATAGATAGTCTTGGTACCGGGATATTGATAGGGCTCCAGACTTCTGTTGGACTCCACTATTATAATGTTGAACTTGATCCGACTATCCGGTTCTGACTCCCTTAAAGAACTGACCGCATTTTCCGTCACCGTCTTCAGCATGGCATCCTGAGCGAAACTCAGAATAATTATGTCGATTTCAATCATTTCACCCATGATTTGAACCATAACTTTCGGTGATAATTAATTGATTTGAGATAGAGCATAAAGAAACTGTCATCATGTGGGAGAGACAATAAATACCTCAGTTCTCTTATATCCCAAAGTGGTGTATTGTAGACCAGCCCTTTAAAAATCCCCCTTGACTGCATTCTATTCAGTTCCAGAATCTCCCTTTTTTGAGCGTCATCCAAAGATGTATCCCTTAACTTCGTCTCAATTTCCTTCCGCATGATCAAATCACTGATCCGCATTACCCTCATCTCATAGCTGGCACTTTTGCTGTGGATTCTGATAAGCGTATATGCTGAATCATTGCCAAAAAAGTGATAGGACGTATCTTTCAAAGCGAGATCCAGCCAGAATTCCCAGTCTTCCAAATAAGCTTTTCCTTCCGTAAACCCGGTGGTTTTGTCCAGCACTTCCCTTCGCAGAAGGGGGCTGCTAATTACTGCTATATTTTGATCAACCAAGGCTTTTATGGTATTAAAGCCTCTTCCCTGCACTCTGGCAATCCACTCCTGGCCTTTCATCTCCTTATCAGCAAAAAGATCTTTTTGATTCCCATCTATAAAGTAAAAGCTATTTACGTAGCTGATATCGATATGCGGGTTTTCGTTAAGATGGATAAGTTGAAGCTCCAGCTTCTCTCTGCTTAGCAGATCGTCCCCATCCAAAAACTGTATGAAATCCCCTGTTGCATGGCGCAATCCATTATTCCTTGCTGCAGAAACTCCTTTATTCTCCTGAAAAACATACTTGAACCGGGGGTCTTTTCCCGCAAATCCACTGACTATGGCTGAGGTGTTATCCATCGATCCATCATCCACTATGATCGCTTCCCAATTTTGATGGGATTGGTCTACAAGGCCCTTCAGTGTCTCTTCCAATATAAACCCATAATTAAATACCGGAATGATGATCGAAACCTTACTCATAACGACGTAATCTTACGCTCCACATGATTCGAACACTTTTTTGACAGCCTGTAAATTCCGATTCCCCCATTTTGAATCAGGCTCCAGATGACACCCCTCAGCCCACTCATTCCATGCATTTATAACTACGAATTGTTCTTCGGGGGAAAGTCTGTTTTCCGTGTCTCTTTTTATAAAATCCAGCCATGAGGCAAACTCTTCCGGGGAAGAGTTACGATAACATATGGCACCAGAACTCCTCCTTGCCGTATTATCCCATGATGGACATGCACTTCGGAAATACGTGTATCCTGGGACTTTCCTTTTGATCATATTGTCCTTCAAGGTCAGGTAATCATATACACCGTTTTCATAAACAGGATCCTTCTTTATTCCGACCTGGTGAAGCATCTTAAAAAACAGGTACTTGTACATGTTTCGCTTGTGTATTTTCCTGCCTTGAAGCGTACTGTCAGGGGCGAATTCAGCTCCCGCATTGAAACCATGCGCTGAAGGATCAATATCCCGGGCAAAATTTTCCATCCTCACCAAATATACCCCATCAAATCCTGCTTTCACAGCTTCTTCATTCCATATCCTTGACGCTTCCCGGATATTAGGGTGGGCCTCTGACCTGTAAACCAGTAGCATGGGCTTATTGCCTACTTTGATATATCTTTTGTCATGAAAAAACTGCATCAAATACGCGATATGGGCCTTATCATCTTCTATACTGTAGTTCTGGCCTATCAGCAATTGTTTATCTTTACCATCCCATCTTCTGGTCCAATTTTCATTTGCCCATGACAGACAGAATGGGAAATCAATATCGGTTTTTTCCAGCCATTGATGAAGTGGCTTCTCCAGCAGCAGCTTGCCATTAAACCAGTAATGGTAAAAACAAAAACCGTATACGCCATGTGCTTTGGCAAGCTCAGCCTGTCTTTTCATCACTTCAACATCTTCCAGGTTGTAGTAATCATTATCTACTGGAGCATGCGGCTGATAGTGTCCTTTATATAATGGCTTGGCCTTTTTTACATTTGTCCATTCTGTAAACCCCTTGCCCCACCACTCATCATTTTCAGGAATAGCATGGAACTGAGGTAGATATAATGCAATGGGTTTAACCTGATTATTCATCTGTTTATAATTTGTTTTTTCAGTGGTCAGATGGAATGCCCCCGGATAATCATTCCCCTGTGTGAGAACCTTTTCTCATGGGCATTTCATCTGTTTATAATTTGTTTTTTCAGTGGTCATTACCTGTCCCGACAAGTCGGTATGGAATGCCCAAAATAATCATTCCCCTGTGTGAGAACTTTTTCTCATGGGCATTTCTTATGATTATAATTTGTCTTTTAAAGGCCACCGGATTGATCAGGGCAGGTTATAGAATCTCCCATATAGTATAATCATCGCGGCGTGTGACATCTGGGTCATGCCCGACACATTCGTTTATAACTGATCTTTAACAGCCTCCTTTTCCCGTGACGGAGGAAATAGGATAACATTACAATTTTATCCGGGAAGATTCCCGCTATGATTCCGTTTCACTAAACTGCTGCATATTCACCAGCTTATGGTATAAACCTTCGTGGCCGATCAGTTCCTGATGACTCCCCTGCTCTATGATCTTACCGTCTTCGAGCACCACGATAATATCCGCATTCTGTATCGTACTCAGCCTATGGGCGATGACCAGTGAGGTTCTGTTCTTCATCAAGTTGTTCAGCGCATCCTGAACGAGTTTTTCAGATTCGGTATCCAAGGCAGAAGTAGCCTCATCCAGCAGCATGATGGGGGGATTTTTCAGCACTGCTCTGGCGATACAGATCCGCTGTTTCTGCCCTCCAGATAATTTCAGACCGCGGTCTCCCATGTTGGACTGGTAGCCCTTCTCCGTCTGTAAGATGAATTCATGTGCATTGGCGATCCTTGCTGCTGCCTCCACCTGGTCTGCTGTAGCGTGGGGAACACCAAAAGCTATGTTGTTATAAATAGTATCATTGAACAGGATGGATTCCTGGTTTACCAATCCGATATTCTCGCGGAGTGAATCCATCGTCACTTTCCGGATATCATGTCCATCTATGCTAATCTGCCCACTTTCCGGCTCGATGAATCTCGGCAACAAGTCCATCAACGTAGACTTCCCTCCTCCTGAAGGCCCGACCAACGCCACCATTTTCCCTTTCGGGATTGATAGGTTGATATTTTTCAGGACTGGGCGGCCTGGATAGGAGAAGGTCAGGTCCTTGATTTCGATCTTATCCTTAAACTCTTTCAGCACCACCGCGTCCGGTGCGTCAGTAATGGCCGGCTTCTCATCGATCAGGTCCAATACACGCTCTCCGGCAGCCAGACCAGAATGGATTGTACTGAACGAATTGGTCAAGGCTTTTGCCGGACGCATCACCTGGCTGAACAATGCTATGTAAGCTATAAAGTCTGATGGGCTCAATTCAGACTGGTTGTTAATGATCAGTGATCCGCCGTACAGCACGATACCGCAGACCATGGAAACCCCCAGAAACTCCGAGACCGGAGAGCTTAGCTGCTGGCGTTTTGCCATTTTCTTTCCCAGTTGGGAGTAGCGGACATTTTCTCCATGAAACTTATCCTTGATCAGTTCAGTGGCATTGAACGCTTTGATTATTTTGATCCCGGACAAGGCCTCATCCAGGTAGCTGATCATTACCCCGTACAAGTGCTGGGCCTGGGTAGCCTGGGATTTTAGCCGCTTTACGATTTTGGCTATGAAAAACGCCGACACAGGAATCACCAAAAGCGAAAAAACGGTCAACTTATACGAGATGGCAAACAGCATGAAAATATAGGCAATAAGCTGCAATGGCTCTTTGAAAACCACTTGTAGCGTAGCTGTTACAGAATACTGCACCACTTGCACATCGGATGAAATCTTGGAAATAATATCCCCTTTACGCTGGTTGCTGAAATAGCCCACATGGAGGTTCATCACATTATCGAAGACCTTTTTGCGCATATTCAGCAGGGTATGGATACGGAGATTTTCCATTACCCGCTCCGAAAAGTAACGGAACAGGTTACCCAGCAACACGGATAAGATGATCACACCGCACACCATCTGAAGCGCACCAAGCGGTCCAAATTCGATTTTGGCTTCCTGTGCATAGTAGTTCAAATACCCAAACACATCGGTCCAGTTGTCCGGTTTAACTGCAGCAGCTGATTCAGCATCCTGGCTGTTGAACAGGGTATTGAGCAAGGGAGCGAGTAAAGCCAGATTGAGTGTGTTGAAAATCACCCCCAGGACAGTGAACAACAGGTAGGGGATGGCAAATTTTTCAATCGGCTTGGCAAATGCCAGTAACCTGAAATAGGTTTTCATTCCTAATTAATTGCGATAGTTTATACTTATTTGATTCAATCTGCCTCTACTTAGATTTTTTCAGTCTTCCAGCTTCTTACTGGCTTAAAATATAATGCGCTTACCTGCTTTAAGCTGAGCGGAGACGGCTTTGTGTCCATCAGTTTATGGAGTGTACTTCTTGATTCCTGTATTGCCTTGCGATTCCCAAAGAACCCTTTCAGGGCTTTCAGCACCCATAGCTTACCCGTGAGTACCCGCAGCAATACTTCCACAAAGATCAGTTGAATATACCACAACACCAACGCGCCCCCATCAAGATGGATTGCCTGCAGGATGAATTTATTCCGGTAGATAACAGGTAGCAGGGCTTTTTTGGAGTTCATTTTTTTGGTGGTAGTGGATACTTCGTGATGGCATACTGCCCAGTGGTCGTAGTAGCACTTCCACCCCAGCCTCCAGGCTCTGAAACTCAGATCCACATCTTCACAATAGAACGGTGAATAGATCTCATCAAACCCCTTCAGTTCCATAAGCTTTTCCCGGCTGACCACAGCATTGGCTCCCGAAAGATATGCCGTAGGGGTTCTGAGGTCTTTGTCCATGCTGTAGTAAAAATCCGTGGCTTTGAATTTCATCCCACTGAATGAGAGAAACCTTGCTGCATCCTCAATTTTCCCATTCATGTTCATAATCCTGCCCATGACGCCAAAGGTGTCCTCCTCATCAAAATACCCCCATAACCTTTCAAAATAATCCGCCGTCAAGGACACATCCGTATTTAGAAGCATAACCAGCTCCATACTGGCTAAACGGATGCCCTGGTTACACGTATAGGAAAAACCCCGGTTGGATGCATTCACCACCAAAGTGAGCCCAGGGTAAGTACTTCTGATAAAATCCACAGAATTATCCCGGGAGCAATCATCCACTATGATCACCTCATACTCCACCTCTGCATGCGCAAGCGCTCGCAGGGTATGTGGCAAATAAGTACCAAGCAGTCCTGCCCCGTTGTAATTGGGGATAATAACAGATATACTTTTCTTAATCGGCATGAATGATTTTTACGAAACCCTACCCAATATTCATTAGTATGGATTCTTATTTCAATTTAAAAGACTTCACCTAAGTTCAAAGAAACGATAAAAGTTCCCCACATTCCATTTGAGGCAAAAGAAAGGGGATGGTATGATTTCAAAGCTTGGTCCGTTTGGTTTCCTTTGAAAAACGCTGCCAGGCTATAAAACGCTACAGTACCGATATCAAATAGCGTTCCGAAGGCCTCATACCGGAGCACCCTCAAAAGAAAGCGTGTGAGTATACCTATCTGTAAAAACCGCCACAACAGGATGGATTTCACTGCGAAATACCTTATATTTTTTCGACCTTACCACGAGGGATGATTTTGGCAGATGCCAAAAAACCAGACAATCCTGAAGATAAAAGTCCGAAATCAGCTATTAATGGGAAGTAACTCCACGCTATCTGTCCTGCTAAAAAAAGTCAGCAACGATCTTTCTTTGTGGTTGCGATCGGTTAGCTCTTACCTGATCCAAACGGAGAGGAACCAGGTTCACAGAAGCCTGTTACTCATGGTAGGTTTATTCTTGATCTATGCAGGCCCTGTATTGGCTCAGGGTATAGCAGAACCATCCCTGGAAACGGAATCCTTTTGGCTCTGGAGATTTTTGGGCAGGCTGCATCCCCTGATCGTACATTTCCCTATAGCACTGGTTATGTTCGCTGCATTTCTGGAGCTGTTCACCCTGGGCAACTTCCATTCCAAGCTGAGGTCAGGGATCAGCCTAATGATCCTGGCTGGTACAGGAAGTACGGTGATCGCCATCATCTTCGGGTTATTACTTGCCGATACCAATGAGGTCACTGGATCCACCTTGGACCTGCATCAATGGACCGGATTAGGCACCGGCGTCTTGTGCTTGATCGTGCTATACCTGATCTACTATGGAAAAAACAGGCAAAGCCCTTTACGGATAAGGTTATTTCGGGCCTCCCTGATAATGGCTGCACTCGGCGTGGGGATAACCGGACACTTTGGAGCATCGTTGACGCATGGGGAGGATTTCATTACAGAGACACTGCCTTGGGAAGCCCCGGTGCAGGAGACAGCATTTGGGGAAACCCGAGTGGATCTTGCCGCTTTTGATAAAGAATTGAATCCTGCGCAGGAGCTTGAGCTGATAGGCCAGGTAAGAATGGTCCTGGCCCATAATTGTTACAAATGCCACAGCAGTGCCAAAGTAGAGGGAAAACTAAGACTGGATGAGAAGGAGTACGTGTTTGAAGGCGGGAAGACAGGTCCGGCGGTTGTTCCCGGTGACCCTGCGAAAAGCGAGCTGATCGCCAGGATAAACCTACCGGAGAAGCACCGCAAAGTTATGCCGCAAAAGGCTAAACCGCTGACTGAAAAGGAAAAGGCACTGCTTACACTTTGGGTAGAGAAAGGTGCCGTATGGCCCGAAGGAGCCAGCCAGCAATCGGTATATCGGGTGGCGGAACTTGCTCCGCGAAAACCCTCCTTGCCAGCCCCTAAGGAGGATCTTGAAAACCCGGTTGACTTGTGGGTAGACAGCTATTTCCAGTCCAACGGGCTTTCGTGGGGGGAAGAGGTGGATGACCGCACGTACCTGAGAAGGATATCCCTGGATGTGATCGGACTCATCCCTTCTCCAGAAGAGTTAGAAGCTTTCGTCTCTGACTCCAGGCAGAATAAGCGGGAGGTCTGGTTGCAGGCCCTTCTCGATAGAAAGGACGACTACGCCACCCATTGGTTGACTTTTTGGAACGATGCCTTGAGGAATGATTACACGGGGACAGGCTATATAACCGGTGGTCGGTTTAACATCACGGATTGGCTTTATACAGCTATCCGGGACAATAAGCCCTACGACCAGTTTGTGAAGCAGCTGTTAAACCCGGATGAAAAGTCCAAGGGATTTATAGAGGGGATACGCTGGAGAGGCACCGTAAACGCAAGTCAGCGAACAGAAATGCAGGCGGCACAGAACGTAGGCCAAGTAATCCTGGGGTTAAACCTAAAATGTGCCTCCTGCCATGACAGCTTTATAAGTGACTGGAAGCTGGAGGAGGCCTATGCATTTGCAAATATCTTTGCAGATACTACGCTGGAAGTGAGCCGCTGCGAACAGCCCACGGGAACCATGGCAAAAACCAAAATCCTATGGGAAGAACTCGGCGAAATTGACAGTATGGCTACCCGGGCAGAGAAACTGAGACAACTCGCGGACCGGCTGGTCCAACCGGAAAATGGGCGGATGTACAGGACAATCGTGAATAGGGTCTGGAAACAGCTCATGGGCAGAGGTATCGTGGAACCAGTAGACGAAATGGACAACCTTCCCTGGAGCCAGGATCTACTGGACTGGCTGGCTGTGGACTTTGTGGAAAGCGGCTACGATCTGAAGCAGCTTATCCATCAGATCGCATCTTCCAAAATCTACCGGTCCCAATCTGTGGGCACGGAGTCTGCAGATCAGCTGATGGCAGAAGATTACCAATTCAAGGGGTTGGTCAGAAGAAGAATGACCGCAGAGCAGTTCTCTGATGCAGTCAGCCAGCTGATCCACCCACTATTTGAAGAGGAAGAAAGGAAATACAGGCCATACGAACTTCTTGCCGGGGAAATCCCCGGGAAATCATTTGCAAGAGCCTCGCTGGTGGCAAACAACGCTTTCCTTACTGCACTGGGTAGGCCCAACAGGGAGATTGTCTCCACCAGCCGTGATTCGCAGGCGAGCCTGCTACAGGCACTTGAGCTCACCAATGGGGAGCGCTTAAACTCCACCTTAAGAAAGGGGGCCGAAACCTGGAAAAGCGGCTATCCTGACCCCGTCCAACTCACCGAAAGACTGTATGAAAAAGCACTGAACCGGAAACCAAATCCAGAAGAACTTCTCCTGGCAAGGAAAGCGCTCGGGGAATCGCCCCAGCCGGACCAGATCCAGGATTTCTTTTGGGCGGTCCTATTGCTGCCGGAATTTCAGATGATCTATTGAAGTATAACAGCGGATCCCACACACCCCTAGCAAAACGAACCCATGAAGAACCACTTGAACCGACGGGAGTTTATCCGGAGAACCAGCACGGCAGCGATAGCAAGCATGGCTATGGGCGCACCAGTCACCGGTTTGATCTCCTCCTGTGGACGTACCGGACTACCCACTACGGCAGATTCGGTGATTTTACTTTTTATGGCCGGAGGAATGGCCCATACGGAAACCTTTGATCCTAAAAAATTCACACCATTCCGGAAAGGAATGGAATCCAAAGAAGTGCTCAGCACATTTCAATCCATCCCCACTGCCCTCGATGGGATAGCATTTTCGGAAGGTTTGGAATCCATTGCTGGCATCATGGATAAAGGGACACTCATCCGGTCGTATGTTGCTGCAGATCTTGGACACATCTTACATACCCGGCACCAGTATCATTTCCATACCTGTTATGAGCCTCCACAGTCCGTAGTAGTCCCACACTTGGGATCATGGATATCCAAAGAGCTCGGTCCTTTGAACCCTGTGATCCCTTCTTTCATCAATATCGGCCAGCGGTTCACCGTAGGAGAAGGGGAAGAGCTGAAGGCCTTTCATTCGGCCGGATTTCTCGGTTCCGAACACGGCCCCTTCCTGATACCGGATCCTACCGCAGGACTCGACAGCGTAAGGCCTCCGGTAGGAATGGACACCCAACGGTTTTAAGCGAGGAATAAACTCTACAACGACCTGATAGCGGCCGGACCCCTGGGTGAATTCGGGTCGGACTATCAAAAAGAATCCCTTAGAAGATCAATGGAACAGGCCTATATCCTGTTGAACTCACCGGAGGCCAAAGCATTTGATCTGGGACAGGAGCCTAAGGAAAGCTATGAGAAGTATAACACCGGCAAATTCGGACTGGGGTGCCTTCTCGCAAAAAGACTGGTAGAGCAAGGTGCAAGATACATTACGGTATCTACAGAATACGAACCCTTTCTGGGATGGGACACCCATGACAATGGACATACCAGGCTAAAGGAAATGAAAAAAATGATCGACACTCCGATAGCCCAGCTTATCAAGGATCTGGATGCGAGTGGCAGGCTCGACAGAACGCTGGTCATCGTGGCAAGTGAGTTCAGTAGGGACATGCTGATGGAAGGTAGACCTGGATTAAAGGTCCTGGATCAAGTGGAAGTTCCGGATGTGATACAGGATATGAAAAATTATGGCATGCACAGGCATTTCACGGATGGATGCTCCATGCTGATGTTTGGCGGAGGGGTCAGACGGGGCCATGTATTCGGCAAGACGGCCGATGAGCGGCCTTGCAAGACTATTGAGGATCCTATTAAAATAGACGCAGTACATCAGACAATATACCATGCGCTGGGCATACACCCGGAGACAAACTACGAAATAGAAAAAAGGCCATTCTATACTACGCCGGATGGACATGGAATAGCAGCATTGAAACTTTTGGCATAAATAGAGATAAAATATCTGCGGATTTGTAGAGCAGATTTCTGTTTTTTTGACCAGGTATTTACCTTTCAAAAAAAGCTTGAATCAGGGAAATTCACTTTTTTAAGCGAATCTTAAGAATTTTTTTTCAAGCCCGAAAAACCTGTTTTGGAGCAATTTTTCGATTTACTTTTCAGGAACACCCCAGTCAAGCGTTAACTTATTTCATTTTAAAATCTTATTAAATAATTTTTTTTATTAAGTAAACTTTAATGAATATATTATTTTTTATATATAGGGAGAAAGGATATAACCTTTCATATATTTTATCCCGTTAACATCAATCATAAGGAGTCAATTTTAAATAAGTATCAAATATTGGCCTGAATTTAGATTGAATACCCATGCAACCTTTAACTCAAAAAATGCATCTAGTAAGTAGCTGCCAGAAGCCGGAATAAGAAATCCAGAAGAAACAGCAACGTGCAGATCAATGTATCCATTCACCATTTAAACCGCAACGATTATGAAAAAGCACAAAATAAACCGATGGTTGGGGAGCCTTATCCTGGGTGTAGTTACGATGCTAGCCGTAGGATCACCACAAGCAGTTGCCGAACCTTTCAATGGCGTATCATTTCAAGTCTTTTACGACGAGCTGTCCCCCTACGGTGACTGGGTAAAGGATGCCCGCTACGGATACGTCTGGATTCCAGCCGTTGGCAGGGACTTCCATCCTTATGGCACAGAAGGACACTGGGTCATGACTGAATATGGTAATACCTGGGTATCTTATTACGATTGGGGCTGGGCCCCCTTTCATTACGGAAGATGGATGTACGAAGATTATTATGGCTGGGCATGGGTTCCGGGCTATGACTGGGGACCTGCCTGGGTAAATTGGAGAACAGGTGGAGGCTATTATGGCTGGGCCCCGCTAGCTCCGGGCCTATCCATCAATGTCCAGGTAAACCTGCCCAGCTCTTATTGGGTATTTGTACCCCAGAACAGGATTACCTACCGTTACATCCACCGGTATTATGCCCCAAGAAGAACCCGCGTGAAGATCTATAACAACACCACTATTATCAATAATACGGTAGTTTACAATAACAACACCTATGTGGGAGGCCCGCAGAGGAGGGACATAGAGCGCGTAACGAGAACCACCGTGCCCGTGTACAACGTACAGACGGGTGCAAGACCTGGAAGAGCAGTCGTATCCAACAATTCCGTTGCAATCTATAGACCAAGCCTTAACAGTACAGCATCCCAGGGAAGAAGTGTGGAAGCGAGACCTTCCCGTGTGATGGAGCCAAGTGAGGCCAGGGGAGTAAGATCGCAGGCAGTCACACGCTCAGCGACTCCTGCAAACAGAGGAAACGGAACGGTAACAGCAACTCCAGGTAGTCAGCGAACCCAAGAAAACAGAGTTGCTGTGCCCGGAAGAACAGAAACCAGATCCGCGGCCCCTGCTTCACAGAACCAAAGTGCGACTCCTGCCAGACAAAATCAGACAGCAAGACCGGCACAGTCACGCACTTCGGCTCCTACCCAGACTCAAGGTTCCCAAGTGCAACGCGGTAGCAGTACACAGCAGGCCCCTGCTGCCAATCAACCAGCACGGGCTACACAGGCCAGGCCTGCTACCAATAGCCGGGCCACTCAAGGCACTACCGTGAGATCTGGAGGAAGCGACCGGACCAATGCTGCTCCTAGGGTTTCCCAACCTGCACAAAGTAAAGCTCCCGCAGTAAAAGCCACCCCTGCTGCCACCCGGAAAGCCGCTCCTGCGGGTAGTTCCGGCAGAAGCACGACCAGCTCAAGAGGCGGTAGAGGCAATTGACCCAGAATAAATCCAGTAAAAGCATGGTCCCTATCGGGACCATGCTTTTTTTTGTTTATAAAAAAGCCAGCCAATGCTAAACCAAGCCTCTGATAACCATCAGGATATGTAAATTCACAAATAGCTTACTTTTTTTGTAAATATTAACAAAATACATATTTTTATATTTATACAACATTTTTAATTAACTATTTTTTACAGAATGAAACCCCAACAAATAGCCAACTGGAACTTCCCCCTCTCGATTCCGGGAAACCAGGTAAAAAAAGTGATCAAAAATACAGTAGGCAGATTAGCGTTGCTCCTAATCCCCCGGCTCCAAACCCGATTGATCAAGGGAAGCTATCCGTCCAATTCTCTGGAGAGAGCTGCGCTGATGGTAATTTTCATGAAGCTGACACGGGAAAGTAATCAAACCGCCATAGACAGGCTTCATAGAAACCTATGGTCATCTTCCTCCTACCAAGCTTATTATGACGTAACCTCCCACCGGACCCGCGCTATGTATAAACTGATGGAAGAAGATCTAAAATCGGCCTTGGCTTATGTTTTAGAAAAAATGTCCCCAAAAAAGCTGATTGAAATTGGATGTGGAGACGGAACAATCCTTAACCACCTTTCAAAGGATTTTAAGTCTATCCCCTCTTTTATAGGCCTGGACATCAACGATGAACAAATAGAATTAAATTCCATAAAATATAAACAGAATACCGCACTGTCTTTTATAGCAGATGATGCTTTAGATTTTATCCGGCTCATAAAGAAGGAGGCTAAAGTTGTTTACCTCACGTTTGGAGGCGTACTGGAATATTTCCACCAGCAGAACCTAATCAGTTTGCTGGAAGCAATCTATAAGCAAAACAATAACTCAATTCTATTTTACGAGCCTATCCTGAACGGTTTTGATCCCGATAAAGAAACAGAATCCAGATCTTATGGGCCTGAGCTCAGTTTTTCACACCCCTATTTATATCTTCTTAGGAAAACAGGCTTTAAAATAGTAACCTATAAAACCGTAAAATCCGCAGGTGGTAGTTGGCTTTTTGTCTGTGCAATTGCCAATCCTAAACCATCTTCTTTAGAATGAAAACCCGGGGCAACCAGGTACCAGCCTACGCTATTCAAACTCCGGTCATTCTATTAGTGAAAACACCATCTGCCGGAATCTCCAACCCGTCTCATCCCCTGTACCTCCCTGGGTTTGTTTCATGATAATACCGATGGTATTGGTCACCGGATCAGCGAAATACTGGGTGTTGAAATAACCTCCCCAGTCAAAAGTGCCCAGACTTCCCTGACCTCCGAGCTGGACCCCTTTCTCATTGACCAGCCCAAATGCCAATCCATAACCCTTGCCTCCCTCACCCAGCAGATTCCCCACCTGATTGGTCATAATGGTTTTAATGGTGGTGGAGCTAAGAATTCTCACCCCGTTGAACGTCCCTCCATTGAGATACATCTGAAGAAACTTCCCATAATCCCCGGCTGTCGACGAGAGACCTGCTCCACCGGAAAAAAATGTTTTCGCCCCTTTCTTGGGATAATCCGGATCATAGAACGTCACCGGATAAGCCTCCCACTTGTTATCAGACTTCCTGTGGATGGTGACCAGCCTTTCCCCTTGGGTCTCATCCAAATAAAAGCCTGTATCCTTCATTCCCAGCGGCGTGAAAACACGGGTCTTCAGGAACTCATCGAATGGCATTCCTGAAACAACCTCAATAAAATACCCGATTACATCCAGCCCTTCACTGTACGTACTCTTTGTGCCCGGGTCGTGGTGAAGGGGCAGCTTGGCCAGCTTCTTGATATTATCGGCTATACTCACCGGTGCTGTTGTGAATAGATCCACTATACCCGCCTTGTGATAAATCATTTTCATCCGCTCATCTCCATCTATCACTCCATAGCCTATCCCGGAGGTATGGGTGAGCAGATGCCTTACCGTGATCTCGGAAGCAGAGGGCCTGGTGGAAAATGTGGTATCCGCATACCTAAACCCAGCCAGCACCTGAGGTGCTTTGAACTCAGGGATGTATTTTGAGATGGGGTCATCCAGTCTGAACTTCCCCTCTTCCCATAGTATCATAGCAGCAGTAGCCGTGATAGCCTTGGTCTGGGAAGCAATACGGAAAATCTGATCTTTTGCCATCTTCTTTCCTGTAGCTACATCAGCCAAACCTTTGGCTTCGTGATAAACAACAGATCCATCTTTCACAATGAGCGCCACCAATCCCGGAACCTGGCCACTGGAAATAGACTCATCTAGCATCCTATCGATTTTTCCTATCCGCTCGGCTTCTGACTTCGTAAGGGGCCGTGACTTTAAAGTCTCCTGACTTTTAATATTCTGGGCAAACCCCAGATTTGCTGTCAGCAACAGGAGTAAAAGCAAAAACTGTTTTTTCATAACAATTTAAATTTCTAAAACATTATCCTAAGCCGTATAGAGCAATCCACAGCATCCCCTCTATTCATTCCCTTTGAATGCTAGGCAAATCCGGATTTGAACCTGGGGAAGGAACTACTATACGGTAGACTGAAAATACAAGAAATTCGGTTCATTTTCGATTATACCCAAAATCGCTTGCATAAATTCCGAAAAATGAACCTAACCATGAGCAGGTTTATGACATGTACCAAAAGGAAAGGAACAAAAAAAGGCAGACCACTCTACTGGCCTGCCTTTTTTTATTTGAAGAAACCTGTTAGTCCACTTCTACCTCAAAATAATATTCAGTACCATCCTGGAACATGCCCAGCACGACTATTTCCTGACCGGATTGTTTTTTGAGTACTTCGATGATGTTCTCAGCACCTGAAATCCTCACTCTACCTTCGTTGGTAATAACAGAGCTTACAATGAAGCCCGGCCTGGCTCCTGCATCAGTCCAGGTCTCGCCGCTTACGGAGGTTATGAGCGCACCACCACTTATATTCAACCTCTCTTTGACAGAATTGGTAACATCCTCAAATGTGACACCGTCAAACTCGAACACTTTGGCAACTTCACGTTTGATGATATTGGTATCTCCTGAGAAATTCTTCAACGTGGCAGTGGTCTGGAGTTTTTTCCCATCGCGGATATACTCCACATCCACTTTATCACCAGGCCTTTTTCTGGCAACCATCTCCTGTAGATTTGCCACATTATTTGTTTTTCTCCCGTCCACAGAGATGATCACATCTCCTTTTTTCAGGCCTGCTTCCTGACCTCCACTGTTTTCATTCACACCACCTACATACACACCTTGATCCACATCTATGGTAAGATCCAATGCCTCCTTCAGTTCGGGGCTGACATCCTGGATATTTACCCCCAGCAACCCTCTCTGCACTGTGCCGTGGTTCATCAGATCGTCCATTACTTTTTTGACCAGCGTACTGGGCACTGCAAATGAATATCCACTGAATGTACCTGTCTGCGTTGCGATAGCGGTGTTAATCCCCACTAGTTCTCCTGCAAGATTTACCAGTGCCCCACCTGAATTACCCGGGTTTACCACAGCATCAGTCTGGAGAAATGCTTCTATCTGAAGATTGTTCTCCACATTTCGGAGTATTCCTATATTTCTTGCCTTCGCGGAGATAATCCCAGCCGTCACTGTCGAGTTGAGGTTGAACGGATTCCCTACCGCAAGTACCCATTCTCCTATTTTGGTCTCATCCGAGTCCCCAAATTTCACAAAAGGAAGACCTTTGGCATCTATTTTCAACAGTGCCAAATCGGTGGAAGGGTCAGTGCCAATAATTTTGGCCACATATCTCTTATTGTTATCGAGCGAAATATCCACTTTGGTAGCACCATCCACCACGTGATTATTGGTAACAATGTAGCCATCAGAAGAGATAATCACCCCAGATCCTGAGCTCATCGGAGACGGCCTGTCCCCTCTGCCACCTCCTTGGGGCGGAATACCGAAAAACTCCTGTAGCGGATCCCGTTGACCCCGGCCGGATCCTGTATAGGCGACCTGGCTTCTTACGTGCACTACGGCAGGTGTCACCACTTCGGCTGAGGCCACAAAGTTTATCCCGTCCGGAATAGTGAATTCACCCCCGGACAATAAGTTCACAAAGCTGGCTTGCTGTTTTTCATCAAAACTGCGGGCATTTTGGGGCTGCATAAGAAAACTCACTCCTGCCAAAGTAATCAAACCACCGATGATCGATGCGAGTAGCAACCCGAAGAAGAATTGTCTTTTATTCATAGTATCATTCATTTATTTATTTCGAATTTATAACACCAAAACCCCAAAAATAAAGCCCTGATTCACGGGGCCTTTTCCAAATTAACAAGAATTAACCGCTTTTTAAACCTCTTAGCAGTTAAACTGAAATTAAAAGAGCGGTGTTTAGCCGCTCTCCACTTATTTTACTTCTATGGCTGCTTTTGCCAGTTTCTTTTCTGTTTTTGGCAGCATGATTTTCAATAAACCGTCTTCGTAAGAAGCTTCTATTTTCTCCTCCAGAACATTATCGGGCAAGAAAAAAGAGCGGCTGAATGAACCATATTGGGTTTCAATACTGTGAAAATTCTTTCCTTCCCTCTTTTCCTCCAACCTGCGCTCTCCGGAAACGGTTAATTTACCGTCTGTAAGATCCACTTTGAAATCTTTCTTCTGGGCACCTGGTACGGCAACCTGGATTTCAAAACCGTTTTCATCCTCTGTAATGTCCACTGCAGGACTGAAGGATTTGGCACCATGGTTTAGTGATTCATTGAAAAACTTATCCAACATTCCTGAAAATGTGGAAGGGAACTGTGGGTCCAGATGGTTATATCTTATAAGTTTCATGGTTAGAATTGATTAAGTTATTTAATTTTCTTACTACTTAGAAAAACTTATACCAACTTGATTTCAATGACACAATGGCCGTTTTTGATCCAAATTATCAATTTTTAATGCCATAATGACATAAATTAATTTGAAAACTGAACTATTATGTCACCCAGTGCTCTTCGTCCCTTAGTGATTCGACATTTAATCCAGCCCTGTTTAATGACTGATAATTCATTAAATTGAAGACCTATAACTATGTCCCCATGAAGTCAAAGCGTCTGTTTTTCCTCGTGATTTTCAGCTGGTGCGGTTATACCGGCCAATTGGCGGCTGCCGCTTACTTTCAGGGCAGTCCCACCGACAGTTTGTTTGTAGAGTCACAGGCTGATAACGGACAGGATTCCGTCAAAAAGAATTCGGGGATCCCCACTTTGGAAGACTTCATCAAGAAAGGTAAATCCTACTCCATCCTCGCCAACCAGATCAAACTGGAAATTGGAAAGCCGCTGGACACGTTGGAATTGACGGCTCATATCCGAAGTATCAACGGTTTTCTGGAGGAAATAGAGACAAGAACCAAGCAGCCCGGCCAGAATTTCAATCTCCGCTACATCAATGCACTGAGCTGGTTTATCGACGATATACGCCATCAAAATGAGGATTTTGAGGAAATAGTCGATAAGAAAATGAATGAACTCATGCGGCTTGACAGCACCTTGCAGACCATCAAAGAGGATAAGTTCCTGACCTATGAGCTCAAGGAATCAAATCTTATCCCTACTTACACAGAGTCCATCATCAACCTGCGGAATAACCTTTTCTATCTCGACAGCTCGATCTATCAACAAGAGCTGAGGACTGCGAAATTCCAATCGGAACTCAGCAAAATAAGCATCAACCTTACAGTCATCGAACAATTCATAGATTCCAGTAAGAAGGAATTGGAAAGATCCTTACTCAAAAAAGAGATTAACTATATCTGGGATGCGAACCCCCTCTCTTCCCCTAAGACGATTCTTGAAATAACCAAAGAGTCCTTCATGCTGAACTCGCGTCTGCTGGCACGCTATTTTGCCAGCCAGTCACCCCAGCTAGTCTTCTCGTTATTGTTGATCCTCAGTGTGTATTGGGTGATGAAAAAAGTCATCCAGAAAATTGAATCGCAGAAGGAGTTCGGGAAACTGATCCTTGATCGTGTCACGTATTTTGCAAAATACCCCTTGGCCTCCACCATGATTTCCATTCTACCCCTAGTGGTTTTTATTTTTGAAAGACCCTCCCTTACCTTTTTTACTTTTATCCTGGTCGTGCAGATCATTTTCACCACCAAACTTATTATAAAAAACTACCACAAGCGTGCAGTGGTCCAATGGATGGTAATGGTGGTGATCTTCCTGTTTTTCGCAGCGAGCAATCTCTATTGGGAAATCGTGTATCAGGAACGGATTTATATTCTTTTCGGAAGTATCATCCCGCTTTATATAGCTGGTGTCAGCAGCCGCAAATTCAAGTCTTCCAACGAAAAAGACACCAGGTTTCTCAAGCTGGCATCCTCATTCATGTTTGTCCTTATTTCAGTGGGAATCGTAGCCAATATCTTTGGCCGGTTCAGTCTGGCAAAGATAATCGGTGTATCCGCCGTCACCGGGTTTGTGCAGGCGATCAGCCTATACTTCTTTATCATGGTAATCATGGAGGGGATTTACCTGCTGCTGGAGAACAGTAAGAAAGACGCAGACTCCTTTACATCTTACTTTGATTTTCAGGGAATACAAAACCGGCTACGGGGCACATTCCTGTTGTTGGCATTCGTCTTATGGGGATACAGCTTCCTGCAAAACACTTCCCTGTTTACCGCAGTGATTGAACTCATTACAGGTTTTCTTTCCAAAGAGCGTTTTCTGGGGTCCAATTCTTTCACTTTTGGCAGTGTGATCCTATTTGGGGTAGTTATGTATGCCAGCTTAAAAATAGCCAATACCGTAGCCTATTTTGCCACTATCAAGGATCAGCAGAGCACTACCCGTAACAAGCGACTGGGCAGCTCCATCCTGATCCTGCGACTGGTGCTGATCACTCTTGGTTTTTTCATCGCTGCCGCAGCAGCAAACATCCCTTTGACCAACGTCACAATAGTCCTTGGGGCACTATCGGTCGGCATAGGATTTGGCCTTCAGACGATTATAAACAACCTGGTTTCCGGAGTGATCCTTGCCTTTGAAAGACCCATCCAGATCGGGGATGAGATAGAAGTGGGGACCAGAAGCGGCACCGTGAAGGACGTGGGTATCCGGGCCAGCAAGATCCAGGCTTATGACGGTTCTGAAATCGTGGTACCCAATGGGGATTTGCTATCCCAAAGCTTGGTCAACTGGACGCTTTCAGACAAAAAACGAAGAATCGAACTGATCATCGGTGTAGGCTATGACTCCGATATGAAAAAGGTAAAAAGCATTCTGGAGGGTATTCTTGACCGGGAAAGAATTCTTAAAACCCCAAAACCCCGTGTATTTATGCAGACTTTCGGGGATAACTCCGTGGACTTCAGGCTGCTGTTCTGGGTCGCCAGTATCGATATATGGGTAGAAATGAGATCCGAGGTAATGTTCTCTATATTTGACGCCTTCAAGGCTGAGGATATCGAAATACCTTACCCCAAAAGAGATCTGTTTCTGAAGGCTATGCCCGAGAGCAAACAGACCACCACTGCCACAGGGGAGACCACACCAGCTGAGGGAACCGATGAGCATAAAAAATCCCCCGGGAATTAATCCTGGGGGCTTGGCTAAACGAGAACTTCAAAATTGCTATTAGGCTTTCTTGACGTTGATGGCATTTGGTCCTTTTTTGCCATCCTTGACGTCGTATGTTACTTTGTCGTTCTGGGCAACTTGGTCCACCAATCCGGTTGCATGCACGAAAATTTCGCTTTGTGATTCATCGTCAACGATAAATCCGAACCCCTTGGCTTCATTGTAAAACTTTACTGTTCCGGTAAACATAATGAATTGTGATAAATAGTATTTGAATTACGCTAAAAGTAAAGATTCAAATAAAAAAAACAAAATAATCGTTTTCCTTTTCGATAAATGAAGAAATTAATTTTGATAAGACACGCGAAATCTGCCTGGGATAAGCCCTGGATGGCTGATCATGACCGTGCTTTGGCAGCGCGGGGCCTCCGTGATGCGCCAAAAATGGCAAAACGGTTAAAGACAAAAGGCATTATTCCGGATCTCATTCTTTCCTCCAGCGCAGAAAGAGCAAAACAGACCGCCCTGCTCATTGCCAAAGAATTTGCCCTCGAAAAAAGCTGTTTGAATTTTGAGAAAAATCTCTTTCATGCCGCTCCCAGCACCATCCTGAAATATATCAGGATGCAAAAAGACTCCCATGAGACCCTGTTTGTGATAGGTCATAATCCCGGCTTCAATGAACTAATCCAGCTTCTCGGCCAACCCATAGACAATCTGCCCACCACCGGGACTTTCGGCTTCAAGCTCCTGACCGATCACTGGGGAGAAGTGAGCTCCAGCAACGTATCGTTCTGGTTTTTCGATTTCCCAAAAAGTAAAAGTTAGCTAACCTCGAAATTCCGGACGTCCTGTACAACTTCCGGAAACAAGTCCGGATTACTGAGCAAGTATCTGATCTTCAATGCAACCTCCTGGGGTGAAGCAAGGTCACCCGACGCTTTCAATCCTATAAATTTTTGGAGCTGCGGAAAATCAGCTTCATCTGATTTCCGGATGTCAGCTTGCATGGGCGTGTCCACTACACCCGGAGCGAGACTGTAAAAATGAATTCCGGAAGTGCGGTGCTCCTCCGCGGCAACTTTGGTGAACATGGCCAGGGCGGCCTTTGTGCTACAATATCCGCTCCACCCTGGAACTGGCCTCGCTGCGGCCCCAGAACTGATATTGCACACTATCTTACTACCAGGCATGCCCTTATAAGCTTTTACAAAAGCATTCATCAGATACATGGGCGCTAAAAGATTGAGCTTCACCTGTTTTTGAAGGTCATCGGGCCGCAGCCCCCCAACTGGCTTTATCTCCCCTATCCATCCGGCGTTGTTGATCAAAACCACTTCCTTGAAGTTCCCCGGAGGAAAAACATCAACCAACTTGGCCTCCAAGCTATCCAAATCCCCCAGATCCAGCCTTATTTCTGTGAGGTTTGGCAATTTATACCCCAAGCTCTTTCTTGAGATTGCCACCACTTCGAAACACTTATCTGACAAGTATTCATCCAGAATCGCTTTTCCAAGTCCCTGGCTATGGCCTGTAATAAGTAGCAATGATTTCCGCATCATAAAAAAAGGCATCCCTTGGAGATGCCGTTCTAGTGTTGATTAAAGGATATATTGGGACAAATCCCTGTTTTTCACCAGTGAATTCAGTCGCTCCTGGACCATTTCCCTGGTTACCATAATCTTCGAATTGGCCTCTATCGTATCCGGAACTTCAAAGAGAAAATCGTTGAGCAAATGGCTCATGACCGTATGCAATCTACGGGCACCGATATTCTCGACTTCCTGATTAATCAGGAATGCCAACCTCGCTATTTCTTCAATCGCCTCATCGTTGAAGTCCAAAAACACCTCTTCGGCTTCAAATAAAGCCTGATATTGTTTTGTAAGCGCATTTTTGGGCTCCCTCAGGATTCTGGAGAAATCCTCTTGGGTAAGGCTGTTGAGTTCCACTCTGATAGGGAATCTCCCTTGGAGCTCGGGTATCAGATCAGAAGGCTTAGCTACATGGAAAGCCCCCGCGGCTATAAACAGGATATGGTCTGTGTTGATTACCCCATATTTCGTGTTTACAGCAGATCCCTCGACTATAGGCAGCAAATCCCGCTGCACCCCTTCTCTACTTACATCCGGGCCCCCACCGTTTTTACCGGACTTGGAGGCAATCTTGTCAATCTCATCTATGAAAATAATCCCGTTGTTCTCGGCAAGCCGGATTGCCTCCTCCTTCACCTCATCAAAATCAATCAACTTGGACATTTCCTCTTCCAGAAGTACTTTGCGCGCATCAGCTATACTCAGCTTTCTTTTCTTTACTTTCTTCGGCATCATTCCGGAAATCATATCCTGAAGTCCCGCCATGCTGGCATCATCGATCATGCCATTGCCGATCATACCGATACCCATAGAAGAGGAAGCTTTAACATTGATCTCTATTTTGCGGTCGTCCAATTCACCGTTTCTCAGTTTCTCCCGAAAACGCTCACGGGTCCGCTCGTTCAGCTCTGCATCCGTCCCAGGCTCAGCATCCACGTCTGTGTTTGCAGGCAAATTTCTGGTAAACCCTGCGCTTTTCACCGGGGGGATTAAAATGTCGAGGATAACCTCTTCCACAGCCTCCGCAGCCTTTACCTTTACAGCTTCATTTTTTTGCTCACGCACCAAAGCTATAGACTGCTCCACCAGGTCTCTGACCATGCTTTCCACATCCCGGCCGACATAGCCGACTTCCGTGAATTTTGAGGCTTCCACCTTGGTGAAAGGGGCCTGGGCTACTTTGGCCAGCCTCCTGGCAATCTCGGTTTTACCCACACCGGTTGACCCTATCATCAAAATATTGTTTGGCACAATATCCTTCTGAATATCAGATTTGACCAGGAGTCTTCTGATTCTGTTGCGCAATGCAATGGCTACATTACGCTTGGCCTCGCTTTGTCCAATAATATATTTGTCCAGCTCGGCAACGATCTGCCGTGGAGTCAAAGAAAGAATCTGTTCCATATTTTAGTGGTTAAGTTTATCCAGAAAGACTATCTAAAGTCCACACGGATACATTATGGTAGTTAAGATTAGATGCACCGGTAGCCACTACGCTATCAGTTGCTTGAGGTATGGTTGTTTTCCGGAAGGAAAGTAAAATTAAGGGGTCTTTCGACTTTTGATTTCAGCAATGCGATCTCCAATACCTCACTCACCCGATCTACAAAATGAAAATCTATTCCTTTTATATAATGAGGATCTATCTCCTCAATATCCCTGATATTCTTCCTGCAGAGAATAATCTCCTTGATCCCGGCGCGCTTGGCTGCAAGAATTTTCTCCTTGATCCCTCCTACAGGCATTACCTTGCCTATGAGGCTGATCTCTCCTGTCATAGCCACTCTCGCCTTAATTCTCCGCTGCGTGTAAACCGACGCCATGGCGGTAAGCATCGTGATCCCCGCAGAAGGCCCATCCTTGGGCACAGCCCCGGCAGGCACGTGTATATGCAAATCATACTGGTCAAAAACCCGGTGATCAATATGGAGCGTATCAGCCCTGGATTTCAGGTAAGAAAGCGCCGTTATAGCAGATTCCTTCATCACATCCCCCAGTTGTCCTGAGAGTGTAAGCTTTCCCTTACCCCTGCTCAGGCTCGATTCAATAAAGAGTATCTCTCCCCCTACGCTGGTCCATGCCAAACCGGTCACAACTCCTGCTATGGTATTGTCCTGGTAGATTTCCTTGTCAAAGATCTCAGACCCCAGTATTTTTCTTACTGCCTCTGCCGTGATTTTGGGATTGTATTCTTCCTCCATGGCAATGGACTTAGCCACATTTCTTACCACTTTGCCTATCGCTCTTTCCAGGCTTCTTACTCCCGACTCCCGGGTATAATCCTCTATGATTTTCACCAGTGCACCTTTATCGAATACAATCTGTTTGGATTTCAGACCGTGCTCTTTCCGCTGCTTCGGCACCAAGTGCCTTTTGGCAATCTCCACCTTCTCCTCCTGGGTGTATCCGGTCACCTCAATAATCTCCATTCTGTCACGCAGCGCCGGCTGAATCGTATCCAGAGAGTTGGCGGTGGCTATAAAAAGCACTTTGCTGAGATCATATTCCACTTCCAGGTAATTGTCAAGAAATGAACTGTTCTGCTCAGGATCCAAGACCTCCAGAAAGGCCGATGATGGATCTCCCCGGAAGTCCGAAGACAGCTTGTCGATCTCATCCAAAACAAATACAGGGTTTGAAATCTTCACTTTCTTCATGTTCTGGATCACTTTGCCAGGCATCGCCCCCACATATGTCTTCCGATGTCCTCTGATCTCTGCCTCATCATGCAATCCCCCAAGCGACATCCTGATGTATTTCCTGCCCAGTGCCGCAGCGATGGATTTACCCAGCGAAGTCTTACCTACCCCAGGAGGTCCATACAGGCATAAAATAGGTCCCTTCAGATCCTTTTTCAGTTTCAGCACCGCCAGATATTCTATGATCCGCTCCTTCACTTTATCAAGCCCAAAGTGATCTCCGTCGAGGATAGCCTTGGCATTCTTCAAGTCAAAATTATCCTGGGTTACCTCATTCCATGGCAGGTCCACCAACGTTTCAGCGTAGTTTAATGCAATCGGGTATTCCGCTGCAGAGGGATTGATCCGCAGAATTTTATCCAGCTCTTTCTCAAAATGCTTCTCAACCTCCTTGGGCCAGTTTTTCTTTGCCCCACGCATCCTCAGTTCTTCCACCTCTTTCTCAGGCCCCTCTTCACCCAGTTCGGTCTGCAATACTTTCATCTGCTGCCTCAGAAAATAGTCCCGCTGCTGCTGGTCGATGTCGGTATGGACCTTCTTCTGTATCTCACTCTTGAGCTCCAGCATCTGGATATCCTTCATCATGAATTCCAACAACAGTGTCGCACGCTCCACACCATCATTGATTTCCAACAAGCGCTGCTTTGATTCTACGGGAGAATTGATGTTGGATGAAAGGAAATGGGTAAGAAAGGGTGTGTTATCGATATTGTCCAGGGCCACCTGGGCTTCCCGGGGAATCTCCGGATTAAGGTGTAAAATACGTGTGGCAGCATCTTTCAGCGACTCTTCCAACGCCTGGATTTTTTTGGAACTCTTGGGAAAGTTCTCTTCCAGATAATCCACCTTGGCAATAAAATACGGGTCATCAGTCACCTGCTCTGCAATCTGAAAGCGCTTCTTACCCTGTATAATAATTGTGGTATTCCCATCAGGCAAGACGATCATTTTGATGATTTTGGCCAATGTGCCCACCTGATAAATATCTTCCCATGCAGGATCGTCATTATTGGGATTTATCTGAGCACAAACCCCAATCATCTTGTTCCCTTTTTGGGCTTTCTTCACCAACCGTATAGAGCGTTGCCTACCTACTGTTATAGGAATTACCACTCCAGGAAAAAGAACAGTGTTTCTTACCGAAAGAATAGGAATCTCTTCCTCAAGAATCTCTTTACCCTGCTCGTCCCCCTCTTCGTCGGTAATCAGCTGGATCAGTTCCCCCTCACCAGAATAATCTCCCACCATTAGGTTTTCAAACAACGAATTTGCGAATTGGCTCATATAGACAGAATGACAGCCGGGCTGTCTGTTTAATGCTAAAATAAAAGAAGAACCCCCAAAATACGAAGGTTCTCCAATAAAGGTCAAGCGGTATGCCAAAAGGGGAATGGGTCAATTTGGCAGAAAACGGATATATTAGAAATAATCCGTGTCAATCTCCATTACTTTGTCTGTGGCGAACATGTAAATCTTACCCTTACTTTCAAATACATTGCTGTATGTCGGGCAACAAGACGGCGACACGTCCATTACAGTCCACTTATAGGAATTCAAATCCAGTTTAATAAATCCCGATGAGGAAGTAAAATAGGCATTGGAACCAATTACAGCCAAATTAGAAGTAAACATTGTTCCAAATTCATCCAAAACTGCCAATCCTTCCCAATCTTCAGTTGCCGGATTGAACCGGGACAATCGCTTGAACCCTTCCTCGTTTCTGATTGAAATGGCGTAGGTGTCATTTCGATACCTGAAAGTGGTCCACTTTTCAGCATATTCATTACTGTTGGTGACACCATCCATAATCTCCCATTCCTGGGTGGTCAGATTCAATCTCAGGTTATTTACCGGGTTCCAATTTACCCCTGAAACAACCCCGAAAAAATACAAGTAGTTACCATCGACGACAGTAGCCATTGGGTAAACTGCATTAAGAGGTGGTGTAGGGTAGGCTGTTAACTTGCCATCCGAAGTAGTTAATGAATATAATTTTGTGAAGACATTCCCATCATTGTCCAGTGGGCTATACCCGACAAACAACTTCCCTTTATTATCGGTCTCAAAAATATGGACACCCAAAGCTCCCCATGATGCATCGCTGACCCTACTGACCAAGGCAAACTGTTTGGAGGATGGGTTGAACTTATAAACAGTACCCTGACCGAAAAAATACCCCTCGCTATTGTACTCCTTCAACTGGCCACTTGCATACACATTGTGGTTCAGAAAATTTGGATACCTTACGAAAGGCAACCCAGCATCCATTAAGGTCACTTTAGCCGAATTGGCCGACTTCACCCCATAGTTATAGGCAAAAATCTCAAAAGACCTGGAAGGGAAATTCCAATCCGAAATAAGAATATCAATGGAAGTTTCAGTAGCTCCCTGAACTTCAATACTCAAATCCGGATTAGTTGAAATGAAATCGTTAAACCGGTATTCCCAGGAAACAAAATTCTCCCCCTTTATATTGAATGGTTCAAAAAGTTTAACTTCAAATGTCTGACCGGGGACTAGCTCAGTAGAGACCAACTCAAACGGCTTTTTCAGCTCATAGCGCTTCCCCCGCAATTCCATGATGATGGTGGGATACTTTTCCATGAACCGCTGCCTTGACGGAAAACTGACATACGTATTGGTCGCTACTGGATTATGAATTTCAATTTCCCCATACTCTGGATTTTTATAAAACACCCTTGGATTCTTACCCCCAAGATAGTTTCCCTGGACATACACTAACCTTCCAGGTATTATCTGATTTTCCCCGGTAAGGTCAAACTCCGGTTCACGGAAGTCTGCCATCCGCTCTACTTCGACCACAGATTCAAACACTTCAAACCTAAAATAGAACAAAGCTTTATCATCCTCGCTTCTATAAAAATACATATCCTCCGGAAGGACAAACTTAAAACCGTCGGGCTGCCTGTCAAACACCATTGCGGGAGATTGATTTACCAAGACCCTGAGATCTTCAATACTGGAACTGATATTCTTCCCGGTGACTGCCACCGTATCCCCAAAGTATAAAAGATCCTTATGCTCAATTTTCTCCAACACAAATCCTTCACTTCCCATGCTTACAAAAGGCACTGCTTTGGAGTAGACCACATGCTCGGCAGTTCTTAAGAAAGCAGCGGTATAATAGGTCTCTCCGTTCCTGAGCGAATGGGTTGCTTTCATCTGGAATACTTTTTCCGGCTTCCCCGATTCCTTTACCATATTGGCATTGGTAATATTCATCTCAGGATTAGGGCTGTATAAAAACCCGTATTCCAGAATTTCTTCTGAACCAAAATCATAAATCTCACCGGAAAATACCGCTCCCGACTCATCTATCCCCTGTACCAAAGCCATCCCGACTCTCGGATAGGTCCTGGGTGATTCCCCTTCCCTTTCGCATGAGGAGACCACACTCCAAAGTATGGCCAAAACCACTAAAGAATTTCTTCTGTTCATTTGATTATAAAAATTGAAACCCAACTGTAAGCGATGTAAACCTGGCAAAATGGGTAGAATTGAAGGATCGCATCCTTATATAATATTCCTCTTTGATCACATCCGTTTTAAGCTCAAAAATGGAGTTTAGCCTAGCCCCAACGGGAAGTGAAATGCCTATTTTCAGCGAAGGACTACCTTTGATTTTATTCAATTGGACGAAAGAATCTTCCGTAACCCGAATGGCATTGCTGGCGCGTGATTGGAAATCCTGTATCGCATACACTGATTTGAAATTTTCATTCCATACCCTCCCCCCTGCTCCGAGGTAGATATCAAATCCAGCTCTTCGCCATAGCGAATAATTGACTGAAAACGGGAAATTTATGATGTACGAGGTATACTCCTCTGTGCCCCTTTCGGTATAACCAGTGATCAAAATGGTCGCTTCCATGGTGTTGTCCTTCACCCAGTATCCCACACCGAGATCCATACTCACCCGGGGAAGACCTCTCAAGGAGTGGAACCTAAGTCCAGCCTCTACTCCTGGAGACAGCACTTTGTCGAGATAGGCACTACCAATCCCACCCAATGGATTCTTGCTCAGCTGGTTATAGGCCACTCCCACTTGCGCGATAGCAGAAACTCTGAGCGCCGGAATATTCATAGTATGCACCTGATAGGGGATATTTTCGCACACATGGTAATTCCGGATCAGCCTGATCAGACTGGCATCATTGAGTTTAGCAGCACCAGGATTCCAGTTGCCTTCATTCTGCAACCCACAATTCCCTGCCATCAAGAAATTAAGGACTCCCATAAATTGTTTGGTGGTGACAGTTCCCTTCTTACCGTCGACCGTAGTAGTAGTCTGGATCGCCTTCAATTCATAGATCTTGTCTCCACGCTCTGCAAAATAATCCCCCTTCCACTTATAAAGGTTTAACTCCCCGGACACTAATACCTGAACAAACTTCTGCCCCTCTCTATCAGGCAATTCCTTGCTCTCGAAATACCTGCCATTCTTAAGATGAAAAGCCCGGATATCTCCAGGTAAAAATACGGATCGCTCCCCTTCTGTGGTGATGAAGACGATCTTTTCATAATCGTTCAGATCGTATGCTGCAAGTAGCTCCCCCGCGACTCTTGAGCCATCCAGCGCTATATAGTAATCCGCCTTCTCTTGTTTAGTCTGGGCGGATGCCAGCCCCATCAATAAGAAGAAGCAGAGAAGAAAAACCTGATTTTTAACGGTAAAAAGTCTATTCATATAGGGCTATTTGATAAGATCGGCACGAAAGTAGGCAGAAAAACCAAAAACCCAGTTGATTACATCCAAAAAACTAAGGAATTAAAATAATTAACTGATAATCAACCACAAAAAAAGCCGATTGACTCCTGCTCCACTAGCAGCGGGGTTTTAACTAGGGCCTGCTGAAAAACGCCAGTAAAAAGATTGGAAGCCATAGTTTTGAATTATCAGACCATTTTTAAGGTAAGCTGTTTTTCAGCAAGTGCAAGCTTTTTGACCAGAATTGCTCCTTATCCATGCACCGGAAAATCCAAAAACAGTATTTTTTTGAGCTAGCCTCAGCCCCACCATCTTCTTCGTTGCCCTCATTCGAAGTATAAGCATAC
>JBMDXP010000090.1:0-72118 GCA_048819475.1 Algoriphagus sp.
TTGGATTTTCCGGTGCATGGATAAGGGGCTATTGTGGTCAAAAAGCTTGCACTTGCTGAAAAACAGCTTGCCTTAAAAATGGTCTGATAATTCAAAACTATGGCTTCCAATCTTTTTACTGGCGTTTTTCAGCAGGCCCTAGATAATCCCTAGACGGAAACTCGTCAATACAGCTTTTTGTCCCCCTTGTTCTTCCAAAGAGTGAACACCTCCTGCGAGTCCTCCCGTAAAAAGTTCTTCATGGGGATTTTTCGCTCTTCCGGAGTGATTTCAATCTCCCTGTAGATAAATTCATCATCGAATCCTGCATCAGCGGCATCTTCCTTGGTGGCGGCGAAGAATACCTGTTTAGGCCTGGCCCAGAAAATTGCCCCCAAGCACATTGGGCAGGGTTCGCAGGAGGTATAAAGCTCGCACTCTTCCAGCTGAAAGTGGTCAAGGTTTTTACACGCTTCCCGGATGGCGACCATTTCAGCATGGGCAGTAGGATCATTGGTGCTGGAGACCATATTGGACCCCTTGCCTACCACCTGATCATTTTTCACAATCACACAACCGAAAGGTCCTCCATTCCCAGACTCCATTCCATCTTTAGCCAACTGAATGGCCATTTGCATGTATTGTTTTTGATTTTCAGTCATCATATTAGCAGTGGACAGTACCTTGGTGTCATAAACGGAATATTCTACTTCTTGGCTGTCAATTCATCCACCTGCTCATAAACTCCAAAAATGAGTCTTTGTAATTGTCCCCTACAGTAATGCTATGGGAGCCAACTTGGATCAGGTTACGGGAAACAGATTCGATATGGTCCAGTGCCACAATAAAAGAGCGATGAACCCTCATAAACTGCTCGCTTGGCAACATTTCCTCCATATTTTTCAAACTGGTAAGGGATAGCAAAGGATTCGGCTTGGAGACCAGATGAACTTTCACATAATCCTTGTATGCCTCTACATGGGTGATATCCTTAAGCAATACCTTTACCAGCTGATACTCGACTTTTAAGAATATGTATTCCAGTTGTTTTTCTTCAGGAGCCTTTGTATCGTCAACAAGACTGGCAAGTCTTTCGAAATAATTATAGGCTTTGGTGGCAGCATAAAGAAACTCTTCATAACTGTAAGGTTTGAGGAGGTAGTCCAAGGCTTCCACCTTATATCCTTCAATTGCAAACTGATGATAAGCAGTGGCAAAAATAATGCGTGTATTCTCTGTGTTTTTCTTTCCGTCAAGTACTCGTGCCAATTCCATTCCGGAAAGATCAGGCATCTGGATATCCATAAAGATCAGCTGGACGTCATTTTTATTGATAAATCCCAGTGCCTCAATTGCATTGGAAAACTTCCCGACAAGATTGAGAAAGGATGTCTGCCCGATGAATTTACAGATCAGCTCAAGGGCAAGGGGTTCGTCGTCTATCGCTATACATGTAAGAGTCATCCCAGATTTATTGTTAGGCTTACCCAATACTCCTGATTGCTTTCATCTTTACCAAATTTTAGACGGTGTTTATCAGGATACAGGAGGATCAGTCTTCTTTGTGTGTTGATCATACCTATTCCATTTTCCTCAACCTCAGGACTTTTCGGGTTGATGGGGAATATATGGTTTTTGGTTTCAAAGAATACGGTGTCTCCCATTATTTCAAGTTTGACAACTATTTCACTTTCTTGCTGGGAACTGATCCCATGTTTGAAGCAATTTTCCAAAAATGGTAGAAACAGCATGGGAGAGATCACCAGGTCATCTTTTGGATCATCTATCTGGATGTTGAGGATCACTTTCTGGGATAGCCTCATCTTCATAAGTTCTATATAATCTTTAATGAAACTTACCTCCTTGCTGAGTAGTGTTTCATCCTTCTGATTCTCGTATAAAACATACCGCATCATTCTGGATAGCTTGAGCAGGGCTTCTTGGGCTTTCTTTACATCCAGATTGGTGAGCGAATAAATATTGTTAAGCGTGTTGAAGAAGAAATGTGGATTGATTTGGGCCTTTAGATAGGAAAGCTCGGTGGTGATCCGCTGCCTGTCCATTTCCCTTCTTACATTCTCGTCTTTTTGCCATTTCTGCACAGAGGCTACAGATGTGCTGATTCCAAGGGCAAGTAAATAGAACATCAGGTTCATGGCATCTCCATGAAGTTTCCTTCCTGTATATACATAAGGCTTATCCGGATTGAAGGCCTTATGCATGAGTTCAGGAAGCCGGATCAGATTCTCGAAATAAATAAGAAAACCAAGGAAAAGAACAACACCCACCAATACGATAGCCAGGTAAAGATATGCTTTGCCATTCAGTAGGAACTTAGGCACGAAAAAGAACATGTTCACATAAAAAGCGACCATCACCAACATCCCCAGAAAAATTTGTTTCCACCAAAATTCTACAGGGATATCCACTCTCCAGGAAATCGGAGACAGGAGAAAAAGTACTACACTTAGCATAGACCACCCGAGAATATGGACCAGCACAGATACTCTTTTATTTTGACTGAGTGGGATCATTTGTCTGACTTTCAATAGCCAAACTAAAGAAAAGAACAATTCCCGTTAAATTATAATCTGCCAATCCTGCTTTTTGACCTGCGGATAGTCGGTTTAACCAGACCAAAGGGTTAGTAGGTTGTTTTTTGGGTTTTGTCAGACAATTAAGGGTGTTTGTCGATGTAACAGTGGGAACGGTCTATTAGCCGGGAAACTGCGGAACAAACCTTGTTTTTTTGGGGTATCAATTGGGCAGTATCCCATTGATTTCACTGCCTGCACCGGCAATAGAGCAACTAGTTATCAACATATGAAAAAATTATTCAATCTAATCGCAATTTCTCTTCTCCTGGGATCGTCTTTATCCTTTGCGCAGCAGACACAAGGTAATGGACGGACTCCTGCAAGAATTATAGGGGTTGCCAAGGATTTAAAGACCGGAGAGCCCGTTCCTTATGCTACAGCGGCTTTGTTTAAGGTGGGTACCGATACCAATATCGCCGGTGCTGTAGCGGATGGAGATGGTAAATTTTTCATTACGGGTTTTGAGATGGGGGATTATGAGCTTCAGCTTAGCTTCATGGGCTTTGAAACAGCAGTTATTAAGAATATAACAGTGACATCCCTCACAGGAGATGTAGATCTGGGAGAAATCCAGATGAGTGATGAGGGAGTAGCCCTGGAAGAGGTAACGGTACAAGGGCAGCGCGAGTTGATAGAGGAAAGAGTGGACAGAACTATTTACAAGGCCGAAAATGACAAAACAACAGCCGGAGGAGATGCTACTGACGTCCTCAGAAGAGTGCCCATGCTATCCGTGGACCTGGATGGGAATGTCTCCATGCGGGGTAGTGCCAATATCCTGGTCCTGATCGATAACAGACCATCTGCTATAGCTGCAAGTAGTATTTCAGATGCATTGAAGCAAATCCCTGCAGATGAAATAAAATCTGTGGAAGTGATCACGTCTCCATCTGCCAGGTTTGATGCAGAAGGAACCTCCGGGGTAATCAATATCGTGACAAAGAAAAATAATCTTCAGGGTATGACTTTGAATGTAAATACCGGGGTAGGCTTGAGGGGATCAAACCTCGGACTTCAAGGCAGTGCAAGAAAAGGCAAATTCGGTTTTTCCCTGGGTGGATTTGGAAGGGCAGGCTATAATATATTGGGTAGCTTTGACAATGCACAAACCCTTACCAATCCAGATAATTCCATTTCCAGAATCCTACAGTCTGCCGATACAGAACGAAGGGATCTTTTTGGTAGATACAACTTTGGAGTGGATTATGAGATCGATAAATACAATTTTATTACCGGCGCCGTAAACTTTGGGATAAGAAATTCCACCAACTGGCAAGAGAATTTTCTAACGCAGAATTTCCTCAATGGCTCCTTGCTCAGCAATGCCCTCCGCGAAACAGAAACGAAAGATAGATCAAACTCGGTCGATGTCAGCCTGAACTATACCAAGACGTTTGAGAAAAAGGGTAAAGAGTTCAGTGTTCTCACGCTATACAGTAGAAACAACCAGGAAAATTCGTTTGTGAATACCCTGTTTGCAGAAGATATGACGAGTATCGATTCCAGATTGAGAAATGATAACCCAAGCAAAAATGAGGAGTTTACCCTTCAGGTCGATTTTGTTAATCCTTTGGGAGCCAATGGCGAACAGATACTTGAGTATGGAGCTAAAAACATCCTGAGAAAGGCCTACTCCGATTTTGCATACTTCAGGGCGGATGGGGCAGACGGCGAATATATTGAAGACTTAAACCCTGTATTCAACAATGAGTTCAGCTATGATCAGAATGTGACGGCCGGGTATTTGTCCTATACCTTTACCTTCCTGAAGAATTATACACTGAAGCCCGGACTCAGGTATGAGTACACTACAATCAATGCCGATTTTAGAACTGAGCTGGAAGCTGATATCCCATCCTATGGAACGCTGGTTCCAAGCTTTAATGCCAGCCGGAGACTGAAAAACGGCAACATGGTCAAAGCTGCTTACAACAGAAGAATCCAACGACCATCGTTGAGGTTTCTTAACCCGAATATAGAAGCTTCGAATCCACTGTTAATCTCCCAAGGTAACCCCCTGCTGGACCCGGAGCTGACCGATAATTATGAGCTGGGATACAGCACGTTCATCAAGGGTACCACGCTGAATTTCACGGGGTTCTACAGGAATACTACCGGTTCTATCCAGTCCGTAAGAACTATTCAGGATGATGGGGTGATTTACAACACGTTTGAGAATATCGGACGGGAACAGGCTATAGGAACCAGTATTTTCGCCAATGTGAATATCAACAATAAATTTTCACTGAATGGCGGGGTGGATGCTTATTACGCTATCCTTGGTTTCTCAGATCCGCTACTTCCAGCTTCCAATGAAGGATTTGTGTTTGGTGGACGGGTGTTCGGTAACTACACGCTTCCAAAGAGCTGGCAAGTTCAACTTTTTACATTTGCCAGGGGTAGACAAGTACAGTTACAAGGAACTTCCGGAGGATTTGCAGCATATGGGCTTAACCTGAATAAGCAATTCAAAGAAAACCGGGGGAGCATAGGTTTTGGGGCAGAAAACTTTCTTGCCAAAGAATTCATAATTAGAAATGAACTGATCACGCCCACCATCATGCAACAAAGCACCAATGCTATCCGAAACTTGAACTTTAAGGTCAATTTCAGTTATAGAATAGGCAGATTGAGCATGGACCAGCGCCCTAGGAGAAGCAAAACCATCAATAACGATGACCTCAAGGGTGGAGAAGGTGGAGGAGAGAATATCCAAAACAACAACAGACCCAAATAGCAATGCGATAAATGGAATGTTCTGATGGGGGTCAGAACATTCTGTCTATCTATAACACATTCAAAATAGATAGATTGGGTAACAAAAAACCCGGCCTTAGTGGGGCCGGGCTTTTTTTTATGATCATTATTTGATCAATCAATATAACATACCTTCTTTATGGCATCTACCGTTCTCTTCACATTGGGAAGAGTAGCCTCGATATAAGTAGGTGAATAGCTAAGTGGGATATCCATTGAGTTCACCCGGATTACCGGCGAATCAAGGTAGTCAAAAGCATAACGCTGGAAATGGTAGGTGAGCTCAGAAGAAATCGCCGCCAAAGGATTGGCTTCTTCCACGATTACTACGCGGTTGGTTTTTTTCACGGACTCAAGACAAGTTGCGTAATCTATTGGCCTTACTGTTCTTAAGTCAATTACTTCTGCTTCAATGCCCTCTTTGGCCATGACTTCAGCAGCCTCGAGCGCTACCTTCATCATCTTTCCGAAAGAAATCACGGTCACATCTTTTCCTTTTCTTTTTATATCAGCTACTCCGATAGGAAGTAGGTATTCTCCTTCAGGTACCTCTCCTTTATCCCCGTACATTAATTCTGATTCCATGAAAATCACCGGGTCTGGATCCCGGATAGCAGCTTTTAACAATCCCTTGGCGTCATGGGGATTGCTGGGGACAATCACTTTCAACCCAGGTGTATTGGCAAACCAATTTTCAAAATTGGATGAGTGGGTTGCTCCCAACTGGCCGGCATTTCCTGTCGGGCCTCGAAATACAATCGGAACGCTATAGGCGCCTCCAGACATAGCGAGCATTTTGGCTGCCGAATTAATGATCTGATCTATGGCGACTAAAGAGAAATTGAAAGTCATAAACTCGATGATCGGCTTTAGTCCGTTCATGGCTGCGCCTACACCCAATCCTGCGAACCCGAGTTCGGCTATTGGAGTATCGTATACTCTTTCTGGTCCGAATTCATCCAGCATACCCTGTGACACTTTGTAAGCACCATTGTATTCGGCTACTTCCTCGCCCATCAAAAAAACGTTTTTATCACGTCTCATTTCTTCAGACAATGCCTCTCTTAAGGCTTCACGAAATTGTATTTCTCTCATTAGTTTAGGACAAAATTTTGGCTCGTAAAAATAGAAAGGAATTGGCCAAAAGCAAAAATAAGCCAAGCTTTCTCCCTATTCCTTAGCCTAAATAGACGGTTTTCGAATTCACAAATTCCAAAATACCCATCCTGCTCAATTCCCTGCCATAGCCGGATTTTTTTATCCCACCAAAAGGTAAGTGAGGGTTTGATGCCACCATTGAATTGATGAATACCGCTCCAGCATCTATTTTAGAAGCTAAGGATTCAGCTTTTTTCAAGTCTTTGGTCCAGAGAGAAGACCCAAGCCCAAATTCCGTGTCATTGGCCAGTGCTATGGCTTCGTCTTCATTTTTTACCTTGAAGAGTGAGGCTACAGGCCCGAATAGTTCATCACGGTAAGCAGGGGAATGTATCGGTATATCAGTCAGGATGGTAGGGTGAAAGAAGGCAGAACCGGATTCGGGCTTTTTCCCACCATAATGAATTGTAGCACCTGCTTTCACCGATTGCTGTACCTGTTCAAATAGTTCCTCTGTAAGGTCAGGCCTTGCCATACAGGCATAATCTATGGTCCCATCCAAGGGATCGCCGGGTTTTAGCTTTTCCAAGTGAAACGTAAAACGTTCCAAAAATGTGTCATAGACCGATTCTTCCACTATAAAGCGTTTGGCAGCAATGCAGCTTTGACCGCAATTCACCATGCGTGCTTTTACTGCGGTTTTGGCAGCTTCCTCGATGTCCGCATCCTTCAGGACAATAAACGGGTCACTTCCTCCAAGCTCCAGCAAGGATTTTTTTAGTTGACTTCCTGCTTCCGAAGCGACGCTGGCTCCGGCTTTTTCACTGCCAGTCAAGGTAACAGCTTGAATTCGCGGGTCTTTTAGCAACTTGGTGGCTGAATCAGAATCAACAAGCAACGACTGAAATACACCCTCCGGAAACCCGGCAGCCAACATGGTTTCTTCAATCGCTAAAGCGCATTGCGGCACATTGGAGGCATGCTTGAGCAGGCCCACATTACCGGCCATCAATGTAGGCGCAACAAAGCGGAAAACCTGCCAAAATGGAAAGTTCCAAGGCATGACTGCCAATACAATTCCCAGCGGTTGATGGATCAGTTTTGCTTGTTTCCCATCAGGCAAGCTGATCAACTCAGGTTTCAGAAAACCCTCGGCATGTTCTGCATAGTAATCACAGACCCATGCGCATTTTTCTATTTCCCCCTCGGATTCTTTTATGACTTTACCCACCTCCTCAGAGATGAGCCTGGCTAAGTCTCTTTTATTGGATCTTAAGTTTTCGGCAGCCCTCACAAGTAATTTGGACCGCTGCCCGATCTCTTCCTGCTTCCATTTCAGGTAGGCTCTGGCAGCTGTGTCCAGTTTCTTTTCCACTTCCGGAGAGGTTAAGGGCTGGTATTCTTTAAGTGTTTTTCCGGTATAGGGGTTTATCGATCTGATCATTTTCATTTTTCAATGGGCTTATCGTGTGCTTTCCATGCTTCCAGTCCGCCTTCCAGAAGGTAGACTTTCTTAAAACCGGCATCTTTCATTATTTCTGCGGCTTTTCCTGCTCTTACACCTACTTTGCAGTAGACCATGTAAGTCTTGTTCTTATCGAGCTGCTCCAGCTGGTTTCTGAAGTTCTCCTGATTGTAATCCAGATTAATTGCTCCCTTTATTTTTCCTGCTGCTAGTTCTTCAGGCGTTCTGACGTCAATTATTACCCGGTCTCCGGATTTACTGGCCATATTCTCAAATTTCGCCACTGAAATGACCTTCCCGTGCTTCGCTGGCGACTGGGCATAGGAGATGCCACAACTTACCAGTATAATGACCAATGCTATAATCAAAGTTTTACAGGATTTCATGGAAGGGAAGTTTGATGTTATCAATACCGTGTACATATTCGGAGAATAAACACTTAATATAAGTAAACTCCCTTATGGCTACCAGCATTGCCCTGATTTCTGACTCTCATAGTTATATAGACAACAAAACCTTAGCCCATCTTACTGCGGTGGATGAGATTTGGCATGCAGGGGACATAGGTTCTCTCGAAGTGATGGAAGCCTTGCCTAAAGATAAAGTCATACGGGCTGTTTATGGCAATATAGACGACTATACTATCCAGCAGTTGTATCCGGAATGGCTGGAATTTACATTAGAAGGGTTAAAGGTGGTAATCACACACATCGGGGGTAAACCTCCCCGGTATGCGAAGGGTATAAAGGCTAGACTGAAAGCCTCCGATGCCCAGATTTTCGTGACAGGACATTCACATATTTGCAAAGTGGAATATGACAGGGATATCAGTTGCCTTTACATTAATCCAGGGGCTATTGGCCAACAGGGGTTTCATTTGATCAGGACGATGCTTCTATTTGACATGGAGTCGGGCCAGGTGAAAAACCTGAAGGTGGTAGAGCTGGGAAAGAGAGGAGTGCTCAAATAAAAAGGGCGGTCATTTGACCGCCCTTTTTATTTGCAGGAATTATAAATTATTTCCCAAAAGACTTTTTAAGCTCCTCGATATCCACGTTTTTGATTACTGGTTGGGCACTCAACTGCTTTATCTTGATAACGCGTGTATTCTGACCTTGTCTTTTTCTTCTTAATTTTCTCTTCAGAGTAGTAACTGCCATGGTCGTATGTTTTAATGAATTGTTTCGAAACGAGTCGCAAAAGTAAGTAAACAATTCTTTTTTGCCTAGAAGAAACCTGAATTTAATTGTAAGAGTTTGCTCCCATGTCCCTATGGTTACTTCTTTTTTGATAAATTTGATGCTTGATCACCGATAACTAAGTTTATGCAAAAGCCAAGCCTTCCAAAAGGTACCAGGGATTTTGGTCCACAGCAGATGGCCAGAAGAAATTATATTCTGGAAATCATTAAAGAGACATTTAAGCTCTTTGGATATCATCAGATAGAAACCCCTGCCATGGAGAACCTGGCTACACTCACCGGGAAGTATGGGGATGAGGGTGATCAGCTCCTCTTCAAGGTTCTTAATAGTGGTGATTATCTGAAGAAAGTAACCGGGGAGGATTTGGTATCTGGGTATCAGCACACTTTGCCCAAAGTATCTGAAAAGGGGTTGAGATATGATCTTACCGTGCCATTTGCCCGCTTTGTGGTGATGAATAGAAATGAGCTGACGTTTCCGTTCAAGCGTTTCCAAATACAGCCAGTATGGCGTGCCGATCGCCCGCAGAGGGGGCGGTACAGGGAGTTTTACCAATGTGATGCAGACGTGGTAGGCACGGATGGTTTGATCTGTGAAGCTGAAATAATTGTGATGATCAAACAGGTTTTCGGAAAGTTAAAACTCAATGATTACACCATTAAACTCAATAACAGAAAGATCCTTGCCGGGATATCTGAAGTAATCGGTGAGGCTGGCAAGGAAGGACAACTCTGCGTGGCGATAGATAAACTGGATAAAATAGGCTGGGAAAAAGTCGCAGAGGAATTGGGTGAACGCGGTTTCAACGACGAATCAATCGGGAAATTGACTCCGTTGGTAGCCCTGCCTACAGCAATAGAAGATAGAATCGGCTTTCTCAAAGCATTTCTTACAGGCAGCGAGACAGGACTTCAAGGGGTGAAAGAGCTTGAGGAAGTAATAGCCCTTTTGAAGGAAATGGGGGAAGACCTTACGCAGGTGGAATTGGATGTGATGCTGGCAAGGGGGCTTTCCTATTACACTGGAGCTATTTTTGAAGTAAAAGTGAACCATGTCTCGATAGGTTCAGTGAGCGGGGGGGGGAGATACGATAACCTCACTGGGATGTTTGGACTGCAGGGAGTCTCTGGCGTAGGTTTCTCTTTCGGAGTGGATAGGCTATACGATGTACTGGAAGAGTTAGGGCTTTTTCCTGAAGAAAATGTGCAGGGAACCCAATTGCTTCTGGTACATTTTGATGAAAGGGGTTTTAGGTATGGTTTGGGGCTCTTGTCGTCATTTAGGAATGCAGGAATAAAAACTGAGATCTACCCTGACCAGGCCAAATTTAAAAAACAGCTTGAATTTGCTTCTAAAAAAGGCATACAGTTTGTCGGAATCTGTGGTGACGAGGAAATAAAAAATGGAAAAGTAGCGCTTAAAAACCTGGATACTGGGATGCAGGAAGTCCTGAATTTGCATGAACTTATCTCAAAATTGAGAGAATGATCATTCAACCTTCAAAATTGAATTGATGGGTAAGGTGATACCTCCTTTTAAAGAGATAAAATCTGCTCCTACAGACCAAACGGTTGTTTGAACCTGATAAATCTGGGAATTGGAGGCTTCGAAAGTCAACTTGACTGTAGCTTGCAATAAGTTGCCGAGTGTTTGCGACCGATATAGATCGGCCATTCTCTTCTTACGCTCGTCAGGATCGGATAACACTTCTTTTTTGGAAAAACCCAGGTTGACTACTTGTTCCTTTTCAATTACTTCTATCGTTTTCATAAGAATTCAAAATCAGGTGATAACTAACAGGAAATGGTATGTAAGGTGTTTATGGCCTGGGGAACAATTTTAAATTGAGATGATTGCTCTCTTTAACACAGGATGGTACATTTGATATAAGGGGGCCGGTTCTCAGTCCGAACTCTGGATTTTCCCTTTTGAGCCGGCTTGTTTTAATTTCTGAAAGAGGTTGCGGGTACCCTACAGATTAAAATGCTCACATTACTAAATACAGGAAAACGTCCATAAAAGTTGCGTTTTTATAGAGTTATATTTCTTAATTACTCTTAAAATGAATTAAAATTTTGTTGAATTTTAATTATAGAAATATTGTTCCGATCAGCAGCATGGTTAGGTAACCGCTGTTTAAATTATATTGCAAGACTTTAACACAAGAAACTATGTTTGATTTAATGGGGATGATGGGCAAGGTGAAAGAAGCCCAGGCAAAAATTAAAGAAGTTCAGGCCAGACTGGTGCATCTCACCGCTGAGGGGGAATCAGGAGCAGGTCTGGTAAAGGTGACTGTGAATGGGGACCGGAAAGTGTTGAAGGTGGATTTGGATGACTCATTACTTTCACCCAAGGATAAAGAAATGCTGAGTGATCTTATTGTTGCGGCCACTAATATAGCAATGACCGCCATCGAGGCCAAAATCAAAGCAGAAATGAAGTCAGCTACAGAGGGCATGATTCCCAATATCCCGGGCATGGACTTAGGTGGCATGTTTGGATGAAACCGTGTGCCATTGTCATCCTAAACTACAACGGGGAAGAAACGCTTAGGGAGTTTTTGCCGGATGTAGTCACGTTAAGCAGCTACGATGTCTGGATTATAGATAACTGCAGTACTGACTCATCCATAGGCTATGTGACGTCTGATTTTCCTTCGGTCCAGGTCATTAGGCTAGGTTCGAACCTGGGGTATGCAGGAGGCTATAATGCCGGTCTTGAAACCTTAAAGGGAAAATACAGGAATTATATTCTCTTGAATTCGGACGTAGCGGTGAGCGAATCCTGGGATGTAAAGCTCTGTTCTTTTTTGGAGGCTAGAGAGGAATTTGCGGCAGTACAGCCAAAAATCCTCTCCTATCAGGACCGCACCAAGTTTGATTATGCCGGAGCAGGAGGAGGTTTTTTGGATAGCCTAGGTTACCCTTATTGTAGAGGCAGGTTATGGGATACGATAGAAGAAGACAAGGGGCAGTATGACGATGAACAGGAGGTAGATTGGGCATCAGGAGCATGTCTTGTGATCAAATCATCTGTTTTCCACGATTGTGGTGGATTTGATCCTGATTTTTTTGCGCACATGGAAGAAATCGACCTGTGTTGGAGAATGAGGCGTTCACGCTGGAAAATTGGATACTTAGGCGAAGTTACAGTTTATCATTTAGGGGGAGCTACCCTCACCCGGGGGAGTGCAAAAAAGCTTTATCTCAATATCAGGAACAGCCTGAGTATGCTGTATAAGAATGAGAGTAAACTGAAGTTCAAGTTGATTTATCCAATCAAATTCTTTTTGGAGCATATGGCGGCATTTTCATACTTAAAAAATGGGAACCGTGAGTTATATCTTGCTATCAGGAAAGGATATAGGGATTTTAGAACCCGCAAGCCGGGCTTGTATAGGGGCACTTCAGGTTCAGAAGATAGAAGTGGGTTCAAAAAAAACGGCCCAAGCAGGTTTATTTTCTGGGATTATTATGTGCTCAGACGGAAAAAATATTCCTCACTTTAGTCAAAAAGCACCGGATTGTTCATTTTCCTGAAGTATTTGCGGATTTTCATCATCATTGCCATCGATACATATATTATTACTGGAGATCCCATCGTAATAAAGGAGGCGTAAATGAAAAAGAGTCTGATACTGTCAATCGGGAAGTTCAGTTTTTCCCCCATACGGGAGCAAACCCCAAACGCACGATCCTCGAAGAATATTTTCAGCTTTTCCATGGTATTAGGTGGTTTACTCTGGTAAATTTATAAAAAACAAACGTGATATAAGTAAATCTGGATGTTGAATCAATTGTTAATAAATAAATCGGTCCTGATTTGGACAATATATGCTTATTTAGGTGCAGGATCAATAATGGTGCCCGAAAAGAATTTTTTGGAGGATTCAAAGGTATCTCCCTCTAAGCTAGAGTATTTCAGAGACTCTGTGGAGTTTGAAATAAAAGGCACTGTACCCATCGAGTCAATGATGGTTCCACGGAATCCACAGGTGAAGCTAGTCTTCAGGTCAGCGGAAGAAACACGAGAGCTGGGGAATCTGGAGCTTAAAAAGCGTGTCGCAGAATACACGTATCAGAAGAAATTTAAGTTGGCTTATGAGCCTTGGATGGAAGGGGCCATTCTTGAGGCACATTTTTATCAGGGCAAAAAAAAACCTGCTGCACCCAGTCAGAAAAAAGTCCTGGCTAGAGGAGTGATCACTACTCCTCTTCTGGCAAAAGTAGGAACGGTAAGTCCTGATGAGCCGATACCGCAAATAGGACTGTATATTCCTACAGGGGCTATGGATGTGGATATGTCACGAAGCGAAGAGCTCTCTTTTCTGTTTGAACCGGGGTCTTCCGTAGTGAAGCTGACCAACGCTAACAAAAAAGCTCTTGATAAACTCAGGGAATTTATCACAGAGAATCCCTCTATCCTTTCACTCAGGATCACCGGTACGCAATCGCCCGAGGCAGCCGAAGGAAAGAGCAGTAAACTGGGGATGGACCGGGCAAAGGCAGTCCAAAAGCTGATAGCAACCTCGGATGTTTTTCTTCGTGACAGCATTACAGAAGTGAAGTCAAGATGGAATGACTGGTTTGATTTCAGGTTGATACTCAGGGACTACGAGAAACTCTCTACGCAGAGAAAGGACCAATATTATGCTATTCTCTTAAATGGGGCTGACTATGATTTACAAGCCAGGGAAATAAGGAAAGTTCCTGGGTTTGAGCAGGTATCAAGAGAATTATTTCCAAAGCTTAGGAGTGTCAGAGTGGAGGTTGTAGCTAAGCCTCTACCCGGTCTAAACCAGCCTCAGCTGGCGCGTCTTACCAAAGTTTTGGAAGAAGGGGTTGTGGATTCAGAGCTCGATCTCACGGATTGGTCAGTTGCGGGAGAGGCTGCCCCCAGACTGGATGATAAGCTGAAAATCTACAGCAAAATGACTGAACTTTACCGCTCAGCGCTGCCATATAACAACCTGGCGGTAGTGAAAATGCGACAGGCACAACGTACGCTGGACAATAACCAGAGAAAGAAACTCTGGTCAGAAGCTGACAGACTACTGAATCAGGCATTGAAAATTGAAAAGAACCCCTATGTGCTTCACAATAAAGGTCAGCTATTGATTCTGTTGGATAAGCCATGGGAAGCCTACAAAATGCTCTCTGATGCTTCTGTACTGACCAAAAATACGGAGTTTTTAAAATATAATGAGAGTTTAAGGGGCGCGCTGGACATACTTAGGGGTGATTTTAAACTGGCTACCTTACGTTTTGATTATACGTATTCTGAGCCGAAGGATTTTTTCAACAAAGGGTTGGCGCATTTCTTGGCAAAAGATTATGGGAATGCGAGTATATCCTTTGAAGAATCGGTTTATGCGGGCAGGAATTATGGCTATGGCTACTATGGACTGGCTTTGATAGCAGCTGTAAGTGGACAGGAGGAATTGGCATTGATACAGCTGGAAAAAGCGATCCAGGCCAGCGAGTTAATCTATCAGAAAGCACTTATCGACCCTGTCTTTGAGGAGATTAGGGAAACGGATGCTTTTTTCGGGATTTTCCGCTCATTGAAACCCGGTACTTAGTAAAATACACTTGTCAATTGGATAATTTTTTGAGTATTTTTTTAATAATTCTTTAATGAAGCTAAGTTTATTTTCTTTAAAATTCAATTTTTTTACGAATTTTAAATTGTTTATGTGTGGGTTTACAATTGTTTATTCAGTGTAAGGTCTTCATTCCCAAATTTTATTTATGACATAAATTTGAAATTTGTTTTAGAATCTTTAACATTGACGGTTAGTGTAATGATAAAACCCAAAACAGTCGCCAATGAACTATTTTACATAGCTGTATTCTCTCCCTCACGGTACCAATAAAGGCTCTCAAACTTATTGGTTTCTCAAATTTGTCGGTTTCAACACCACGGTATATGCGCAATAGAATCTGGAAAATCAGAAACATCTCTATTGCAATTATTTTGAGCTAGATCGCAAACGATTGCACCATTAATTAAAAACAAGTTTAGAAAATTAATCTTGTTACCCAATCTATCTATGTTTATGAAAAATCTTTACAAAAATCTAAGTGCATTTCTAATGCTCTTAGTCCTATCCAGTGCGGTTGCCTATGCGCAACGGACCGTGACTGGTACAGTACTCGACGAGTTTGATGTAGGGCTTCCTGGGGTTTCCATTATCGTAAAAGGGACTTCCATAGGCACAGCAACAGACATTGATGGGAAGTTCTCGTTGAATGTTCCAAATGACCAGGCGGTTCTACAGTTTTCCTTTATAGGATATACTACGATAGAGCAACAGGTTGGTCCCAGAAGTATCATTGATGTAAAATTACAACCGGATGAGAGAACACTTACCGAGTTGGTAGTAACCGGTTACTCGATAGACAGTAGGAGAGAAACCACAGGCGCTATTGCGACCGTGGATCCAAAGGATCTAACAGTTATTCCTACCGGTAACGTGGAGCAGGCGCTGCAGGGTAGGGTTTCGGGTTTGACAGTAATTTCCAACGGGCAACCAGGGACTACCTCTATCGTGAGGGTCCGTGGATTTGGTGCTTTTGGAGGTAACGAACCATTGTATGTGGTGGATGGGGTGCCGGTAGGTTCCACCGATTTTTTGAACCCTGATGATATTGAGTCCACCACCGTTTTGAAAGATGCTGCAGCCGCTTCCATCTATGGAGCACGTGCTGCCAACGGTGTGATTATCTATACTACCAAGCGAGGTAGAAGAGGTAACCAGAAACTGAGGGTGGATTACAATGGCATGTTCGGACTAACTGATCCAGGAACAGGGATTAAAATGATGAACCCCCAGGATTTTGCCAATACCACCTGGCTCGCTGAAACGAATGCAGGTTTATATAAGCCGGAAGGACCTGAGTATGATCACCCCCATTTTGGAAGTGGCAATACACCGGTAATGCCTTACTACTTAAGCGTGATCAACCAAAACCCGAATGGATCCTTAAGCAATATCTACGGCCAGCCTGGACCTTTAAGTGCCGATCAACTGGCACAGCAGCAGGCATGGTATAACATAGACCCCACCAAAGGCGGGATCCTACAATTAGTAAGAGCTGCCACAGGGGAAGGTACAGATTGGTACGATGCCATTACCCGCGTAGCGCCGCTTAGCCGTCACTCCATCGGATTGAACGGCGGGTCTGAGACTAGCAGGTTCTTTGTGGGGCTGGGCTTTCAGGATCAGGGAGGTATCTTGACAGGAAATGATTTCAGAAGAATCTCTTTCCGGGCAAACTCCGAATTCGATGTGACCAAAAGGATAAGAATAGGTGAAAACTTCCAGGCCACTTATAGAAGAGTATTGGGCCAGACGGGTGGTGCCGGCGGTAGAGGTGTGGCAAGGGATGAAAATGACATCTTGGGAGCTTTCCGTATGCCGTCTATTATCCCTGTGTATGATGAGTTTGGAGGATATGCCGGCACTTCAGTCACAGGCTTCAATAACCCTCGAAACCCGGTGGCCTCAAGAGATGGTTTGAGAGATAATAGAACATTCAATGCCAACATTTTTGGAAATGTCTACGCGGAAATTGATCTGATTAAAGACCTGACATTCAGAACATCAATAGGTGGACAGTACAATAATTTTTATTACTTCAATTATTCCAGAAGACAATATGAAAATTCCGAGAACAACTCGGCATTTGGGTATTCTGAAGGTTCCGGTTTTAATTTTGGTTGGACTTTTACCAATACTGTAAGCTATAAGAAGATAGTTGACAAGCATTCCTTTGATTTGTTGTTGGGACAGGAGGCATTGAATACAGGAGCAGGAAGAAATATCGATGGAAATGGACAGAATCCATTTGTGCAGGATCCTGACTTCATCACCTTGACCAATACTGATCCAAGTGGAAGAATTGTCAATTCAGGCTTTGGCCGTGGGGTTAACTTTGCATCGTATTTTGGTAGATTGAACTATACTTTCAACGATAAGTATCTCTTGAGTGCTGTAGTACGACGTGATGGTTCTTCCAGATTCGGGGCAAATTCCAGGTATGGGGTATTCCCTGCCTTCTCCGCTGCTTGGAGGATTTCTTCTGAGAACTTTATGTCAGGACTTACCTGGATCGATGAATTGAAAATCCGAGGGGGTTGGGGACAGATGGGGAATTCCAATAACGTGGATCCCAACAACCAGTTTTCCCTGTTCAGCGGTGATGTAGGATCTTCTTCTTACGATATCGGAGGTACCAACTCTTCCGCGATCGTGGGTTTCCGAAGAGGCAGGATAGGAAATGCAAATGCCAAGTGGGAAACAGCTGTAACACAGAATATCGGATTTGATGGTAATTTCTTCAATGGTAAACTGGAAGTGGTTTTTGACCTATGGAGAAAGAATACCAGGGATTTGTTGTTCCAGGTGCCACTTACTGGCCTGAATGGATTTAATGCTGCTGCTCCAGCGGTCAATATCGGTGAAATGCTGAACCAAGGAGCGGATCTCTTGATCACGACCAGAGGTAATCTATCTTCTGATTTCAGGTATGAACTGACAGTGACAGGGGGTGTTCTGAAAAATGAGATTGTTTTTCTTGCCCCAGGTCTTGATGTTATCACCTCTGCCAACCCGGACTTTAGAGGGATTCAACCGATAAGAAACCAGGTAGGTCGTCCATTATCTGCCTTTTTCGGATATAAAGTAGAAGGGCTTTTCAGCAGTGCGGAAGACGTGGCAAATCACGCCACCCAGGACGGAGCTGCTCCGGGAAGGTTTAAGTTCCGTGATTTGAACGGTGATGGAGTGATCAGTCCTGAAGACAGAACGTATTTAGGAAGCCCTGTTCCCGATTTCCAGGGAGGGTTTAATTTCACTATTGGTTACAAAGGACTGGATCTATCTGCCTATTTCAATGCTTCGATAGGTAATGAAATCTGGAATCAGTCCAGATGGTTTACGGATTTCTACTCCACATTTGAGGGAGCTGCTATTTCAGAACGTCTGAAAGATGCCTGGACTCCTGAAAACTTGGGAGCTACCATCCCCCGGGTGGAAAAAGCTGCTAATTTCTCGACCTCCAACGTGGGAAGCTCTTTCTACGTGGAAGATGGCTCATACTTGAGATTGCAAAACCTGACACTCGGATACTCTCTGCCTTCCAGCTTGCTGGAAAGATGGAAACTGGAAAGACTAAGGGTATTTGCTTCAGGCAATAACCTGTTGACGTTTACCAAGTATACCGGATTGGATCCTGCTGTGGGTGGTGATGCCGACTTGACATTCGGTATTGACGTAGGTAATTATCCTATCACACGTGGTTATACTTTGGGGCTGAATGTCAGCTTCTAAGTAGAAAGCACTGCAAATTAGAATCGAGTTATAGCATATATAATTGATTAACCAAAATGAAAAATTTAAAATTAAAGATAGGCGCGCTATTGACGTCCACCGCGATGATGATAGCCGTGAGCTGTAGCGATGAGTTCCTGGAAATCGATCCCACGGGTCAGCTTTCGGGAGATCAGTTGACTTCTCTGGCTGGATTGAATGCGTCACTGATTGCGGTTTACTCCCAGGTAAACGGACGAGCTCAACGTATGGCATCTCCATCCAACTGGGTTTGGGGTAGTATACGTGGAGGTGATGCCAATAAAGGAACTGACCCCGGTGACTTCAATACCATTAATCAGATACAACGGTTTGAAACAGATGCCACTAATATCAATTTACTTGAAAACTGGCGGGGTTTATATGAGGGCATAGCCCGTGCCAATAACGTGTTGAGGCTGTTGGGTAATGGACCGGAAGATGTGAATGAGGAGAATGCAGCTTTGATCTCCGCTCAGGCGAGATTCCTCCGAGGCCATTTTTACTTTCAGCTGAAGAGGAACTTCAATAATACCCCTTATGTAGATGAGTCAGTAGATTATAATGCAGGGATAGATGAAGTGCCTAATACAGCAGACCTTTGGCCGTTTATAGAGGCGGACTTCAAATATGCCGTGGATAATCTGCCTACTACACAACCTCAGGTGGGTAGGGTAAACCAGTATGCGGCTAAGGCTTACCTTGCCAAAGTGTATATGTATCAAAATAAATTTGCTGAGGCGAAAGTGTTATTCGATGACATTATCGCCAACGGGGTAACCAGCAATGGCCTGAAATATGGTCTATTGGATAACTACGGGAATTTGTTCAGAGGAGAATTTGACAATAGCCTGGAATCTATATGGGCCTATCAGTCGGCCGCAGGTACGGGATCTGTCAACAATGCCAATCCGGAGTTCGATTTGAACAACCCCTATAATGCCGCTGCTCCTGGAGTTTGCTGCGGATTCTTCGCTCCCAGCTTTACCTTTGTGAATTCTCACAGAACGAATGCCGCTGGCTTACCTCTTTTGGATGGCTCCTACAACAACACAGCTAACCGGGTGGCCAATGACTTTGGTATTGCATCTTCTGCTTCCTTTACCCCAGATGCGGGAAATATTGATCCCAGAGTTGATCATAGTGTAGGAAGAAGAGGTATTCCTTATATGGATTGGGAAGATCATCCAGGAGCATCTTGGATCAGACAGCAGTCCTACTCCGGACCCTATTCTGTAAAGAAATATGTTTACAGCAGGGAAGAACAAGGTACTTTTCAGGATAACAGCTCCTGGACTCCAGGTTATACCGGAATCAATGTGTACATCATCCGGTTTGCTGATGTGCTCCTTATGGCTGCTGAAGCTGAGGTAGAGACCGGAAATCTTGAAAAGGCAAGGGAATATGTAAACAGAGTGAGGCAGAGGGCCCAAAATTCCGTGATCAGAAGAAGTAACGGAAATCTTGCGGCAAACTATGTGGTGGGACTTTACAACTCCGCTTGGACGGATGCCAATACTGCAAGAGCCGCTGTACGTTTCGAACGAAAACTGGAATTGGGAATGGAAGGACATAGATTCTACGATCTGGTCAGATGGAATACCGTTCAAGAGGAGATGAATGCTTATTTCGCCTTGGATGGAACACTTCTGTCCAATGCACTTGGTGGAGCAAGTTTCACAGAGAGACATAGAATATTGCCAATCCCCCAAGACGAGATTGACTTGTTAGGACCTGATATCCTGGTTCAAAACCCTGGTTTTTGATCAGTTGAATATTCAAATATGAAAAGGAGGGCTATATGGCCTTCCTTTTTTTTTAAAAGCATGAATCATCCAGAAATAAGCTGGCAACAAATCGGCTTATGAATGAAAAATGCTAATTTAACATGGACTAAGTAATACAGATTATCCTTTATGAAACCTTTATTTCTATGCCTGGCAGGGCTGATGCTAGCTTCTTTAGTTTCCTGCAAGCAAGAAGATAAGCTATTTAAGTTGAGAACCCCTTCCGAAACGGGGATAACATTCAACAACCAGATTGTAGAGACTGACTCGTTCAATATTCTTACGGATGAGTATATTTTTAATGGAGGAGGAGTAGCGGTCGCCGACTTTGACCGGAATGGCCTTCCGGATTTATTCTTTACAGGAAATCAGGTTGCCAACAAATTATACCTGAACCAAGGTGGTTTTGAGTTTACCGATGTGTCAGGAGAGGCCGGGGTAGAGGCAGAGGCATTTTGGTGTACAGGTGCTGTCGCGGTCGATATCAACGCGGATGGATGGATGGACATATACGTGACGACAGCCATGAAGACAGGGCCAGGACAAAGGAATAATCTATTGTTTGTGAATCAAGGAGTAAATGGTTCCGGAATTATTTCTTTTAAGGAAATGGCTGCCGAATACGGGATAGCTGATCCCGGAAACGGTATGGCAGCAGTGTTTTTAGACTATGACCTGGACGGCGATCTGGATTTGTATGTGCTGAACAATGAGCAAAGTAAAGCGACCCCGACTAACTACCGAAAGAAAATTACGGACGGTACGGCAATCAACAACGATTCCTTTTATAGAAATAACGGTGATGGAACTTTCTCCAATGTTACCATGGAGGCTGGAATCACCACCGAAGGGTTTGGATTGGGAGTTTTGGTGGCCGATCTCAATAACGATGGTTGGCCGGATATCCACGTAAGCAACGATTACATTACAAATGACATCTTATATGTAAACAATCAGGACGGTACGTTTTCCAACAGGACAAAGGAGCTTCTCCGTCATCAAAGCCAGTTCTCCATGGGGTCTGATATTTCTGATTTCAACAATGATGGATACCCGGATATCATTACGTTGGATATGTTGGGAGAGGATAACTTCAGAAAGAAGACAACGATAGGAAAGAACTCCTACCAGGTATACCTCAGTAATGAACAGTGGGGGTATGAATACCAACATGTTAGAAATATGCTCCATATGAACAATGGACCAGATATCCCCTTTAGTGAAATCGGGATGCTATCGGGTGTTTATCAGACAGATTGGAGTTGGTCTCCGCTGTTTGCAGATGTAGACCAGGATGGAAGAAGGGACTTGTTGATCACCAATGGGTTTCCCAGGGATATCACCGATAAAGACTTTGCAAACTATCGGGCAGATGTAGGCTCCGTTGCCAGTGTAAGGCAGTTATTGGACTCCATTCCCATAGTGAAAATCCCAAATTATGCTTTTAAAAATATGGGTGATCTGTCTTTTAGGGATAATGGAGCAGATTGGGGATTGAATAAAGCTTCATTTTCCAATGGAGCCGCGTTCGTTGATTTGGATGGCGACGGAGACTTGGACTATGTGGTCAATAATATCAATGATCCGGCCTTTGTGTTTGAAAATACGCTAGCCAGATCAACACCTAATAGTAATGCTATCCGCATCAGGCTCAAAGGACCACGGCTGAACCCTCAGGGGTTGGGAGCTAAAGTGGTTTTGGGATTGTCAGGGGGCAACACGCTTTACCAGGAACAACAAGTGGTCAGGGGGTACATGTCTTCCGTAGATGAAATAATGCACTTCGGCTTAGGAGGCGAAGTGGAGGTCGGCGAATTAAGGGTGATATGGCCGGATGGGAAGGAAAATGTGGAAAGAAATGTGAAAGCCAACCAGCTGAAGACGATATCCTATGACGAGGCTGAGACAGGACCAAGCAACTACGCTATCCTTGTCCCGGATGAAGTGGAGCCGCTGTTTGCTGAAGTCTCCATAGAAAAAGGTATCGATTACCTGCATCTGGAAAAGGATAGAATCGATTATAATATTCAAAGAACAATTCCTCATAAGTTAAGCCAATTTGGGCCGGGAATAGCCGTAGGAGATGTAAACGGGGACGGGATTGAGGACTTTTTGGTAGGCTCATCATCGGAATATACACTCCAGCTATTTCTGCAGGATGCTGATGGGAAGTTTTCGGGTTCTGAATTGATCCCTGGAGAAAATAATAATCATGAAGAACAGGGCATGTTGTTTTTTGATGTAGATAATGACGGTGATCTTGACCTTTATTTGGTGAGTGGAAGTAACGAGTTTCTGCCTGATGCCGCAGAATACACAGATCGGCTTTTACTGAATGATGGGCAGGGAAACTTTATGCTGGATGAAAGCTTCTCTGGAGTAAAGTCTTCTGGGTCAGCAGTCAGGGGTGCGGATTTTGACGGAGATGGATTTATGGATTTGTTCGTGGGGGGCAGAGCGCCCTATGCACAATACCCGCTTCCTGACAAAAGCTTTCTGCTGAGGAATGTAAAGGGACAGCTTCAGGATGTGACAGACCAGGTAGCTCCTGAACTGAGAAACATAGGAATGGTAACGGATGCCATGTGGGCGGATGTCGATGCTGACGGTCAGGTTGATCTGGTAGTGGTGGGTGAGTTTATGGCTGTCACAGTCTTCAAAAATGATGCAGGTAAGTTTTCCGTGCTTGAGGATACCGGATTGGAAAATTATCTAGGCTGGTGGAATTCCATAGTGGCGGGTGATTTTGATCAGGACGGAGACACTGACTTTATTGTAGGGAACCTGGGCTCAAATAACATTCATCATCCCACAGCAGAAAGACCTGTCAAAATTTATGGAAAGGATTTTGACAATAATGGGAGTGTCGACCCGGTGGTTTTTGCCTATTATAAAGACAAGGAAGGTGGTTACAATTCGTTTCCAAGTCATTTTTGGGATGATCTGAACGGCCAAAGCCCCATGTTTAGAAGAAAATTTGAGCGCTATAAATCGTATGCTCTGTCCACTGAGGCTTCACTTTTCTCAGAGAATGAGAAATCAGATGCCCTGATTCTGACCGGGAATTATGATAGATCGTCTTATGTGGAGAATTTGGGAAATGGGAAGTTCAAAGTTCACCCTCTACCTGGCCTTGCGCAGATTGGTCCGGTAAATGGAATACTTGCCGAAGATGTGAACAGTGATGGTTTGTTGGATGTAATCTTAGTGGGTAATGATTATGGAAATGAAGTCTTTGTAGGGAGGTTGGATGCCCATATCGGCCTGGTGCTCCTAGGGGATGGACAGGGGGGATTCACTCCTGTTTCCGCTCTTGAAAGTGGGCTTGTAGTACCGGGAGATGGGAAAGCTTTGGCAAGAATATCTACCCCTGAAGGGACACCACTTTTTCTGGCTTCACAGAATCGTGGGAAGTTATTGGTTTTTGAAGGAAAGAATCAAGTGATTACCCAGAAAATAACCCCTGAAAGTGATGTAATGGCACTTCTGGTCACTTTGGAGAGTGGAGCCGTACAGCGGATCGAAACCAGCTTGGGAGCTGGGTTCCTCTCCCAATCGGGACGGAAAATCCAGCTGCCCAAGGGAGTGAAGGGAATCAAGCTTCTAAAATATTCCGGAGAGGAGGAAGAGGTTGACCTGACGCAGTTAGAGTAATCACGTGTACTGATTCCCTGGTTTGACTGCGCAGATATCAGAAATCAACTCCGCAACCTTGTCTGTAACATCTTCAAAATAGGCCTTTCCTTTTTCAGGAGAGGCTTTTTTAGGATTCCCTATTCCCGTATCAGCAGTAACTTGGGACCATTTTCTTTCGGCCCAGGCCCATTTTTCGCCTAACCCCCTGATTACTGCTTTTCTTTCTTTTCCTTCGCCTGCCACTTCCAATGGTAAGACAAGTTCAGGATGAAGGTGCATGATGATAGAAGTTTCCATTTCATCTGCGTGATCTCCAGCTTCTTCAAAGTACCGGCTTTTATCCAACGCCTGAAACCAATTGCACGTGAACAGCAACATATCCGGAAACTTCAATCCCAGCTCCCTCAGCATGGTTTTGAAATCATTCCCGCCATGGCTGTTTACGACAAGTAGTTTTTTAAGACCCTGTCTGTCCAGTACAGTGATGATGTCCTGCAGGATCATAAATTGGGTGCTTGGGTTCATGTTGATGTCCAGGTAAATGTCAGACTGACCGGTATTTACCCCAAATGGGATGGTGGGGAGTATGGTGACATTAGCGCCTTTTTCCCAGGCTTTTCTCCCGGCCTCCTCTGCGATAGAATCTGCCTCATAGACATCGGTGCCATAGGGCAGGTGATAATTATGCGCCTCAGTTGCCCCCCAAGGTAATACTGCAAGCTCAAAACGATGGTCTTTCAGGGTTTTCCAATTTGACTCTTTCAGCAGATAAGGCTTCATTCGTGTATATTTAAAGGAATTGATTTAATGGTAGCTGATTTCAACCGATTTTAATAATTTGAAAGGTTGATTCTAAATTAGGTTTTATGTCCCAAAGAAGAAAGTTTATTAAGCAGTCCTTATTGGGATCTGCACTGTTTATACCAGGAGCCTCTTTTGATTTCCCGAAGGCTAAGGAAAAGAGAGCCGGAGAGAAGCCTCTTATCTTGTCAACCTGGAACCATGGAGTTCCTGCAAATGCAGCGGCGATGGCTAGCCTGCTTGCAGGTGGGAGTATTGTAGATGCTGTGGAGCTGGGTGTAAAGGATACGGAACTGGATATGGAGAACCTGTCAGTAGGCCTGCAAGGACTGCCTGATAGGGAGGGGGTCACCACTCTTGATGCCTCCATAATGGCGGGTGATGGATCATGTGGGTCTGTGGCCTTTGTCCGGCAGATAAAACATCCGATTACCCTTGCCAGAAGAGTAATGGAGAAGACACCCCATGTAATGCTGGCTGGAGAAGGCGCGCGTCAGTTTGCTATAGCGGAAGGTTTTCCTCTAGAAAAAGAAGAGCTAAGTCCCAAGGCAGCAGCAGAATATGAGAAATGGAAAGTGACAAGTCAATACAAACCAGTGATCAATATAGAGAACCACGATACTATTGGTATGATTGGGATGGATGCCAGTGGAAATATGGCCGGGAGCTGTACGACCAGCGGCCTTGCTTACAAGATGCATGGTAGAGTGGGGGACAGTCCCATTATCGGAGCTGGACTTTTTGTTGATAATGAAGTGGGCGCCGCCACAGCCACAGGGTTGGGGGAGTCAATCATCAGGATCTGTGGTAGCTTTCTGATTGTGGAACTGATGAGACAAGGCAGAACTCCCCAGGAAGCCTGTGAAGAAGCCGTGAGGCGTTTAATTGCAAAAAACAGCAATATTAAAGATATACAAGCAGGATTCTTGGCCATGAATAAAGAAGGGGAAGTAGGGGCTTTTGCAGTGCATCCTGGTTTTAATTTTGCCAAGGCTACCCGGGAAACCAATAATTTGATTGATTCTGACTCCCATTTTAAGCCATGAGTAGCATTTTATTGGAGTCACCTGTATTCAACCTTGAAGCAGCGCTTGAGGCAGCAGCATATGGCGTAAGTAGGCTGGAGCTGTGCTCAAATTTTCCCGAGGGTGGGGAGACACCAAGTGCAGGAATGCTCAAAATTTTGAAATCGGAAATTGACACCCCTGTTTTTGTGATGATCCGTCCAAGAGGTGGTGATTTTGTCTATTCCCAAAAGGAATTGATGGTAATGAAACGGGACATAGAGCTGTTAGGCGCACAGGGGGCAGATGGTTTTGTTTTTGGGGTGCTTGATAGTGAAGGTCGTGTGCACACAGAAGCATGCCAGTCTCTTATGAGGACAGCTTCTGGTAAGCCCTGTACCTTTCACCGGGCTTTTGATGTTTCTTCGGACTATGCGGATTCCTTGGAGAAAATCATTGCATGCGGTTTTCATAGAATATTGACCTCGGGGGGTAAGAACTCAGTGACAGAGGGGTTGGGTTTATTGAAAGAACTAATGACAAAAGCAAAGGACCGGATCTGTATTATGCCGGGAGGAGGTACTAAGCCTAGCCATGTACGGGAGCTGAGAGCCACCGGGTTTTTAAAGGAAATCCACGCATCGTGCAAGATGTGGAAACCCTCTTCCAATAATTACTTCAATCCAGAAATATCTTTTTCTGAAGATCCCAAGTCCTTCACCCATCACCTCCGGATTGATCGCAATTTGGTGAATGAGTTTTTGGAGGTACTGGCAGAATGAGTGTACGCAGGCTAATCGTTTGCTTCAGCTTGGCGGTTGGAGCAGCGTGTAATCCTATTTCAGAGCGGAAGCAGCCTCCGCCCAGCTTGGGTCAATTGGCAAAAACTGATTTGAACCTATCGGGTGAGCAGCTAGCAAACGCCTATTGTGGAAACTGCCATATCAAACCTGAACCGCAGGTTTTGGACAAAGAGACCTGGGAAAAATCGGTATTGCCTGATATGAGAAAGCGGCTGGGGCTTTACTTGGCTGAGGATTTTGGCAATCCTCTTCCCCAGGATATGGGGATACCGGATGGCGTCTATTCCCAAGTCCCATTAATCAAGGAAGAGAATTGGGTGAAGCTGGTTACATACTACCTGGAGAATGCACCGGAAGAACCGCTGCCACAACGTGAAAAGGAACTCCCAAAAAAGGGAATACCTGGATTTGAGGTCTCGCAGCCAGAATACCCGTTTCCTTTTCCCAATCTCACCACACTACTTAAAATACATCCCGAAACAGGGAAACTATGGCTGGGGCACCGGTTTCAAAAGGTATTTATCCTGGATTCCGAAAGCTCGTTTACGCTTGAGGACTCGATTTCAGTAGGCACTGCTCCTGTGGATATAAGGTGGAATGAGGATCAGACTGTTGATATCTTATCGATGGGGCTGATGGACCCCTCAAATGATTCGTTGGGTGCTGTTGGCCGATTCACCAATAAGGGGGGGAGGTGGGATTCTGTTGATCTGTTGACAGGGTTGGTTCGTCCGGTTCATATGGAGTTTGGGGATTGGAATTCTGATGGGGTCGAAGATTATGTGATTTCTGGTTTTGGGGACCATCTGGGTAAGCTTAGCCTGTTTTTATCAGGGGATAGTGGTCACAAGGAAGTGGTTTTGAAAGCTAAGCCGGGAGCCCGAAGGACAGTTGCAGTGGATTTTGATGGGGATGGTAAGTTGGATGTATTGGGGCTTATGACCCAGGCAGAAGAGGGAATCTTTGTTTGGATTAATCAAGGAGACGGGACGTTTAGAGAAAGGAACCTGATAAAGTTTCATCCTGCTTTCGGTTCCAGCGATTTTCGCTATGAAGATATAAATGGGGATGGCTTTAAGGATATCGTATTGGTAAATGGGGATAACGCGGACTTGTCTATAGTACTGAAAAACTACCACGGAGTCAGGGTTTTCCTCAACAATGGAAAAGGGACTTTCTCTGAAGAATGGTTTTACCCCCTTTATGGGGCCTCAGGGATAGAAGTTGCAGATTTTAACGGAGATGGTAGGTTGGATTTTTTTGTGCTCGCCTTCTTTCCTGATCAGGAACAGCATCCAAAACAGGATTTGGTTTATTTCAGGCAAAATTCCAAAGGAGGATTTGATCCTTTTGTTATGAAGCAGGATTTTGACTCACATTGGCTCACAATGACTTCGGGGGATCTGGATAGGGATGGGGATTTGGATCTGATTGTAGGAGCTTTTGAGTTTGATGACCTCTACGGTCGTGGGGTGAGGCCGTGGAGACCATTTATTGTGCTTGAGAATAAGCTGAAGAGCCGCTAATTAGGTTCATTGACTATCTTCATCGGGTATATGAGATTATTTTGGCTAAAAGCTATTTATTAAGATAATGTATTGTTCAATAAAATTTTGTGAATACTAATTTTTAATTATTGGGTAAATTCAGTAATTTATTTTATAATCCTTTAAACCTTTTTGAATATGGTAAAGAGTTTTCAAGGGGTAAGATTGGCTGAACCCAAAAAATCCCCACTAGAACAAGTCCTGGTTAAAGATTTGATGAGCACAAATCTTGTTACTTTCCACCCTGCAGATACTATTGATCATGTTCTCGATATGCTCACCCGAAGGAAAATTTCCGGAGCCCCTGTTCTTGATGATTCCGGGACTCTGATCGGCATAATTTCTGAAGTAGACTGCTTAAAGGAAATAATCAGGGGCAAGTATACCAACACCCCCAAATTCCCTGGTAAAGTGCAGGATTATATGACCAGTAAAGTGCTCACTCTTTCCCCTGACTTATCTTTATTTGACGCTGCATCCAAATTTCTAGAACTGAAAATCAGAAGATTCCCTGTAGTTAAAGACGGACAGCTACTCGGACAAATCAGCCTCAGCGATATAATCAGGGCTTTTCCGAAGCTGAGACATACTACCTGGTAGTACCCCGGTTAGGAAAAGCCTTGGCAACAGGTGGATTTACGGATAAGTTTCTAAAGACTCCCAGTGTTTTGTAAGTTGGGGTTTTCCAGCACTCCCATAAAAAGAATAGCTCCAGAATGCTGCTCCTTGATCCAGAATGCAAAGGGATGGTCCAGTGTGATTTCGAGAGGACCAGATGGAGCGGCAGAAAGCCTTTCCACCACTTCGACCACTGTGGCGGCGGTTGCTTCTGTTCCTTTCTCATCCACTTCGATTCCCGCGTCGTGAATCACACGGGTGATTTTAAGCAGGTCAGTGGGATTGTCAAAAAGATTGGTGAAATTCTTCTCGTGAAAAGAGAACGGTGTAACCAGTCCTAAATCTATAAGATCGTTCTTGAGATTTTCGATTTTCTCCTTCATTTTGAATTTGGGCATTTTCAGGAGTACATTGGTGGCAGAGCTTTGCTCCGACCACCGATCCAGTTGTTCTTTGTCCAATTTGCGCAACTGCTCGCTGAGGATCTCCGGGTTTTTTGAAGCCAGGATGCCCATTACATATTGCCCAGTACTATAGGGTAACTCCAAATAAGAGACATCTGGAGCAAGAAGCAGGAATTTCAGCGCGGTTTGCTCTTTCAGGCTCATCATGGCTACCGGGGTAGTGATCCCTGATCGGAGGTGAAATGGTTCTTCTTTCGTCCCAGCCTGGTCAAATTCAAATTTCCAGTCACCTTTAAAGTAGATGGCATTGACCAAATACATGACGGCATCTGGGTTTGTCTTATCCAGGATGTCCTTGATTATACCGTTGGTTTTCTGCTCCACCCAATGATTGATCACATGGGCAGCATCAGGCCTACTCATCTCCAACGGTGAGACTTCAGCATGATAGTATCTTGTCATTGACTCTTTGAAGGTAGGCTTTACCTGATAGCCTTCTTTATACCAGATGCCATTGGCCAAGTCAAATTTTACCTGGGGGTCTACTTGCAGCAGAAAATTAGTAAGGCCGTAATTTGCGGCGTTTATTTCTTCCAATGGGCTGTTTTCGTAGTGCAGCAATTGCCTGTATTCCTCCAGTACTGGCTCGGTGTTGCCGTTCATTGCCATGGATAGGGCCTGGTGAATACTGAACGGGCTGAAAAAGAGGTTTTTGCCTTCTCCTTGGCTGAGCTGCCTGAAGAGATCTACAGCAAATCCATTACTGGCAGTAGAAAGAGCTGATTCATAGGTCTCCAGTTTCCTGAGATTGGCTTCCGTAGGTATAAGTTCCTCGGGAGTATGACAAGAGAAGGTCAGTACTGCTAGAATACAGGGGAGTAGCGTGTTCTTTTTCATTCCTGAGCGGGATAACTTGGTTATACAGAGGGCTGACACCTTAAGAGATTGTCAACCTGCCCTGTAAAATACATCGTTGATTGCTGGAAAGACGGATTTGGTTATCCTGGTGCTACATTGGCTCAGGAAGATTTTTGCAGCGCACGTTCTACATCCAGGATGATGTCTTCATAGTGTTCCAGTCCCACGGAGAGTCTGACAAGTCCATCGGTGATCCCGACTTTGGCCCGTTCTTCTTCGGATAGCTTACTGTGTGTCGTGGAGGCTGGATGGGTGATGATGCTGCGGCTGTCTCCCAGATTGGCGGTGATGGATATCATTTGAAGCTGATCTATAAACCGCTGGGCACGGGCCACTCCTCCGGAAAGGTCCAGCGTAATTACGCCTCCTCCCTGACTCATCTGCTTTATCGCCAGATGGTGCTGTGGGTGGGATTTCAGAAATGGATATTTGACTGAATGGATGTGGGAGTTTCCCTCAAAGTATTTCGCTACATGTAGGGCATTGCTGCAATGTCTATCCATTCTTACCCCAAGCGTTTCCATGCTTTTGGCCAGAATCCAAGCGTTAAACGGAGATATGGCTGGGCCGGTATGACGGGTAAAAAACTGTACTTCTTTGATGAGTTGACTGCTTCCCAGGATTAGACCTCCCAGGACACGGCCTTGACCATCGATGTATTTTGTGGCACTGTGAGTGACGATATGGGCGCCCCACCTGGCAGGCTGTTGCAGGTATGGTGTGGCAAAACAGTTATCCACGACAAGGATAAGATTATGGGCATTGGCGAATTTACCAGCCCATTCCAAGTCTATAACCTCTAATCCTGGATTAGAAGGCGTTTCAATAAAAAGCATTCTCGTGTTGGGCTTCACCAGTTGGTCCCAATTTTCATAATCAGAAATATCACCGTAGGTTGAGGTAATGCCCCACTTGGGAAATACCCGGGTAAGAAGCTGATGGGTGGATCCAAACAGGGATCTGGAAGCCAGGATGTGGTCCCCTTGCTGAAGAAGCGATGCAATACTCCCAAACATAGCCGCCATGCCTGAAGCCGTGGCCAGCCCGTCTTCCGTGCCTTCTGCCGAGCATACTTTCTCAATCAGATCAGTGGAGTTGGGGTTGGCATACCTGGAGTAGATATTCCCTGGGATTTCTTCGGCAAAAGTAGCCCTGGCTTCTTCCGCAGAGTCAAATGTAAAACTTGACGACAGATAGATCGGAGAAGAATGCTCTTTCTGATTTGATTTGGAAGAATTGATCCGTATGGAGCTGGTTTCGAAATGGTTGCCCATAATAGCTGTTAATCTTAAGGGGTTAATGGATATACCCAGACGGATTGTGGGAAAACCCGACCCAATTACAGCAACCGAACTAAAGAGGAATTTTTTATTAAAGCCAATTTATAATTCCCGCTGAGGGTAGGATTTGGCACCTTTCCCCACCAATGGGGATGGTTGCCAGAGGGTCATCGAGCCTATTCTCTCGCCTCTTCTTTATAAATCAGTCGCCTGAAGTGATGCAAATAAATGGCGAGTTTCGGGGAATTCCAAATCCAGCCTCTCTTATTCGTTAAATTGGTTCATGGTATGCTGAATACCGGCAGCACAAAACGACAAACACATTTCCACTGCCCTATCCATAACGATGGGTAAAGCATCAAATTCTTTCTGGCTGAATCTCCCAAGGACGTAATCTACCTGTCTCCCCTTAGGGAAATCATCCCCGATGCCTATCCGTAACCTGGGATAATCCTGTCCACCAGTCAATGCTTCAATGTTTTTCAGGCCATTATGCCCGGCAGCACTTCCTTTTGGCTTCATCCGTATTTTTCCAAAAGGCAAAGCTACTTCATCTACAATGATCAGGATATTTTCCTTTGGGATCTGAAGCTCTTTCATCCAATAGTTTACCGCTTTTCCACTTAGGTTCATATACGTGGTTGGTTTGATGACATGTATACTTCTTCCCTTGTGTTTCAACTCACTTTTGAAGGCAAGCCTGTCGCTTTTCCAGGACCCTCCAAGCTTCTCCACCAAGCGGTCTGCAGTAAGAAAGCCGATGTTATGACGGGTCAGTTCATATTCTGGCCCTATATTTCCCAGACCGACAATGAGATATTTCATGGATGGAGTATTGTTGAGAAGTTGTTTTGGATCAAACTGATTCGGATGCACTAAAATAAAAAATCCTGCCCGATAAAAGGCAGGATTCCAATATGTTCAAAGGGGATAGGGTTATGCTTCTTTCTTACCTCTAAGTGCTCTTGGTACACCGATAGTCACAACAGAAACATTGGGACTGGTAAGCACTTCAAACCCTTCTACCTTCAGGTCTTCCACTTTGAAAGATTTACCGAGATCAAGGTCAGATATATCCACCTTGATAAAGTCAGGGAAGTCTTTGGCAAGACCTTTCACTTTGATTACCCTTGTTTTCAACTCCAGCTTACCCCCTTTGGCTATGCCTGGGGAGTTACCTTCTATTTTTACCGGGATTTCGAATTTGATAGGCTTCTTCTCAGAGTAAGCCATGAAATCTGCATGCAGTAATGTCTCACTTACCGGGTGGAATTGAGCATCTTTCAGTACAGCATCGATAATCGTACCCTCAATGTTCAGCTTTACCAAGTGAACCTCTGGAGTATAGATCAAGTCTCTGAATAAGATAATGGGGGAATAGAAATGGATCTGCTCAGGAATCCCCGGTCCATAAACCACACAAGGGACATTACCTGATTCTCTCACTTCGGAAAGACTGGCACTGTCGAGATTTGCTCTTTTAAACCCTATAACCTCTAGTGTTTTCATAATATATGTTTTTTAAAATTGGTTCTAAACTTAAATAAACAGCGAGCTGATCGATGTGTGACCTGTCACTGCATGGATTGCTTTAGCGAAAAGGTCTGCAACAGTCAATACTCTGATTTTTGAAGAATGCTGTCTTAGGGTGATGGTGTCTGTAATTACCAGCTCTTCCAAAACTGAATTCTCAATATTGTCATACGCCTTTCCGGAAAGCACCCCGTGCGTGGTGATTGCCCTTACCGATGAAGCGCCTTTTTCCATGAGGATTTGGGCAGCTTTGCACAGCGTCCCAGCCGTATCTACCAAATCATCCACAAGAATCACATCTTTCCCTTCCACATCTCCAATCACCTGCATAGACGCAATCTCATTGGCTCTTTTTCTGTGCTTGTCACAGACTACCATTTCTACTTCAAAATGCTTGGCATAAGCTCTTGCCCTAGCGACCCCACCCACGTCCGGAGCCGCGAAAATCATATCCGGAAGCCTTAGGGAATTCAAATAGGGCACAAAAATAGCTGATCCATTCAAATGATCCAAGGGTATATCAAAAAAACCTTGAATCTGACCTGCATGGAGGTCACAGGTCATGATTCTGTCTGCTCCTGCGGATGTCAGCATATTGGCAATAAGCTTTGCGGCGATTGATACCCGTGGTCTGTCCTTTCTGTCCTGCCTGGCATATCCAAAATAGGGGATAACAGCGCAGACTTTATAGGCACTAGCCCGCTTTGCGGCATCGATCATCAGGCAAAGTTCCAAAAGATTGTCGCTCGGTGGAGTAGTGCTTTGTACCAAAAATACGGTGCAACCTCTTATAGACTCGTCAAAACTTGGAGACATTTCACCGTCACTAAACTTCGACATTGTCAGATCCCCGAGTTTTTTACCGTAGTTTTTGGCAATTTTCTCTGCAAGGGATCGGCTGTTTGTACCGGAAAATATTTTAACCTCAGACATGCTTTTTGTGGTTTTTTCAGGAAAGATTCGAAAGGATTCAAAGGCAAAAGTAGCAATTTTTAGCGGTCCCACTAAAAGACAGCAAGTCATTCAAAAGAATATTTTGAACCAGTGGTGGGGAAGATCGGCTGTTTTTATCACGTGGATGGCAAATCTAATCCTTGACAGTCAGGCCTTCTTCGTCTGTATTTCCCGATCCTGTAAAATTTTCCATTAAGAAGAGTTTCCATCTCAATCGCCCTTATTTTTCATCGTAATTTAGAGAATCAGCAAATATCGAAGTCTATGAGATTAAAATTTACACTAATTGTGCTATTGGCCGTATGTTCTTTCACATTATCGGCCCAAAATATACCCAGTCCCAACTCACATTTTGGGTTTGATATAGGGGATGATTACAAGCTAGCTACTTTTTCACAAAGTGAAGCGTATTTCAAGAAAGTGGCGGATGCCAGTGATCGGGTGAGACTGGTTGAGATCGGCAAGACAGAATACGGAAGATCACAGCCCATGATGATCGTTACAGCGCCCGCAAATTTTGAGAAGATTGACAGATATAAGGAGATATCCCAAACCTTGGCCAGGGCTGATCTGAGTAAGGAAGAGGCACAGAAGCTGGTCATAGAGGGAAAGCCTGTAATATGGATAGATGGAGGTCTTCACGCCAATGAAGTGGTAGGTCCCCATCAATTGATCGAGACGCTTTATCAGCTGGCGTCCAGAAATGACGAAGAGAACCTAAAAATCCTCGATGATGTCATCGTCCTTCTTGTACACGCAAATCCTGACGGGATGGAGATAATGTCCGATTGGTACATGAGGAAAGAAGATCCCACTAAACGTGACCAGAACATTCCTATTCTTTACCAAAAGTATGTAGGACATGATAATAACAGGGACTTCTATATGAATAATATGAAGGAATCCACCAATATGTCACTTCAGCAGTATGTAGAGTGGATACCTCAGATAATTTACAACCACCACCAGTCCGGACCAGCCGGTACAGTCGTGGCTGGCCCTCCTTATAGAGATCCGTTTAACCACGTGTTTGACCCACTTATTATTACCAGTCTGGACGCAGTCGGTGCTGCAATGATCAACCGGTTACACCAGGAGGACCGTCCGGGTTATACCAGGTTGTCAGGATCAGTTTTTTCCACCTGGTGGAATGGCGGACTTCGGACTACCCCCTATTACCATAACATCATAGGGATCCTTACAGAGATTATAGGAAGTCCTACCCCATCCAGTGTTCCGCTGGTTCCGGAGAGACTGATCCCAAACAATGCAAACCCTTACCCAATCGCACCCGGAGAATGGCATTTCAAGACCTCTATAGATTATTCGGTTTCATTGAACTACGCTATCTTGAACCATGCGGTGCGGCATGGGGATGAGCTGCTATACAACATCTATCTGATGGGAAGAAAGGCGATCGAGAAAGGTCAGAAAGACACCTGGACAATGTATCCGAAAAATGCAAAGGCAATTCAGGATGCTTACGAGGCTTCAAGGAAAGGTTCTGAAGGCCCTTCTTTCCGTGGAGGAATTCCTCCCCAGTTCTACGACTCAGTCTATACGGATTTGACGAGAAGAGATCCGAGAGGTTATATCCTTTCTGCTGATCAGGCAGACTTTCCTACGGCGATTAAATTTCTCAATGCATTGATCAAATCAGGTATTTTGGTACATCAAGCATCCGAGCAGTTTACTGTCAATGGGAAGACCTATCCTGCCGGCTCTTACATAGTGCGGACTGACCAGGCTTTCAGACCTCACGTGATAGATATGTTTGAGCCCCAGGATCATCCCAATGACTTCATGTATCCTGGAGGTCCTCCAGTGCGACCTTATGATGCGGCGGGCTGGACCTTGGCGTTTCAGATGGGGGTGGCATTTGACAGGATTATGGAGGATTTTGATGGGCCATTTACAAAAATCCCTTACGGTCAAATCCAGAATCCTCCTGCTAAGAATTTGGCCAACGGATCAGGTTATCTGATCGATGCGAGAGGTAACAACAGTTTTTTGGTAGTAAATGACCTGCTGAAGGAAAAAGTGAAAGTATACCGTACCGTCTCCGAAACCAATGGATTGCCTGCTGGCTCGTTTTACGTAGGAGGATCAGGTAAAAAGGTCCTTGAAACAGCTGCTAAAGAACATGGTGTATATCCTGTCGCAAGTGGGGCCATGCCCGGCGGTGCTAAAGAAATCAAGCCTGCAAGAATTGGATTGTATGACTATTACGGAGGCTCCATGCCTTCCGGATGGGTAAGGTGGATGATGGAACAGTTTCACTTCCCTTATGAATTGGTGTTTCCTGGACAGATTAATGCAGGGAAACTAAACGATAAATTTGATGTCCTTGTTTTTATAGGACCTGGAATACCTAGCCCAGGCTCAAGAGGAGGTGGAAGATCCCAACCCGACCCAGAAGAAATCGATGAAAAGTACCGCCATATGCTGGGTAATTTCAGTGAAGATGAATCCGTGCCTGCACTTAAGTCATTTTTGGAAAAAGGAGGTAATGTCGTAGCTGTGGGAGCAGCCACTGATCTCGCCTATTACTTAGAGCTACCTGTAAACGACGCACTCACTGAATTGGATGTGGAAGGCAAGGAAAAGCCATTAAGTGGGGAAAAGTACTATATCCCGGGAAGTGTCCTTGAGATGCATGTAGATAACTCCCATCCCTCCAACTATGGTATGGGGGCGAAAGCTGATATCCTCTTCAATAGAAGTCCTGTATTCTCCCTTGCTCCTGATGCATCCCTGAAAGGGGTGAAGCCTCTCGCTTGGTTTGGGCATGAAGAACCTCTGAAGAGTGGCTGGGCATGGGGCCAATCTTACCTGAAAAATGGGATTACGGCATTTGAAGCTCAGGTAGGAAAGGGGAAATTCTACGCTTATGGCCCGGAAATCACTTTCCGCGCCCAATCACACGGGACATTCAAGATGCTTTTCAACGGGTTATACAAGTAGATTTCCCTGGAGTAACTGTTCTTACATTTAATCTGGATAATCAAAACGAAAGCCGGGGGCAGGCATCCCCCGGCTTTCTAATTGTTGGTCTGATAGAAAATATTTCCGCATCTGTGGTATCTGACCTAATCACCGATGGATCCAATAAATCAGGGGGCCAGGGAAAAAATTTGACTTAAACTCAAAGGATTTCCACTGTTGCTAAGTTATCGTCAGGAATCCGGTCTATCAGCTTGTTGTAAGGATCTATTCCTGCTTTGACGGGCATCCCCTTGACACGTATGGTTAAACTGTTTTCTCCGGGTCTGATCTTATACTTTTGGATATGGAGAGGGTTTATCCTTAACCTGCCGGTATCATCTTTATCCTCCTCAGCGAATACACCCACATCTATGTAATCTCCATCATAATCAGCTATAGATTCCTGTCCTGAGGAGTCTGCGTAGAGTTTCTGGGAGGTTACCCTAAGCGTGACGTCATATACGCCTTCACTTACTTTTTTTGCGTTTATTTGCCCGGCTTTGTTGTCATAAAGTGTGATCCTGTTCCACGTGTCTTCCAGGTAATATTTCAAACTGTCTGGTGTGTATGCCTCTAGATGTCTGTATAAGTCGGAGCTTCCAGGGAAAGGAGGAGCTTCTTTGAGGCCAAATTCCTGATTGAATTTAAAAAGAGCACTGTCCATAGCGGTTTCTCCAATGAGGTCTCTAAGACCGTAGAGAATCAGACTTCCTTTATTATACCACTGGTATGGACGGTTGCAGTTGATGAAAACATTTTCCTTTTTACCTTCATTGGAGCGACCTCTCAGATAAGAATCCAGCTCATCTTTTAAAAATCTTTTCATATTGTCCTTCCCGTATTTCCTTTCACTCAGGATCAAAGCGGAGAACTCTGCCAGTGCCTCAGAAATCAGATTGGAGCCCCGGGTATAATTCGGAGTGACCTGATGTCCCCACCATTGATGGGCAAGCTCGTGAGCTGTTACGTAATAAACATAATCAAAACTATTGGGGTCACTAAAATCCGCCACCCAGCCAAAGCTTTCAGAGAAGGGGACTGTGTTGGGAAACGACTGTGCAAATCCGGCATAACGTGGAAACTCCAATAAGCGCATTTGTCTAAATTGGAAATTCCCATATGTATTTGAAAAATAAGTTAGCCCGTCTTTATAGGATTCCATAAAGCGGTCCAAGTTATATTCATGCCCTTTCTGATAATAAATCTCAATGTCTATTTCCTGGCCGTCTGGGAGGTTGGTTTTATCGCGCAGGACTTCATAATCTGCCGATACTACGCTGAAAAAGGACTGGATGGGCGTATCCTGAATGTAATGGAAATACCTTCGCTCGCCTTCAGTCCACTCACGCTGGAGATAGCCAGGCGCAATGGCAATCTGGGAAGGAATGGTACTTATAGTCGCCTCGAACTGTATGAAGTCTGCCTCATCAGCAAATAAGAGTGTTCTCCTGCCATAAGGATCATCGTGCCTGGGAAGGTCTTCCGGCTTTGGAGGTAAGCCGTATTTTTTCCTGTCTTCATCACTATCCAGTTCCCCCTGTGCAAAATACCCGATATCCGGAATAATGGACGAGATGAAGGTCCCGTTATATACCAGCTCCCTCCCCAGTCCTGAGTTGGGGAATTTCTCATGGATTACTTTACTCACCACCTGGACTTCAAGAGTGTCTCCCGGCATCATGGGTTTAGGAAGAGCAGTGATCTTATACCACTCATGCTCCGGTTTTTTTCCAAACAGCTGGAATTTCGGCGAGTCATAAGTCAAAGGAAACCTGTAGCCCAATGTGTCTCCCTGATGGATTATGCTGAAGTCCGTCAGACTAGAGCTGTTGAAATGGATAGAATCTATTGGGGTATCCGTCTTATTGACCAGCTGGATATCAGCTTTGAAGTAGGCGTCCCGCTCTAAGGGAAAGAGATCTGCCGTCAGATTGACCTCGGTGATTTTGGGCTGGGGCAAAAACTCATAGTGCTTTAACTGCTTTTCATAGGCGACTGACCGTTTTTTCTGCTCGTCTCCTGTGAGGTAATTGTTCACATAGGCTACCGAATGAAATATGTACCCACCAATTAGCAAAGCAGCAGCAAGGAAACCATAGGAGGCAAAGGTTGACTTGGAGTGAAGCCGCTTCTTGGCTAACCTGATTCTGCTGTCCAATGAATTGTCAGTACCCCTCGAATAAAATATGCTGAAAAACAGAATCAGGAAAACCCCAAAGGATGTCCAATAGCTGTTGAACCAGAAGAGGGGAGTGGCGAAATGCCCCAGCCCGTTCATTTCGGACCATAGATAGCTTGGCTTATAGGAGAAAAAGAAAAGATTGAAATCATAACCAGCAAATGACCGCAGGATGATCATCACCAGCCAGATTCCTATGGCAGCGGCATGCCCTGCAAATTTATTGTTCACGATCAGGTGTACCGCGAATACCAACATAACCATCTGCAGGTAATCGGGCAGGGTGATCAGATAACTGTCAATCAGATAGGCAGAAATATGGTAGTTGAAATAGCCTTTGAGAGTTTGGATGATAATCCCAACCACCATCGGCAAAGTAGCCAGTATAACTGATATCATTGCCATTCCCAAAAACTTGGATGCCACCACTACGCCATCCTGCACCGGAAAGGTATCGTTGATGACTGCATATCCTGTAGAGCGGTCTCTATGGAGTGACTCCCCGGTGAAAAACACCAGAATAATAAATACAAATAGGACATAGTCGTAGCCTTTATATTCTAGCAGAATCGAGGTGACGGGATGGGATGGTACACTGTAAAGTGTGTTGCCGATCCAGAAATCCAGAATTAAAAAAATCATTCCACCTAAAAGTATAGAACGGAAATACGCATCTTTTAGCACATTTTGAATCTCGATTTTAGTTAATGTTTTAAGGCTTCTCCATTGGTATGCACCTGAAAAATCTGAAGAGGTTTTCAGGGTTAGCTCCTGTGGTTTTTCATCGGTTAGGGTATCAGGTTTGTTTTTTTTCTGTGTAGTCTGAAAGAAGTAGCTAAAACTAAACCTGAAATAGGCTGCAACAAACAGGGTAAGACCTACTGCGGACCATATAACCCTGTTGAGAAGCAGGTTGCCAGTGACTGAAAGTAGAAAGTTATTTTGTTCAAAAGGAGTCAGATAACGGGTCTGGATATCGAACGAGTTAAGACCAAATGGGTCAATGAGCTGCACCAAATCCTTGTTTTCTATATCCTGGGATAGGAAGTTGGCCAGCAAGTAGCCTATAAAAATCACAATGCTTCCGGAATAAATTGACTTAATGTTCCTCGTGAAGACGATCAGCGCAAAAAACAGCGTGCCTGCAAGCCAAAGATTTGGAAGTACAAGTGTGAACCACGGCTGGAAGTAGTTGATCAGGAGGTTTGGTCCGTACCTCTCTGGATCTGTTCCAAAGGCAGGCCCAAGCAGACTGCCCAGGTAGATACCTAGCAATACCCCGAGAGAAATAAACAACAAGGTGACAAAAGAGCCCCAGAATCTTCCCATGAAGTAGTCAAACTTTGAGATAGGATAGCTGAAAAGAAAAGTTGCGGTCTTATGTTCCAAATCCCTGTACATCGGAACGCCCATTACTGCTGAGGCAATTAAAATCCCAAAAAGGGAAATGAGCAACAGTAGATTTGCTATTACTATCGGGGAATTATGAAATACTTTTTCGGAAGCGGGAGTGTTGCCAAATCCTATAAGCAAAAGTGCGACTACTGCCAATAGGGTGAAATAAATATAGGTGGCTGGTCTAGTGAACCTATACTTCAGTTCAAAAATAAAAATGTCCAGAAACATAGCAGGGATATTAAATAGTTATAGGATCTACCTTCTTGGAAATGAAGCTGAAATAGACATCTTCCAGATCGGCAGGTACGGATTCAAATCCATTCCCAGGATCTGAGTCTGCCTCTATTCTCAAGCTCAACCTGCCTTCAATAAGTTTGGTTGAAATCACCTGGTACACTTTCCTGTATTCATCCAAGGAGGATTTGTCTATTGCTTTTTTGTAGATTCTGCCTTGTACAGCCAGCAGTCCTTCTTTTGGTTTTCCGTGCATAAGGACCTCTCCTTGACATATGATGGCCATAGTGGAGCACAACGTATTTACATCTTCCACGATATGTGTGGAAAGGATCACAATGGTGTTTTCGCCGATTTCCGAAAGTAAATTATAAAACCTGTTTCGTTCGGAAGGGTCTAGTCCTGCTGTGGGTTCGTCCACTATAATCAAAGAAGGATTGCCCACCAGGGCCTGGGCTATCCCAAAGCGTTGGCGCATACCGCCTGAGAAAGCCCCCAAGCCTTTCTTTCTGTCTTTGTATAAATTGACTTTATGGAGGAGGCTGGCTACAAGATCTTTCCGCTCTCCTCTGTTTCCAATTCCTTTCATTTGGGCAATGTGGTCAAGTAATACTTCTGCATTGATCCGGGGATATAAGCCGAAGTCTTGCGGAAGATAGCCGAGCCGTTCTCTTACGGATTGTTTGTCTTCCAATACATTGATGCCATCCAATCGGATGCTTCCACTGTCAGCGTCCTGAAGCGTGGCTATTGTACGCATCAAAGTGGATTTGCCTGCACCATTGGGACCAAGCAGTCCAAACATTCCCATGGGAATGTGCAATGAAATCCCATCTAAGGCCTTTACCCCGTTAGCATAGGTTTTGGAGAGGTTTTGTATAATTAATTCCATATAAAATTTGTTGCGAATGAATAAGAAACCGGGAGTTAGTGGGATTGGGTTTATTAAGATTCTGAAGGCGGTATATAAACAATTGTTTGCCGTGCCGAAAGGGTGAACTTACGTTTCTTTCATAATGCAAAGCCTTCATAATCATTTGAATATAATCAATCGGTCAATAATCCTGCGTAAAAAAAAGTTAAATGAGGTATTTTCCGGCCAGACCAAGAAAAGGATGGCTTATGTAAGACTTGGATTTGACATGTTTTTCTACTTTTCACGGGTTATCTTAGAATCTTAATGACCTAAGAACTATGAAAAGAAAACTACTGCTTGTCTTGCTAGCCTTGTGTTTCCATACTGCATTCGCCACTGAGCTTGTACAGCATATCCAGACTTATCAGGCAGACAGAGGTGCTCTTATGCGTCTATACACCAATAGGCTGTCCGGGGAGTACTTTGACCGGATGCAGCGGCTGAATACAGATGCCATAGCCCTGCTAAAGCAAATCCAGTATAATTCTCTTTCTGAAGATGGGCAGATTGACTACGTCTTATTCAGGAATTTTCTTGAAAAAGAGCAAGCAGAGTTGGCGCTTGACCGTGAGGCTTTTGAAGAGATCTCTTCAGTGCTTGCTTTTTCGTCTGGCTTGGAGGAGTTTGTCCAAGGAAGGAGAAGGGCAGCAGTACCCAAATCACAGGAACTGGCAGGCGATTGGAATTCTGTTGCCAGTCGTCTGGATCAACAGCGGTCTTTATTGGCGTCAGCACCAAAATATACCAGCTGGCAAAAGGCTGACCTTGCTGCCCAAGCTGTTGAATCCCTGAGTAGGGTAGTAGAAGAGGCGTATGGCTATTATTTTGACTATGATCCTACGTTTACCTGGTGGATGCCGGAGCCATGGAAGAGGTTGAAAGAAAGCATGGGTGCCTATGCGAAAGAACTTCGTGTACACTACGAAAACTCGGTAAAAGATGACGGAAGTGGAATCATAGGGAGGCCTATTGGAAGAGTGGCATTGGAGAAGCAACTGGCCTTTGAAATGATAGCCTATACACCCGAAGAACTCATTTCGGAAGCAGAAAAACAATTTGCATGGTGTGAGAAGGAAATGTTGAAGGCCTCCAATGAGCTAGGGTTTGGAGATGACTGGAAAGCTGCATTGGAAATGGTGAAAGAGACCTATCTGCCTGCTGGAGAGTGGCCTGCCGAGGTAATCAGACTGGCAGAAGAGGCCACGGATTACGTGGAGACGAACGATCTTATCACCGTGCCGCCATTGGCAAAGGAGACGTGGAGAACGACTATGATTTCTGCAGAGAGGCAGAGAGTAAGTCCGTTTTTTCTGGGAGGAGAGACTATTCAGATTTCCTATCCTACTTCCCAAATGACCCATGAGGATAAAATGATGAGTATGCGGGGCAATAACCCTCATTTTTCACGGGCTACCGTGCACCATGAACTGATTCCCGGGCATCATTTGCAGCAGTTTATGAATCAACGGAACATGCCCCACCGCAGGTTGTTTGGTACACCGTTTTGGACAGAGGGCTGGGCGTTATACTGGGAGTTTATTCTCTGGGATAAGGCGTTTCCCCGAGATGCAAAGGATAAGGTGGGAATGCTCTTTTGGAGAATGCATCGCTGTGCAAGGATTATCTTCTCGTTGAGCTATCACCTGGAGCAGATGACGCCCCAGCAATGCATAGATCTGCTTGTGGATAAAGTGGGGCATGAGCGGGCGAATGCTGAAGCAGAAGTCAGAAGGTCATTTGAAGGAAGTTATGGTCCTCTCTATCAGATTGCCTATATGGTTGGGGCATTGGAGATTTATGCCATGAGAAAAGAAGTATTGGACACCGGGAAAATGACTGAGAAGGAATTCCATGATCTAATCCTAAGCCAGAATGCGATGCCGATTGAGATCTTGAGGGCCAAAGTGACCGGAGAAAAATTAAAAGAGAACCATACCGCCAGCTGGAGGTTTCTGGATTGACTCATGCCTTCTATCTGTATAGTAAATAGGGCTTTCTGAAAAACGCCTGCAACAGATTAAAAGCTTATCGTTAGGACTGATTAGCCCATTTTTCATTCGAAAGGTTTTTCAGCAAGTGCAAGCTTTTTTACTACAATAGGTCTATACCCATGCACTCAAAAAGACAAAAATCGGAATTTTCAAGCTAGTCTGAGCCATACCATCTTCTGTGTTGGCCTCATTCGAAGTATAAGCATACACCTTCACTCGGCCGCCTTGAAGCTGGAATAGCTGAGACTTTTTCAACAAGCCCTAAATAAGGAAAAAAGGGAGGCATACCATACCTCCCTTTTTTCCTTATTTAAACCATACTCAACTTATTTGGGCATATTATCTTTTAGCTTGATAATGATCACCCCATTTTTTCCTTCATCCCCAAATTTTTCTATTGCGGATTTATCCTTCAGTACATGGATACTTTCTATCTCATTGGGATCAGTGGTTTCTAAAGATATCAGTTTCTTGTAGCCTGATTTCGTATCCAGATAGTAGACAGGCTGTTCGGAATCTTTACTTCCGGCCACTTTGATAGTGTGTGCGGAACTTCCCGTTACTCCGGTCAAATTGGATTTGCCTACCACTATTCTTGATCCCCCGGACGCTGTCCCTGAAATCGATTTGGAAGGGAAGTTATTGTATCCGTAGACAGTGAGGTTCTTGGAGCTTTGTAGCTTTTTCTGCTGTTCTTCATTCAACTCATTCTTGATGGTTACCAGGTTGTTGAGCTGTTTTTTCTTCAATTGATTCTCAATGCGCAGCACTGTTTCCATTTGTTTTTGGACAGAAGTTTGGTCAATTTTAGTCTGATCCAGTAAGTTTTTAAGTTTTGAAGTGGCCTCATCAAGGTCCCATTTCAGCGTAGTGAACTCTCCTGCATTTTCACTGTGAACCTTTTTGATTTTAGAGATCTGGTCATCGGTCAATTTCAGTTCTTCCCTCATTTCCATGATGCGTTCTGCGGAGTAAAGGTTTTTCTGGAAGATATCCTGTGCTTGGCAGATCCCCGCCAGCATAGTGAAGTAAATCAACAGCAGTTTTTTCATAAGAGTTGTATTTAAGTTTATATAATGATGTCCAGCAGGGCCTCTGATTTCAGTTACCGCAATGCTACTGGAAGTGTGGGAATCCGGGTGCAATTTTATGGACAGCCGGTTTTGCGAAAGGATCAGAAATCAGTCAGCAAAGATGCTGTGGGAGATTCCCAGCTATCGAGATGGGTCGTCTCCTCTATTGCAAATTTCTGGTTATGGTTTTCATCTTCATAAAGCGTGATAATCACTACCTCTTTCGGGTTGTATTCCATGATTTCTTTCTGGTCTCTGAGCAGAAATATCACGGCTAAGGATGCAGCAATTCCCAGAGGAATCCACCACGGGTATTTTTGGGGCTTTTTGGGCTGGAATACAGGAATGTCCAATGTTTTATCATGTTCCTTCATCTCCGCAAAAAACCTGTTCAGGTGCTCATTATCTTCCATCATGCTCCTGTTCTTGGGTTTTTAGGATCAATTCCTTCAGTTTCTTTTTACCGCGGTCGTAATGCGTCCTGGCGGTACCTATACTTATTTGGAGTACATCTGCACTTTGCTGGATGGTCATTTGATGATAAAAAACCATCAACAATACCTCTTGCTGCATTTTGGGAAGTACTTTAATAAGTGACTCGTAATCGGTCGTATCAACTTCCTCAGTCAGAACCTCCATGTCAAAGTGGTCTTCAAAAGCAAGCAGTTTGCCTTTTTGCCTCAGCTGATCGATTGCAGTATACCGGATAATAGAGAACAGCCATGTTTTAGCCTTGTCGGCTTCTCTTAATTTGGCCTTTCCTTCAAGTATTTTAAGATAAGCCTGTTGCAAGACGTCTTTTGCCAGTTCTTCGTCAAAGGAACAGCACTGCCTCGACCAGATGTAGGCATCTCTGTGATGCTCATTGAGGATATGGTCAAGTTGTGTGCGATTCATTTACATAGGTTAGTCGGATGGAGCCGGTAAAATATGACAGCAGGAAAAAATATTTTTATGCTTCCCGAATATGAACCCACGCTTTCATTTTGCCTCCCTGATCCTAAACAGGTAGGAAAGCGTGAATTCAAGGTTAGTGGAAGCTATATCAAAAATCCTGTCTCTTCCTTCAGGGTTAGTGAAATCGTAACTGAACCGGACTTCCCCACCAATCGTACTCTTTCCAAACAGTTTGGAAATACCTGCGCCTGCAGTCAGTCCGTACATTAGCCTATCGGGCTTATCATCAGCTCCTCCATAAGTAGGTATTTCTGCTACAGCCTGGCCGGAAAATTCCCGTATAACATCCCTGGCCTGCAACATGTAGCCAATGTGTGGGCCTAACTTGATTTGAAATCTTCCTGATCTTCCGAGAAAAAAACTCGAGAGGACAGGTATTTTAAGGTAATCAAACTGGGTTTCATTTGTAGCAATAGGATCATTCTCCTCATTGATTTGGCGGAAACCCAAGGTTAGATATTGGAAGTTCACTTCGATTCCCGCATTTTTTGCATTCAGATGCTCGAAGACCAAGGCATAGGTATTAGCCCCAATGCCGTCTACAGAGATTGCACGCACGTTGGCAGCGGGTCTATAGGTATAGGATGAAGTCGCGTAGCCTCCCCGTATACCAATACTCGTTTGGGAAAAGGAAGAAAGGGATACCAGTGAAAAGATACCTGCTAAAACGAGTCTGTTCATGCTCAAAAATAAGGATTTATAGGTTTTTCCTGGGGAAATTTTTGACGTATACGCTGTGTAAGTTTTGCCCAGTAAACCAAAAAGCCCCATCAGAGGCTTTTTCATGATTACTTATTTTGGTTCATTTTCTCCTGGATTGATATCATCCCTATCCTTGAGTTTCTTGTCTTCCACATTTTTATTGAGGAATTCGTTGATTTTATCAATGGAAAAGGAAGAAGAAATCTCCCCAAATGAATTGATATCCATCTTGAACCCTTTAAGATCATCATGGACTTTTGGGTCCTCATCTTTCTTTTTCTTCTTTGCCATAGGTGTTTTCATTTAATCGATGACGTGCAAGGTAGCTAACGCAAACTGAATTCTTTTGATCACCTCCTCGCTTCCAAGAATAGAGAAAATCACCATAAGATCCGGACCTCCGCCCACTCCTGTGGTGGCTAGCCGAACCGCCTGCATTACTTTTCCCAGTTTAATATTTTCTTCTTCCGCGGACGCTTCAAGCAGCGACTTGGCAGTCAGCGCATCGTAAGTGCCTGTGTAAGCGCCAAGTTTGCCTGCATAGTTCTCGAGAACTTTCACCGCGTCACTATTCCAGCGCTTGAGGGCCACATCCTGATCAAATTCCGAGGGGGCGATGACGATAAACTTATTGTCTCTCCAAAGATCTGAAGGAAATGTGGCCCGCTCTTTGGTCAAAGAAACAATTGCATCGGCTTTGTCAGGAGTGATTTCCACACCTTCTGCTAGGGCATCGGAAATAAGAAACCCAGAAAGCTCTTTTATAGGCTTATTGCGTAGGTACTGCTCATTGTACCATTTGGCTTTCGCAATATCAAATTTAGTCCCAGACTTACCAATACGGTCAATGGAAAACGCTTCAACAAGCTCATCCAAGGTAAACAGTTCGCGTTGGTCACCGGGGTTCCAACCCAGAAACGCCAGAAAATTCAAGAACGCATCCGGTAGATATCCCTGCTCCCTGAACCCTGAGGATTTTTCCCCGGAATTGGGATCTGTCCAGTCTAAGGGGAAAACCGGAAAGCCTAATTTGTCGCCGTCACGCTTGGACAGTTTACCGTTACCATCAGGTTTGAGAAGGAGGGGCAAGTGGGCAAATTGCGGCATGGTACTTTCCCAACCAAAAAATTTATAGAGCAAAACGTGTAATGGAGCAGAAGGAAGCCATTCTTCCCCTCTGATCACGTGGGTGATCTGCATGAGATGATCATCGACGATATTGGCTAAATGATAGGTCGGCATGCCATCCGACTTCATCAGGACCTTATCGTCCAATGTGGAAGAATGGACCATTACCCACCCTCTGATCATATCATTTAGTCTGACTTCTTCTTTCCGGGGGATTTTGACACGGATAACATATGGATCACCGGATTCCAGGCGTGCTTTCACTTCATCTTCAGGAAGAGTCAGTGAGTTTTTCATCTGGGTCCGAGTGATACTGTTATATTGCGGAGAGACTACACGGGCTGCGGTCAGCCGTTCACGCATGGCCTCAAGTTCTTCAGCAGTATCAAATGCATAGTAAGCATGGCCTTTCTCTATCAGATCCAGGGCATACTTCATATAACTGGGTTTTCGTTCAGATTGCCTATAGGGAGCGCTATCTCCTGGTGTCCATGGGCTTTCATCCGGTGAAATTCCAAGCCAAGCGAGAGATTCCCGGATATACTCCTCTGCACCAGGTACGAACCGGGTCTGATCCGTATCTTCGATTCTAAGAAGAAATTTCCCGCCCGTTTTTCTGGCAAAAAGATAATTGTATAACGCGGTGCGGACTCCGCCTATATGTAAAGCACCAGTGGGTGATGGTGCAAATCTTACACGTACTTCTCTGCTCATGGATTAGGTTATGCTTTGTCTGGAAAACAGTGGTTTCCTGTCTCAGTTTTGATGTTTGTCAAAGGGCAAAGATAGGGAAATATGAAGGAAAGAAGCGGGAATGCAGGAAATTAGGGAGGGCCAAATTATCAATCAATGGATCAATGGGGTTATAAAAAGGAATACCAAAACCAGCTAATCCGCTGATTTTGGTATTCCTTACTCTAAGATGGATTTTGAATCCGGATCCTGTGGTATCAGTTAAGTTTGAAGCGTATTGGGATTGTCATCCTCGACCTTACTGCTTTTCCATTATGCTTTCCGGCATTCCATTTCGGAGAGTTTTTTATAACGTTCATCGCTATCTCGTCACAGCCTCCACCTATTGACCGTACAATTTCAATGTCTTGGACTGATCCGTCCGTATTGACTACAAATCTGACAAGTACCGTACCTTCGATCCCCATCCTTCTGGCCTGGGTAGGATAGGTGAGGTTTTTATTCAAATAGGCATACCAGGCTGTCATACCTCCTACGAAATTTGCCTGCACTTCCACAAACTCTTTGATTTCATCCGCCTTATCTTCGATGGGAGGAGCCGATAGGAAGGTGGGCTCAATGGGGACATCTTCACCTATGTTCAGATCAATCTGAAAATCCACTTTGTCAATTTGGATATCATCAGGTAGGACTGTGATTTCGGTGAGCGGTATAGATGGAGGTGGAGGTGGCGGGGTGTGGATTGTGATTGGGATATCTAATTCAGGCCAGTTATTTTCCTGTGTTTCAAGTTCTTTAATATTCCCTCGGTCATATGCCTTCCACTCAAAGGCCGCCAGTAATAATCCCAGGCTAATTACTAGGCCAAGATTAAAAAACATTCCTGACCTTTTTTGCAGATCAGATTTGGGGTTCTTTTTTTGTTCCATGGTTTTAGTATGTTAGATGTTGGAAAAGACTATGGGAAAATATAGTTGATCTAATAGTCTGATACTAAAACAGTAACATTTTTTAACTAAGTTGAGAGTTTTTGGTAGGTGGATAAAAAAAAGACCCGGGTGATCGGGTCTTTTTTTTAGCTTAGTTTAAATCTTATCGGTAACCTCATCCTGGTACGGACCGGTCTACCACGCTGCTTGCCAGGTTCCCATTTAGGAGCTTCCTGTACAACTTTTACGGCTTCCTCATCGCAACCTCCACCGATTCCTCTCAGAACTTCAACATCTTGTATACTGCCATCTGTATTTACTACGAACACCACGATAACAGTACCTTCAATGCCCATTCTTCTAGCTTGGGTAGGATACTTCAGGTTTTTGGAAAGATACTGATTCCATCCCGCCATACCTCCTGGAGGATTAGGCTGGGTTTCCACTACGTCAAAAATCGCATCTACTTTTTCCTCAACGGGAGCTTCAGCAATTTCAACTTCTTTGATCACTGTGGTTTCTTTTACATCCACATCAAAGTTTACATCGATCTTCTCTTCAATTTCCACTTCATCAGGGATCTCTTGGATGATTGGCTGCTCTACTGGCGGCGGCGGTGGTGGTGGTGGCTGCTCTGTGATTGGAATATCAAGTAGCTCTTCGAAGTTATCGGTCACCTGACCCAGATCCTTTAAAGGACCAGTGTCGAATGACTTCCACTCAAAAGCAACAAGAGTAGCACCTACAGCGACTGCAAGTCCAAGATTCAGGAACATTCCTGACTTTCTTGTCACATCAGCACCGGGAGTCTTTTTTACTTCCATGGTGAATTTGGTTTATACAGGTTAAGTTCTTTCTATTTAAGAGTAACAATTGTAACTATTTATAAGCATTAATGCAAGCCTAGTCTGGCAGTCGGTATCTTAAAATATGCTAAAAGACCTATTAGCCCACCGATTAAATTTGCAATAATATCATTATAGTCAAATGTTCTAAAAGGGATGAAGCGTTGTACATATTCAAAAGCTACAGCGGCAACTACTCCAAAAACCAGGTAATTGATTAGAATTCTTTTAGTACTGCCAGGCTTTCTTTTATCTTTTATTCCCACACCGCACCAGATAAAGGACAACAGGGCAAAGCAGGCAAAATGAATCACTTTGTCCTGAAAGCTGAAGTAGTCTGCATCGGGGAATTTATCACCGGGGGTGAGCATAGCAAAGGATAAAACGACTAACCACCCGATTCCCAATATAATTCTCGGCACGGGTAGATTATTTTCCTACCAATTCCGAATATTGCTCTGCGGATAGCAGGTCATCCGGAAGATCACCGGAAATTTTTACCTTAATCATCCAGCCGTCTCCGTAAGGGTCGGAATTGACAAGCTCCGGGGAAGACTCTAACTCGGTGTTATATTCCAGAATCTCTCCGTCAACCGGCATGAAGAGATCTGAAACAGTTTTTACGGCTTCGACTGATCCAAAGACCTCTCCTGAATCAAAAGATTCGCCCACTGTCTCCACCTCTACATAGACTATATCTCCTAATTCACCTGCAGCAAATTCTGTGATTCCGATTGTGGCCACATCGCCTTCGATTTTGACCCATTCGTGGTCTCTGGTGTACTTTAATTCTTGTGGGAAATTCATATTTGGATTTTTTTTAAAAGGGAACCAAAAATAAGAGGATTCGAGGAAGGATAAAATCTATTGCGACAAATTAAATCTCAACTGTCCGCCAAAAGCAGTTGAAGTCCTTTTAAAGGCTGTGGTTATCCGTGGATCATTGATCGTCCTGTCAAAATAAAACGTGAGGTTAAGGTTCTGGTTGATCAGGTAACTGACGGTAGGCCGGATCTGAATGTTCAAATTTCCATTGGTAATCGTACTGCCCTCTTCAATTTTACGCTGTACCTGCCTGGTATCACCCACCCCACCATCTATCCTGAACTGGAGGTCGTTCTTCAGAATGGTTTGTTTACCCTGTATTTTAAAGGGTACTTTCATGCCGGCTTTCGTATAACCGATGTTTATTCTGAAATCGTTGGTGCGTTGTTCGGTTACTTGTGCGTTGGAAAAATTTAGACCTAAACTTCTTTCCTTGTTATATTCCACAGCAATGTTCAGCCTGTCCTTAGTCAGCAAGTCTATGCCTATCAACGGAGCAAAGCGTTCAGAAAGGACGACCTGATTCAATACATAGATGGGGATGAACTGTCCCGTCTCGTTGATCTGATTGGGTAAAGGAATATCTTGCAAGGTGTTATAAAGTTCTAGCCCCCGCTGATATTGAAGTGAGTTGGAGAAATTACTGGCATCATAGGTGGAGGTATAGGCATGGCTGAGATTGATACTGCTGAAAATATCACTCAGTCCCTTGATTCTGGAGAGTCCGCGGTAGTCAAACCTCCAATTCGGTAGTGGGGTTTTGGGAAATGGATTGAGGCTAAATGTGGCGGCGTTTTTCCCCCGGTATGCTGCAAGAAAAGAAGGGATCAGGACATCCTGTCCATTGATGGAGTATTCACCTCCCGCATTCATGTTCTCCAGCCTACTCCTGATGACCGCCCTGTTATTCTCAAAGTCTGTGAAGAAAGGGGAATTGTTTTCGAAATCATCGCCCCTAAATGCAGTCCCAAGCATAATGGTACTCACGCTGTATGTTCCTAATCTATTAGGACTTACTGATACAAAACGGCCTGGATCATCTACCGAATTTCTAAATATTTCCTGGTAATCCCCCACCTCTCTTTTGACCGCATTCAGTGTAATCGTGAAGTCCTGAATAGGCTCAAGGATACTTCCAAACCTTAGGTTTAAAGCCCGGTTCTGCCTAAAGGGCTGCGTGAGCTCTGTACTGGGGGCCATGAGTCCTGCCTCGGCAAATTCATTCCTTATCCTGGGATCTTGGCTTCCAAAGAGAAATGCCAGACCTGGATTGGAAAATGCCCTATCCATCCCCAATAATCCCGTATTCGGTAAATAACCAGGTAAGAATGTTCCTTCTATGAGCCCATAATTAAACGTGATCTCTTTTGCCATCATAAGGAGCTTGAGAAGTTTGTTACTAAGCGGAGTTCCTATGGTGTCTTCGGCATTGGTGCTTTGCCTGCCAGGTATAGTGGGGCGGCGTGGGGCATTCAGAGCCTTTAGTTTTTTGTTTTTATTGTAGAGTGTGACCAGATCAAATTTTCCGGTCAGTGATTGATCTCTGCTATTTTGGATGGTATTTCCCAACGTATCCCTTTGACCAATAGCCCCTGTAAGCCAGGTATAAGTGGCAGTATATTTATAATCTGCCCTTATCCAGTCTGTGAAGGAAGATTTATCAAATGGGATCTTGTAATTTACAGTAGCACTGTGATTGTAATTTGTCCTTCTTCCAAAATTCCACGCATTGTTTCTCACTGAGTCAATTTTCTGCTCACTATCCAGTTCCCCTTCAGGCTCATCCACCACGGCAAGCACCATGGCATTGTAATCTACCCGTAGATTCTGTGTGAGATCCCAGTTGACAATGTAATTCCTGTTGATAAAGAAACTTTTTTGAAAGAGTGGATCCACCCCACTGGTTTCCAGTTGGTCATTTCTGTATTGTGACCTCATAAACCTTCTATCCACATCCAGAGAGGCGATCACGGCGGTGGGGGAAAGGTTTAAGTTGAAATCCTTTAGTAGTCTTAAATGGGGGGAATTCAGCCACTCACTGTTTTTGAAAGGTTCAACAAGTAGAGGTTTGGGTTCGAAAGCATACCGGATATTACCCCGGTAGGTCTTGAAATCATAAGCCTCTATCTGTGCATTCGTCTGGCTGACTGATCCGTAGGAGTAAGAGAATGCAAAATTGCTAAGGTCAAAAAACCTACTTTTGGCTTCGGGATCCATCTTTAATTTCCGGACATTGTTGAAGCTTATATTCCTTCGTTTCATTTGGTCCAATGCGATCCTACGATAGGCATCCCGTGCAGCATCAGTTTGGAACTTGCCTAAGGCCACTTCAAAAGGAACATCAGGATTCAGGGGATCATACTCAGGACGTGTGGAAGAATTCTCAATACTGAAGTACATGGGGATACTTACACCGAGTTCGTCTGGAAGAAGTTTGTGGAGTTCCACATTGGTAGAGATGTCATACTGTGTCACCGCCTCCCGGGAGCGTTCTGAAAGCCGTGTCTCCAGTCCACCAAAACCGATGGAGTTATGCCTGATTGATCCGGTGACCACGGCAACGTCTGCAATTTTCGCATTGATAAAAGCATTTGCAGCCCACCCGTTAGACTTGGTAAAACCTGTTACCCGAAGTTCATTGGCCCAAATGCAGATACTTCTACTGCCCCCCCCGTTGTCACCGGGGTTTCTGACACCGATCATGGAGCTTTGTATCCTGCTTAGTTCTGGACGCCCAACCACCGTTACTTTGTATTGGCGGATTTGCTGGGAGTAGGGGAGGTTTAAAGGTACTTGGTTATTGTCACGCTCTACTTTTACCCCCACGATTTCCTGAATGGCAATATCTATTTCGTTTTCCACAGGCCAGATCTGTCTAGGGTCACGTGTGCCGGGGGGAGTGATGAAAAGTGGGACTTCTATTTCATAATAGTTATCGGTGTAATCCGTCCCCAACCGGAGAAATGCCGTGATCTCTCCATTTTGGGCGTCCTCACTGTCCGCATGAAGGAACATCTTGATACGCTCGAACTGTACCAGATCCTGACTTATATTTTTGAATACTGCTCGCGCATCTTTCGCCTGAAGGTCCTCTACACAGATACGCAGTGACTGCTCATTGAGTCTTCTCTCTACGGTGGAGGTGTTGTCCCTGTCCCGCTGGATTCCGGGTGGCAGCACATAAGGACTTTGGGTGGCACTTCCCTGTCCATTCTCCTCGATCCCAACCACATCCACCGTTACATTGGAATTATCGGGTTCGGGGATTTCAAAGAAACCGCGCTCAAACAATGACTCCTGAAAAACCCGCCATTGACTTCCTATCATGCGGAAATTGGCCATTCGCATTACCACAGGCTGTTCAAAGTCAGTAAGATAGGTTCTCATCCATCGGATAGATTTGAATCCGGTAATGTCTCCCTGTACCCGGTCCGGTTGTCTGACAGGGATTCTTACCAGATACCAGTTGACACTTTCCCCAGCTTCGACATGTGTCACTTTGTCTACGATATAATTCCGTCCTACTTCGATATTTCCAGGCCGTAAGTCCAGCTCATACTCATAGTAATTTTCAAGTTCATTGATGGTATTGTCTGCGTTGAGATCCTCGTTATCCGGGACATTCGATCCGGATGGAGTATAGGGTAAGTTCTGGTTGGCGGCTACCGGAGTATTTCCTTCCAGACCGTTGAATTTTTTATACCGCTCGAGGATTTTGACGTTGGCTTCATCAAACCTTTCATCCAAATAATATTGAAATAAGTCACCTGATACATCCTGTAAAATCCTATTTCTTGCATCTTGGCTTAAGTTTAGCCTGCTGATGAAGCGGTCATTGAAGAAGGCAGCCTCCTCATCATTCTTCAGGCCATCAAGACCCACATCTTGATTCTGGCGGGATGTTTCCGAATTATCAAATGCAGGAAGTAAAAACTGTTCGCGTGTAATTCTTCCCCATTCGCTGGTACTTGTTTTGGTAGGGTCGCCGTCTGCCGGGAGGCCATTTTCAAAAGCATGCCTGCCATCACTCATCACATCCTCGGAGATATCGCCGAGATTAATGAATAATTTACCCCCTGTTGTGTTGTTTTCATTGAAGACCCCATCCAAAACCCTTCCATTCTCTCCTTCAATAAACGGGTCAAGCAGCCAGAATTCTATGTATTCGATATTAGTCCGGTCGAAATCGACTTCGGTGGTAATAGCACGGGTAATCCCTCCATAATTTTGCCGTGGGTTAGGTAGAAACCCCTCGGAGGTAAGATTGGGGTTGTAATTATACATCCCCCGCTCACTTGGAAAGTAGGCCATTTCAAACAAAGGTTCCGGAGTAATGATTACATCAGGGTCCTGTTGGGGGAAGATTTCCTGGGGAAGGACTCTTCTTACATAATGGTTTCTCCTGTCTTCCCGGGTGATATTGGTAGGTACCCCAGGTCCGTTCTCCCGGTAGAATATATTATCGATGTTATACCAGGCCAATCTCGCCCTTCGATACGCATTTCCCAGGTTGTCTTCAGTCTGGTTTGACAGGTCAAAACGGTCATCCATCGTCTTTGGGGTAGCAGACAATTTCCAGTTTTGATTGGCAGCACCTCCGAGATTGAATGGCGTGATAGCTGCTTCAAAGTCATCAATATAGGAAGCTTGATCCCCACCCACCCGGTTAGAGGTACCAGGTATCAAGTGGGCAAATTCCCCACTAAACTGCACCAGTGAGGTCTCTTTCGTATCCGTAAAAGGCAAAGCATCGGCTAATTTGGTGAGCCATCTGGATTCATCGCTGTAATTTACATCCAGACCCCAAAGGCTATTCCTCAGGGTTTCGTTTCCTGTAGCTATTCTAGTGACATTTGGCCGCTCATTCAGGTAAAGAAAAGTACCTCCAAGATTGAATTTGTCACTGAACATGTAATCCACTCTGGTACCGAGTAGGCTTCTGGTCTGGAAGGAAACCAGATCAGCTTTTTCAAAACTGATGTTGATCTGTTTACCGGACTGGAGAATGGCATCATTGATAATGACTACCCTGCCTACATTGTAGTCTACCGTGAAGTCAACCCCTTCCGTGAGCGGGATGTTGCCTGCCTGCACGATCACAGAGCCTGGTGAAATATTTAATCCGGGCAATTGTATCTCACTGGCAGATCCTGCAGTGAGCCTACCCTTGATGAAGTACTTATTCAGCCTTGTAACCAGCTCAGCATCAGCTTGAGTGGTACGATATAAGGTATCGTAGACATATTTTTCTTTGAGAACAGTCTCATTGGGCAGGAATTGCCGTTCCAGGTTTGACCCAAAAGGCTCGAGCACAGGGAAAACGAGCAACCCTCTATTGGAAAGGATCGTAAGTCCTTCTACAAAGTCAAAGTTGCCATCCGGTGCAGGGTCATTTTGAGGGTTGAGATTGTCAAGGCCGGTTAACCGGATCAGGGGTTGGTCTTTTACATTCTGCCCTTCCAGTAGGGAGGGGTTATCCAGTCCAGTGCGGTCATCACGGTAAATCACCTGGAGTTGAAAACCGTCCCTCAGTATCTGATTGGCATTCAGGCTATACACGTTTTTCATCATCAGGTCCCAGGTAGGCAGTCTGGTGTTGATACGGGCAGGCCTTAGAAGCTTCATGAAGATCATCTCGTCTTCCCTTCTATTCTGGTAATCCTCAGTTAATTCCCCTACTTTATATACCTGGCCATTGTAGGTGTATTCGAAGGATACAGCCAGGACTTCATCATTCTGAAGTCTTCTGAAAAGAGAGAGGTAGCCAAGTTGGGGATTGAAGAAGAATTCGGTTTCATCTAATTTTCTGGCTCCGTTTATTTGCTCGAAATCCACTCCTTTTTGAAGTCCCAAGCTGGATTCGATCGCCCTGGACCCTGTGTCAAAGGGCCTGAAGGAGGGATTGTTTGAAATGTTGGAGTAGAGATCGTTCGCACTGTTTCCGGCAGGAGCTGTCGGATTTCCAGATCCAATATTGGGATTTGCCGGATTATAAACTACCTGTCCCTCACCCAAGTCAAGAAATGCTGCAAAATTGCGCAGTGTTTCTGTATTGGAAGCACGGTTCATTATGTACACTTCGATACGGGTAATGTTGACGCCGGAAAGCACCTGCGGAAGTCCTCTCAGCCAACGCTCGTAATTGTCCCTGAAAAAATGCGCGAGGAAGAAATGCCTGTTTTCGTCATACTTCGATGCCTGAATGTCGAATGAACGCCCCTGTCCATTTGCATCGATCACGAGGTTATCCCGCCTGCCCCGCTGGGTGGAAGCCACAGCAGTAACATTCAGTTTGCCGAATTGCATCTGGGTCTTTACCCCAAAAAGATTCTGTGCTCCTTGGATCAGCCTGTTTTGGACGGGCATACTGACATTCCCGATTTCAATGGATTGGATGATATCTTCTTCGAAACCGTTGAACTCCACTTTTAACTGGTTCTGAAAATCAAAGGAGTTATTGGAATCAAAATTTGCAGCAATCTTCATTTTTTGACCGAGTGAGCCATTGACGGCCATTTGGATTTGCTGGTTGAAGTTAAAGCCTCCATTTTGCTGTTGGCGTATAGGAAGCGCAGGATTATCGATCCGCCGGAAAATCGCCCCAAAATCCAAATTTACGTAGCCTGACGGGGTGATATTGATTTCGCTGCCCCCAAAGATCCTGTCGAAGGACGGACTGATGGTGAGTGGAGGGATTAACCCCCTGCCTTCTACCGCACTTTCCCCATCTCCTCCGCGGGAGCGGGTTCGCCAGTAATCCTGCCTAATCTTGTATTCCTGTATCTTTGAGAATTGCTCAAAATCATATTCCTGTTCATTTCCTACACGGACTGTGTCAATTTGATCGACTACATTATATCTCAGCGTGGAATCCCCCTGAACTTGCACATTTTGGTAAATCGGACTTTGGCGAAGGAAGGGAGGCTGAACCTGAAGGAAGGGATTACGTTGAGGGAATAAAGGATTTGTTCTCAGGTTTTCCCAGAGAAGATAGGAGGGGGCCATTCTCCGACGGTTCAAAGAATCAATCCGGGACTGTATACTATCGGTAGTGGTCTGCTGGGAATAAGAGGCAGAGTAAGCAAGTAGAAGTCCTATGGTGATTAAATAGTTAGGCCAGCTGCTGAGAGACCTCCTCTTGCAAAAAGTCAGTAACCTCCGAGAGTTCAATACAACTTCAAGTTATTGTGTCTTTAAAGATGCTTTAATTAAATCTTCTAATGAAATTTCTCCAGTGGTTTTTTTGAGGGCCTGAGCGATATTTTTTTCAGCTGCGGCTTTGGGAAAACCAAGAGTAATCAGGGCTTGTAACGCCTCTTCCCGGACTTTATTGTCAGATTTCAGGAAACCAATTTTACCTGAGAAGGAATCCGGTAAGTTTTTTCCGATCTTATCTTTAAGCTCGAGAATAATCCGCTGTGCTGTCTTTGCCCCTATTCCTTTTACATGCTGAATAGTAGCTGCATCGCCTGATAAAATAGCATGTTCTATTTCCTGTGTATCGAGTGATGAAAGTATCATCAGCCCCGTATTGGGCCCTACACCATTGATAGATATAAGTAACAGAAACAGGCGCTTCTCACTCTCTTCTTTAAACCCATACAGCGAATGGGCATCTTCTTTGATATGCATAAAAGTGAGGAGCTTGATATGCTCCTCATCTTTGATTTTGCTGTAAGTCTGAAGGGATATTTTCACTTCATATCCTATTCCCCCGACATCAATGATTAAATAAGTCGGATCTTTGAATACCAATTTACCGCTAAGGTAAGCTATCATGCCTGTTCTGCTGTCTGCGCATCTACCACAGCTATCGCTACCATATTCACAATTTCACGGATAGAACTGCCTAACTGAAGGATATGTACGGGTTTGTTCATGCCTAGCAGGATAGGTCCGATGGCTTCTGCATTCCCAAGTTCAGCGAGTAATTTGTAGGCAATGTTTCCTGCTGCCAAATCAGGGAAAATCAGCGTATTTACCTTTTTGTTGATAAGCTGGGAGAAGGGATACATGTCCCGTTGGATTTCGTCATTCAAGGCCACATTGGCCTGCATTTCCCCTTCTATAATCAAGTCAGGGTACTTTTGCTTGGCCAAGGCTGTTGCTTTGGCAGTTTTGGATGGAATGTCGCCTTTGGCAGACCCAAAGTTGGAATATGAAAGTACCGCGATCCTGGGATCCATGTTGAAAAATTTCACAGCGTCAGCAGTAAGTCCGATTATTTCCACCAGCTCTTCAGCAGAAGGGTTTAGATTCACCGTGGCATCGGCAAAGAAATAGGGCCCTTTATCCGTATTCATAATATACATGCCCGCTACCCTGTTTACCCCCGGTTTTACACCGATTGTATGCAGGGATGGCAAGATGGTTTTAGGATAATCCCTTGTTAATCCCGAAATAAATGCATCCGCAGCTCCTGTTTCCACCATCAATGCCCCAAAGTAATTTCTTTGGGTTACTAATCTGGAAGCATCTGCCAGAGACATGCCTTTTCGCTGTCTTTTCGAGTAAAGTATCTTGGCAAAGTTGTCCAGCATTTCCGTTTCTTCCATTGGATCGATAATGGTGACATGCTGAAGGTCAAGGGAATTGTCAATAATCAAAGACAGAATCTTTTCTTTATTCCCCAACAGGATTGGGTTAGCGATCTTTTCATCCCTGATAATCTGGGCTGCTTTAAGGATTTTCCTGTTGTCAGCTTCCGCGAATACGACGCGCTTAGGATTTTTCTTAGCCCGTGCAATCACAACAGACATCAGTCGCTGATCAATACCGATTCTCTCCTGGAGTTCCAGCTCATAAGCTTCCCAGTCAAGAATTTGTTTTTTTGCTACTCCTGACTCCATGGCTGCTTTGGCCACTGCAGGGGCGATCGTAGTGATCAGGCGTGGGTCAAGCGGCTTAGGGATCAGATACATTCTTCCAAAACCCAGCTTACTTTCTCCATAGGCCTTATTGACAATATCCGGAACAGGTTCCTTGGCAAGTTTGGCGATGGCGTGGGCAGCAGCCAGTTTCATGGCTTCGTTGATGGCAGTGGCCCGTACATCCAGAGCACCCCTGAATATATAGGGGAACCCAAGTACATTATTGACCTGGTTAGGATGGTCAGACCTTCCAGTAGCCATTATCAGGTCTTCCCTGGCCGCAATTGCCAGGTGATAGGGGATTTCAGGATCTGGATTGGCCAGGGCAAACACAATGGGATCGGGTCCCATCAGCTTGATTTGCTCCTGCGTTACGGTGTTTCCTGCGGAAAGTCCCAAGAATACATCAGCACCTGTAAGTGCATCAGATAATGTGTAAATATCCCGATCAGTAGAGAACTCCCTTTTTATATCATCAAGGTTTTCACGGTCATTCCTTATCGCTCCTTCTTTGTCACACATGACCAGATTTTCCCTTCTTACACCAAGCGACATATAAAACCGTGTACAGGAAACTGCGGAAGCCCCCGCACCATTAATCACCAGTTTAATCTGGCTGATATCCTTACCTACGACTTCAAGCGCATTGAGGAGGGCCGCTCCTGAGATAATGGCAGTCCCATGCTGATCATCGTGCATGATGGGGATATTCATTTCTCTTTTAAGCGTCTGCTCAATTTCAAAGCATTCTGGAGCTTTTATATCCTCGAGGTTTATTCCTCCAAAAGTCGGTTCGAGCGATTTGATGATCTGAATAAGCTTCTTCGGGTCTTTTTCGTTGATTTCAATATCAAAGACATCTATTCCCGCAAATTTCTTGAAGAGCACTCCCTTGCCTTCCATTACAGGTTTGGATGCCTCGGGGCCTATATCACCCAACCCCAATACGGCGGTGCCGTTGGAGATGACACCGACAAGATTACCCTTTGCAGTGTATTTGTATACATTTTCTACATCAGCCTCAATTTCCTTACATGGCTCTGCTACTCCAGGAGAGTAAGCTAGAGCAAGATCCATCTGACTGGAAAGAGGTTTGGTCGGTACTACTTCAATTTTCCCAGGAGATCCCTGAGTGTGATAATTTAACGCGTCTTCTTTCCGAATTTTGATTGCCATAAAAGCCGAAATTATTTGGGTTTAAGCCCCTTGGTCTTCAGACCAACCGATATTTGTGTTGAGAAGGATGGCTTCTATTTCCCGAAGTGCATTTCTGTGAATCTCATTTGGATAATAAACGAAGCCTTCCATGTAATAGAGTTTTCCCTTTTTCTCATCCACCATGAGATAGCCGAGATAAGTGCCACCCATGCTCAGGTTGTTGGTTTTCCAAGAGGCCCTGATTTCGGTGGTAAAATTACCATTAATCTCCATGTTTCTGAAGCTGGGAACAATTTGTTTTTCAGTCACCATATAGGAGGAGGGGTCTTCCGGGTCTCCAAAAATATGTGCTCCGGCAACTGAATCCCTAAGTTTGAGGATGTTATCAGGGAATGTTTGCTCTTCCGACTTATAATCTTCCGTATAAAAATATAGGCTGATGTCTGCCCTATTTCCTGAAGGTGTGATTTGTCTTAACCACACAAAATCCTTCTCAGACTTCGCTACCTTGTAGGATATAGGGACACTTACATCGATCCCCAGATTTTTTTTGGTTTCGAAAGAAGCCTCAGGATTTTTCCTGTTGAGCAAAGTCTTTTCCAGCCTCCCCCGTTCGCGTACTTCAAACAGATTCTGAAGCCTATCCCCATTCTTGCGCAGATTTGCCACTAATTGTTCTTCAGAGTTGCCGAAGAGATAGAGTACCTCTTGTCCGATAGCAAATTCATCTTCGATCCTTAATGAATACATAGTTGGATCATTGAGTGCCTTCTCTTTTGATTCTCTGGAAAACTGGGAGTTGATCGCTTGACTCGCTGATCTTCTGTCGTCGAAGGTGGTCACATAGATCAGGTTGGTCGACATCTTCAGAATCCTGTTCATAGCCCTAGGGTCTACAATATGGACTTTGAATTTTGACTCAGACCGAATCATTCCTGGTATGTCTGACTCGAATATCACCCTAAGTTCATCACCTACAGGGCCCACCCACTTGGCGGAATCGATCACCATGATGATTTCACCTATTGCTCCCTTAGCCTTTGGCTTGCTGCTCGAAGACTCGGTCCCCTCCGTCTCACAGGAAAATATGAGCACAGATAAGACCACTAGAATAAGTGCCTGCGAGAATATTTTCATTATGTTGTGTTTAATGTATTTTGTCAAAATAAGAATATAAAAATACTTAACCTTATCCAGCTTTACTTAAACTGGATAGTTAAAAAAAATTAACAGCTATTGATAGAGTAACTGACAGGTCAGCCAATGATCAGTTTTTGTCCAGGCTTGATATTATTGGTGTTGAGGTTATTCAGCCGTTTGATTTGCTCTACAGTCAGACCTTCATGTTTTTTCGAAATGATCCATAGTGAATCCCCAGGTTGAACCGTATACATCAGCTGTCCGGAAGAATTGGTAAGTGTCTGTGCGATCGCCGGGGAATTGCCGGTATGGATTTTAAGTGTTTGCCCTACCCGTATAGTATTGGAGGAGAGGTTGTTCCAGGATTTCAGCTGAGCCACCGTCACACCATGTCTGCTGGCAATTTTACCTAAAACATCCCCTGACTTCACTTTGTAAGACTGGGCATTTTGCTGGATTTCTTTGGCAAGATCCTCTACAGACTGGATATTCATTTTGCTGCTGGCAAGAAGTAGTGTAGGGGCATTGTTCAGCGAATCGCTTATCCAGGCAAGATTATCCTTGATGAAGATCGCTTTGGTTTTAGGTACTCTGAGCGCCATGGATCTGTGGCTATCTGGCACTTTCCTGTTTTTTACGGACGGATTAAGCCGCTCCAGGTCTTTGATGCACAGATCGGTCAATTCCGCAAGTTTATCCAGGCTTAATGCCCTGTCAAACCGGATTTTCTCTGAAGCGATTGAATAGGTGGGGTCCTCCAGCAGGAAGTTGTGCTCTTCGAGATGATTTAAGACATACAGCATAGCTTGAAACTGGGGCACATAGCCTCTAGTCTCTTTAGGTAAGTAATTGTAAATCTCCCAGAAGGTCTTTTTACCCCCTGATCTTCGGATAGCTTTACGCACATTGCCTGGCCCGCAATTGTAAGCAGCCATAGCTACTTCCCAATCACCAAACATACGGTAAAGCGATTTAAGGTACTTCGCTGCAGCGTCGGTAGACATTTCGGGGTCCATCCTGTCATCAATGTCGTTATTGACATTCATTCCATACATTTTTCCTGTAGCAGGCATAAACTGCCAAAGCCCCATTGCCCCCACTCTGGATCGGATTTGTGGATCCAGTCCCGATTCAATAATAGATAGATACTTGACTTCCAGTGGCATGTCATGTTTTTCCATGGTCTCATCAAACAGGGGGAAGAAATGCTCCTTCCTGGCAAGCACCATCTTTGTGTATTCCCGGTTTCTTACCGTAAAATATTGGATAAACGAAAAAATACGGTCATTCAATTCAAAGGACATTTCCATATCCATGGCTTTGATCCGTTGCTCGATCTCCCTGTAAGTGAAGTCGGGAATGTATTCGTAGTGATAGTTCGGAAGCACCTCTTCGTCGATCTGTGAGGCAGCCTCTATAGGTTGTTCATTCTGTGAGTAAGCGTTGTACAGTGGGGTCAGGCTGGTAAAAAGTGCGAGTATGCATGTACTGTACAAAGACTTTTTCATCAGGTATGGGGTTTAGGCAGTTAATTCGGTTAGGTAGTTGCTAAATGCGTAAAGTTCAGCTTCTTTGAATGAGTTGCAAATCACCTGAAGCCCAATCGGCATCCCTTTTTCATCTTTGCCGTTTGGCAAAGATATGGCAGGTACTCCGGATACAGAAGCCTGGACGGTGAATAAATCCTCCAGATACATAGCCACGGGATCATCTCTGTGCTCTCCAAACTTAAAAGCGGTGGATGGTGTAGTCGGCATGATAATATAGTCAAAATCATGTAAAAGATTCTCGGTAAAATCTTTAATCAATCTTCTCACCTTCTGCGCTTTGGTGAAGTAAGCGTCGTAATAGCTTGCGCTGAGAACAAATGTACCCAGCATGATCCTCCTTTTGACCTCTTCTCCAAAGGCTTCACTTCTGGTCAGCTTATACATACTTTCCAGATTATGGGCATTCGGCGTGCGGTAGCCATATTTCACCCCGTCATAACGGGATAAATTGGAACTGGCTTCAGCAGTTGTAAGAATGTAGTAAGTAGGTAAAATGTAGTCTAGTAAAGGGAAACCTACCTGATTCACTTCATGCCCTTCTTTCTTCAGCTTTTCCAAAACAGCCAATGTGTTTGCCTTGATTTCCGGTTGCAGGGCAGGGGATTCGATGGTTTCCTTGAGGTAGGCAATTTTTACTTTTTTGCCAAAGTGCAGCAATTCACTGTAGGGCAACACAGACTTCCTGGAAGAGGTACTGTCAAATTCGTCATGCCCTGCCATAATCTGCATGAGCAACGCATTGTCTTTCACTGTATGTGAAAATATACCAATGGTGTCAAAGGATGAGGCATAAGCGATCAATCCCCATCTGGAAATCCGCGAATAGGTAGGCTTCATTCCTATTACACCGGTAAAGGCTGCGGGCTGTCTTACTGAGCCTCCCGTATCAGTACCTAGACTTGCAGTGCAAAGATTAGCCTGCACAGCCACTGCAGAGCCACCGGAAGATCCTCCAGGTACCCGTGACTCGTCCGCAGCATTGAGAACTTTTCCATGCGCGGAGTTTTCATTGGAACTACCCATGCCAAATTCATCGCAGTTCAATCTACCGATGATAATGGCATCTTCATCCAACAGACGTTGGATCGCAGTAGCGGTAAACTGGGCTTCGAACCCTTTTAAAATGGCTGAGGAGGCATTTGCCTCATGGCCAGTGTAGCTGAGCACATCCTTGATTCCTAGAACCATACCTGCCAGTTTGCCAGCTTTGCCTTCGGAAAGTTTTTGGTCTATAAGGGATGCCTGCTCAAGAGCGGATTGCTCATAAACTTCGACGAAGGCGTTGAGATGCGCCTTCGTCTGGATTTGATGTAAGTAATAAGTGACTATCGCCCGACAGTCCGTCTCCTTCTTTTCGAGCGATTTTTTGATTTCGTCGAATGAATTGATTCTTTCCAATGCTATTGGCTTAAGGGATTACTTTTTTTTGTCTTTCAGTCCCTCTTCGAGATCGTTCTGAATGTCTTTTGTAGCGTCTTTAAACTCCCTGATACCACGGCCAAGACCGCGGGCTAATTCAGGAATCCGTTTAGCGCCAAACAAAAGAAGGATGACAAGTACGATCAAAACGATCGAACCACCGCCCATGTTTTGAATGAAACCCAATGTAGTCATGATGGTGTTGTTTAAATATAAATGTAATACAAAGATATAACTGTCATCCACTTAGCCAAAGCCAGTGTGGTTAAGCTATTCATCTTTTTTATGAATATACGAATTTTTAAACTATTTGGACGAGATCCAAGATGAAGGATCCATCTTTTGCAGACCTTTCCATGTCTGAAAATGGACCTCTGCCTCACCATCAGGTCCAGTAGCTACCTGACCAATTACATCCTTTGCACTCACTTTTTGCCCGGATTTTACAGTAATGGTCTTCAGCTTACTGTACATGGTATAATACTCACCGTGTTTGATGATCACTGTACCGCCAAATCCTGGCATGGTGGTGATTTTGGTTACCTCGCCGTCGAAGACTGCCCGCACATTCGAATTGGGTTGAGTCCGGATGTCGAGCCCGTCACTTTCCATGGTGATACCTCTTAACGTGGGGTGGGGATAGCTGCCATAGCCTTGTGACACAAAGCCTGTTTCTACAGGCCAGGGCAATCTACCCCGGTTTCCGGCAAAAGAGCTGGATAATGCTGCTGCCTCCGGGGTCATTGGCATACTACTTCCGGCTGATTTGGTCGCTGTGCTGTTTTGTTTCTTGGCGGCTGCTTCAGCGAGACGTATTTCCTCTTCAATCACACGCTTGATCATGCTGTTCAGCTGATCCTGCTGTTTCTTGGTTGCCGTGATCTGCTTTTGGATGTCACGCTCTTTCTTGGACAGCGTGTTCACAAGGCCTTGCTGCTCTTGTTTCATTTTATCCAAGGCCAGACGTTCTTTTTGCTCTTCAGCAAGAATCTTCTCTTTATCGGCTTTTTTCTGGTCCAACACGATCCTTTCCTGGTCCAGTTGTGCACTGAATTTCTCTATCTGCTCTGCTTGCTGTTTTCGGCTATCACTATATTGTTTCAGGTATTTTAACCGCATATACAGCTGGTTAAACGTGCTTGAACTGAAGACAAACGCCACTATAGACAACCCTCTGTTGAGCTTGGAGGAATTGTAGATCATTCGTGAGTACTCGGCTTTGAGTTCTTTGAGCTGGCTTTCCAGCGATTTTATTTTGGATTCCGTTTCGTTTATCTCCTGATTAAGCAGCTTCACTTCCCGGTCCAGTGTATTGACTAGCCGGGTTTGTGTCTGAAATTGCTTGGTGATGGCGTTTAATTCTCCGATGGAGGTTTTCTTCGTTTCAGTGGTCCGTCTTAAGATTGCATCAAATTCTTTCAGTCTTGCCTGTACATCTGCTTTTTCCCGTTCCAGTTGTGCCCTGGTCTTTTGGGTTTGGGCAGAGAGCTCAGTAGAAGAGAGAAAGAAGGATCCGATCAGTAGGCAGACAGGAATCAGGAAGCTACGCATCATAAATATCAGAACCTGAATGGAAAACTCAATGGGCCGGAATAAGGGTCTATCGAGGTCCATTCCAAATGAATAATAGTGTTTTGCCCCCCTTCGGGTAACTGGTAAGCTAATTTGTAAAGAACTTCAGCAGGAAATGGTCTGGAATTAATGTCTTGAAAGGTGGCAAAACTAGCCAATAATGATCCTCTGTCATCGAGTGAATTACTTACCAATTCAGATACTTTGGCGTGGTTGACATCAACTTTGCTGAAATAGCGCACCTGATTCCTTACCTGTGTCAATTCAAAAGATTTACCGACGCGGACCAGCCGGTCCCTGTAATCGCTGGCATAGGGTGGGTTTGCCCACAGGAGGTTTTGGAATAGGTCCAGGGAAAGGGTCAACCCGAAAATTTTCTGAAACTCCTCAAAGGTCAGGTTTACATCTTCTCTGCCTATCCGGTCTTTGATCTGGATTTTTTCAGTGGTGATAAGTCCCCTCACAGCTTCCATTCCCATTCCCGGGGAGATAGTGAACCAAAGCACGCTGTCTTTCTTGGCCCGGAGTGTCATCGTACCTCGTGTGATTTTACCTGATTCTTCCTCGATCACCACTTTCGCTTTGGCATTAAGATATTCGAAGTCCGAATAATCTGGAGAAAAATCTTCCATTTTGCCATCTCCCTGATAAACAAGTGTTTTTTTGGAGCAAGAGGAAATAAGTCCTATTCCTACTGTAAGAACTATTCCAAGAAGAAACTTATTCATGGTATTTGCCTTCTTTAATTTTCTGAGCTAGGTTTTTAGAGCCTTCTGGAGTACCCTCTGCTTTTTTCCAGAACGTTATTGCCTCTGATTTTTTTCCAAGATGATAAAGGATGTCCCCGTAATGTTCCAGCATCACACCACTTGGTTCCAGTTCTTTTGCCAATGCCTGATCCATGTATTTTTTCGCACCCTCGTAATCCTCAAGCTGAAAAAGCACCCATGCGTGTGTGTCAAGAAAGGTGCCATTTTCGGGATGTTTTCTGATAACTTTTTCAGACATGCTTTTGGCTTTTTCCAGATCCTTTTTCTCCAAAGAGAGGAAATAAGCATAATTATTAAGCACTTGCTCATCATTTGGATTCAGTTTGAGTGCAGCTTCAAAGTTTTCAAAGGATTTCTCTTTCTGCCCTAAGTTATAATAGGAGCTTCCCAATGATCCATGGGCTACCTGATCCAGTTGCGGATTCTTTCCCGCATTCAGCTCGAGTGCCTTCTGCAGGGAAACAACCGCTTCTTCGTCTTTCTTTCGGGCTGATTTAACTACTCCGTCATAGAACCAAAATTCCGGTTTTTTGGGGAATTCATCCACGCCTAGAACCGTGAATTGCTCTGCTTCTTCGAAGTTGGGGTTGGATCCGAACAGTCCCAGAATCACCTGCTCAAGCATCTTGGAGTTGTCAGGCTTGAGCAAAAGCGACTTTTTGAAATATTCCATTCCCTCCTCCTGGTTTCCCTGCTTCATTCGGCGCTCTCCCAAGGCAGCAAAGACATCTGCGTCATTAGGGTTGGAATCGGTCATCAATTTCTCCAGTTGATCCAAAAGCTTCTCCCGCTTTTCGGTTTTCAATTCTCCCAATATCGATACAAAAGCTCTTGCTTTCACTTCTGGATCCAGATCCGGACTTTCAAATGCGCTGAGAAGAAATGCTGTCGATTTTTCAACTTCTCCTCTTTCTTTAAACAAAGTATGGGCGGCCATCTGAAGCTCTGGCTGATTTGGGTATTTGGTTATTTCTTCCATTACCACTTCCAGAGCCTGATCAGCACGGTTGTTGTTATAGAGGATTTCGACCAGATTCATGACAAGGGCAGGATTCCCAGGTCTGGCGTCAATCAATCGCTTACCTTCAGCGATTGCGTTGTCCAGTTCGTTTTTTTGAAGATAGATGCGCTGCTTTTGAATTGTGATAGGCTCCAGTACCCCATAATAGTCCTCTGCCCGGTCCAATACTACAAGAGCCTTATCAAACTCCTCAGCATTTAGGTAGATAGAGGCCAGGTCTAGGTTGTACTGCTGGTTGGACTGACCGTCATCGGTAAGTTTTTCAAGTATATCAGCTGCTTTTAGCGGCTGCTGGAGGTTGGTGAATATCTCTGCCAGCATCAGGGAATAATACTTGTTTTCCGTATCGAGGGCAGCTGCCTTTTCAGCGTAGGACAGTGCTTTTTCAGGCTGGTTGGCTTTGACCAGAACTTCTGCCAGTTTATACTGAATGGCCGGTTCTTCTGGAGTGAACTCCATTGCTTTTTGAAAGTAGAAATAAGCTTTTTCGAGATCATTCAGCACGAGCAGCTTTTCACCTTCGATAAAATACCGGGTTCCTTTGGATACTCTTTCTCTGGATTTTGACTCCTTTTTAGAGGTTTTTTCCTGGGCATAGCCAGCAGAAACACCAAAGGTCAAGGTCAGGAACAGTACAGTTGTTATTTTGAAATTCACAGAAATTTGGGAATATGGCTTTAACTCACAAACATAATGCCTTTTATGCATTCTGACAGGTGGAAGGGGTCTTTCGTTTCATTTCCGATAAGATTGGAAATGCATTTGAAGGATTAACGTAAAATTGATTGAATTGATCCCATTTTAAATTTTTAATTACGTTGATTTAAGCACGCCTCTTGGGGAGGTATGTCTTAAGGTGTTTTCTTTCCGAAAGCAGGATCAGCATTAAGAATGCCAGTATCAGACTGTTTCTCACAAAGAAATTGAGGATGGGAATGCCCAAGTCCAGATAGAAGCCAAGATAGCTGAGGCTAAAAGCCACAAGCAGGTAAATGCAAGCCTTTGACATCTGATAGGGGATAGGATAATATTTTTGTCCGAAAAGATAGCATACCACGCACATCACACTGTAGCAAGCCAATGTGCTGAGTGCTCCGCCCAGGTACCCGAGTACAGGCACCAGTGTCAGGATGACGAGAATGCTGACCAGGGCCCCGATAAGGGTTATCCAAAAACTGAATTTCGTCTTGTCGGTGATCTTAAACCAAATGGAAAGATTGAAGTATACGCCTAGAAGTAAGTATCCCAACAATAAGACAGGAACGATATAATAACCTTCTTCATACCCCGATCCCCTTAGAAACAGCGGTGCTATCCAATTTACATTAACCGAAATCGCAAGCATAAGAACCGAGCAAAAGAGAATGAAAACATGGGTCACCTTTGCATAAAGCAGAGGAGAATCCCTGTCACCGGCTTGTTTGAAAAAAAAAGGCTCAGCGGCATACTTGAATGCCTGGATCACCAAGTTCATTAAAATTGCCAATTTGAAATTGGCACCGAATACTCCTCCCGCTTCCCTGGAAGTCAGGCCGGGATAGAAGTTTTCGGGAAGTACGTATTCAAAGAACTGCCTGGAAAAGAGCTCATTTACCACTCCGGCCAATCCCATGAATAATATAGGGATGGAATAGTTCCACATGGGTAAGAGGATGGTGCTATCCAGTTTGAATCTGAAAAAACCTGCTTTCCACCATACAAAAGGGATAATCAACCCATTGGCAAGTAGGTTTGAGAGTAGAATGTATTCTACTCCCCAGTCTGGATTATATCCCGGGAAACCTGGCTCCAGTTTTTCAGTGGCAATCAAGTAGGGAACACCAACAATAAAAATCAGATTGAACGCCACATTGAGGGAGATATTAAACAGTTTGGCGCCGGCAAATGCAAATGCCCTGTTTTCAAGTCTGAGTTTTGCAAAGGGGATTGCCAGTATTGCATCAAATACCAGGATAAATGCTGTCCACCGGAAAAGATATTCCTGACCGGAGTAATCCATGACGTCAGCCAGATAGGGTGCGGCCAAATAAAGCGTGGACCCGAGAATCAACGAAGAAGTAACGAGAAGAGATTGTGTATTGTGATAGATGGTCTTAGGATCGAGGTTTTTACCCGTGGAAAACCTGAAAAAAGCGGTCTCCATGCCATAGGTGAAGATAATATTCAAAAACCCTATTAACGCATAGATTGCGGTAAATGACCCTACCTCGGCTTTGCTGAGATAAGCAGTATAGACGATGATCAGTAAAAAATTGATAGATCGGCCGAGTATACTGCTAAGCCCGTAAACGGCAGTTTGTCCGGCTAATTTTTTGAGGTTACCCATGTAAAACGAAGGAACTCACTCTCCTTTGAATACAGGTTTTCTCTTTTCAAGGAATGCTGAAGTACCCTCTTTGTAGTCCCCTGATTTGACGCATCTCGCAAAACTGTTCGCTTCAGTTTGGAAGCCGTTTTCTTCAGATAAGTAGACGGCATTGACGCAATCCACAATCATGCCTATTGCCAAAGGGGCCTTTTCCATAATTTTGGCAATCAACTCTTCTGCTTTGGCTATGGCTTCATCCTTTGTGGGCAGCACATGGTTTACCAGTCCCAAAGCACGCGCTTCTTCCGCACCGATCATATCGCCGGTCATCATAAGCTCGTTGGCTTTTCCTCTTCCGATCAAGACTGTGAGTCGCTGTGTGCCACCATAGCCTGGTATAATGCCCAGATTTACTTCTGGCTGGCCGAATTTGGCATTTGCTGTGGCAATTCTCATGTGGCAGGCCATAGCCAGCTCACATCCTCCACCCAACGTGAACCCGTTTGTCACCGCTATTACTGGCTTATGGCAATTCTCAATCATGGAGAAGATATCCTGGCCGTTTTCGGCAAACTTACGGGCATTTACCTCATTGAGGGATGCGATCTCACTGATGTCGGCGCCGGCAACAAATGCCTTCTCTCCCGCACCGGTTATAATCACTGCTTTGATTGATTTTTTGTCGGCTACTTCCTCGAAAATTCCTTTAAGTTCCTCAAGCGTGTCAAAATTCAGTGCATTCAGCTTATCCTCTCTGTTGATGGTAAGATAAAGTACTCCAGCCTTTTCGGTGATAAGAATATTTCGGAAGTCTGCCATAGTCGATCGGATGTCTAGTAGGCAAATATACAAGCAGGGTACGCAATCCCAAATTGCAGGGAAGGAAAAAACTAAAACATGTCTGGCTTATCGCGTTATAAGTATGGTGACCGCGGAGCTTTGCGAAGTAAATCCAGAACCTTAAAAAGCTCTTCCGGCAAATTTCTTTACTTTTGCAGGGTAAAAAAAAACTAAACTAAAACCTCAATAATATGTCTTTCAAAAGAAAAATTACAGTGGCTTATGGTGATGGTATCGGACCTGAAATCATGCAGGCTACTTTGGATATCCTTGAAGCAGCCGGAGCACAACTCGAATACGATGTGATAGAAATTGGTGAGCAGGTTTATCTGAAAGGCATCAGTTCAGGAATGGAGCCGAAGGCATTCGACTCATTGAGGGAGACCAAAGTTTTTTTGAAAGCCCCCATAACCACTCCCCAGGGAGGTGGATTCAAGTCATTGAATGTCACCACCCGAACGTCATTTGGGTTGTATGCCAATGTGCGCCCCTGTAAGGCATATTCTCCCTTTATCAAAACACACTTTCCCAAGACTGACCTGGTGATTATCCGTGAGAATGAAGAAGATCTGTATGCGGGGATTGAGCACAGGCAGACTCAGGAAGTGGTACAATCCCTGAAACTGATCTCCCAGCCAGGTTCCGAAAAGATAATAAGATATGCTTTTGAATATGCAAAGAAGTATGGCAGAAAGAAAGTGACTTGTATGACAAAAGACAATATCATGAAATTGGCAGATGGCTTGTTTCACAGGACATTTGATGAAGTGGCCAAGGAATATCCGGCTATCCAGACAGACCATAAAATCATAGATATCGGCACAGCCCTGATTGCGGAGCGTCCGGAGATCTTCGATGTGATTGTGACATTGAACCT
>JBMDXP010000091.1:0-1251 GCA_048819475.1 Algoriphagus sp.
TAAGGTGGACCCTATTTGTTGGACAGGATGACAGCAAATATAAGCTATAGTCAATAAAATTATGCTGCCAATTTCCAATCCGACTGGGCTAGCCCAGTCGACGCAAAAATTTTGTGATACACCTCACTGGGGGTTTGTCCATTGAACGTTGAGTGAGGACGACTCACATTGTAGTGTTGAAGCCACTCTGAAATTGCCGTTCTAGCCTCTTTCCCATTTTCAAATGATTGAAGATAAACACACTCATATTTGAGGGATCTCCACAATCGCTCGATAAAAACATTATCAACCCATCGGCCCTTTCCGTCCATAGATATCTTGATCCCATTTTCTTGCAGAACGCTCGTAAACGCAACGCTTGTGAATTGACTTCCCTGATCTGTGTTGAATATCTCAGGCTTTCCATAGACCAACAAAGCCTCCTTCAAGGCATCAACACAAAAATCTGAATCCATCGTGTTCGATAAACGCCAAGATAAAACTTTTCGGCTATGCCAATCCATAATGGCAACTAAGTACAAAAACCCTCTCTTCACGGGGATATAGGTAATATCGGTAGACCACACTTGGTTCGGACGGTTAATGTCCAAATCCTTCAATAGGTAGGGATATATCTTGTGTTGAGGGTTGGATATGCTTGTTTTAGGAGCCTGATAAACCGCTCGAATGCCCACGAATCTCATCAGCCTTTGAACCCTTTTGCGGCTTAGACTGAAACCATTTCTCCTGAGATGGCGTGTCATTTGACGAGACCCATAATAAGGCGTTTTCAAGTGTTGTTCATCGATGAGACGCATCAACTGAAGATTCAACGCAGACTCCCCTTTGCTTTCGTAATACCAACCAGATCGGCTGATTCTCAATATCTGGCATTGCCTAACAATGCTGAGTGAATCATGGGACGGATTTACCATTTCTTGCCTCCGTTCAGTCCCAATCGCTTGGAGGCATCCGCTAAAAAATCCCGCTCCACAGTCAACTGACCTATCTTGGCGTGAAGCTCTTTGACTTCGCTGGTATGGTCCTCGATCTGACGCTCTCGTTTCCCTGAAAACCCAGACTTCATGACCTCTAGAGCCTCTTTCTTCCATCGGTGAATGACCGTGGCATGAACACCAAATCGGCTCGATAACTCTGCAACTGTTGCATCTTCCCTAATCGCCGCCAACGCCACTTGCGCCTTAAACTCAGCACTATGCGTTTTCCTTATTTGTCCCATTTTCATTAGTCTCCTTACTCAAAAGACTATAC
>JBMDXP010000092.1:0-3390 GCA_048819475.1 Algoriphagus sp.
GGTTCTATTCCTTAAAACACAGTGTTTTGGAGAGTCCACAGGCATCTCATTCATCGACTCTACACCTATCAGGGTATGCAAGAATAAACGCATCAAACGCAATAAAGTCTTCCGGGGAATCGCCGCTACGGGGAAGTCCACCATGGGCTATTTCCACGGCTTCAAGCTTCACCTTGTAGTCAATGACAAAGGTGAACTGCTCAGCCTGATGATCACACCCGGAAATGTGGATGACAGGGAACCTCTCAAAAACCAATCGTTTATTGAGTCATTGAAAGGTAAGCTGTTCGCAGATAAAGGCTATATCTCACAGACACTCACCCAAGTGCTCTTCCTGGACGGACTCCACCTGATTACCGGCATCAGAAACAATATGAAGAACGTGCTCATGGAACTGAAGGACAAAATACTCCTGCGAAAAAGATCAGTTATCGAAACCATCAATGATGAACTCAAAAACATCTGTCAGGTAGAGCATTCCAGACACCGGTCCTTTGACAACTTTATAACAAACCTGATCGCTGGACTTATTGCCTATTCATTCTTTGACAAAAAGCCTTCAATCAACTATCAGCCCCTTGAATCAAACCAATTGGCTGTGTTTTAAAATCGAACTCAGGTTATAGGTCTAAAAACATTCAAAAAGTTAACTGTTGATTGCGTTGGAGAGAAAATGAAATGAGTTTTAGAATATACTTGAACCAATCGAATACACAACAAGTTAACCCAGTATAAAACAAGCAATCATGTCAGAAAACAATAAAGTAAAGGAGTTTTTCAACCTGGGAGCGGTGGGTAATTACTTTATCTCGGTGTTTCAGAAACCTGACCCGAACAAGAAAACCAATTTTAATCTACGGATGATGCATGGCATCAACAAGATATCAATTATTGTGTTCTTGTTTGCCCTGATTGTGTGGACTTTCAAGCGCCTGATGTAAGCTCTGACTACTTGTTTTTCAGGAATATAATTAGAAGTGGATTCTGTTATCCGACAGAACATTCCCTGTCAGTAATACTTGGCCATACGATTGTAAGCTGGTATTCAACCTCTTTGATGGATGTAGGGGAGTATAATAAGGGATGCTTTTTTACTTACGGTCATCCTTGATTTGAAGATCAAAAGATAAGACCCCATTTCAGGTAAACACTGTTTAAGATATAGGACTCTTCCCGGAGTGAATGATACCCCGGTGGCAATGCCGGGTGCTGTATGGGTTGGAGGGACCGGTCGTAATTCCCCTGGAAGAATGAGGCATGCTGTCTTTTGAACCCTATTGTCCAGGTAAAGGAATGTTTGCGTTTTAGAGCACTTTTCCTAATCCCGATCAGGGGACTTGCCATCAGCCCTCCGGAGTACCACTGTTCCGACCATTCGTCTGCTATCCGTCTGGTAAGCAATGCTGACCCTCCTCCCACATCCATACCCGCAAACCAAGTGGTGCTTTTTCCTTTTTCCCTAAACCCTCTCCAGCCTAGTGCCATAGGAATCAACGTAAGGTTAGGATAAGTATCTATTCCTACGGAAAAGCCTACTGCCTGCGAACGGTGAAAACGAACCCCGTGGAAGGTAGAGAAAGTAAAATTGATGCGTTGATGCGCGAAACCTCTGCCCTCACTGACCTTGCCTAGCAGTGCTCCGACATCTGTCTGTGTAAAATAGCCAATATCCTGTGCAGTAAGTGGGGCTGAAAGCAGTATAAGAAACAAGAGAAGTATAGAGGTGTTTTGCCGCATTGTAAGATAAATCGCTATCCAAAATATATGCATTGATTAACCGATGGCAGTGCTGGGGAAGGAGGGGATCAACAAACTCACTACGGGGGAGGTCAAGGCATCACGGGATTACTTACCTGTATGCAGCTCAAGGGATTGAGCTTGGAAGGATTGGAATAATCGAACTGACAAACCCCATCCGGCCCGATAACGATAAGGGATTTAGGACCGGCTATGATATCCACGGACTTTATGGATTCCAAAAACTCCAGAAGATTGGACTCTATCGCATACACATCAAAGACATTAAAGCTTTTCAAGCCATGTTTTCCCTCGGCCAGATACAGGATGTTGTCGGATAAAGCCAGTCCATGGGGATTTGACATAGGATAGCTTTTCAAAAGTTTGGGCTGATAGGGGTCTTTGATATCTATTACCTGGAGCTCATTCACTCCATTTTGACAGGCGACACCATTCCGGAGCGTGACAAAAGCATGGTCCTCATTGACAACTGCCGGATCACAGGCAGTCATATGTTGATACACAGCCATCTTGAGGGGCTCGGACGGATTGGAAGCATCATAGATATGCATTCCGGTATTGGATCCGATAAACAGTTTGCCCTGAAAAGGGAAGATCGTCTCAATCCCCCATCCCAGTTCTATGTTTTTAAGGTAGTTTGGCTTCGATGCATCCGAGACATCGAACACGCGCAGACTTAAATCATCGACAGCATAAAGGTGACCACTCATCAGGGTAAACCTGGCCATGGAGCCTCCTGTCCCATAGCTTTGGGCTGCTCCTGAATAATTGGCCGCAAAACTGGCATCCTCCAGCATCCTCCATGGCCTGCCCCAACCCCACATGATATCTGAATCCGAAGTGAGTACCGTGTCTTTGAAGGTAAGGATCACTCCGGTCTCATGACCGGTATACATGTGTTTGAATACATCTTCCACGCGGTTTTCCAGTTTGATTGCATTGACATCGCTGATATCAAAAACCAACAGATCCACATAGCTGTCAGCATAGAGCATGTTGCTGTTAATTGCTAAGTCCACATTTCCCTCTATAGGAATATAACTCTTGTTAACCGGTGACGAAGGGTCACTGTTGTCCAGGATGTGGATTCCTTTATGGGGCTCGTTGATAAACAGGTAATCTCCATAGCTATAGATTTTACCGGGGTTGTCCAGATCCTGTGGAGGTTCTACTGAAATAGTATTGGCACGTACATCGCTCATCTCCAGGTAGACAGGCATCATCGTCCTGAACGTGTGGGTACTGGTGACTTCATCATGACAGGAAAACAGGGCCATTGATACAGTCAGCATGAGAAGTGTCTGCAACGTGCCCATCACTTTTTTTGTAGCATTAATTACCATAGAGTGGAGATTAAACATAAATGAAAAACTATCCTCTCTAAGACGCACCTGTAATGGGATATGCTACAGGACTTAAATAAAAACCGCCTAGTGGAAACCCGTTTGGGAAAAGAAGGCTTAATCAGTCCTGCGTCATGGCCCTTTTCAAGGATCAGTCCTAAAAGTTGGGGGATTTGAGTGAATCCATTTTCTTTGCTGAAAAAAGAATTGGAAGAAAAGGATTACCTCGGTCTACTATTACCTCAAGGACTCTTGGAGTTTTTCAAGGTTACTTCAGCGGTCTTCAAGG
>JBMDXP010000093.1:0-1412 GCA_048819475.1 Algoriphagus sp.
TCGTGCTTATTGATCACCAGACAGCGGTTGTAGCGGTAGTCTCCAAACGTATTCCGGCTTCCCAGATCACGGGTAAATTCAGCAATCCAGTCCGCTCGCGCATACCGGCGCCGACCGGCGGAATAGTATTCAATAGCCCGGTCCGTTGTGTCTGAAGAACCCAATGCGTGGTTGAAGGCTAACCGATTGGGGTCGATCCAGTATCGATTAAATATATCTGGCTCCATCGGAGAATAGCCATATGTTTCTGCCAATATTAGAATGGACGAATCCTTGTTGACCAGGTAGAAATCCGGCAGGATGTTTCTTCGACGGTCATCCGGCTTTGTCGTATAAAAAAAATATTCCCGAAAAGGTTCATCGTTGTTATTGAACATCCTGAACTCCTTCGGTGCTTTGAACTTGACGCCAAATCTCGCCGACCTAGTTTTGGAAAAATCCTGACCATACCCTAGATTCTGAAAAAAGGAGACTAGGGTAAAGGCTATCGTAATCAAGCTATAAAATCCTTTTGATCCTGAAATGCCCATATTTTATTCTGTTATTTTTTTTGTAAATTTTTATTATACTACTCCATGAACATGACTCAACCTAATCCCTATAGAAGTTATAGACTCCATACAATGCCGAGGAAGCCACATAAATATCTTGATTACCGGGATTGCTAGGGTCGAACAACCGTACTTGACCATTATCTGGATCTACTTCCTTAACCACAAAATTATGTCCATTATAGGATACACCTACCTTTCCCCCATCCTTATTCAATACAGACTGGATATCACTTGCATTGGGGAGATCACCATAAGAGATATGATAGCCGGAACTGTAAGAACTCATATACGAAGCTACATCGTCTGGATCATAGCTATAGGCCGGCAGTCCGTTTTCCAAAGTCGTCTCCGTAAACGTATATTGGTTCATCAGTTCGTTTTTATAGCACTGTGCGTCGTCCGTATTCCCGTCCAACATATACGCGACCATATTGAAGAGACAGTCACCATTGGCCAACGGGTCCCCGTTGTACCCGCCGTAACTCCCATATCCTCCATAACTTCCATACCCTCCATAATCGCCTCCCGGAGAATACCACCATGGCCAGCCGCCGTTGTAGCCGCCATAATTACCGTAATCGTCCCAGCCATAATCTCCATACCCCCCGTAACCTCCCTGACTGTAATCACCTTCCGGTGGCATGTAACCATTTTGCATCGCCTCTAAAAGTTCTTCCCAGGAATTATAGCCTCCATAGGCACCATACCCCCCGTCCCAGCCACCTTTGATAGCTCGCAGATGCTCATTGTCCAACATCTCCAGTTCTTTACCCAATTGGTCCAGATTTAATTTCAGTCTTTTCATACGCTGATTTTTTAAGTTTATAATTCCGTCCTAAGAATGGATGATTCAAATGG
>JBMDXP010000094.1:0-1020 GCA_048819475.1 Algoriphagus sp.
TTGTTCCGAATTCCGATGCACCCACCAACACCCATTGGGGGATCGATAACCGAACCACCCCCTTTCGGGTTCCATCGTCGGATTCTGCCAACATGCGGGTTGAAAATCGGGTTCCCGGGGCCGATGCCAATCCCTACCTTGCCATTGCAGCCTCTTTAGCCTGCGGATACTTAGGGATGATTGAAAAAATTGAACCCACCGATCCGGTGTCGGGCTCCGCCTACCGCTATGCCCATACGCTTCCCCTTCACCTGGAAGAAGCCCTCAATAAGCTCGCCTACAGCAAACCGTTAAAACATCTGTTTGGAGAACGCTTTATCAGTGCTTTCCAAGGGGTTAAAGAAGAAGAGATGGAACAATACCGCAAAGTGATCAGCTCCTGGGAGCGAGAGTTTTTATTGCTGAATGTCTAAAAAAATCTGGGAGAGAAAAACTCTCCCTCCCAGACTGTGTGCACGGGGTTAGTCACTCTCTGATAAATCATATAGAAGATGCGTGATAGAATCTCGCCTATTCGCATTTAAGTTTTGGCCTAAATTTCCTGCCAAATCTCCAAGCATCGCATCAAGATCATCGTCACTGTCAGTGCTTGTGTCGTATCGAAATACCGTTTTTCCGGTTTTTTCTATTTCTGCATCCTCTCTTCTCTGATCTTCTTTTGTCCATCGTCCTTTCCCTTTTGATGAGCGTCGCCTGACAGAGTCTCCTTCTTCTCCAAAGAGGTTATTGATCAAGCGCTCCGGCCCAGTGTTCTTCTGTGTATCCTCACTGAGATCTCCGAAGAGATCATCGATGGTTTTCTCTGGCTCATTGTTTGCTTTTGGTTCTTGTGTATAAAAAGCTGGACTACTGGCCTCAATCAAAAGATTGGAATCAATAAAATCAAGACATTCCAGAAGGGAGACATCAATCACGCCTGGTAAAACCCCCGTTTTGGTCACCAAAAGATCTTCTGGTTTTGTTTTGACAGATACCATCTTGAGAGCAGCGGCTCTGACTTTTATGCCTGGATTATCCTGA
>JBMDXP010000095.1:0-111939 GCA_048819475.1 Algoriphagus sp.
AGCTTGAAAATTCCGATTTTTGTTTTTTTGAGTGCATGGGTATAGACCTATTGTAGTAAAAAAGCTTGCACTTGCTGAAAAACCTTTCGAATGAAAAATGGGCTAATCAGTCATAACGATAAGCTTTTAATCTGTTGCAGGCGTTTTTCAGCAAGCCCTAAATAGCCCATGGGCAATAGTTGGCGATTTTAATGTTCCAGGTTAAATTCTGGTTATTTCGTTTTTTAGTAGATTTGGATCATCACTGAAACAGTTCCCATAGGAAAAATTTCTTACGTAACTTGTCCCGAACCGGTGATGGGAGTATGATTAATATATTGTAAACCTGTCCTGAATAGTCGGGGTCATCATTAAAAACCAAATTATAATCCTATGGACTTTAACCGTTACTTCTTTGGTGTTTGGATATTTTTGTTTGCGCTGTTTGCCTATTGGCAGATCAATGATCCTGACCCGGAAGTATGGGTAAGTATCTATGTGGTGGCGTTGATTTTCTGCCTGCTTGGAGTCCGCGGCATATTTCCAAAGCTGCCCCTTACCCTTATGGTAATCGCTTGCCTGGCAGGAGCCATCTATTTTTACCCCGGAGGTATCGGGGATTGGATTTCACAGGAACTGGAACAGAAAGACCTGACAATGAAAACGCCCCAAATGGAGGAGGCAAGAGAGACATTCGGCCTGTTGATAATTGCGCTGGTACTCAGTCCCGCCCTGTGGAAAGCATGGAAAAATCGAGCATGATTTTGTCCTGCTGCCTGCAAGGGGCAGGGTAGCTATTAATTTGGCTGCTATATTGCAATGGATAAAATTGTCCTTAATCCCTAAAACATCAAACCCATCATCCATGAAAAAAACCTGTTTAACACTTCTCGTCTTATTGGTCACCATGAATCTTTTTGCGCAGCAGATCGATGATATCAGATCCCGTTACTTTGAAATGCGAACCTATACATCCCATCCTGGCAAAAGGGCAGATCTGATCAAGCGCTTTCAAGATCATACCCTGCGTCTGTTTGAGAAAAGTGGGATTGAGAACATTGCTTATTTTATTCCCACTGATGAGAATGACCAGACACTTACATTTATTCTCGGCTATCCCAATGAGAATTCAAGAGACCGTCTCTGGAATAGGTTTGTGACCGACGAGGAGTGGCAGAAAGTGTATAAAGAATCGGAGGCAAACGGCCCGCTTGTTCAGAAAATAGACCAGGTATTCATGGTATTTGCTCCGGGGTTGAATGCCACCCCAAAACCTAACCCAAGTGGGATTTTTCAGCTACGGACTTACTACTGTTTTGATGGAAAGATCAGCAATATCCAGACAAGGTTTAAGGACCATACCCAAGCACTCTTCGAAAAACAAGGCCTGAGAAATTACCTTTATTGGCTTACGGTAGAGCGTGACGGCAGGCAGGCCAAGCTAGTATATCTTTTAGGGCATAAAGACGAAGCCACATTCAATACAGCGTTCCAGAATTTTGCGAAAGACCCGGCATGGATCAAAGTAAGAAATGCCTCTGAGGCAGATGGCAAGATAGTAGAGCGGGTGGAGGCCAAGTTTTTAAAAGCCCTCCCTTTCTCTCCGATGAAATAGCCATAAGCCCCGGATTAAGCATTAGGTTGGGTTATAGTCTTTCCCGGTTTTAATCAGAAAAGGCATTACTTGCGAGCAAATCAGGTTGTTTGGAAACTGATTCATAGCACAGCTACGGTGAAAGTGAAAACACTACTTTATTAACTGATTTTGAAGTGATTAGGGTTGAGGTTAGCTCAAAAAAATACTGTTTTGGGATTTTCCGGTGCATGGCTCACGGGCTTTTGTGATCAAGAAGCTTGCACTTGCTGAAAAACAGCTTGCATTAAAAATGGTCTGATAATTCAAAGTCATGGCTTTCAATCTTTTATTGGCATTTGTCAGCAGACCCTAATTAATATCTAATGCATGTTTCAGGTTGAATCATCGTTTCCACCGGCAAGAAGTACTTTAAGAATTGCCGAGACAAAATAAAGCCAACTTCATTTCTGAAGTTGGCTTTATTGTTTTGGACCTGGAATGGGGAATTACTTTGGATTGAAAGTGATTCCGGCAAGTATAAACGTTCCGGGGTCTCCGTCTGATTTTGGTTTACTCGTCACCACTATTTTGTGCAATTGACCGTCAGCATTTACGTTGAGTGGGAATGTGAATGGCGTATAAATCGGGCCTTCATGGTTGGCAGCAGGGGGTACTTGTTTGAAAGTGCCTTCTCCTATTTTAGGTCCGTCCGGGCTGTCGAGATGTACTTCAAAGACAAACTCTTCATCCATTGGTGTGAGGGAAACTGCTGTGAGGGTGACAGCACCTATTCCTGTCAGGTCAAAAGCCGGAAGTACGAAGTGGGCAGCTTCATTTGGCACTGTGAGTAAATTGGCTCCATTATAGTTCATTGCACCATACCCTTTCAGTTCTATAGCCCTGCCTAGATCCACACTGCTGCTGTAGAGAATCTTGGTAGTCGACCCGGAGAGTGGTTTGACGTTTTCTCCTCCCGCATCAGTGTATGACGCAGAGAGTACCAAAGCTCCATTGGGAGATGCTGTTTTGCCCATTGTGGCATCCACAGAGCCTACAGCAGGCAATGAAGGCTGTGACTTCTCATCCAGAGACAGCACATAGCTTACCAATGCATTCAGATCAGAATTGGTAAGATCCGGATTGGCAGGCATGACGGTTTCGCCCCAGACTCCGCCTCCGCCGTTCTTGATCTTGTTGATCAGATAGTTTCTGTCCCGGCTCCTGTATTTTTTGGCTACTTCAGTATAAGCAGGTCCTATCGATGCTTCATTCTCTTTGTGACATGTCTTACAGGTGAGAGAAGAAACGAGAGATTTTCCTGTCATAGCTTCACTCATCACTTTATGGCCCATGTTGGCTTCTGCCTGATCAAATCCCTCAATGTAATCCGCAGAGACGAACAGTGTGCTGAGGTCAGTATTGGCATCTGGATGATCCTCATCCCTCACACTTATCTCATAGTCTACCTTCTTTCCAGGGAAATAGAAGGACTGGTTACCTTTGACGGTGATGGTTACCTCAGGAGCCACATTGCCGGCATATACTGACACAGGAATACTCTCTCCACTCAAGCCATCGGGGTCTTTTACGGACACTTTTATTTCGTATTCCCCCACCGCATCATAAGTATGTGTGAGCGTAGGTTCTTCTGTAGTTTTAGTTTCTCCATTACCCAGATCCCAGGTATAGCTCATTGGGTCATTCTCGGGATCTTTGGAGTCAGCCGTAAATGTTACTGTCAATGGTGTCTTTCCGGAGGTCTTGTCCACAGAAAGCTTTTCCACAACCGGAGCCCTGTTACCGCTGTTGTAGTCGATTCTGAAAAGTCCGGAATCCGGATTCTTCGAAAACCAGCCATTACCATATTCCAATATGTAGATTTTACCGTCGGGCCCCATCTCCATATCAATTAAGGCATTGAATTTTGTGCCCGGCATGAACGGCTCCATCTTGTCAAAATCGCCATTCTCTTTCATGGTGACTGCTTTGATCCAGCCCCTAACCCAATCATAAATGAAAAGTTTTCCATTATAATAATCCGGGAACCTGGTCTCTGAAGGAAATATATCCGGATAGTATACAGGTCCAGCCATCGCATTTCTTCCTCCGGACCCCATAGTAGGAAACTCAGGGGAAGCACCATAGGGATACCATATAAAGGCGGGTTTAGCCGGCGGCAATTCTGTCTTACCGGTGTTGTTTACCGATTTGTTTACAGGCTTGGCAGGGTCAAAGACTTCACCAGGCGTACCCGTGACAAAATCAAAATCCCTGTAAGCGTAATTATCCCCTATAAAATAGGGCCAGCCGAAATTTCCCGCTTCGCGTGCCTGATTCACCTCATCATAGCCACGTGGTCCTCTGGTATCCAATGAATCACCGGAAGCATCAGGACCTACCTCGCCCCAATACAGGAAGTTGTTTTTTTGGTCTACAGAGATACGGTAAGGATTCCTATTACCCTGCACATATATTTCAGGACGTGTTCCCTCTGTTCCTTCAGGGTATAAATTGCCCTTTGGAATGCTATAGCTTCCATCCTCATTGACTTTGATTCTCAGGATTTTTCCCCTTAGATCATTGGCATTGCCGGATGACCTACGTGCATCCCATTGTTTCCTTCCGTCGCGCTGGTCAAGAGGGGCGTACCCACTGAGAACATATTCGGAATTGTCCTGATTGAAAGGAGTGGAGTTGTCACCTGTGGACAGATAAAGGAGACCGTCTTTGTCAAAGGCTATGGAGCCTCCAGTGTGGCAACAGATGTTTCTTTGGGAGTAAAGCTCAAGGATTACTTTCTCAGAGGCCATATCCCATACATCGTTCTTAAATGTAAATCTAGACAGCCTGTTTATTTCTTCGGACCCAGTGGGAGAGTAGAAAGCAAAGACATAGCCGTTATCCTTAAAGTTGGGGTCTTTTTGCAGACCCAACAAGCCTTCTTCTGCATTTACTCCCTTTACGTCTGTTTTCCAGTAGACATCGAGTTTTGCAATTTCTTTCAGTTCCTGTGTTTCATTCTTATAAAGCCACAACTCGCCTCTACGCTGGGCAATCAATATGTCCAGATTGGGGAGGATAGTCATCTCGGTAGGCTCTGTAAATTCGCCCACTGACAAAGTCGTCTTGGTAAACCTGTTTTCTTCAGGTACCCGGCCTGATCTCGCCGCGCTGTAATCCAGTTTTTTGTTGGGGCCAATGGCATATTCTATACCAGCCAGCAAATGATTCAAAAATGCCTCTTCAGTGTAGGATTCTTTGGTATGTCCTCCTGCAGTGTACCAGGCACGGCCACCGTCAAACTCATGATACCATGCTGCGGGATGTTCTCCCATATCCAGTCCTCCTTGATAGGAGTCTTCATCCAGAGTGATTAATACGTTCACATCCGGATTCATTTTTTTATAGCTATACCACTCGTCGGTCCGCTCCCAGGTTTCCGGTAAGAAGGAAGTCGAAGAGTGGGTTTTGTCCACTACTTTCAAAGTGCCCTTCTGCACATTGGGATGAGGGTCATTGATACCGGGGTGGTCTGCAAAATAACCTCCTACCAGGCGGTTGTACCAGCCCCATTCATATTCTGTATCTGCAGCCGCATGAATCCCCACAAATCCTCCTCCGGCTTGGATATAGCGTTCAAAATCAGCTTCCTGATATTGATTTAATACATCCCCTGTGGTACTGAGGAATATTACGGCCGAATAGTTGGCCAGATTTTCTTCGTTGAAATTAAATGCATTGGTGGTGGTATCTACTTCGAAGCCGTGTTCTGCTCCTAGTTTCTGGATGGCAGCGATCCCATCAGGTATGGATTCATGGTAAAATCCTGCAGTTTTGCTGAATACAAGTACTTTTGGGGAGCCTGGACGCTTGTTACAGCTCCAAAACCCAATACATGTAATCAGCCCCAGCAGTAAAATGCTACGTAGGTTTTTGGGGAGATTCATAGGTGTTTATTTTTCGGGAAATTAGCTAATTCTCAGTAAAACTGGGCTAAGTAATTGAAAATCGGATATTTTTCAATAGTAATCGGCAATTATTTCATCCTGATACAATAGAATGGCTGGTGTGCCTCAGTTGATTCTTGCTCCACCGGATGGATGCACGGGGATAAAATCCGGATCAATCCCGAATTTTTGATTATAATTTTCCTTTACAAGTGTTTGGAACAGTTCGAGGGCATCGGTTTTTACGAGGTTGATGGTGCATCCTCCAAACCCTCCTCCCATCATTCTGGAGCCAAGGATGCCTTCCATATTCCAGGAATCCCCGGCCAGGAAGTCCAGTTCCTCACAGCTCACCTCATAGTCTTGGCTCAGGCTGAGATGGGACTTCTTTAGGAGTTCACCAAATCTGTCCAGTTTCCCCTTTTCCAGTGCCAGGGATGCCTGGATTACCCTTTCATTTTCTGTTATTACGTGTTTGGCCTTGGGGAAAAGTTCAGATGGAAGAATAGCCCTCACTTTATCAAGGTCCTGATAGCCGACATCTCTCAATGTAGCTATTCCCGGAAATTCGTTCCGAAGAATAACGACACTTTCTTCGCAGGCGGCTCTCCGCTTATTGTAGGCAGTATCTGCCAGGGAGTGCTTCACCTTGGAGTTCACGAGCATAAGGGTATATGCTCCCAGGTCCACTTTGACTTCCTTATGCGAATTGGTCCGGCAATCAAGTAGCAATGCGTGTCCGCTTTCTCCAAATGCCGAGGCATAGGGATCCATTATGCCACAGTTCACACCTGCAAAAAGGTGCTCGGATTTCTGGGCATAGATAACGATGGATTTCTTGGGTATGTTGAAACCAAACAAACCGGAAATGGCCGTGCCGATAGCCACTGAAAAGGCAGCAGATGAGGAGAGGCCAGCTCCCACGGGGATGTCCCCGCCGATTACCAGGTCGAAGCTCTGAACAGCATAACCGGCCTGCTTCATCTGGGACACCATCCCCATCACATAATTTGCCCAATGCCCCTTTTTGGGAGAGAAGAAGTCTGGAGAGAAAACAAATTCCTCTTTGAAATCAAAAGAATAGAGCCTACAGCTATCAGTATGGTTAGCCTGGATGGCCACATAGATGCCTTGTGCTACTGCTGCCGGAAAGACAAAGCCTTCCTGATAATCTGTATGTTCTCCGATGAGGTTTATCCTTCCTGGAGCAAATGCCATAATGGGTTCACTGCCAAACAGATCCCTGAAGGCTAGTCCAATGGTTTCTTTCATTCTGGTAAAATGGTTAAGTTGACTTACGGGCGATTAAGGTCGTTTCCAGCACGATGGAGATGGGGTCATCAGAGGCTTGGCCATCCAGCTGATCCAATAGATGGTTTACCGCCAGTTTACCCATTTCATAGCCAGGCTGGGAAACAGTGGTCAGTGGTGGCTCCACTACAGCAGCCGTAGGGTTATCGGTAAACCCTGCCAATGCCATGTCCTCAGGGATTCTTATGCCCATTGATTTCCAGAGCATCAGCGCATCCACAGCAACGGGATCAATCATGCAGAATACTGCATCCGGACGGGTATCCATCGCTGCTATTTCCCTGGCCACTTTCTCGTTTCCGGCGTAGGTAAGGTCGGTGATTTTTATAAGATTAGGATCTTCCGGTAGCCCGTATTCAGCCAGCGCCCTCAGATAGCCTTCCTTTCTTTTTTTACTGATATAGAGGTCTTCCGGGCCGGAAACATACATGATTCTCCTTCTTCCTCTCTCCAATAGATGCCGGGTGACTTCATAGGCTCCGCCTACGTCATTGAAGGTGATCTTGGAGACTGGGATATCCTCATGGACTCTGTCAAAGAGCACAAAAGGGATCTCCCGGTCATAGAGCTCATAGAGATGCCCGTAATTATTGGTTTCCCTACTCAGGGAGATCAGAAGTGCATCCACCTGGCTGCTTACCAGGGTTTTGATATTTGCTTTTTCCTGGTCCAGGGACTCATTGGACTGACAGATCATCACATTATAGCCTCTCTTAAGGGCGGCATCCTGGATTCCACTTACACAGGATGCGAAAAAGTGTGAAGTAATTTCAGGTACAATTACCCCAAGCGTTTTGGTACGGCTTATCCGTAGACTTTGGGCTAGCAGATTGGGCTGATAGTTCATCTCCTTGGCCATCTCCACGATTTTCCGCTTAGTTTCCTCGTGGAGTTCGGGAGAGTCCTTCAACGCCCTGGAAACGGTGGAAACCGACACGCCTAATTTCTTGGCGATTTCCTTCATAGTAACCTGATGCCCTTTTTTCATGTGTTTACTAATTGAATTTTAATGGCCATAACCAGTGCCGTGACGAAGGAAACGGCATACCCGCTTCCGAACTTGATCAGCAGGAGCTCTCCCGCATTAGTACCCATCACTGTGTGTGTCCCTTGCATCATGATCGGTTCTTCTCTAGAGAATCAGGTGCAATGCCCCTATGGCGAACCATCTATTGTAGTTGATACAGCTGTTTTTGGGTTCAGTGACACCTGCTCTCCCCCAGAATTACGATAGTTGACCTCGACTGATATGGAAAGGTCTCGATTTTGTCCTATGCATCGTATGCATACCCATAGAACGAAGTAGGAAAGATAACCTTTTACTCTTGGTAAACTGTAAATAAAACAGTTTCTCCCACAGCTTGCAATGTTCTCCGGTCAATCAGTTCCATATTGTCCGAATGCTTATGGTGGTAATTCCCAAATCCATAATCCGGGCTGAACTCTATGATGTCAATCATGGGTATGCCTGCATGGATGTTGACAAACACGTGGTCATCCAGAATCTCAGCAGCATCCCGGTTTACGAAAAAATCACCATGGCCAGCATGAGCTGCGTTCTCCCAGACTTTTCTCAGGATGCCTGAGGCGTATTTTCTGGAATACCCTTCGCGGTAGAACCGTGCGCCTTTGGCCCCCACGAGATCGACTAAAATCCCAAAGTAAGCAGTGTAGTTGGGCTGGTGCTTGTTTTTGGACCAATGCTGAGAACCCAGGCACCACCATACCTGACTATTATCCCTGGTGGAGGCATTCTCGGGTTCACCATCATCTTCTCCGTCAAAGAGGATGATGTCGATGCCCACGTCTGGTTTCATGTCCTGTGTGCCGATTACCCTGGCTACTTCGAGGAGAATCCCTACGCCAGATCCCCCGTCGTTTGCTCCATCGATAGCCTCGTTGATTCTTTCAGTGTCCTTATCTGCCATCCTGCGTGTGTCGTAATGTGCCGCCAGCAAGATTCTCTTGGAAGCCTGGGGGTTATACGACGCGATGATATTGGTGAGGTTCCAGGTCAGACCATCATAAGTTTTGGCGTCAAAGTTTTGGGCTTGTATACTGAATCCGTATCCTTCGAGCTTGCGCTGTAGCCAGGCTTGGGTGGTGGCATGTCCCGGTGTACCAGGTACCCTCGGGCCAAAGTCCACTTGCTGCTGCACATACGCATAGGCAGAATCAGGACTGAATGCCGGAACAGGTTTTACAGCTACGGGTTCCGATATTGTCTCTGTGCTGTTTTCAGGCGAACCGCAGGCCCAGCCGAGAACTAGCAGGCCCAGTAACCAAAATCTATTCTTCATATGCCCAGTCTATTTTGTCCTTCATGTCTTTTACCACAAATCCCATCTCTTTCAGCCCAGCCCGGATCTCATCTACCTTCGTATAGTCCCGTGCTGTTTTGGCATCGGTATACAGTTTCAGCAGAAGATTCAGCATGGTGTGCTGTATATCGGATTTTTCCTCGATCAAGCCTAGGATTTCCTCCACAAACGTGATGAACGTATGCTTCAGCTTATCAAAAACCTCTTCACCGAGTGCTGCCGATGGAAGCTGCCCTGTGAAAATTGAATTTATTTTTTTCAGCAGATTGAACAGGTGGCCAATGGCCATAGCCGTATTGAAATCATCGTCCATTGCTTTGTAGGCGTTGGCGATATGCTGCTCGATCTGCTCGATCTGTGCCGTATCCGATGGTACGTCTGCTGTCTCATAGCGTAGGGCTTTGGCTATGCGAAGCCCGTTGATCAGCTTTTTATATCCTTTATGGGCAGCCTTCAATGCATCGTTCGAGAAATCAAGCGTGGAGCGGTAATGGGCCGTCAGCATAAAATAGCGGATTGTCATGGGGCTATATGCCTGATCCAGCAGTTTATGGTTCCCGGTGAAGAGCTCCTGCAAATTGATGAAATTCCCCAGGGACTTGCCCATTTTCTGCCCGTTGATGGTAATCATGTTGTTGTGCATCCAGTATTTGGCTGGATCCTGATGATTGCAGGCGTTTCCCTGTGCGATCTCACATTCGTGGTGTGGAAACATCAGATCCATTCCTCCGCCGTGGATGTCAAAGCGGGTTCCCAGGTATTTGGAACTCATGGCTGTGCATTCGAGGTGCCATCCAGGGAAACCCACGCCCCAGGGTGAATCCCATTTCATCAAGTGCTCGGCGGAGGCATTCTTCCATAGTGCAAAATCAACGGCATTTCTTTTCTCTCCCTGTCCATCCAAATCCCGGCTTCCACTTAGCAGTTCTTCCAGTACCCTGCCTGATAGTCGGCCATAGCGTGTGGTCTCATTATACTTCAGTACATCGAAGTAGACCGACCCGTTGACCACATAGGCTAGTCCCTCCTTTAAAATAGCTTCTACCAGCGCGATTTGCTCAGGGATATGTCCCGTGGCCCGTGGCTCGATACTGGGTTTCCAGGTGTTGAGCGCAGCCATATCCCTGTGATAGGTGTCGGTATATTGCTGGGCCACCTCCATGGGTTCTAGCTGCTCGAGTTTCGCTTTTTTGGCAATCTTGTCCTCCCCTTCATCAGCATCCCCCTGAAGGTGGCCTACATCAGTGATATTACGCACGTAGCGGACCTTGTAGCCCAAATGGGTGAGGTAGCGGTTTACGGTATCAAATGTGACAGCTGGTCTGGCGTGACCGAGATGGGCATCGCCATAAACTGTAGGCCCGCAGACATACATCCCTACAAAAGGAGTGTTGATGGCTTCAAAATCCTCTTTCTTGCGGGAAAGGGTGTTGTATAGTTTCAGCTGGTGCGGTTTCATATGATGTACCTTATACTTAGGCACAGAGTACCTAGTACGTTAAATCCCGGGTTTTTGATTCAGGTTGCAAAATAGTGGATTCAGTCCGGGAAATGAAAGAAAGAATTCCTTATAGGTGATGCTTGGGATTTGCCGAAATCCGCTCCATAAGGACTTGACCCGATTGTATTCAGGAAAGGTCCGAGTACAGGAGCGCGCTCCGGGTGGGGGGCACCCTTCTTCCGCTCCTGTACAAAGTGTGATCAGTAGCTCAAAATCAATGTTTGAAATGCCTTACCCCTGTCATGACCATGGCCATACCGTGGCTATCGCAGAAATCTATGCTGTCCTGGTCCTTGATGGATCCTCCTGGCTGTACCACAGCAGTGATACCAGCTTCCTGGGCGATCTCCACACAGTCAGGGAAAGGGAAAAATGCATCTGAGGCCATTACTGCACCTGTTAGTTCAAATCCGAATTCCCTGGCTTTGCTGATTGCCTGCCGCAGGGCATCTACACGGGAAGTTTGCCCCACTCCGCTGGAGAAGAGCTGGGTGTCATTGCTGAGAATGATGGTATTGGATTTGGTGTGTTTGCATACTTTGGCAGCAAATACCAGCGCATCCAGCTCGGCTTCAGTAGGGGCTTTTTTTGTGGCAACTTTAAAATCGCCTTTTGTCTCGGTGGCCAGATCCTTGTCCTGTTCTATGATTCCGTTGAGCAATGTCTTGATCTGCTTGGTTCCTGGCAGGGACATCTTCTGTACCAGCAGAATCCTGTTTTTCTTCCCTTTCAGAATAGTCAGTGCATCAGGGGTAAACTCGGGGGCGATCAGTACCTCGAAAAACAAGGAATGCATCTCCTCCGCCGCATCCTTATCTACCGGCTGGTTGGTGACCAGTACCCCGCCAAACGCAGAGGTGGTGTCTGCTTCAAAGGCTTTTTTGTAAGCCTCTTTCACGGTAGATGCCAGGGCTACGCCACAGGCATTGGTATGCTTTAAAATCGCAAAAGCCGTCTCCCCCTGGAATTCAGCGATCAGATTCACCGCTGCGTCCACATCCACGAGGTTGTTATAGGAAAGTTCCTTGCCGTTCAGCTGGTCAAACAAGGCCTCGATATCACCAAAGAAATGGGCAGCTTGGTGTGGATTTTCGCCGTAGCGAAGTGCTTTTGCTTTGTTTTCAGAGACTTTGAGGGCAGGAATGTTTTCTTCTCTGTTGAAATAATTGAAAATATGGGTGTCATAGTGGGAAGACACCTGGAACGCCTGCGCTGCAAAATAACGCCTGTCAGCAAGGGTGGTGCCTCCGTCCTGTGCTGCCAGCCTGCTTTCCAATTCAGAATACTGCGCTTTGGAAGCGATGATGGTCACGTCCTTGAAATTTTTGGCGGCCGCACGGATGAGTGAGATGCCCCCGATATCTATCTTTTCAATAATATCCGCTTCGGATGCTCCTGAAGCCACTGTTTCTTCAAAAGGATACAGATCCACTATCACCAGGTCGATGGCAGGGATGTCGTATTGACCAGCCTGAGCAAGGTCGCTGTCGTTTTCTCTGCGGTAAAGAATCCCTCCGAAGATTTTTGGGTGGAGTGTTTTCACTCTTCCTCCGAAGATGGAAGGATAGCTGGTCAGTTCCTCCACAGGAATGACATCCGCCCCTTGCTCTTCTATAAACTGCTGAGTACCACCTGTGGAATAGATGGTGACACCGTGTTGTTTTAGCAGGGCTATGATAGGTTCAAGGTTGTCTTTGTAGTAGACTGAGATCAGTGCAGACTGGATTTTTTTGATTGCCATCTGGAAATGGTTTTGGATGATTTCTAAGGAAGGTGCAAAGGTAAGAAAATCAGGTGGAATGGAAGAGGCTCAGAGCAAACTATCGATTACAGCAGGAAAGTGGCGGTGCTCCAATGCATGGACTTTTTCCGCGATGGTGTCGGGTGTGTCTGTTTGAGTCAGTGCTACGGCAGTCTGAAAGACTATTTTTCCCTCGTCGTACCTGGCGTTTACCAGATGGATGGTGATACCTGTTTCGTTGTCGCCGGCAGCTTTGACGGCCTCATGGACATGGCTTCCATACATGCCTTTTCCTCCATATTTGGGAAGTAGGGCAGGGTGGATATTTACCATCCTATCCGGGAATTCCCCGATGAGTTCTTCGGGGATTTTCAAAAGAAACCCTGCCAGGATCACCCAATCGATTTGATTTTGGGTCAGCTCTTCCAGTAAAATCCCCGAGTCCATCTCCTTCTTTGTGAATGTAAAGGTGGGGACACCGAATTTTCGTGCCCGCTCCAGCACGTATGCATCAGGTTTGTTGGAGGCGACAAGAGCTACGGCAGCTTTCTCGGAGTCTTGGAAATACTCCATGATTTTTTCGGCATTGCTTCCACTTCCGGAAGCCAGGATGGCTAGTCGTTTCAAGAGGCTAGGATGTTATTGGAAAAGCAAAAATAGGGAAAATCCCTAGTCTGGCCCCAATTCGGTCCCAAGCTGTTTTTTCCCGAGGTTATAGACTCTCTTATAGCGGGTACATAGGGGAAAAGACACTTTCCCGGCCGGGTCAGTTTCTGGTCTGGCCATTGCCCCGCACCACCCACTTGTAGCTGGTCAGCTCGCGCAGTCCCATGGGACCACGTGCATGTAGTTTTTGGGTACTGATTCCGATTTCAGCACCTAGCCCAAACTGATTGCCATCGGTAAAAGCCGTGGAGGCATTGGCATATACCGCTGCTGCATCTATTTCCAGCAGAAACCGGTCTATATGCGATTGGGTTTCGGTAATGATCGCTTCAGAGTGCTTGGAGGAATGGGTGCTGATGTGCTCAATCGCCTCATCCAGCGACTGCACGGTTTTGACGGCTAGTTTCAGGCTCAGAAACTCCGTGCCAAAGTGGGTCTCATTTGCCCTTACCACAAGGCCGTGGGGGCTGAGCGCTGCGTATGCTTTTTCGTCGGCATAAATTATCACACCTTTATCCAATAAGGGCTGGAGCAACTCCTCGAGGTCTTCCAGCCGGTTTTCATGCACGATCAGACAGTCCAGCGAATTACAGACACTGGGCCGACGGGTTTTGGCATTGAGGATAATCGCTTTAGCCTTCGCCACATCGGCGGTCTCATCGATATAGGTATGGACAATCCCCGCGCCGGTTTCGATCACAGGGACCTTTGCGTTTTTTCTTACGTAATCGATCAGCCCCTGACTTCCCCTTGGGATGAGTACATCCACAAACCCCATTGCCTCCAACAGGGCCTTGGTAGCTTCCCGATCTGGGGGCAGCAACTGAAAGGCCTCTTCTGGCAGATCATGCTTGCCCAATACGCCATGGATTACCTGCATGATGGCACGGTTGGAAAAATCCGCATCTGAGCCTCCCTTCAGGAGCAGGCCGTTTCCGGATTTGAGTGCCAGCGAAAACACATCAAAAGTCACATTCGGCCTTGCTTCGTAGATGATGCCTATGACCCCGAGCGGGACACTCACTTTCTCGAGATACAGCCCATTGGGCAGCATTTTCTGGGAAAGCTTCAGCTGCAGGGGATTTACGAGCGATGCCACCTGGAGGATTTCTGCGGCGATTTGGCTGATCCTGTCCTCGGTGAGGAGCAGTCTGTCATACATGGGACTGGAGGGATCCATCCTGTCCAGGTCTTTGCGGTTTTCCTCCAGCAAAAAGGAGGTTTGCTGTACAGCCGATTCTGCCAGGTCCGTGAGGATGGCCAGTTTTTTTTCGTGGTCAGCTCCGAGAAGTTTCCTGGAATTCTTCTTTACCGACTCAAAGATGTGCTGGTATTCAGTCATGGTCAAAAATGTAGAGGTAGTCGTAATGGATGATGGGTTTTTGGTTTTTTTGTCCGATGCGCTCCAGCATCAGCTTTGTGGAGTATTCCGCCCTTCCGAGTCCTATCTTCTGGCCATGCTCGTCCCTTATCAGCAGAATGTCCCCTTTGGAAAACTCCCCGTCTGCCTTGATGATGCCGATGGGAAGAAGACTCCGGATAACCTGGGAATGAAGGGATGCTTTCGCTCCTTCATTTATCGTGAGTTCGCCTTTGTAATACTGCTCGCCATGTGCTAGCCATTTCTTTGCCCCATGTTTGGCTTTTTGCGGTTCAAACCAGGTACATCTGAGCGATCTGGACGCAAACTCACCCAATACGTTTTCGCGTTTTCCGTTGGCAATGATAACCTGGATTCCCAGGTCAGCCGATTTCTTGGCCATGGCATACTTGGTCAGCATGCCTCCCCTGCCAAAGGAGGATTTGGTCGCCGAAATATAGCCGCTAACTTCCGGCATGCTGGATGCTATTTTACCAATCAATACCGAATCGGGATGTGAAGGGTTGCCGGTATAGATTCCGTCCACATTGGTCAGCAGAATCATGGTGTCTGCATTGACCATGGCTGCAGTCAGGCCGGCTAGTTCATCGTTGTCAGTAAACATGAGTTCTGTGATCGTGACCGTATCGTTCTCGTTGATGATGGGGAGTATTCCTTGCTGGAGGAGTGCCTGAATACAGTTTTTCATATTCAGAAAATGCTTTCGGTCCCTGAAATCCTCTTTGGTGACCAGAATCTGGGCGATTTGAAGGCCTTGTTTCTCAAACAGCTGCTGGTAGTGATGGATCAGCCGGATCTGCCCAGTGGACGCCCATATTTGTTTTTTGAAGACGGGGTTTAATTTATCAGGAAGGGGAATGGCCTGCCTGCCAAACGCCACCGCGCCGGAACTTACGAGCACCACCTTTTTACCCAGGGCCATCAGACCCTGGATCTGGCCGACCAGTTTCTCCATCTGGATCAGGTCCGGCAGCCCGTTTTCCTGGGTGAGCACATTCGACCCTATTTTGATAACCAATAACTTACTGTCAAGCATAAGTTGGAAAATTTGGCTGAAATTAGGGAAGTTGATACTGAATTGCTAAAAATTCAGTGTTTCTAATCGGCCGCAGGAATTTCACCGCAGGTCTTGACCTGCTGGCACTGGGGTGGTTAGCCGGTTTTCTTCTTGCTTCCATACAGCACATAGGCATGAGGAAGATATTATAAAAAACCCATACTCAGCGTCCCCACCAGCATCAGAATCTTTGCAAAACTGCTGAGCTGGGTAAAGTGATCCTTGCGGTCTGCCTGGTAAATGCGGTACATAAACAGTAGAAAGAACACGCCTAGCCCTCCAAAATAGTAAAAAAGGATGGGGTTGTTGATTTTGAAGGTGACTACAAGAATCGAGCAGACGAAGCAAAATGCGATCAGGAAGATAACGGCTTTGGTCTTTCGGAAGCCGATCACGATAGGCAGGGTGCGGCACCCGTGCTTTCTGTCTCCCGGTCGGTCCTCAATATCCTTGATTATCTCCCGGATGAGATTCAGGAAAAAAGCAAAAATCGCGTAAGTGAGAATCAGCAGTTCGGATTTCTGATAGTAGAAACCGATGATGAAAAGGGATGCACCTGTCAGGAGTGCTACGGTAAAGTTGCCGATGAACGGTTCTCTTTTCAGCCGGTTGCTGTAAAGCCAAAGCAAAAATGCAGCGATGAAATTGATAACTGCGATACGCGGTGAAACCAGGTAGCCGATCCCTATCCCTGCAAAATTGAGGACAGAGTGGAGGAAAATCACGACACGTCTTTTGATCCCTTTGCCCACGACGACTTCCTCAGGCCGGTTTACATAATCGATTTTTACGTCGTAATAGTCGTTTATCATATAGCCTGCGGCAGTGATGAGCACAGTGGCGAGTACCAACAGGTAGAGGTGGTAATCCTGGAGGACAGGTGTCCCCCGCACGGTGGTTTCCACCAGGAAAAAAGCTGCCATAAACTGGGCAAACGCGACCATCAGGAGGTTTATAGGCCTGCTGATGCGGAAAAGTCCGCTCAAAGAAATCGTTCGCTCCATGCTTAAGACATTCATTTTGCAAAAATACTGTAAATCAGGGCAAATCACGCGCAATCTTCCGTTAATACAGCATAAAAAACGATTCCGTAATTTTAGGCTGGGTTTTTTTAAAGTTTTAGCTAACTTGATTTTTTGTCAAACCAATAAACCCGATACGAATGAAAACGACAGATTCCTCTAGTAGGAGAGATTTTTTGGCAAAATCAGGCGCAATGCTCGCAGGTTCTTTTTTTGTCCACCCGGTATCCGAGGCACTGAATCTTTGGGATAAACCGGATCAGAAGATGAAGCTTGCCCTGGTCGGCACAGGGGTAAGAGGAGTGAATATGTTTGGCAGGGATGTGCAGCGGGTCTATGAAGGGCAGGTGGAGTTTGTGGGACTCTGCGACAAAAATGAGGGAAGACTAAACTATGCCCGAGGATACATCGGAGTGGATTGCCCCGTGTACCTGGATTGCGACAAAATGCTTGCTGAGGCCAAGCCGGATGTGCTGATCGTGACCACGATGGACAGCACGCACCATGAATTTATCATCAAAGGGCTGGAAGCAGGGATCAATGTCATCACAGAGAAACCCATGACCACGGATGAAGTGAAATGCCAGGCGATTTTGGATGCTGAAAAGAAATCAGGCAAGCGCGTGATTGTGACATTTAACTACCGCTATTCTCCCCACAGGCAGAAAATCTATGAACTGCTACGCGCCAATGAGATCGGGGATATCACCTCAGTGGATTTCCATTGGTACCTGAACACGTCCCACGGTGCTGATTATTTCCGCAGGTGGCATAGACGGAAAGAATTTGGAGGAAGCCTGCTGGTGCACAAGTCCACCCATCATTTTGACCTGCTGAACTGGTGGCTGGATTCCGATCCGGAGGAGGTCTTTGCCTATGGCTCGCTGGAATTTTACGGGAAGAACGGACCGTTCCGTGCAGACAACTGCAGGTCATGTAATCACAAGACATCCTGTGACTTCTACTGGGATATTACCAAAAGCAAAAGCAATGTGGACCTGTATGTGAACAATGAGCAATACGACGGCTACCATAGGGACGGGTGTGTGTTCAAGGAAGACATAGACATCTATGATAAGATGGCTGTCCAGATCAAATACAAAAACAAGGTGCAGGTCAGTTATTCATTGACCACCTATTCCCCCTACGAAGGCTACCGGATAGCATTCAACGGCACCAAGGGAAGGGTCGATGCATGGATAAAGGAAAGCCAACCCTGGGAGGAGAAGGCAGCGGATGAGATCCGGTTGACCAAGAATTTCGGCAAAAGTGAAGTGATTACCATCCCACACGGTGGAGGCGGTCATGGGGGAGGGGATACGCGGCTGAAAGACAAGCTGTTCAAGGATCCGGCAATGGCTGATCCGTGGAGACAGTCAGCTGGGACCCGGGATGGGGCAATGTCTATCCTGGTGGGCATAGCTGCACGGAACAGCATCGAAACCGGGATGCCGGTTAAAGTCCAGGATCTGGTAGATATCCCCTTGCAGGAGAGCGGAAGAGGAGCTTAGGATGACGTAAAGGACTGTCAGATTCTGTCAAAATTGAAGGGGCGTCTCGCCCCTTTGTTTTTTGTCCCGTATCTTGGCATTAAATTCCTGTATCCGTAAAATGAACAATACCCCACTAGCAGAGCGGATGCGTCCCACCCGGTTGGAAGATCTCATCGGACAGGAGCATTTGTCATCCCCGAAATCCTTCTTGTACAAAGCCATAAAATCAGGCAATGTGCCGTCAATCATACTTTGGGGACCTCCAGGGGTGGGGAAGACCACCATAGCCAATATTATCGCCAACGAGATCAAGGCACCTTTTTACACGCTGAGTGCGATCAGTTCCGGGGTGAAGGACATCAGGGAGGTAATAGAGCGGGCGAAGTTTCAGATGGGTGTGGTACTTTTTATCGATGAGATCCACCGCTTTAACAAATCGCAGCAGGATGCGCTGCTCGGAGCAGTGGAAAAAGGGGTGATCAGACTGATAGGAGCCACTACGGAGAACCCGTCATTTGAAATCAATGCAGCCTTGCTTTCACGCTGTCAGGTCTTCACGCTGAATCCGCTCGGCAAGCCGGAGCTGGAAGCGATGGTAAGGCAGGCCTTGGAAAAAGATGTGGATCTCAAAAAAACCACGGTAGAACTCCGGGAGATCGATGCCCTGCTGAGGATCTCAGGAGGAGATGGGAGAAAGCTCCTGAACTTACTGGAGATCGTCATCGACGGAATCAACGAGAACCCGTGTGTCATCACTGATGAAGTTGTGATGCGGATAGCCCAGCAGAAAGTCGCGCTATATGACAAATCCGGAGAGCAACATTACGATATCATTTCAGCATTTATCAAATCTATCAGGGGGTCTGATCCCAATGCAGCAGTGTACTGGCTGGCCAGGATGATTGAGGGAGGGGAGGATGTAAAGTTCATTGCCAGGAGGTTGGTGATCCTGGCCTCAGAGGATATCGGCAATGCCAATCCCAATGCGCTGCTGCTGGCCACCAATTGTTTTGAAGCAGTGAAGATCATCGGCTATCCGGAATCCCGCATCATACTCTCCCAATGCGTAACCTATCTGGCCAGCTCTGCCAAAAGCAACGCTGCCTACCTGGCCATCAACCAAGCCCAGGCGCTGGTCCGCGAAAAAGGTGACTTATCCGTGCCGCTTCATCTCCGCAATGCGCCCACCAAACTGATGAAGGATCTGAATTATGGCAAAGCGTACAAGTACTCCCATGATTTTCCCGGAAACTTTGTGGCGCAGGAGTTCCTCCCGGATGAGATCCAGGGCACCAAGTTGTATGACCCCGGTCAGAACGCCAGGGAAGCAGAGTTGAGAAAATACCTTTCAGGAAAGTGGGGCGATAAATATGGTTATTAAGGAAGCTACAGATTGGAAAGAGCCTGTGACTGGTGATGTACTTAAAATTTCTTAACACTTTCTTTTTTCTTACTCAGTTTTGGAGGGTTTGAGTTACTTTTTCATAGATGTTTAATTCCTTCTAGGAAGCTAGTCTGTAAGTAAAACAGGCTTCTTCTTAGCCTGGATAGGTTCCCGATTGATCGGGACAGGTTATGGAATCTTGCATGGTTGGTGATTATTCCAGTATGTCGCTTGCGCTGTTCCCTCCCCCCTTCTGAAGAGCACAAACGGCTTCAGGAGAAAAAGTGTAGTAGGTGGAGATGACGTATACTGGGGTGAAAGGCGGAAAATGGATTTACTAAATTGTTTACAATTGGATTTTAAGAAATTGATTTACAGAAATGGGATAAACTGCCTCACAGACAGAGAGCCGATTACGATGGGGAGATTGGCGGCTACTATTCTGATCACGGTGATTTGCTATGCATGTAGTGGTGTTCCTACGGAATATTTGGCAGAAAATAGCAGCTCCACCGTTGGGATTCTTCCTCCTGAATTCAAAATGATCAGGATCGAGGGAACTCACTGACCCTTCCCTACTATGCAAAAAGGGATGTCATGAAGGATTCGGTCTCCGAGTGGCTTTACGGCTATAATTCCAGTTTGCATGCGGTGGATGTAATGGATCTCACCAAGAGGAAATTTGTAAAGCGGATCTATCTGGCTGATGATGGGCCCAGTCAGGTCACCAGGGTGTACCAGCTAAAAGTGCTCTCCCAGGACACCGTCGCCGTGATGGATGCCTTAAAGCTGAAGCTGCTCAACAGTAAAGGGGAAGTTTTTTCGGCGTGGAACCTGGATTTTAGGGAAGATGATTCTCCGTACTTTGGTTATTTTATCAATTACAACGATGCCAGGCTGGCTTATGCGGAGGAGGAGAATGCATTTATACTACACTTTGTCAACGAGTCCGATCGGGATGGGCTATATGATGTGCAAAATCCCTCCCACATTTTTGCCAAGCTGGATATAGGTACAGGAGGAGTTGATTTTTTGCCGGTTACCTACCCGGATATCATTTACGACAGAAAAGGCCATGTGGAGGAGACCATGCCGAATGTCTCCATCCATGGAGAGCTCGTCCTCTATGGCTGGCCCATTGAATCAAATATTTACACATATAATCTTCATACCAGGAAGCACGCTACCTATGGAGGTAAAAGCAACTACTCCGAAAACCTAGAGCGCTTTGACCGACCGGATGGCGTGCCTTTTAGGTTGGTAGGTACGTGGTTCAACAGTACTGTGTTTAATCCCGGCAATGGACTATACTACAGGACCCACTGGGGAAGCCAGCCTGCACGTCGGGACGATATGACGGAGAATACAGCATACTCAAAACCGGGCTATGTCATGCTTTTTGACGGGAAATTCCGTGTGGTGGACGAAATCCAACTACCTGGGAAATACTGGTTGGAAGACAGTTTTCTTTTTTCCGAAGGAATGGGTTTCTGGGTGAAGGATACCCATCTGACGGAAGAAAATATACTGGAGATAGGCGTGCTTGAGGTTAAGGTAGAGTAAAGAGACAGACTATATCCCGAAAAGAGGCTGTTTTCTTGGAATGGATTGATTGCCGGAAGAAGGGGATATCCGCTGAGGTTATTCTTAAAAACATCGTTTTTTTACAATCCTGGTATTTTATTTAGCCTTGTTTCTACATAATTTATGGGTTAAAGCATATTTTGCATCATGTTAGAAATCTTACCGAAGCCCTGCCTATGTTTTTTGAATTGATCCGTCTGCAGTTTCTGAAAAGTTTCAGATCTACCTCATTTGCAAAGAGCGCCCTGACCAATATTTTCCTGGGATTTCTCGTCTTGCTTTTATTGGGATATTTGCTGGGGGCTGGATTGCTGCTCCCGCGGATTGTGGAAAAGCTGGTCCCCGGCCAGCCGCCTCTGGAGGTGGTAAACAGCTTCCTGATCTATTTCTTTCTGTTTGAATTCATGTACCGCTATTTCGTGCAGAAGCTTCCGGTGGTAGAGCTGGAGAGCCTCCTGCACCTGCCCATAGGAAAGGGGAGGATTATCAATATGCTGCTGATCCGGTCCTTTGTATCACCGCTCACATGCATTGCAATTCTGTTGTTTTTACCGTTTGCTGTCCAGGTGGTAGGGGCCCAGATGGGCGTATTGGGTACGGTATATTGGCTTGGCGCTATCCTGCTGATCAGCTGGACCCTTCACTGGTTTATGCTATGGTTTAAGCAGCGGTTCGAAGACGGGATCATCGGGTTGGTGGTCGTGTTTGCAGTGGTGGTCCTGGGTGGGGGATCCAATTACATGGGCTGGTTCAACTTGGGCGAAATCATAAAGCCGGTATTTGATCTGGCTGTAACCAGTCCAGTACCGGTTATTTTGCTCGCGGCTCTTATGCTGGGCAGCTATTGGCTGTGCTACAGGTACTACGTATCCCATGCCTATTTGGAGGATTTGTCAGAGGAAGAGGATGTGAAGTTTATCGATCAGTCTATCGGTTTCTTTTCCCGGTTCGGTTTGGCAGGGGAGATGGCCAATCTGGAGTGGAAGCTGATCATCCGTCATAAAAAGAGCCGGACTTACCTGATGCTCACAGGGATGTTTTTGCTGTATGGGCTGATTTTCTATACCAACCCCACCTATCAATCAGAAGATGGGGGCATAAGTGCCATTTTTATCTTCGTCGGTGTATTTATCACGGGGATATTTATGATCCAGTACGGGCAGCAGTTTCTAAGCTGGAATTCGGCCAATTTCGATTTTTTTCTCAACCGTAAGCACGGAATCGAGGCGCTGGTAAAAGGCAAGTACCTCCTGTTTATCAGTATCTCAGTACTCTGCTTTCTGGCTTCCATTCCCTATGTGTATTTTGGAATGCAGTTCTTCTTTATCCATCTGGCCACCTTCCTCTTCAATATCGGGATCCTGATCCATGTGATCATTTACGTGGCACTATGGAAGCCCAAACCTATGGATCTGAACAAAGGGGCCATGTTTAATTACGAAGGAGTAGGGGCAGCCCAGTTTCTGATTATGATACCGATGATGGTAGGCCCCTACCTGATCTACCTGCCATTTGCCTTGTTGATAAGTGATTACGCTGGACTGTTGGCATTGGGGATTTCAGGTGTCATCGGGATCATGGCTTTTAAGCCACTCAGTAAAGTAATCATGAACCGCATAAAATCGAATAGATACGAAATTTCATCTTCTTTCCGTCAAGAACTATGATACAGGTAAACAATCTTAAAAAGCAATACAAGGAAGCCGTGGTATTGGATGTGGCACAGCTGGATATACCCAGGTCTGAGTGCTTTGGCCTGGTGGGAAACAACGGGGCCGGTAAGACAACACTTTTCAGGATCATGCTCGATCTGGTAAGAGCCAGTGAGGGGACAGTGAAAATAAACGGAGAAGATGTGGCCAAGACAGAGGCCTGGAAGGCAAAAACAGGAGCCTATCTGGATGAGCACATGCTGCTGGCTTACCTTACTCCGGAAGAGTATTTCCAGACCTTGGGCAAAGTCTACGGATTGTCCCCTGCAGATCTTCAGCTCCACCTGGCAAAGTTCACCGAGCTGTTCAATGACGAAATCCTTGGGAAGAAAAAATACATCAGGGATCTCTCCAAAGGAAACCTGAAAAAAGTGGGCATAGCCGCAGCCTTGATGGGGGATCCGGAAGTCGTATTTCTGGACGAACCTTTCGAAAACCTCGATCCCAGTTCACAGATCCGGTTGAAAAAACTGATTCTACAGGAAAAGCAGAATTCTCAGCTGACCTTCCTTATTTCCAGCCATGACCTGAACCACGTCACGGAAATCTGTGACCGCATCGTCCTTCTGGAGAAAGGGAGGATTATACGGGATCTGCGTGAGAAGTCGGAAATGATGGCTGAATTGGAAGCTTATTTTACCGGGTAAGCAGGGGTAGGCTCATAAACGTTCCCGGGACATCCCGCGGTTTACAGGCACCTAGCAGCCTGATCATTACAGATTAGGCTTAGTTTTTTATCGATAGATTAGCTACTTTTCTCCATTACATGGTATTGATCGGGGAGGGGAAGTTTCAGCATGCCCTTAGATCAGGAGGTGAATGTAGCACCACCTTTAGTAGCCGGGGCATGGAATATGCCAGGGCTTAATCCTTGCGCTGTGTCCCGTGTTTTTTATCGGTGTTTCGCGATACCACAGGGAACTACGCGTTGGCATTGTAGCACATCAAAAGTAGCAGTCCACTCAATGGGGATTTTTACCTGTTACACGTAAGTTTAGTTAGTTTGCAGAAAAGATTCCGGCGCTCTGGGCAAAACCAATAGTTTTACAACGAACTATTTAATCGAACAAACTATGAAATTAAAATTTCTACAAATCCCCTTTTTAATGGTATTTCTTGCTATCGGCGTTTCGTGTAGTGAGAGTGAGGAGCCTGTCGAATCCAGCCTGATCGTGGGCACATGGACCATGACCGGTATCGAATACGAGAGCACGAGTAAAATAACTATGATGGGGGAGGTGTTTGAGAGCACCTCGTCCGGTATTGGGTCTGATATAGATCTCGTGCAAACCATAGCTGCGTCTCCTAATGTAATAACTTCGAGCGGTGGGTATACGATCAATGCACAGATGGATTTCATGGGCCAAACCATGGAACATGTCCTGGTGGTGGAGGATTTTCTGGATAACTCCAGCTGGGAACTGGATGGTGACCGACTGATCCTCACCATGGAAAACGGTGAGCGCAGAGAGGCTGTCATAAAAACACTGACAGCCAATGAACTGGTCTATGAACACACCGCTGTGGAGAGCAGTGCCTATTCGGGAGTCGAGAACGAAACCACCGTGTTTGGCAGATTTTCTTTCGTCAGGTAATTCTTTTCCGGGTTGGTTACCGGGAGCTTATTGGCCTGCATATACTGATCCTTCGATAGTGCAGCCCCGCAGACTTGTGTTTGCGGGGCTGTTTTGGTTTCTTCAGCACCACCCAGCGTCAAGGGCTTTGCCGGTAGTGGAGACTTTCTCTGGAGATGGTGCTGGGAAAGTAACAGCACATTCTGATTCCGGTAGTGGATGCTATCTGTTTTTTTTGTAATTTTTAGCAACCAGCAAGCAGGCGCATGCAAACGGAAAAACATTACATCATACGAAGTGGATGGCTGAGAGCGTCTATATTGGGAGCAAATGACGGGATTCTTTCTACCGCCAGCATCGTCATCGGAGTGGCCGCTGCAAGTAGTACGCGCGAGCCTATCCTGCTGGCAGGGGTGGCTGGTCTGGTGGCCGGTGCACTGTCGATGGCGGCAGGTGAGTATGTGTCGGTGAGCTCGCAGGCAGACTTGGAGGAGTCTGATCTGGAAAGAGAACGGATTGAGTTGCGGGATACCCCGGAATATGAACTGATAGAATTGGCCAGAATCTATGAGCATCGCGGACTGGACAAAGACTTGTCCCTGGAAGTTGCCAGACAGCTCACGCGTCACAATGCACTGGAAGCCCATGCCCGTGACGAATTGGGTATCAATGATTTCTCCCAGGCCAAGCCACTCCAGGCGGCCTTTGCCTCCGGAGCCTCTTTTGTATTTGGAGGAATAATGCCTGTGCTGGTGGCGCTGGTCGCTTCCGTCGATGCCATGGTGTATTGGCAATACGCCTCCGCCTTACTTTTCCTGATCGTGCTGGGGACCTTCTCTGCCAAGGCTGGAGGTTCTGATGTCCTTAAAGCTGTTTTGAGAATCGCCTTCTGGGGTACCGTGGCCATGGGGATCACGGCCTTGATCGGCTATCTGTTTGGCGTGAATGTCGCCTGACCACAGTAACGCTTACTTATAAACCGAATTCGGATAATGACGACAAATAAATGCTTCATCACAGGAAAGGAACTGGGCAGGGATCAGCTGGTTCAGGGGGTGGCGATAAAATCCCAGTTGATGGAATTGATCCAGAAAGATTATCCGGGATTCACCCCTGAGCAGTTCATAGGAGTGGACAGTCTGAATGCATACCGGAAAAAATACCTCGAAACACTCATCAAAACTGAATCCAGGGAATTGAATGCGTTGGAAAAAGAGGTGGTCAATGCCATTCATGGCAATCAGTTGCTCTCCGAAAACATCGAGCCGGAGATAGAGACAGACCTGACCCCGGGGCAGTGGATGGCTGATAGGATCGCTTCATTTGGAGGAAGCTGGACATTTATCCTCTTCTTCTTTTCATTCCTGCTTATTTGGATGTCCGTTAATATTTGGGTCATTTCATTCCGTCCATTTGACCCTTATCCATTTATCCTCCTGAACCTGATCCTGTCCTGCCTGGCAGCTATCCAGGCACCGATCATCATGATGAGCCAGAACAGAAAGGAACAGAAAGACCGGGCGCGCAGCGAAAATGATTACAAGGTCAATCTGAAAGCGGAGCTCGAAATCCGCCTGTTGCACGAGAAAATGGACCACCTGATCATACACCAGAATAAGCGCATGCTTGATATCCAGGAGTTGCAGTTGGATTATCTGGAGGAACTGTCAAAGTCCAATGAGAGCACAAAAAAGTAAAAACATACTTCCTCCAAAGGATTTTGCCAGACGGGTATTGAACTACACCGTTTTTTCTTTGGTATTGCTGCTCGTCTCGGAAGGCATAGGTGTATTGGGCTACCATTATATAGGAAAGCTGGGATGGATAGACAGCTTTTACAACGCCTCCATGATCCTGACAGGTATGGGCCCTGTGGATGAAATGGTGACAGATGCTTCCAAGGTGTTTGCCTCTCTCTACGCAGTTTTCAGCGGGGTCGTTTTTCTGAGTACGGTTGCCATTTTCTTTTCTCCTTTTGCCCATAGGCTGATGCATCTTCTGCATGTGGATGAAATAGATGAATGAAATGCCCATGAGAAAAGGTTCTCACACAAGGGAATGATTATCCGGAGGCATTCCATCCCGACTTGTCGGGACAGATAATGACCGCTGAAAATCAAATTATAAACAGATGAAAGGAGGGATTGAAGTGGGTGTACTGTCTGGGCAGGCCTTGATTTTGATGCCCTTTTGGCACCAGTGGATTGCAACCGGATCTTTGCCGCATATGACTTGCTGGTTGTCGCATATCGCCGCATGGTGACAGGAGTAGGATGCTTACTTTTGTAAGGGTAGCAGGGAGAGAATTGTGACACAGCAGGAGCCGATTGGATCAGTATGGTCCAGTCCACTGGTTTTTCCCGTCTTAGGAATGCTAAAGTGTACGGTTATCACAGGCTACCAGGGAAATTGAACCAACTCTATTATACTAACCCATTATCATATGAAAGCTTTTGAAAATACGACCCGGGAGTTTCTGGAGTTGCTGTCATCTCTGGATCAGACGGCACTGGATGCATGTCCTCCGGATGGGGGATGGACCGCTGGACAGATTGGAGAACACGTGCTGAAGTCTTATGCATCTGTGGATGTACTGACAGGAAATACGAAAGCTACAGATCGGGAAGCGGATCAGAAAGTAGCGCAGATCCGAGAGCTTTTTCTTGATTTTAACATCAAGATGGACTCTCCCAAGGCGATTCTACCCTCCCCTGGCTCTGTGTCCAAAGAATGGCTTATACGCGGCCTCGAAGAAAGGATTTCCCAAATGGCTGCTGTGATCGCTGCCGTTGACCTGTCCAGAACCTGTGTGGACTATGCCATTCCAGAATATGGCGAATTCACAAGGCTGGAGTGGCTATGGTTTACTGTTTTCCATACCCAGCGTCATATACACCAGTTGAAATCGGGCATGACGCAAGCGACACAAACGGGATGATTATTAGCTATGCGAGATTCTCCCGAATCGGGTTCGGGACAGGCTATCCCGACTTATCGGGACAGGTAGTGACCGCTGAAAATCAAATTATAAACAGATGAAATCGAGGATCATATACTAGTCACCCACAGGGATAAGTTCCGACAACCCAAGGATGATCTTTTGCAGGAGCTAATCGGGTAGAAAATTTTCTACCTGGGAATGGTAGTTTATGGAATAGTGCCTCTTTATTCCATTTATGGTCTCTAACTTTCAGGCGGACAAACCAAAGCAGCTTGATGGACTTTTCAGTTATCAGTTCGATTCTTTCACCCACAGACATTGGGGTATTTGTATCAGAAAACTATGCACTGGCAGGCGGCGCCACCTGTAGGATTCTTAAGGCAGGGGTGAACCACACGTATCGTGTAGACAGTGCCACCGGGACGTTTATCTTCAGGATATACAGTCTGAACTGGCGTACCAAGGAGGAAATCACAGAAGAGCTAAACCTCCTCAGGCTGTTAAGACAGCATGCTGTGTCGGTGTCATACCCTATTCCGGATAGGTCGGGAAGCCTTATCCAGACGTTAAATGCTCCAGAGGGAACGAGGTTTGGGGTGCTGTTTTCGTATGCGGAAGGAAGCAAAACCCAAAACTATGGGGAGGAATCCCATTTTGAAGTCGGAAAACTGATGGCCCAGCTCCATTCCGTAACTATGGGGATGATCCTAAACCGTCCCGTGTATTCACCCGGCAGGTTGCTGGATATACCCATAGCAGCTATAGGGCAGTTCCTTTCAGAAGAGACGGAAGAGCTGCAGTCTCTGCTGCATATCCGGACATTATTGGAGCAGGAGTTGATGGATGTCGATGAGTCCAGCTTACGGCAGGGCGTGGTTCATTTGGATATTTGGTTTGACAATCTGGCTCTATCCGATAGAAGCGGGATTACGCTATTCGATTTTGACTTTTGTGGGAACGGCTGGCTATGTCTCGATCTTGCGTATTATCACATGCAATTGGGGTATATCGAAAAGGAAGAGGAGGAGCGGACCCGGAAGCTTGAGGCCTTTTATAGCGGGTATGGATCAGTGTTGCAGATCAATCCGGCGGAAAAGAGGCTGATTCCCGTATTGGGCATATGTTTGCATTATTTTTATCTAGGGGTCCAATGCAGCCGGTTTGACAACTGGTCAAACGTATTTATAAACGAGGCGTATCTGAAGCGTTACATCACGGTATTTATCAGGGACGGTTACCGGAAAATTAAAGGTGTGGGTCTTTGAATGGATAGGCAGTCAGATGCATCATCCGGCCTGGTGGCATTGGTTTGCCACTAATACCCTCACTGTCACCAGCAGCTGGCCCACATGTCTCTGGGTATGTTCTGCTGCATGGAACAGCAGTCCACCCACTGTAGATGGCAGGGAGGCTCTCCCGACTGACCTATATTCGGTAAGAGTAGCCGGATCTGTGTTGGAGACCAGGGTCAAAAATGTCTGGATCTGATCTGCCAGATTTCCCAGGAGCACTTCCGTACCCAGCAGGTTATCCTTCACTCCTTCCTGCTGCAGATACCGGAATTGCTTTTCATCCAGCGCTTTGCCTTGGGCATAGGTAGCCATCCTGTCCAGCACACCCGTGATATGCTGCAGGTGGAATCCCGGGCTGGCCAGTCCTGCGGGTCTTTCCCAGAGCAATTCGCCGGGAAATCCCGCCATGCAGCCTTGTATTTCCTCCTGGGCCTGTAGGATCGCATGCGCGACAGGTTGTAAAAGCGGTGGATAGCGGTCTATGGGACCTCTTAGCCAGACTTCAGGTTGGTTTTTCATCCTTACTCAAATTTAGTAAGGGTAAAAATACCCGGGAGAAATCAGGTAAGCTTCCAAAATCAGGTATTTCTTTGCAGACCACAACCGGGTGACCACATGAATCCGAGGTGTTGATCAGCATATTGTCGTTCCTCAGTACAAAATCTCCGGTAGTATCCCCGGTACAGTTTTTAGGCAAACCATCCCCACCGGTAAACTGAAGTAGGATCATTAGGCTGGCATCGCTTGAAGAATATGGCTGGAGGCGCTGGGCTTTCCCGATCCGCTGTATTCTTTAAGGTGGAAAGCGGAGGATTTCGTAAAAGTGCCGCTGCTTCTAAACGGATACGTCTGGATCCGTAGCACCTCTGGAAGGGATGTTCCATTTACCGGGTCCCATTCCCCGATTAATAGTCAATCTTTTGACTGGCAATGGATTATTGCTGAAAAAAGAGTGGTGTATGGGGTGATTAAGGGACGTTGCTGGCTGTGAGCAGAGATGAGTGGAGGAATACAGGCAGCGAGTTGTCGGCGTATACGCTGTGTAGCCTTCTGACTTCGTCAAGGAATTCCGTTAGGTAGGCTAAGTGGTCTTTAGGGTCCGTGCGTCTATTGATTCAATCTTCGCTCAACTTTACTTTTACCATGGCAGTGGAGGCGAAGAGCCCAAAACCACCGTGGATATTGTTGGCCACAGGAATAGGCTCTCCACCAAATAGGTCTGGCTGCTGGTTGGAAAAGTGTGTATAGAAGGAAGTTTGATAGTCGTAGTTTGCCTTGTCCACTGTTTCTACCTGTAAGTAATTGGTAGTCTGGTCTGTGATCCGTGACAGGTGGTATTCGTCCACCCAGATGGTAACCGTAACTTCTCCATCCGTAAATACCACATCCGTGAACGCCAATCCTCCATAGACATAGTTGAGCCAGGGGATAGGGGAGTCTATGCCAATACTCCGGATCCCCCAGAAGCTTGTGTCGCCCTCCCTTTCCTGGATAAAACTCACCTTATAATAGTTTTGCTCCCCGGGTATATCTCTTAGCGTGAAGGAGATTTCCCGCTTTTCCCAGCCGCCGAAATCGTAGACACTCCCTCCGATACGTATGTCTTGGATCACTGGCGGCGCAGGGACCACCGTTTCACTAAAGACAGGGGCGATGTTGGCTGCACTGACTTCCATGTCGATCCGATCCCCTGTGCGGATACTTGCGGGAAGCACATAATGACCTGCCGTGTCGAGACTAAACCCAGCATAATTCTGTCCGTTGATGGTCACAAGAATCACTGGATCTTGCAGTGGTCTGGAAAAAGAACTGCTGTCCAGCATACCGATGGAGCGTGTGACAGCCATACGTATTTCTTCACTCCCTGCTTCCAGGATTGCATTCACCACGATCCTGGGGGTATGATCGGGGATCTCCAGATTGACCTCACGGTCAAAAAAATTGCAGGCAGCTACTGCAAAAAGTACTATGGGTAGGATATAGGAAGGGCGTCTCATGGCTTAAAATCTAAACTCGTAACTAAAAGAAGGAATGATCGGAAACAGGGCAATCTGCCTGAGGGAACGGGAATCATCCATGGAATTGCCAAAATAGTTGGTCTGGTGAGACCAGTAATAGTAAAAGGGATTCGCCCGGCTGTAAGCATTGTAGAACCCTAAATTCCAGGTTCGTTCTCCCCATTTTTTTAGCTTGGTAAAGCGGATACCCACATCTGCTCGGTGATAGGCTCTCATACGGAAGTTGTTTCTTCCCTCGTAATATTCTACGTGTCGGTTAAATCCGAACCGTCCGTCATTAAGATTTGGGATGCCGTCTGCTACAGCCATATAGCGTGCCTGTCCCAGCGTAATGGCATTTCCGGTGCCATATACCCAGGTGCCAGATAGGGATACCCGCTTGCTGATCTCATAGGTGAGCAGCAAGCCTACATCATGCCTGCGATCATATCGGTCGGGGAAGTACCTGCCCTCATTGATTGCGTCAAACTGCAGGTCTGATTTGGCCAGTGTATATCCTATCCATCCGGTCAGTCTGCCCTCTTTTTTATGGAGAAAGAGCTCCAGACCCCTGGAAAGTCCCTTTCCATTCCGTTCAATTTTATCCTGCCAGTCCTCGGTACCCTCCTGCCAGTTGATCCCGTCAGAATAGGCGATCAGTTTATCCATTGTCTTGTAGTAGAATTCAGCCGAGGCTTCGTACCCTCCTGGAAGGCTTTTATGAAAAGCAGCCGTAAGCTGGGAGGAGAGCTGCGGGGCAGTACGTTCGGTGGCAGGAACCCACAGGTCAGTAGGCAGTCCGGCTCCGCTGCTGCTTAGCAGGTGGACATTTTGTTGCATCCGTACATAGGATAGTTTTACGGCAGACAGGGGCCCAGTCATATAGCTTGCCGTCATCCTAGGTTGGGGAGATAGATAGTTGGTTCCGTTCACGTGATAGCCATTTGCATGGATTCCGAGGTTCATTCTGAACCGGTCACTGATTTCCCAGTCGTCTTCCACATACACGGATAGCTCCCGGGAGTTAACATTGAAAGAACCGAATACGGTGTCCGTTTGAACGGCTTGCTGGCGGGTCCGGAAGAGATTCACCCCAGGAGTAAAGAAATGCTCGATAAAATGAACACCTGAGCGGAGACTATGCTTGCTATTCAGGTAAAACTCCCAATCATAGTTTAAGCTAAGGTCTTCGATTCCCGAATTGTAGTTAAATAGAAATGCATTGTCAGTCCCCTGTTCTTCCTGCTCGAAGCCTATGGAGAAATTATATCGTGTGTAACCCAGCGTGAGGTTGGTAAATATCCGGTCGGAGATGAGCCGGTTCCACCTAGCTGTGGCCAAAAGATTCCCCCAGCGGAAATGGTTGGAGGCTTTGATATTATCACCTCCAGAGGAATTGACCACCGCACGGTCGTGACCGGAATAGATACTTGCATATACCTTGTCTTTGTCGCTTAGGTCATAGTTTATTTTGCCGTTTAGATCATAGAACGTATAGCCAAAAGAGGTCTCGCCGCCGGAGGTTATTTTACTTATCGGTCTGGTGAAAGCATCAATATAGGACCGGCGAACTCCCACCAGGTAAGACCCTTTCCCTTCGGAGATTGGCCCCTCATGGCTCAGTCTTGCAGATACCAGACCGATTGCGCCTTGGGTTTGGGGTTTGTTTCGGTTTCCTTCGCGGACTTTGATATTCAGCACAGAGGATAGTCTGCCTCCATATCTGGCAGGAAATCCCCCCTTCATCAGACTCACATCGGAGATGATGTCAGGGTTGAACACAGAGAAAATACCACCCAGATGCGACACATTATACAGTGGTATCCCATCCAGCAAGATCAGGTTTTGGTCGGGCCCTCCACCACGCACATACAATCCTGTCATTCCTTCCCTACCACTCTGGACTCCCGGCAACAACTGCAATCCGCGCATCATATCCACTTCCCCTCCCACTGCAGGCAGCTGTTTCAGCTGCCTGATAGGGATGGACACCGCAGATACTTGGGCTTGCCGCTCCGGGGGGAGTTCTTTGGTGGCCGTTACAGTCACCTCTTCCAAGTCGCCCTTAGGTGGGAGTTTCACTAGCATGGCAGAAGGATTTTGATCGGAAAGGGTTATCGCTATGCTTTCATAGCCCACATAAGAAACCCGAATCACGGAAGCGTCTTTGGGTACGATCAGGGAGAAAAAACCGTAGAAATTTGTGGTTGTTCCCTGACTGGAACCTTGTATCGATACGTTTGCTCCATATAGGCGCTCTCCTGACAAACTGTCTTCCACGTAGCCACTGTAGCGCTGCTGCCCGATAAGCATCGTTGGAAGACCCAAAAAAAACAAACAGTATAGCAATTTCACCATATAAAACTTGTCTTTAAAAAACGTAAACATAAGGCGTTAGAACTATATTGTTATTCTTTTTAATGTTAAAAGAAGGTAAATGGCGTGCCTGATAAGGTAGCATCATCCCTTGGAAGTTGGGGATGGAATGAATCGGTGAAACTTGTGGATAGGGCCAGAGCTGTTACGTGCTGCTTAGTTGGTGATATGATCCAAGGAAGCGGATGGCTCTGTCAAAGTATTCCGAAATCGGGGATTCTCTGACCTCCTAGGCTTTGGATACCGGGGGAGAGAAGCGTGGCATGCTGCCTACAGCCGCTCTAGGGCCATGCGAAAGGAGACAACACCGCGATGGAACGGTTATTGGGACGTAAAAAGCTTATCACTAAGATCCAATCTAATTATGCTGACCATCAACAACCAGACTACCGGAATACCCTCTCTTTTATTGAATGGAAAAAATCCGGATGGCGTAGATAAGGGGACTAATCGCCAGACACCGGGCAATTCAGAAGGGGCAAAGCCACCCAAGAAGAAGGATTACAGGAAAATTGAACAGGAGGATGCGGATGAAAAAGAGCCTCAGGAAGAAACCGTAGACAACGAGGAAAAAGATAAAAACAAGTATTGAGTAGCTCTCATAAGCTAATAAAGACACAGGCTATCCATAATCCTGAGGAAGGGGAGAGGCATGTGGAATCGATCCATGTGGATTCCGGTACGCCTGGACATTCATCCCTTTATCGGTAGGATTGACCGTGGATTGTCTTGGAAGTTATCCTTTATAAAAATTATCAGGGGGAAAGTTTGTAGCTAGGATATGGCAAAAAAAGACCTTTTTCTAGACTAGGTCAGAAGTAGAATCAGGTCCCGAGGTAAGGTGGTTGGGAGTGAGGTGTGGACTTGTTCTTATCCGCAGGTTTAGGAAAGGGCGCCGGGCGGAGGTCCTCCGGCAGGCTTAGACTTGTCTTCCGGCAGAGGGACAAACTCCTGATTGTCCGTAGGGGGTAAAAGTATCCGCCCCTGCTTCCAGTCTTCCTTGGCCTGCTCGATCCGCTCTTTCCTACTGGATACAAAGTTCCACCAGATGTAACGGTTTCCCAGGTGTTCACCTCCCAGCATCATCAGTGTTGTATTTTCCTTGGCGGTGATCAGTGGATCTACTCCTTGGGTAAACACCAGCAGCTTGCCTGCTGTATAGGTGATGCCATTTACTTCCACACTTCCTTTCACGATATAAGCACCTCGCTCACTATGTCCCGTAGGAAGGCCAAACCGGGCACCTTCTTGCAGAACCACATGGAGGTAAAACAAAGGGGAACTTGTCTTCACGTGACTGGTCAACCCGTATGCATCACCGGCTATCAGACGCATCCATACGCCCTTATCTGTAAATATGGGCAATTCTTCAGCGGTATAGTTTTTAAATGAAGGATCTGACTCTTCATCTTTTTCAGGAAGAGCCACCCAGGTCTGGATCATTTCCAGTCCGCCGGCAGCCAGCATTGCCGGGTCTTCAAAGCGCTCGCTATGGGCTATTCCTTTTCCGGCAGTCATCCAGTTCACCTCTCCGGGAGTGATCAGTTGCTCCACACCCAGGCTATCCCTGTGGGTCACATTTCCTTCGAGGAGGTAGCTCACCGTGGACAGACCGATATGGGGATGGGGCAGCACATCCAGGTTGGTGGAGGCAGGCACGCTCACCGGGCCTCCGTGATCCATGAAAATAAACGGGCCTACCATTCTCTTTAATTGGAAAGGAAGGATACGTTTGACGGAAAACCCGGGACTGATCACGGCCTGCCGGGATTCTATAATGATATCAAGCATGGTGCTGGAGGACGGTTTACCCAAAGTTAGTTTCAGGAATCGTAACTAGGGCAATCCTCACATCTAATTTACCTGTTTTCTTTGGGCTTGGAGTTGTAACCTGAGCTTTTGTTATAGGTATGGACAGGTCTCTTTACTTACCGATTTAAATAGTGGGTGATTGGAATGGGATAGCAAGTTGTGAAACTTAGCCTAAGCCTATTGCAAATAAATAGGTATTGATAGGAGAGACTCTTCCTAAGAAGGCCTATAATAGCATCCTTATTTTCCAGATATGACAAAAATAGATTAGTCGCCAGATTGATAGGTAATGATTTCTGTATTTGGTAGCATCTTCTTTAATTTTAGTAATTCATCATCAGAATACTTGTTACCGTTTACAAATAATTCTCTGAGGGTCCCTGAAAGATTTGCCATGGAGGCAGGAAAATACGTGATTTGATTTCTGCCTAAATATAAGCTCTGAATGCTGGATAGTCCTCCTATGCTTTCTGGAATGCTTGATATGTCATTAGCCGCTACGGAAAAACTAGTTAGTTTTTTTAAATTTCCTATACTCTCAGGGATCTCTTTTAGTCCTAAATAACCTGCCGTTATTCCTTTTAGATTGGATAGCTTGTCTATGTCCGATGGTAAATAATTTAATTGCCCATAGAGGCTAAGTTGGACTAAATTGCTCAATTTGGTAATTGACTCAGGGAGTTTGTCGGTTTTTACATCTAGTTTTAAATGCTTTAAATTCAAAAGATCTCCGATCTGAGCTGGGATTTCTGATATACCTGTTCCTCCTGCAATTTGTAGAATTTCAAGATTGGCAAGATTTGTAAAACTGTCAGGAAGGCGTTTATAGTCCCCTCTTAGAGTTAATGACACTAAAGAGGTGAGCCTGCCAAAATCCTCTGGTAAAACTGCAGTCCCATGTTCTACCCAAAGATCACAAATTTTTAAATTGCTCAGGTTTGAAAATGAGTTAGGAACACTTTGTGATAAAATTGGTCCATCAAGCCTTTCTAAATTTTTAAGATTCCCAAAACTTTCAGGTAAATTAGTTAAATAGTTATGCCCTAGAATTAAGTAATTTAACTTTGATAAGTTACCGAAGCTTTCCGGAAGACTAGTCAGCTTTAAACCAAAAAGATCCAAGTATTTTACTTCCTTTAAATTCCCAAAGCTGGTAGGAAGTGATTCTATTCCATTATGACTCAATATCAACGTATCCAACTCCACCAGGTTTCCAAAATTATCCGGGACACTGTTTATAAAATTAATAGATAAGTCTAGATACTCCAACTTAAGGTAATCTGAAGTAATAACTTCAGGAAAAACATGAAATCCATCACCCATAAGTTGTAATTTCTTGAGGTGTTTCAAGGCCTGTAGGGCAGGGTATAAATCTAAATCAGCAAACATGTGGGCACGTGGGTCACCGTTCATGTTTATCTCCGAAATGTCACCATTTGCATTCTTCTTATAGGTATGCGGTTCGTATAGTATTTGCAAATCTTGAAGTGCTTCACCCTGTTGATAAGTACCACCATTAAATTCTACTGTTGCGGAAGCCGATTTGCTACCGTACCATGTGGTCCAAGTAAGTTTATTATATGTGTTCTCCAGACCGTAAAACATTATATTTGGTGATTTTTCATCCGGGATATAAGTCCCTCCATGCACATTTCTCCAAATATGGTGGTAATCTCCCTCTATGGTCCATTCACCCCTGTCGTATGATTTAGCCATAAGTTCCATCCTAGTTTGATAAAAATCTTCCAGACCTATTACTATTTCTGTAGTCAAAGGTGAAAAAGAAACTATAATGGTGTCTGTAAAAGATTTTCCGGTGCGTAGAACTTCCCAAATTAATTGGTAATCCTCCCCTGGTAATCCATGAAAAATAGTTTTTGGATCATTTTTGTTTTCTAAATAAACTTTATCATCCACTTCCCCGCTAAGAATTCTCCAAACTCCGGATTCGCCATTTTTTAAGAAATCGGCATCCAATTGGATCATAAAATCACTTATATTCAAAAAATCTGTTCCGCCCATTGTAGGTATCGGAGGCATGTCTTCATCTCTCTGGCAAGAAATCAGCAAAATTATACTTAATAGGAGGAAAGGATGGTTCTTCATTTTTATTCACTACTATCTGAGAAGCGTTTTAAATTTAGGTGAAGCATCGTTTGAGAAGCTTCACCTTTTCTGTATTTTCAGTTTACCACAACCAATAAATACAGAGGATGAAAATACACATTTCTTCGGACAGCGGATATTTTCTTTGATTGACGGTTCGCTGACTATTTAGGGCGGTTTTTCCTTCTTTCTCCCCCCCCCCCCCCCCTCCCTCTTTCTAGATTTCGAAAATATCCAATTACACTATTTCCAGATTTCACTGTTGTTGCCTTTGGCCATGGCGACCAAGGTGTTTCCAAGTGCTCATGGTTTTATAATAGTGATCTGATTTGAAAGTTTCCGTTGCCTGATCCAACAACTCCCGTGAGATAAAAAAAAGCAATCGGCAGATAATCGGCTGTCCGGATAATTTTCTATGTTGCATCGGGATGCTTATTGTGTGCTAACAACAACTTCACAAAAAAAGCAGAAACTACCAAATCGGTCGTTCCATTTTTCCATTTTCATACTATTTCTAATAATGGTAAATTACTCAAAAATTTTTACCCGGATGCCAGTATTAGATACCAATTAATATTAATGGTCAAACCTATTAACACCACAAAAAATTATGGATAGAAAATCCATTGATTCCCTTGCTTATTTTGCTAAAAAAAATGGTACAACTCTAAACGGATCAGAAAAAAAATTCTTAACAGGAGATAGGTATATTGTATCATTTGATTTCTCTGCTAACAATAATAGTTACTCCCTTAATTTTGAGGAAGTAAGATCGCATACTGCCAGCTATCATAACAAAACTAATAAACTGACAATTATACTCGAAGAAGAGAAAACGATTAGTGATCAAAAATACACCGTCAAAAGAGCCCGTTCATTCATGAACTTTTTCTTCCCCCTTTTTGGCAAAATCATTTGTGAACCCAAAAATAACTTTCTTAAAAAGACTTTGAATAATGAACCTACAATCTCATTATTCAACGAAAATGAAACAAAAATTGAAATAGAGCAAAACAAAATATCACTACAAATAATCAACCTAGAAGTAGTCGAGATCAAGCTTTTAGAAAAAATTCTTTCAAGCTTGGTAACTATTCAAAAACGTCTGCCAGGCTTGAAAAATACTCTTTAACTTACTTCGTGGAATTTTTCTTTTTATTCTCCTCTATGTATTTTCCGTAGATTTTTTTCAAATAATCCTTAGCCGATCGTTTATGTTTATCTGGGTTATTTTTGTAGTCAATAATAAACTCATACATATTGGCTAAATCTTCGACGTGATCAGTTCTGTTCATGTCATAGCTCGGGTCACTAAGAGCACCGCCTATCACCCAACCGAATAGGCTAGGAATACATGAATTATCATTACCAACCTTTGCAAGAAAAATAACTGGCCGAAGAAAGCGGCGTATCTAGGGAGATGATCGGAAAGTACGAGCGCGGGGATGCCGTCCCATCCATCGAGGCGGCAAAAAAAATAGCCGATGCCTTCGGGGTCTCGCTGGACTATCTGGTCGGCGAGGGGATCAACGGCTCATTCGACAAAAAAACCGTCAAACGCCTGCAGGACATCGAAAAACTGCGGCCAGAGGACAGGGGACATATCTTCGCACTTATGGATGCATTCCTGTTCAAGTGCCAGGTGCAGAACTCACTCAGCGCATTAAAACAACAAAAGCCTGGCAGTGTCGGGCTTTTCTGTTAGTGAAAGATTTAACCCAGATCCGTCATTAGGATTTGACAACAAAAGGCCAGCTCATCAGTTCGGTGGAGCTCCAGAGTCCGGTAAACCATTCCCTTCGTTTCATTTGGAGTGACATCTTTAGGATTCGGCTGTTTCCGTTTTTGACCATATATCCTCCGATCGCAAAGACTTTGTATCGCAGGGTTTTCATGAAGTGCTGTACTTTGGTACCCAGGACCGCTTGGCGAAACAGGCTCATGAGGTTGTAGGCGATCAGGACGAAGTTGAGGGTTGCTTCCGTTGCCCAGAAGTTCTTGCAGTTGAAACTGTCAAAGGCAAAGTCGTATTTGATTTCCTTGATCCTGTTTTCGGCATCCGCCCGATTGCGGTACAGGTCATACACCATCTTGGCGGACAGGTTCAGGTTGGTGACAAAACAGCTGTAACGGTAGTTTTCATAAATGCCGGAATCCTCAAAAAGACGGAGCTGCTTTCCTGCTGCCCGGGGTCGCTTGTCTATCTGCTGACGGACCATGACCATTCTTCGCGGCCTTTCCCAGTCAGGGCTCTGGTATTCGGTATCGGCGATTTCGATGCCTTCTCCGAGTTTCATCCAGACTTTTTGGGAGGCCAGTTTGGCTTTGATGGGCTGGTAAAACTTGGCTGCGATGATGTAGTTCAGCGGCTCCTGACGGCCTTTTTCCAGATAGTCAAGCAGGCCTTTTCCGTAAAAACCGCTGTCTGCGCGGATCAGCCCCACCTTTCTGCCGGAAAGTTTGGACAGGGTGTCTTCCAGGAATCCGACAAAATTGTTGGCCGTATAGCTGTTGCCCGGTCTGAGCCAGCAATTGGCCACCATCCGGCATTCCGCTACAAAGGCCAGAATGGGGTGATGGGAGTTTCTGCCCGGTTTCTGCGGGTTATAGCCTTTGCAGGCACCCTCTTGCTGCCCATATCGGGTCAAGACCGAGGAGTCAAAGTCCAAGGTGTAGTTGTCAAACTGAAGCTGGCTGAAAAACCAGCGATAAAACGACTCAAAGACCCGCTGGTTTGTAGCCTGGTCGAACTTTTCAAAGTAGCGCTTAAAAGCCCGGTGCCCGGCCATTCGCTTCCAGCCGAACAGCTTGCGGATCACTTCGTCACAGCGGGTGACCTCGGTCTGTCCGAAACAGTTGGCCCCGCACCAGACGCTTACCAGAAACTGCAGCATCAACTGCCCGGGAGAATAGCCCCGATTGGAGCCCTGGGTAGGCACGGGAAGACTGCTCAGTACAGATTCGAAATCCACGGATCGGAGCATCTGACCCAACAGTGTCATGCCTGCCCAGGGAGTGACTTCTTTGTCGGTAAACTCGAATTTTACAGGTTTCATCGCGGTAAGAAAATCTTACAGAAAAATGCGAAAATACCCGCACAAATACCTGCTTCAAACCGCAAAAATTCAACCGATTACAAAGAAAAATCTCTAATGACGGTCATTAGAGATTTTCCTATCGACGGATTTGGGTTTAATCTTCCATTTTCCCATCTCCTGCATTTTTTTAAACATATCCAAGTTGATAAAAAATGGAAAAATCATTTCCATTACAATTCAGGAAGGCAACACAAAGGACTAAAGTCCGTCTTCCAAACATCAAGCTCAAAAAGTTTACCTTCTTTATCAACATTTAACGACACAATGACTTCGACACCATCACTGTCCTTGTATTGATAATCACTTACTTGGCTCCCAAACTCTCTCCCCTCAAAAATCTCCCCATTAGGAAACAACAACAAACTCCCCATTCCACCATCTTTCATAGGCCTGACTAATAATTGAGATCTCCAATCTGCTGGAATTGCCATGCCTGCTTTTTCAACTAGAAGTTCAAGTAATTTGCCTTCTTGTTTTGTTATTTCTCTGCTATAAACCATGTATTCTACCTATATTGATAATCCCACTTTCCAATTTAAACGCTGTATACTGAAGTTTTTGTCCAGCTACTTCAATCATTTGATTAAAAGGCTTACCTGCAACGACCTTCTGAGAAACTCCTTGGAGATGAGTTTCAACGGCTGACCTCACGGCATCACGACTTAACCTAGCTTATCTGTATGTCTAAACGTATGACTAACCTGATTTGCCGTTTGTCCAAATTGTATTGTGGGAGTTCCAACACCACGTGCAATCATTCTAGACGATGTAATGGTCCTTCCGCCGCCGCCCGTCATAAATGACAGCCCCATGGAAATGTCGGATATCAAGCCGCCAGTGGCAACCAGAGCCTCTGTGTTTATCCTGTCTTTGAAAGATTGGTTGGCCCTGGATTGAAAATCCATGACATCACCCATGCTAAAGTTGTTTCCGGAAAAAAAATCATTCGCAAACTGTCCTCCGTTGTTGAAAATCGCATCCTGGCTCATCCCTTCATTAAACTCACCGTCATAAACGATGGCCTCTCCTCCCGCACCGAGTTCATCAAACCCCAGGAACTCCCCTTGTGAATTAACGACCGGGTTAGCCCAACGGCCATCGGGATCAACATTCAATATCGGGTTGTTCCACATCGCATTATATGGACTCCATCCAGGTGCATTGGATGCCAGCGGGTCCGGTGATATCCAGCGGCCTATGGCAGGATCCAGAAAACGCGCCCCGTGGTCATACAGGTTGAGATTATGGTCGCTTAGGAGTTCCTTGCCGTTGTAGAGATATTTATATTTGTTCTTTAATGAACAATGTATCTATCTCAATATCCCTCTTTACTTCTCCGTTCTCTTGGATGCTATCAAAGGGAATCGAAGGTACTGCCAAAATAGTTTTACTTAAATGATCTATTAGCCCATCGTAACGATACTTTTGCCCTAGTATCAACTTCTCTTCAAGTACAAGCGATTTGCTACCATCTAACCAGCGAAGGTAAACTGAACCAATATCTTGTGCAAAAATTCCAAACAGTGTTATTTCGCCATACTCAACAGGTATTTCGATGATATATTTTACAAGTCTAAATTTACTCCACTTGTCATATCCACTAATTGAAATCGTATATCCCAACATTGGTACCTTTTGCTCATCATTTACCGATAAAACAGAATCAATTTCATAAATCATTTTTGTCAACCCATTCATTTGAGTTGGACCCATATCTAAAGTATCATATCTAACAGAATCTGAAATATATTCATTTATCTTATACACTCTAATCTCTGAAGTCTGTTCATTTTGTTTTGAAACACACCCAAAAAGCAGAATTATTGCAAATAGAAAAACTTGATTAATAGCCATGAAATATTATTTTATTCCAGATATATTCATCCGACATACCTAGTTTCATATTTTTATTTATGCTTCTTAGCATACTGTAGGTATTTTTATAGTATGGTGACTGTCTTGAAAATAACATACTATGTTCCCTTCCTCCATCTTGAGGAAGTTTCCCCGTCATTCCTTTATAATTTCCATTAAGAAAATTCTGTTCCTTAGCAATACCATGAAGCAAGGTTTCGTGAGACCATGTGTCAACTGATTTTAACAATTCTTTACCCCCAGAATCAGTATTTAAACCATATTGTTTAAAAAAATCACCCCTCTCACTATTCATATGGTATGTGACAGATAATTTCCCTCCATCAGTTATTTCAGATTCTGTCAATCCCAATGCACCTCCAGCTATACCCTTGGTAATATCATGACTATCAAGATTAGTCACTTTAAAATTGGCATCGACTTTACCACTAAGATGACCTGCAGATTCAACATCTATATTCAGACCTTTAACAAATACACCTTGCATCTTAAACCCTTCTTGTGCTCTTTGCAGTATAAATTCTTTACCTGTTTTGGTTGAGGCAAACACCTCGAAAGCCAATATCTGCCTTTGATTAATATAATTTCCATCCTCATCCTTATCATACAAATTTCCTAAACTAATATCCATTCCTGTCGGATCTGTAAGCAATATTGGATTATTGGCCACCCAGCTATATGGTGACAGTGGATAGTAATTCTCAGCATGCGGATCCTGCTGCCATGTCCTACCTATCGCCGGATCATAACCGCGGGTATGGAAGTAGTAGATATTGTTATTGTGGTCGTCTAGAAACTCTTTGCCCTGATAGAGATAACGCTACACCTTTATTTTTAATCTGAACGTACCTTGTATTTTCTAAATATTTCATCCAGAAAAAAGGTAGTCTTATAATCACCTGTTTTTTCTCTATACAAGGAATCTAGCACCTCATATTCTGAAGATTGAATATCATGGAACACCAAAATTTCAAAGATGTCCTTAAACCTACAATCTTCAATGTAGTTATAGTTGAATACTATCGGTTTTTCCCAAACTATTCCCATCGGTGAATCAGTGAATTTTAGTTTTAAGTATTCAGGTGGAAATTTCATCCCATCTTTATGAGCTCCAACAAATAGATATACACCACTTTCTAATCTTTTACTTGAATCAAATGGTTCAATCAAATTTTGCACTGACATGAAAGTCAAAGTTTGACTTCCATCTGGAGATTTAACTTGGTAATAATCTCTAGCCAACTCCACACAACTTGTAGTCATCAATAAGGAGACAAAAAATAAATGTAACAATTTCATCTTCATATCATTTTACTCCAAACTTATTTCTAAACAAAGCATTGTTTTTCCCCATATCAAATCCCACATTCTGCATATAATGAGACCTAAAATCCTCTCCATATGGAGCTCTCCAATTTTGAAATAATTGTCCTGCTAAAGCCCCATTCAACTTGTTTTGATTTGCGTTAAACGCCCCCATTGCTTTTAAAACCGGGTGTTTAGCTATGCCAAAGAGGCTTCCATACATTCCAGCAAAAATATTACCCGCATCCCTGGCTGAAGCATAAACACCAGGAGCAATCTGAGATCCTCTATATTGATGATTAGCCGCTTCTGATGGAGTTGCATCAGGCGATAAACCTTGAGACTTGTAGTCGTATTTCTGATCCGCTCCAGTCCCTGCATTTGTAACATAGTCAAGCAATCCCCCAGGTTCAGTTGAACTGAGCCAATCTCTAGCATCGTAAGAACCAAAATCAATCCTTCCCAAACCTCCTCCTGAATTGTCACCATCATTGGGAACTGCAAAGCTCCACCATACCAATGTCTCACCCATTTTTTCACCATTAGCAGAAGGGTTATCAGCACGGTGAAAAGCATCCACATCTGACTTCATCACCTTTCCTTGGTGTTTGTAAACTCCCAAATCACCATCATTGTAAACAGCCACGACATTCCCATCTTCATCCGTATGGGTACTGAACATACCTGTCGGATCCATAAATTTGAGAGGATTATTCATAACCCATGCATATGGCGACCATGAGTAATACATATCGGACATTGGATCCTGCTGCCATGTCCTACCTATTGCCGGATCATACCCACGGGCATGAAAATCGTAAACATTAAGATTCAGATCATCCAACATCTCCTTGCTCTGATAAAGATACTTATTTTTCTCACCTGAATAATACGAGTTAAAGGTAAGACCAAAAGGGTAGTAATCATCCTTCTGCACGATATCGGAGGGGAAATGAGTCACCTGGAAATCGTCGAAAAACACTTCGACCGGGGTTTCATTTTCATTGGAGAGGTACACATACACATAGCCGGGTTCGGTGATCGTCACAGGCCAGATGGGGATAAACTCATGGTCGATATCCGTACCGTCTTCCTCTGCCGCAGTGGAGATCTGCGTGTATAGCGTATTGCCGATCTGCTGGAAATTCAGGTCAAACACCATCATATTGAGGTAGGCTTTCGGTGCCCCGGCATGCTGCACGCCGTTGCTGCCTGCCATGCCGACAAATGGGGGCATGGCCTGTGAGCCGGGATTGATGGCGTCCACCACCGACCAGATACTCGCATACGACGGGGATATTCCCGCCGAGGTCGTCATCGAGGATAAGACAGCCGTCGAACAGCTCAGGCTTATCCAGCAATTGGAGGACGAGGACAGGCAGACCATCTTCAAGCTCATCGGCAAGATGCTCACCAACAAAAAATTCAAGGATTTCTTCCAGAAAAACGTCGCTGCGCTGTAAATGAAAAAAGCCCCGTAATCGGGGCTTTTTGCTTTACTTTAATTAAATAAAAGTATTAGTTCACGTATCATAAGAACAATTCCAGTACCTATCAGCATGTATATCATAATTCTAAATTGGAAGCCTATCAACAAAAGATCCTCTTTTTGCTGGCTACTCTTTTGATTCCTCAATAAAAGAATCCCAACAACAATCAAAAGCAGACTAATAACAAATACCATTTCCTTTCCTATTTTACTTTTGGAACAATAATAATGTTCACAATGTCAAAGGAAGTGTTTTTCAGACCTTGTAAGATTGGGAGATCGGTCGTTGAATTTATCAACCCTCTTGCCGGAGATGCCATATTTTGAAGGTATCGGCCACTAACAGATCCTGAAACAGTTAATGACCCTTCAATAGCAGCACTCTTATAGTCACCTTCCGCTGCATACATTAAAGTACTTGCCCCACCTGCTATTGTGGAAACAGATCCTCCAACACCAATTAATCCAGCACCAATAGGAGGTACAAACGGAACCACAACTCCACCTAAAGCTGTTATTCCTGCACCAGTATATCCCGCCCCATCAATTGCACTCCTCACCATGTGCCGGGCAAAAGGTAACGCTTCGCTTTTAATCCGCTCGCTGTTTGCCCGCATGTTCTGTACAACTGGGTTACTCATTGTCCTCTCATGGTCGGATTGAGTGGCTGACACGGTCACTTCTCCCAAACTCATCATGCCCTGATCTATTGACCCGTCAGAATTATATACCAACATATTACCGGTCTGTTCGTCTATCCCCGTTCCGGATTTGCCCAAGTAGGTTTCCCCAGTCTTTGTTGTTGCCTGTGACGTGGCGTTTTCATCCCAGTACACTTCTCCTTCCTTATTTGCGACCCAGTCAAACCTACCGTCGGGATCGATCCTGTTCAGCGGGTTGTTCTGCACGAAGTTGTAGGGTGATACCCATTCGCGGAGATGGGCCATCGGGTCCGGGCTGGTCCAGCGTCCTATGACAGGATCATAATAACGTGCCCCATAATCGTATAGATTAAGGTTTAAGTCGTCCAGGAGCTCCTTCCCGTTGTAGAGGTACTTATTTTTCTCACCTGAATAATACGAGTTAAAGGTAAGGCCAAAAGGATAGTAATCATCCTTCTGCACGATGTCGGAGGGGAAATGGGTCACCTGGAAATCGTCAAAAAACACTTCGACTGGGGTTTCATTTTCATTGGAGAGGTATACATACACATAGCCGGGTTCGGTGATGGTGACAGGCCAGATGGGGATAAACTCATGGTCGATATCCGTACCGTCTTCCTCTGCCGCAGTGGAGATCTGCGTGTACAGCGTATTGCCGATCTGCTGGAAATTCAGGTCAAACACCATCATATTGAGGTAGGCTTTCGGTGCCCCGGTATGCTGCACGCCGTTGCTGCCTGCCATGCCGACAAATGGGGGCATGGCCTGTGAGCCGGGATTGATGGCGTCCACCACCACGGAGGAGGAATTGTTGGACAGATCTTCGATCAGCTGCGCAAAGGCCGTACCGGAAGTCCCGGTGTTGGATGGATTGAGGTATTTTGCCCATACCACCGCACTTACCTGGTCGCCGGGCTTCACCTCCAGGGACTTGGCCAGGCCATAGACTTCATTGCCCGTGCCGTTCAGCCGCATGGAGAACGTCTTGTCACTTCCCTCATCTGTATGGTCAAAGATGTCCGCGTTGATCCGGGTGATCTCTTCATAGCGGCTGAAATAGCTTTGCTCGTAGTCACGTGTTTCGGGATCATCTTCGAAGGTTGCAAGGTATTCTGCCGGGGGATCCCATCCGGTATGGTAGGTGAACCGCACATTGCCCAGGTGGTCCTTCATGTCATACAGGTAACGGAAGGCCACATAGACGCCCTCGTCATTGCGCCTGACCACCGCCCTTCCCTCATCGTGGAGCACATAGCGGGCACTGTCATTCTCAAACACGATTTCCCCCAGATAATCCGTGACCTTGACGTTTTCACCTTCCACGGTCTTCTGGGAGAGTTTGGTGCCGGCGGCATCGTAGGTATATTCGATATAATCGGTCGCACTGAATGACACTTTTGCCGGCAGGTTCAGGATATTGTACTCGATCGAGCTGATCCCCTTGTTTCTGTCCCCGGTCATGTTGCCGTTTTCATCGTAAAGGTATTCGGTGGTCTGGTCGGTCCCATCGGCAAAACCTACCGTCTTTCCCGAAGCATCGGAGACTTTACTGAGCTGGTTGCCACTTGCATAGGTATAGGTAAGCTGGTCTATCGACACGTTGGGGTTGTAAAGCTCATCGTTGCCCTTGCGCTCCAGGGTCTTGATATTTCCGTTCAGATCATAGGAGATGCCCGATACGTCAAAGCCCATGTTGCTTGCACCGCCATTGCTGTAGTCTGCCAGGGTCAGCCTGTCCATCTCGTCATAGCTGTAATTGTAGCGGTTGACCAGGCTTTCATAGGGGTTGGTCCAAACGATGGCCCCGATGTTCCCATTATAGGCCCGGTGACCGGCCGGTGCGTTGTCATATTCCAGCTCCATTCCGAAGGGCAGATGGGTGTAGGTTGAAAGACCCTGGATCCCCGTGAGCCAACCGCGGATATTGTAGGTATAGCCGATGTCTGCAATGCCTTCCTCAATGTCTTTTCGGGTCAGCTCCCCCAGCTCATTGTAGGTGTTGGACACAAGCGTTACCTTGGGGTAGTTTTCGATCTGGTGGGTGAGGGTGAGTAGACGCCCTGCATGGTCGTAGTCATACTCCCGGGTAAGGGTAAGGAAGGTGATTTCCCCTTCCGGATTATGGATGATCTGGTGATGTACCCTCATCCTGCCCGCAAAGTCGTATTGGGTGGAGATCACATCTTCCGCGCCTTTGCTGTTTTCCACTTTGGACTGGATCAGGCGGTAGCGGTCATCATAGAAATTGACCGTCTCTATGTAGTCCGCATCCGTGCCCAGTATCTTAAGCTTGGTTCCGGTCACCTGTCCCCTTACTGATAAGAAGGGTTGCGGAACGACCTTTCCGTCTGTACTGCTGTCCAGCTCCGGTTGGAGGCCAAAGGTCTTGGTGGTGAAACCGTAACTGTCGTAATAGGTCACTGTCAGGATTTCCGGCTCTGAAACGGAAGTGGGGTAGGCGTTATCGGAGTATTTGGTCATCCCGCTGCCTGTATAGGTCTCCCATAGCACAGTATGTGCCGCAACTGCACTGCGGATAGCAGAAAGGGATCCGCTTAGGGCCTTCTCCCCGGTAAGCACTACACGGCCAAACACATCGTATTTTGTAAAGCTCCACTTTTGGTTCTTCCGTTGGACCCCGTCCTGGCTGAGCACCAGCCTGTCCAACCGGTCGTACACCAGGTATACCTCATCTGCCCCGGGAACTTTCTTTTCCGTCAAGCGCTGGCGCTCATCGTATTTATACCGGAAAGCCCACTGGTCCAGATCCCCCGCTGCCATCGTGATTCCCCCCGAAACATTATAATTACCCAGTGTCTCAGGGGGGAGCACGTAGATCAGATTGCCTAAATCGTCGTAGACGTAATAAGTCCTTGCCCAGGTACCCCCCGGTGCCTCCGCCTGATTCAGTACAGTCCTTCCCTGCAGGTCTTTGAACTCAACCCGCTGATGGCCTTCCTCGTCCGTGGACACGGTCTTATGCAGCGTGCCTTTTTCATAAAACCGAGTGGAGACCAGGCTTCCTGAAACCTCTTCCCAAAGGATTACCCTGTCCAGGCTGTCGTTTACCAGATAATCCACTTTGACTGGACGGTTTTCACCGCCTGTGGATTGGCCATTCCCGTCCAAAGCGTTTGCCCATACCTGTCCAGGGGCATAGGTAGCCACCACACGGTGCAAGGGGGAGCTTTCAAATTCGGTTTCACTGAAAGCGAAATTGCCTGTATTTCCCCCATAATGGCTGTCATAAAAAGCCTTCTGTTCTGCCAGTGCGGTCTCTCTGTAGTTTCCTGATTCACTGCCGTTGTTGCGGGAGTAGGGGAGATGGCTTTTGGATTGCCGGCCGAAATCATCATAGATGATCGGCAGTATGATATCCTGGCCTGATGCAGAGGCCTGTTTTTGGATCTGCTGCATAGGACGGCCCAAGCCATCGTAATAGGTGAAGTTCTTTGCTGAAGCCGCGTTTTCCCCTTCTTTCACCGTATTTACATTGGAGGTAGGGATTTGGGCCAAGTACCTTTTCACATAGTTGTAATCGTTATCGTCGTCTGAAATGATCGCTGTGACGGTTACCTTATCCGTAAGGCATCCGGATGAAGTATGTTTATACGCCAGTTGATACGTGGTGGTAGATGAGAGTTCCGGTGTCGTAAAACTCTGGTTGCCGGAAAGCATCGTGGTGCCGGCAGAATTATACCATTCGTAGCCAAAGCCGGCAGGTGCCGTGTCTGCTACCAGTGTGACAGTCCCAGACCCGTTTCTTTCCACATCTTCCGCTGACGGGACAATGCCATTGCAGTCGTCCGATTCCGCATTGATATATAGGATATCCGAAATATAACCATCGAAGGTGCTGTACTCAAAATAAACCCAGTGGGAGCCCGGGGTGGTAAAATTCAGTCTGTATTCCAAACTGGACTCATGGATAATTGTAGCCCCGCTGTTGTCCCAGTGGGAGGTCCCGTTAGTGGGAGGGGCTATCTGAAAACCGTTACTGTAAAAATTGACGGAATAAAGAACCTGGTTATTGGTAGGGACGGTTGTCGGACCGATTATCTGAACGGTATTCTGTCCAAAACATGCCTGGTGGAAAATACCGGCAAACACTATAAAAAACAGCGCATTCCTGAAAAATAGCTTTGTGATCATCGCAGTTTGGTAAATATAAGTTTCTGAAAGAATCCTTTTTGGACATGGGGGACAAGAATCAGTTTTTCCTCTGTTGAGGTCTGAACCGTGTAGGTGTTGACTTGGTTGTCCGAATCAATGAAGAGCTTGCCATCTTCTGTATACCACTTTCCAACCAGCTTCTCCCTGCGTCCCCTAAAAACCCATTCCGCCATAAAGGATCCGCCTTCTAAAAATGAAAATGTCCGTGAACCCAACTCATCCATCACCTCCTGTCTTTTTTGGGGGGGTAGTTTAGAAAGTATTTCTTTGTCCTCTGTCCTCATCTCCCTTTCTACCGATGTGCCATCCAGTACCCAGACACCGGGGACCAGGTCCTGACCGGTTACAGTAAGTGGTACCAGGCAGCTACAGAACAGGCCAATAAGCAGGGTTAATTGTAAAGTCTTCATCATGCGTTTGTCTTAGTCCTGTTTTGCGTAGTTGTATTCATAGGTTTCCAGTACATTGCCTTCATGGTCCCTGATGGTTTGCAGGCGGCCAAAACCATCGTACTCGTAGTAGGTGATCTGTCCGTTGGGGTCCGTCTGACTCGTCATCCCTATCAGTGGGAGATAAGTGAAGGAAGTCACTGTAGCGTCTTCGGGATGGAGGCGGAGTTCATCAATGATGATATTGGTTCCTGAGATGGTTAGGGAGGAGGTGGTGATCTGCTTTTCCACCCACTTCCATGCCGTGGTGAGGGACTCTGTCTGCCCTCCCACATTTACAGAGGCCGTACCGCTTACTGTCCTCGCCCAGAAGCCCATCCGGTACGGGTTGGCCGCCGTGGCACCGGTCACCGGCTTGCTTACCGCACCGCTGCTGAGGTTGTACGCACGCCTTCCCGTCCTATAGTAAGTTGTGAGCGGGGTACCGGTATAGGTCCAGCCGCCTTTCTCATCCGTTTCGAATGAGGTGACAGACAGTTCGGCAAGGGTACAGTTGGCGCATTGGGCGGTCAGGTTCTGCCTGTTGTAATCCCATAGCAATGCGTTCCGCAGCCCGTGGGTATATTCAAAATCGGTGGGGTTCCCAACAACATCATAGGAGTGGTAGGAAACCCGCTCAACATACCTGTTGTCCATACCGAAATTTCCGTTCGGGGAAGTCTCGGGCAATGCACCCAATGCCTTGTTGGAAAACTTGAAGGAGGTGGATGCAAGTGGGGCAGGGACACTGAGTGTGTAGTGCCTGTCCACCAGCCCCCTGCCCCCGGGCTTGTATTGGTTGACGGTGCCGCCCAGGACAAACCTGCTGGTTCCGGACTTCAGTATTTTCACTGTCTCAAGGGGGTATGAGATAAGCCCATTTGTCACCATGTCGTTGATGGCCGTGTCGCCTGCGAGATAATCCCCGGGATATTGGTAATACTCGATGAGGGAGTCATTTTTGCTGCTCACGGTTGCCAGTCTTGACAGCTGGGCATGCAGGGGGTTGTCGTAGTAATACTTTTTTTCCGTTTTCAATGTGTCCTGAGAAGTCTCCGAAATCAGCAGTTCGGTTGTTTTCTCCAGCTTGGTCCACGAAGAAATCAGCTTATAGGGGGAGATCTCAAATACTGCAGGGTATAATTGGGTAACCAATGTCGAGCTGTAGAGCCACTGCGGGGCAATCAGCCGGATGGAGAGGCCCAGGCTGTGTGTCTCATTCACCTGGGTAGGAGGTGCAAAAAATGCAAAGGGGTCATTATAAAGATGCCTGTATTCATATGTTTTTGAACTGACAACAGAAAAAGAGTTGCTGCTGGGATTCCACTTGTAAACAGATTCCTCCAGGGGCAGGCCCCGCATCCAGTTGAAACTGGTGGGAGAGGTTGCCGGAAATGCTACATAGGCTCTGAGATCTTTTACAAAACTGTACTTATAATACGTATAGCCGTTGGTGCGTGCCAGGTCGTCTGACTCGATCACGTCGGTATACAGCACATGGTAGCCGCCAAGCCCGCTGAGGGGAAGGACGGAACTGGAGTTGATGACACGGTAGGTTCTTACTTTGTCCTCCAATCCGGTTCCCAGTGCGTTTATGCCACGCTTGATCCTGTCATCGGAATAGGAATAGGTGGGCTTGTTGGATATTTTCCCACTTGAGATCGATTCATTGTTCAATAAATGGTACCTGTAATGTTTGCTGGAAAGTACCGCACCGCCCTCCCTGTCGTAGCCGGTAATCCCCCTGACCCGGAGTCCCCCCAGCTGGTAGTTGGAGATGGTGGTGGAATAGTTGATCTGCTGCTCGTACCAGAACAGGCTTGCATAGCCTTCCTCAAACTCCCCCACCTGCTCCACGGTGAGCGTATATACCCCGTTCGGAAGACTGAGGTTCACCACCTCATAGCCGTTGACCGACTGGAACTGTCTCCAGTAACTGTTTGGCCCGGTAACGGTCACATCAAACCTCAGGTCAGCCTGTGCCGGGGAAGTGGTGGTGTTGTACATGATTGTGATCGGGGTCTGGGCAATACTGTTCGATATGGTGAAGTTCACCGTCTGGTAGGAATCGCCGGGGCTGTAATAAAGCGAGGCTCCCCTTGGGGTGGTGACCACATTCACTGTGTTCAGTGTGTCCCTCGCTTCGTTCAGTTCATAGTCAAACACGGAGACCCCCTTGGTCGGGTATCTGATTTTTTCAAGTACCCCGTGCTTGGTATTGTTCAGTTGGGGAACCCGCGTAGCTCCACCTGGAAAAATTCCAGACTCATCAAACGGATACCGTCCCCCGTTGGAGGAGTAGTAACCCCAGTGGTCAAATGTGTCGCTGTTCCGTTGGGGAAGGAAGTTGTTCCCATAGTAAGTGAAAACATAAGGCTCCTCTCCCGTGCGCTGGACTGAAAGAAGTTTCAACCGGTAGTTGAGCGGACTTGCAGGGGTATCGCAGTTAAAAGAACCGAGGTTGAAGTAACCATAGGTGAAATCAAAAAACTCGGTCTGTGTCCCCCTGTTGATCTTGATCCTATCCAGGGCAAAGCTTCCCGTTTCATTGGAGGCTTTTCCCAGATCCAACCTGGGGCAGGTCTCATAGAGGAACTCGACTACGGTCTGGCTGTTCACTTTGATGGAGGTCAGCCTTTCCCCGAATATCTTGTTGTCTATCTCGTTTCTGGTTTCCACATTCGCGGGGAAATCACCTGTAAGCGCGTTCGAAGTCCAGTACTTGACGTATTCTGTTTTCCCCTCATACGAATAAGATACCGGTGAATAGGTGAATTCAATGATGTTCCCCTGGACGGTTTCGATCCGGGAGAGATAGTAGGTATGGTTGAGGGTAGTGGAATTGCCCCCTCCGAAATCCGGATGGTCTGAATACCCCAGCACGGTGATGTTGTTGATTTCAATTTTCTCGAAGATATACCTGTGCCCGCTTTCATCTGTAATGGTGAACCCGTTGTTGAACGCAATCTTTATGGGGGAGTAGGGCACTGTATGGATGGAGCCGTCCTGGGTGAAGAAGAATTTACCGCTTTGAGACCCGAAAGAATAGTAAAACAGGTCCGGCTGGGTGTCCATCACAGGTCCTATCGGACCCGGGGCTATATTCTCTGGCCCAAATACAGTAATGGCTATGTTCCCCGTCAGCTCCTTGAGCAGGTCATAGTCGCTGTTGGTTACTATAAAATCGTCGTTATCAAGATAAGCCTCGGGAACCATATCGCGGTCGTAAGGGAACACCGGGCTGTTCACATAGCCGGTGCCCTCAAGGTCAGGGCTCCCCGACACGGAGGAAGAGATCATGCCTCCGGCGTTCAGGCTCCAGCCCAGCCCTACCTGACTGGCGATCTCATCGGTCCTGATGCCGGAGGAATTGTACCCCAGGCTCAGGGGCAGTGTGAAATCATTCAGCCGGATCTCGTAAATGGGTATCGTGATATTGGGCAGTCCCGTGGTCAGATTGACCGGTATATCCACCGATTTGAAAAGCGCGGCTGCTTCGGGGGGTGGGGGGAAAAAATTCGGTTTGCTCACATTGAACGACTGTGAATAGGACCCCACGCTTATACACATCAACAACAGCAAGGTAAAGATGCCAATTTTCAACTTATTCATTTCTTACAGTTTTTCTATTCTCTTCTAAAAATTCTATTTATAAGGCTAACTTTTATATCAGTTCAGCAGCTTTCTGCATGTTTGAAACATATTCCCCAACTTCCACTTTCAAGGATAATTCCGCTGACCACTTTTCTGTAAACATGGATTGCTGCTGGGTTTCACTCTTTGCCGCTTACCCGAAAGCCCACACGGAAAACCCAGGGACTGCTGTACAGCGGGTTTCCCCTGGTATTGAAATTATACAATACCAGACCTTGACCTTGCATTTTTCCCTTCAGGTTAAACCGCCTCTCTATGCCAGCCAGAAAACTGTAATGCCACTCCTTTCCCGTCAGGTCGCCCAGTTTCCGGGTACTGCCCTTCAACCCTTCATATTCCCCATGTACATAGAAGCTCTTGATCAGTTTGTGTTTCGCAAATCCCCGGACACCCATCACCATCGGATCGTCAATGGACTGGGGTAGCTTTTTGGTGGCTACAGTTAGCCGATAGGTTCCCCCAAACCCTGCCTCGAACGTTCTGTTTATCCTATAGCTAACCTCAGGGTTTAAATCAACTTTGGTATTCCCGTCCACATGCAGCTGGAAGGTTCCTCCGTAAACGAGCCGCTCCGGAAATGACTTTTCTGCCAGAGAGCTGATCTTTTTTGCGGTGGACAGATCATGGATGTCACTTACCTCACTGTATGTTTTCTTGAGTTTGGCCACCTGAATCCTGGCTTTGTCCAATACCTCCTGCTTGTCTCTGAAATGATCTATGGACTGGGCTTTGGAAAGATTGGCCAGTTGCGGTTTTTCCAGCCCCTGGGCCAGATACCCGTGGGCCTTTTGGAATTGTGCAAGCTCTTCGTTCTGAAATCCATCGGGTAGATCGGGTAGCTTTTCATTGACTATAGAACCCGTGATCGACTTCAGCTCCCCCTCATATTCTTTGGAGAGTTCCTGCTTGCGACGCTGGACCAGATAGTCCAATTCTGCTTTGTCAAGGGAGTCAATGCTTCTCAAACTGTCCCTGTATTGCCTTAGAACCTGTCGGTGATTGCTGATTTCATGTTTCAGCCGTCCAAACCTGGAAGAAAAACGGTTGCCCGATAGCTTTTCCTTAACCACACCAACAGACTCATTCAGCATGGTTTTTTTGGAATCCCCAAGGTTTGACAAATCAGTTAAACTATAGATGGAATCAGTATATACAAAATACTCCTCTTGGAGCTTTGACAGTTTGTTTATAGAATCAGGGGGTAGTTGAAGAGATAAGCTGTCTGCTGTACATAGGCTATCCTGTAATGCCTTGTATCTTCGATGTCGTTCCTTTAAATAGTTATCATATTCCTTTTGGATTCGACGGTAGTCCTCCGTCCGTGTTTTTACCTGATCCTTTGTTTTAAGGATTCTTCCATCATACACCTTCGTGTCGAGCTTTTGTGTGTAGCCAAACAGAGGTAATATAAAGGCAATAAAAAATATCAACTTTTTCAACGGGTAATAATTTTAGATCCGAATCTAAACACTTCAATACATGCTTACCAAGCAAATACATCCCAAGGGAAGACCGCTTGTTTCCCTTTCTGTTCCGGTGGAATAGATAACTTATATATTCTGTTTTAACTGTTCGATATCCAGTTGGAGGCTGATAAGCAGCTTGGCGTTTCCAATTATATATAGTGTAAATTCTTTGGTCATAGGAAAAACCGGGGAGCGAAAATGGAGTCCGCTAACTGCGTATTCAAGGCCGCTTTAATCTCCTTGGTAAGAAATATTCCTTGTGTAACAAGCTCTCTGTCAGGGCTTTTTGTACCGATCTCGATTTTTCCATCTTTGTGAAATAACAATTCAGAAAAACGGCTTCCTGCTAATATAGAACCAAGCTGAAAAGAAAATACTGTTGTTTTACTGATGGGATGCACAGAATAAGTGCGTGTCCCGGAGATATCAAAATTATTCTTAAAACCGGAGGGATAAGTCAATGCCTTATTTAAAGAGTGGTAATTGCCAAATTCACTAAGCGTTGGTCGACTTGCTGAATTGGGTTGTGGGTAAAAAATAAGGAAAGTAGATAGTGTTAAAATTAGTATCAAATTCTGGTTTATTTAAAAATGGATACAAAGCTAAAATAGCCATAACTAAAGTTATGTGATTGCAATAATACAAGTATATCTTGAATTACCAAGTGGTTTTTTAAATAAGGAGAAAATTTTTGAATTTTTTTTGAATACCCTATTTGCTAGGAGAGTTATACATATTGCTATTTGAATATTTACTATCAATAATTCAAGTTTGGAGAAAGTGTATTGTAAGGAGTGAGTCTGGGTAATTTCATGAGGAAATCCTAGTGAGCGAAGTAGAATCGTGGAAAATTCAAGGAGAGCCCATGCCGCTACACGCCATGTAAAACCACTGGTCTAGGCCCGACTTTTAGTCAGGAGTAAACAGGCTGCTAGAGCAAACATCTTCCTTTACTGGGTGGAGGTCATTTACTCCTTCTCAGAATGTCTCCTGTCAGCTTCCCTTGGATACATAACTTTATGGCTCTGGAAGCGGTCAGCTCTATCCCACCGATAATCCAGTATGACCTCCTAATCCTAAAATAGGAGAGGCTATTGATGTGGTTTAAGGGAAATCATTAATTTGCTGGTAACAGAATCAATGAAAATCATAATACTACGGGGGTCGAAGGAATTGTAAAAGATAAGGCTGAGATTGACGCAGCAATCGATACGGTTTGGCGTGTTTTGACGCTGGCAGAATAGTATAGGCAATGGGACGACCTGTCGAAAGACTTCGGTGCTGAAGAACTGACCAAAGGAACAGTGATAGCGTGGAAAGGTTATTCTATCATGAAAGTCACAGAATACGAGGAGAATGAAGTTTTTGAACTCGATTTGACTCTTCCCCGAGTCGCTTTGGCCCCTTCTCAATACAAGGTGTCACAGGTACCTTCTTACCAGGGAAGGAAACAATACCGTATTGAATTTTGAAATTGGAGACTTTTCGACATTGCCCAACACCAGTATTTGCGGGAAGAATTCGTGGATAAGGCGAAGGAAAAGATCAAATCTTTGGCAGAGAGCGTCTGAAGAGCGGAACCAAATGAAAAATAAAGCTTGTCATATAGCTAATTCAAAGATTGCTGAAGTAACTTCACGTAAGACGTTCATCCGCAGTACAGAAGGGGCCTTCTATCTATCGGGAAATCCAAATTACCGTGAAGGTTTTGATTACCTATCATCCTCGGAAAAAATTAACTAATCTTAAAATAAACCGATATGTCATTTCAAGCATACCTAGACAACATTCAGAAGAAGACAGGCAAATCACCCGATGATTTCAAGAAAATGGCCGAAGAAAAGGGGTTTTTGCAAAATGGAATAGTAACCGTAAAAGCCACCCAAATCACCGATTGGCTAAAAGAAGAATTTGAACTGGGACACGGGCACGCTATGGCAATCTATGCTTCTCTGAAAGGAAAAACTGCCTAAAGAATAGCATGCTCTGGACGCGCCATCAGTGCTCCCAAGAATCACGTGAAAGAAACACGCTCATGATAAACAGAAAAATCGTTGAAAATACCATCGCACAGTTACGGGATGTCCAAAATGGGCTGACCTGGTATGATGATAATTTTGAGAAAAAAATCGGTTGGATTGCGGAAGAACAGGCATTCATAAGACCCATTCCCGAAATACACAGTGTAGCCGAGTTGGTTTCCCATGTTTTGGTTTGGAGATTGGACACGGTGAAAAGACTAGAAGGACTCGACTCTAACTTTACCGTTGAGAGCCCTGAAAATTGGAAGGACAACGAAGAATTAAGAAAAACCGGATGGGAGCAACTGAAACAGGATCTGAGTAAAAGCCAGGAGGAACTTATTGACTTTCTCACCAATAAAACTGACGATTACCTGGAGAATACCAAATGCCATGGAGAATACTCCGTGAAAGCTATGGTGGAGGGAATCATTCATCACGATTTGTATCATTTAGGGCAAGTCGGTATAACCATTAAACTGCTGAAGTTAAAGTATAACCTGTGTTAACAGGCTAATGTGAAAAAGCAGACGTTGAAGGGAAGAAGATTATACTGAGTTCGACTTTTTCAAAAAAAATAACATTTCAGAATGATAAAGTTCGAACCCCTGAAGTGAATAAATTTTTAAAGCTTATATATCTGATAAACAGTGGTTTGTGTTCAAAAAATAAAGGCACAAATCCTTCAAAATCGGATTTGTGCCGTCAGGTGGAGCTGGAGGGATTCGAACCCTCGTCCAGATAAGGAAACACCGTACCGTCTACATGCTTAGTCACCTGTTGGGTTTTCGACCGGAATATGCTGGGTGACACACCTCACTCCGGCTTAGCTATGGGATCTTAAGCCTGCTTAATAGCATCACAGGCAGCAGTCCAATCGAGTCGACACCCCTTGACCCACCCTGAAAGGACAGAGGGCGGAGGGATGTGGCCGGGGAATCCGCGTCAGCGGACTCAACCCTTTAAGCTTTATTTATCCCGTGTGGGTTAAATTAGGCAGCCATGGCGTAAGAAGTTTCGCCATTTATAGTTTGTATGAATCTTTTAAGGCCGTACATACTCCAGCCTGCATGCGAGCCCGATGATTACACTTACTGTCAAAACCGGTCAGCCCCATTGGAATCTAGATGACAAAAGTAATCTTTTTTTGGTTCCGGAATTGGCCTCATTTTTCATCAAAACTGCCTGCTGATTTTTAAATTTTCATACGCTTGTTTGTCAGTGTGTTAGCTTTAAATATTCGAGTTTGACAAGAATAGGGCTGCCTGAATATTGAGTTTTTTATATCTTGCAGCGATGGAAAATTTCGTCGTTTCGGCAAGAAAATACAGACCGGCAGATTTTAAAAGTGTAGTGGGACAGCAGCATATCACCACCACGCTTCAGAACGCCATAAAAAACAACCATTTAGCCCAGGCTTTCCTGTTCTGTGGGCCACGTGGTGTGGGCAAAACTACCTGTGCGCGTATCCTTGCAAAGACAATCAACTGCGAAAACAGAGCCATCGACCAAGAGGCATGTGGTGTATGTGAATCCTGCACTTCTTTCCAGAACAACAGCTCATTCAATATCTACGAACTGGATGCGGCCTCAAACAATTCCGTGGATGACATCCGCAGCCTGGTGGATCAGGTCCGATACGCCCCACAGAAAGGCCAATACAAAGTCTATATCATTGATGAGGTGCACATGCTCTCGAATCAGGCATTCAATGCCTTTCTGAAGACATTGGAAGAGCCTCCCAAATATGCCATATTCATTCTGGCCACTACTGAGAAGCATAAAATCATCCCCACCATCCTGTCACGCTGTCAGATCTTTGATTTCAACAGGATCCAGATCAAGCATATAGCCGAACACCTGAAATACATCGCCCAGAAAGAGACGGTGGACTATGAGGAGGAAGCTCTGCGGCTGATCGCTACCAAGGCTGATGGAGCCCTGAGAGACGCGCTTTCTATCTTTGATCTCATAGTGACCTACTCGGCGGGTAAGAAGGTCACCTACCTGGAGACTATCAGCAACCTGCATATCCTGGATTATGACTATTATTTCCAGGTAATGGATGGGCTCATGGCTGAGGACCTCTCCAAAGTCCTGCTGATCTTTGATGAGATCCTCAAGAAAGGCTTTGATGGCCATAATTTCATCGTGGGATTGTGTGAGCATTTCCGGGATCTGTTAGTGGCAAAAGACCCGGCCACAGTAGAGCTGATTCAAGTGTCGGAGCAGGCGAGAGAGCGGTATCTGGCCCAGACACAGGCGGCCTCAGCGTCATTTTTACTGTCGGCGCTGAATATTGCCAACCAGTGCGATATCAATTACAAGACATCCAAAAACCAGCGGCTGCACGTCGAGCTGGCTTTGATGAAAATAGCCAAATTGCCGCAGGCTTTCCGTCTGTCTGTACTGGCGGCTGAGGATTCAAAAAAAAAAGACTGATCGAAACAGCGCCACTTTCAGCTGAACACCCTGCTGAAACTCCCCCGGTGACTGCCGTAAAGCCTCCCTCGTTCCAAAAAACCATCGCCATACCCAGAACCCTCAGCCATACCAAAAGACTGGTAGAGGAAAAGGCAAAGACAGAAGCATCCGCTGCCTTGCTGCCCAAAGATGAGGAGAAGAAAGACGTCTCTGAAGCGCAGGCCCCATTAACCCAGGAGAAGCTCGATGAGGCGCACCATAAGGTTTTGGCGTACTTTAAAAGCCAGGAAAAAAACATGGAAGTGGCCATACTCAGCCAACCCATGAAAGTCGAAAAAAATGAGGTGGTGCTGGAGGTGATGGGACATGTGCAGGAAGAACTGGCCAATAAAATAAAACCAGATCTGGTGGCCATCATCCGGAAACTCACCGGAGCAGGGAGGTTTGGCATACGTATAGCCGTGACCGAGGAAATGGAATCCACCAAGAGCAAGCTGTATACCAGCACGGATAAGCTTAACTTTTTAAAGCAGAAGCATGGTGCCCTGGCAGAATTTCAGCGGAGATTCGGCCTGGAGACGGATTTTTAGAAATCGAGTGAGATTCCGAAATTGATAAGGTTCTGGAGTTGGATGGCCTGCTTGGAGCTGCCATCGTCCTGCGCTATAAAGACCTCTTCATCATAGATGAGCACGGTCTCTATCCGCGTAGAAATAAACCGGTTTACCTTCATCCGCAGGATGGAGTTGAAGTTGACAACCATGTTGCCAAGCCGTTCATAGTTGGAGAATAGGTTGAGATCAGCCTTCCAGGTAATGTTTTCCATCAGCTTGATATCAGCTACGGAGGTAGCAAATGACACCCCTGCCTCGGCGCGCACGTTTTCCCCGGGAGTGACACCGAAAGCTCCCGCCCTGCTCAGGGAATCGTTCAAGACGATGGTAAACCTGCCCGTGAACGGGGAGACAATAACTGAAATCTTACTGTTGTCCTTATAGGTTTTCCGATAGTTCAGACCGGTAGAGGACTGCAGGTATCCTGGTGACAGCAGGTCGGAAATTTTGGTTCGGATATCCACATCACTGCCGGAAGGTCGGGAGTAGGTATACCCCGTGAGCAGCTGGGTCCGTGCATCTAGCTGTGTGGAGAGGTAGAGGAACTCCGAGAGTTCCCTACCATAATTACTTATAAAGTGAAAATTGTCGTTGGTCTTACGGGTCTGAAACTGCCGGTCACTTTGCCTGTTGAAACCCAGGTTTACGTTCAGCTGGGTATCCCATACCTTTTTATCTTTTTTGTAGTTGGCAAATAGGGCAAGGCCGGTGTTGAGTGCAAATGTACTGGCTCCCCCTGCAGCCCAGTTACTCAGGGTGACCTGCTGGATATTGAGGTTATAATTTCCGCCTGTTTTCCAGAAGATCTCTTTTTTGGGTTCTTCGATCAACAACGAGTCCCCGAGCATAAGGAGTGTGTCACCGTTGATCAGTACGGTATCCGGCATCAGCCGCGTATCCTGGGCCTTGGCCATCTGGCCAAGGGCAAAGAACAATAACCCGTAAAGCAGGAGAAACCTTGACATTGAAATAGGGGGCTGGGAGTATGCAGATCAGGGCTTGAAGATAACTAATTTCTGCCCAACGCTAATGATGTTTTGGTTACCTATATTGTTCCATTTCTTCAAAGCTTCCATGCTCACCCCATACTTTTTACTGATGCTGAACACGGTTTCACCTGCGCTGACCGTATGGTTAAGGCTCGAAGATTGACTGGGCTGTGGTGTTGGCTTTGCTTCTACAGTCCTTACTGTCGGGGCAGACTGCTGCTGGGTAGTGGCAACTACCTGGCGTGGCTGCTGGACTGGCTGGTTCACGGGCACAAATTTTACATCCTCATTTCTTTTGCGGTGTTCCTGAAGATTAAGCACCATTCCCGCTTTCAGGTCCTGGTCTTTTCTGATCCTGTTTTTGGATTTCAGGGCTGCGAGTTTGATCCCGTATTTCTGGGAGATGCCCCACAGTGTTTCCCCTGGCTGCACCACGTGCGTGGCCACTTCGGCACTTGCCTTCTTCTTTTGGGTATAATAGTATTCTCCCGCCTCAATGCGCTCACCGGGCTGGAGGTCATTCAGTCTTCTCAGTTTCTTTTCCCTGAGTCCTATTTGATTGGAAAAATTGGACTGGGTGGTGGTTTGACTCGCCTGTACTCCATCCAGTTCATTCACGGTGATCTGGTCAGGCTGGTTGGCCCGCGTAGTATTGCCGGCTATCCTTGGAAAGGAGTTAGCCTGCCTATAAGCAGGTGAATTCTTGACATCAGCGGTGGAGGACGATTGCCGGGGCAGTGACTCCTGGATGATGGCCGGCTGAACAGGCAGGTTGCCTTCATTCACATACACTACGGTATAGGTCCGGTCTCCCGGGATCTTGCCATTGTGGGCCCACTTGTTATACTCTTTTAGATGTTGCTCTGAAACCCCGTGCTTTTTGGCCAGGGCAGAAAAAGTGGTGGGACCCTGTACTTTGAGTTCCACGAGCTGCTGATTGCTGGTGAACACTCCCAGCTGGTCTTCAAAGGCTATTTTATGGGCCAGGAATTTTTTGAAATACCAATGAGAATTTCTGTCCACATCGACCACTGTCTTGCCGTTAAACTGATTTCCAAAATAAGCTTTGGCACCACCCAGTCCCATCTGGTAGGATACCAGGGTGCACATCCAGTTGTCAAAGGAATTGTTGTGTTTTTTTAAATAGAGGGCCGCACCACGTGTGCTGGATACGATGTTTTTACGCTCATCCACCTGGGCGTCCACGCGCAGAAAAACCTCTTCGGCTGTCCCTTTTTTAAATTGCCAGAAACCCACAGCATTGGACGTAGAGACGGCGTCTGCAATAAGTCCGCTTTCCTGTATCACCAGGTATTTCAGGTCCAGCGGCACGCCGTTTTCCTGAAGTACACGCTCGATAAGCGGCATGTAGAGGTTTACCCTGTCCCGTTTGACTTGAAAATAGGAAGGGTTCCGGTATTGGGCATCCACATCCAGCTGGATCTCCCTCCTGGCCTGTGGGTTGATGCGCACGATAAGGTCTGCAAACTGGATTTCGGCAGGGACCTGGGGAATCTGGGCAAAGACTTCTGCACTAAAAAGTAAAAGCAGGATGAAAAGAGGCAAAAGGTATTTAGGTATTTTCATTCGAAAAAGGCTTTCATCTGAGGTTTCAGGCTCTTTTTAGCAAAAATGGTTCCCTTTTTTAAGCTACTGGATTTTTCTTGCCATCATTATCCCATCCCGGATAGGGAGCAATACATTTTCTACCCGGGGATCATCCTGGATCTTAAGGTTAAAATCAAGTATTGCCTGGGTGTCCTTGTCAGTTTTTCTTTCCTCCCTGGCCACAACTTTGCCAGACCACAGAACATTGTCAGCCAAAATTATCCCCCCGGCTGGCACTTTTTCTATGACCAAGTCGTAGTATCGCGAGTAGTTTAGCTTGTCCGCATCGATAAATACCAGGTCAAAAGGCCCTTCCAGGGTAGGTATGATCTCCAGTGCGTTTCCCAACCTATACGTGATCTGGCCGGAAAGTCCGCTTTCCTCAAAAAATCCCCTTACCATAGTCTCCAGCTCGTCGTTGATGTCCAAGGTGATCAGCTTTCCGTCTGGCGCCAATCCACGTGCCATGCAGATGCCTGAATAACCGGTATATGTACCGATTTCGAGAATGGTCTTTGGCCGGATCATCTTGGTGAAAAGCTCCAGGATCCGGCCTTGAAGATGGCCTGAAATCATACGTGGCATTAATACTTTTGCCTGGGTCTCCCGGGTTATTTTTTTCAACAAGGCATCTTCGGTACTGCTGTGGGATTCACAGTAGTGCAGCAGCGCAGGATCGATGAACTCCATAATCAGTTGGGGATATAGGTAAGGTAAGTAAACTGGTCGAAATCAAAAATCTGGTTGGCAATCTCTTGGAGCTCCTCGGCAGTGGTGGATTTGATCTGTCCAAAAATGGCATCCAGCGGGTCGATTTTGTCGTGGTCTATCAGGCTCTTACCATACACAAGCATCAGTGCTGCATAATTTTCTTCGGCCATCGCCATCTGGCCAATGGCCTGTTCTTTAGCCATATGGAGCTGCATGGTGCCGAGTTTTTTGTTTTTCAGCTTATCCATTTCTTTTTGGACCAGGGACAGGGCCTTCCGGAGTGTCTTCTGTTCTGTGCCGAAATAAATCCCGAAAAACCCTGTGTCCGAGAAGGCCTGGTAGTTAGACTCGATGCTGTATACATAGCCATGGTGCTCCCGCAGGGTGAGGTTCAGCCGGCTGTTCATGCTGGGGCCACCCAGGATATTGTTCAATAGAAAGAGCTTGTATCGGTTGGGGTCAAACTGTGAAAATGCAGGGCTCCCTATCGCGCAGAGGGATTGTGACACGTCTCTTTCTACGGTTTTTAGCTTGGGAGAATAGTCATGGAATCCACTCCGAACGTATAGACTTCTTTTAGTCTGAATCTGGCTCAGTAATCCTTCTATTCCCCGGAGTGCCTTGGAGAAGGAAATATTACCGATGACAGAGAATACAATCTGTGAGGTGTCCAACCGGGTGGATATGAAGTCAAAAAAATCCTGCTGCGTAAACCCGGCTACTGTCTCTTCAGTGCCCAGGATATTCCTGCCCAGCGCGTGGTTTTCGAACACCAGCCCGTCCAGTTCGTCTTGGATGGCATCCTCCGGGGAGTCCCTATACATGGACATTTCCTCCAGGATCACCTGTCTTTCTTTTTCGATTTGCTTATCTGGGAAGGTACTGTTAAACGTAATGTCAAAGAGGAGCTCGGAAGCCTTGGAGTAATGCTCCTTTAAAATAGATGCGTAGAAGCAGACTTTTTCTTTGGTGGTGTAGGCATTCAGCTCTCCCCCCAGCGATTCAAGCCTGTTCAGGATGTGGAAGGTCTTACGTTTCCCCGTTCCCTTAAAAGCCATATGCTCCCAAAAATGGGCCAGGCCTTCCTGTTCCTTTGTCTCATCCCGGCTGCCGATGTTTAATATAAATCCACAATGAACCAGTCTGGTATGGGTTACTTCCTGATGGACTATCCTGATACCGTTGCTAAGCTCCTTTATTTGATACATTCAGTGATTCTTAATTGTTTTAATGTACAGAAAAATCCTCTTTTTTTATCTCCGTCTGATTAATGTTAAGTTTGTGGTAAATCTTTTCGGCGACCGTAAACAAACTAAACAAAGGTTTTCGGGAGGAGGTTTCTGTTTTTTATCAATTATGTCAAAATTCTCCCCCGTCCAATGCTCGCTGATCATTTCTGTGTACAAAAACACAGTATTTCTTCGTGCCGTGCTGGATTCTTTGCTGGAGCAGACATTCAGGAACTTTGAGGTGATCATATCAGAAGATGGGGACAGTGCGGAAATGGCGGATTTTCTGTCGACAGTGTCATTGCCTTATCCGCTTATCCACCTCTCCCAGCCCGATGAGGGATGGAATAAAAACAGGGCACTCAACAGGGCGGTCAAAGCATCCACCTCTGATTGGCTGGTTTTTATCGATGGGGACTGTGTGCTGCACCCGCGGTTTATGGAGTTTCACTGGAGGAGGGCTGATGAAAAATGCATCCTGGCAGGTAAGCGGATCAAGCTGGACCCATATACCAGCCAGCAACTTATCGACGGCTCCTTGAGTCCGGATAGAATGAATGCGGTACTTCTGCGTAGGATCTCCTCCATCAGGAAAAACGGGGGGAACTTTGTGGAAGAAGGTGTATTTATTGACCCGGATGGATGGATGGGATTTATAACCCGGATGCGGAAAATGCGTCATCTAAAAGGGTGCAATATGTCTTTTCACAAGCGGGCGGTGGAGGCGATCAACGGATTTGATGAAGCTTACCGGAAGCCGGCGGTAGGGGAGGATGCGGATCTACTCTGGAGATTTCTGGGACTGGGCTATGAGCTGCGGTCTGTCCGGAATGTGGCCGTCCAATACCACCTCTACCATAAGGAAAGTTGGTCTGACCAGGAGGAGAACCTATCGCGGATGAAAAACAACCAGAAAGAAAAAAAATATATCTGTGACTTAGGGCTCCGGAGTTGAGCTGGAACCGACGCAGCCCCGGGTGCCTTGACCGGGACCGGTAGGTTTGGCCGGCTTCACCAGCGGGAGCGGAACGCGCCCCCCGAAATCACTACTATAAACAAGCCTCTGCCTATGGCATCAGCCATACAATATACAGGGGTGTTATCAGAGTCTCCCGATTTATCGGGACAAGGAGCGACCTTTAAAAGACAAATTATAACTATATGAAGTACACCCCGATAGCAAAAGAACTTTATAAGAAAAACAGGGCCAAATTGGCTTCGAAACTTGCCCCAAAGAGTGTGGCTGTTTTCAACTCCAATGATATCATGCCGACGAATGCCGACGGTACCATGCGTTTCCGTCAGAATAATGACTTGTTTTATCTCACGGGGATTGACCAGGAGGAAACTATCCTACTGCTTGCCCCGGATTGTCCCAATCCATCCTATAGGGAAGTGTTGTTTCTGAGGGAAACCAATGAGCACATTGCGGTTTGGGAAGGCCATAAATATACCAAAGAAGAAGCACAGGAGGCGTCCGGCATTGCGAATGTGCAGTGGCTGGGAGGGTTCGACCAGGTATTGAATACGGTGGTTTCTCTCAGTGAGAGGATTTACCTGAACACCAACGAGCACCTCAGAGCAGGTGTGGTGGTGGAGACCCGCGACGCGAGATTTATCAGGACAATAAAGGAGAAATATCCACTCCATATCCTGGACAGGGCTGCCCCGCTGATGCATGAGCTCCGCGCCAAAAAGGAAAAAGAAGAGATAGAGCAGCTACAGACAGCCTGTACTATTACAGATAAAGGATTTCGCCGTGTCCTGTCATTTGTAAAACCTGGGGTCACAGAATATGAGATCGAAGCGGAGTACCTGCATGAATTTGTACGTAACCGGAGCAAGGGCTTTGCGTATGAGCCGATCATTGCTTCCGGCGCATCTGCCTGTGTATTGCACTATGTGGAAAACAGCAAAGCATGCAATGCGGGAGAGCTGCTCCTCATGGATGTGGGAGCGGAGTATGGGAACTACAATGCCGACATGACCCGGACTATTCCGGTAGATGGCAGGTTTACTGCGAGGCAAAAAGCAGTGTACAATGCGGTGCTACGCGTGCAGCGTGAGGCCATGAACATCCTTACCGTGGGTACGACCATCCAGGATTACCATAAGGAAGTGGGGCTGATCATGCAGAGCGAACTGATCGGGTTGGGGCTGCTAGACCAGACTGATATCAAAAACCAGCAGCCGGACTGGCCTGCGTATAAGAAATACTTTATGCATGGCACGTCACATCATCTCGGCTTGGATGTGCATGATGTGGGGACGATGTATGGGGCGGTGACTCCAGATATGGTCTTTACAGTCGAGCCGGGTATCTATATACAGGAAGAAGGGCTCGGTATAAGGTTGGAAAACAACATCGTGATACAAGAGAATGGGTATATTGACCTGATGGCCAATATCCCGATAGAGGTAGCCCACATCGAGGAGCTGATGAATAGCTGAGTAGACCGAAAAAAAAACTCTCCGGAAAATGGACCGGAGAGTTTTTTATAAAAAGTCAAAAGAGGAATTATCCGATAGAGATTCTCTTGAATTCAGATACGGTCATTCCTTTGCTGATACCGTCTAGATACTGTGAAATTGTCTTGCTGTTATCTTTCACAAATACCTGGCTGAGCAACGTGTTTTCTTTGTAGAATTTCTGCAGTTTACCCATTGCGATTTTTTCCAGCATTTCCTCAGGCTTGCCTTCTGCTCTGGCCTGCTCTTTACCTACTTCGATTTCTCTTTCGATAGTGGAAGCATCCACACCACCCTTATCTACAGCGACAGGGTTCATGGCAGCAATCTGCATAGCCACATCTTTTCCAGCCTCTTCAGCGTCTGCGCCATTAGTATTGGTCAATCCTACCAACACTCCCAGCTTTCCGTTAGAGTGGATGTAAGGGACAACCGCTTCAGCCTTCACTACTTCATAGTGGGAGATCTCGATTTTCTCGCCGATTTTACCGGTCATTTCGACGATCTTCTCGGCTACGGTGATATTTTCAAAAGGAAGCGCAAGGATTTCATCCACAGAAGTGGATCCGTTTGACACGGCAAGATCCAGGAGGGTATTGGCGAAAGCGCCGAATTCTTCGTTTTTGGCAACAAAGTCAGTTTCGCAAGTCAAAGAAAGCAGGGTTCCCTGGGCTCCGTTACCGGATACGTTGGTTACGACTACTCCTTCTTTGGTTTCGCGGTCAGCTCTGGAAGCTGATACTTTTTGACCTTTTTTTCTGAGGATGTCAACAGCTTTTTCGAAATCGCCTTCCGCTTCAGTCAATGCTTTTTTGCAATCCATCATACCGGCACCGGTCATTTGTCTCAGTTTGTTTACTTCTTGTGCAGTAATTGCCATTGTGTGATCAGTTTAAAATTAAACGGGATATAGTTCTTTATAGTAATTGGCCATTCCTAATAAGTTGTGCATAAACTGCACAGGAATCCGGGATGTGGTGGCTTTTGGCTTGAACACGGTGCCGGATAGGTAAGGGAATGGACAGGATAAAACAAAAAAATTGAACACAGGCCGAAACCTTATGTTCAATTTTTATATTTCAAATCAAGGTGTGGATTATTCTTGAGTTTCGGCGTCCACAGCTCTTTTAGCCTCTTCCTCTTCGGAAAGTTTGGCTTCGTCCTTGTCTTTCTTACGTTCGGAAAGACCTTCTTCGATAGCTGCACCAAATGCTTTAACTAGCAAGGATACTGACTTGAAAGCATCATCATTGGCAGGGATAGGGAAGTCCACCTCATTTGGGTTGGAGTTAGTATCTACCAATGCAAAAACAGGGATACCAAGCTTTTGTGCTTCGGCAATCGCGATGTGTTCTCTCTTGATGTCCACGATGAAAAGGGCTGCTGGAAGTCTGCTCAGGTCAGCTATACCACCCAAAACGTCTTCCATTTTATCTTTCTGTCTGGATACCATCAAGCGCTCTTTTTTCGCAAGATTCTTGTAAGCGTCTTCTTTCATGAGTTTCTCAAGAGAAGACATTTTTTTCAAGGATTTACGGATAGTAGCGAAGTTGGTGAGCATACCACCTAACCATCTTTCGGTTACGTAAGGCATATTCAGTCTTCTTGCTTCGTCTGCTACCAGATCTTTGGCTTGCTTTTTAGTGGCGACAAACATCACCTTTTTGCCGGAGCGTACGATTTGCTTGATTGCGTTAGATGCTTCGTCGAGGCAAACAAGCGTTTTATTAAGATCGATAATATGGATACCATTCTTCTCCATAAAAATATATGGAGCCATTCTTGGATCCCACTTTCTCGTCAAGTGTCCGAAATGAACACCAGCATCCAGTAAGTCTTTATATTCTAATTTGGCCATGAATAAATGTGTTTTTCTATAGTGTGAAGGAGAGTCCCTATTAACGTTTGGAGAACTGGAATCTTCTTCTTGCTTTTCTTCGTCCTGGCTTCTTACGCTCGACCATTCTAGGGTCACGGGTAAGGAAACCTTCTTTTTTCAATGCGCCTCTGTGCTCGGCGTCAAACTCACACAAAGCTCTGGAGATGGCCATACGTGCTGCTTCAGCCTGTCCTTTGATTCCTCCTCCGTCTACATTGATGTTGATGTCATAGTTTCCATCCACGCCTACCAGCGCCAATGGCTGCTTCACGACGATCTGGTGTAGATCAAATGGAAAGTAAACTTCCAGAGATCGATTGTTTACGGTGATTTTTCCATTTCCCGGAGCCATATAGATTCTGGCCACAGAGGTTTTTCTTCTACCGATTTTGTTGATCATTTCCATGAAAATTGGCGATTAAAGAGTGATGGATTTAGGCTTCTGTGCGGAGTGCGGATGCTCTGCTCCCTCGTACACGTACAGATTGCCGTATAATTGTCTTCCTAATCTGTTTTTAGGCAACATGCCTCTTACAGCTTTCTCGATCAAGATTGTAGAAGATTTCTGCTTCAATAGTCTTGGTGTAGAAATACGCTGTCCTCCCGGATAGCCCGTGTGTCTCACATATACTTTGGAGTCCCACTTGTCACCAGTCAGTCTGATTTTGTCTGCGTTGATCACGATGACATTGTCACCACAATCCACGTGGGGGGTGAAGCTGGGCTTCGTCTTCCCTCTTAAGATTTTCGCAACCTCACTGGCCAACCTTCCCAGAACTGCAGCTTGGGCGTCCACAACTACCCATTGCTTATCTACAGTTGCGGAATTGGCCGATACGGTCTTATAGCTCAAAGTATCCACTGTGTAACTGTTTAATATTTAGCTTGTTAAATTTATTTCACCCTCAAAAAGGGACACAAAGATAGAAGGATTTTATTTTTCATCCAAAATATTTCCATTACTAAGTCCTAATTTTCACTGGCTTAGGAAGAAAACTTTGGAAAAATAGGCATTGTTTCATCTCCCCAGCCCAGGGATCCGGTCAGGAAGTTTTTTCCAACTGATTCACCAAAACCTGGAAATCCTTCGGGTAAGGGGCATTTACACTGATTTTAGTGCCGTCTAACCCTTCGAAACCAATCGAATATGCATGCAGGGAAACCCGCTGCATGATCGGTAACTCTTCGGTGTTTTTTTTGAGATTGAAGCGACGCTTGAGCGATGAAAGATACAACGTATTGCCCCCATACAGGATGTCCCCGCATATCGGTGACTTCAGGTAAGCCAAATGGACACGGATCTGGTGTAGCCGGCCCGTAATCGGCCTGCACTCTACCAAAGTATGTGCGTAGTAAGTCTTCAATGTATTGAAGACTGTCTGCGCAGGTTTGCCGTCCTTGCTTACCTTGGCAACTCCCTTGTTGTTGCTCAGAAGGTTTCTGTCGACCAGCTCATCGCTGAACTCCTTAATCCCTTCCACTACAGCATGATAGACTTTCTCCACTTTCCTGTGCTCAAACTGCATGGCCAAATGTCTGTAGGCCTCAGGGTTCTTGGCGATCACCAGACTTCCTGATGTTTCCTTGTCCAGTCGGTGGCACAGCTGTGAATCGGGGGTGTGTGCCTTGGCAAGGTCAAGAATATTCTGTGCTTCGTGTCTGTCGTCTAAGCTCGACAGATACGGAGGTTTGTTGATCACCAGGTAGTCCCCGTTTTCAAACAGTATAAGGTTTTGAAAATCTACTTTCTTCATCGGTTCTCCTGCCTCTTCGAAGAGGGTGCAAAAGTAGGTATTCGCACCCAGCTAAAAAATGTTTTCGGAAGATTGTTTGGAATGCCCACGCCAAAATTCCAAAATTAGTATCAAAACCCGGTCAATTAAGCTAATTTAGCTTTGTAATCAGGGATACTCCCAGGATAATGGGGTAATTATAAACAGACTGGAATGGCTGAGGATATCAACAGCACAGGGCTACGTACCGTGAATGTGACACGCTACGTGATGCCACTTCGGGAAGGGGGATCGCTGCCGGCTCTGGCAGAGGCGGATGACGGATTCAGTTATGTGTTGAAGTTCAAAGGTGCCGGCCAACGTGAGAAAGCGTTGATAGCGGAGCTATTGGGAGGCGAGATAGCCAGGAGACTGGGCTTCAAAGTCCCGGAACTTGTGTTTGCCAACCTGGATGAGGCATTTGGCAGGTCGGAAGGGGATGAAGAGATCCAGGACCTGCTGAAAAGTAGCCAGGGATTGAACCTGGCACTTCATTTTTTATCCAAGGCACTGACGTTTGACCCGGGGGCCTCACAGGTAGATGAACTCACCGCTTCCAGGATCGTGTGGTTGGACTCCTATATCACCAATGTGGATAGGACATTCAAAAACACCAACATGCTGATCTGGAACAGGGAGCTATGGCTCATCGACCATGGGGCATCCTTTCTCTTTCACCATAGTTGGGATAATTGGGAGAAGCAGGCCAAGAGTGGCTTCCCTGTCATCAAAGACCATGTGCTGCTGCCGTATGCTACCCAACTGGATCAGGTGGATGAGGAATTCCAGCAGAAGATCACGGGTGCTTTTATCGATTCCCTGGTTGGGATGATCCCGGCAGAGTGGCTGTTGGCATCCAGGGATGTGGCCCATGAAGATGAGGCCAGAGCGGTATATAGTGGGTTTTTGAAGACTCGGCTGGAAAATTCCCCGGCATTTATAAACCAAGCGCAGGATGCAAGGAAAGCACTTATATGAGTATGCGCTGATCCGGGTCGTGCCCCGGGTGGAGCGGGAGGAGTTTTTTAATGTGGGAGTAGTGCTTTGTTCGAAGAAGGAGGGCTATCTGCAGAGTCTAATCTATCTGGATGAAAGGAAACTGCTCGCGATGGATCCTGATGCCGATGCTGAGCTGATAAGCACTTATCTTCGGTCATTTGATAAAATATGCAAAGGGGAAAACGATGAAAGTCCCATCGCCAGACATGACGCGGCTTCACGGTTTCGCTGGCTGACAGCCGTACGGAGTTCGGTCCTCCAGACTTCACGGCCCCATATAGGCTTCACCGACTCCCTTCAGAAAACATTGGAGAGGCTGTTTAGGGAATATGTGAAGTGAATCTCTCTGTAGAGCAAATGGTATGTTTTGAGGCAGGTGGTCAAATCCCGCTTGGGAAAACCATTTTTCAAGAGTAAGCCGATGACTTAAATTTCTTGATCTTTCCGTTGAATTAATCTGAGGGGTAAGCCTGTTTTCTAAGCCAGCTCTGTCTTTTCAGGTTTTTCCTTCAGGAGGGGTAAGGAAAAACTGAAAATCGACCCTTTGCCGACAGTGGAACTGACTGAGATTTTACTTTTGTGTCCTTCCAGGATATGTTTGACAATGGCCAGTCCCAGGCCTGTCCCTCCTCTTTCTTTGGATCTGCTTTTTTCCACTCTGTAGAACCTCTCAAATATACGTTTGAGATCTTCCGGTGGAATGCCCTGGCCGTCATCTTTCACATCCACCTGAATGGTGTTTTTATGGGTTTTCAACGAGACCTGTACCTCTCCGTTGTCATGGTTGTATTTGACGGCATTGAAGATCAGATTCTGGCAGACACGGTATAGCTTCTGCCTGTCCCCACTGGTCATATACTGCCTGCTGGGATCAAAATCCAGTTTGATGGTGATTCCTCTTTTGGATGCTTTGTGCTCAAGCTGATCGATGACCTCGGCTATCAGGTCTTTCACCTCGAATTCTACAAAGCTGAACTTGATCACCCCGCTTTCCATCTGGTTCAACGTGAGGAGATCCTGGACCAGGATATCAAGTGAATCCAGACTTTTGGCTGCCCGCTTAAGGAATTTCATCCGGACACTCTTATCGTCTATAGCCCCATCCAGCAAGGTATGGATATACCCTTGCGTAGCAAAGATCGGGGTTTTGAGCTCGTGCGAGATGTCGGCAATGAACTCCCTTCTGAACTCGGCATTTTTCTGGAGCGTATCGATCTCCTTCTGTCTGGCGATCACGTAGGAATTGATGACCTTGTTTACTTTCCGGAGCGGCGAAAGGGATGGTTTACTGGATTTCTCCTGGATGTCGGTCAGCTCTTTTTTCTGGATTTTCTCCAGAAGGGAATAGATGTTCCCGATCTCCCGGAATACCAGGAATTCCAAGGTGAGGTTAATGAGAATATAGGATACCGAAAAGGATACCCCTCCAGCCACGAGCAGCACGATGGCTGCCGTATCCTGCATCAAGGACAAGAAGGCTACTACCAAAGCAGAGATGGCTATTGCCAGAATTAAAGAAATACCTCTGGAAGTGCCCAGCATTTTTTTAGCCTAAATCGAATTTATAACCTACACCTTTGACAGTAGTGATGTAGTCTTCTCCGATTTTTTCCCTGACTTTGCGGATGTGTACGTCTACCGTGCGTGCCAGCACAAAGACATCCACCCCCCAGATGTTCTGAAGAAGCTCATCCCTACTGAAAACCATATTAGGGTTTTTGGCCAGGAAATACAATAGTTCGAACTCCTTCTTGGGTAGTGTGATGGTTTTTCCCGATTTATCAATAGTATAGCTGCCCCTGTCAATTACCAGATCCCTGATTTTGATCTGGACCTGCTCTGTTTCTTTTTTCGATTCACGCCGGAAAAGTGCCGCGATCCTGCTCATCAATGCCCGGGGTTTGATCGGCTTGGTGATGTAATCATCCGCACCCACATCAAAGGCTGCAACCTCCGAGTATTCTTCCATGCGTGCGGTAAGGAATATGATGAAGGTGTTTTTAAGCTCAGGGATCTGGCGGATCTGAAGGCAGGTTTCCACCCCGTCCTGAAGAGGCATCATGATGTCAAGAAGAATTACATCCGGCAAAAATTTGGCTGCAGTTTTTACGCCTTTGATCCCGTCCTCGGCGGTAGCAACTTCGTAGCCTTCTTTTTGCAGGTTGTATTTGAGAATCTCTACAATATCCGGCTCGTCATCCACTACGAGAACTTTGATCTTTTGCTTGTCGCTCATCTGGGATTTCTTAATATTTCCCTTAAAATTAGTGAATATTTAAGGATACAAACCAAATAAAAGGCGGGCGGAGAGAGGTGTGGACAAGAAAAACCATTGGTTTATTCGGAAGAACGTCCCGCATGTTAAGGGGATGTTATCCGGAGGTTAATCAATTGTTTCGTAATCCTTTGGCGGAAACGATATCCAGATTAAGCGAACCCAGGAATAGATTGGCCTTTATCTTGACAGGGATTTTGTTTTTATCTGTAGTGACCCACACCTTTACAGGAAACTCTCCCCGGAACAGCTTGTTTTTGGGAAGTTGGGGGGAGAATACATACGTGTCCTTTGCACCTAGCTTGGTATCGATGCGCTCAGTGCCTTCGTAGATTAATTTTATGTTATATATTTCCTTGTCAAAGAATCCACGTATTAGAATGGAGTCTCCGGGTTTGAGTCCGCCCAACTCCATTGTCCGCAGGTAATAAAACCCACTTACCAGATCTTGAACTTCTCCCGGGAGCTTGTATTCGTTGGTTACACCCAATGTTTTGTTATCTTTCTCATAAAGCTCCATGCGGGCTTTTTTGTTTTTATGGTCAAAATGTACCAGTTCATGCTTTCTGTATTTGCCTTCTTCGATATGTCGATATCCTAGCGTGGGAAGCAATGTCTGCGTATCCAGGTAAGTGCCCCAGTTGTCATTCACTTTTCCGAAGATGGTAGCCGCTCCTTTGGTCTTGCCATATACATCTATTTTATAATGCGGACGGTTTTGCTGCTCCTGTGGTCTGCGCGAGATGTGCATTTTGGCATCAGCCAGATTCAACCAGCCATAAGACACTTCGAAGTTCAGCTCTTCCCCAAAGTCAAAAGCAGTATTGGCTCCTGTCTGCTGCGCAGCCAAGGGAATCAACGCCAAAAAGCTCAAGAGGGAAAGAAGTCCGGTGATTCTATTCATAAGTTTTAGTGACAATACCTGACGAAATGAGTGGATTTCCTTAGGTATTACGAAAAAGCGTGCCGAAAAGTGATTAAAATTACGAATTTGGTAGTCCCAAACAATAGGACCATGCTCCTTGGTTATGCCTAGTTGTTTCTTTAATTTCACCAAACCGGATTCTTTAAATCAAACTATATGAGTAATAACGCAGAAAAATTAAAAGCACTGCAACTGACCATTGACAAGCTCGAGAAATCTTATGGTAAAGGAGCTGTAATGAAGTTGAGTGATAATAAAGTGCTGGATATACCTGCCATTTCCACTGGATCCCTGGGGCTGGATATGGCATTGGGGATCGGCGGGATTCCAAGGGGAAGGGTTATTGAAATCTATGGGCCTGAATCCTCGGGCAAGACTACCCTTACCATGCACTGTATTGCGGAAGCACAAAAATCAGGCGGATTAGCTGCCTTTATAGATGCTGAGCATGCATTTGACAAGACCTATGCTGAAAAACTTGGAATTGATACCGAAAACCTTCTCATCTCGCAGCCTGATAACGGAGAACAGGCACTGGAGATCGCAGAGCACCTGATCCGCTCCGGTGCCATAGATATTATCGTGATAGACTCCGTGGCGGCATTGGTTCCCAAAGGGGAACTCGAAGGGGAAATGGGCGACAGTAAAATGGGTTTACAAGCCCGGCTTATGTCCCAGGCACTGAGGAAGCTTACAGGTGCCATTAACAAAACAGGATGTGCCTGTATCTTTATCAACCAATTGCGGGATAAAATAGGGGTGATGTTCGGTAATCCCGAGACGACCACGGGTGGTAATGCCTTGAAGTTCTATGCTTCTGTAAGATTGGATATCAGAAGAATCGGACAGATCAAGGAAGGAGCCGATAATATCCTGGGTAACCGTACGAAAGTGAAAGTGGTGAAAAATAAGATAGCACCGCCGTTTAAGGTAGTGGAGTTCGATATTATGTACGGACAGGGAATTTCCAAAGTAGGGGAGATTATAGACCTGGGGGTGGAGTTTGACATCATCAAGAAAGCAGGGTCGTGGTTTTCCTACAACGGAGAGAAGCTGGGACAGGGCCGTGATTCAGTGAAAAACTTATTGCTGGACAATCCTGAACTGATGGAGGAACTGGAGATTAAGATCAAGACAGCTGCGGGACTGGTGCCTGCGGATGCCAAGACAAAAATCGAGGAGTGATCTGCTTGATTTCCGCTTAGAACTGAAATTACCTGAACCACCTGACTAAAAAGGGTGGTTTTTTTATTGATTTTTCCAGGACAGTCACTCTGGCAGGTAGATCCAGCATTGCATGCATTAGATCTTTTGTCCATTGATGGTGGAGAAAGTTGCCTTTGACGTCGATAGCCTAAATTAAAAAGGTGTGTCTCCCCAAAGACCAGACAGCTGCGTGTAGTATTTCAAAAAAATAAACCTATTCCTGAACCTTTACCCCCATTTATATGTATATACATTAAATACATTGACAGAGAAATGGCAAAAATAGAAGAAGCGATTCAGCAGCGGGAATTTAAGGATCCTTATAATAAATTGGTTGTAAACTTATTGTTTACCAACAGCTATCTGGTTACTTCCCAAAACAGTCTTTTCAAGCCTTATGATATTTCCCCGGAGCAATACAATGTACTGAGGATCCTCCGTGGACAGAATGGGGTGCCCACCACTGTTTCTTCCATCCAGGACAGGATGCTGAACAAAATGTCCAACGCCAGCAGACTGGTGGAAAAGCTTAAAATCAAGGAGCTGGTGAAGCGGGAGGAATGCCCTAACGACAGACGTCAGGTGGATGTATTGATTACCGAAAAGGGATTGGAGTTGCTCGAAGGGCTCCAGGAGCAAGTGGAGACAGCCAATAGGGGATTTGTCAATCTTAGCTTGGAGGAAGTGAATATACTCAATGACCTTCTGGATAAAATGAGGGGATAAGAAGGGGAGGAGTTATCCGTTCTATTATTAAGTACTTAAGAGAATAACATTCAAAATTCATATCAACTTAAAAACAAACAAACAATGAGCACGACTAAATGGACCATCGACCCAACACATTCTGAAGTTTCTTTTAAAGTGAAACACTTGGTGATTTCTACAGTGACAGGCTATTTCAGAAAATTTGAAGGATCAGCAGAAAGTACTTCAGATGATTTTGACGGTGCTGCAGTGTCATTCTCTGCAGAGATTGACAGCATAGACACGAATCAGTCAGACCGTGACAACCACTTAAAATCTGCAGACTTCTTTGATGCTGCCAATCACCCTAAGTTGACTTTTGAAGGGAAAGTCCAAAAAAATGGGGGTGATTACAAGTTGGTAGGAGACTTGTCTATCAGAGGAAACAAGCATGAAGTAGCGCTGGATGTAGATTTCGGGGGAGTAGCTGGAGACCCTTACGGACAGACCAAAGCCGGTTTTGAAATCGAAGGCAAGATCAGCAGAAAAGAGTTTGGACTGACTTGGTCAGCCGTGACTGAAGCTGGCAGTGTGGTGGTGAGTGATCAGGTGAGACTGATCCTGAACATCCAGCTTGTAAAACAGTAAGCAAAACTGCCCTAGTGTTACCGGTTGCGTGTGGTCTTACCGCACGTAACCGGTAACAGTTCTGGTTCACTTTGAAATTTCAACCCCCCCTTACCAACCATGAAACCACTTATCACAGGGATCCACCATATCACGGCCATAGCCGGAAATCCACAGGCCAATATTGATTTCTATACAGGTATACTAGGACTCAGATTGGTGAAAAAGACCATCAACTTTGATGCGCCTGATGTGTATCATTTCTATTTTGGCGATAAGCTCGGCTCACCCGGCACGGTGTTCACCACTTTTCCTTTCAAAGGCGCAAGGAGAGGCACAAAAGGAACGGGAGAACTTACCTATACGGCCTTCTCGATACCCAAAAATTCCCTGGATTATTGGATAGAGCGCTTAAAGAAATACGACATTCCGGTGTCTGACGTGCTGAGCCGGTTCGGGGATCCCTTGGTCAGGTTTGAAGATCATGACGGGATGGGAATAGAGCTGATCGCCAATGACAAAGATTCCCGTGCAGGATGGTCTTATGGTCAGATTCCTTTAGAAAACTCAATAAGGGGGTTCTATGGAGCGACATTGAACCTTCGTTCAAAGGAGCTCACCGAGAAATTGCTGGTCAAGTTTATGGATTACCATTTTATAGGAGAAGAAAATGGTAGATTCAGATATGGGACTGAAGGAAAACCCGGGGACATTGTGGATATTGTGTTAGATGAATCCGGGACCCGGGGAATGCAAAGTGCAGGCACGGTCCATCATATCGCCTTCCGGACAGCTAATGCTTCCAGTCAGCTGGAGGTTCAGCGGGTTTTGACGGAGAATGGCTATCAGGTCACGGAAGTGAAGGACAGAAATTATTTCACGTCTATATATTTCCGCGAACCGGGAGGGGTGTTATTTGAAGTGGCGACGGATGAACCCGGGTTTGCGATTGATGAGGAGGAGTCCCATTTGGGCGAATTGATCAAACTTCCGGAATGGGCTGAGCCCAGCCGGGCGAAGATTGAAGCTAATCTCCCACCAGTGTTTCTAACCACCGAGAATTATGGCTGATATAATTGAAGACGGCTTGCCTCTACACGAAGCAAAGAAGGCAGCGATCCTCATCCATGGCAGAGGGGCGAGTGCAGCAGGTATACTGGCACTGAAAAACAACCTTCAGCTATACGGATGCGCCCTGTTGGCCCCTCAGGCCCCAGGTAACACCTGGTATCCTTTCAGTTTTATGGCACCGGATGTCCAAAACAAACCTGAACTGGAAAACTCCCTACGGATTATTGAAGAAGTATGGGGAAAGGTAAGCGCGGCAGGAATCCCTGCAGAGCAGGTATACCTTATAGGATTTTCACAAGGGGCTTGTTTAAGCCTGGATTTTGCAGCCCGAAACGCCATGAAACTAGGAGGTGTAATAGCCTTCACTGGGGGCCTGATAGGCGAAAAACTGCAACCTGAAAAGTATTCAGGGGATTTTGAAGGAACTCCTGTTTTTATCGGAAGCAGTAAAAGGGATTTCCATGTACCTCTTACCAGAATACAGGAATCAGAAACCCTACTCAGCAGGATGGGTGCAAAAGTCAAAACACTTATTTTCGAGGATCAAGAGCACACCATCAGGCAGGAAGAAATTGACTGGGTCAATACACATATTTTAAAGTAAGGTTTTCTTAATTAGAAAAATCCCCGGCTGTCGTCGGGGTATTTTTTTGTGGGATTATAAAGGACTCTGGATGGCCTCAATATATCCCGGCTAAACCTGCCTCCTTAGACTAACCCTGGGAGAAGGTGCGTATTATTCAGAATGAGTAGTGCACCTGGGATCCGCGATCAGGATCCAGTTCAATTTGTGCATAGACCCCGATTTCCTGCTGGAGCTCTTCCACATGACTGATGATGCCTACGATCCGGTTTTCATGCCGGAGTGACTTAAGGGTTTCAAATACTACCCGCAAGGAATTCCGGTCCAGTGCCCCGAACCCTTCATCAAGAAAGAAGAAACTCTGATCAGCCTGGTTGAGCGATTTTACTTTTTCGGCAAGTGCCAGGGCTAGACAGAGCGAAGCCTGAAAAGTCTGTCCGCCGGATAGCGTCTTCAATAACCTCCTTTTACCTCCATTCAGGTAATCTATCACCCAGAATGTGTTGTCATCATCTATTTCCAGACTTAGGCTGTTTTTACTCAGTTTCATAAAACGCACATTAGCGGTGTTGCAGAGTTCTTTGAGGTAAATAGTGCTGACATATTTTACGAAACCACTTCCACGGAAAAGGTTGTCCAATTCTTTCAGGTAACTTTCCCTGTTTTGAAGGAGATTTAAGGCCTTCTCCAACATGCTTTTTTCACCTAGTTTTTTGGTAGATTCCCGGATCTCCTGCTGTAGGAGCACAGACTCGTGCTGGGCGGACTCATGAGCAGATTTGAGCAGTTGTAACTTTGCAGAAAGCTGTATGAAATCCTCTTCACTGAATCCGGAAACCCCCTGCTCAGACTCCAGTTCTTTTATCCTACTTTCCGTGGTTCCGAGCTTCTGCTCAAACTGACGGATTTCTGTGTCTACTTTTTCTGCATCCCATGTATACTCAAAAAGATCCTCCAGAGCCTGTCCATCCCCAAATCCATGTATCTCTTTCAACGAGTCAAACATTGCTTCCAGCCTGTTTATCTTTTCTTCTGTCTGGACTTTTAGCTCGGAGAAATTCCTCAAATCCGCCAGGTTTTTTACTTCTTCAGCACGCTTTTCCCGCAGATGCTTCTGCTTGCCTTCCAGCTCTTCCAGCGTGATCCGGATATCCTTCTCGACATTGCTGATGGTCTGCCGTATGGTCTCAGGGCTTTTGTCATAAAATGGGGTGCAAAAGCCAGGATCCTTGATCTCTTCGGTCTTTGTGGAAATGCCCGTCCCCACACTTAGCTTGATCTGCTCTGCCTCCTGGAAATTTTTGTCCGTTTGCTCAAGTGCCTCCCTTACAGATGCTACTTCTTTTCTCAGGGATTTGAGCTCTTGCATCTTTGCATCCCGATTCTGAAAAGCGAGTTCAGCAGCCTGAATTCTGGACGCGAGCTCTTTTTCGGTAGGTATATCGAGTTCTTGCCACTGGGAAGTGATCCGGTCCAGACCCGCGGTAAGCCGTGTCATCTCCCCTTGCTTCGATTGAAGGTTGGCCGTATGGTTATCCAGGTGGATTGCCAATTCTGCCAACTCCCTGACAAGTGCCAGCGTCTCTTCCAGGTGTGATCTGGCCTGGGAGAGCTTTTTGTTTGTTTCAGCCAGTTCCTGCTCATCTGCTACTGCTTCCAGAGGGGACGGATGTGCCAGCGAGCCACAGAGCGGGCATGGCTCTCCTTGATGGAGAAGATGCACATGGGAAGCAAGCCCTTTCTTTCCAAGGATTTTATCCCGTTCCTTTTCAATAGAAAGAATGCGGTTTTTTTGTTTTTCTATCCAGGACTCAGGTGACTCCTGAGCGGAAGGAAGTTTCTTGCTTACTGTGCTGATTTTCTCCTGCACCTCCGCTCTGAAAGTGCTTAGACGGCTTACCTCTTGAAGGAGCTCATCCCGCAGCTTTTGTCCGGTTTCCCATTCCTTTGCCATACTTTTCCAGGTTGCCAACTCCTCATGACTGGGAATCCCCGCGGCTTCTATCTCTTCTTCAATCTCCCTTATCTTTAATTCAATGCCTTTTATCCTGGTTTTTTTGGACTCAATCTCAGGTCTTAACAGCTCCGATTTTTTGTTGGCTTCGTCCAGTCTGAGTAGTAGCTCCTTGATTTCTGTGACCTTTTTGAGATCTCTGATTTTACTTTCCCTGGCGGGACGGTCATTGTTTTTTTCTTTGAGTTTCTGTTCTTCCAGCTCCAGGGCTGCCACCTCGGCAGCTATACGGACTTTGAACCGCTCACAATCTATGGTGCTGGTTGCATACTTTTCAAATTCCACCCGGCTTTCCCTGAGCTGATCCCGGATTGGTTTCAAATGGGTCATGGCTTTGGTATACTCTCTATAGAGGACCTTTTTCTTTTCCATCGCAGGCAGCTCCAGGCGGAGGCTTTCCCGATCGTTCCGGAAGTGTTGCAGCTGCTGATGCTTGCCACGCAGTATTTCTTTTCTCCTTGCCTCTTCTTCTGTGGTTTTTAGCCGGGTGCCAACCTCTTCGACCTGTGAGCTCAGCTTTTCCAACCGGGTGGATTTGTCCTCAATAAGCTGGTCGTTATATTCCGCCAGGACGGATAGTTGGGTGTCCAGCCTTATTTTTTCTTCCCTTGATGTTTTCAGCAAGGCAGTGGTTTTCCCAGATAGATCAAATCTCTCCAGGCCGAAGAGTTCTTTCATCATCTCTGCCCGTGGGCCTGGAGTCAAGTCTATAAACTCCCGGAATTTACCCTGGGGGATAATCACCGTTTGCTTAAAATGCTCTTTTTTCATCCCGACCAGCTCATCGGCTTTTTGACTTAAGGGAATCCAGCTGTCTGCGTTCTTTTCGTAAAATGTGTGTTCGGCAGGCCGGACTTCATCAAAATTCCGCGGGTTGCGCTTGGCTGCATAGCGGGCTAGGTAGGTGTTTGCGTTGTTTTTGCCCGCGCGGAATTCAAAGTTGATCAAAAGCAGTCCGCTTTGTAGGTTGAGCATACTGTTTTTTTCACCCCTGTCAGATAGACGCTCAGTACTTCCATAGAGCGCCAGCAATATGGCTTCCAGAATGGAGGATTTTCCACTTCCAACTGCACCGAAAATCCCAAAAAGACCGGCGGCAGTGAGCTTGTCAAACTCGATAGTCTGGTTTTCCCTATACGAATAGAGTCCCTGTATTTCCAGTAGGATAGGAATCATGATGGGTTGTTTTGGCTTATGACCTCCTTGAAAATATCCACAAGTTCTCCGTTGGGGGGCTGTCCCTTCTCACTCTCGTAAAAGAGCTGGAAAAGACTCACCATATCCTTGCTGAGATCTTCTACCCGGAGGCTTGTGTTTTCCCCGCCCTGGGGATTCCTGACTTGTGGTATAAGGCTCACGATTCCATCGTGTGCTTTCATGATCGCTTTGCGGGTCGCAGCATCAATCGAATGCTCCGTTTCGTATGTCAATTCCACAAAACAATAGGGATTGGCCTCCAGCCAGTCCAAGGCAGCGGATAACTCAGCAAAGCGGATCCGGTAAAGTGGACGGCCCGCTTTCAGACCGACTGCACGGAATCTGACCGGTTTTAAAGGTTCTGCTTCCACAATGACCACTTTCTTTTCCTGGTCCGCCTCACTGAACGAGTAGGCGAGTGGCGAGCTGGCATACACCACCGGGATAGGGGACTGGGCTACCGAATGATACCTGTGCAGATGTCCTAATGCAGCATATTGCAGCTGAGGGGGGAGGTTTCGGATAAACAAGGCCTGGGTACCTCCGACATGGAGAATAGGGCGCTCGCTTTCTGGCTCCGGTTCTGGTTGCTCACCTTCTCTCATGAAGAAAAAATGGCCCAGGAAAAGATTTACCCCTTTTTCGTCACAAAATTCCTCTGCCAACAGGCGCCATTTCTCCTCGAGGATATTCCTGAACTCAGCTTCCCGGTCATTTTCTCCCAAATAGGTTCTGAGGGAAACTTCGTTGGCATAGGGGGCGAGGATAATACGAATGGGAAAAGGGATCTGGGGAAGCCTGAACTCGACAAAACCAGCATCTGACTTGGATACTTCGATGCCTGAGTCGAGTCTGCCTGTGGCAATCAGGTTTTCGTATTTTCCGTAGAAGAAAATTCCCATTTCCCTGGCCAAAGGGTCTGGAGCTTCTACAAACTGTGTGCTGTCGTGGTTACCAGAGATGGCTATAACTGGCCGTGAACCGTTTCTCGACAGTTTTTTCAAGGTCTTATAGAGCAGCTCCACCGCTTCATGACTGGGGTTGAAGGAGTCGAAAATGTCCCCTGCCAATAAGATCATATCCACGTTTTCCTGATCCGCCAGCTGCTGGATTTCTTCCAGGACCAATTTCTGTTCTTCTATCCTGGAGAATTCCTGGAGCTTTTTTCCCAAGTGCCAATCTGCTGTATGAAGTATTTTGATCATTTAAAAAGGCAGAAATCCAAACATAAAACAAGGTAGTCCAGAGTTACAGGTGATGCAAGTTTTGAGTGGGAATAGACAAGAATTGGCACTTTTATTGAAAATTATAAGGGAGAAATCTTAGTTTCGGGGAAATGTTGAAGTGGTTATTTCTGTTTTTTGTTTTCGGTGTGCAGGAGATTTCGGAAGCCAGGGTAATGGGAGATTCACTGCTGATCCAGAGTGGAGCTGCCAGCTATTATGGCAGAAGGTTTCATCTGCGTAAGACATCCAGCGGTGAAATATTCCATGTGGATAGTCTCACAGCTGCACATAAATCACTGCCCTTCGGTACAGTGGTGAAAGTAATCCGTGAAGACAACGGTGAGTCCGTATGGGTAAGGATCAATGACAGATTACCCAAGCATTCCAAACGGATCATCGATCTTTCCAGAAAGGCAGCCCGAGAGCTGGACATGGTGCACCATGGTGTGGTCCGTGTGAGGATAGAGTTGGAGAATCTGGATGAACTGGACGAATTGATTGAATATTTTGAAGAAAGGGAAACTTTTGGTTTACGGCTTAGACCGGTAGCCCGTGCTGTGGATTATAAAAAGCGCGAGCCGATATGGAAGGTTTGGGGATTTTTTCAGAATAATTAACACACTTTACGAAAGTTTCATTTTGAGTTTGAATAATTAGTTAGTTTATTCATTGGATGAAACCATTATTTCAATGAATAAACTATACTTTATTGCTTTCGCATTTTTAGCAGCCTTTTTTTTCTCCTGTAAAGAAGATAAAGAAAAAATAGAAGAGGTCTCCACAGAATCCTTTAGGAATGAAGTGGCTGCTACTGAGGTAAGAATAGCTTCTGCCGAACGGAAGAGTTTTGATTACCTGATCAATGCCACCGGCAAACTGGAAGCAGCTTCCCAAGTCACGGCTGTAATAGAGCAGCCGGGGTATCTTCTGGAGATGAATGTAAAAGAAGGTCAAACCGTGAGCAAGGGCGAAGTAATTGCAAGACTGGATCCGACCGAAGCAGAGATGCGTCTGGAGAAGGCGCAGATATCGCTTCGGAATGCAAATGCTGAGTTTGAAAATGCCAAAGAGGGGTATCCTACGGATTTTTCTTCTGGAAACGAGGAAAGGATTAAATTTCTGGAGACACAGCTGAAGTCCAAGAGCGGAGTATACCTTGCCGAAATCGAATTGAGGGAAGCCCAGCTTAACTTTGAAAGATGTGAGGTAAAAGCACCCATATCAGGAAAAGTAGCAGATGTGAAATTTCGGGAAGGCAGTCTGGTAAGCAGTAGCCAGGAACTCTGTGAGATCCTCAGTACCAACCAACTTGTATTGAAGGTGAAAGTCCTTGAGTCGGACATCAACTTGATCTCCCTTAACCAGAAAGCAGAGATTTATCCCGTGTCAACTTCCCAAAATGCGATAGAGGGAAGAGTGACGGGGATTAATCCCAAAGTCGATGAAAGTGGGCTGGTGCAGGTCTCCATAACCCTTACTACACAAAATAACTTGCTACCGGGAATGAACGCACGGGCTATCATCCGCTCACCGCAGAGTAATAGTCTGGTGGTCCCCAAAGCTGCTTTGGTTTACAGATCAGGTAGGGCAGTGGTATTTACAGTAGAGAACAATGAATCCAAATGGAACTATGTGGAGGTAGGTAAGGATAATGGACAGGAAGTGGAAATATTGGAGGGGATTGAGGATAAAAGCACAGTGATTACTTCCAATAATCTGCAGCTGGCACACCAGGCTCCTGTACAAATTGTAAAGGAATAGACGATGGTTAGATTTTTACTGGCCCGGCCGATAGCAGTTTTCATGACTTTTATGGCAATGATGGTCTTTGCCTTCATTGTGCTTCGTATGCTGCCCATCTCGCTGCTTCCACCGATTGATGTACCACAGATTGTGGTCAAGGTAAGTTATCCCAATGCTTCCCCAGAGGCTATCGAACAAAATGTACTCCGCACAATCCGAGATGGACTCATCACACTGAACGGGCTGGAAGAAATGGACAGCAAGGCTGGTTCAGAGGTAGGCACTATCCGACTTACATTTGACTATGGCACCAAAATGGAATTGGCATATATTGATGTCAACGAGAAAATAGACCGGATTACGAATGGGCTTCCTGAAGGACTGGACCGGCCAGAGGTAATCCGCATCAATACTTCGGATATTCCGGTAGCAAGGGTCCAAGTGGTGCCCAAAGAAGGCGTGGACGAGATAGAAGTGAGTCTGCTGGCAGAAAATGTTCTCAAAAAGAGAATCGAGCAACTTGCAGGGGTCTCACTGGTCGATATCAACGGGAAGAAAGAGCGGATCATTACGGTAGAGCCAAACAAGGAGGCACTGAGTGCGCTGGGGATGACCCAGCAGGAAGTAATAGCAGCAATACAGTCCGGTAACTCGGATCTGCCTGGAATTTCTGTAAAAGACGGACAGTTCAGATACTACCTTCGACTGGCCACACGGGTAGATACTCCAGCTGATATAGAAAGGCTGCCCGTTTTGGCGACCTCAGGAGCGGTGATTCCGCTGGGCAGATTGGCCAAAGTCAGTTATGAACCAAAGGAGATGCTGGGGTATCATCTTTTTGGCTCGAAAGAAGGCCTGGTGATAACTGTACACAAACAGGCATCGGCCAAGATGAATGAACTGATCCCTGAGCTGGAAAAGTCTCTGGAGATTTTCAAAGAAGACTATCCACAGGTAGATTTTGAGCTTACCCAAGACCAATCCAGTCTTTTGAATGCAGCCATATCCAATCTGGAGACGAGCCTTCTTTTCGGGGGACTATTTGCATTTGCGGTTTTGTTCCTTTTCATGAAGGACTACAGGATACCCGTTATCATCGGAGTGAGCTTGCCTTCCTCGCTGCTGATCAGCTTTCTTGTCTTTTACTTTTTTGATCTGTCCATTAATATCATCTCACTGTCCGGTCTGGCTCTGGGGATTGGGATGCTCATTGACAATGCAATCATTGTTTTGGATAATATTACCCGGAAAAGGGAAAATGGTTTAGCGCTGTTTGAGGCTTGTGTGGAAGGAGTAAATGAGGTAATGGGGGCATTGGTCAGTTCTGTTCTGACCACGCTTGCCGTGTTTGTGCCGCTGGTTTTTCTCAGTGGGATATCGGGTGCTTTGTTTTGGGATCAGGCTGTGGCGGTGGCTACCATTCTTTCTGTCTCACTTGCTGTAGCCTTTATCCTCTTGCCCATGCTGTATTACCTGTTCTTTTCCAATAGCAAAAAGCAGTATGACTTAGAGGAAGGGGCATTTTTCAAGAAGGTTTTAAGACTCTATGAAATTGGCTATCAGAGAATCACGGCTAACAGGAAGATTTCATTGTTTATATTCCTCTTGCTTATTCCCCTGGGACTAAGTATAGGCCTGATCCTGAAAACCGAAGGTCTGCCAGAGATTGAAAAACTGGACACCACACTGGAGATAGACTGGAATGAACCTATCAGTGCATCCGAGAATAGAAACAGGGTGAAATTGCTCATGGAGAACCTGGAAGGCACTTATCAGCAGGCTGAAGCAGATATTGGGGTTAGGCAGTTTTTGTTGTTTGATGGCGAGAACTCTATCCAGCAGGCCCATCTGTATTTTCTTTTTTCCTCCAGGGAAGCTAAAGATGCCACTGTGGATAAAATACAGGCTGTACTCCATGAGAACTATCCTGTGGCAGATTACAAGCTTCGGGATGCACCCAATTCGTTTGATCAGCTATTCAGCTCGTCTTTGCCCTATTACGAAGTTAGGTGGAAAGACCTTTCAGCCAAAGAGACTATTGAAGAGTCACAGATGGATGTCTGGCTCAGTCAGTTTCCCACAGATGAATGGGAAAGAGGGCCAGGTATTCAAAAAGAAGCTTCGGTGGTATTCACGCTTCAATCGGACAAACTGGCAACCTATCAGATCCCCGTCAATACCATTCAGGATCAGATCTCCAAACTCTTTGGAAGCTATCTGATCACTGATATCCGGCGGTTTGGGGAGGTTACTCCGATCAGATTGAAGGAACCTGGACAGAGGTTTGAGGATCTTCTTCGGGATACCTGGGTGTCAGCATCTGACTCCACCTCCTATATTCTGGGTGGTTTTGTGGATTATGCGTACGAAGATCATTACAAATATGTCACTGCTGACAAAGGTGGGATCTATCAGTCTGTTCTGGTGACAAGGGATAACCCTCAGGAGATGTCCTCCGAATTTATAAGATGGGGACAGGACAAAAACCTCGGGGTCGATATCGTGGGTCAATATTTTAAAGACCGCGAAAACATCCAACAGTTGATTGGGATTTTGCTGATCTCTGTCTTGCTACTCTACTTTATTCTGGCGGCACAGTTTGAGAGCTTTATCCAACCTCTGATTATTGTATTTACACTGCCGTTGGGTGTTGGAGGAGGCTTGTTGATTTTACTGATTGGCGGTGCTTCTCTCAATGTGATGTCTGCTATAGGGCTGGTGGTGATGCTTGGGGTGATGGTGAATGATGCAATTCTAAAGATAGATACAATCAACCGATTGAGGGAGGTGTATGTGACTTCGGATGAAGTTTCTGAAGAAGAGGCGTTGGAAATGGCCCTACATAAAGCTGGGCAAATCCGGTTGAAGCCTATATTAATGACATCCATTACCACGATACTGGCTCTTCTCCCTATTGTTTTCAGTTCGGGATTGGGTGCTGATTTACAGCGCCCGCTGGTCTATGCGGTGATAGGGGGGCTGACCATAGGAACTATTACATCGTTATATTTTGTGCCGCTGGCCTATTGGTATCTAGTGTCCAAGAAGAAACTAAGACCCGCCTGATATGACACCGTTTCGAATTATCATTGCATTTGTGGTCCTAACAGTTTTGGGCTTTGCGGTAGTGCCCATGCTTTCTGTGGATCTTAATCCCAGGGAGCGTGAGCCAGTCCTTTCTATTAGCTACAGCATCAGTAATTCGTCTCCCGAGATAGTCGAAAAGCTAGCTACTGCACCACTGGAGGGTGCGTTTTCCAGACTGTCTGAACTGAAGAAAATAGCGTCAGTCTCCAATTATAATACAGGCTATATCACGCTAAGGTTCGATAGGCAGACTGATATGGAGATGAAGAAATTTGAAGTCTCATCCATGATCCGTCAGGTATACCCACAGATGGACACCAGGGTAAGCTATCCCGTGGTATCGCAGTCAGCACAAAGCAGGGTGGATGTGAAAAACCCGATTTTGACTTATAGTGTAAATGGTCCTTTTGCAGCCTTTGAGATCAAGAAAATCACGGAGGATGTCTTGAAGCCTCAAATTACAAAGTTTGAAGAAGTGGAGCAGGTGGAGGTAAGAGGAGCTACAGATCTGCAGCTTTTCGTCACATTTGATATCCAGAAGATGCAAGCCTTCGGACTTACCAAAAGTGTACTCAGCCAGAATATCAATCAGGCTTTTGGCAAAAGCTATCCAGGTACAGTGCTGAATAGTAAGGGAGAGACCTTATTTGTACGGGTGGATAGATCTCTCAAAGATCTAAAACAATTGGAGAACATCAAGGTGACACAAGTAGACGGGATGGATGTGAGGCTGCGGGATGTGGCAAAGTTAACTTTGGAGGAAGCGGAAGCGACAAGGTATTACCGCATCAACGGTAATAATTCTGTAACCATTTCTATTTACAACAGAGATGGGGTAAACAAGGTGCTCCTTGCTAAAAGTCTAAAACAGACCTTGGAGGAAAGCAAGGTACTACTCCCAGCGGGATTTGAAGTAAGGCTTGAAAATGATGACACGGAATACCTCGAAAAAGAGCTTGATAAGATTTATAAACGCTCGGGTCTTTCTGTGCTGATTTTGATTCTGTTCATATTTCTTATAAACAGAAACCTTAGCTATCTCACTATTCTGTTTTTGGGAATTATAGTGAATGTCAGCCTGTGTGCTATTGTTCTCTATTTTCTTAAGGTAGATATTCATCTGTATTCGCTTGCCGGTCTTACGATCAGCTTTGGGTTAATTGTTGACAATGCCATTGTGATGATAGACCATCTTCACAAGCATAGAAACAGAAAGGTATTTCTTGCACTGCTGGCAGCTTCCCTTACTACTATTGCGGCATTGATGATCGTATTTTTCTTGCCTGAGGAAGACCGTAAAAATCTGACTGAATTTTCGATTGTAGTCTCTGTCATGCTGGGGATTAGCCTTTTTATAGCCTTGTTCTTCACACCTGCATTTTATGAGCTGCTTTTTGGGGATAAAGTCCAAAAGGGAAGGGGGCTAAGCATCAGGAAATTGAGAAATAGAGTCAGGTATCTTAAGGTCTATCAGACTGGGATAGCATTTACGGCCAGGTACCGAAAAGTTTTTATAACGGGTATAGTGCTTTTGTTTGGTCTACCGGTGTTCTTTCTCCCATCCAAGTGGGAAGGTCAGGAGTGGTATAACAAAACAATTGGTAATGCCTTTTATCAGGAAGAAATCCGGCCTTATGTGGATAAAACACTGGGTGGTTCCCTTAGAATGTTTGTACGGGGGGTGTATGAAAAATCAAGCTACAGGGAAGCGGAGAAAACGCGGCTTTATGTAACTACAAGGCTTCCTTTTGGCAACACACTGGAGCAGATGGACTTCATCATGCGGGAGTTTGAAGCTTATCTTAAGGGAGTGGAAGGCATAGAACAGTTCGTCACTGAGGTGAGATCAGGCCAGAACGCGTCCATTGTAATCACCTTTAAGGAAGCTTATGAGCGCTCCGCTCTTCCCTATCAGTTAAAGGGAAAACTGTCAATGAAATCTACGGATTGGAGTGGGGCCCAGTGGAATATCTATGGAGTGGGGCAGGGGTTCTACACCGGGTCGGGGGGAGAGGGAATCCCTTCCTACAGGGTGCAGATGAAAGGATACAATTTTGACGAACTGGAGCGCCAGGCCAATATTTTAGCCGAAAAGCTTCTGCAGCATAAACGGATCCCTGAGGTAAATACAAATGAGAGGCTGGGATGGGACGAAAGGAAGACTGAGGAGTTTGTGCTTCGACTGGACCAAAACCAAATCGCATTGGGACAAACGAGCCGTGCTGAACTTATCAATTCCATGATTGATCTTTCAAAACCCCAGAATGCCGAGGGTGTGCTTACTTTAGGGAACAAGAACTACGGCCTGGTCATCAAGGAAAAACAATCTGCTGAATTCAGCAAATTTGATCTTGAAAACAAAGGATTGATCAGTGGAGGAGACAGGATATTCAAAATTTCGGATTATGGGGTTCTGACCAAGGAAACGACCACCAATGCCTTGCATAAGGATGACAGGCAATATATCAGAATAGTTTCTTTCGAATACATGGGATCTGCGAAGTTTGGAGGGGAGTACCTTGATGAAGTCCTGGAGGAAATGAAGACGATCATGCCCATCGGCTATGAGGCAGAAAAGCAGGGATATTTTGGATGGGGTGATCAGGTCAAGCGCCAATACAGCTTATTGGCATTTTTGATCATAGCGATTTTCTTAATTTGTGCAGTGTTGTTTGAAAACCTAAAACAACCGGTCTTTATTATAGTAATAATCCCCATCAGCTTTATAGGACTCTTTTTGATATTTTCTCTTTTTGATTTTTATTTTGATCAGGGAGGATATGCTGCTTTTGTAATGCTTGGGGGCTTGGCGGTGAATGCGGGGATTTTTATCATAAATGATTTGAACAACATGTCGGGAGGTGCGGAAAACAGAAATGTGCTTAAGGCTATCGCTGGAAAAGCAATACCTATTTTGCTCACGATCATGTCGACCTGTTTTGGTCTTATCCCTTTTATAATGGAAGGCCAAAATGAAATATTCTGGTTCTCTCTTGCCATTGGGACAATCGGCGGGCTGATATTCAGTATGATAGGTGTGTTCTGGGTTCTCCCGGTCCTTCTTTGGAAAAAAACCAAAACCCTACCTCGCCTGCCCAAAACTGTCCAGGGATAAACTGTGTTAGGAAATTCTGCGGATTTCCTGTCATATAAACCGCGTCTTTTCCGACTAAGGGATAATACATTTTGTACCTCGAGTCCATACCCCTGTCCGAATGAAAAATCGCATATGCCTAGTTGTAATTTTTGCCCTTGCCCACCTAGTGCTTGTATCCTGCTCAAAAAAGGAGACGGTGGATACCGATCCCTTAGCTGAGGTAAAGCTGGAGGTCTATGATTCGGTGATAGTAGATGTACTACAGGAGTTAATGATTTTGGATTATAATAGTTCATCAGATAGCTATCTGATGATAGATAGAAAGGGTAGTAAACTAATGCTGGTAAATGGGCAAGGGGAGGTGTTGGCTACTCCCGATATCATAGGTGAAGGCCCTGACCAGCTGCAGATGTTGTGGGAGGGGAGGTTTATGGGCAAAGATCAATATATCTTCAAAACGCTGTCCAACAACATGGACTTGTATGTTTTCGATAGGGATTTCAAAAGGGTCAAACTCGTCCCGGGCCCGGCTGTAGGACTGAACGCTTTGTTTATATCTTTTTACAGGCAGACTTTCAATGTTTTTGAAGAAGGGGGTAAAACATACCTGCTGGGTGAAGAAGTGAACGCTTATAACCCAGGGGAGATCAATACATCCAAAAATGAGTCAGATTTCTATGATTTGGTGAATACGGGCTATTTTTATGATTTGGACCAGGACTCCATTACCTATTTTAGTCTGTATTCTGAGGACTGGACGCCAAGGAAAACCGGCAGATGGGTGGGTCAGAGTTTTCCTTTTTTGTCATTTAATCCAGACAGTAAGCAGGTGGCTGTTCTCCCTCCATTAGGAGATCAGGTATTTATCTATAAACTGGTGGATAGAGGGATTGAACCTTTACATACGATAGAGCTTAAACACCCTGAAAGGAATCAGAGGATTCCAGACCCTTCCGGGGAAAGCCTGCTCTATCCTGCATTCGGTGATATTAAATCTTTTGGTGAGTATCAGTTGATCCTGTTTTATACGGCAGTTCCGGAAGATGTATTCAATGAATTCCGCTCAAAGGGCGAAGATTATCAGCAAGACCCTGAGTTCAGGAAAATGCTGACCCAATACAGGAAACCCAGGTATATGATTACAAAGGATGGCCATCAGGTGGGGATAGTGAATGAATTGCCGGTACGAGGTAATGTCAACTTTGCAACCAGTGACGGTACTTTACTGATCAAGGCAAGCAATGACGAAACCGAGGAGAGAGATTACAACCTGTTTTACAAAGTACGGTTGGTGGAATAGCTAGGGGTATGTATTCAGATAAATTGGCTGATTATCTGAACACATCATACACTACTATGCCAACTGAAGCGGTGATCAGCTGCATGGGACTTCTTCTGGGTGAATAATCGAATTCCCCATCCCCTTGATCGGGAAGATAACTGGTATCATCCCTGGTCAGAAACCGGAGGGAACTCCCATCTTGGTAAGTTATTCTGAATTCCAGCTTGGCTCCATCGATACCCGGAACCGGGAACTGAACCCCTGCTCCAGCCTTGTATCCCAATGCCCATTCTTCCAGATCTTTTCCATCCTCCACCACATCTTCAAATCTGGAAGGGCGGATTTTAAACCGTGTATACAGATAGTTGGTGCCTATCTGAGCTTCAAAAAAGGGAGAGACTCTACTGCTTATTGAGGGGAAAAATCTAAATACAGCCATTCCTGTAGCGTAATTGTTGTTTCTTCTGAGCCGGTACTCGTCTGTAAATCCAGGATATAAATCTGTACGCTTCTCAAGTTTGGTCCCATATATTCCATAGCCCAATTCGAGACCGATCTGTACTGGTTGGGCTGCCAGTTCATAAAGGAGAACCCCGGAAAGGGAAGGGAAGAATGTCCCGTTTACTTCCTTCTTTAATTTTGAAAAAGGAAAGCCTCCGTTGAAATGCCCCCCACCTATAAAAAATTGGGACCAGGCCTGAAACGACATAAGAACCAAGAACGGCAGGATGAACAGTTTTCGCATAGGGATGGATTTAGTATTGCATACGGTTTTGTGAAGGAAATGTGTTCAGTAAAACCCATTAAAAGTTCATTCAATCCTTTTTATCGGCTGCTCCACCTGCAACCCTAAGTGAGCTCAAAATCAAATCCGGCTTTGCTCCATGGGTGTAGTCTTCTATATTGGGAACCCAATACCTGATATAACCTGATGAACACTTCTGATTCCCGGCGGGATTTCCTGAAAAAATCTGCGCTACTTGGCACGGGGTTAGGTCTGATAGGACCTGGCTCCCTTCAGGCTTTTCCTGATCTTGCCAAGCCCAAGAACCCCCTTCCTGCATGGAAAGGGTTCAATCTACTTGATTTTTTCTCCCATGACCCACAGGGTGGCAGACCGACCAAGCCTGACTATGTGAAGTGGATAGCAGATTGGGGTTTTGATTTTGTGCGTATCCCGATTTCATATCCGAGTTATCTGAAGATAGACCGAAGCCGACCCATCAGACCTGATGAAGTGCTGAACTTCGATGAAGAGAGGCTGGAAAAGGTCGATGAATTGGTGGAGCGGTGTATGAACCATGGACTTCATGTAAGCCTGAATCTTCACCGTGCCCCGGGTTTTTGTATCAATGCTGGGTTTGAGGAGCCTTATAACTTATGGAAAGATCAGGAGGCACTGGAGGCTTTTTGTGCACACTGGGAAATGTGGTCTAGACGATACAAAGGGATATCAAAGAAAAAACTAAGTTTTGATCTGGTAAATGAGCCCTTTCAAAGGGAGAATCCGAATGATCAGCATTCTCCAGGTGGGGCTGTGGACGTCGTGGATTACCATAGAGTGGCTAAAGCAGCCTTAGAAACCATCAAATCTGTAAAAAAATCCAGATTGGTGATCGCTGATGGAAATAACGGAGGCGGAGTGGCTGTACCTGAGCTCGCAGATCTAGATCTTTCGCAAAGCTGTAGAGGATACCATCCTTTTGCTGTTTCCCATTACAAGGCGAGCTGGGTATACAAAGATCCAGACACAGTACCTCCAGTGTCCTGGCCGTTGAGTCAGGGAGAGAAGATAGTGGATATCGATAATATCAGGGAGTATTATGCCCCCTGGAAATCACTGATAGATCAGGGTGTAGGGGTACACTGTGGAGAGTGTGGTTGTTATAGTGAAACTCCCCATGAAATCTTTTTGTCCTGGTTTGATGATGTGCTTACCGTTCTCAAAGAATATGAAATAGGGTTTGGGATATGGGAGTTTTCCGGTGCATTCGGCGTATTGAATTCCCAAAGAAAAGATGTGGCCTACGAAGATTGGTACGGAGAGAAGCTGGACAGGAAGTTCCTGCAACTCTTGCAGAAACAACTCTGACAGGTTCTCAATTCTGCTTTCTCTTCGCGGTGGTGCATTAGATTGCCAATCTTAACCCTACATATGCATCTGCACTTCTGGAACTGGGAGCTATCAGATTGCTAAGTACAGAGCCTGAACCTATTAGGATAGGCCCTATTCTTACTCCTAGCCCCCAAGTAAGATTGGTCTCATATTGTCTAATCCCTATAGGGCTGTATAGTCCAATCCACTTACGGTCGTATCTGGGGGTGAGCGTACCATGATTGATGATCTTGCTGACGTACTGTTCAGCAGGGTTCTTCAATGAAAACGCCCCCTGGGCGGCAATAGAAAAATTGTGGTCTATGCGGTAATCCCCAAAAAAACGCAATGCAGTCGGAAGCCCCAGCTTTTGGGAAGGTTCCAATTGGAAAGAGGGGTAATTCTCTTCCAGTATTTCTTCCAAGTCCCTGATGCCAAACTGTGAAGCATCAATGGTCGCGTTCATGGTATAGCTATAATTGGACACTCCACGGTAATTTATTTCCCCCAGATCTGTCACCGCCACGCCTATTCGAAGTGTGTAGGGATCTGCCTCACTTGAGCCCCCGGCCCGGTATTCATAGACAAGCCCTAGGTCTGCTCCTATTCCTGAAGTCAAGTCTGAAAAGCTGACCTCATCGTTCTCAAAACTTGCAGTATGCCCATAATTCAGGTTTCCAGAGGTAGTAAGCGTATAGATAGATGCGTTGAAGTCAGCCCTGATCCGGTCGCTGTAAGAGAAGACTCCTCCTGCCCCACCGAGGTATTTTAGGGTAGCCCCAGCCTTTAATCTATGACCAGTATCCTCTATTAATACCCTGCTGTAAGTAGCCCCAATCTCTCCCCAGGCATGAATCAAGCCCGAAAGGTCCTTCATCTCAAGATTGAAGTTTTGTTGGATCGGCTCACTGGCATAAATCAGTTCATAGAGACCTCCGCTGATATTGTGCAGATTAAAAAACGCCCGGACCCTGGTGTTGATTCCCACACTGTTTTTGCCGTCAATATGATAATAAAGGGAAGGGCCAAGTATATCTATATTTCCATAGAAATTACTGAGCGATAACGTATTTTGGGCTGTTGCTGAGTTGAAGCCAAATCCATTCCTCATGGAAGTCAGGTCACTCAACCCCATGTCCAGCAAATCACTCCCTACAAAGGCACTTACCGAGAATACATTGACGTCAAATTTTTTGGGTTTGGAACCTGCCAACTGGGCAGGGTTGAACAAAACACCGTGAGCTCCTGAAAAGTCACCCGTGCCATATCCTACGAAAGATTGCGGATAGAGCTCTCCAAGGGAACAAAGGCTGAGAATAATGCAGAGTAGAAGTTGGTTTAAAGCTTTCATAGACTATGATTGCCTTCCAAGATAAGCTTCTCGAACTTTCTATGAAAAAGGAATTGATTATTTTTTCGTCATCAATGAGTATGGGATCATGTAAAACCACTTGCAAATTCAGGGTTTTTACCTGTTCATTTTAGGCGCTGACTACCCTTGTGGGCGAGAGGGAAAAACTACCTAGCCTATCAATGGGTCAATATCTTGCCAGTTCCTTTAATTTTATTTTAAATCTTTCGGCAGGAAGAAATTGATTCTCGAGACTGGGAGCAAAAGGAACTGGTGTATCCAGACTTCCTTCCCGCATCACGGGGGCATCCAAGTATTCAAAACAGTGCTCGGAAATCCACGCGCAGATTTCAGCTCCGATGCCTCCGGTGAGACAGTCTTCCTGGAGGAAAATCACTTTCCCGGTCTTTTTCACAGATGCCCGGACACTTTCCCGGTCCCAAGGCAGCAGCGTACGAAGGTCCAGGATATCGGCAGAGATCCCAAGTTCTTCTATCGCTTTGGATGCCCAGTGTACTCCCATGCCGTAAGTGATGATGGAAATCTGGTCGCCTTCGCCCGTCAATATTGCTTTGCCGATTTCCACTGTATAGTATGCATCGGGTATTGGCGCACTGATGGAGCGGTATAACCCTTTATGCTCGAAATAGAGATAAGGGTTGGGATCTTCGATAGCAGCATTCAGTAGCCCTTTTGCATCGTATGAGTTGGAAGGATATACAATTTTCAGCCCCGGAGTATGAAAAAACCAGGCTTCATTTGACTGCGAATGGAAGGGTCCGGCAGCCATACCTGCTCCCGTGGGCATGCGTATGACGACATCCGCATGCTGGCCCCATCGATAGTGGGTTTTGGCCAGATTATTTACGATCTGGTTAAAACCCACGCTTACGAAATCTGCAAACTGCATTTCTACCATGGCTTTGAAGCCTTTGATGGAGAGACCCAGTCCTGCACCGATGATCGCGCTTTCACAAAGAGGAGTGTTGCGTACTCTTTCTGCTCCAAATTTGGTTTTGAACCCATCCGTGATTTTGAATACCCCGCCATACTCCCCTATATCCTGACCCATGAGAATCAGCTGCGGAAATTTTTCCATGGATTGGCTCAGTCCATCACTGATCGCATCGACAAAGCGTCGCTCGCGTTGGGGTCCACTGGGATCCGGTGTGATCAAGTGCTGCAGGTGGGGAAAATATACATCTGCTAATTCTTCCTGAAGATCCGGAACAATAGGGTGCTCCGAAAATGCTATCTCCAGCGCTTCATTTATTTGATTTTTAACCTCTTGGTCAATCTCTTCTTTCGTTTTTTCATCCAACACACCTATTTCTTGCAGGTATTGCTCATAGTTTTCTACCGGATCCAGCTTTGCCCATTCTGACATCAGGGATTGTGGAACATATTTGGTACCTGAAGCCTCTTCATGCCCCCGCATCCTGAAGGTGATGGCCTCAACCAGGATCGGTCTTGGGTTTTGGCGGATATCTTCTGCCAGTTTCAGAATCGTATCGTATACCTCAAGTACGTTATTTCCCTGTACCTTGACAGCTTCCATTCCGTAACCGGGACCCTTTTCCGTGAAATTTTTGAAAGCAAACTGCTCTTCGCTGGGCGTTGAAAGCCCATAGCCATTGTGCTCGACCACAAAAATCACAGGTAGTTTCCAGACTGCGGCCACATTGAGGCCTTCGTGAAAATCCCCTTCAGAACTTGCTCCGTCTCCTGAGAATACCAAGGTTACCTTGCTTTTTCCGGCAAGCTTGTCAGCTAGCGCGATACCATCAGCGATTGCGAGCTGCGGACCCAAGTGCGAGATCATGCCCACAATATGATGAGCTATTGATCCGAAATGGAAGGAGCGATCCCGGCCTTTGGTAAAGCCGGATCTTTTTCCCTGAAACTGGGCGAAAAGCCGATCCAGAGGGAGCTTTCTACCTGTAAAAACCCCGAGGTTTCGGTGCATGGGTAGGATGAATTCATCGGAATCAAGGGCATTGACGGCACCGATTGATATGGCCTCCTGACCCCAGCCACTAAACCACTTTGAGATCCTACCTTGCCTGAGTAAGATCAGCATTTTCTCCTCTATCCGGCGAGGCACGATCAGGGATTGGTAGAGGTTCAGAAGGGTGTGGTCACTATGCGCTCCCCTTTCAAAAATTAAACGGGGAGTAGATTTGGGAATGCCAGCCATCAGTTTGGGTTTTCTTAATCTAAGGTACAGGAAGGATGGAAATTGGCAAAGAAATTATAAAACTCCTGCAAAAGGGCCCCGAGGTGAGTCGGGGCGAAAAATAAATGCAAGGAGTTAAAAAGTATTTGCTGTACGTTTCAAAATTAGGTAATTGATCATCCAGACTTCTATTATTGGGATTAAGGTTAGTTTACTAAAAAGTTGTCCAGGTAATTTCAACATAATATGAGTACAGGATGGACGGTAAAGGTTGAGTTTTGGCGTGTTTTAAAGTTTCAATTTGCTTTCTGAAATTCTCTTCAAGCTTTTTTGCCTAACTTCGCGACTTCAAATCGAAGGATACCAGTGAAAGCGAGAACGTTAAAAAAAGACAAGGTCAATATCATCACCATGGGATGCTCCAAGAATCTGGTGGATTCGGAAGTATTGCTGACCCAATTAAAAGGAAACGGCGTCGATGCCAGCCATGAGTCAAATGCCCAGGATAACAATATTGTAATCATTAATACCTGCGGGTTCATCGACAATGCGAAGCAGGAGTCAATAGACACCATTTTGCAGTATGTCGATGCCAAAGAGCAGGGCTTGGTGGATAAAGTCTATGTGACCGGATGTCTTTCACAGCGCTACAAAGATGATCTGGAAAGAGAAATCCCACAGGTGGATGCATTTTTTGGGACAAGAGACCTGCCTGCTATCCTGAAGAAATTCAAGGCGGACTATAAGCATGAATTGGTCGGAGAACGATTACTGACCCATTCTTCACATTATGCTTATATGAAGATTTCAGAAGGTTGTGACAGGCCCTGTTCCTTCTGCGCAATTCCTATTATGCGTGGAGGGCACATCTCCAGACCCATTGAGGAGTTGGTGAAAGAAGCTGAACACAAGGCTGCCGGCGGAACAAAAGAGCTCTTGTTGATCGCCCAGGATTCTACTTATTACGGTCTTGATATTTACAAGAAGCGAAACCTTGCCGAGTTGATGCAGAGACTTTCTGATGTAAATGGCATTGACTGGATTCGACTACACTATGCCTATCCTACAGGTTTTCCTATGGATGTGATCGAGGTGATGAAAGAAAGGGAAAATATCTGCAATTACCTGGATATTCCGCTGCAGCACGGTTCCACTTCCGTATTAAAGGCGATGCGAAGGGGAACCACCCGAGAAAAACAGGAAGAATTAATCCATAGCATACGGGATGTTTTACCGGATATCGCTATCCGTACGACCCTGATAGCAGGTCACCCGGGCGAAGGAGAAAAAGAATACCAGGAAATGGTGGACTTTGTGGAGCGGATGAAATTTGAGCGATTGGGTGTGTTTACTTATTCCCATGAAGAAAATACGCATGCTTTCTCTATGGAAGACACACTTTCCCAAGAAGAAAAGCAGGATCGGGCAAACCATCTGATGGAGATTCAGGAGCAGATCTCTTATGACCTTAACCAGAATAAAATCGGCAAAACCTTCAAAGTCTTGATCGACAAAAAAGAAGGGGGACACTTTGTAGGACGTACGGAGTATGATTCAGTGGAAGTGGATAATGAAGTGCTGATAGATGCTTCGAAATACTACTGTAGAGTTGGGGATTTTGTCACTGTAAAGGTGACCGACGCGACAGAGTTTGATCTGTATGCTGAGGTGGAGGGGTGAGGTAATTTTTTGATTATCAGTCTGTCACCGTCAATTAAATCGTGTTTTTTTGAGAGCAAGGTTGCCATATAGCATTTTTTATTCTTTTCTTGGATCTCTGTAGGCTATGAGAAATGAAATTTCAGAAGCTGCCTTACGGGCAGATGAGGCTATTCTAAGACTGCTGAAAAATGCCAGTAAAAGATCAAAGAGCTATAATTTTGAATCTCCAGACCATTTTTTAGGCAAGCTGTTTTTCGGCAAGCACGACCTTTTTGATCGCAATAGCTTGTTATCCATGCATTGGGAAATCCTAGAATAGTGTATTTTTCAGCAAGCCTTATTTACCTAAGGGGGACATTCGGGCTGTGGGAGATCATTGCTCCCAATTTTTGCCGTTTGCAGGTATTTGGCCTAATTTAGCGGGATAAAATCATCTAGATGAAGCTAATTGAAGTAAGTGCGCCAACTGAGGAAAAAAATTTTATTGAAATGGCGGTGAAACTTTACCGTAATGAGAAAAATTGGATAAGGCCACTTGATGCGGACATTGAAGGACTCTTTCATAAAGATACCAATAAGCTTTTCAGGCATGGAGCAAAAGCTAAGAGATGGCTTCTGCAGGACGAAAAAGGAGAGACAATCGGCAGAATCGCCGCATTCATCAATCCTAAGATGAAGGAAAAACAGCCAACTGGGGGAATTGGTTTTTTTGAATGTATCCATCAGGAAGAAGCAGCATTCTTACTTTTTGACACGGCCAAAGCCTGGTTACAAGAGGAGGGGATGGAGGCAATGGATGGCCCAATAAACTTTGGGGAGCGGGATAAATGGTGGGGACTGCTCGTGGATGGGTTTACTGAACCCAACTATAATATGCCGTGGAACTTCCCGTATTATCAGGAGTTTTTTGAGAAATATGGCTTTCAGCTTTATTTCAAACAGTTTACCTACATGCGCCCGGTGCAACACCTCCGCTTCGATGAAAAAATGGTGGCGAGGGCAAATGTGGTCATGGATAATCCGGATTATGAATTCCGCTATATAAAAGGAAAGGAGCTGAAGGAAAAGGCACCTGGGTATTTCATGACAGTATACAATAAAGCCTGGGCTAGACACATGGGCAAGTCCTTGACGTTAAAGGAGGCCCAACTCATGTTTGGCAAAATGCAGCCGATAATTGATGAGCGTCTGATCTATTTCGGTTTTTACAAAGGAGACCCGGTTTCATTTTTCATACAGATTCCTGAGATCAATCAGATCTTCAAGCATGTCAATGGAAAGATGGATTTGATCGGGAAGTTGAAATTTCTGTGGTATAAAACGTTCTTTCCGCCTAATAAAATGCTTGGACTTGTCTTTGGGGTGATTCCCGAGCACCAGGGCAAGGGAGTAGAAAGCGCGATGATTATTTCTTATGATAAGATGAGCAACAAAGATTCATTTCCATACAAGACGATAGAAATGAACTGGATCGGGGACTTTAATCCCAAGATGATGCGCGTTTGCGAACAATTGTTGGCGGAAATTTTCAAAACACATCACACATACAGATATCTGTTCGACAGGAATAAGCCCTTTGAGCGGCACCCGATATTTGATTGATAGGAAGCTGGAGGGGGGCAGCGGAACGTAGAGAAGTATAAAGGGATATAAACTAACCAAAAAAGAAAAAACTAACCAGGAAGTACACAACAATGAAAAAATATGATGTAACCGGTATCGGAAACGCGTTGGTAGATATAGAATTTAAAGTTTTGGATGAATTCTTTGAGCGAAATGGAGTGGAAAAAGGGGTGATGACTCTGGTGGATGAGGAAAGACAAAATGCACTGATGGCCGTGATCAACACAGCTGAAGCGAAGAAGCAATGTGGGGGATCTGCCGGTAATACAGTGATTGCGGTAAGCCAGTTTGGCGGTAAGTCCTATTACTGCTGCAAAGTGGCTAACGATGAGTTAGGCCATTTTTTCATGAATGACATGAAGGATTCCGGTGTCTCTCATAATCTGAACCCGGCACAGCTGGAGGAAGGGATCACTGGCAAATGTCTGGTCATGGTGACTCCGGACTCCGAACGTACTATGAATACTTTTTTGGGAATAACCCAGACCTATGCAGAAGCGAATGTCAATGAAGCTGCTATCAAGGACTCAAAATACCTCTATATGGAAGGCTATCTGATTACCTCCGAAAACGGCAAAGCCGCCATGAAATATGCCAAACGGGTGGCAGAAGAAAATGGGGTAAAAGTAGCGTTGACATTTTCAGATCCCGCAATGGTAAAGTATTTCAGGGAACACTTCGATGAGGTGATCGGGGCCAGTGTGGATTTGCTTTTTGCAAATGAAGAGGAAGCGATGATTTTCACAGGAAAAAATACACTCGGAGAGGCCCGTGAGGAACTGAAGAAAGTCGCCAAACATTTTGTGATCACGAAGGGAAAGAATGGGGCGATGATTTTTGACGGGGATACATTTATAGATATTGAGCCTTATAAAACTACCGCTGTAGACAGTAATGGAGCCGGAGATATGTTTGCCGGAGCCTTCCTATATGGAATTACCCACGGGCATAGCTATGCTTCAAGTGGAAAGCTTGCCTCGATGGCCAGTTCAAAAATTGTGAGCCAGTTTGGACCAAGACTGAAATGGCATGAAGCAAAAGAAATTCTGGCTAGATTAAATCCTTAAATTCAAAAATGCCCGTTAACGTTGACGGGCATTTTAGATTATTTATTTTAACTTAAATTTTTTGATGTCAATTAATTGTTATTTTTTAGGGGATTAATTGTGATAAAAGGTTTAGAATCCCTTGCAATACCGTTTTATTGTCCATTAATGGACATATTAAAACAAATCAGTTACATAAAGGCATTACTTAAGAAATAACTAACCCAATACTTTTACATATGAGAAAAATTACCGCATTAGGGTTACTTGCAGGGATACTTAACCTCCCTGTATTTGCCCAAAACAAGATCGGGTTCGAGGAGTTTACCTTGGACAATGGCCTGCATGTGATCATGCACCAGGATAATTCCACTCCAATAGTGGTAACATCCGTATTATATCACGTTGGCTCTAAGAATGAGCAGCCGGACCGTACAGGGTTTGCACATTTCTTTGAGCATTTGATGTTTGAAGGCTCTGAGAATATCGAACGGGGAAAGTACATGGATATCATTCAGGGAAGGGGAGGCACATTGAATGCTTATACTTCCAATGATATCACGTATTACTATGAACTCTTGCCGTCCAATGAGCTTGAGTTGGCACTTTATATGGAAAGTGAGCGCATGCTTCATTCCAAGGTAGACATCACTGGTGTAGAGACACAGCGCGAAGTGGTGAAAGAAGAGAAGCGACAAAGCTACGACAACAGACCGTATGGTTCCATTCTCTTGGAGACATTGAAGAGAGCTTATAAAGAGCATCCTTACCAATGGGCACCTATTGGTTCGTTGGATCATTTGAATGCTGCTACCATCGAGGAGTTTCAGCAGTTTTACAAAGATTTCTATGTGCCTAATAATGCCACTCTTACTATAGCGGGGGATATTGATTACGCGAAGACTGAAGCGTGGGTGAAGAAGTATTTTGCAGACATTCCCAAAGGTGAGAAAAAGATCTACAGACCTGAAGTGTCTGAGCCTAAGAAAACAGCCGAAATAAGGGACATCGTATACGACAATATACAGATACCTGCAGTGATCCAAGCATATAATCTACCACCCAAAACCCATCCTGATTCCTATGCGCTCTCCATGCTTTCCACTTATCTTACCGGAGGGAATAGTTCCTTGATGACAAAGGAGCTGGTGGACAAGCAGCAAAAAGCCCTCGCATTGGCAGCCATTCCGCTGGAACTGGAAGATGGAGGGATTTTTATCATGTATGGTATCACCAATATGGGAGTGAAGCCGGAGGATCTTGAAGCGGAAGTGGATAAACTGATCAAGCAGGTTCAGGACAATGGAATTTCCGATGAGGATTTTACGAAACTCCAGAATATCATGGAAAACAGTATCGTAAGTGGAAATTCTTCCATGGCAGGCGTGGCAGAGAATCTTGCTGAGGCTCATGTTATATACGGAGACACAAATTATATCAACAAGGTGATGGATGCTTACAGTAAAGTGACCAAGGCAGATATACAGCGTGTAGCAAAAGAGTATCTGAATCTGAATGGACGTGTTGTATTATATTATTTACCCAAGTCGGCTCAGCCTGCGGAGTAATTGTTTTAACTAAACGATCTTAAAAATGAAGAAAATAGCAATAACACTCGTATTGGGGTTTTTTATTTCTGTGGTGGGCTTTGCCCAAGTCGATAGAAGCCAGTATCCCCAATCAGGACCAGCCCCTGAAATCAAGATAGGAGAAGCGGAAACCTTTACGCTTGAGAATGGACTGAAAGTTTTTGTCGTCAAAAATGACAAACTGCCCCGGGTTTCATTCACACTTGTGCTGGAGAGAGATCCTCTTTTAGAAGGGGATAAGGCCGGATTGACAGGCTTTGTGGGGCAAATGCTCACAGCGGGCACATCCAACAGGACCAAAGACCAGCTCGATGAAGAAGTGGATTTTATAGGTGCCAGCCTCTCTGCGAGCTCTACTTCCCTCTTTGCCTCCTCATTGAAAAAGCACCAGAATAAGATTCTGGAGCTGATGGCTGATGTCCTGTACAACCCCACATTTCCGGAAGAGGAGTTGGATAAACTCAAAAAACAATCACTTACAAGTCTTGCAGCAAGTAAAGATGATCCCAATGCGATATCCTCAAGACTGACTTCAGCGGTTGTGTTTGGAAAGGATCATCCCTATGGTGAAGTAGAAACAGAAACGACTATATCCAACATTGCCATTGATGACATCAAGTCGTACTATGGGACTTATTTCAAACCAAATATTGCCTATTTGGCGATAGTGGGGGATATGGATAAGGCTGAGGCAGAGAAAGTAGTGAAAGAATATTTCTTGGATTGGAAGAAAGGAGAAGCCCCAACTTTCTCTTACCCAACCCCAAACAGGCCGGATAAGAACAGTGTGGCACTCGTAGACAGAAGTTCTGCTGTCCAGACCGTCGTGAATATTACCCAGCCTGTCAAAATGGTGATCGGTGACGAGGACTATATTTCCAGCCGTGTATTAAACCAGATTCTCGGAGGAGGTTCTTCCTCACGGCTGTTTATGAATCTAAGGGAAGATAAAGGATACACCTATGGGGCATACTCTTCCATAGGTTCCGATAAGCTTATCGCCAGGACATCTGCAAATGCTTCAGTAAGGACAGAAGTCACAGACTCTGCAATAGTGGAGATGATTTATGAAATCCGTAGGATTGTAGAGGAAGGAGTGACGGAAGAAGAGCTTGAAAAGGCGAAAGCCAATATCATGGGGTCATTCGGCAGATCCCTGGAGAGCCCTTCTACGATCGCAAACTTTGCCTTGAACATCGAGCGATATGGTCTTCCGCATGACTATTATGCTACCTACCTTCAAAAAATGAATGAGCTTACCGTGGCCGATATAAATGCTTCAGCAAAAAAACTGATCGATCCGGATAAGCTCTACATCACTGCAGTGGGCAATGGAAGTGAAATAAAGGATAAGCTAGCACAATTTGGGGAAGTGACCGTCTACGATAACATGGGATTTCCGGCAAAAGAAATCGCGATGGCAGACGCAAGTATGACTGCCGATAAAGTAATCGGGAATTATATTGCTGCTATTGGCGGGGAAGAGAGCGTAAAAGCCATAAAGACGGCAAAAGTAGTCATGAGTGCTGAAGTAATGGGCACATCATTGGATATTGAGATGACTTATGACGATGTCAATATGAGGTTTGCCCAGTCAACCTCAGTGGGAGGTAATGTGATGCAGACTTCTGTGCTAAAGGATGGGAAAGGTTCTGCGAGTGTGCAGGGGCAAACGATGGAGATGACTGACGAGCAAGTGGAGGCGGGTAAGCTGAATTCCTTTTTCATCCCCGAGTTTCACTACGGTACGATGGGGTACACGCTTACACTGGATGGCATCAAAGATGTGGAAGGCACACAGGCTTACAAAGTGATAGTAGCTACACCTTCAGGAGCTTCCACCACCAACTATTATGCTGTCGACTCCGGTCTGAAAATCAAAAATGAAAGTGCTGATGCAGGGGATACTTTCTACAGCGATTATCAGGAGAAAGAAGGGGTTTTAATACCGATGGCCTATACCATAAAATCCCCCATGATCCCTGTTCCGCTAGAAGCAAAGCTGACCACACTTGAGTTGAATCCGCAGCTGACTGAAGCTGATTTTAATTGAACATAAAAAAGGAGGCCACGCCTCCTTTTTTATTCCATCCATTTCTCTCTTAAATCAGAGGGTGAGGAGACGGTCATGGTATATAGGGGGAAGTACTCAGAGTCCTGGAGAGGAAAAGTAACTTCGGAAGTTGCGCCATTGACACTGGTGATTTTTAAAACAGTTCTTTTTTCAAAGAATTCGGGTTCTATTTTATCACCAATCATTAATTTATCATAAGCAGGAGATTCTGGATGGATCCTGGAGACTAATCCGTCCAGGGAGAGTATACCCAACTTGCTTCTAAGTATATCCGGATGCGTGTGGGGGGTGAGTTCCAGGCCAAGTGATTTCACTTTCTTACCAAGAAACCTGATGAGATCTTGCTTTCCATCGATATAGCAGCTGTAAAAATCCGAAAATTCATCAGGCTGGGAAGACTGTCTCAGAATTGCATTCCAAAATGCTTTGACACTATAACTTCTGTTTGGCCTCCCAAATTTTGTCCAGGCCAGTTTCATTACTTTTGCCAGACTACTGCCGGACTTGAGTAACATTATATCCAGACAAAAACAGATTAACGCCCCACGGGAATAAATACTCACTTTTTTATCAGGAATTCCAGGCTGGTAGCCATCCAGCCATAGGTCAAAACTGGACTCCAAAATGCTTTGATTTCTCCAGCCAAAGCTGATAGCCTCCCTGTTGATTATCTTTTCCAAGTGCTTAAAATAAGTCTCAAGGCTATAAACCTTGGATTTAAGGAGATATAAATCTCCCATATAGGTAGTAATCCCTTCCAGGATCCACCCGGCCTCCGTGTAGGTCTCGTTTGAAAAATCATACGGGAAAAATTCCTTGGGCCTGATCCTGCATACATTCCACGCATGATAAAGCTCATGTGATGCCACACCCAGAAGCTCTTCCATCTGAGATGCTTCGGACAGATTTTCTGACGGACCAAAAGTGATCACTGTTCCTTGCTTATGTTCTACTCCATGATAATGCGGGTAGGGGAGTAGCTGCAACATGAAATGATATTCTTGCTCCGGGAATTCTGTAAAGTCGGTAATTTGTCTCTCAGTAAATTCCTGAAACTGTCTAAGGAATAATTTTTTGTCAAAATATATGGATCCATGTATCCATATATGAAACAGCACGCCTTGGGAAGTAAAGTCCCAGTGGGTCAGCTTTTTGGCTGCAATAAGTGTGGCATCAGCTAGGTGTTGGAAATTCTCTGCACTGTAAATGGAAGTTTCTATACGCTTAAGTGTGCATATAGCCTTAGGGAATTTCGGTAAAAGGAGATGGACAAAAATTTCGGAGGGGGGAATGCCTTTGACTTCAAAGCAGCAATTCACAAAATTGAGATAGACTTGTTGGTTATCTACCCAAGCAGAGCCAGCATCCATCTTGGCAGCGTAGTATTCGTATTCCACAAGATACTCTCCAGAGTCATAAGCTTTGAATACCCAGCAGTCTTTGGTTTTCTTTTTAAATGGAACCTTGGTTTGATGGGGGCCTGTTATTGTCAAGCTGCGGATATTTTGAGCATAATCAGCAAATTGATACCTGCCTGGGCGCCAGGAAGGGAGCTGGAGACTGATTTCGGATTCAAACTGTATCTGTATTTTTATGGCAAGCTGTACAAATTGGGAGGACGGGTTTTTACAGGAAATTTCGTATGTGGTCATAGCAATCTACGGGATGTCTAAACAAATGTAAGAATGGGATTTGTATTTCAGAAAATGGTACTTATCTTTGCAGTCCTTTTTGGGGGTGATTCTCATTAGGAAATTCCAGAACGCAATAAGATAAAGATATTCTATCATGAAAAGAACATTCCAGCCTTCACGCAGAAAAAGAAAAAACAAGCATGGCTTTAGAGAAAGGATGTCTTCCGCCAATGGCAGAAGAGTGCTGAGATCCAGAAGAGCAAAAGGAAGACACAAGTTGAGTGTTTCTTCTGAAAAGACGCTGAAGAAGTAATTCTATGAGCGGGTTTTCGTATGTTCGTATGCGATTACAGTTCCTTCGATGAATTACCGACTTCCAAAAAATGAAAGGCTACATGCCGATAAATTGATCAAGGAACTTTTTAACGAAGGTTCCTCTTTTTTTTTGTTTCCATTTAAAGTCCAGTATTTTGTTAAAAAGACTGAGGACTCTGGAACCCAGCAGGTACTTTTCTCCGTTTCCAAGAAGAAAATAAAAAAAGCTGTCGGCAGAAATCTGGTCAAGAGAAGGATCAGGGAAGCCTATAGACTGAACAAGCATCTTCTACCTCTTACATCTTCACAGGTAATGCTTGGTCTGGTGTATGTCCATTCGGTTCCTCTGGAATTTGCTGAGATTGAAAGAAAATTAATTCAGGTGTTGAGGAAGCTGAATACACTGTTAGAAGAAAATCAAATCCAACATGAATAAGTCAATAAAGAGATCCCTTATAGTTTTTTCCTTGGCAGTTATAGTGCTATCGGGATTTTTTGCATTCAAGTTCAAGAACGACAAGCTTTTTGCTCTTGCAAAGAACATCGACATTTTTGCTACCCTTGTGAGGGAGTTGGACTCCTACTATGTGGATGAGATCGACCCGGATAAACTGGTTTCGGTGGGGATCAATGCGATGCTGGAAGAGCTCGATCCTTACACTGAGTATATTCCCGAAGAGGATTCTGATGATTTCCGTACGCTTACCACCGGGGAGTATGCGGGGATAGGGGCTTTGATAGGCAACAGAGGAGATGGGAATATGGTTATTATGCCTTATACAGGATTTCCTGCACAGAATGCAGGGCTTAAAATAGCCGATTACCTGCTTAAAGTAGATTCTCTGGATGTTACAAGACTAGCTACTTCCGAGGTTTCGGATCTTTTGAAAGGACCGGCAAATACAAATCTTCATCTTAAAGTGAAGAGAGGCGAAGATACCTTGGAATTTAACCTCGTAAGGAAGAAGATCATGATCAAAAACGTTCCTTATTATGGGAAATTGGATGATAGGACAGGCTATATCAAATTAGGGGATTTCACAGCCAATGCCTCCAATGAGGTACGAAGTGCCCTTGTGGATTTGAAATCGCAGGGAGTGGAGCGACTTGTGTTGGATTTGCGTGACAATCCGGGCGGGCTGTTGAACGAGGCCGTGGAAATAGTTAATCTCTTTATTCCAAAGGGAAGGGAAGTGGTAAAGACTATCGGCAAACTGCAGAATGTAAACTTCACCTATAAAACTTCCAAGACACCTATCGATAAGGAAATACCTATGGTGGTTTTAATCAATGAGAGAAGTGCATCAGCAGCAGAGATAGTGGCGGGAGCCCTACAGGATTATGACAGGGCTGTTCTCCTGGGCAGAAAATCCTTTGGCAAAGGGCTGGTGCAGACTACCGTACCGCTTACTTATAATTCCCAGGTAAAAGTAACTACGGCTAAATATTATATCCCAAGTGGAAGATGTATTCAGGCCATAGACTACGCCCAAAGCCGTGAAAGCGGTGAGCTTACTGCTGTACCGGACTCTCTCCGTAAAGCATTCAAGACAAAAAATGGCAGAGTGGTATTGGATGGGGCGGGAATCGAGCCTGATGAAAAGGTGGAGCAGGTGAGTTATGCTCCTATTTCCTATAGCCTCGTGGCAAGAAACCATGTGTTTGATTATGCAACGGATTATTTCTACAGACATGATGCTATAGCTGACCCTTCATCCTTTGCTATCACTGACAGTGATTACAGCGGGTTTGTGAAGTGGTTGGAGGGGAAAGAATATGATTACACTACCTATTTGGAAAAATCCGTTGAGGATATGAAGGAGAACGCAGAGAAGGTAGAGTATTATGATGAAATCAAGGCCCAGATTGAAGCGCTGGAGAAGCGGGTAAAACACAACAAAGAACAGGATCTGGTTACGCATAAAGATGAGATCAGGAAAATCCTCTCGGAAGAAATCATTTCGAGGTACTATTTCCAGGAGGGTATGATTCAGGCGGGGTTGAGCCAAGACCCAGATGTGTTGCTGGCAAAAGAATACCTCCAGCATCCTGACCGTATCAAGTCCGTGCTCACAGCATCTGTAAAGAAGTAACTATGGCGATCATCCTTTCCATAGAGACATCCACCGCGGTGTGCGCTGTAGCCTTGCATGCTGACGGGGTATTGATCGGTTCAAGTGCGGTGAATCAGCAAGGGGCGCATTCCGAGAGACTCATGCGGATGATAGAGGAGCTCATGGAAGCGCATGGTATTTCGGCAGGAAATATGGATGCCATCAGTGTCTCGGAGGGGCCAGGATCTTACACCGGATTGAGGATAGGAGTGTCTACAGCCAAAGGCCTGGCCTACGGATGGGATCTGCCCCTCATAGGGGTAAATACATTGAAGGCCCAGGCCAGGGCGGTACAGGAGCGTATGAACCCGGAAGATAAAATCATCTCAATGATAGATGCCAGGAGGATGGAGGTCTACAGACAGATTTTCAATAGTGATAGAGAGGAGATAGGCCCGTTGGATGCAGCAGTGATAGACAGTGACTCATTCCGTGGGTTTCTCGATGAGGGTAAAGTCTATTTTGTCGGAGATGCTGTGCCTAAAATCCGTCAGGTAATCCTTCATGCCAATGCGGTATTCCTTGACCTGGAAATTTCGGCCGGGCAAATCGGGGAGTTGGCTTTTGAAAAGTATAAAAACAAAGCGTTTGAAGACCTTGCGTACTTTGTGCCGAATTATCTGAAGGAGTTTAAGGTTCTTCAATCCAAAAAGAATCTCCTAATGCTATGAATGAGATCGTAAACAGGGTAGCCCAAAGTCCGCTGGTCACAATAGACCTTGAGGAGATGTATCCCCAGGAAGAACGGGTGGTATTTGACCTGAGGCCTTTTTTGTTTCAGGAGTTAGTTCTGCGTGAGAAAGATTTCAGGGCATCTCTTCGGGAGATCAACTGGGATGTTTACCGCGGCAAGTGGGTGGCTGTTGTTTGTTCAGTAGATGCCATAGTGCCGAATTGGGCATTTATGCTGGTGGCTACTTATCTTACCCCGGTAGCGAAAGGCTACGCAATAGGGAGTCTGGAGGAATTGGAAGTGATGATTTGTGAGCAGAGTTTGCAAAAACTGAACGTATCCGAATACCGCGACAAGCCGGTGGTAATAAAAGGATGCAGCAAATTTCCAGTTCCATTATATGCCTACGGAAGGATTGTATCCCTTGTCCAGAGTCATGCAAGGAGTATTATGTATGGAGAGCCATGCAGTACGGTGCCGTTGTTTAAAAAACCAAAGCCCTGATTCTGAAACTGCTGTATAAAATGCAGTAAAAGTTTATGATTTTTGTTGGGGTAACACTTGTGAAATCAACCGCACTGTTCTATGTTTGCACTCCCAATTGAGAAAAGACTCAGGCGGCTTTGAAATAAAGAAAACGGGTCAAAAAAAAGATTTAAATTTTTTTCGGGTTAAGGTTTTGAATAGAAAATTAAATCCCGATATTTGCACTCGCTTTGGGGATAAGCACTCCAACAACCTCTTAAAATGTAAGAGAAAAGGTTCTTTGAAATGATGTAAGGCGAAATAAAAAAGAGAGATCAACCTGGGAAACCGGGGGGTGCCTTCCGGTTTTTGTCCGGTAAGGCGAACAAAGTGTATGACAACTTACAATGGAGAGTTTGATCCTGGCTCAGGATGAACGCTAGCGGCAGGCCTAATACATGCAA
>JBMDXP010000096.1:0-24373 GCA_048819475.1 Algoriphagus sp.
CAATTCCACTGAGGTGCGATTAAGGGCCAGCCTTCAACATCGCCCTTGTAAACTCCTTTTATATTTCAATTCCACTGAGGTGCGATTAAGGGATAGCTCGGGAGAAAACCCCACGGATGGCAAAACACAATTTCAATTCCACTGAGGTGCGATTAAGGGTTTCCTTTGCCAAACATCTTTTGCCAAAGCGTCATTATTTCAATTCCACTGAGGTGCGATTAAGGGTTGCGTATGGAACTAGTGTGATGGATCCAATTTCTTTATTTCAATTCCACTGAGGTGCGATTAAGGGGCCCACCTATTTTGTGGAGCAGGTGTTGAATGCATATTTCAATTCCACTGAGGTGCGATTAAGGGCAACGGAACAAGCTGGTGGACAGCCGAAACATTAATTTCAATTCCACTGAGGTGCGATTAAGGGGGTTAATCTAAAATACTACAATTGTACCAGTTTTTAATTTCAATTCCACTGAGGTGCGATTAAGGGCATTGAGATAATTTTGGCGGACGAAGAGTTGGTAAATTTCAATTCCACTGAGGTGCGATTAAGGGAAAAGAAGGCGAAGAGATAACAGGGTACTTGCCTCATTTCAATTCCAATGTGGTGCGATTGAGGGGATGGTCAAAAGCCGAAGAATGCCATCCATATCACCAATTTCAATTCCAATGTGGTGCGATTGAGGGCCGCTGCTTTCAGAAAATAGCCTGAGCAACCTCCCCCATTTCAATTCCAATGTGGTGCGATTGAGGGGAGAACGCCGCCGAGATCAAGCCGGCGAATTACAAGATTTCAATTCCAATGTGGTGCGATTGAGGGAACTGGCTTTTCAAGTATGCCAGCCCGGCCTCCTCCATTTCAATTCCAATGTGGTGCGATTGAGGGAGCGGTGCGAAAGGTGCGGCGTCAATCGTTATCCTCATTTCAATTCCAATGTGGTGCGATTGAGGGTGATGAATACCGGGAGAAGCACAGGTTTGCGATCGCATTTCAATTCCAATGTGGTGCGATTGAGGGGATGGTCAAAAGCCGAAGAATGCCATCCATATCACCAATTTCAATTCCAATGTGGTGCGATTGAGGGGAAGATGCCAAGAAGGTAGGCAAGGCAGATCTTCATTTCAATTCCAATGTGGTGCGATTGAGGGTATCCAGCCAGAAAGCCCGTGTGATGGCAAAGAATATTTCAATTCCAATGTGGTGCGATTGAGGGCACCGGCCGAAAAATAAGCCTGTCTACCGTAACACTATTTCAATTCCAATGTGGTGCGATTGAGGGTAACAGCCAGAAATCTTACAAAGCAATGGAATCGCATTTCAATTCCAATGTGGTGCGATTGAGGGTTAATCCCTGTTCTGAGGTATGACAAATATACCAAAATTTCAATTCCAATGTGGTGCGATTGAGGGGTTCTGGATCAGGGGCAACGGCTGATATTGTAGTTACATTTCAATTCCAATGTGGTGCGATTGAGGGAGAAAGGATGGTTCTTGGGCAAGCTTCACTCCATTATTTCAATTCCAATGTGGTGCGATTGAGGGTGTCCAGGTTGAAGATCATCATCCAGATGCTCCCCTATTTCAATTCCAATGTGGTGCGATTGAGGGGTATATCGTATTTGACCTTCTGTATCTTGATTTTATTTCAATTCCAATGTGGTGCGATTGAGGGAGATATCCTGATACCTCTTTTGCATCAAAGGCTATAATTTCAATTCCAATGTGGTGCGATTGAGGGGTTATGCTGAGAAGGCGGGACCTGAAAAGCTACCAAATTTCAATTCCAATGTGGTGCGATTGAGGGAATCTACCTCAATGGTGTAATATTCTCTTTTGAAGGATTTCAATTCCAATGTGGTGCGATTAAGGGTGCTGGAGTTGACATGCAAAAGTCTGAAATGCTTCATTTCAATTCCACTGAGGTGCGATTGAAGGACTGCTCATTAACCAAAATAAAGCAATCTAATCAGTTTCAATTGCTCATACCCGCAGCCATGCCGCACTACCCCTCGCGAATCAAGCCGCTCCAGCCCTACCCTTACCCCTCGCTTGATTTCCAGTGTGGTGCGATTGAGGGTACCTTCATCCAGCCCCTTAATCTCACGCGCAAGCTATTTCAATTCCAATGTGGTGCGATTGAGGGGCCCAGCTGGGCGATGGTAATGGATCCGCTAAGATATTTCAATTCCAATGTGGTGCGATTGAGGGAATAAGGCAGGTGCATCCTCAGTATTCCTTCGTGAATTTCAATTCCAATGTGGTGCGATTGAGGGTGTATGGAGCGACACAAAAAACATCCAGAGAGATGATTTCAATTCCAATGTGGTGCGATTGAGGGTCCGCTACGGTAAAGATAAACGACTTTATAGACAATGATTTCAATTCCAATGTGGTGCGATTGAGGGTAATTTCTTGCGCGGCATGAAGGAAAGTTGTATATATTTCAATTCCAATGTGGTGCGATTGAGGGGCGGGCGCGTAACAATGCCCGTCTGAGGGGTTTCTAATTTCAATTCCAATGTGGTGCGATTGAGGGTGCTGTTCGAAGTGGCTATTGAAGACAGCATTTCGTATTTCAATTCCAATGTGGTGCGATTGAGGGCCGATCTGAAAAGACAGCTGGATGAACTTCGACAATATTTCAATTCCAATGTGGTGCGATTGAGGGTCCATGAGGCATATGCTGGCAGAGAATATTCTCGAATTTCAATTCCAATGTGGTGCGATTGAGGGGATAATAAATTTTTAAACTACCTCATCAATACCAGCATTTCAATTCCAATGTGGTGCGATTGAGGGAGCTTTTAATTTCAATTCTGCAAACCTATCTTATAATTTCAATTCCAATGTGGTGCGATTGAGGGCTTCACCATGGCCTAAGCAAGGATCTGCTTCTTCGGATTTCAATTCCAATGTGGTGCGATTGAGGGGATCAGACAAACCATATCGCCCGAAACAACCCCGACATTTCAATTCCAATGTGGTGCGATTGAGGGCCTATTTTGGTGTTAGTACCTACCGCGTCATCTTCCATTTCAATTCCAATGTGGTGCGATTGAGGGAAATTTTAAAAACGCCGTCTAACGCTTTGCAAGCGAATTTCAATTCCAATGTGGTGCGATTGAGGGAGGTGTTCATAGATTACAACCCCTCAGCCCCTTTCATTTCAATTCCAATGTGGTGCGATTGAGGGCAGCTGTGGAAAAAGTGATATCACAACTAAAAGAACATTTCAATTCCAATGTGGTGCGATTGAGGGTGTTTATTTTCTCACGAAACTGTGATTCTATGCTCCATTTCAATTCCAATGTGGTGCGATTGAGGGGATCTCGTTACATCCATGAACAATACCGGTACGCGTATTTCAATTCCAATGTGGTGCGATTGAGGGGCCGGGGCAAATGGCTCTATCGCTACCTCGATGAAGATTTCAATTCCAATGTGGTGCGATTGAGGGAGATTTACAAGGCAATTTGAGAGTGTTCGGAGCTCTATTTCAATTCCAATGTGGTGCGATTGAGGGTGCAAAAGTGCCCAACAAAGGAAGTGTTTATCGCTCATTTCAATTCCAATGTGGTGCGATTGAGGGTGGAAGGCCCATAAAGCCCTCAGTCCCGACCTGATCCATTTCAATTCCAATGTGGTGCGATTGAGGGAAGTCCTCATCATCCTTGAAGCTCATTCTTCCGAACATTTCAATTCCAATGTGGTGCGATTGAGGGTACTGATACTTGTGAGCAAGCACCCATTTGTAAGTAATTTAAATTGCATTGTGGTGCGATTGATGGTTTCGCTTCTGGCAAATAAGCTTTCCTGCTTTTCTTATTTCAATTCCAATGTGGTGCGATTGAGGGTCCAAGTTCAGAAGTAACCGTCCTGCATTGGCTGAAATTTCAATTCCAATGTGGTGCGATTGAGGGAAACGCATCTTGCCCAGACTTCCATTTAGTTATAAATTTCAATTCCAATGTGGTGCGATTGAGGGATCCTGTCAGTTTCTTGAAATAATCTGAGCTTACCTATTTCAATTCCAATGTGGTGCGATTGAGGGTTTCCTCTTCGTGGATTGGGAGGAAGATCTACTGTAAATTTCAATTCCAATGTGGTGCGATTGAGGGAGCTGCTTGTTGAATTTGAGTCTCAAAAGTGCCTCAATTTCAATTCCAATGTGGTGCGATTGAGGGCCGTTGGGCTTGTGTCAAAAATAGGCCTAATTTTTGATTTTAAAGGGGTTGGGTCGCTCTTTTTTGCAGCTTTTGTCGTCGACCTACAATAACGGGATTTTGCCCGGGTTTCGACAACAGCCCCTGACGGGTCGTTTAAGCGTTTTTTATGCTAATATGGCGCACGGAGGATCTTCTCTTACCACAAACAACAGGGATCGACAACCCAAAGGCTAAATAAAGGTATCTAATTCGTTCTTTTCCTGACCGATGACTTCTTTCTCCAACCACTTCTCATCCCGGCTTTTGAAGATAATCAAACTGTCTTCTTCTTGTTTCATCACTTGCTTTGCCTTTGCTACCAATTCTTTCAACTTGACCTCGGTGATCTCTCCTTCAAAGACGGAGTTCTGGATCCAGTTGAGGTACTGCCGGCAAAGCTTGAGCATCTTGCCTACACGTTTTTGGCCGATATCGTATACGAGGATGATGTACATGGTAAATGGTGATTTGATGAGCTGTGATTTAGTGATCGGGTTTAAGGCTTTATTTTAGACCTGAAGGAGGACATCACTTTGAGTATTTCTTCGGCTTCCTGGTAAATTGGCGCTAACTCTTCTTGCTGAATATAGCCAGCTTCCCATAGCATCTCCAGCCAAAAGAGTGTCTCATCAGCTTCCTCTACGACGATGCAGAGTTTGGAATAACGCTCCCTTGCCAACCTTGCACGACAAACTGCCCTAAAATTGGCAGCTACAGAACTGGAGGACCTGATGACCTGTTTCCTTATTACCCCTAGAGCATCGCTATAAGGCAATTCCCCCACCGTTTTGATAATCGACAAAGACAGCTTTTTCGTCCTTCCCCTGAATAGCTCATTAAACGCTTCCTGCTTCATAAAAATCCAATTATATCGCTAAATCATCCCCATCACTAAATCACCACATCACTCCATCACTCCCCTCTTACCACCACACCTTAAATGGCTTGTATTCCTCGATATCCAGGATGTGCTTGCTCAGTTTGTAGCATTCCAGTTTGACGAGGTGCTTGTAGCTGACGTGCTTCTTCAGCGTCCGGTGCTTGATGGTTTCGTTGAGTCGTTCTTCGAAGGCTTTGACAAAGGCTTTTTTGCCGGATTCCTTTAACACCACCCGGTTTACGTGAAAGTCAAAATCCTTGGACTGCACTTCTCGTTTGTTCAGCACCCGGAAGATGGTACGGTCCACCAGGATGGGCTTGAAGATCTCCGCCAGGTCCAGTGCCAGCGAATACCGCCGATAGCCCGGTTCGTGGAGAAAACTGATGGTCGGATTCAGCTGCGTATGGTAGAGCTGGCCCAGGCAAAGCGTGTAGCACATCATATTGCCAAAAGAGATCAGCGTATTGATCTCGTTCAAGGGCGGCTGCTTGCTGCGCCCTTCCATGGCATGTTCCTTGATGATCCCGTCAAAGGCCTGGTAATACGTTTGCCGGATATTGCCCTCGATGCCCATCAGGGTCGGGACGTCTGCCGTCAGGGGAACCTGTACGGCGAGGTTGTTGATTTTTTCGATAAAGAACTCCAGTTCCTTGCCGCGGTTCTGGTAATAGCGGAGGTTTTTGACGATGTTGAACGCCGCGCCTTCGACAAACTTCTGCGCAATGGTCAGCCGTTTTTGCTTGCCGCTGTAGTGTCTGGTCTGCTCGATTTGCATCTTTCCGGCCAGGAGGTATTCCTTGGGCATAAAGCTGCCGGTGTAATGTTCGTAGTAGTCAAAAAAATGGACCGCAACCTGTGCCTTGCCGAGGAAGTTGTACAGGGCCGAATTGGCATCCAGGCTACCAAAGCAGTACAAGTCCGACACGCCTTCCACGGGAATGTATTTCGGTGTGCCTTCTCTGCCCTCTTCATCCACCGGGGTGAATTTTAGGGTATTGTCCTTTCGGCTCATCCGGCCGGGATTGAAGAGGTAGTAGGTTTTTTTCATATCAGGTCGTCATTCACTTCTGTTCAAAATACTAATAACAAACTGCTTTACGGTTTCCATCTCATCTGATTTGCTGATGCCTGTTTTGAGGTATGCTACCTCTTGCTGCTTTTCCGCAAGACGTTTTTCGTTAATAGCGTAACCTTGTACCAAATAATCTTTTAGTCGTTGTGTGGCCCACTGACGAAATTGGGTAGCTTTCTGTGAATTTGTCCTGTAGCCAACCGATATAATCATATCCAAATTATAGAATTTCATCTTTCGCTTTTTCCCGTCAGCAGCAACCTGTTCCAAAATGGAACTGGTTGTGATTTCATCCAGCTCCCCTGATTTGTAGATATTTTGAATATGCTTAACAACAGCTGGTCTATTCACATCAAATAATGTGGCCATTACGTGCGCATCCAACCAAATAGACTCATTTTCGAATATAACTTTGACTTCGATTTTTGAATCCCTCGTTCTGTATATCGATATCTTATTCATTTTTCGTCGACGTAACACAAATCGTAATAGCTATACAAAAAACTGATCCCCATATTGGTACAAATAGTAATGAAATACGCACCGTTATTACGATAATCCCAATTTGGATACCTGGCAGATTCTATGCGGTATTTATTACGGAATAGGGTCATTCTATATGTTATTTCATATCGTCAAACATCTTTGCATAAGCCTGATGCGGGAAAAGCATGGGGTTGTTGATGAGCATCAGGAGTTGGTTGAGCTGGAAGATAAGGGAGAGAATGGAGTTGCCTTTCACCTCGTATTTATCATCTAAGGTGTCAGTACTGGAATACTCTGTTCTGTAGCTATATAACTTTGTATTGCTATGATTTAAACTATTATACCATTCTCCTAAATTCCATTCATTAGAAAATTCAACTTTAATTCTGGGATCTGTCTTATTTTCATAATTTGCACCAATCATCACGTCAAAATTCTCTTTATTTGGCTTGGTGTATGTTTTTTCACCATTGTTTAAATGACATAAGATGCGAATGGGTCTGGTAGCTGTTTGCGTAACTTTTTCTTTATTGGGAATGGTAGGTTTATTTGGATCCAAAAAACCACTTACAACTCCTGTATAAATCCTAGTAATAGATTGGGTATTTGTTTGTAATTTTTCGATAGACTCTTTCCATGCTTTCAAAATCGCATTATTTATTTTGTTGCTCTTACACTGCACCACCACAGCGACAGCTTCAATGGGAATAAAGCGAACGTTACCATAGTTGAAAATGTAGGGGGTATATTGTTCATCAAATATGGCTAAATCAACCTCTTTCGAGATTTCACCTTTTGAGTCAATAATAAACACCCCTTTTTCTATTGCAAACTTGTAAGGTACAATTTGCCTAAATAAAGAATACCAGACATCCTCACGGTATTTTCCTGTAGTAGGATGGTGGTCAGGGAACTCTAAAAAAAGTTGCTCTACAATCGATTTTTCAATTCTCTTGTAGTTCTCTTTTATCTTTTTAATAGTTTCTGCTTGCATGACTAGACAAATTTCAAGTCTTTAATAATATTCTCTTTAATAACTATAATCTCAAATGAATGGATGGTTCCAACTTGCAAAGTCACGTCTTTATGCTTTTCAAACTTAGCTAAGCCACTTGCATTGATTGTTTCCGTTACACCATCTATTGATACTTGCACCTTAGATGGTGTCCCTCGCTTTGTTAGTACGCCTTGTATTGTGTCACCTGGTTTTAAACTAACTAATTCAAAATTGGGCAACTCGTATTCTACCTGATAAGCATCTTCGTTTGTATCTGTAATTTTCACCCAACCTAATGGATAGTCTTTTGAATCTACTGTAGTTGTATAATTACTAATGGGGAAATATTTAGCTTTGGGGTGATTGGCGTGTAATATCTTGATAACATTCGTAAATGTACCCCAGTTTAGTGTTCTAATCGCCAATAAGACCGTATTCAAAAATACTGATTTGCCAAAGCCGACACATGTAATTGCACTATTTGCCTTGTTGTTTAGAAGTTGTTTGTTCAAGTCTTCAAGTACGCTATGATAACTGGCCAATTTTTCTTTAGTATAAGAAGTATTCGATTTCTCTCCATTTTTAAAAGCATTCAACCTGTCTATCTCAAATTTTAAAAAATCGTAACTAAGTCTGTTTATACCTTTAAATACTTTGTCCAGGCTTTTTTTATCCTTTGTAAAATCTGCGTAATATGCATTTTCTCTATTTTCCCTCCAATCAAGGTTCAAATTTGAAACTGCAATTTCAATTGTAGTATCATTTCCTTTATCGATAAATTCCTGCAAAGAAGTAGTGAATTCTTTATTACGTTTCTTCTTTAGTTCCTCATCTTCCCTGTATTTCTTTTGAAGAGAAGAGACTCTTAAGTCGACTTTGTCAAATAGTTGAGAATCGGACACCTTGAAAAGTGTGGAAGCATTGTACTGTCCCTCTGATTCACCAAAAATAATATTGGTAATATCCTCTTCTAGTTTATTAATTGACTTCAGTAGTTCACTTTTACATTTATTTTCTAGTTCTCTCAGTTCTCTGGTTATCTCACTCTTCTTTTCAGGGTCATCTTTAGCTCTAGCCCTTGAAAACTTTTTATTTTCAATGTTTTTAACCCAGTTATTGATTGCGACCGTATTTGTTTCCAAAAAACCTGCTAATTTATTTTTGCCTTCCTCTGTCTCCGTAAGCCAATGGTACATAATAGCAGTACGAATGGCTCCTTTTATGGATGAACCCGGTATGTAAGCCTGATTAGCCGTTTTTATCGTACTATGTAGTTGTACCCATTCGTCTTCCGTTTTCAACTGACTGGTTCTTGATTTATCCTCTTGTAAATAAGGCTTAATAGATGCTCCTTTTTCTTTGAGAAAATCGGCTATAAAGTGATTTTTCTTTTTAGCGTTTGTTTCTGTTCCTCCACTATGATTACCACAGTAATCCTGAACTTTTTGTTCAAAATCATCTAACCAATTTTTTTGAGCGATATCATTCATCAGTTTATCTGTATCTAACAGATATAGCTTGTTGCCTTCTATGTGGTAATCGGTTAATGGAGATAGTACTTCACCACTTCTAATAGCGACTGGCGTTAATGTCTCCAACTGAAGCTGAAATCTTTGTATGCCTCCTATATACTTATTTATCAATTCTTTCATCTCCATAAAATTTGGGTATATTGATACTAATGGGTTGACCGTATCTAAGGTGAGCACTGCTTAGATCGATCGTTTTTCCTATTACTTGATTTTCTCCCTGTATAATAGCACCTTCTGAAATCATCCTCACTCTTTTCAATCGATACACCTCTTTAGCTTTTCGCCCACCTCTTGTTATTAATTTATAAGATATACATTTATCAAATTCGTGTTTTTCAGGAATTAGTAATCCTAAATTAGTAGCATAACCAGTCGGCGAAAAGCCAACAGGACATTCATTTGCATCCCATCTAACAGATTCTACACATCCACATCCAGAACTTCTTTCTCCACCTAATCCATTAAAGGCAATCATGTTTACAGCGTATTCAAAAGCAGACGTCATATCTTCAGACAAACCTTCGCTGACTTCGTATAAAAAATAGAAATGAATACTTATTTCATTACTGATTTGGGGTATTTGAATTACTGCGACTGAAAAAGGTCCTTCGGCATCTTCGTCGGGTTTATGCTTTACCAGATTAGGCACAATTTCTTTTGTGTAAAGATTTCCAATATCTCGAAACGAATCGTTTTTCGGCAGTATTGCTTGCTTTGTTTCTATAAAGTCGCTTTTAAACCAGTTTTCGGGATGTACCTCCCATAATGCTGTAGGTATAAATTGTAATTTCTTAACCGACTTGATTTTTGAATAATCTTCGATAAAATTTGTTGCAGTTAGGGGCTTTGGCAATAGATACTCGTATTTTTTACCTTCCTTAATGCAATAGAATCCCGAAGAAATCTTTATTGTCCCACTTTTAAAGCAATCTACAAATTCATCTACAAATGCTTTATCCTTTGCCTGAGCTAAGTTGTTTACCAAGGCAGAAAACAAGACATCAGAATGTAAATATTCATCCGTATCCGCAAGGGCAGTGTTTACATCAATCGATGCTTTGCCAAAATGAAAACGACTATTGGGAGTTAATTCTAGTACTACTGTCTTGATCATAGTTCTTCATTTACAGTTTTCGTAAATTCATCGAATAATCCTGCATACTCCTGATTGTTTTCTTTCAGTTCCAAGGCAGATAGCTTATAATATTTCACTTCTTTAATCTCAAATTTAACCTTGCCATTTCCTCTTGAACCACCTCCACCCAGATGGTCTAATTCTAAAAGTTTAATAGCTAAGGCTAATTCTCCGAAACATGACTCAATTATATTTTCATCGTAAACATCCAAAGTCATATTCAAAGAAAATGAACTCCCTATAACAGCTCGCTCAAGTGGGCGAGGATTGGCTTCACCTGTAAGTCGCTGAATGGAGTTCTCCATTTTAACTTCCACTCCTGTATTTTCTACTATGAAGCAGTCTTGAATTTTCAATAACGCTTCAGATCCAGAGTTTTGTTTTTCGTTTTGAGGAGTACCGAAAAGCTTAGCGATATATTTAATATCTGTGTCCTCTGTTTCCAATTTAATGTCGTTAGCAACATCTTTACTTCCAGCGGCACGAGCCAGCATATTTCGCAATTTCCCTTTCAATGAACTGCCCGGAATATAGGGTTCTCCTTTGCTGGTTTTAATGACAGCATTATCCACAGTTCCAATCTCTAATGAAGTTTGAGAACCTCCTATATGAAGACCTGAAAGTGTTTTGATCGTTCCGGTTATTTTTATTTTTCCTATTAAAGCCATCGTGTTTATTTTTTACTATAATATTTGTGGTAACTAACTGCTGATTCCATAAAAAGCTTAAACCTTGCTAATTTCTCTTCATCGCCGTTGATTTGAGTAATCAATTCTTTGACAAACCGGGCAAAACCCTGAGCCGTGGTATTGTTTTGCCTTGCTGCTATATATATCAGTTGAATTCTTATTTCAGAAAGTGTTCCTGTCTGAACAACATCAAATAATCTTCTTAATTGAGAGCTGGAAATACTATTGGCAAGTCTTTTTTGCACCAGATTCTCTATACGAAAAATTAAAAATTTACTATCATCAGTATCCAGAATATTGCGAAAGGCTTCTTTTTCGGAACCTACATCCATAGCCTGCTTTTCGTCTTTATCCTCACAGAAGAAGGACCAAATAGGAGGTAATGGAGGTTGCTCGGTTTTAATTATCTCCGTCATACTTTAATTCTTTTTTGGTTGAAAATTCAATTATCCTTGCAGCGACAGGAAAAACGGCAGGGTTAATTCCTTCTTTTTTCATCAAAGCTGATTGTAAGGCTTCTTCGTAAGGTTTAAACAATGCATCTTCTACTTGCTGAAAGTTAGTGTCATTCGATTTTTTACCCAAGTAATACTTCAGTCTCCATAATTGCGGAATGCTTACATGATTGTTCTTTAAAATTTGTTGTTGTAAAGCGTAAAATCCTTTAGCACTGTTTCTTATTTTATCTAGTATCGATCGTTTTACTTCGCCACTTTTGATATATGGAGAAACTACGTCTACTACTTCGAGAATTTTATCTAATTCTACCCATGAAAGCACTTCATCAAATACTGAAATACTGTTTTTCATATGTTGTACTCTCGAGAAACTTTCGAAAAAATTAGCTTTTTGCTTAGCATCAGATAATGCGTCTTCTGCTAATTCAGCAAATGAAACTACGGGGTGTTTAGGATCGACAATCACTATTCCTGCAGACAAAGTATAATTCTTATTTTTGAAATTCTTTTGAAATGCATCGTTAATAGCCTTTGCGAATGGTAACACCTTATCCCAAGCTCCAACAATAAAGCAATCATCACCTCCTACAAATACGGGGTAAACATTGGTTTTGAATTCATCTTGTTCCCATATTGCAAATAGTTGTTTGTCGAAAAAGTCTTTAAATTGCTCAGATAATTCTTTTGCTTGTTCTAATGAGTGAACCTGGTCTCGAAAAATTAATCCCAGGTTATCCACATCCATTTTTAGTATAGCGAGCTTATTCGTCCCTGTCCTGTGAGCTGCAAAATCTCCAAAAGCATCAAAGTCTATGAGGTTTTTATCATTCTTAATCAGATAATCTTCTCCATAATTTTTCTTTCGATATTTTTTATACTCTTCAAGCTCATCGCAATCTTCCCAAAAGGGCAGCTTATTAGCAAGCCTATTTTCAAAATCCAATTCTTGTTCTAGAAATTGTTCATCAAAAAGTATGGTTTCTATTACTTTTGATTTCACCATTCTATTCACAATGTTCTTATATAAGTCATTGTGCTCTGTTCCTCGTTCATAGATAGCAAATCTATTTTTATTTCGCTCGTACTCTCTGTCTTTATGAGAATAGGGTTCAAAAACAGCATAGTTCTCTTTATACTGCTTTAATTTCTGTCTGTTAGATTTTAACAAAAGTGCCATCCAACTAACACCAAAATTACTCTCGTCAAGGTCTTCTAATGTGAGCACTATACTAATGTCATCATGCAATAGTTCATGGTTTAATTGCTGTTGAAGCTCACGGACTTTATCGTCTGGTTTATCTCCTGTGATTTGAATAAAAAAATTGCCTCCGCCAGAAAAAATGGGATCTATATGTATCCCGCTATTTTCTAGTTCTTTACAGCAATGGTTATGACATAAATCTGACACCACAGAAACATAATAAGACCTGGCCTTCAATGTCTTCGCAGCCCCCTTGCTCTGCACATTAAATATAAACTCTTGTATCCCGCTGATATCCCCTTTTAATAAGTACCTCTTTTTTTCTTCCATATAGTTCTATCGTTTCTTTGTGTTCTTTTTTTATCAATCGCATCATTCAATCCCCTGCATAGCAAAAATCAAAATAGCTGCAGCGCTTGCAGATGGAGAGCCGCACCCGGGGAGGTGCCTGGGGCCGGGAAATAATCTCCCTGGCTTCCCGAATGGCGCGCTCCACGGCTGCCTGATCTTCGGCTTCCCAGTTCACCAACTGGGTCTGCTTCATCTTGGGATACTCGATCCGCCCGCTGGCGTCCGGGATACCGTTTCGGGCCAGGATATAGAGGTAGTATTTCACCTGGGCGATATGGGCCTGCTCTACCTTGTCTGTTTTCTTGACCTCATGGACGACCTTGTTTTCCGCATCGTAGAAGTCGATCTTGATGCCATCGATCGCCAGTTCCGTATACTTCCTGGCCCGGTCGAGATAGGTCGTTTCGGCTATTAGCTTTCCCTCTGCCACCAGGTCGGAGGTGTGCTCCATCTGTATGCCATGGGCAAAGAGCCACAACTTGCGGTGGCAGGTGTGCAGGTAGGCGATATGGGTTCCGGTAAGGTGCATTTCGGGTCTTGATGTGTCGGTGTTTTATCTTTTTGGTGTTTTTACAATTGCTGCAACCATCTCATCAACAGGGTGTCGTGAAGGCGGTAATGGGAATCATGCTGCACGACAAACTCCTTCTTTACCAGCAGGCTCAAGGCGGTGCTTACCGAGCTGGCCGCACCCAGGTCATAGTCGGACAGGAACGCTTTGGAAGTAGGGTTCGGTACGTTTTCCTGTAGGGCAATGGCTTTCAGGGTACGCCACTGAAAATCGGTCAAGAGTTGCTGATAGGTGCTGAACAAGGGCGCTTCCTGCTGGATGATTTCCTGCTGGATGTCACGCACCAATGCGCTGTCCACCTCCTGTTGTCTGCCATAAAGTTTGTTGCACATAAGTTGGATATAGTAGGTCTGCCCACGGCACCAGTCAAAGATTCCGGTCAGGATTTCCTCCCTGATCTGCAGGCCTGCCTTACCAAAGAAGGTCTGGATAAACGAGGTGTAGTCTGTCTCATCGATAGGTTCCAGTGACCAAAGTTGGGCACTGTTGTAGAAAGGCCGGTGATGCTCCGTAAATAGGGTCTGCATCATATGCCGGTGACTGCCGCTGAAGATGAACCTGATCATGGGAAATTCCTGAGTCCAGAAACGGAAGATGGCCTCAGCATCCTGTTCTGCATAGGTAGTGATCTGCTGGAACTCGTCGATGGCAATGACCACGGGCTGTTTCAAGCCCTTGAGAAAATTACCCATAGCCCCCATCGAACGTTCTACCTCCGCAGCCTTTACCAGCGTGAGGGAGACCTGAGGCGTGCCACTGAGTGGATCCAGGCCAATGGTGGCGCCCCCAGCGCTGAGCAGTTCCAACATGGTTTTACCGATACCCCCTCGCCGACGCCCGAATTGGTCGTAGATAGCCGTCGCGAGTCTTTTGTTAGCTTCGGACATGCTGCGCGTTCCTAAGAGGTCAACAAATACCGTTTTGGCCATTTTTTCCTTTTCCAAGTGGTAGAAGAAATGTTTGATCAGTGCCGTTTTGCCCATTCTACGGTAGGCGTAGAGCACGGTGTTGCGTTCGTTTTGAAACTGTTCTTTCAGCCAATGCCACTCCTTGTCGCGATTGCAGAAATAAGCGGGGCTATGGTAACCGCTCAAAACAAATGGATTAGTAGGTGTTCTCATATTTCATGTATTACGTTACGTACTTTACGTAACGTAATATACGTAATCATAGGCAAGCCAGCCCTCTTGTTTCTTGTTTTTGATGCAGCTGGCTAATCCATCCCGTCAGTCTTGTGCCTATCCCTTTCGATGGTCTGAGCCAACCGGTTGTTGTAGACGGCTCGGCAGGGCGGCATCAGTATGCCGATTGATGCAGTCTGGAGACAAGGAATCAGGCCAACTGGTGCTCGTAATCGTAGGCCGATAGCCGGTCGGTCAGTTCCTTTTCGGCCTGCTCAAGGGCATTGGCGGTTTCCCCCTTGGTATGGATAAAGCCTCCGGCCTGCAGGGAGATATAAGTCGCTACACCGTGTAGATTTTCGTCTACAATGGGATCTGCCTTCCGTGAATCCTCTTCGGATAGCTTGGCCCGGATGCTGCCGGCCACCAGATTAGCCTTGTCGCTGATTGCTACAGCCAGCGTATCCATCAAACTGAAGGTCCTTGATTGGTTGGAGGTGATCCGCCAGTGGAGGATGGCATGGGCCAGCCCTTCTATCCATTTTTCCCGGAGTGCTTTTGGTGCCACCAGGCAGGGGCCGAAAACGTTTTGGGATTCGATCCAGCCTGCTTCCCGAAGTTTGGCAATGGTCGCATCGGCCATCTCCGGCTCAAGCTGGTTGATACTGACAGCAAAGAGTCTGCGCAAATCAATCGCTATATCAAATACAAAAAGACCGGTGGCACGCTCAGCAGGATTCAGCCATTTTCTTCCCAAGCTTCTGTCCGTGTTTCCTTCGGTCTTCAAGACCACATCAATGTCTTCCTCCGAAAGGATATTTCCTTTCTCATCCCGGATGATCACGGCATTGTTAGACCGTTCGCTTCTGTCGAAAGACCCTGCCTCTCCGCCATTGGAGTCCAGTCCTGCCAATAGGGGATGCAGGGCTCTCATGGCAGAAATAGACAAGGGACTTCTACGCTTAAGGGTTCTTTCCCCTCCGCCTTTAGAGGCTTTCATCCAGCCACCAAACAATTGGTCTGCATAAGTGGGATCACAGGTGCCGTAGACTTCTCCTTCTTTGAGTTTCTTTTGCTTGTCCACTTCAAATAAAAAGGTGGTGGGTGACGGGATTTGATCAATGGCTTCACACAGTGAATCAATCAGAGATCGCTTTACCTGCTGCCCGCTGGAAAATGGGATTCTCTTGTTGAACTGGACATCGTAATAGTACTTTTGACCATTGGCTACATTGAACACGGTGTGCTCGGCTCTCTTTAAGGTTCGTATATAAATGGTATGCATCTTTTGGTTATTTTAGGAGTTATGATTTCTTTTGTTGGTACGCGTAATCGAACTTTAACAGGGTCAGAAAATAGCCGAATTCCTCATTGGTCATCAGGTGTATTTCATCCTTTAATGATTTGATCGACTCCAGATCTTCCCCTTCCAAATCTGGGATTAGAAGCGTCAATGACTCCAAAAACCCTCTTTTGGATTTGGAGGTGAACATCTCCTTTTCTACCAGTGTGATTCGGGTGTTCCCTTTTCCGGTATTTCTATACCTCAAAATGACCTCAGCCATTTTGAGGGTATAGTCTGTGATTTCATCTTTGTTTCGTGTTAACATAGCGACTAACCAGGTTTTATATGCTTGATAATTGATTACATCTTCCTCTTTATTGAAGGTGAGATTCTTCCCTTCCGTCATGTACTTCTTCAGGCTATCGGGGCGCAAAGCCTGCAAGCCGATACTGCCCAATTCACAAGCCCGCTTGATATGCATTCCGAATAGGCTTTCGAAGTCCTTTTTGATGATGGTAAAGTCACCGAATAGCTTTCCATAAACCTCCTTGATATTTTGGCCAGACCTTAGCTGGAAAGGGATAAAGCCAATCGTCTTATTGGTCTGCCCGAAGCCATAGACATAGCCCATCAGTTCTGCGCGGGGGAATTGTGTTGAAAGACTGAAAAACAATTGGCTCCAACTCACGGTAGCTACTTCTGCCAGGCTTGCATCCACTTTGAAAATCTTCTGGTGGGTGAGTTCCGAAAAATCAAAATCCTCCCGGTATTCCTCCGGATTCAGTGAGTAGGTCAGCCACTGCCCGTTCCAGGTGTTGATCTGATTGCCTCGAAGTTTCTCCAAAGTGGGGTCGTTCAAATACTTCCGGTAGATTTTCCAGCCCTCGAAGGTCTGCAAGGTGATGACAGGGTCATCAAATAGAATCGTAAAGCCTCCGGCTACACCAATACCGAGACTACTTCCTATCCAGGAAAGATAAACTTCATCTTCATCGGCAGGAATGACCACATCGCTGACCAAGCCGGAAGTACTGGCATATTCCTTGGCTTCGGATGCGGGATATCCCAACGCAAAACTCGCATCAGGAACCTCTTTTTCGGCCTTTTCAAAAAGATTTTCCAACTTTTCCTTCCGTTCATCCACCGTCAGCAAATGTGGTTTCTGTCCGGATTTCATCTGTACAAAGGGTGAATTGGTCACCCATTGCATGTATTTGGGATGATTGTAAAACAATTCCCAGTACACTTTTTCAAAAAACTCCTTGGGGCTGAAGTCTTTGTTATATTTCTCATTGTATGCATGCAGAAAAGTCCTGCCTATGATTGCTGTGATCATAATAGTTGCTTGTTTACGTCAAAGTTGTTTTCCCTGATCTCATTCACATCCAACCCACGCTCAAAATCATAGGCCTTATCCGGGATGATAAAAGGTTTATTGCCTTTTTGTGTCTGGTTCATTCCCCGTACGGCAAAGTACCTGACAGGTATTTCCAGCTCCAGCCTCCCCTCGAAATCCGTGTTTTCATAGACCTCCTGATCACCCTCACAAATACAGGATACACTGTCTATTTCGAGCAGTTCAAACAGGATCGACTTGCTTCTATGCGTGAGTTTGTCCATGGTGATGCGTCCATCTGATTTGAATACAGCATGCTCTTCTATATCCATAAAATCAATCTCAGGAAACACATAGTCAATTTTTACCTGCAGATCCCGCTCTTTTAATACTTGGCCGTCCTCCAGCACATCGTAAGATCGGCGGAGAACTTCGATATCGTAGGGCAAGGCATCATTCTTATTTTCCGGAGGGGCGATGACATAGATGGGCTTGGTTTTCCCTATCGTCTCTTCGGTTCTTTTTCGGTTCACCCTGCCAAATCGCTGAATCAACGCATCAATCGGGGCAGTCTCGGTGATCATGAGGTCAAAACTAATGTCCAGGCTGACCTCTACGATCTGCGTGGAAACGACAATACAGGCCTTGGTTGACGTGTTGAATGTGCCATTCGGATTTCCTTTTTCATCCAGGCCAAGCAGTTGTTTTTCTTTCAGATTCCTATCTCCTCTTTTGAAGCGACTATGGAGCAAAAGCATCGGCGTATGGGGATACAATTCCTTTAAATGAAGATAGGCCTCTTGCGCGCTGGCGACCCGGTTACAGACCACCAATACTTTTTTGTCCGCATCCACAGCCTGGTGGATAAATGGCAAACCCGCTTCAAATGAATTGATTTTGTACAGGGTATGCCTGTCGAAATGATCGAGCTCCTCAGGGGTCAGTTTCTCTTCCAAAATATCCTCACCCAATTCTTCCACTATTTTCTGATACAGCTTGGTAGGCATAGTGGCGGTGCCGATATGTATCGCACAGCCCAATTGCCGAAGAATCTGGACCAATTTCAACACGATGGCCTGGGAGACCCCTGTATAGGTGTGGATTTCATCCAAAATGATATCGCATCCCTTTAAGTCAAGCAACATGGCTTCGTAGCCCTTCATTCCAAAAGCAATGGCCGCCAACTGATGTGGTGTCAAAATCTTGATCGACGAACCAAAAAGCGGTTGTAAAACACTTTCCTCCTCCTTTCCATTTTGTCGGACGACCATGGAGGCGGAATGCAAAACCCGTATATCCAGGTCCGGATTGTCCGTTTTCAAATCGTTGTGCACCCGCTTAAACATGGCATTGATGGAAGCCTGGAACGGGAGGGTATAAAAAACCCTTCCTTTTGTTCTTTTAAAAAGGTAGTCTGTTTTGCCTGCTCCCGTGCTGGCCACGACAAGCGTGTGTTTTTTGGGTGAAGTAGTGTCCCTATAGGAAAGTGGGTAAAGGGGGTGCGTACGGTTAAAAAAAGCGAGGTTGGGTACCCGAAAAGCCCTTTCAAGGTTTTTCTCCGTACTGTTGATCAGCGCAGAAGCAAAATGGTCCGCACCCATAAGCAATCCTCTCCATTCAGCATAGCCCCTGGTTTTCGTTTGTTTCTTACAATAGCTGATGGCGAAGGCCAGGTTTTGACGGGCTGTTTCTTCACTAAAGGGGATGCATTGTACACCAAGGTCATTGAGTAGGTTAAAAGCATCAGGAGACCATTGGTCCCATTTGCCTACATGGTAATCGACATACGCATACCCGTTTTCCAAATCCAATAATCCTTTGTCCCCTACGTCATTTTTGGCTGATTTGTGGTGGGCGATGACCATATCCAACAGCGCAGGATAGTCCTGTTCAGAAAATACCGATAAGAAAAGTAAGGAGCTGATCTCATGTCGGAAAACTTTGCTGTGTCGTCCACTCCCTCTGACCCTGCTTTGAAACTCCGGATGGGCTTTCCCTATATCGTGAAGAATAGCACCATGGAAAGCCACCGTTTCATCCATTTGCAAATAGTTCCCAAATGCCTTTGCCGCATAGGAAACATGCAAAAGGTGATCACCTAACGGGGTGAATTCAGGTGCTGATTTTGCCAATAAATTTTTCATTAGAAAGAGGAGACGGGTTGACCAACGACTTTAATCCAGCCATACATGGGCTCATTGCTAACTCTATGGTAGCCTACCAGAAATGACTTTTCATTTTTCTCGAACACCAATTCATAGCCGGGAAACAGTTCTTCTTCCTCGAAGATCTCTTTGCTTGTTTCAGTGATTTCGTCTGGATACATCAAGTCTTCATTTCTACAAAGACACACATGCTGTGTTGCGGCTGTGGACGCATCTTTGGCGGACAAAAAAGCCAAATACAAGACCGGGTTTTGTAGCACACCTCGTATCAAAATGGCTTTTGGCCGGTCAAAAAGAAATGCTCTTCCTTTTCTGGTCGAGTTCCACCCCCGGGTTTGAATCACTTCCTGTTGCCCGGATACCTGGTCATAAGACAATCTGTGACCGACGATTTTCTGAATGCCAGCTATGCCCAATAATTCCGGAAATAATTTCTTCTCTATCCCTTCTACAATCGAAGGGGTCAGAAACTGCTGGCTGAATGTTTCGCTGTCCCGTACAGCTGTCCAGGGCTTGATAAAGCCAAAGGGACCGGCGTATTTTACTACATAAAAGTTCATATCGAAAATCAATTTAAAGCCCCAAACCCAATCCCAGTACTGTTACCTATCCCTACATTCCATGCAAATGCGATTTGTTCAGAGGTGCCTTTCACAAGTACCGGACAAATGCTTGCCCTATTCATTATTCCACTGTAATTGACAAGTTTAGTATGAGCAGATCGATAATCTGGGTCAAATAAGACGGACACCCCATTTGGATTGATTCCTGCCAGCACCATTTTTTTTTGCATGGATTGCGTAAGAAAATCATTGGCTTCAGGATCATTGAATAAGCAGTGCTTCACCCGATCTGCCTCTTTCTTTTTGATCAGCACAGGACTGGCTACCGAAAAGTAGGCTTCCCCTCCTCCAAAAAAAGGGGTATACTGTAGCTTAATCTCTTGCACACGCATCCCAGCAAACAGTTCAGGTTGATCGATAGCCCCCTTCATTATCCTCTTGATCAGTTGTTCCTCATGGGCGCTGATGAAAAAGCTGGAGCCCCGAGGAAAATAAAGACCTCCATTTCCCTTTCTCCCTCCCTTCAGCCACGAAAATGAGTGTTGCGAGATTGAGCCATGAACGGCATTATTCTGCCCAATCCATTTGTGGATAGTACCCGTCAAATAGGGAATGTGGTCAAAAGGAACAATTGAGGAGTTCGGACTTATAGATAGATTGATTCTCATATTTACCAATGATAATTAAAATTCAATGTATAAAATAAATATATATTTCTTTAAGCAAAACTGCTTTTTATAAGAAAAAATTTAATAGATTTGGTTTCTAGGGAATTTAAAAATGATTATGAATACTCATTGTAGAGTTAATCGAACCCCTCGGAATAGTTAAAACTCCCAGAAGGAATTTCCTTCTGGGGTTAATTCTTTGAAACATGAAATATAAATTTGAGTATGACCACTCTCGTCTCAGCCTCTCCAGTCTCCAAAAATCCGGAATCAGAACAGTAAAATACCTTGAAGAAGTGATTGAATGGGAATATTCCATTTGCATAGCGTCCTCAGGGTTTGAATACCCATTATACCGATTTATTGGATTGACGAAAAAGTGCCTTGGATTAGAGGTGGCCGTTACATTTGACCATAGAGGAAGATTTGTTCTTCTCGATGCAATTATTTCAGACAGAAATGAATTCATAAAACATTTGGCTAGCAAGAAGTAATGATTTAATTCATTTTTTATGCTTTGAACAAGTAAGCGTGTGTTATATTTGAGTATGGCAAAGTTCAAAGCACACAATCTTTTAGAGGAGGGCAAAAACCCTTTTCTTACCTCCGAGAGAGAAAAAATCTGGGAAAAACTCAAAAAGAGTGACGTAACTATCTCAAAAGAAGAGCTTTTCCTTAAATCACAGGAAATAAAGCGAAGCTCTGAAAAATAGGTCCATTTTTTCATTTTTATAGCGCTTTAACCCCCACACACCCAAAACCCTGGCTTCCCAGGTGGCCGAATCCGGCATAGTAGCCGATCTCATGGAGCTCCACTGGTGCGGTCAGCTCAAACTCATAGCTGTAACCGATCAACTTGGTCTGCTGTGGGGTCAGTTGCTTGATCATCACCCCGTTTTTATAGACCTTTCCGGTCACGTTCAGATCAAGGGCCGGGCGCTCACCTGACAGCCCCTCCCCTCCTTCACACGATACCGTGGAAAGAGCCAGGCTCTTGGACAGCAGGTTTTCCAGTAACAGTTCTGCATATCCAGTGTCGGCTGGATTTAGATAATCTTCTCCACCTGTAGCGCGCTTTCGCTTAATCAGCACGGGTGACAGGCAGCGGTACTCCATAGTCGGCTGAAACACGGGGGTGTCCACCGCCTCTATGCGCTGCACCTGATAGGTCGTACCCGAGATTTTATCCCCCAGAAACAACTCCTGGTGCATAAAAAGCCCCTTAATAAACTCTTCCGCTATCCGGTCCACCAAAAAACTCACCTCAAATCGAACTTCCCGGCCATAATGTTCGATCCGGCCAGACTCTGGCAATACCTTGAAACCCCGGAAAAACAACCTGGAAAAGGTAAATAGACGGAAGGGTCTGCCATTTGCCCGATACCCCTCATAGTGTAGAAACTCTGCAAACTCCGAGTCTGCCTGATCCACGATGCGGTAGATCGCGGACGAAAGCTCATACTGATAGTTGATCGGGATGAACCTACCTGTTCCGGTACGTTCCAAGATGAGGTTGAATCTCATGGCTTTGCGGTTGAAGTGAAAATCGATAAAAACAAGATAACTCTCCCCATCTCAAAAATTCCAGGCGATGACACCGGTTGTCAAGTCTCGAGATGCGAAAAACTTAATTTGTTAATATTAAAACCTTCTCATTAAAGTTCCAATACCCTGTACAGGGTATTTTTACAGGTATTTTCATGAAAGTTATCCACATTTTGGTGTAAGACCGGCATAAAAGGACAACTGAAGGGCGCAGGAATACCCGCCGGTGCACAAAACAACCTGTGCACAAAAGCGTTCTTCCGTTTACCCCCCTATAAAAACTCTACCAGCCCCCTTTTGCCAGAGGCTGGAACAGCTCCCGTCTGCCCCATATCCGCTGCAGTAGCCCATCTGTCTGTACGTTGCCATGCTTAGCTGATAACACTCCCCCGACTGCTGGAACAGCTGGATCACTGCGGACAGCAGCATCACCAGCAGGCAGCCGATATCCCATACCAGGCCAAACATCCCCTCTCAGTCTTTCCAATGGGTCAGGAAGATCAGCAGCTGGGAGATCAGCGTGGCGGTAAACACCCGCCCTGCCCTTCACCCACTTCATAAAGAACCCGAGGATAAATATCCCCAGAATAGCCCCGCTAGGTGTAGTCATATAGCTGGTGGTACTGGGTTGAATTTGTAACCTCACCCCAACCCTCTTCCCGATTCTCGGGACAGGCTCTGAAGAGAGGGCAATCGGCTCTGCAATCATGCAAATATCAGAATCAAAAGGTGTTTGCTGGTTTCCGGGTTTATGCCCGGATGCGTGAATAAAAGTTGGCTATTCGTCCTCTACTAAAAGATTATTGCAAGAAAAGTGATTTTGAACTAAAAAGCAACCCTGCAAGCTGGCCCCTTGCTAAAACAGTCCCCCGCACTGTTTCTTGACGCTCGGTCCTCCTGTACAGGGTATTTTTTTTGGTGAAAAGCGGAAAGTTATCTACATTTTAGCTGATGCTATCCTATACCAAAGGAGAAATCAACCGATCCTGATAATTCAGATGGTTTTATAATAATAGCCTCACTCACCACGGATGGATAAACGATCGAACTGCTTCTTAACCCTCTACACCGCTGTAGTGGATTAATCTCTCCGACCAGTTTAATCCTTTTGACAATCCTTCTCCTTTTTGAAAAAAAATAAAGTCACATTGGATAGCCAGCTATATAGTGCTAGGTCCAAACATAAAACAATCCTATAGGTGTATTCAAATTCAATTAATGCCGACTGGGAGGCTTACAGAATGAGTAAAACCCTAGATGGATATTCTCTGGATATTTTCCGTGTAAGTGCAGCGGGGATAAGAGGTGCAGCCATAAAACTCCCCAAATTTCCCGTGCCTCTTAATCAGATAATTGCCGCATACCGGGCACCTCAGTGCTGAAGGGTTTTTCCGGTTTTCCCCGATTTTCTTTTTAACCCGTTTTGTATGATTTCTATATGCCTTCCTCCCCTTTAACCTGTACTTGTTCAGCGTATCACCTATACGCTGCATCTGCCCCTTTGACAGTTTCGGGTCCTGATTAATTTCCTCAATAGTCCGGATTAGCCGGTTTGAATAGATCACTGGAGCCCGGCTGAACACATTCTTCAGTTTTGCACTTCCGGTAAAAACCACGATAGGCCAAAAATCAACCTCTGGATAAGCAGACAGAATTTTTCTCAAGAGGTACACATGGCTTCCATTCTGCTTTACCGGATTTCTAAAGCGGGTCCTCTGCTTATATATCGTTTGTGTCCAATAGTCTGATTTTTCATGACCATGGATCCAACCTTTGTAATTCTTGGTTTCAATCACAAAAAGTCCACTTTGGGAAATCACAATATGGTCTATCTGTGTGGTGGACTCCCCGGTTTTCAGCAGAACGTCATTCAATACGATGTAGTCCTTCTTGCTAAGCCTGTTTAACCTTACCGAGATTTTAAATTCACCTAGCTCCCCTTTGACCTTTGGGATAACGACTTTTTTGAGATAGAGGTAGGGCTTGCTGAAAAAGTCTCAGCTGTACCAGCTTCAAGGCGTCCGAATGATGATGTATGCTTATACTTCGAATGAGGGCAACGTAGAAGATGGTGGGGCTGAGGCTAGCTCAAAAAAATACTGTTTTTGGATTTTC
>JBMDXP010000097.1:0-38640 GCA_048819475.1 Algoriphagus sp.
GAGCAGCTTAGTGAAAAGACTAAAAGGAAGGAGCTCACGCAAGCTGCAGCAGGAATTTCCTGAATTGAAGAAAAGATATTGGGGTCGCCACTTTTGGTCCATAGGTTATGGATGTTGGAGTACAGGAAATATAACGGATGATATGGTTAATGAGTATCTTGAGCATCATAGACGTCCAAATGATGATAACAACGATAATTTTATCATAGAATGATGAGGTTTAAGGCGACTTCCAGTCGCTTGCCCTTAACCTATGGACTTTAAGTCCATAGTGGTTTAGTTGCAAACATGGAGGTGCGCCTATACTACGCACGCGAAATAGGCGGGGGTTGCTGTCTCTATCCTTTGGAAATTGATTTTCCATAAGTAAGCTTCAGGATCTTAGGGAAGACCTGGCCAAAATAACCCCGTCATGCGTAGAAAGTCATCAATTAGTAGGCGATGCTCCCGGTTTATAACCAATCCCTATAGAATGTCCCGCAAAAATCCAGCTAACTAGCCGATAGACAAATGCTGTTTATCAGTTGAGCAAAAGCAAAGGATGTTTTATACTTGAAAATAAAAAAAACATTAGTCAAGTGCGGTTTTTCTATATTCCAAGGTTACTATTCAACTTATAACAGTTAAGTGTGGTGGTATGAAGGGCAGGAAAAACCCGGGAAGAAATCTACAAATTCTCTGTAAACACAATTTTTAAATGGATATCTATCCAAAAAGAACGTTTTGGGTTCAAATTTGTATTTTGATTTATACATATTGAACGGCAAGCAGCCACCTGTGCCAAAAGTAAAAACAGGGAAGCAAATACCAGTTGTTTTTAATAGGGTACAGTGTGGACGGCACCTTCTTTTCGTATACTGATAAACTAATCCATGAAAATCTCAAAATTACTCAGCTTTGCTCTCCTGGCAGCATTAACCATAAGCTGCTCCAAGGATGATGATACACCTGGTTTGGTCAACCCTTCCATACCTGGAGACTTAAAAGGCACCCTTTTTTATGATTGGGCCACAGAAGGAACGTTGGCAGTAAATACCCAAACAGGAGTGAAATCTGAATTTTTACCGACTGAATCCAAACGGAACGGGTGGGATCTTTCGCGTGATGGCCAAGTGTTGTTGACTGCCAGTAAAAAAGACATTTGGAGTGATGATGTAACTTTAGTGATGAGTAATGTCTCAGATGGGGCTGTCATAAAAGAGTTGAAATATACGCCATTGAACGGGGGAAGTGGATTCAACTCGGGCAAACTGTCTCCGGACAATTCCATGATAGTATTGAACTCCACATTTGAGGAAGGCTTTGTGATACTGGACACAGAAGGAAATGTGGTGACCCACCTCTACGATGTGCAAGGAGAAAAAATAGATATGAATGAGCAGGCGGAATGGTTACCCGATAACTCGTTGGTACTTACCCATAAGAATTATATCATCAAACTTTCCCCTCCCTATACGAATGGGCAGCTGGTAAAGGAAATGAACTTTGAAGATTGGGGGAATTTGGCAGTAGATCCTACAGGCAGCAAGATAGCAGTCCGAGTGGGAAACCACATCCATATGATGAATATGGACGGAAGTGGGTTTGTGCAGGTAACGGACAGTAATGACAAGGAGGCATACCCGGTATTCTCTCCTGACGGGAAATACCTTCTAGTTGGTACAGATTACACGAGGACTGGTTCTTTCGGTGCCATATGGTACCTGAAAATAATACCGGCTGACGGGCAGCTGTACAACGTAGATCCCATTTATGAAAACAGCCCAGAGGTGATACCTGTTATCACAAACGGAGAAACAAAGATTGAAACAGCAAGCGGCAGAATGGTCTGGAGGTAATATAGAGAAGGAAATGCCTCCTTTTCATCTGTTTATAATTTGATTCTCAGTGGTCATTCCTGTCCCGAACTCGATGTGGGAGAATCTTGCATAACTGATAATCATCTAAGTGTGTGACTTTTTAGTCATGCCTGTCTGGCCTCAGGCAGGCTCGATTTCATCTGCCTTTGAAAAATCAGAATAAGTGGGATGTTCACCTTAGGAATAAAAACTGTCACTGGTGATTATGCAGTTGTTTTTGTTACTTAGCTATTCATTGTCCATTCCGGCAATGTATAACTATTGAAGGTAAGAAAGCCGGTTAATGGAAAACTTGCCACTAACCCCTAAATATGTATTCTATTGACATCGAATAGATTTTTCTTGCTGCGCAAAAAGTATAGGATATTACTTGTTTTTCTGATCACTTATGGCATATCGCTGCATTCATTTGCGCAGCATGGTGATTATTACAACCCTGTAATTAAAGGGGACTTTCCGGACCCTTCGATTATACGTGTGGATGATGAGTATTATGCCGTGGGGACCAGCAATGATTTCGCTCCCAATTATCCTATTTATAGCTCTTCTGATCTGATAAACTGGACTAGACTGGGTTCGGTATTTGATGAGCCTCCTGCCTGGGCAAGCGATGATTTCTGGGCTCCCGAGTTGTTTTACCGGGATGGTACTTATTACATGTACTACACGACCAAGCGCAAGGATACCCGGATTGCTTGCATAGGCGTAGCTACGACCAAAGATCTGACTTCCGGATTTACAGATCATGGAATCTTGATTGAATGGGGAGAAGAGGCAATCGATGCTTATGTATTTCAGGACGGGGATAACAAACTGTATATTACCTGGAAGGCCTATGGATTGACACCTGGGCGGGATATTGAAATTCTAGCCTCCGAATTAAGCAGTGACGGGCTTGGGTTGGTAGGGGACCATTGGACATTGACTGATCATACTGCCGGCTGGAAAGGATCCGGAGATGAAGGACAGGCTATCGTGAAGCGGGGAGGATACTATTACATGCTTTATTCGGTAGGGGGGTGCTGTGACAACCAATGTGATTACAGCGTGATGGTGTCCCGCTCAAAAGATCTCCGCTCGGGTTGGGAACAATATCCTGAGCCCATTTTGCAGGGAGGGGAAGAATGGAGATGTCCGGGGCATGGGACATTGGTACAAGCAGCCGATAGCAGGGATTTTTATCTATACCATGCCTATAATGCGAAAGACTTTGAGTTCATAGGAAGGCAGGGAATGCTGGATGAACTGCTCTGGGATGATAAAACGGGGTGGCCTCACTTTAAGAATGGCAATACGCCATCTGAAAAATCCAAAGTTCCTTTTTCAGGAACACGGCAGGAAGCAGAGGGAAGTTGGGAGGATGATTTTTCCAGGAACACCAATCTGGATTTTTGGGAGTGGGACGTGAATGTCCCCAAACCTGGTTCCAGCATAGAAAATGGAAAGATGTGGATTTCCTCTTCCCACGATGGAGTTAATTTCTTAGGTCTTCGTCCGAAAGAAGGGGATTATTCCATGGTGGCAGAAATCAGCCTTACTGATGCTAGAAGTGGCATCGGCATTTATAGCAATCAAGCTAATATATTGGGCTTCACTTCAGGAAGGACAGGGCTGGAGGTTTTCAAGGTTGAAAAGGGAACCAGGAAGCTGTTGGCAGGAATGGAAGCTGTAAGCGGTGAAACGCTTTTCCTTAAGTATGAATCCATAGACGGAAGATATTATAAGTTTTACTGGTCTCCGGATAAAGTGCAATGGCATTCCATGCAGATGCCGGAAACTCCTGTCTTTGATGCTGCTTTCATTGCACAATGGGGATTCTCTCCGCGTGTAGGATTTATTGTAGATGGACAATCCTCCAAACCATCTGGTTTCGAAGCAATAGAAATACATTATACCGGAATTGACTAGAGGTCAATTTCTAGTGCGAATGCAAAAGGTGTCGTGTGCCTATAGCCAAAGTTCGCTTCACCATAACCTCCCTATTTAGAAACAATGTCTAGGAAACCAACATCTGTTCCTGTCAACAGTCTCTCAGTGGAGTTCGGGTTGGGAATTGGCATTTCTAGATAACCGAGGATAACCTACAGTTGTTTGACGAAACGGACCATTCCCACCGGCACGATTATCATTTCTTTCTGTTGACCGCAGATGGAAACATGGAAATGGAAATTGACTTTGAAATCCATTGCCTACCGCCCTATTCAGTATTGTATGTCCATCCTAATCAGGTACACCGGATAGCGAAGGCCGAAAGGTCAACTTTTTCTGTTGTCGCCATAAACAGTGAGAGTCTTAATACTGATTTGCTGACTACGCTTCAACAAGTCATTGCACCTGCCCGCCCACTTTTTCTGGAGAATTAGTAATTCCTGAGCTAGGTTGGATTGCTTCACTTTGACCAGGATAAGGGCTCCTATCACAGCCTGTGTTTTCCAAACCATCGGTCAAATTCCATTTGGTGTTTTCTCACATTGGTGAATGATTATTCCATCCAAAGGTATATTCTTCTATGTATGGAAAGCTCTTTTGAATTTTAGCATATTGAATGCATATTTACTTCGCTTTATCCCTTTACCACCTTAAGTGCCCGTATCTTATTTCTGATTATGCTGTTAAGCTTCTTGCTGTTATGGCTTTCCTATTGGCCTGTATCTCCTCAGCAGTCTTTACCTGATAGTTTAATAATAGTCTCACAAACGACTGATAATGATTCTATTAAATCAGCTGCTTTTGTGGGTCTGAGTATTCATTACTATGCTTTTGATCAGGATACGGCTATTTTCTACGGCAAACAGGCACTGGAAATCGCCCGAGACAACAATTTCAGAAAACTGGAATCCAATGCATTGAATATCATAGGGGTATCCTATCTTATCAAATCCGATTATGAGGAAGCACTGAAAGCCCACCTTGGAGCACTGAGAATCCGTGAAAGTCTAAAGGACACCGTAGGAATAGTGGAGTCCAATCTAAACCTGGGAAATATCTATTACAGATCAAATGAGATCAACAGAGCGGCAGAGATGTATCGCACCTCATTGCATTTTGCCGAGCTGGTGGACCATAAGCGGGCTATGGGCCTTCTGTATAACAACCTGGGAAGTTATCACCGGGATCTATGGCTGAAAGGGGAGGACACGCTTCAAAATTTCAATTTTGCGATGGATTACCTTCAGAAGTCGTTTGAAATCAAAGAGTCTCAAGGTGCTTTCCGCGAAATGGTCAATACGCTATCCCAACTCTCAGAGTTGTATCTTGGCTCTGGAGATAAAGAAAAGAGTATAGAAAAGCTGAACCGAGCGCTGGAACTGACAGAGAAATACAATGACCTGGAATCAAAAATCAGCGTATTGGATAACCTGGCGAACAATTACAGGTATCTGGGTTCGTTGGATTCAGCTATGAAGTTTGCCTTGAAAGCACATGCTTTGGCCAAAGAGAGCAAGTCTGCCTATCAATTGGCAAGTTCTGCCAATCTAGTCAGTCGAGTTGCTGCTGAACAGCGTGATTTTAAGACTGCCTACGAATACCTGGCCCTGGCAAAATCCAGTGATGACGACCTTTTCAATGAGACCAGGCAGAAAATCAGGGATGAGCTGACTATCCAGTATGAGTCTGAGAAGAAAGAGCTTGAAAATGAGCGGCTATTAAAGGAGCAGGAGTTTTCCGACCTGAAACTTAGACGGAACAAAGAGCTGCTGGTACTCACTGTTCTTGCTGTGGTATTCATGGGGGTATTGCTTTACATCCAGAGGAGGAATAACCTGAAACTCAGGATTGCCAATGATGAACTGACCGAGGCCCATGACTTGGTCCAGGATCAGCATCAGCAGATACAAGTCCAGCGCAATAACCTGGATGAGACCAACCGACAGCTGATAAAGGCCAATCGGTTCAGGGATAAAATTTTCTCCGTCATCTCCCATGATCTCAGGACTCCGTTTTCTTCTATCAACAATATCATAGAGTTATGGAACAGTGGGGATATGTCCCCGGGTGAGATGAACGAGATCATGCTGCTGATTTCAAGGGACACCAATGCTGCCTCACTTATGCTGGAGAATCTGCTTGCATGGGCAAGGTCGCAGATGGGATCCAATGAAATCCAACTGAAGGACTTTATGCTCTATCCGTTGGTCCAGGAGAATAAGGACTTGTTTGATTTGCAGCTGAAAAGAAAGAACCAGAAGCTTTCCAATCTTATACCGTCTGATCTGATACTTTATTCGGACAGGGAGCGGCTTAATTTCATCATCCGAAACCTGTTGATGAATGCAATCAAATTTACGCATGAGGGGGGCGAAATCTCAGTGGAGTACAGCAAGGAAGTGACCGGAGTGATTTTTATCAAGGATAATGGGGTAGGAATAGCGGGGGAAAAGATAGCCATGCTGTTTGAAAACCGTAACTTGTCTACCCGGGGAACCGATGGTGAGTCCGGTACGGGGATAGGTTTAATGCTCTGCAAAGAGTTTGCTGAGAGTATCGGAGCAACCATTAGTATAGAAAGTGAGGTCAACAAAGGAACGGTTTTTAGCATTATGTTGCCAGCTGGGAGCAGTTAAGTAGGGCCTGCTGAAAAACGCCAGTAAAAAGATTGGAAGCCATAGTTTTGAGTTATCAGACCATTTTTAAGACAAGCTGTTTTTCAGCAAGTGCAAGCCTTTTGACCACAATTGCTCCTTATCCATGCACCGGAAAATCCAATAACAGTATTTTTTTGAGCTAGCCTCAGCCCCACCATCTTCTACGTTGCCCTCATTCGAAGTATAAGCATACATCATCATTCGGACGCCTTGAAGCTGGTACAGCTGAGACTTTTTCAGCAAGCCCTAAGTACGGGCAGTAAATCCGCAAGCAGGAGATCCCTTGTCAGGAGGAAGATCGTTATCATACATTTTATTTCTAGCTGTCAACTAAGGGAAGGCAGGTTGGTTTGTTTTGATTTTGGTTCAAAAAGTGGTAAGTTATTCGTTGCGTTGTCTTTTTTGCAGAACTCCTTACTAAACCCAAAATGAAAGATTGCCTGATTAGGACCGGTTTACTGACTTTTATATGCATGGCGGGTTGCGGACCTTCTGAGCGAAAAGAACAGCCAGTCACTCCCTCAGGGGAAGATGGACGATACGCAGAGCATGTGAGAACGTCAGGTTTTCAGACGCCGGAAGAGGAGATGGCACAATTTATACTTCCACCGGGATTTGAAATAACACTCTTTGCCTCTGAACCCGATATCACGAAGCCCATTAATATGGCATTTGACGCGAAAGGTCGGCTTTGGGTAAGTCAATCTTCCGAGTATCCTATTGAAGCAGGGCAGGGAGAAGGAAAGGACCGTATTACCGTTCTGGAGGATACAGATGGTGACGGTAGGGCAGATAAGATTCAGGATTTTGTCAATGACCTGAATATCCCCATCGGCATTATTCCCGTCAAAAATGGGGCTATTGGTTACAGCATACCCAACCTATACAGGTTTATAGATTCTGACGGTGATGGCAAGGCTGATCAGCGTGAAGTACTTCTGGGTGAGTTTGAGCACAAAGACACCCACGGAATGGTAAATAACCTGTTCAGGGGATTTGACGGCTGGATACATGCCTCACATGGGTTTTCCAATAGCTCTACGGTATCCGGTAAGGATGGTCATGCAGTGACTATGACCTCAGGGAATACCTTCCGGTTCACGATGGATGGAAGCCGCGTGGAAAAAACCACGGATGGGAGAATCAACCCCTTTGGTTCAGATTACGATGAAATGGGCTACCACTATTCAGCAGATTGCCACACGCTTCCCATCTACCAGCTTATCTGGGGAGGTAATTATTCCCAGTGGGGAAAGCGGACTCCCAACATGGGCTTCGCGCCTGAAATGATGGATTATGGACTGAACTCCACTGCCTTGTCCGGTTTGGTGTATTATACAGACAACCAATTTCCTGAAGAATACCGGAACAGTTTTTATTCAGGAGATGTCGTTACCTGCCGCATCAGCAGGAACACCATGGAGTTTCATGGCAGCACACCCAAAGCTACGCGCCAGGATGATTTCCTGGTTAGCAAGGATCCGTGGTTTAGACCTGTGGATATCAAGATCGGTCCTGACGGAGCGATGTATGTGGCTGATTTTTACAACCGGATCATAGGACATTACGAAGTGCCTCTCGACCATCCTGGCCGGGATAGAGTGAGTGGGAGAATATGGAGAATAACCTACAAAGGGCAGCGGCGGGAAGTGAAGGATTGGTCCAAGGCAAGCCAGGAGGAACTGTTGGAAGGCATGGGCAACGACGTGCTGCAGCTCAGGAGGACCGTTACCGATGAACTGGTAGACCGATTCGGAAAAGATGCTGTGCCTGCGCTGGTGGAGCTGGCAGCGGATAAGAATACTCCTGCTCTCAAATTGATCCAGGTAAACTGGGCACTGTTCCGGTTAGATGCCCTGCCTGAGGAATCACTGGCAAATGCCTTGACCCATGCCGATCCCAGGGTCAGGGTTCATGCTTACAAACTCTTATCAAACTATGCCCAGCTGAACAGTGTCCAACGAAACCAAGCCATAGGGGATCTTTCCGATGCCAATCCCCATGTGAGACGGGCGGCGGCTGAGATGCTGAGTTTGCATATAGACCCTTCCAGTTTCAGAAAGCTGGTAGAAATCCATGGACAGATTCCCGCTGAAGACACCCATTTAAACTACACCGTTTCCCTGGCGATATTCAACCATCTGAAAGATCCTAGCATCATGAAAACAGCCGTGGGGGAGACATGGCCTGACCGTGAAGCCGGATTGCTTACGATGGTGATGTCCGATCTGGAAAACCAGGAAGCGGGGGAATTTGTGATGAAGCAGTTAATGGCGGATAAAGTCCCTGGAGAGAAGTGGGCAAGCTATACGGAATCAGCGGTTGCCTATAGTTCTTTGGGATCTCTGTCCGGGTTCTTGGGGTGGTTAAGGCAGGCGTCTGCTGCTGATTCCGGGAAAGCCTACCTTCTGGCCAGTGCAGCTGTACAGGGAGTGGATCGCCGTGGGATAGATATACCACAGGCCTATCAGCATTGGATAAGAGAGGTAGCCTCAGGCATTCTTTCGGCTCCGGACTTACCTAAAGAGGACAATAAAGGAGGAATTGGCTTTGCCATAGCAATGGCTTCCAGGCTGAAGCTGGACGGGGTAAAAGACAGACTGAGAGCACTGGTCCTCACCAAAAACATTCAAGAAGAAATTCGCAGTCAGGCTGCCAAGGCATTGGTTCAGATGGATAGGGATGGGAATACCGTATTTGTATTGAAACGCATCAGTGATGGAGGGGAAACAGCACTTGTGAGATCAAGATTCGTGTCGGCCCTGGATGGGGAGTTGACGTCCGAAACTCGCAGGCAATTGGCTGAAAGCATGGGAAATGCTCCTCCTGAAGTCCAGGAGGCCATTGCTGTGCTACTGGCAGTGAATGATGCAGGAAAGCAGGAGTTGATCAGCGCTGTCAAGAATGGTCATGTTGCTGCGGGCATCCTCAAAATCCGTGCAGTTGAGGAACGTTTCCTAAATGGAGTAACTGAAGCACATCAAAAAGATTTTGAGATGCTTACAGCAAATGTAACCCCGGTAAGTGAGGAGAAGCAGCAGTTGATAGCCAATAGGCTGGCTTCTTTCAACCCTACCAAAAGCAGTGCTACAGCGGGAAAGGCTATTTTCCAGTCCAACTGTGGAATCTGCCATCAAATAAGAAATGAAGGAGGGTTGATCGGTCCGCAATTGGATGGAATCGGAAACTGGGGTCAAGAGGCCTTGGCTACCAAGATTCTGGACCCGAACCGCAATATTACCGAGAATTTCAGGAATTATTGGATATCGTTAAAGAATGGGCAAACCGTCACTGGACTGTATAGAAGGGAAGAGGGACAGTCCTTGATTCTGGCAAATCAGTCCGGGGAGGAATTTTCTGTGTCCAAAGCGGATGTGGCAGAGCAGGTAATCTCAAAATCGACACTTATGCCTGATAATTTTGACCAGGTGCTTACCCCACAAGCATTCAACGATTTACTGATCTACCTTCTAAACGAGAAATAGCAATGATTCTTACCCGGTCAGATGTTCAGTCGGTACTGTGTTCCAGTTCGTTTCAGGTGAGGAACTTGCTGTATGCTGCGATGATTCTAAGCTTTCCGTGTATTGGGAAAGCGCAGCAGCTCCCCAGTGCAGTAGATGCGAAAGCCATCCGGTTTGAAAAACAGGTACTCACAGACAGCTTTCTGGCTGAAGGGGTAGCTGTGGGAGACGTAGACAATGACGGGCTGTTGGATGTGATTGCGGGTGCCTTTTGGTTTAAGGCCCCTGACTGGAAAATGTATGAACTGACTGAGCCCAGGAAATATGAATATGACAAAGGATACAGTGATTATTTTGTATCTGAGGCAATGGATGTCAACCTGGATGGATGGGTAGATTTTGTGAGGATTGGATTTCCCGGTCAGGAAGTAGTCTGGTACGAAAACCCCCGGGGTAAATCAGGACATTGGGAGGAACATCCGGTCTACCCGAGATTCGGGAATGAGTCTGCGGGATTCTATGATATAGATGGGGACGGAAGAATGGATTTGCTGGGAAGTGATCCCGGGAGCAAAGAAATGATCTGGCTGAGGGCCCCTACATCCCCGGGTGATGGAGGGAGGTGGCAAAAATACGCAGTAAGTGACAAAGGAAGTCCGGGCACAGATAATTTTTCACACGGATTGGGCTTTGGTGATGTGAACGGCGATGGCCGGAAGGATGTAATCATCAAAGAAGGTTGGTGGGAGGGACCGGAAGACCCGATGCATGGAGTACCTTGGGTGTTTCATGAGGCAGATTTCGGTGAAAATGCTTCACAGATGTTTGCCTACGATTTCGATGGGGATGGACTTAATGACATCCTTTCGGCTTCTGCCCATGATGTGGGGATATGGTGGCATCGACAGTCCAGAAGCAAAGCGAACGAGCCCTTATGGGAGACGAGTGTGATTGAGAAAAAATATACACAGACCCACGGTGTGGCGATGGCCGACTTCAATTCGGATGGCCACATGGATTTTGTCACAGGCAAGCGATATTTTGCCCATATGGGCGGGGATCCAGGCGAGTTTGATCCCCCGGTTCTATACTGGTATGAGCTTATCCATGGGGATGGGCCTTCCTGGACTCCACACCTGATTGATGCCGATTCCGGCGTAGGAGTGGAAGTAGTCGCAAAGGATATAAATGGAGATGGCTATATTGATCTAGTCGTAGCCAATAAAAAAGGAGTATTTGTGTTTTTCCAACAACGGGATTGACCTTCCTGCAGCCTATGTAAATTCCTGGTTTGGTTATAAGTCATGCTTGTTTTGGCTATATCACAAAGGTTCATATGGCAGGAAAATAAAGGGGAAATCAGCGAACTAATCGGGCGGTTTGTTCGTCAGATTTATAAGTGGTAAGCAAGATTACCTTCAAATAGGCTGAATCTTTACCAGGCAGAAAACCAGTAATCCCCTTTTATCCAACCCTATGGATGATTTTTTAGCAGCGCGTTCACAGATGGCCCTTTCGCTGGGTTTCCATATAATTTTCGCATGTATAGGCATGGTAATGCCTTTTTTTATGGCTACCTCGCATTACAAATACCTTAAAACGAATGACCTCCATCAAAGGGAATTGACAAAGGCCTGGAGCAAGGGGGTAGCGATTTTCTTTGTAACCGGAGCTGTCTCCGGAACGGTGTTATCCTTTGAACTTGGACTGCTCTGGCCAGAGTTTATGCTTCATGCTGGGCCGATTTTTGGCATGCCATTCTCTCTGGAGGGCACTGCATTCTTTATCGAGGCTATAGCTTTGGGTTTTTTTCTATATGGCTGGGGGCGTTTTAACAGATGGTTTCACTGGTTCACGGGTGTAGTGGTGGGAATCAGTGGATTGGCTTCGGGTATTCTGGTGGTGGCTGCCAATGGATGGATGAACAGTCCTACCGGTTTTGATTATGCAGACGGCAAATTCACCAATATTGACCCGGTAGCAGCTCTCTTTAACGAGGCCTGGTTTACCCAAGCCCTCCATATGACGTTGGCTGCTTTTGCGGCGACTGGTTTTGCGGTAGCGGGGATCCATGCCCTGATGCTCCTGAAAAAGAAGAACAGGGCTTTTCACAGAAAAGCATTTTATATCGCTATGGGTTATGGTACGGTGGCGGCTATCTTACAGCCCCTTTCCGGAGACCTTTCCGCGAAGGATATAGCTGTGAGGCAACCTGCAAAGCTTGCTGCGATGGAGGCCCATTTTGAGACTTCCAAGCGTGCGCCACTGCTTATCGGGGGAATCCCCGATGAGGAATCCCGGGAAGTCAAGTACGGTATTGAGATTCCGGGAGCCCTGAGTTTCCTGGCACACGGCGATTTCGAATCGGAAGTAATAGGGCTGGACCAGATTCCCGAGGATGAACACCCGCCGGTTTTGGTGACACATATTGCATTTCAGCTGATGGTAGCGATGGGAATGATCATGATGGGACTGAGTTTCCTATATTTTATTGCCCGTTGGAAGAGGAAGGCATGGTTGGAACAGCGGTGGTTTTTGATCCTGTTTGCACTGGCCACCCCGCTGGGATTTATAGCAGTAGAGGCTGGGTGGACGGTTACAGAGGTAGGAAGGCAGCCCTGGATCATTTATGGGATCATGAGGACTGCCGATGCAGTGACACCCATTCCGGGAATTGTTTATTCTTTTTTGATTTTTACGGCAGTTTATATTTCCTTGTCTGCCGTCGTTACTTTTCTATTATATAGACAGATCAAGGCTGTTCCAGAGATTCTAGAAGAAAAACACACCGAAATGATCGATTCATCCCATTAGGATAAAACTTATGCTCTACGTAGTCATCGCTTTTCTCTGTGTTTCGATTTTGCTTTATCTGCTGCTGGGAGGTGCCGATTTTGGTGCTGGCATAGTGGAGCTCATCACTCCGGCTAGACACCGCAAAAAAATCATGTCTTTGACATATGAAACCATAGGTCCGATATGGGAGGCAAACCACATGTGGCTGATTATAGTGATTGTAATCCTTTTCGTTGGGTTTCCTGAAATCTATACCGTGCTTTCCGTCCACCTTCATATTCCCTTGGTATTGATGCTTCTCGGGATTATAGGAAGGGGAACCGCTTTTATTTTCAGGCATTATGATGCGGTAAAAGACGGAATGCAGGATGTTTACAATTTCATCTTCACGTATTCCAGTTTTGTGACACCACTATTTCTAGGTATCACCGCAGGAGCAATGGTCGGAGGGCAGATCGATCCAGCTTCCAGTGACTTTTTGGGGACTTATATCCATCCTTGGTTCAATGCCTTCAGCTTCTCAGTAGGCATATTTACAGTTGCCATCTGTGGGTTTCTAGCTGCAGTCTATTTGGTCGGTGAGGCAGAGAGTGATGAGGTCAAGATGTTGTTTATCAGGAAATCAAAAGTACTTTGTGTAATAACAGTACTTTCCGGTGGAGTGGTATTTCCAGCTGCAGCGTGGAATGGTATCCCGTTGATGCATGAGCTGATACATGAGCCTCTGACACTGTTTATCTTGTTAAGTGCTTCTGTGTCCTTGGTTTTTTTATGGGTTAACCTGAATCGGGGCAAGAATATTTTGGTGAGATTGCTGGCAGGTTTCCAAGTCACACTTATTCTCTTTGCTTTTGGTTACCATTATTTTCCTGATTTTGTCGTAATAAAAGCAGGAGATAATATTTCGCTTTTCAATGCAGCGGCATTGGGCAAACCGATGGAGTCGCTGGGCTGGGCGTTGCTTCTTGGAAGTATCTTTATCCTTCCTTCATTGGGCTATTTGATTTACAGTTTCCAACGCAGTAAGACAGAACCCCTCTAAGTAAAGAATGTCGCATTCCGCCTCTTCATAGTTGCTATTTCCCTCTCTAATTAGGGAGTTAATCATTTTATTTGGAATCAGATATAAGAGGTAACACGCTAAATCAAAACGGACTATGTTAAGGAAATCAAAAGCATTCAGTGGTTTTTCAGTTAATGATCTGGAAGAAGCAAAAGCATTCTACAGCGGGGTACTTGGTCTCGAAGTGATCAGCCTGGAGATGGGGCTACTGGCCATCCAACTGGCCGGTGGGAGTGAAGTAATCCTGTATCCCAAACCCGATCATACCCCGGCTACGTTTACCGTCCTTAACTTTCCGGTAGATGACATAGAGGAGGCAGTGGATGGATTGCGTGCAGAGGGAGTGCGGTTTGAGCAATATGAAGGAGCTATAAAGACCGATGAAAAAGGCATATGCAGGACAGGATCTCCACTCATAGCCTGGTTCAAAGATCCTGCTGGCAATATCTTATCGGTATTGGAGGAAGTTTGAGAGGGGGTATGGATAAGCTTATGGATATCCGCTCCTTGCTGTATACAGCATGATAAAGCTTTACCGCTCCTTTTCCGGGATGTAATCTACTTTCCACATGGAGTTAGCTGATCACATCCAGCACGACGGGAATGCTTACCCGTCCTTCAAAGCTGTTTGTCTCTTTGCTGAGGACTCCCTAGCCATAAGCTTTGCTTTAAGGATTACTTGCTGGACATTTTTCTTTGCATCAGCATTTATCTCATCCAGCAGCAACCCCACTGCTTCTCTTCCGATTTCAAAGGTTGGATGTGCTATTGCTGTCAGATTAGGCTCAACCACCGTCGCGTGAAACTCATCCGTAAAGCCTACCAATGCCACATCGTCCGGTACCTTTAGGCCTTTTTTCTTTATTTCCTTCATGGCTGAAAAAATCACGGTGTCATTTACACCAAAAATGGCATCCGGTGGATTGTCCAAAGAGAGAAGCTGGTTGGTAACCATGCCGGACTCTTCGATACTGAGGTTGCAATGCAGGAGAAAATCAGGGTTGAAAGTCAGTCCACATTCAGACAGGCCCTTTTTGTATCCTTCTATTCTTTCCCGTGTGATATTGAGGTTTTTAGGACCGGCTATGTGGGCAATATTCCTTGACCCATTTTTAAACAGGTGGACAGTGAGGTCTCTTGCAGCTTCAATGTTGTCAATCACAACGGAAGAAAACTCCTCTGTCCGGCATACCCTGTCAAAGAATACCAGAGGAATTTCGGAGTTATGGATACTGTCAAAGCTGGAATGGTCGGTAGTATCCTGGGAGAGACATACGATCAGGCCATCCACTCTCAGGTAAAGTAAATTCTGAAGGTTTTCCTTCTGCTTCTGGAAAGATTCCTGGGAGGAGGAGATCACTATATGATACCCATGTTCGCCCGCCTTACTCTCTATTCCGCTGATAATGGAAGAATAGAAATAAGTAGCCAGATCGGGAACAATCACGCCAATTGTCTTAGTTTGCTGTTTTAGCAGACTCATAGCAAATGGATTAGGCGTATAATTCCATTTCGCAGCCAGACTTTTGACTTTTTCAATCAGTTCAGGACTAAGATCATAATGATCTTTCAAGGCTCTCGAAACAGTAGAAATCGAAACACCTAATTCGTTTGCGATATCTTTTAACGAAACTCTCTTTTTTGTCATTATAGTCCGACTTGGTAAAAAAACAGGGTGAATTACGAGTGGCTGTGTTTAGCCCGCTATAGGAATTGGTGGGTTAATATAAGGTTTTAATGCCAGAACACAGCTTATTACGCTCTTTTTTAATGATTTTCACCTGCAAACCTTTGTGTTTTTGAATTTTATCAATGTTTTATATAAAAAATTACATTGGTTAATAGATAACTTGTATATAATTATAAATATGTCTGTTTATAGATTATGTTAGAATTGTAAAATAGGGGTATTTATAAGAACCTATTTTTCACTAAAAAGGGAAGATCCGACTAGTCAACCAGCTTGGGGCAAATCTGGAGAAAATGGAAAATCCTTTTCTCTTGAGAGTGATTTTTAGTGTATGTTCCTTTAAAATCGAAAAAACTAATAAATTCTTTAATAGAAATCGAGGCTGTAACTTGAAAAATATCAAACTATACGTTTAATCTTTTAAGGATATCGTGATATCTATTCCATTCATTTTGGCCGACAATTCAGAAGAATAGTTGGCAGAGTATACCGGGATCCTATGGGAGAGTAAAGGTTAACCCGTGCATTTTTAGCAGAACTTTCCCGGGACAATTATATGTTTTTCATTTTACACAAAGGTTTGCGCAAAGCATTGTGTAAATAATCTTTTTGATTCCCTTGCTTACATTTTTGATTCTTGATAAAATCAACTTTCTAAAGCCACAAAAAGAACAATTGCAATACTCACAAACTCCCTATGAATATATTGAAAGCCTTATAGTATAGCATTGTTTCTTTTGATGACTGCTTCATTCATCATTTTTTCTTAGCTGTATCACTGACTATATAGTGTATATGTAGAGGACAGTTATGTCCTTATACTGTATAGTAGTCATAGCCTTTATTGACCTTACTGATTAATTAATATACCCGAAAAATGAAAACAATAATCCTATGAATGAACGCTTTACTATGTCATGGGTGAGGCCTTTTGATAAAAGGCGCTTGCCCTATCCCAAAATCCTGTTTTGTGCCTTACTCTTAGTTGTAACCATGCTACAGGGATATGCACAGACTACTGTATCAGGTACAGTCAAAGAAGCTGAGGGAGAGGCGTTTCCCGGCGTGAACGTGATTGAAAAAGGGACTACAAATGGTGTAGTTACCGATATCGACGGTAAATTCCAGATTACTGTAGGTCCTGATGCAGTATTGCTGTTTAGCTTTATCGGCTATATTTCCCAGGAAATACCCGTGAATAACAGACAGGTGATGGATGTGGAGTTGGTATCAGATATTACGCAGCTCGGTGAGGTGATCGTGGTAGGTTACGGAGAGCAAAGAAAAGAGACACTTACAGGATCGGTGGCAAATATTTCAGGCTCTGAAATAGTAAAAAGCCCCTCAGCCAACGTCACAAACTCATTGGCGGGAAGATTGCCAGGCCTGACTGTGAACCAGCGTACGGGGGAACCAGGCAGGGATGATCCGAATATTCTTATCCGGGGTACCGGTACTTTCGGAAACAACTCCCCTTTGATCATCGTGGATGGGGTACCGCGTAGTCTGATGGGAAGGTTGAATCCAGACGATATTGAGAGTATATCCGTCCTGAAAGATGCTTCCGCAGCAATATACGGAGCACGTGCTGCCAACGGCGTAATCCTGATCACCACAAAGAAAGGTGCGAAAGGAAAGCCTGTCTTCAACTTCTCCTATAACCATGCGTTTCAGCAGCCCACCAAAATACTTGATATGTTGGATGCCGCAACCTTTGCGCAGGTGTATAACGAGGGAGCTTGGTATCGTGCCGGAAGACCTAGCGTAGAAGAAGGATGGTCACCTCCTTTCAGTGATGATGCTATCCGCAGGTATGCTGATGGATCAGATCCTGTCAGATATCCCAATACGGACTGGGTATCCGAAGCTGTGAAACCCTATTCCACCCAGAAGCGGATGAATCTTTCCGCCACTGGAGGGACTGATGACGTAAGATATTTTCTTTCTTTTGGTGCGACTACCCAGGATGGAAATCTCAGGAACGACCCCACTGAGTACAGCCAGTATAATATGCGGGTGAATGTGGATGTGAACCTCACCGACAACCTTACTGTGGGAGCCAACCTATCAGCATTGCTGAATAACAGAAAGTTTGGGTCTGTCGCCACAGATGATGAAGGGTGGGTAAACTTCCACAATATCTACCAGGCCAATCCTACTTTGGTTGCCCAGTATCCCAATGGGCTCTATGGTCCAGGACGTCTGGGAGAAAACCCACTTCTGATGAATCAGCGGGGATACTTCACCAGGGAAGATGCTCCTCTATTCTCTTCCTTTACTGCATCCTATAAAATTCCTTTTGTTGAAGGACTGAAGCTGGAAGCCAGTTACAACTATGACCTCAGCCACCAGGTAGAAAGAAGATGGAGAGTTCCTTACTCTTTCCATGAATTCAATACAGTGACAGGAGAATACGAGGAACGTCAGGGAACAGGAGTGGCTGCACCAGAGCTCTCCCAGACGACACGCAAGTGGACAACGGAGCTCTACAACTTCCGCCTGAATTACAGCAAGACATTTGAGAAACACCACCTAGGACTACTCCTCGGTACTGAGCAGCAGAAGAATACTGAAAACTGGGTGAATGCATTCAGAAGGAATTTTGTCAGTCCGGCAATAGATCAGATAGATGCGGGAAGTAGTGATACAGACGACATGAATACGGGCGGATCCACACGTATCGGAGGGTATAACAATTACTTCGGACGTCTGAATTACGACTATGAAGGCAAATACCTACTCGAATTCCTGTTTAGATATGACGGATCCCAAAAATTCCCCAAAGAGAGCAGGTATGGGTTTTTCCCGGGCATCTCGGCGGGATGGAGAATCTCGGAAGAATCATTTATGGTCAATAACTTCGATTTCGTAAACCACCTGAAAATACGTGGATCTTATGGAAAAATCGGGAATGATTTTGTAGCTGCCTATCAGCATTTGCAGGCATTTACCTTTGGTAACAACTATTATTTCGGTGGAAGTGTGTCACCAGGTGTGAATCCTGGAGTTTTACCAAACCCCTACATCACTTGGGAAACCAGTGAGAAATTTGATTTGGGACTGGAAGGTCTCCTCTGGAAAGGCGCCTTGGGATTTGAACTTACATTGTTCAAAGAGAACAGGTCCGATATCCTGGCAAGAAGGAATGTTTCGGTAAGTAATGTATACGGTTTCCCGGGATTGCCTGATGAAAACCTGGGAAGGGTACGGAACCATGGGTTCGAACTGATCCTGACCCATAAGGGTACGCATGGTCAACTGAACTACCAGATTTCGGCAAACACGGCTTTCGCCAGAAGCGAAATCAAATTTATGGATGAGGTACCCAACGATGAGCCAAGGAAGAATCTCACAGGTAAACCGGTGGGAGCAGGGCTGTATTATCAGGCCGATGGGATCTTCAATACGCAGGAAGAACTCAACAGTTATCCCCATGTACCGAATGCACAGGTCGGAGATATTAAGATACTTGACCTGAATGGCGATGGTGTAATCAATGGAGATGACCAGTTCAGGTTCAACTACACTGCCATTCCTGAATATGTGTTCGGGTTGACATTTGACTTGCAGTATAAAAACTTTGACCTGAACTTCCTGCTTCAGGGTCAGACCAATGCATACAATTATGATGACCGCTACCCAATACTCGGGAATGCATCATTCGATAATGCCACCGTGGAGCGTGCAAGAGACCGATGGACGGTTGACAATCCAAATGGAACCAAGCCAAGGGCTGATGGTGTGCAGCCGGGAGCAAATACGATGTGGCTTTTTGATGCCACCTTCGTCAGATTGAAAAGCGCTGAGTTGGGTTACTCCTTGCCTGAAAATGTCATTTCAAGGGTCGGTCTTACCAATGCCAGAGTATATGTGAGTGGTTTCAACCTGCTTACATGGTCCAAGGAGATCAAGTGGGCTGATCCAGAAGCGAGTGGGGGATTCCTTTATTACCCTCAGCTGCGTATGATGAACCTAGGTGTCAATGTTAAATTTTAAGCAGAACATCCATGAAAAAGTTAATTATATATTTATTGGTGATGGTGTCTCTTGCGGGATGCGATGACAGCATCCTGGACGTCCAGCCCCAGGACCGTGTTTCCGAAGATGCGGTATGGAGTGATCCTAACCTGATCAATGCCTACCATACGGCATTGTATAACAGTGTCCTGCACGGATTTAAAATACACATGCTTTCAAAAGCAACCGATGAAGCCTTTTGTGCAATCAACTGGGATATCGGTAATATCCCTACAGGTATGATCAGAGCTGATAATGTGACCAGTGTTGAGGATACACATTGGACCGGAGGGGGAGGGTTATACTACTGGAATACAGGCTATAGGTTTATCAGAAGGATAAACATCTTTTTGGAGAAAATGGAAGGCGATGAAATCGACCTACCCAATAAACCAAGACTGGTAGCAGAAGCAAAATTTTTGAGGGCTTATGTTTACTTCCTTCTGGTGGAGCGCTTTGGGGGCGTTCCGATCCTTACCCAAAGCTATGATCTGGGGGCAGAGGAAGTCTTTGTAAGAAATACCTTCGAAGAGTGTGTGGAATTCATTGAGACCAACTTGAATGAGGCCATTCCCGATCTTCCAAAGAAGTATGAGTCATCCGATGCCAATTTTGGGAGAGCTACCCAGGATGCTTCCAAGGCACTGTTATCCAGGGTTCTTTTGTATGCAGCCTCACCGCTGTTCAATACATCCAACGATCAGTCAAAATGGCAAAAGGCAGCTGATGCTGCAGAGGCCTTGCTGAACAATGGCTACACACTTCATCCGGATTACACGACACTATTCAACCAGCCCGCTGGTTCTGCAAACAGTGAGATGATTTTTGTGAGACCGTTTGCACCGAGTCCGGGAAGTTTCCATCAGGCTCCCATGGATAATCTCAATAGACGCTATGGAGCTTACGGCGGATGGTGGGCAAGTAATGGCCCATCCCAGAATCTGGTTGACGACTATGATATGAGTAACGGAGAGCCTGCGTTTATCTATCCAAATGGGGTAAAGACGGTGAATCCTGCTTCTGGCTACAACCCACAGGATCCCTACTCCAACCGTGATCCCAGGTTCGAAGCGACCATTATACACGACGAGTCCACTTTTCATGGTGACTTCTTCGAAATGTGGGTAGCTACAGACGGTGAATCCTGGGGCTTTGATTCCTACAGGCAAAGCGGTGATAACCCGCGGACTAATTATGTGCTTAGAAAGTTTATGCCTGATGATGGTGTTCCACTTACCTGGCAGCAGCCCTATACCAATCCCTGGATTATTTTCCGCCTCGGGGAGATATACCTGAATTATGCAGAAGCCAAATTTGAACTTGGGGATGAGGCTACCTGCAGAGCTTATCTATCCATGATTCGAGCTAGGGTAAATATGCCTCCAATACCTGACCATGTTTCCGGTGAAGAACTCAGAAGAAGATTGTATAATGAGCGAAGAATTGAGTTGGCATTTGAGGAGCACAGGTACTGGGATCTGAGAAGATGGAAACTTGCAATGGACGTGGAGAATCAACCCATCATGGGAATGGACATCATAAGAAACATGAGTACCGGCAATAAAACTTATACTCCTATCAAGTTGCTGGACAGGATTTTTGACGAAAGAATGTATCTGCTTCCTATTGAGGCGAATGAAATACTTCGGAATCCAGGTATGGCTCAGAACCCTGGATATTAAACTATTCAACCTAAGGGTGGCCGGGTTTTTTGCCTGGCCATCCTACTTGTATATGATTGTTTTTCACACATGGAGCTAGTAAAATTCTCAAGTCAACAACAGGAATCAGTACTGGAAATCAATTAAAAGCCTTAAACTTATACTGAAATCCTGTTGTGATTTTAGGTTGGTTACCTGGGATAATTTCTGTGAAAAACACAAAGTATCCCTGTTGCCCAACTGTATAAAAGAATACGAGGATCAGGGAAAAAAAATGCGGAATCCCAAGTTGATTGCTAGGTGTAAGTAAAATAAAATGTATAAAATAGTTTTTATGGGGCCAAATCAGATAGAATGAATCATTTTTCATTCAGCAAGCAGGCCTAAATAAATCCAATGAATCAAGACCCTACTACATGAAAAAAATATTTTCATTCCTATTATTTGCAGTAACCGGCAGTGTGTTTTCACAGGAGATCAAAGAGCTCAAACTCTGGTATGATCAGCCGTCAGGTAAGGTATGGGAAAATGCTCTCCCTATCGGTAACGGTAGGCTGGGCGCTATGGTATATGGAAACGTGGCTGTGGAAACACTCCAGCTTAATGAGCATACTGTCTGGTCCGGAGGTCCCAATAGAAATGACAATCCTGATGCACTTGAGGCGTTGCCCGAGATCAGGAAACTGATCTTTGACGGCAAACAGAAAGAAGCGGAACAGCTGGCAGGTAAAACACTCCAGACAAAAAAATCAAACGGTCAGATGTTCCAGCCCGTAGGAAGTCTTCATCTGAGTTTTGATGGGCACGACGATTACAGCAATTATTACCGGGAACTGGACATAGAGCGGGCTGTGACGAAGACAACTTATGTGGTGGATGGCGTGACTTACACGAGAGAAGCGATAGCATCTTTTCCTGACAGGGTTATTGCCATGCACCTGACTTCCAGTGAGCCTGGAAGTATCTCCTTTACAGCTTCTTTCTCCACACCACAGACTGAGTTTTCGATAGCTTCCACTGCGGACAATGAATTGACACTTTCAGGTAAAACATCTGATCACGAGGGTGTGAAAAGCCTCGTCAGATTTAAAGGCATAGCCCGTATTAAACTGGAGGGTGGTACAGTGTCCTCAAATGATACCGCTTTGATAGTGAAGGATGCAGATGCAGCGACGGTTTATATTTCTATTGCTTCAAATTTCAACAGCTACAAAGACGTAAGTGGGGATGAGAAGAGCAGGGCTGCAAGCCATTTGGATGCTGCCTATGGCAAATCTTACCAGGCAATCCAGGATGGACATATCCAGGCATACAAGGAATATTTTGATAGAGTAAGCCTGGATCTGGGTGTGACAGATGCCGCCAAGCTGCCTACAGATCAGCGATTGCAGAAGTTCCGATCGTCAAACGACCCCCATTTGGTCACCCTTTATTACCAATATGGCCGCTATCTGCTGATCTCTTCTTCACAACCTGGTGGGCAGCCTGCCAACCTGCAGGGAATTTGGAACAATAAGCTGTACCCACCATGGGATAGTAAGTATACCATCAATATCAACGCACAGATGAATTACTGGCCTGCGGAAAAAACGAATCTTGCTGAATTGCATGAGCCATTTCTTCGCATGGTCAAAGAAATGGCTGAGGCAGGGGAGGAGACTGCAAAAGTGATGTATGGCGCAAGGGGATGGATGGCACACCATAATACAGACATCTGGAGAATTACCGGCCCTGTGGATGCGGTATTCTGGGGGGTGTGGAATGCAGGGGGAGGATGGACCAGTCAGCATCTCTGGGAGCACTATCTTTACAATGGTGACAAAGACTACCTGGCTTCCATCTACCCGATATTAAAGGGAGCTGCTACTTTCTATGTTGACTTCCTGGTGGAGCATCCCAAATACAACTGGCTCGTAGTGAATCCCGGGACTTCCCCGGAGAATGCACCGCAGGCCCATGGGGGATCTTCGTTGGATGCGGGGACTACCATGGATAACCAGATTGTATTTGATGTATTCAGTACAGTGATCCGGGCTGCAGGCATTCTAGGTGAAGATGCTGCGTTTGCCGATACGCTGCGGGTAATGCGTGACCGACTGCCTCCAATGCATATAGGACAACACGGACAGTTACAGGAATGGCTGGAAGATATTGATGATCCAAAGGACAACCACCGCCACATCTCGCATCTGTATGGACTATTCCCATCCAATCAGATATCACCTTACCGCACTCCGGAGCTTCACCATGCTTCTGGAAACACCCTGGTCCAGCGTGGAGATATATCGACAGGATGGAGTATGGGCTGGAAAGTAAACTGGTGGGCAAGAATGCTGGATGGTAACCATGCTTATTTATTGATTCAGAACCAATTATCACCGGTAGGAGAAAACCGGGGTGGGGGAGGTTCTTACAACAACCTCTTCGATGCGCATCCCCCTTTTCAGATAGATGGGAACTTCGGCTGTACATCAGGGATAACAGAAATGCTGATGCAGAGTGCCAATGGGGATGTCCATCTGCTACCTGCACTGCCTGATGTGTGGCAGGAAGGCAGCGTGGGAGGAATCCGGGCGCAAGGTGGATTTGAAATAGTAAGCATGGAATGGACAGAAGGAAAACTTGCTAAAGTAGTTGTCAAATCCGCACTTGGAGGCAACCTTCGGCTAAGAGCTCCTAATGAATTGAAATCCGATCAGGGAGGTGCGTTGCAGCTTGCTTCCGGCACTAATGAAAATATGTTTTATCAGGTAGAGAATATCGCACCTGCCATTATTTCACCGGATGCCAAAATTCAAATTCCCGTTCTTGAGGAAACTTTCCTGTACGATTTACCTACTGAGAAAGGCATGACTTACACGCTGGTGGCTTCCCAGTAAGCGTAGGGTAAATTCCTGACCGTGAACCAAGGATGAAGACACCTTGGTCCACGGCTAATCTAAAGGCATGAAGGAAGTAGGAGGATGAAACTGTTCCAGCCGCTGTATTTACTGTCCTTTGCTTGTGCTTGGATATCAGAATAATTCTAAATCCAGGTATATTTTATACTACGTGTCAAGTTGTTTAATCTGAAAGGAACTCTTGAATATATTGAAACCTATGCTAGCTCTCAAACCCCAAAGATCCGTAGGAAATTGCCTACGGATTCTTTTTCTACTTTCCGCTTTGGGTTTTCCTTTCAGCCTTGCAGTGGCTCAGCAGAGGGAAGTCATTCCGGTTTTGATTATAGATGGGTTCAGTAATCATGACTGGAAACAGACTACTGCTGTGACCAAATGGATACTGGAGCAGAGTGGCCGGTTCAAAGTGAATGTAAGTACGGTTCCCTCAGATAGTATCAGACGCCACGGGTGGATGCCCAAATTTGAGCGGTATGCAGTCGTGATCCAAAACACAAATAATATTCAGGAACCCCGGTTACGCTGGCCTGAAAAAGCGGAGAAAGGATTGGAGGCTTATGTGAAGAAAGGTGGTGGTCTGTATATCCTGCATTCTGCCAACAATGCTTTTCCACATTGGAGAGCCTATGATGAAATGATCGGTTTGGGCTGGAGGCCTGACTCGGTGGGGGTAGCCTTGGAAGTAAATGGAGAAAAGAATCTGGTAAAGTATAATCCGGGAGAAGGCAGTGGTACGGGACATGGGGACCGGTTTAACGCATTGATTCAGGTACTCAACCGTCATCCCATCAATGAAGGGTATCCGGATGCCTGGCAAACGGTAAATACAGAAGTCTACAGTTTTCCCAGGGGGCATGCTGAAAACCTGACTGTCCTATCCTATGCCTATGACAGTACCAGCACGCAGAAGATGTGGCCAGTGGAATGGGTGGTGGCCTATGGCAAGGGACGGGTGTACAATTCAAGTTTGGGACATCTATGGAAAGGAGAGACTTACCCTCCTGCTTACCGCTGTGCAGGATATCAGACTACAGTGTTAAGGGCAGCCGAATGGCTGGCAACCGGGAAGGTCACCATACCTGTGGCTCTTGATTTTCCATCCAGCGGTTCACCGAGTCTAAGGCCTGAAGTAAATATCCCAGTTAAATCAGACCCTCACGATGACTTAAACTAACCCTTTTATGGAACCGGTTATAAAAGCTGCATCCTATTAGGAATGATCAGCTCTGCTACTGGATGCTCCCTGATTGAATACGGGACTGTTTGTGGTGAATAACTTAATTGTAAACGCATGAAATCAAGCCTGCCTGAGGCCAGACAGGCATGACCCAAAGCGACACACAGAGGCATGATTATAAACCATGCGAAGATTCTCCCAAATCGAATTCGGGACAGGCTACCCCGATTTATCGGGACAGGTAGTGGCAGCTAAAAACAAATTATAAACAGATGAAAAAACTACTTTATTTCCTCTTTGGATTACTGATAACAGGTGCTTCTGTACAGGCACAAGTTGTGGAGAAAGAAGCACCGGTAGGCTTTGATACCAAGCGGACAGATATTCCCAATGGGAAAATTGATACCATAAGCTATCCGTCCAAAACCGTAGGCACTACCCGTAAAGCACTGGTATATACTCCCCCCTCATTCTCCGTGGACAACCATTATCCGGTTTTGTATCTTCTCCATGGCATTGGAGGAGATGAAAAAGAATGGCTCAATGGCGGTCAGCCCCAAGTGATTCTGGATAACCTATATGCTGACGGTAAAATAGAACCGATGATCGTGGTGATGCCCAATGGACGTGCCATGAAAGATGACAGGGCGGTAGGTAATATCATGGACAGGGAGAAGGTAGAAGCTTTTGCCACCTTTGAGCAGGATCTGTTGGAGGACCTCATACCTTTTGTTGAAAAGAATTATCCGGTGTTGAAGGATCGGGAAAACAGGGCTATTGCCGGATTGTCAATGGGAGGAGGGCAATCGCTGAATTTCGGGCTTGGAAATCTGGACAAATTTGCGTGGGTGGGAGGATTCTCTTCCGCCCCGAATACCAAAGAGCCCGAAATACTGGTTCCTGATCCACAGAAAGCAAAGGAAATGCTGAAGTTATTGTGGATCTCCTGCGGTGATGAGGATAATCTGATCCGGTTCAGTGAGCGTACCCACCAGTATCTCTTAAAAAATGATGTCCCACATATCTATTACATCGAGCCGGGAGTACATGATTTCAAAGTGTGGAAGAATGGGCTGTATATGTTTTCCAAGCTGTTGTTTAAGCCAGTGGACCAAGCCAGTTTCAACAAGTACAGCCTATTGGGAGCAAGGGCCTCTACTAACGTGAGAGGAGCAAAATTCCCCCAAATCTTACCAGATGGCAAGGCTGTGTTTCGTGTAGAGGCTCCCGGTGCGGGAAAAGTAGAGCTTGATTTGGGCAGGGTTTATGAAATGTCAAAGGATGGGAAAGGGGTATGGGAGGTTACCACTGACTCCTTAAGCGGAGGGTTTCACTATTTTTCACTTCGCATAGATGGAGTGGCCGTAGCAGATCCTTCCAGCGAGACATTCTTTGGTATGGGACGTATGGCCAGTGGCATAGAAGTCCCATTCAAGGGAGATGATTTTTATGCAGTGAAAAATGTGCCGCATGGTGAGATCAGCAGGGTAAGGTACTTTTCCGGTGTACTCGGTGGATGGAGACAGTTTTATGCGTACACCCCTCCAGGATATGACAGTCTCACCGCTATCGACTATCCTGTTATGTATATTTTCCACGGTGGGGGAGAAGATGAGAGAGGATGGGCGCATCAGGGAAAGACAGACCTTATTCTGGACAACCTTATCGCTGAAGGCAAAGCAAAACCCATGGTGATCATCATGCCTGATGGCAATATGCCTCTGGCCGCATTCAATGAAAATGGCCTGAAACTCTTTGAAAGGGAGCTAAAGGAAAGTCTTGTGCCTTTTGTCGAAAAAAAATACAGAGTACGTTCCGGTAGTGAAAACCGTGCCTTGGCCGGTCTTTCTATGGGAGGTTTGCAGACGCTATATGCGGGAATTCAGAATACAGCTATGTTCTCCTATCTGGGGGTATTCAGCTCAGGGTGGATTCAGGCAGTGCAAAGTGACCTAGCAAACTCTCAATATGCCTATATGAAAACGAACGCCGAACGGATCAACGGAGAGTTGAAAGAATTCTGGATTGCGATGGGAGGTAAAGAAGACATTGCCTATGATAACTGTCAGGCTATGCTTGGGAAGTTTGATGAGTTAAAAATAGACTACACATACAGTGAACATCCAGGAGGACATACCTGGCCTGTGTGGAGAGACAATCTATATCATTTTGCCATGGTGCTGTTTAATCAATAGAACCATAGCGTATACCTATGCGGCGAGTAGAATACACTGGGAAATAGTTTCATGTAGCCGATTTGATAACAGGTAATAAACCATACAATTACATAAGCTGAATTTGTTACACTCCTTAGTGGTTATAACCTAGGCTTTGATATACTGGAATGACAGATGCGGATATACTAAGTTGACATGATAATAACAGTACAGAAAACATGGATTTAAATTTAAAGGATAAGATTATTATTGTCACCGGAGGAGCAGGGAAGAAAGGAAGCATCGGGGAAACTATCGTGCGACACATCGTGGATGAGGGCGGAATACCTGCAATCATAGATAGAAATTCACGTGGCTATGGAACACAGGATGAGCTCCAGCGACAGGGAACTGATGCGCTGTTTGTCCAGGTAGATGTGACAGATCCTGAAGCGTGCAGGTTGGCGATCGAAGAAGTTGTAAAGAAGTATGGGCGTATCGATGTACTGATCAATAATGTAGGTGTAAATGATGGAAAAGGGTTGGATAGTTCCTATGAGGAGTTTATGGAATCCCTCAGTCTGAATCTGGTAAGCTATTTTTTAATGACTAAATATGCACTCCCCCAACTAAAGGAATCCAAGGGTAACATCATCAATGTCGGGTCCAAAGTGGCCGTGACAGGACAGGGAGGTACTTCCGGTTACGCAGCTTCCAAAGGGGGGATTCTGGCCCTTACCAGAGAGTGGGCGGTGGATTTGGTGAGTTATGATATACGTGTCAACGCAGTGATAATAGCAGAAAGCTGGACTCCTGCTTATGATGATTGGCTTGGTACTTTTTCCAATCCTGACAGCGAACGGGAGCGAATCACCTCCAATATCCCGCTGGGTAGCAGGATGACCACACCGGATGAAATAGCCAATTCGGTGCTGTTTCTAGCCTCAGACAAATCATCCCACACCACCGGACAGTTTGTGTATGTAGATGGTGGCTACGTACATTTGGACAGGAAACTGACCCATGACGAGATCAAACTAAATGGTGCTTCAAGGAGGTAAACTATCCTGAAACTGGGGGGAATGCCGGGCATGGATCTCTAACAGGATGACGGACGGATCAGATAAGTGTGGCAATACACTGTCTCTTACCCCACTATTGAATACTTAACGACAGCTATAGACAGAATAAATCGAGCCTGCCTGAAGCCAGACAGGCATGATTAAAAAGTCACACACTGGGATGATTATCAGTTATGCGAGATTCCCTGTCCGACGACTGGCGGGCATATGACAATTGAAAAATAATTATAAACAGATGAAAATGAATGCAGTGATATTGGAAGAACCCGGTAAGTTAAAGCGTATCCAACTTAGTTTTGATACTGCCTTACAAGCCGATGAAGTATTGTTGAAAGTGCATAGAATCGGGATCTGCGGTACGGATATGCATGCTTTCAGGGGAAATCAACCCTTTTTCTCCTATCCAAGGATTCTGGGACATGAGCTTGGGGTAGAAGTTATCGGCATAGGAAATGAGGTTAAAAATGTAAGAGTTGGTGATAAGTGTGCTGTAGAACCCTATTTCAATTCACAGGAAGATCAGGCAGTGAGAAGGGGAAAAACGAATTGTGGTGAGAATATTTCGGTATTCGGGGTACATGAAGACGGAGGGATGAGGGAGTTTGTAAAGTTACCTTCGAAGTATTTGCATAGATCAGCCACACTTACTTACGATCAGTTGGCGCTTGTGGAGCCGCTTGGGATAGGTTGTCACGCCGTGAACCGTGCGGCTATAACTGAGGAAGACAAGGTTTTGGTGATAGGGGCAGGGCCAATTGGGCTGGCTACGATCCAGTTTGCAAAAATAAAGCAGGCACAAGTGGTCGTGATGGACATTAATGCAGACCGGCTTCGGTTTTGTGAGGATCAACTCGGTGTAGACGGTACCGTCCATCTCCAATCGGGTGAAGAAATCCTGCAGTTGAGAGAAGCTTTTGGGGGTGATCTGCCTACAGTGGTAATGGATGCTACGGGAAACCCGAAGTCCATGAAGAATACACTTGACTACGTTGCTTTCGGTGGGAAAATTGTTTTTATAGGTCTCTTCCAAGGGGATTTCACCTTTTTTGATCCACTGTTCCATAGAAAGGAAATCACGTTGATGGCGAGTAGAAATGCATTGGGAAAGGACTTCGAAGAGATCATCAGTCTGATAGAAAAGGGGGATGTGGATACGGGACCATGGATTACCCACCGAGTCTCCTTTGGTGAGTTAGCCGATGGGTTTGAAACCCTGTTGAAACCGGAATCCCGGGTGATCAAAGCGATGGTGGAGCTGAATGGATAAAAAGCACTATAGGGAAGAGGTAATTGCCAGTCCTATCTTACTTAGCTTCAATGGATTTGCCAGTTTGCTTGGGTCAAATCAAAGTACTCGGTTGGAGGTTCTGAAGTAACACAAATAATTCGGAGGAGGCATTGCTCCGGATAAGCGGATAATCCTATCTTGGGAGCTTATTAATCCCGTACCGTTTTATGAGCAGTCACTTGAGACCCAACTAAGCATGGGAGTGTATGGTATCCTGACCATAGGTGTTTTATTGTTCCTCGTGATGACCAAAAGGGCGTCACCGGTAGTGGCACTTATTCTGGTGCCTGTAGTCATGGGTCTGGTGGCAGGGTTAGGGTTTGAGATTGTGGATTATATGACCGAGGGTATAAAGACCATTGCCCCCACGGGGGTGATGTTCATTTTTGCCATTTTGTTTTTCGGGATCCTCACTGATGCGGGCACGTTCAGACCCATGATCAGGTCGCTGTTAAGACTGGCTGGTAACAACCCCACCAGGGTAGCCATCGCTACTGCCTTGCTTGCGATGGTTGTGCATTTGGATGGATCAGGAGCTGTCACCTTTTTGGTGACCATTCCTGCCTTTCTACCTCTCTATGATGCCTTGAACATGAAGCGCGCGACACTGGCATGTATTGTGGCGTTATCGGCCGGAACCATGAATATGTTGCCATGGGGAGGCCCGACGATCCGTGCTGCTACGGCTCTTGAAGTAAACGTGACGGAACTTTTCAACGCCATGTGGATTCCTACCCTTGGAGGTTTGATGGCTGTTCTGATGGTAGCATATGTGCTCGGAAAGAGAGAAACCCTGGCACTCAAAGGGGAGATGATAAAACCTCTACCTGAAGCTGAGCCCACTGCTTTGGAAAGGCCAAGGCTTTTTTGGGTCAATGTGTTCTTGATATTGTGTGCCATTTCGACTTTGATTGCCGGTGTAGCACCTCCCCACAGTATATTTATGGTTGCCTTTGTCCTGGCAATCACCATTAACTATCCCTCTCTCCAGGAACAGACCGAGCGGGTGAATGCCCATTCAAAAGCCGCCATACTTATGGCCAGCATTCTTTTTGCTGCGGGATGTTTTACCGGCATCCTCAAAGGCTCCGGAATGATCAACGCTATGGCAGATTCAGCAATCCTGATAATCCCGGACTGGGTAGGAAAGCATTTGGCGATTATTACCGGGATCACCTCTATGCCTTTAAGCCTGCTATTTGATCCGGATTCTTTCTATTTTGGAATCTTGCCGCTGTTTGCATCCACAGCGGAGAATTTTGATGTGGAGAGTATAGAGATCGGGAGAGCGGCAATAATAGGTCAGATGACGACCGGATTTCCAGTCAGCCCATTGACAGGTTCTACTTACCTCTTGACAGGTCTTACAGGGGTGGATTTGGGGGACCATCAGCGAAAGACAATCCCGTACGCATTTTTGGTCAGCATGGTGATCTTACTTCTATCCATTATACTAGGTGCAATTACATGGCAGTGAAGAAACTTAGAATAGGAAGTGGTGCAGGCTTTGGGGGAGACAGGCTTGATCCGGCGCTGACGCTGATGGAAAGGGGTAATTTGGATTACATTGTGTTTGAGTGTCTGGCAGAAAGAACAATTGCACTGGCGCAGCGGGAAAAACAGGGCAATCCAGGTAAAGGCTTTAACCCGTTATTTGAGTACCGGATGGAGAAAGTACTTCCTCTGGCATTCCAAAAAGGAATAAAGGTACTGACGAACATGGGAGCTGCCAATCCCCTGGGAGCGCTTGATAAGCTGGCTACTATTGCCGGTAAAACCCATACTAAAGGAATGAGAGTGGCCGCTGTGGAAGGGGATGATGTCCTTGACCTGGTTCTTGGTCGCCCTGGGTTAACCCTGATTGAAACGGGGCAACCGCTGGCTTCATTAGGTGCCAATATTATTTCTGCAAATGCTTATTTGGGGGCAGAGCCTATCGTAGAAGCCTTACATCATGGATCAGCTATCGTGATAACCGGAAGAGTCGCTGACCCGTCCTTGTTTCTTGCTCCGATGATTGCTGAATTTGGATGGGGACTGGAAGACTGGGACAAATTGGGTACAGGCACTTTATATGGGCATTTGCTGGAGTGTGCGGGCCAGGTAAGTGGCGGCTATTTTGCCGATCCCGGCAGGAAGCAGGTACCGGATCTTTGGAATCTCGGTTTTCCTTTTGCGGAGATTGATGAAAATGGAGCAGGTTATATTTCAAAAGTGGAAGGGACAGGAGGCCTGATCACTACAGCGACCTGTACCGAGCAGCTTCTGTATGAGATACACGATCCGGCCAGTTATTTAACCCCGGATTGTGTCGCTGATTTTTCCCGTGTCAGATTTCAGGAAGTAGGGGCAAACCGTGTGAAAATAACAGATTCGGCAGGTAGAAGTGCGACAGATTTTTACAAAGTGAGTGTAGGATACCGGAATGGTTATTTTGGAGAGGGGGAAATCAGCTATGGTGGCGAAAACTGTGTGGCACGTGCTAGACTAGCCTGTGAAATTTTACGTAAGAGATGCGAAGGGATGGGCTTTAAAGATGCAAAATTCCAGCTGATCGGGATTGATAGTTTATCACCTTTTACCAGGGAGGCGGAAAGGATTCCGGAAGTGAGGATACGGGCTGCAGTAAGGGCTGGAACATTGGAAGAGGCCAAACAAATAGGAAAAGAAGTGGAAGCACTTTACACCAATGGACCGGCGGGGGGCGGAGGGGTGACCCAAAAAACAGAGGAGGTGATTTCGATAGCTTCCGTACTTTTGCCTAAATCGGAAGTGAAGACAACGATCAGTTATCTGGATCTATAGCCTATGAAACTTTGGGAAATCGCGCACTCCCGCACCGGGGATAAAGGTGACATCAGCAATATATCCCTGATCGTATATGATTTGTCCATGTATCCTGCTATAGAAAGGGAAGTCACTGCACAGCGGGTGAAACATTGGTTTGGAGATAAAATCATGGGAGAAGTAATACGGTATGAACTACCCCAGTTAGGAGCGTTAAACTTTGTTCTCTACCAGGCGTTGGATGGTGGGGTTACCAGCTCTATATCCCTGGATAAACATGGCAAATCATTGAGTTCTTATCTCCTGGAAATGGAGCTATAACACGAAGCATATTTTTGCTGAAAAATCTTGCTGTGCTTTGACAAAGAAACGCTTCGACCCTAGGAAAATCCATTGTTTATAAAGAAATTGTCAGAATGACACAATAGCTGGGTTAGGATAGACATATTCTTCCTTTACGCAGGATCTGTGTCTGGATCTATATGATAAACCTGAAATACAATCAGTTATGAGAACAAATTTCTTAGTGATTCTCCTTGTCTTGATAGGGGTGAATTCACATGCCCAAGAGGCGTTATTCGGTGGACAATCTATTGTATCCCCGGAAATAAATAAAGATAATACCGTCACATTCCGACTCCAGGCACCATTTGCCGATTCAGTCTTTGTGACGGGTGATTTTCTGCCTACGGTAAAAATCTCCACACCACGCGGAGAAATGGATGGTCCCGGCAAAGCGGCCTTGACCAAAGATGAAAATGGAATCTGGGTATATAAGACGGGAAAGCTTGCTCCTGAATTATACAGTTATTCCTTTGTAGTGGACGGATTGGGTATAAAGGATCCCAGCAACCCATTTTTGATTAGGGATGTAGCTTCAGTCACCAACATATTCCTGATAGGGGACGGCCAGGCAGATTTGTACCGTGTGAACGACATCCCACATGGTACGGTAGCCCGTCGTTGGTATGATTCTCCCGGTCTTGGAATGCACCGTAGGGTTACTATCTACACACCTCCTGGTTATGAGCAGTCTTCGGAGAAATATCCGGTGCTTTACTTGTTACACGGAGCAGGCGGGGATGAGGAGGCATGGATTGCACTGGGCCGTACGGCTCAGATTATGGATAATTTGATAGCACAGGGTAAAGCTAAGCCTATGCTGGTGGTGATGCCGAACGGCAATGTAATCCAGGATGCAGCACCGGGCGAAGGCAGGGATGGTTTCTACAAGCCGGAGTTTATGATACCTGGAACCATGGATGGTACATATGAGGAAAACTTCATGGACGTTCTGAAATTTGTGGAAACCAATTACCGCGTCCAGGCAGACAAAGCACACCGGGCTATAGCAGGGTTGTCCATGGGAGGCTTCCATACTATGCATATTTCCAGGTATTACCCTGATACTTTTGATTATATCGGCCTATTCTCTGCCGCTATCATGCCCAGTGAAGATGCCACCAATAAAGTCTACAATGACATAGATGGCACCTTGAAAAAGCAAATGGATAATGGCTTCAAGTTGTATTGGATAGCCATCGGCAAGACAGATTTTCTGTATGATGCCAATACGGAGTATAGGGCAAAGCTGGATAATATGGGCATGGATTATGAGTACGTAGAATCTGATGGAGGACATATTTGGAAGAACTGGAGGATTTACCTTTCCCAGTTTGCACCATTGCTGTTCAAGTAAAGTTTGAAACGAAAAGAGTAAGCGTAGCCGGATCAGGGCTACGCTTTTTTTTGTCCGAGTCTGATTACAATCCATGGATTCAGTGGCTTACATTCCCCTGTAGAATGGGGTTACGGATGAGTCAATATCCTTTTCCACTAGTAGCTAAAGCAGCTATGGCTTGTGTTTTGCTTTAGTATAAATAAAACAGCCAGCGATGATCAAAAAGCTAAATGTGTTAGTTATGGCGACCTGCTTGGCCTTCGGGGCCACAAGTTGCCAACAGAGTGGACATAGGTCTGAATCTCTGGTCAGTACTTCGGGTGATGGCATTTCCTTGGTTGCTATACTGGACATGGATGCGGAGTATGGGTTGAGTGATAGCCTGATTTTATCATTCACTGTGCATAACACTTCCTCTGATACCCTGCAGTTTACACAGTACCATACTCCTTTTGAAGGATTTCTGAATAATATCTTTACGATCACTGACAGTCTGGACCAGGAAGAGCCTTATCTGGGGGCGATGGCTAAACGTGTGATGCCGCCCGTCCCTGAAAGTTACCGTAAGGTAGCACCAGGTGGAAAGGATGTGGTCACGATAGACTTAAGAAAAGGCTATGCTATGGAAAGTACGGGTAGCTATACTATCCGGTATAATGGAGGAAATGTAAGCGGTATATCAGACGGTGAACCAATTCATATTTTGATCAAGTAAGCCCAACTATTTGAGTATACCTGCTGATGTAAGCTCAAGTATGATCCAATTATCCAATACTAAACCAGGACTAAAATGCTCAAGGAAATCAATCCTAAATTACCGATGCGTGATAAGGCCGTTACACGGAATTTCTATGTGGAGAAATTGGGGTTCAAAGAATTTGGACATACCGCTTATGAGGGGTACCTGATGGTTCAGAAAGACAGTGTACAGCTCCATTTTTTTGAGTTCAAGGAACTTGATCCCAGAGAAAACTACGGGCAGGTGTATATCCGGACAGATGCTATTGATCTTTTATATCAGTCCATGCTGGACAGGAAACTAGCCATTCACCCTGCCGGACATTTGCAGGTAAAGCCTTGGGGCCAGAAGGAGTTTTCGATGCTTGATCCTGATCATAACCTACTCACCTTTGGACAGGAAGTTTGACAAATAGTAGGTAGTAGTGTAGGACAAGCGGACTCTTACAGGAGCTCTTTAAAAATAAAGCTTTGGTTTTCCTGATTATGTATCAGGGGCTTAGGCGAGCGGTTGCTTTTAAAGTGTTTTAGTTCATAATAGGGATTCTCATTCCATATCGGGTTCAATGGTTCTATCGGCTAAAAAGAGTGGTTTTCTCAGACTAATAGAATGCTCCATCGATCGGGAAGCGATAGGCATGAGAACTATCTCACAGTTTTTAGTGTTTAGGTGGTCTATAGGCTATGTTTCTATCGGAATACTGGAAATAAAAAATATAATTCTCCGAAACTTTTTTCGATATATTTGTGCATTGCCGAATAACCCAAACGTAGCATTAAGATAACTCTTCATGACCGATAAATTAACAATATTTTATACAGATGATGACCTTGATGATCTGGAATTCTTCAAGAAGATTGTTCAGATGATAAGCGAAGATTATGTGGTTATCACACATAAAGATGGTGATCAACTCCTGTATGCGCTTGATAATCCGCCACCAAATCCATTCCTGCTTTTCCTGGATATCAACATGCCGGGGATGAATGGTTTGGAGGTATTGGAGAAGGTAAGGGAATCAGGAAAACATGGACAGTTGCCGATCATAATGTTTTCCACCACGAAAGACAAATCCATTATCCATAAGACCTTCGAGCTGGGAGCCACCTACTATGTGCCTAAATCAGAGGGGTTTAAACAGCTGAAGAAATCTATAGAAGATACTCTGAAGATAAACTGGGGGAATTTCATACCGGACAAAACCAATTTTTTATATACCAATTGACAGGCGAGCGGATGAGTGCCCCAGCATCATGTACTTTATTTCCCGAAAGCCTGAAAGAAGCCACATCGATTGCACACAGGGATTTGGAGCGGCTTGCGCTCTCAGAATCCCTTCTTCAGCCTACGTTGACACGTTCTGGTTACCTGCTTTATCTTGATCTTATGCATGACATTATCAGCCAGGTGGAGACATCGGTTTTTCCTTTGTTATGGGATGAGATCGATCAACTTGGGGATCGGAAAAAAGAACAGCTGCTGTTAATTGATTTTGAAGCTTTGGGTTACAGTAAAACAAATCCGAAGCGCAAAGTTCCTGATTTACTCAGTGCGGATAGTTCATCCGGGTTTGCGATGGGAATCATGTACGTGGTGGAAGGATCCACGCTGGGCGGAAGGGTAATTTATAAAAGCATACAAAAAAGCCTGGGATTGGATGCTGAAGGAGGGGCGTCTTATTTTGCAGGATATGGTGAGCACACGGGCAGATACTGGAAAGAGTTTATGAAAGTGCTGGCTGACCATGAAAAGAAAAACAAGGACAGTGAAGAAATAATCGCTGGAGCAAACCATGCTTTTGGCGTTATAAAAAGGCATTTTGTTGCAAACTCTGAAAGTTAGGTTTCTATGAGGTTAAAAGATATTGTAAACCGCCAACTCGTCAATCTTACCAACTGTGAGCAGGAGCCAATCCATGTTCCAGGAAGTATTCAGCCTCATGGTTTTCTGCTGGGACTGAAAGCTGCTTCATTTGTTATTGACTATTGCAGTGCCAATACACCGGACTATATCGGAATAGCCCATACTTCTTTGCTGGGAAGATCCTTTGAGGTGGCATTTGGGAGGGAGGCCACAGTTGCATTGGGGGAATATGTGGAAGAAAACAGAATGCTCTCCTCATTGCTCTTGAGAATAACCCTTTTGGAACGGGACTTTCAGTGTACTGTACATAAAAGCGGAGACGTGTATATTATAGAAGCTGAGCCGGTGGTCACTTGGGAAAAAAAGGCCAACGAGGTGTATGACCACACTTCCCAGTTTCTCTCCTACATGCATTCGACACATAGTCTTCAGGATCTCTGCAGCTTGGTGGCAAAGGGTACGCGTGAAGTGACCGGTTATGACAGAGTGATGATTTACCGTTTTGACAGTAACTACAACGGAGAGGTATTTGCGGAAAGTTGCAGGGATGATTTGGAGCCGTTTCTTGGATTGCATTATCCACACACCGATATTCCTCCCCAAGCTAGGGAGCTTTACATGAAGAATTTGTTAAGGCTTATCGTGGATATAGATTATACTCCTGTTCCTGTTTTTACAGTGGATGACAGGGAAGATAAAAACCTTGACCTGAGTCTTTCTATCTTGAGAAGCACGTCGCCGATACACGTGCAATACCTTCAAAACATGGGGGTAGGCGCTACGCTCACCATTTCACTGATCTATCAGAAAAAACTTTGGGGACTGATAGCCTGCCATCACTATTCACCTAAAAATCTTACGCCTGAAATCCGCTTGGCAGCCCAGCTTCAGGGACATTTTATTACCTCACAGATAGACCTGAGGCAATCCAATGAAGAATATGAAATTTCCAGAAAAGTCAATGCAGCCTTTGATAAAATTGATGCTTTTGATTTATCAGAAGCGTCATTTGAAGAGCTTCTGGATAAACCTGAGCTTCTTGCCCTTTGCAATGCCGCTGGGGTCTCGATTCTTTTTGAAGGAGAGGTATTCTGTCAAGGCCAGGTTCCTTGTGAGGAGCAGATCCGTTTCCTTTCCAAATTTTTCGCTGACTACAGTGAGAATGAAAGTTTCAACACAGACAAACTGATAGACCTATTACCCGAATACAGAGGACTGTGTGAAAAGACGGCAGGATTAATCTATCATTCCCTGGATATGGACAGTGATAATTGTATCATCTGGTACAGGCCTGAGACGAAAACAGAAGTGAATTGGGCCGGAGATCCCAATAAATCAATTATCAAAGATGCGAAGGGACTCTCTCCCCGGAACTCATTTCAGCTATGGAAGGAAATCGTGGACTGCAGGAGTAAACCTTGGCTTCAGCCAGAGTTGGATACTGCTGCGGCTTATACACATGGCCTGCAGCGACAGATCAATCTCATAAAAATCAGCGAAGAGGAGAAAAAATACAGGAAACTGAGTGAACTGCTGAAAGAAGCCAATGCCGAACTGGAAAACATCAACTGGATCAGTTCACATGACCTGCAGGAGCCTCTAAGAAAGATCCAGTTGCTTTCATCCTACCTTCTGGATGAGGAAGAGCTCCCTACCAGTGTCCAGGACTCCATCAAGCGGATGAATAGCTCTGCGGGTAGGATGCAGACATTGCTACTGGATCTACTGGAGTATACCCGAGTAAAATACACCGAGAATATTTTCAGGACTGTTGAGTTGGATAGGATTGTGAATGAAGTGGCTACGGATTTTTCCGAAAATTCCAGTACTC